>NZ_JYKO02000001.1:1748923-3047846 GCF_000949385.2 Pseudomonas sp. LFM046 | reverse complement strand
CGTTGCGCAGGTGCGGCCACAGCGGCACGGGGGCGGGGCGGGCGAAGCCCAGGCCATAGCGACGCTGGAAGCGGTGGTCGCAGATCAGCCAGGAGCAGCTTTCCTCACCCTCCGGCACGGCCTGGTTCATCGCATCGACATAGTCGTAGTAGCCGCCAGCCTCGTTGACGAAACGCCGACCGTTTTTCAGCACGCCGATGATGCCGGGCTTGCCGCGATCGATGATGTGAGGGAAATGACCGAAGGTGCCGTCGGGGTAGGGCACCTTCGACACCGGCGCCCAGGCGACGGGGGAGCGCAGGTCGTCTGCCACCACGCCGCCGGCGGATTCGCCCAGGCGCAGGCCGTCGCCGGAGCAGGACAGCGGGGGGAGGGCGAGGTTGTCGTGACCGCTGGCGTCCCGGGGGAAGGTCGCCTTGCGTCGCTCCGGATCATTGGGGTAACCGCCGGCCGCCAGCACCACGGCCCGAGCGTGAATCGCCACTTCCACGCCATTGCGCATCACCACGGCGCCGCGCAGGTTGCCCTTTTCGATAAGCAACCGCGTCGCAGGTGTGGATTCCATCAGCTGTACGCCAAGATCGTCAGCGGACTTGGCCAGGCGCGCCACCAGGGCCACGCCGTTGACCAAATGCATGGCCCGGCCGTAGCGGGCCAGATGGTAGAGGTGCGTCGTGAAGCGTCGGGTGACGTAGGCGAATGCGCGCAGGGATCGGGTCATGCCGAGGAAGGCGGCCAAGTCGGCGCCCGCCATGATGGGCATGCCCAGGAAGGAAGTTTCCCGCATGGTCTTGCGCAGGCGCGGCAGCAGGTTGCCGACCTCACGGGCGTCATAGGGCGCGGCGATCACCTGGTGGCCACCGGTGGCAGCGCCAGGCGTATCGCCGTGCATGTCGGGAATGCCGTTGCCATCGACGAACTGCAGGGCGGTGTGCTGTTCGAAAAAGCTCACCATCTCCGGGCAGGCTTCCAGGAAGGCATTCACCAACTCGGGGCGGTAGTGCTCGCCCAGCTCGTTGCGCAAGTACGTGCGGGGTTGTTCGATGCCTTCCTCGATACCTGCGCGCCGCGCCAGCGGATTGCGCGGCAGCCACATCCAGCCGCCGGACCAGGCGGTGGCACCACCGAAGACGGCGTCCTTCTCCACCAGGATCACCCTTTGCCCGTGGTGGGCGGCGGTAACCGCGGCGGCCAGTCCCGCAGCGCCGGAGCCAATGACCAGCAGGTCGCAATCGAGGCTGTGGGGAGTTGGGTGTGTGGCAGGCATTTAGAAAAATCCTCAAAAACTGGAACCATGTTCCGTATTTTATGAGTCACCTTGATCCTGACCAAGACCGGGCTTCGACAAATGGCCGGTCAGCGAACAGAAAAGGCCTCCTCGATGCCCCATGCGCACGGGCTGCCTGGAAGAAAAAAGCCCGCCAGAAGGCGGGCCGAGGGACTTAACGCACGCTAACCAAAGGATCAGAGGATCGAGAGCGGGTAGCTGATGATCAGCCGGTTCTCGTCGAAGCTGGTGTTGCTACCCCAGTCGCGGCGCTGGGTGGAGTTACGCCACTTGACCGTAAGGGCCTTGAACGCGCCGGACTGCACCACATAGGCCAGCTCGGTCTCGCGTCCCCATTCCTTGCCATCGGTGACAGCACCCACGTGCACGTTGTCGCCGCTGAGGTAGCGGTTCATCAGGGTCAGCCCGGGGATGCCGACGCCGGCGAAGTTGAAGTCGTGGCGCACCTGCCAGGATTTCTCCTGGGCGTTGTCGTAGCTGGAGTTGTAGCTGTCGTTGGCCAGCGTGCCGCCGCTGGTGCCGTTCACCCGCATCCAGGCATCGTCACCGCTGAGCTTCTGCAAGCCGACATAGAAGGTATTGGCACCGTACCGGGCGGAGAACAGGCCGGACCAGGTCTGGTTGTCCAGATCGCCGGCCAGCGCGCTTCCGTCGTCCTTGCCGGTGAAGTAGCCGAGGGTGGCGCCCAGGGTCCAGTCGCCGATGGGCTGGCTGTGCACCAGTTGGACGAACTGCTGCTGGTAGATGTCCTTCAGCTCCGCATTCCACAGCCCGACCAGGGTGCGGTTGTCATTGAAGCTGTATTCGCCGCCGACGAAGTTGAAGCGGTCCGAGGTGAAGGCGGCTTTGCCGTTCATGGACATGTCTTCCATGCTCGCGTCGTTGCGCGGGCTGTTGCCGCGGAACTGGCCGCCGTAGAGGGTCAGGCCGTCGATTTCCTTGGACGTGACCTGGCCACCCTCGAAGGTCTGGGGCAGCGAGCGGCCATCGTCGGAGCGCAGGATCGGCAGCACCGGCATCCATTCGCCGACCTTCAATTCGGTGTCCGAAATGCGCATCTTGCCGGCCACGCCGAGGCGGCCGAAGTCGTCCGCGGGGCGGCCGTCGTCATGCACCGGCAGCAACTGGGTGCCCTTGGTGCCACGGCCACCGTCGAGCTTGACCGCGAGCAGGCCGAGCACGTCGACGCCGACACCCACGGTGCCCTGGGTATAGCCGGAGCGGGCGTCGAGGATGAAGCTCTGGGTCCATTCCTCGGCCTTGCCCTGGGTAGCGGAATCACTGACGAAATTGCGGTTCATGTAGAAGTTGCGCAGGTTCAGGACCGCCTTGGAGTCCTCGACGAACCCGCCTTCCTCGGCGGCCTGGAGGGGCAGGGCGGCCAGGGTCACGGCAGCGGCGAGGATGCCGTGGACGAAGTGCTGGGACGGGCGGCTGGTGCGGTTCATGCTCGGTCTTGCCTCTTGAATTGTTGTTTTCAGGTGCGCAGAAACCCCTTCGCGGCCTGAGCGCGAATGCGGTTCTGGGACGGAGTTACGGGTGCGTCAGCGGGCTTTAGCGGGCCCGGAGGCGGACGATGAGAGGGGGACGCTGGGCTGGGACATCGCTGGAAACCTTTCTTGTATTTATGGAAGGTCGAAGCGTTGCTGAAGTCGCAGGCTGGTTGCGGCAACGCTTCGGACCTGGCGTCGATAGTGGAATTGGCCGGCCCTGGGTTCAATTCGTCTGGAGCGCTTTTGTTCGATCAGCGAACAGATACTAACCATTTCGTACATTATTTCTGTCGATGGGATCAGCCCCAGCTGCAGTTCCAGGATTTGCGCAGGGAGCGTTGTCTTCTAGAATCGGCGCACATTCACAAGGATCACCTCCCATGGCCGGTAGCCAGATCGAACGCGCCTTCAACCTCCTCGAACGCCTCACCAGCGACCCACGGGGTCTGCCCATGCAGACCCTGGCCGATGAACTGGAGATTCCCAAGAGCGCGACGCACCGCATGCTGGCCGAGCTGATACGCCTCGGCTATGTGCGCCAGAACCAGGAAAACAGCCGCTACCAGTTGTCCACCCGGCTGGTGGCCATGGCGTTTCGCTACCTCGCCAGCAGCGGCGCGGATATTGTCCAGCCGATCCTCGACCGACTGGCCCAGGAAACCGGTGAACTGGTGCGTCTGGGGGTGATCGAGGATGACCGCCTGACCTGGATCGTCAAATCCCAGGGCGCGCGTTCCGGCCTGCGCTACGACCCCGACATGGGTCGCGACGCGCCGCTGTTCTACACCGCTTCCGGTCATGCCTGGCTGGCCAGCCTGAGCGATGCCGAGGCCCTTGTGCTGGTGGAGCGCCAGGGCGTGGCCGACCCGGCGGACTTCGGCCCCAATGCGCCGCGCTCGAACATCGAACTGCTGGAGCGCCTGCGCCTTGCCCGTGAACATGGCTACGCCTGGGTGGTGGAAAGCTCCTCGGTCGGCATGTCGGCCCTGGCGGCAGTAGTGCGCGATCCGCTCAGCGGCAAAGCCATCGGTGTCCTCAGCGTTGCCGGCCCGACTGCGCGCCTGCCGGAGCCGCGCATGCACGAACTGGCGCCGCTGCTGCTGGCCGCTACCGAAGAACTGTCGGCCGCGAGCCAGGCGTCGGAGTTCTTCGTCTGATTCAGCCCGCGCTGACCTCTGCGGGCGGGCTGAAGCCCAGCCTACGGGCCTGACTCGCCGGGGCAGCTGTGCTCCCCTTCGAAACCCCCACCGCACCATTCCCCCAGAGCCAATTGGCTCCGCGCCCTGGCGATTCTGTTTGTCGCCAGACGGCGGTTGTTTGCACTTGTGTATTTATGGAACGTAGTTCTAAATATCGCGAATCAAATTGTGGAATCGGATTCCGAGAAAAGCATGACAGACCGACGTTTCTCCCTCGCAGCCCTGACCGTCCTCGAACTCTCGCCACCGGAGATGGTGGAAGTGGCCGCGCGTGCCGGCTACAGCCATGTTGGGCTGCGCCTGATGCCGGCGACCCCGGAGGAATACCACTTCCCGGTGGTGGCCGATGCCGGGCTGCGCCGCCAGACCTTGGAGCGCCTGCGTGACACCGGGGTGAAGGTGCTGGATATCGAGATCCTGCGTCTGAAGGAGGAAACCCGGGTGGCCGATTTCGCCCCGGTACTGGAAGCCGGCGCCGAATTCGGCGCCACGGAAGTGCTGGTGGCGGGCAATGACAGCGATGAGGCTCGCCTGACGGACAATTTCGCCGCGTTCTGCGACCTCGCCGCCACCTTTGGCATTTATCCGAGCCTCGAATTCATGCCCTGGACCGATGCCCGCGACCTCCTCCAGGCGGCACGCATCGTGGAGAACGCCGACCGGGCCAACGGCGCGGTGCTGGTGGATGCCTTCCACTTCAATCGCTCCGCGTCGCGCCTGGAGGACCTTGCCCGGGTGGCGCCGGCCCGGCTGCGCTACGCCCAGCTCTGCGACGTGGCTGGCCCACGCCCGGACGACATGGGCGAAATCCTCCGCCAGGCGCGCACCGAGCGACGCTTCCCCGGTGACGGCGACTGCGACCTGAAAGGCCTGCTGCGCACGCTGCCAGCGAACATTCCGCTGAGCCTGGAAATCCCCACGCGGCAATTGATGGAGCAGGGCGTCAGTGCCCTGGACCGTGCCCGCACGGCGCTGGACAAGGCGCGAACACTGATCGAGCAGATCTGACCTTTCACCCTTTGCGCGGCCGGCTGGGCCGCGTTCTTTTTTCGAGACCCCCATGAGCGTCAATACCCCGCTTTCCGGAGCCAACCAACCGCTGCGGGGCATCCTGCTGGTGGTGTTGGCCACTTTCCTCTTCGCGGGGCACGACGCCCTGTCCAAATTCCTCGGCGGCCTCTACCCGGTGGTGATGGTGGTGTGGGCCCGCTACCTGGTTCACACGCTGTTGATGGCCGGCATCTTCCTGCCCGGCGCGGGCCTGCGGGTGCTGCGCACGAAACGGCCGCTGCTGCAGGTACTGCGCGCCCTGAGCCTGCTCAGCACCAGCCTGCTGTTCACGGCCGGCCTGCAGTACATCCCGCTGGCGGAGGCCACGGCGGTCAACTTCCTCGCGCCGGTGCTGGTGACCGCGCTGTCCGTCCCGCTGCTCAAGGAAAAGGTCAGCCTTGGCCAATGGGCGGCGGTGGTCATGGGATTCATCGGGGTGCTGGTGATCGTGCATCCCGGCGGGGAGTTGTTCACCCCGGCCATCCTCTTTCCTTTCGGCTCGGCCCTGGGTTTCTGCTTCTACCAGTTACTCACGCGCAAGGTGGCGGCCCATGACAGCCCGACCACCAGCAACTTCTTCGCGGGGTTGTGCAACACCCTGGCGATGAGCGCTGTGGTGCCGTTCTTCTGGCAACTGCCGAGCCTGAACCATGGCCTGTTGCTGTTGGCGCTTGGCGGTGCGGGCATGACGGCACACCTGTTGCTGACCCAAGCCTTCCGCCTGGCTGCACCGGCCTTGCTGGCACCATTTGGCTACTGCCAGATCGTGTTCGCCGGGCTGCTGGGCTTCGTGATCTTCTCCCACACGCCTGAAGCCACCACCCTGTCCGGGATCGCCGTTATCTGCCTGAGCGGCCTGGGCGCGGCATGGATGCAGCGGCGTGCGTGACACGCGGGATGGCGGTGCGCGCAGCGCACCCTACGGTGGAGCCACGAGCGAGCTCCGGATTCACCACTTGACCCGACCATTGTCTGGACCGGGCGACGAGGCCGCCCTTGTAGGGTGCCCTGAGCGCACCAGCGGTCAGCCAGGTGCCGGAGTCGTGTCGCCAAATCCGCCACAAAAGAAAAAGGCCCCGCATGGGGCCCTCTTCTTTCTGGTTGCTCGATCAGTGGCTGACGGCGCGCATGCTGCTCTCGCGGCTGGCGTCGTACTGGCCTTTTTCCATCGGCTTGGCGTTCGGGTTGCCCAGGTCTTCCATGGACAGGCGGTGGGTCTCCGGCGCGATGTAGGCGGCCAGGGCGCACATGCAGGTGATGATGAAGGCCAGGCTGCCGATGACCAGCGGAATGTTGTCCGAACCGGGCGGTGCAACGGCGGCGAACAGGGCCGGCAGCATGGCGGTCAGCATGGTGCCGACGTTCTGGGCGATGGCCATGGCCGAGACGCGGTAGCGGGTCTGGAACAGCTCCGGGTAGAAGCTCGGGAATACCGCGTTGTAACCCTGGTACATCATGCCCCACATCAGGATCGACATGCAGAAGGCCAGGGGCACGTTCTGGATGCTGATGGCGTAGAGGTAGATGAAGGCCAGCAGGCCGGAACCCAGGCAGCCGGCGATCATGGTGGGACGGCGGCCGATCTTGTCGGAGAGATTGCCGACGAAGGGGATCACCAGCACGGCGACGATGTTGCCCACCACCGGAATCCACAGGTAGACGCTCTTGTCGAAGCCGATGCCGTAGGCGGGCTGCACCGCGTAGGCCGCGCCGAAGATGGTGGCGACTACCGGGATGACATTCATCAGGGCCATGAACATCACCAGCACCATGCACTTCCAGCTATGGCGGAAGGCTTCGGAAATCGGCGACTTGGCGACTTTCTGCTGGTTCTCTTCATTGACGAAGGCCGGGGTCTCGTGGACTTCGCGACGGATGATGAAGCCCGCCACCAGGACCATGGCACTCATCAGGAACGGAATCCGCCAGCCCCACTCGTTGAAGGCCTCGCTCGGCATGAAGTAGGCCAGCGGCAGGAACACCGCGGCTGCCATGACCTGGCCGGCCTGTACGCCCTGCAGGGTGAAGCTGGCGTAGTAGCCGCGCCGTCCGAATGGCGCATGTTCGAGGATCATCGAACTGGCACCGGAAATCTCACCGGCCACGGCAAAGCCCTGGATCAGGCGCAGGACCACCAGCAGCACCGGCGCGAGGATGCCGATGTCGTGGTAGGTGGGCAGCAGGCCAACCGCCATGGTCGAGAGGCCCATCAGGAACATGCACAGCAGCAGGACGTTCTTGCGGCCGCGGGTGTCGCCCCAGTGGCCGAGCACGAAGGCGCCTACGGGGCGGGCGAGGTAGCCGACGCCGTAGGTTGCAAGGGAGGCGATGATGGCCATCTTCGGATCGGTGGACGGGAAGAAGATCTGCGGGAAGATCAACGCCGCCGCCTGGGCGTAGATGAAGAAGTCGTAGTACTCCAGGGCGGAACCTATCCATCCGCTGGCAGTTGCTTTCTTGGCTTGGGAGCTGGAGGGAGTAGCCATCGTTGTCTCCGTTGTTTTTGTTTGGACGCCAGACGAGCAGATTCGCCCGGCGCTGGGCCGGAGCGGCACGCGTGCACGCTGGCGTGACAGGGCTGGTGGTCGGGTCGGGGGACTGACCGGCTAGCGCTGTCCGGGTGAGGTCGGGGGAGTCAGGTCAGAGAGACGACGTGGCAGGTCGCACTCGATCTCGGCGCCAACGTGCGCGGACCAGGGGAGGGGCTTCGATCAGGGAGTTGGATGTGAGCATGAGCAGTTACCCGTTTCTTGAAATTGTTATGTCGTGACGCGTGGTTGCCATCGCAGGGCCTTCCGGATGACTGGGCTGGCAGTGATGCCACCCGGCGGCTGGTCTGCAACATGGGGTTCATGTTGCGGAGTGATCGAAAAAGCGTCAATTCGATAACCGGCCTTTTGTTCGGTAATCGAACGCAAAACTAACTGGTTCGTACATATTGGATTGATGGGCTGACTTTACGCGCGAATAATCAATCCGACTACGAAAACGAAGGGCTTTGCCTGTCTTTTGTAGGGGCGAATGAATTCGCCCCTACAGGTATTTACCGCGCCCACCCACAAGGAGCTCAAGCATGCAGCGTTCCATTGCCACCGTCTCCCTGAGCGGTACCCTGCCGGAAAAACTCGAAGCCATCGCCGCTGCCGGTTTCGACGGTGTCGAAATCTTCGAGAACGACCTCCTGTATTACGCCGGCAGCCCGCGCGAAATCCGCCAGATGTGCGCCGACCTTGGCATTGCCATCACGCTGTTCCAGCCTTTCCGCGATTTCGAAGGCTGCCGCCGCGAACGCCTGCAGAAGAACCTCGACCGCGCCGAGCGCAAATTCGATCTGATGCAGGAGCTGGGGACCGACCTGGTGCTGGTGTGCAGCAACGTCCAGCCCGATGCGTTGCCGGAGGAGGAAATCCTGGTGGACGACCTGCGCCTCCTGGCCGAACGGGCAGGCGCCCGCAACCTGCGCATCGGTTACGAGGCCCTGGCCTGGGGCCGCCATGTGAACAGCTGGCAGCAGGTCTGGAACCTGGTACGCCAGGCCGACCACCCCGCCCTCGGTGTGCTGCTGGACAGCTTCCATACCCTGTCAATAAAGGGCGACCCGAGCGGCATTGCCGAGATTCCCGGAGACAAGATCTTCTTCGTGCAGATGGCCGACGCCCCCGTACTGGCCATGGACGTCCTGGAGTGGAGCCGCCACTTCCGCTGCTTCCCCGGACAGGGTGAATTCGATCTGCCGGGCTTCCTCGCGCCCATCATCCGCAGTGGCTACAAGGGCCCGCTGTCCCTGGAAATCTTCAATGACGGCTTCCGCGCCGCACCGCCCAGGGCCAACGCTGCCGACGGTCTGCGCTCTCTGCTTTATCTGGAAGAGAAGACCCGCAAGCTGTTGGCCAAGGACCCGGCCCCGCCGGCCAATCTGGACATCCTTCTCTCGCCACCGCCGGCCAGCCGCTACGACGGTGTCGAATTCCTCGAATTCGCCGTGGACGAAGCCCAGGGCGCCAAGCTCGCCAGCTGGCTGGAGCGCCTGGGCTTTGCCCGCGCCGGCCAACACCGTTCCAAGGACGTGAGCCTGATGCGCCAGGGCGACATCAATATCGTGCTCAATGCCGAACCCTATTCCTTCGCTCACGGCTATTTCGAAGCCCACGGTCCGTCGCTCTGCGCCACCGCCCTGCGGGTCAAGGACAGCGCAAGCGCCCTGGAGCGCGCCCGGGAGTTCAAAGGCCAGCCCTATCGCGGCCTCGTCGGCCCGAACGAGCGTGAGATTCCTGCCGTGCGCGCGCCGGACGGCAGCCTCATCTATCTGGTGGAGCGGGCCCAGGCCGGGCAGACCATCTACGACAGCGACTTCATCCTCGATCCCCAGGCCAGCCAGGGCGGCCAGCTCGACCGCATCGACCACATGGCCCTGGCGTTGCCGGCCGATGGACTGGACAGCTGGGTGCTGTTCTACAAGAGCGTGCTGGACTTCGAAGCCGACGACGAAGTGGTGCTGCCGGACCCTTACGGCCTGGTGAAGAGCCGCGCCATCCGCAGCCGTTGCAGCAGCATCCGCCTGCCGCTGAACATCTCGGAAAACCGCAACACCGCGATCTCCCATGCGCTGTCCAGCTATCGCGGGTCCGGGGCGCACCACATCGCCTTCTCCTGCGAGGACATCTTCGCCGAGGTGAGCCGCGCCAAGGATGCCGGCGTGCCGTTGCTGGACATTCCGCTGAACTACTACGACGACCTCGCGGCGCGCTTCGATTTCGACGACGAGTTCCTCAGCGAACTGGCCTACTACAACGTGCTCTACGACCGCGACGCCCAGGGTGGCGAGCTGTTCCACGTCTACACGGAGCCGTTCGAGGGGCGCTTCTTCTTCGAAATCCTGCAGCGCAAGAATGGCTATACCGGCTACGGTGCGGCCAACGTTGCGGTACGCCTGGCGGCCATGGCCAAAGCCCGCAGCGGCGCCGCCGCCAAGGCCAAGTTGTAGACCGCACGAAGCCTGGCGCCACCCCAGCGCCAGGCTTCCTTACGGCCGCAGCCCAACCCATAATCGAACCAGTTTCCGCTGGCCGTGAGCCCATGATGACAACAACTGCCGAACTACAAGACCTGCCCGCAGAGGCCCCTCGCAAAGGGCGCAAGAACAATCCGGAAAAAACCCGCGAGAACATCCTCCAGGCCGCCATCGTCGAATTCGTCCAGCAGGGTCTGTCCGGCGCCCGCGTCGACGCCATCGCCGAGCGCATGCATACCTCCAAGCGGATGATCTACTACTACTTCGGCAGCAAGGAGCAGCTCTACGTCGAGGTACTGGAAAAGCTCTACGGCGATATCCGCAGCACCGAAGGCAAGCTGCACCTGGCCGAACTCGAACCCCGCGAGGCGATCCGCCGGCTGGTGGAATTCACCTTCGACCACCACGACCGCAATGTGGATTTCGTGCGCATCGTCAGCATCGAGAACATCCACCATGGCGAGTACGTGAAGCAGTCCAACGCCATCCGCTCCATGAGCACCACCATCCTCGACTCCCTCGGGGAAATCCTCCGCCGTGGCGAAGCCGAGGGCGTGTTCCGACCGGGTCTGAACCCCCTCGACCTGCACCTGCTGATCAGCTCCTTCTGCTTCTACCGCGTCTCCAACCGCAACACTTTCGGCGAGATCTTCCAGATCGACCTGGTGGACGAGCAGGTCAAGGCCCGGCACAAGGAAATGATCTGCGATTCGGTGCTGCGCTACCTGCAGGCGTGACCGGCGCTTTGATGGTGGGCTGAAAAGCCCACCCTACGGGGGGATTCCCGTAGGAGCGAGCTCTGCTCGCGAAGATTTGCCAGCAGAGTTCCCTCCTGTCTCCATCAGGCATTCATGCTGGCGAAGTGATCCATCATGCGTTGGGCATCGGCGCTACGGCCGCTGAACAGTTCGAACGCTTTCACCGCCTGGAACACCGCCATGGTGCCGCCATCGATGGTGCGGCAGCCGATGGCGCGGGCGTCGCGCAGCAACTCGGTTTCGAGCGGGAAATAGATGATCTCCGCCACCCACAGCTCAGGGCGCAGCAATTCCGCCGGCACCGGGGTGCCCGGCAGCTTGGCCATGCCGATGGGGGTGGTGTTCACCAGGCCGTCGGCTTCGGCCATGGCGCTGCGCAGGTCAGTACCCAGGGCGGCACGACCAGCGCCGAAATGCTGGTTGAGGTTGTCCACCAGGGCCTGGCCACGAACGGCATCCACTTCGAACAGAGTCAGGCGCTCGACGCCTTCAGCCAGTAGCGCGTGGGCCACGGCCGAACCGGCACCGCCGGCCCCCATCTGCACCACCTGGCGTCGCTGCACATCGGGCAGGCCACGGCGGAAACCTTCGCCGAAGCCCAGGCAGTCGGTGTTGTGACCGATGCGTTTGCCATCCTTCAGCACCACGGTGTTCACGGCGCCGATGCCGGCGGCTTCGGGAGACAGTTCGTCCAGCAGCGGGATGATCGCCTGCTTGCACGGGAACGTGATGTTCAGGCCGGTGTAGCCCATCTGCTCAGCGCCGCGAAGCAGGTCGGGGAGGGCGGTGGTGTCCAGTTTCAGTTGGTCCAGGTCGATCAGGCGATAGAGGTAGCGCAGGCCCTGGGCGTCGCCCTCGTGCTCGTGCATGGCGGGGGTGCGGGAGGCCTGGATGCCGGCGCCGATCAGGCCGGCGAGAATCGATTGAGTGTACTGAGACATGGTGCTCAACCCCTGGAGAACAGTTGGCCGAAGTGCTGCAGAGCCAGGCTGTAGCCCTGGCTGCCGAGACCGCAGATCACGCCGACGGCGATGGCCGACACGAAGGAGTGGTGACGGAATTCCTCGCGCTTGTGCACGTTGGACAGGTGCACCTCGATCACCGGCAGCTCGGCGGCTACCAGGGCGTCACGAATGGCCACGGAAGTGTGGGTCCAGGCGGCGGGATTGATCAGGATGCCGGCACACCGGCCTCGGGCCTGGTGGATCCAGTCGATCAGCTCGCCTTCATGGTTGGTTTGGCGGAAGTCCACCTCAAAGCCCAGCCCGGCTGCGGTTCGGCTGCACAGGGCGGAAATGTCGGCGAGGGTTTCGTGGCCGTAGGCGGCGGGCTCACGGGTGCCGAGCATGTTGAGGTTCGGTCCGTTGAGGACCAGGACGGTGCGGGTCATTACAGCGAATCTCCATCGTTGAACTGTCCCGGTCGGGCGACCGGGAGGGAATGGAGATGAAAATGTACCAGTTAGTTAATTTGGTCAATTTGCCGCAAGGGGTTCTGTGCGGTTATCGGACGGGAACGCCGTAGCAAAGGTGCTGGTAGGGTGCGCCATGCGCTCCTGGGGTCAGGTGTCATGCGGTAGTGATCCTGGCTCTAAGTCCCGCTTCGTGGGATGCGTACCGTAATTGTGGGGGCGAATTCATTCGCTAACCGGACCGACGGGTTGACCCTCGAAATCTCAGGGGACGCTGCGCGCCCTTTGCGAATGAATTCGCCCCCACAGGAGCCAGTACGACCTTCACCTCAGCTTCGGGTGATCACCACCTCCAGGTACTCGCTCGGCACGATCAGCGACTCCGGTCCGGCGCGGTTGTAGCGCTCCAGCAGTTCGGTCAGGTCGCGCTCCAGGGCCTCGGCGCCGTCAGGGGGGAGGGCGGCGAAGGCTTTGTGGACCGGTCCGTACCACGTGCGAAAGACCTCGATGAAGTGGGCGGCCGACTGATAGCGAAAATTAAACAGGCGGCGCGCCACGGAAATTTCCCGGGCGCTGTCGTCGAACAGTTCGCGCAGATGGCTTTCCACACCCCAGAGCGACGGCGGCTGTACGCCGGGAGGCGGCGGCAGGTGGCGACCCAGGGTCTTGAACACCTGGCCGATGAAGCCATCGGGGGTCCAGTTGGCCAGGCCGATGCGCCCACCGGGACGGCAGGCCCGCGCCAGTTCGGCGGCGGCCCTGGCCTGGTTGGGGGTGAACATCACGCCGAAGGTGGACAGCACCACGTCGAAGCAGGCGTCCGGGAAGGGCAGGTTCTCGGCGTCGGCGGCCAGGAAGGTCACTTCCAGGCGTTCGGCGCGGGCGCGTTCCTGGCCCCGTTCCAGCAGCGCAGGCACGTAGTCGGTGGAGGTCACCCGGCCACCCCGCCGCGCGGCGGCAAGCGTGGCGTTGCCATTGCCGGCGGCAACGTCCAGCACGGCGGCGCCGTGGCGGATATCGCAGGCCTCGGCCAGCAATTCGCCGACCAGTTGCAGGGTGGTGCCGATCACGGCGTAGTCGCCGCTGGCCCAGGAGGCCATCTGCCGGCTTTTCAGGGCATCGAGATCAATAGCGGTGGTCATTTGAGGGCTCATTCAGCGGTGGTCGGGTCGATGGTGGAGCTGATGCGGGAAACACGCGTGGCCGGGAAACCGCCCTGGCGGGCGTGTTCGCGGACCAGCTCCTCGCTGTCGGCGATGTACACGCAGTACAGCTTGTCGTCGGTGACGTAGCTCTGGACCCACTGCACCTCTGGTCCGATGTTTCTGAGCACTCGGCAGGACTTCTGCGAAATGGCCTTGAGGTCTCGTTCCGTGAGTTTTCCAGCGTCCGGTATCTCTCTTTCAATGAGGAACTTGGGCATGGTGACCTCGTTGTTGTTGGCTAGCGGGCACGCCTTGGGTGGATTGGGCAGCAAGGGGCGTGCAGGGAAACTATCCGCCTACGGCAAAGCGACGTCCTGTCCGAGCGTCGGCAAGGCTTGTCCGATCGTCCGTGTTAATGGCCATTTATCCGGCCAGGCGGTGCAAAAAGGCCCGAGCGCCCAGAATTTCAGGACTGCCGCCTGAGGTGAAGGCTGATGGACGCTCTCTCGGAAACCCTGCGCGTCGTCCGCCTGGTCGGCGCCATCTTCATCAATGCCCGGTTCAGCGCGCCCTGGTGCTACCAGTCGCCCCGCGCCGATTCAGTGGCCTCCCTGCTGGAGCCCGGAGCCGAGCGCGTGGTGATCTTCCACCTGATCACCCAAGGGGAATGCTTCGTCGAACTCGGTCGCGAGTGCCCGGTACACCTGGTCGCGGGGGATGTCGTGCTGTTTCCCCAGGGCGACGCCCATCGCATGACCTCCCAACCCGGCCTGGCGCCCGCCAGCGGCGCGCGGCTGGACCAGGTCCTGTCACGCCGGCCACGGCAATTGGCCTACGGCGGCGGGGGGCCGATCACCCGCCTGGTCTGCGGTTACATGGCCTGCGATGCCCGGCTGGCGGAGATTCTCCTGGCCGGCCTGCCATCCCTCGTGCGGGTCAACGTGCGCGACTCCAGTGCCGGCCCCTGGCTGGAGGCGTCGGTGCGCTATGCGCTGAGCGAAGCGAAATCACCCAGACCAGGCGGCGAAGGGGTGCTGGCCAAGCTGGCCGAGGTGCTGTTCATCGAGGTGCTGCGGCTTTACATGAATGAACAGGCTGAAGGGCGTACGGGTTGGCTGGCGGGGCTTGGGGACCGGATCGTCGGCGCGGCCCTGAATGCGTTGCACCGGTGTCCGGCCCAGGCCTGGACCCTGGAGGAACTGGCGCGTACCGCCGGCACGTCGCGCTCGGTACTCGCTGAGCGCTTCCAGCAACTGGTGGGCAGCTCGCCCATGCAGTACCTCACCCAGTGGCGGATGCTGCTGGCGGCCAATCTCCTGTGTCGCAGCAATGCGCCGTTGGCGCGCATTGCCGAAGACGTCGGCTATCAGACCGATGCCGCTTTCAGCCGGGCCTTTCGCCGGGAGTTCGGCGCGCCACCCGCCGCCTGGCGGCGCAACCAGCTACGGCGTCAGCCGGCGGGCTAGAGCTCAGTCCATTTGGTTCAGTCCATCGCGGCGTGGGGGTCCGGCTTCACGGCAGTCTTTGGCGGCTTGCGCAGGAGCAGCAGCAAGGGCAGGGAAGCGAGGGTGACGAACATCATCAGGCGGAAATCCTGCAGGTAGGCCAGGATCGCGGCCTGGCGCGTCACCTCGACGTTCAGGGCGACCAGCCCGGCGGGGGTGGAAAGGTCGATGGCACCGTTTTCCGTGGCCTGGACCAGGGCCTGGTTGAAGGGGGTGACGAAGTCGCTGAACACGGCGTGGTTGATCTGGGTGCGCTGGGCCAGGTAGCTGATCACCACGGAGATGCCGATCCCGCTGCCGACGTTGCGCGTCAGGCTGAACAGCGCGGTGCCGTCGTTGCGGTAGCGCGGCGCCAGGGTGGAGAAGGTCAGGGTGGACAGCGGCACGAAGATCAGCCCCAGGCCGAAGCCCTGAATCACCCCGGTGCGCGCGATTTCAAAGGCGGACACTTCGGCGGTGAAGAGCGTCATCTCCCACAGGGCAAACGCCGTGAGCAGCAGGCCTGTACCGATCATCCAGCGCGGGTCGACGCGGACGATCAGCCGCCCCACCAGCATCATCGCCACCATGGTGCCAACGCCGCGCGGGGCGAGCAGGTTGCCCACGTCCAGTACCGGGTAGCCCATCAGGTTCTGCATGAAGGGCGGCAGCAGGGTCATGGTGGCGTACAGCATGATGCCGACCATGAAGATGAACAGCAGGCCGATACTGAGGTTGCGGTCGCGGAACATCGCCGGCTCGATGAACGGCTGGCGGCTGGTCAGCACATGGACGACGAACAGATAGAGGCCAAGGCCGGCGAGCGCCGCCTCGACGAGAATCTCGCGGCTGTGGAACCAGTCCTGGGACTCGCCGCGGTCCAGCATCAGCTGCAAGGCGCCGATGGCCAGGGCGAGCAGGGAGAAACCCAGCAGGTCGAAACGTCGCTCGCGCTCGATCGGGGTTTCCTTGAGGAAGGCCGCCAGGCCGAACCAGGCCAGAAGCCCGAAGGGCAGGTTGATGTAGAACACCCAGCGCCAGTTGTAATACTCGGTGAGCCAGCCGCCCAGGCTCGGGCCGAGGATGGGCCCGACCATGACGCCCACGCCCCAGATCGCCATGGCCGAACCGTGCTGTTCAGTGGGGTAGGTGTCCAGCAGCACGGCCTGGGACAAGGGCACCAGGCTCGCCCCGAACACCCCCTGGAGCAGACGGAACAACACGATCTGCTCCAGGCTCTGGGCCGCACCGCAGAGCATGGAGGTGACGGTGAAGCCGACGATGGACCACATGAACAGCCGCTTGCGGCCGAAGCGTGCGGCGACGAAACCGGTCAGCGGCATGCAGATCGCGGCCGCGACGATGTAGGAGGTCAGGACCCAACTGATCTGGTCCTGGGTGGTGCCCATGCTGCCCTGCATGTGGGGCAGGGCGACGTTGGCGATGGTGGTGTCCAGCGCCTGGATGATGGTGGCCAGCATCACCGACAGGGTGATCAGGCCACGATGCGAGGCGGAGTCGCGGGCGACGGAGGCGTTCATGGCTCAGGGCAGCAGGCTGGCGAGGCTGCGGCGGTGGCCGGTGTCGATTTCCACCACCGCGCTGAGTCCGGCACGCAGGCGCGGCAGGTCCGGAGCGGGCAGCAGGTGGATACGCACGGGCACGCGCTGGGCCACTTTCACCCAGTTGCCGGTGGCGTTCTGCGCCGGCAGCACCGAGAACTCCGAGCCAGTGGCGGGGCTCAGGCTTTCCACCTCGCCGCGCCAGGTGCGATCGGGGTAGGTATCGAATCGCACGTCGACGGCCTGGCCGGGCCGCACGTAGGTCAGGTCCTTTTCCGGGAAGTTGGCTTCGACCCAGAGGTTGCCGTCCGCCACCAGGGTCATGGCGGTGTTGCCCGCAGTGATGTACTGGCCGGGCTGGGGCACCTTGCTGACGCTTCCGGGCAGGGAGGCGTGCACGTCGGCGCGCTGCAAGTCGAGTCGGGCCTGTTCCAGTTCAGCCTCGGCGGTGAGGTAGCTGGGGTGCTGCTCGATGGGCATTTCCGGGCTGCCGCCCAGGTTCTCGGCGATGCGGTTCAGGTCGTGCTCGCGGGCATCGATCTCCTGGGACGCTATCAGGGCGGCCTGGCGGGATTCGTCCAGGCGGGAAGGGGAGAGATAGCCTTTTTGCGCCAGATTGGCCTGGCGCTCCAGGTCCTTCCGGGCGAAGGATTCGCGCGTTCGGGCCAGCGCCAGTTCGGAGGATTTCTCCTGGTAGCTGGCCTTCAGTGCGGCAAGATCGGTGCGCACCTGGGCCAGTCGGGCTTCGGCCTTGGCAACGGCGATACGGAAACTGGCGGGGTCGATGCGGAACAGCAACTGGCCGGCGGCGACCTGGTCGTTTTCGTGGGCCAGCACTTCGGTGATGGTGCCCGACACATCGGCGCTCACTGGCACCTTGTCGGCCTTGGCGTAGGCGTTATCGGTTTCAACATAACGACCGCCATGCAGGTAGACGGCCAAGCCGAGCACCGTAGCCAGCAGCGGGACAGCGCCCATCAGCAGCAGGCGCTTGCGGCGCGGTGGGGTGGCGATCGGGGCTTCCTGCTCCGGGGCGATGACCGTATGGGTGTTCATGGCAGCGTTACTCGATGGCTCAACGGGCGGACAGGTTTGCGCGCATCTTGCGCAGGGCGCTGGTGAGGGCGGCGATCTCCGACTCGCTGATGCCCTCCAGGGCTTCGGCATGGAGCGCGACACCCGCGGCGCGGATGTCGATCAGGGCCTGATTGGCCTGCTCGCGGAGATGGAGCCGATAGGCACGGCGGTCTTCCGGATCAGGGCGCCGCTCCACCAGCTCGGCCTCCTCCAACTGATCCAGCAAACGGGCCAGGGTGATGGGTTTGATCTCCAGCTGCTCGGCCAGTTCGACCTGTCGGCACCCCTCGCTCCGCGCCACGTGGGCAAGGGCGCGCGCCTGGCTGAGGGTCAGCGGGCTGCCCGATAGATTCCGTTCAAAAGCCCGGCGCATCAGGCGTGAGACATCGGCCAGGACGAAACCGAGGCTGTCTTCGAGGGCAGGCATATTAAGCGCTCCATATAATAAGCATTGCTTACTATATGGGCGTGACCGTGCAGTCGTCAAAAGGTGGATTTGCAAAGTCTTGTAGGAGCGAATTCATTCGCGAAAGGCTGCGAAGCGGCCGGGTTATCCCGGCGGACCCAGGGTCCGAATCGCAAATGAATTCGCCCCTACAACAAGCCTTCCGACCGACTAACCATGCCGCGCCTGGCTCGCCTGCACCACGCGGTGGGCGGGTACGCGCAGCTGGGCCAGCAGGTATTCGGCGAACTCGGGTGAGAAGGGTTGCAGGGCGATGGCGCGCTCCATACAGCCCAGCCAGGCGCCGCTGAGGGCTTCGCCGATGGGCCACTGGGCGTGGAAGGAGGGGATGGATATGGAACCGTACTTCTCGCTGAACAGCTTGGGCCCGCCCAGCCAGCCGCTGAGGAAGCAGGCGAGCTTGTCGCGGGACTGCTCCAGGCTTTCCGGGTGGAGGCGGCGCAGGTCGGCGGCTTCGGGCAGTTCGTCCATCAGCCGGTAGAAGTCGTCCACCAGGCGGCGCAGGCCGTCGATGCCGCCGGCGGCCTGGTAGGAGGCATCGCCGGTTCCGAAGGGAGGAATCGTACTCATGGCTTGGACCTGGAGAAGTCAGGAGCGCGAATCATACCTGCCGAGGCACCGGATGTTCAGCGGTCACATCGTCGCGGTCTTCAAGGAATTCGGTGGGCGCCGAGCCGTCTGCATTCAGCTGGAAGATGCGCGTCGGCCGGCCCTGCGGGTCGAAGAACACCTGTCCGAGCCCCGCCGAGTTCCACAGCCGCTCCCCGGCCTTGCTGTGTTCCGGCGTGCGCGGCGCCACCTTCATGGGGCGGCGCCGGGTCAGCCAATTCAGGGGAGAACGGGGCGAGTAGAGCCAGCGGTTGAGGCGGTCGAACACATCCAGCAGGCGCCGGGGGAACTCGTTCTTCACGCCGCTGCTGGTGATCTGCCAGATCTTCGGCCCCCGCTGCCGGTGGCGGATCGTCACTTCGTAGACGAAGGAGTAGTGCACGTCGCCGGAGAGGATCACGTAGTCGCCCGGGGTGCGCGAGTGGCGAAAGATATTGAGGATCACCTGGGCGGACCCGCGATGGGCCATCCAGTTTTCCGCGTCCACCAGCAGCGGGTAACCGAGCCAGCTGAAGGCCCGCTGCACCGTCTCGATCAGCTTTACCCCAAATATCGGCGCCGGGGATACGACGATGGCCGAGGGATGGTCCAGCAGCTCCTGCTGCAGTTCGCTCAGCGCCTCCCAGTCCAGCAGGCCGGACGGGCGCTTCAGGTTGATTTCGCTGCGCCAGCGGCGAGTGCGGGTATCCAGCACCACCAGCGCCGGGGTGGTGGGCAGAACGTATTGCCAGCGGTTGAAGCCCAGCAGGCGGTCAATCAGCCCGTCCAGCACCGGGCTGGCCAGGTGGTTGTCGGCGGCGGCTGTGGCGCTCAGGGCTTCCATCCGTTCCAGCGGTTCGACGAAGGCGTCCGGGTCGTTACCCCAGCCCTGGCAGAGCATGTAGGCCACCAGCGCGTTACCGATGATGCGCTTGGAGAAGGGATGACCGTAGGCGGTCAGCTCCCACTGGGCTGAGAGGTTCCAGTCGTCGGTGATGTCGTGGTCATCGAAGATCATCAGCGTCGGCAGGTGAGCGAACACCCGCGCAACGCCGGGAAGGCCCGCGCAAAATCCTTCCAGGTGCGCGGCCTCCAGACGGTATCGCGCCGCTTCTGCCGGCCCCAAGGCCGGCATTTGCAGCTGGATCAGTGTCCAGGGCACCGGCGACCAGACCAGCAGGTACATGGCCAGCACTTCCGCCAGGGTCACCAGGTGGTTGTCGGCATTGCTGCTGGTGAAGATGGGCTTGCGGGCTCCACGGAAGAAGCGCTCGCGGAGGGTTTCATTGCTTTCCAGCGCTGGTAGCAGGTCAGCGCGGTGGTAGTAACTCGCAGGGTGTCCGTAGAGCGCTGCGCTGTCACTCACCACCGCACCTTCGAGGCGTTCGTCGAATAGGCCAAGTCGGGCGATCAGCACGTGGATGGCTCGCAGCATGGGGCCGGCGACGTCGTCGACGTAGACCTGGTCGCCACTCAGCATCAGCAAGGCAGGGCGCTGCTCGGGGGCTGGCCCCGCCGCCAGCAGACGGTCGGCGCAGAGCAAGCCGTCGTGCGCCGGGCAGTGGGGCTTGCGGCAGGAACCGTGGAGCAGTTGGTCGATGCGCGAACGCAGCACGAAGCTCGGCTGCGCGGCATGCTCGTGGATCAGGTGCGGCGCCCATTGGCTGATGCCTTCGCCGTCGATCAGCAGGTCATAGTCGACCTGCTGATCCAGCGGCAACGGGGACTCCAGGCGCAGGTCGATCAGGTGCACGAAGGCGTGTCGCCCCATCGGAATCACACGGCAGGCCTCGTCGTCCAACCGATGCTCGGTACTTTCTCCACCCACCATCAGTCGCAGCACTGGCGTCAGCTTGCGTGACCCCACCAGCCAAAGGACCAGTCGATGGGATTCGAGCCGGCGCAGCATGGGGCCGGCGAGGACGGATGGGAGGTTCTGCGGGGTGGAGAGTGCGGACATCGGAACGGTCGGACCTGTACGAGCGAGCGCAACAGGATAGCGCGACGAATGACGGTTGAAGCCTCGAAATGGATTGCAAAAAGCTCAGAACGACGGTGCTGGAACCGGCGGGTAGAGGCCGGCTCACGGAGCGGCTCTGGTTGTATCCCTGTGTATTCGGGCCACTCACGCACATACAGGCTTTCAAAACGCTGCGCTGCCGACACATCGCCGGAACCTGCACCGAATAGGGTGAGGCCTCCAAAGCAATCCAGCCGAAGGGGCAAGACCATGCGCTGCATCCATCTTTTCGCAACCGCCGCGGCAATCGCCGCATTCTCGGGCCTGGCCCAGGCCGGAGAAGCTGCACAGGCGAACGCCAGCTGGAAGAACGGCATCCACCGTACCGACCTGGTCAAACAGGACATCCGTGTCCATGGGCATGAAGTCATTCAGGCCCGCGTCGATATCGATCCGGGCGTCGCATCGCCCCGGCACTCCCATCCGGGGGAGGAAGTGGCCTATGTGATCAGCGGGACCTTCGAGTACCAGTTGGCGGGCCGCGAACCGGTCATCCTCAAGGCCGGCGAGTCGCTGTTCATTCCCGACGGGGTTCCCCATGTGGCGAAGAACATCGGCAACGAACCAGCGTCCGAGTTGGCGACCTATACGGTGCGCAAGGGCGAGGAGCCGCTGCTGAAGCTGGAGCAGTGACCGTCCAAAACCGCGAATGTGTCAGAGTCCCGGCGCCGTGTCGTAGGGTGCGCCTTGCGCACCGAAAGATTCGCGCCGGCTTCGCGGTCACTTCTCCTGTCGCGCCGACCGGGCGAACTCGATGAAGGCCTTCATCGCCGCCGGCACCTGGCGGCGGCTCGGGTAGTAGAGGTGCAGGCCGGGGTAGTAGGGGCACCAGTCTTCCAGCACCTGGACCAACCGGCCCTCGGCCAGGTGGGCGGCGACCATTTCCTCGAACACGTAGGCCAGGCCGGTTCCGTGCAGGGCCGGCTCCACCATCAGCGCCACATCGCCGAGGGTGAGGGGGCCGTCCACTTCGATCTCCAGCCGTTTGCCTTCCCGCTCGAACTCCCAGTGGTACAGGTTGCCGCTGGGAAAGCGGTGGCGGATGCAGGGCAGGCCGTGGAGGTCATGTGGATTCTGCGGCACAGGATGACGCTCGAAGAACGCCGGCGCCGCCACCACGACCGAGCGCATGTAGGGGCCGATGGGCAGAGACACCATGTCAGCCTCCAGCCGCTCGCCGAAACGCACGCCCGCATCGAAGCCGGCGGATACCACATCCACCAACGCGTCCTCGGCAGAAATCTCCAGCCGCACGTCCGGGTAGGCCGCAAGAAAGCGGCTGGCCAGCGGCAGCAGCACCAGTTGAACCGCTGCGCGGCCAGCACTGATGCGCAAGGTGCCGGAAGGGGTATCGCGGAACTGGTTGAGGTCTTCCAGGGCGTCGTCGATGTCACGGAAGGCCGGCCGGATGCGTGCGTAAAGGCGCTCGCCGGCTTCGGTCAGGGCCACGCTGCGGGTGGTGCGGTTGAACAGGCGCACCCCCAGGCGTTCTTCCAGCGCGCGCAGGGCATGGCTCAGGGCCGACGGGGAGAGGCCCAGCTCCACGGCTGCACGGCTGAAACTCAGGTGGGCGGCGATGCTGAGGAAGACGTCGAGGTCAGCGGCGGATACCGGCTTCATTGATGAACTCCATTCAAAAGCTCATGCGATTTTATTGGGATTATCGCAGGAGTAATCGAGCCTTAGAGTGATGTCAACTCACCAGATAACCCGCGCGGTGCGGGTTCCCACACAGGAGGAGTTGCTATGCGTACCTGGTTCATTACTGGAGCTTCCCGTGGTTTCGGCGCACTCATCGCAGCAAAGGCCCTGGAGGCCGGCGATGCCGTCATCGCCACCGCCCGCAAGCCGGAGGAGGTCATCGCTCGCCTGGGCGACCATCCCAACCTGCTGGCGGTTCGCCTGGACGTGACCCGCGAAAGTGAGGCCCACGAGGCGGTGGAGGCGGGCGTCGGTCGCTTCGGCCGTATCGATGTGCTGGTGAACAACGCCGGCTACGGCATCCTCGGCGCGGTGGAAGAAACCAGCGCCGCCGAGGTGGAGCGCATCTACGCCACCAATGTCTTCGGCCTGCTCAATGTCACGCGCGCCGTACTGCCGCGCATGCGCCGCCAGCGTGCCGGCCACGTGATCAACATTTCCTCCCTGGGCGGCTACCAGTCCTATCACGGCTGGGGCGTGTACGGTTCCACCAAATTCGCGGTGGAAGGCATCAGCGAAGCGCTGCATCAGGAACTGGCGCCGCTGGGTATCAAGGTCACCGTGGTCGAGCCGGGCTTCTTCCGCACCGACTTCCTCGATGACCAGTCCCTGGTGAAGACCGCCCTGGAGCTGCCGGACTACGACGAAACCGTAGGCGCCATGCGCCGCTTCGCCCACAGTGCCAACCATGCCCAGCCGGGCGATCCGAGCAAGCTGGCCGGGGCCATCATGGAACTGGTGAGTGCGCCGAATCCGCCTCAGCGCCTGCCGCTGGGCAGCGATGCGGTAGCACGTATCTCCGCCAAGCACAGCCTGGTGGAAGGCGAACTGGAGCAGTGGAAGCCCCTGTCGATGTCCACCGATTTCGCGGACTGACCTTTACTGCGGACGGGCATGGTCTAGAGTGGCACACCACTCCAGCCGGCAAGGAGGCCACCATGCCCAGTCTTCCCATGTACTTCCCCACGGACTTTTCCTTGCCCCAGGCCTTGCAGTGCGCGGACCTGGTGGCGGCCGCCTACGATCAGTACGAGCAATGGCTGCAGCAGGACAAGCCGCGCAAACCCGCCGATTTCCATTGGCAGGCACCGAGCCTCACCGGCTGGGCGTTCTCGGTTCCGATCTGGAGCATTCTCAGCGAGCTGTATTTCCTCAACGAATCCGAACCCTTCGGCTTCGCCGCGCGGGCTCCGGATGGCGCGGTCTACCTGGTGTTCCGCGGTACGGAATCACCCCAGGACTGGGTGGACGATCTGGAGGCCGATCAGGTCGACTATCCCTGGCAGTGCGGCGCCGGCCAGGTGCACAAGGGCTTCCTCCGGCTCTATACCTCCCTGCGGGACCAGGCGTTGCAGGTCGTGGACAGCCTCCAGCCTTCGGGAGCCCTCTGGTCGTGCGGCCACAGCCTGGGGTGCGCGCTCTCGAGCCTGGCGGTGCTGGATTTGCTTGAACGCTGGCCGGATCAGCCGCTGCAGCACTACACCTTTGCCAGCCCTCGTCTGGGCGATCCGGCATTCGCCGCCCATTACAACGGCCTGGGTATCCCCACCTATCGCGTGGTCAATGACAGCGACCTGGTGCCCGATGTACCGCCAGGCGTGATGGACAAGCGGACCTATCAGCACCTGGGCGTGGCCATCACCTTCACGGCCAGCTATTCCAGCCCGGTAGCCGATCACAGCCTGGCGGATTGCTACCTCTATGCGTTGAATAATCCAAACGCGCCCATGAAGGGGTGAGCGCGCTTCCTCGATCCGCTTCGTAAATCTCCGCCGGCGTGGAAAGGTTCCCACGCCAGCCTTCAGGGGCCGCCTGATCTGTTTTTTGCGCGTGCTTCTGCCGCTGTTTCCAGGCGTGAACGGTGTCTAGAGTCAAGGCGCTGCCGCCTCAGGATCGAGTCCCATGTACAGCACGCTCGCCACGCCGTTCGACCCGCACAGCTTCCAATCGCGCATCTATGCCGGAGACATCCTGCGCTTCGGCCACTCACCGGCCATGGCCAAGTGGGTGGCCTTCACCCGTGAGTGGCTGGAAGTGCAGCTACATCCGTACCGACCGGAAAAAATCCACCAGTACCTCTCCCACGTCGAACAGACCCGTTGCTTCGAACAATGCCAGCGGGCGTTCGCGGCGTCGCCCGAGGTACGCAATCTGTGGCAGGGCCTGATGGAGGAGCTGGGCTTCAACGCTGAACGGATCGCCTGCGATCGGCTGCACCTGCGCTTCCAACCCCACCAGCAAGTGGCCCAGCTGGCTCCGCGATCCCGGACGACCGCCACCATCGCCTTTCACCGGGACACCTGGGGCTCGAATCTCTACGCACAGACCAACTGGTGGGCACCGATCTACCCGATCACGGAGGAGCGCACCTTTGCGATCTACCCTGGCCTGTGGAGCAAGACCCTGCCCAACACCAGCGCGGACTTCGACATGCAGGCCATCCTTCGGCGCTCCCACCGCGATGGACGCAATTCGGTGAATGCGGACGAGGCCATTCCCCATCTGCTCGGCGAGCCGGGAGAGCAAGGCGTGCCGGTGTTGATCGAGCCCGGCGAAGTGATCGCCTTTTCCGGCGCTCATGCCCATGCCGGGGTGGGCAATACCAGTGGCCTTACACGAATATCGTTCGAGACCCGGACACTGTTTATCCCGGATCTGGAAGCGGGCCGGGGCGCGCCCAATGTCGACGGCCACGCCCCCTGGATGACGCCGGGCCTGTTCCGTCGCCTGAGCGACGGCAAGCGACTGGACGACCTGCTCGGCTGCCGGTTCATCGAGCCCTACGCCGCACCCTGAGCGGCATCAGCTCAGGACGTAGTCCACCGGTTTCAAGGCCGGCGGCAGGTCGCGCTGGCCGAGGGCATCGAGTATTTCCCGCTCCAGATTGCGCACCATGGCGTCGGTCGCCAGGTCGTTCTCGTCGCGGCCGAATGGGTCTTCCAACTGGTCGCCGATGGCATCCAGGCCGAAGAAGGTGTACGCGACGATGGTGGTGATGATCGGCGCCAACCAGCCCAAGGGCTCGGCCATGGCGAAGGGCAGGGCCACACAGAAGATGTAGCTGGTGCGGTGCAGCAGGAGGGTGTAGGGGAAGGGCAGTGGCGTGCCCTTGATCCGCTCGCACGTGGCCTGTGCCGCGCTGAGACCGGTCAGACGCGTCTCCAGAAGCGTATGACGCCATTCGTTGATCTCGCCCCGGTCGGCCAGCCGGGCGCACTGGTAACCGATGTGCCGCAGGATGCCGTCGCTCAGGGTGAGGCCGTAGGTGTCTGGCGGGTTGGCGAGCCAGGGCTGTGCCGCCTTCTGTTCATCTTCTTCACGCAGGCGGGCATTGAGTGCATGGACGAATCCGCACAATTCGCGCAGCACCGCCTCGCGCTGGGGCTCATCGCAAATGGCCACGCTCTGCCGGATGAAGGATCTGACTTCGATGATGATCTGGCCCCAGGCCTTGCGACCTTCCCACCAACGGTCATAACAGGCGTTGTTGCGAAAGCTCAGGAAGATCGACAGCGACAGCCCGAGCAGCGTGAAGGGCATGGCGTTGACCTTGGTGAACCAGTCGGGATGCAGGTTCTCGACGACGACGATCAGGCAGGCCAACAAGGTGACCATCACTGTGCGCAGGGCAATGTGGCGCGCGATGGAACCCTTGAGCGTGGTGAGGATGTTGAGCAGGGTTGGCTTGGGGCGGACGATCATCGAGTTTCCCGGCACGAAGGAGTTCGTGAGGCGAAAGCTAAGGCGGTGCCAGGCATTACGTCCAATCGCTAGTGATGACTGGGTGATCAGCTCCATCTATCGGCGCGGCCGAAAAGAGCCCTCCAGCATGGACCGCACATAGACAGGGTCGATGAAAAAAGGCGCGGCGCCACGTCGGAGGGGAAATGTCGGGGAGCGGACTGGACGTCCCTGTCCTGGTTCGGGTCAGAGGCCCAGTTCGGACAGCCCCGGGTGGTCGTCCGGGCGGCGGCCCAGGGGCCAGCGGAACTTGCGCTCAGACTCTTTGATCGGCAAGTCGTTGATGGAGGCGTAACGATTGGCCATCAGGCCGTTCTCGTCGAACTCCCAGTTCTCATTGCCATAGGAGCGGAACCAGTTGCCGGAGTCGTCGTGCCACTCGTAGGCGTAGCGCACGGCGATGCGGTTCCCGTCATAGGCCCAGAGTTCCTTGATCAGGCGGTAATCGAGTTCCTTGGCCCACTTGCGGGTGAGGAAGGCCTTGGCTTCGGCGCGGTTGGAAGGGAATTCAGAGCGGTTCCGCCACTTGGTATCCAGGGTGTAGGCCAGGGATACCTTCTCCGGGTCACGGCTGTTCCAGCCATCTTCGGCCAGGCGAACTTTCAGAATGGCGGTTTCGCGGGTGAACGGGGGAAGCGGCGGACGAACTTCAGCGTTAGAGGACATGACCAGTCTCCAATACGGGTAGAGGCTCAAAGTTTGAAGTTGCCCGCTCGATGCCGTTCCTATTCGCCCAGAAGATTGCGCGCTATTGCTTGCGCACTATCTGCCGAGCTGGAATCACCAAGCACATGGGCAACAGTAATGGCACCGTCGATCAGGACTAACAGCTGCCTGGCCAGGGCATCCGGATCAGCGGCGCCATATTCCTGGCAAATCTCGCGAACGAAGCTGAGCAGCTTCTCCTTGTGCTCCTTGGCAACCTGGCGGACAGGATCGGCGGGATCGCCCGTTTCACCTGCGGTATTGATAAAGGCACAGCCTCGGAAGCCCGGGGAAAGGAACCAGCCCTTGAGCACGCTGAAGAGGTCCAGCAGCTTCGCCGCAGGGGTTTGGGCCTTCTCCACTTCGGCCCTGAACCAGCTCATCCAGCGCTCGTCACGCTGCTTCAGTACCGCGGCCACCAGCTCGTCCTTGGTTCCGAAGTATTTATAGATAGTCTTTCTCGCGACGCCGGAAGTCTTGACCAGAAGATCCATGCCCGTGGCATTGATACCGTTTCTGTAGATCAGGTCTTCAGCGGTTTCGAGAAGTCTTTCTCTGACATCGGAAGTTGATTTGCTGTCCATGTCGGCGATGGTAGAACGACCGTTCTCCACCATCAAGCCTTTTTCCGGGAGAAGGTATGAACGGTCATCTTGATCAGCTCGGCCAATGGCCCGATTCCAACTGTCTATGACCTTGCCCATTTCCGGCCAATACCTGAAAAGCCCGCGACTATACTTCCCACGAGCCTTGTCATGCGGGGATGAAAGGCGCGCTTCCGCCAGTCGCGGAGGCCGGAACGGGGGTGGGTTGCACTGCTTGATGACCGTCGCACGCTTCACCAGCGCACGAGCATCTGGAACCGGACGACGGGAACATGGCGATAGCAATCATCCTGATCATTATCGTTGTCGCGTCTGTGCTGTTTCACCTCCTGGCGCCCTGGCACCTGACCCCGCCTGCGTCCAACTGGGGCTCCATCGACACCACGCTGCTCATCACCCTGGTCATCACCGGCATCTTCTTCATCGCCATCGTCGGTTTCATGGTGGTGGCGATCATCCGCTTCCGTCATCGCGAAGGTTCCCGGGCCGCCTACCAACCGGAAAACCGCAAGCTGGAGTTTTGGCTGATTGTGGCCACGTCCCTTGGGATCATCGGCATGCTGGCTCCGGGGCTGGTGGTCTACAACGATTTCGTCCGCGTGCCCCCGGATGCCGCACAGATGGAAGTGGTTGCGCAGCAATGGCAGTGGGCCTTCCGCTTCCCCGGCCAGGACGGGCAGTTGGGCCGCTCCGATGTGAAGTGGATCAGTGCGGAAAATCCGCTGGGACTGGACCCTGACGACCCGGCGGGCCAGGACGACGTGCTGATCCGCAACAACGAGGTGCGCCTGCCGCTGGATAAGCCGGTCAAGGTGCTGCTGCGTTCCAAGGACGTGCTGCACGACTTCTATATCCCGCAGATCCGCGGAAAGATGGACATGGTGCCGGGCATGGTGTCGCACTTCTGGTTCACCCCGACGGTGCCCGGCCAGTACGAGATTCTCTGCGCGGAGTTCTGCGGGGTAGGGCACTTCAATATGCGCGGAATGCTGGTGGTCGAATCGCCCGAGGAATTCCAGCAGTGGCTGGCCGCGCAGCCCACCTTCGCCCAGACCCTTGCGGCCGCCAACAAGGCGAGCCCGAGCGGCCTGATCGAAAAGGGCCGCCAACTGGCGGAGACCTACGGTTGTCACGCCTGTCACAGTCAGGACGGCACCACCAGCCTGGGACCGGGTTGGAAGGACCTTTACGGACGCGAGGAGAAACTCGCGGATGGCAGCGGCGTCAAAGTCGACGAGGCCTACCTGAAAGAGTCCATCCTCGACCCCAGGGCCCGTCTGGTACTGGGCTATCCGCCGGTGATGGTGCCCTATACTTTCAACCAGGATGAGCTGGCCGCCCTGGTGGCCTTCATCCAGTCGCTCAGCGCCGCCGGCCAGCAGGAACAAGGCGCCGCAGGAGCGGCGGGCGAGGGCGGTAATGCAGTGGCGCAAGGGCAGAGACTGGCGCAATCCCTGGGTTGCCTGGCCTGCCACAGCGTCGATGGCAGCAAGGGCGTGGGGCCCAGCTGGCAGGGGCTGTACGGCAGGACCGAGACCATGGCGGACGGCAGCCAGGTCAAAGTGGATGATGCCTACCTCAGGGACTCCGTCCTCACGCCCGCAGCCGCGGTGGTCAAGGGTTTCCCGCCGGCAATGCCGGCCTTCACCCCGACCCCGCAAGAGCTGGAGGCGCTGATCGCGTTCATCAAGTCCAAGGCGAATCCCGACGCCACGAAGCAGGAACAGGCGCCGTAAATCCGGAGGGACTCCGACCGTACGGAGGGTTTCCGATGGCCCAAGTCGAGCAGACCGAAGACCATGTGCTGCACGAGCCAAAGAGCTTCCTGACCCGCTACATCTGGAGCCAGGACCACAAGGTCATTGCGATCCAGTATTCCCTGACCGCGATCTTCGTCGGCCTGATCGCCCTGGTGCTGTCCGGTTTGATGCGCATGCAGATCGGCTTCCCCGGCAGCCTGGAATTCATGGACCCCAGCACGTACTACCAGGCCGTGACCATGCACGGAATGATCATGGTGATCTACCTGCTGACGGCGCTTTTCCTCGGCGGCTTCGGCAACTACCTGATCCCGCTGATGGTGGGCGCGCGGGACATGGTCTTCCCCTACGTGAACATGCTGAGCTACTGGTTCTACCTGCTCTCGGTGCTGGTGCTGCTGGCGGGTTTCTTCGTGCCGGGAGGCCCGACGGGGGCCGGCTGGACGCTCTATCCGCCACAGGCCATCACCCAGGGCACGCCGGGCACGGAATGGGGCATCGTGTTGATGCTGGTGTCCCTGGCGATCTTCATCGTCGCGGCCACCATGGGCGGCCTGAACTACGTGACCACCGTGCTGCAGTCGCGGACCCACGGCATGACGCTGTTCCGCATGCCGCTCTCGGTCTGGGGCATTTTCATGGCCTCGATCCTCGCGCTGCTGGCCTTCCCGGCGCTGTTCGTCAGTGCGGTGATGATGCTGTTCGACCGCCTGCTGGGCACCAGCTTCTTCATGCCGGCGGTCGTCTCCATGGGGCAGCCGCTTAACCATCAGGGCGGGAGCCCGATCCTCTTTCAGCACTTGTTCTGGTTCTTCGGCCACCCGGAGGTGTACATCGTCGCGCTGCCGGCCTTCGGGCTGGTGTCGGACCTGATCAGCACCCACGCGCGCAAGAACATCTTCGGCTACCGGATGATGGTCTGGGCCATTATCGCGATCGGCGTACTGAGCTTCGTGGTGTGGGCCCACCACATGTACGTGAGCGGGATGAACCCGTACTTCGGCTTCTTCTTCGCCGTCACCACCCTGGTGATCGCCGTGCCCACGGCGCTGAAGGTCTACAACTGGACCCTGACCCTCTGGCATGGCGATATCCACCTGACGGTGCCGATGCTGTTCGCCCTGGCCTTCATCGTCACCTTCCTGGTCGGCGGGCTGACCGGGCTGTTCCTTGGCAACGTGATCGTCGATATCCCGCTGTCGGACACCTATTTCGTGGTGGCGCACTTCCACATGGTGATGGGCGTGGCGCCGATCCTCGTGGTGTTCGGCTCCATCTACCACTGGTTCCCGAAGATCACCGGGCGGATGTTGAACGACCACCTCGGCAAGCTGCATTTCTGGATCACCTTCCTCGGCACCTACGCCATCTACTTCCCCATGCACTACCTGGGGTTCCTCGGCATGCCGCGGCGTTATTACGCCTATCCCGACTACCAGTTCATCCCACACTCGGCCCAGGACCTGAATGCCTTCATCACCGTGGCGGCGCTGATCGTGGGCGCCTCCCAGTTGCTCTTCCTGTTCAACCTGGCCTGGAGCACCTTCAAGGGGCGGCCGGCTGGCAGCAACCCGTGGAAGGCCACTAGCCTCGAATGGCAGACACCGGACACGCCGCCCGTGCACGGCAACTGGCGGGAGGAACTGCCGGTCGTGCATCGCTGGGCCTATGACTACAGCGTGCCGGGCGTCCAGCAGGACTTCGTGCCGCAGACTGTCTCCGAGGAAGAGCTGGAACGCATGCGCGAAGCGGGCAGCCAGGCGGCCACGGCGGAGAAACGGCCATGAGCACGCAATTCTGGAAGAGCATCGGTGGCGCCGAACCGGGCGGCTGGAGCCGGGGCGACTCGGCCGGACCCGAAGCTCCGATCCATGACCGGAGCCGGGCAGCCAAGGTGGGTCTGAGTGTGTTCCTGGGGGTGGTGACCTCGCTCTTCATGCTCTTCCTGCTGGCTTTCGTCGTGCGCTCCCAGGTGTCGGACTGGCGGCCCCTGACCGATCCGCTGGCACCCCTGGCCCATCCCTGGATGCTCTGGGTGAACACCACGCTGCTGGCCCTCGGCAGCGTCTGCCTGCAATGGGCGAAAGTGGCGATAGGGCGCGGCCAACGGGATACGGCGTCCCTGGCCTTTGTGCTGGGCGGCGCGTTCGCCCTGGCCTTCCTCGGTGGGCAGTTGTGGGTCTGGCAGCAATTCGTCGACTGGGGCTACCTGGTGGCGGGCAACCCGGCCAACAGCTTCTTCTTCCTGCTTACCGGTCTGCATGGCCTGCACCTGACCGGCGGGCTGGTGGCGTGGGGGAGGGTGGGGCTGCGGTTGCTACGCCACGGCCCGGAGGCACGACTCAAGTCCGGCATGGAGCTCTGTGCCATCTACTGGCACTACCTGCTCGGCCTGTGGCTGGTGCTCTTCGCGCTGCTCACCAGCACGCCGGAAACCTACCAGGCCATCGCGGCCTTCTGCGGGCTGAGGTGACGCCATGGCCATGACAACCAGGGAGACACCGGCCGGCAACCCATCCGCCTGGAGATCCATCGCGCAGGACTGGTCCTCGGACCGCGACGCCTTCAAGCAGGTGCCTTGGGGCAAGGCGATGATGTGGATCTTCCTGCTCAGCGACACCTTCATCTTTACCTGCTTCCTCACCGGCTACATGTCGGTACGTATCAGCACCACCGCCACCTGGCCGAATCCCAGCGAAGTATTCGCCCTGAACATCGGCGGCGCGCACATTCCGCTGATCCTGATCGCGATCATGACGTTCGTGCTCATCAGCAGCAGCGGCACCATGGCCATGGCCGTGAACTATGGCTACCGCCGTGACCGCGCCCGCAGTGCCGCACTGATGCTGGCTACGGCGGCCTTCGGCGCCACCTTCGTCAGCATGCAGGCGTTCGAATGGAGCAAGCTGATTGCCGAGGGCGTGCGCCCCTGGGGCAATCCCATGGGGGCGCCGCAGTTCGGGGCGTGCTTCTTCATGATCACAGGCTTCCACGGGCTGCACGTGTCCGTGGGCGTGATCTATCTCAGCACGGTGGCCTTCAAGGTGCTGCGTGGAGATTACGAGAAGCGCGGGAACTACCAGATCGTCGAAATCGCCGGGCTTTACTGGCACTTCGTGGACCTGGTCTGGGTATTCATCTTCGCGTTTTTCTATCTGTGGTAGAGCAGGGGAGTGATGCACATGGCCCACACCCAAGGACAACAACACCCGATCAGCCTGTACCTGAAGATATGGGGACTGCTGTTCATCCTCAGCACCCTGTCCTATCTGGTCGACTACTTCCACTTCGTGGGACTTTTCCGCTGGTCCTTGATCGTCATCCTGATGCTGTTGAAGGCCGGGCTCATCGTTTCGATCTTCATGCACATGGCATGGGAACGCCTGGCGCTGGTCTACGCCATATTGGTGCCGCCGTTATGTCTGCTGGTACTGGTGGGACTTATGGCGGCCGAGTCGGATTATGTATTCCTCACAAGAGGAATATTCCTCGGGCAATAAGTCCCAACAGTTGTCGTCACTAGATGGTCCGCTTGAACTGATGCCAGCGATGCAGCCAGGAAACTATCCAGTGGGGTGAGGCCGAGCCTGTTCCGGCAAGTCTCAGCTGCGGATGATGGGTAATCACCCGATCGAGTGCGGATTCCTGGTCAGGCTCGACATCAACGAAAAAGATGTGTTCGCCGTCCTTGATCTTGTCCTTGAGGTTGCGGAAGTGGGCATTGGGTACCTGGATTCCAAAGAATCCGCCTTCCCAGATGCAAAAGCCCAGGATCACGATGGCCAGGAAAACGAATGGCACCCAGCCTGCCGGAGTGTCCGTCCAGCCCGCCAGCCAAGCCCCCAGGAGCACCAGGGCGGCCAGCGGCACGCCTATGACCGCGCCGATTTCACCGGAGTGGACGACGTCCTGCTTCATGAAGGAATTCACGTCATGGAGGTGGTGATGCTGTTCCACATCAGCATCCCGGTCGCTGAGCACATGAATCTGCTCGGTATTGATTCCGTTGGCCTCAAGTTCGGTCTCAACGGTTTCCAGGTCATCGAGGTTGTTGCTGATGTAGTAGTGCCGATTCATGACGGGCCTCCGGACTCTGGCTCGAACTTGTTAGCGTTCTCCTGGAAACCGTCCTTTATTCCCGGTGGTTATCTGCGAAACATGAATAAAACTTCATGGTTCTTTCCCTGAAAAATTATAGCACCGGCCTTTATTACCCTCGGAAAAGAGCGCCGCCAGGCCGACAGTTGCCGCATTCCTGATGCACGCCTTGTCTAAAATGGTGAGTGAACATGAGCCCCGGCAAAGTTCGGGGTCAGGAGGCAGCCAGATGAATACCTTGACCATCAAGAGCTGGTACAAACCCCAGGGCGCAGAGAAGTCCATTGCCATGGGCGACCTTCATTTCCACGTCAATGACGCCGACCACCTGCGGCTGGAAGAAGCCGAAGAGCACCTGCAGAAAACCCATGAGCCGGACATGATGTTCGACGCCGACATGACGACCATGGAGTTGATTACGCCTGTGGAATGCGGCTCGCTTTCCGACCTACAGTTCCGCGTCTACCTGAGCAAGGGCGACGATCGTGGCCAGTTCCACCTGGTAGGACACCGCGAAAGCGACGGCAGCCTGATCTACACGAACTCGGTGATGATCGATCAGCTCGGGTAGCCCGAACGCTCCCGGCCGGATTCGCCATCAATCGGGCCGGGGGGGAGGAGATCAGTGTGGTGGAGCAATGGGGACAGTGGGGACAACCAAGGCATTCGTAATTTAACAGTGCGGGTCGTTTCGCTGAGTGTTGCGCCCTTTGGACGCCTTCGCGCAGCGTCACTACAGCACCTCCCGCTGTTTCTCGATTGGCGAGGCCGTTGCACCCCAAATGGCCTGCGCTGTTGCAAATGTTTTGTAACAGATTCAGGGCGCCGTTGCCCTCTGTCTCCAGGGGGCTAGGGCGCTCGTCTCCCAAATAGGCTCCGTGTCATTCGCGCCGCATCAGCTTTGGCTTTCTTCCCCATGCTTTGGCGGGACATGGGCTGCTAACTTCAGCTGTATCGATACCGTGGAGCGGATCGCCGACACCTTCGGCGGGATCAACCTGAAAGACATCAAGGCACCCGAATGCTTCGAGATCGAGCAGGTGCTGATCGAGCAATGCCACATCCCGGTGTTCCATGACGACCAGCATGGCACCGCAATCGTGACCGCCGCGGGAATACTGAGTTCGCCAACGATGGGGGCGCCCGCATGCTGCTGGACGCCATGCAGGACGCCTATGTGTTCGTCGGGCTGTCCTGGGCCAACCTACTGACGCCGGAGGCGCTGCTGGCCATGGCACCCAAGCCGATCGTGTTCGCCTGCTCGAGCCCCGATCCAGAGATCAAGCCTGAACTGGCAAAGGCGACTCGCGACGACCTGATCCTGGCGACCGGCCGCTCCGACTACCCGAATCAGGTCAACAATGTCCTCGGCTTCCCGTTCATCTTCCGCGGCGCCTTGGATGTTCGTGCTTCGTGGATCAACGAGGCGATGAAAATTGCCGCCGTGGAAGCGCTGCGTCAGTTGGCCAAGGAACCGACGCCGGTGGAGGTGTTGCGCGCGTTCAACATCGATCGCCTGGAGTGCGGGTCGGACTACATCCTGCCGAAACCGCTGGATGCTCGACTGCTTGACGCGGTTGCCCAGGTGGCAGTGGACTCCGGAGTCGCGCGGCTGCCTTACCCCGCCCCTAACCAACTGTGACCGACCTGGGATCGGGCTCCAGGACCGGGCCCGATCCGCCTTGTCCCCCCCAATGGCGCCTACGGTGACAGTCCCGGACCCGTTAATTATAATTTGATTAACATCCGACGCCTGGAATGAGCCGATACTCTATGGAAAGCAAGACCGCCCGCCTCACCGTTCTCATCGATCCGCACAAGAAGAAAGCGTTCGAAGAACTGTGCGCCGCGCAAGATCTGACGCCGTCGCAGGTGGTGCGACAACTGATCCGGGATTACCTGGACCAGCATGGCGTCACCTATGCGACCAAGAGCACGTTGGCGGCCAACGCCAAATCTTGACGCCCGGTGAGCCTTGACCGTCAGCGGGCCAAGGGCCCGCTCTAGGGCGAGGGAGGTATTTCTGGCACCTCATCCGTCGCCAGCGCGGCGGCGAATTCGGCGTGATAATGCGCCGTCCCGAGGGTTTGCAGGATACCCGCCTTGTCGAGCTTGCTGAGCACCTTGCGGTTCGCTTCGCAGAGCTTCACCACGATCTTCCGCTTGTGCAACTGCTGAATGACTTCCTCCAGCGTCTGCAGGCCGGTGATGTCCATGAACGGCACCCGCTTCAGGCGAATCACCAATAGGCGTGGATCAGTGTGAGTCTGCGCCAGGACGCGCTCGAAGGTTTCCGCCGCACCAAAGAACAACGGCCCTTCAACCGTATAGACCAGCACCCCGGGTGGTACCCGGAGCTGGCCATTGGCGCGCAGTTCACTGGCCAATTCCTCCTCGACGACCTGCTGCACCTCGACCGACGAGGCCATGCGGCGCATGAACTGCAGCATGGCCAGGATGACGCCGATGTTCACCGCGATCACCAGGTCGCTGAACACGGTCAGGCCGAAGGTAATCAGCAGGATTGCCACGTCGGCCCGCGGCGCGCGCTGCACCATGCGCTGGAAGTGTTTCAGCTCGCTCATGTTGTAGGCGACGACGAACAGGATCGCCGCCAAGGCGCAGAGCGGAATGTTCGAGGCCAGTGGCGCCAGGAACAGAAGGATCAGCACCAAAGTCAGGGCATGGGTCACGCCGGCCAGCGGCCCGGTGGCGCCGTTGCGGATATTGGTGGCGGTTCGGGCGATGGCACCAGTGGCGGCGAACCCGCCGAACAGTGGGACGGCCAGATTGGCGATGCCCTGACCGATCAGTTCCTGATTGGAGTCGTGCTTGGTGCCGGCCATACCATCGGCGACCACCGCAGACAGCAACGACTCGATGGCGCCGAGCATGGCGATGGCGAAGGCCGGACCGATGAGCTCGATCACCCGCGACAGGGTGATCTCCGGCCAGGCCAGGTCGGGCAGTCCCTGAGGAATGCCGCCGAAGGCACTGCCGATGGTGGCGACTCCCTCGAAGTGGAACAGTGACTGGACCGCCGTGGCGAACACCATCGCCGCCAGCGGCCCGGGTACGCGCGTCAGACCGGGAAGCCTGGGTGCCGCGATGACCAGGGCGAGACTGGCCGTCGCAAGTAGCGTGGTGGCGACATGCAGATCTGGCAGCGCCTGCAGCAGGTGCCAGAGCTTCTCGTGGAAGTGCCCACCACCGACCTTGGGCAGGCCGAAAAAGTCCTGCCACTGCCCGACCCAAATGATCACCCCGATCCCGGCGGTGAAGCCGACGATCACCGGGTCGGGGATGAACTTGATGATCGCGCCAAGGCGGGTGACCCCGAGGAGCAGCAGGATGGCGCCAGCCATCATGGTGGCAAGCTGCAGGCCATCCACGCCGTACCGGGCGGTGACCCCCGCGAGAATCACGATGAAGGCGCCGGTTGGGCCGGCAATCTGCAGGCGGCTGCCACCCAGCAGGGAAACCAGCAAGCCGCCGATGATCGCCGTGTAGATGCCTTGTTCCGGCTTGACCCCGGAGGCGATGGCGAAGGCCATGGACAGGGGCAGCGCCACGACGCCCACAATCACGCCGGACACCAAGTTGCGCACCCAGTGTTCCCGCCCGAACAACCCGGCCTTCCACGCTTCGCGTACGGCAATCATGACTGGATCCTTAATCGGAATATGTGCATAGCATTATCATGCAGTGATAATATTCAATACCCGGACCCGGTGGAACCAGCGGGAAGACCAGCTAGGCGAATTCAGTGCCACGGCGGCTCGTCAGCCGGGGCCTTTGTGTAGAAATGTGCGAGCGCGGACGTAGCGTGGTGACTTGAATGAAGCGAACTGATGTGAAGGCCCGGCACGCCGAAGGCGTATTCTTCGACACCCATGTGATCGCCAATCCCACCAACACCAAAGAGTGGATCGTGTTCTTCAAGAAGAACGCCGGACGAAGTTTTTTCTTGGTCGATGACAACGAGGAAGTCGAGTCATTTGCGCATCTGGACGATCTGATTCACGAACTCCGCGACCTCGGGATCAAGAGCGCAGAAATCCATTTTTGACCCGCAGGCAAATCTAGAGGCACTGTCATGTCAGTGAAAGTCGAGCATCTGACCAGTCAAAGTGAAGAGCTCTGGACGGTCCGCTTCGGTGTCCGCCGGGTGCAGTTCCGCCACGAGCGTTGCGCCAGGGAGTTCGCAACCAAACTCAAGGAGCGGATCGAGGCGCCGCATAGCTATCCGCGAAGCGCGAGCACCGGCACAGGTTGGCCAATCACGTGAGCTGTATGACCAGTCGCAAGATCGACCAGTTGCGCCGGCAGATTCCGGCTTTCGCCTGCGTGCCAGGCTGCCACGATTGCTGCGGGCCGGTGACCGCGTCGTCCGAGGAAATGTCACGACTGCCCGAGAAAAGCGACGCCGAGCATGACGCGGCTCTGGCGCAATGGAACTGCGTGCATCTCGGTACGCAAGGCTGCGAAGCCTATGAGCAGCGCCCATTAATCTGCCGCCTATTCGGGACCACCCCGAGCTTGCCATGCCCACGCGGTCGTGGACCGGAAACGCCGACGGAGGCGCATGTTGTACGCCAGGTGCATGAGCTGATTGCGAGCACCCGCCAAGTGTTGGTTTAGTCGGCCTGCGCGAGGAGCATTGTGCGGTAGTAACCACAGCACGATACCCGCAGCGGCCGACATCGCAGTGCCATGGGATAGTGCCCGGCTATGTCTCTTGACGAGAAAGCTTATATCGCTAGATATGAAAAGATAGTGAGCGCCTTCCGAAGAAGAAGCCCAATCCTGAGTCGAAGTGGGGTTTTCTGCCCGACCAGCTTTCCCTTGCTCCAAGCTTGATGGCTGTACGTGGAATTGGTGCTCATGGCTGGTCCTCAGCGTTAAGGGAGGACAAGGGTAGATCAGCCAAAGTCCACGACCGGTAACCGACCCGAAGCTGCCGGTGGGAACCGGCAGAAATCGGCCGATTCTGTTGAAAAAGTCGGTGTTGGCCAGATTCGCCTGTCCATAGCCCCAAAAGCGGCTGATTTGCGCGTTGCTACGTGAAATTCAAGGCAGTTCTGCCCCGGAAATGGCTCAGATTTCAGCGTACACAATGCACTTTTGTGGGCAGAAATCTCGAAGGGGGTTTTTCAACAGAATCGGCCAAGAGAAGACATTAGCGACACCCATGGATAGTTTTTCGTGCAATGGTTTCCGGGGGCCGGGCTAACTCTCATCTTGGCTGCGAGAAGAAACCATCGGCTTGATTTCATTCGTGTCCGTGGCGTCTGTCATCGATCGGCGAAAACCCTTGATCGATTCACCCAGGTCACCACCGAGGTGCCGCAGACGTTTACCGCCAAATAGCACCAGAGCGATCAGAAGAATGACTGCCCAGTGCTTCCAATCGAAAATACCCATTTGCAGTTCTCCTCTCCAGGTCAAGTGATCTTTTGCCCGTGAGCCTGCCGGTCCGCGTGGGAGGAGGAGCGCACCAGGGGGCCTGAGGCCACATTCGAAAAGCCCATCTCGGCGCCCAGTTCGGCGAACCGCGCGAAGCTGTCCGGGTGCACGAAACGCTGCACTGGTAGGTGATTGCGCGAGGGCTGCAAGTATTGGCCGAGGGTGAGCATGTCGATCCCGTGCTCGCGCATGCGCTGCATCACTTCGATCACTTCGTCATCGGTCTCGCCCAGGCCCAGCATCAACCCGGACTTGGTCGGCACGTGGGGTACACGCTGCTTGAAGTTCTCCAGCAGGTCCAGTGACCACTCGAAGTCAGAGCCCGGGCGCACAGCCTTGTACAGGCGCGGCACGGTTTCCAGGTTGTGGTTGAACACATCCGGCGGCTCCTGCTCGGTGATAGCCAGCGCCACGTCCATGCGGCCGCGGTAGTCCGGCACCAGGGTTTCCAGCTGGATGCCGGGGGACAGTTTGCGGATCTCGCGCAGGCAATCGACGAAGTGCCGGGCACCGCCGTCGCGCAGGTCGTCGCGGTCCACCGAGGTGATCACCACGTACTTCAGGCGCAGGTCGGCGATGGCGATGGCCAGGTTCTTCGGCTCATCGGCATCCAGCGGCTTCGGCCGACCATGGCCGACGTCGCAGAAGGGGCAGCGACGGGTGCAGATGTCGCCCATGATCATGAAGGTGGCGGTACCTCCGGAGAAACACTCGCCCAGGTTCGGGCAGGAGGCTTCCTCGCAGACGCTGTGCAGCTTGTGCTTGCGCAGCAATTGCTTGATGCGTTCCACCTCGGGAGACACCGGGATGCGCACGCGGATCCAGTCCGGTTTCTTCGGCAGTTCTTCGGCCGGGATTATCTTCACCGGAATACGCGCTACTTTCTCAGCGCCGCGTAACTTCACTCCGGTCTGCACGCTCCTCGGCCCAAACTCAGTGTGTCGAGACTCCACCGTCGATCTCCATCATTCAGAGCAGGTCGATACGTCTTACGCAAGAGCCGGGCCAGCTTGTGCAAGGCCGATTGGCGGGGGCGGGAGCCATGAAATGACATCGTTGTAACACCTTACAGTTGTAAAGATCTTTACACCGCCAAGGCTGTTGGTAAGCGAGGCTATCTTTTAAATCAATGGGTTAGCTTTTGGTATCGAGTGTGCAACAGGGAGTCTGGTAGCACCGAGCTACTGAGTCTCCGACAACAACAATCGAGGCCCTCATGACCCAAAATTACAATCCGAATGGCGCTCTGCCCGGCATGCGCGGAATGCAACATATCGGCATCACAGTGCCAAACCTTTCAGAGGCCGTTGCCTTCTTCGTCGAGGTGCTTGGCTGCGAACCATATTTCACGTTCGGCGAGTTCCGTTTTGAAGACGACTGGATGGAGCGGCACCTCAACGTGCATCCGCGAGCAGCCATTCGCGACTTCCAGATGGTTCGCTGCGGCAATGGCACCAACCTGGAGATTTTCGAGTACTCGGCGCCAGACCAGAATCGCCGGTTGCCCCGTAACAGTGATGTCGGTGGACACCATCTGGCGTTCTATGTCGACGATATGGCGGCTGCGGTCGACTACCTCAAGTCTCGTGGCGTACAGGTACTGGATACTCCATCGACCTTTACCGAAGGCCCAGCCAAAGGACTGACGTGGGTGTACTTTCTGGCGCCCTGGGGTCTGCAGCTGGAACTGGTCAGCTTCCCCGATGGGATGGGCTATGAGAGAGGATTGACGCGTCTTTTGTGGGATCCGCGCACGCCTGAGCACTGATTCGGCGCAAGTGCCCCGGCCGGCCCCGCATGGAGCCGGCCAGGGCACTTGAGGTCATCGCTTAGCTGTCCAGGGCGTTGGGCGGAACGATGTGATGAAGTTTCATCCAGCGATAGAGGGTCGGGCGCGACATACCCAACTCACGCGCTGCAGCGCTGACATTCCAGCGCTGTCGGCGCAAGCAATCTTCGATTGCACGCCCATGGGATGTCTGCTGCTCTAGGCCTGAAATAGAATTCATGACCTGCCTTGGATTGACGCTCGGCAGGCATTCTTCGGGCAGGTCGTTTACCGTGATTTCATCAGTCTCGGCGGTGGCCAGGGCATACTGCAGCGCATTGCGTAACTCGCGAATATTGCCTGGCCAGGCATAGCCGAGGAGAGCACTCATGGCGTCGCCCCGGATTCGAGCGGGACGTTGGCGTTGATCACAGAGCTCTCTGAATATGCGTTCTATCAGGTAATTCTTGTCGGCCCGTTCGCGCAGTGCAGGCAGGCGCAGGATTGCGCCATTGAGGCGGTAGTAGAGGTCTTCGCGGAACTCGCTTTGTTCGATCATTTGCCGCAGGTCGCGGTGACTCGCCGCGATGACACGGATATCGACCTTGATCGGCTTCTCGCCGCCCAGCGGCATCACTTCCTGCTCGGCAAGCACGCGCAGCAGCCGTGTCTGCAGGTGCAGTGGCATGTCACCGATTTCATCCAGGAAGAGCGTGCCGCCATCGGCTTGCTGGATCAGTCCTCGCATACCCTTGCTGCGTGCCCCAGTGAAGGTGCCGGGCTGGTAACCGAAGAGTTCGCTCTCGATCAATGATTCGGGCATCGCAGCGCAGTTGATGGCGACGAAGGGGGCTTTGCGCCTGTTGCTGCTGTCGTGCAAGGCGCGGGCAAGGCGCTCTTTGCCTGTACCGGTTTCGCCATTGAGCAGTACGTTCAGCGGCTCGCTGCACAGTCGCTTGGCACGTGCCAGCATTTTGCGCATGACAGGGTCGTCGTCGGCCAACTCGTCCAGTGGGCAGCTTTCCTGATTGGTGCGCTGGGCCTGAGGGGCCGCAGGCGCACGGCTGGGTTCCATCAATGCGGCAAAGAACAGGGCGTTCTGTCGGTGAGTGCGGAAGGCTCGTACTTGGTCGGGACTGGCGTGAGGAATGCTGAAGATATCTTCAGGCACGCAGTCGAACAGATCCTGGATGCCAATCCTTCTTGCCAGAGCCGACGGTCGCTCCGCCAACTGCAGGCCACAATCGCCGAGCAACCCCCGGGCCGCGGTGTTGGCTGCCAGAAGACTGCCGTCCCCGGCAAGCGCCAGCAGGTACTGGCGATTGATCAGGACGAACTCGCGGGATCGGTCGAAGCAGAGGATGTGTGCTTCACGGTAGCGACGCAGGAAGTAGGCATCTTCGATCATCCGCGCGTACTGCTTGACCAGCTGCAGGGCAAATAGCTGCGAGTCCTTGGACGGCGGCGATTTCAATGCCGAGATATCAAGCACAGCCAGCAGCTGCCCCTGGGGATTGAAAATGGGGACGGCAGTACAGGTCAGCGCGACGTGGTGAGCGCTGAAATGGTCATGGTGGTGACAGGTCAGCGGCTGCTGCTCCTTGATGCAGGTTCCCACTGCGCAGGTCCCGGCATGATCCTCACTCCAGTCAGCACCCAGATAAAGGCCGGTTTTGCGATGTGCCGCTTCATCCAGCGGATCACCGAGAAACTGTACGGTGATACCCCGGTTGTCGGTGAGGAGTATGACGTAGCCGAGTTCGGCGATGTGCCGGTACAACTGCTCGACACCGGCCCGCGCCACATTGATCAGCTCGTCTGCATGGTCCTGGTGTTCTCGCAATACCTGACGCGGGACGAAACGCGGAGGCGCTGGCTTTGCCGGATCCAGGCCGTAATCCTGGATACAGCGTTTCCAGGAGCGGGTGATGATGGATTCGTGCCCGGCACCGTCACTGGCGTAGGACAGCACGGTGTCGATATGCAGGCTGGGGGTCGAAATGATGCTCATGCGGCCTCCCGGACTCGAGGGTGAGGCCCCGAGATCCGTGACGATCTTGTTCTTGTTGACCGGTTGCACAGAGAGCTGCCTGGCACCGGCGCAATCACCTTACGAGTTTAGCCCTCCGGCGTCACCTGCCTGTTAGTCGAGGTCAGACGCATCTTTCTTACACCTGTAATACCCCGAACACGCGAAGGAGATCATCGGGCTTTCTTCTCGTGGCTGAGAAAACCTTTTGATTCATAGCCTTGAAGGATCATCCAACGGTTTGGCACGCATTCTGCGCCGCGCTACCTCGGCCCCCACCGGGGTACTACAACAAGAAACGAGGATGCTCGATGCTGCCTTACCTGCAACGGACCAGCGTGACTGGTCCCTCGTCACTCGACAACCGAACCTGGGCCGCTGCGTGGGGCCTCGTGCTGCTTGCCAGCGGACTCTCTGCAACGTGGCCGGCCAGGGCGTTGGATCTCGATGCCGGTGACTATGTGGCTGCACCTGCCGGCACCACATTGGGTCTGCTCTACCTGCAAGGGGCCGAGCGTGATCGGCTGTACCGCGCGGGGCACAGCCTACCCGACGCGCCGGGGCTGGACTCGGAGATCGGGATATTGCGCCTGGTCCACTATTCCGACATCGGAGGCTTTCGCGTGGCGCCTCAAGTGCTGCTGCCATTCGGGCGCCTGGACGGGCGCCAGGGCTTGGGTGACTCCAGTGGCCTGGCCGATCCGATCCTGGCCATGCCTCTCTGGCTGATCAATGAACCGGAGCGCCGCCGCTACTTGGGCATCACTCCCTATCTATTCCTCCCCTTGGGCGAGTACGACGCCGATGACGATCTCAACCTCGGCGAGAACCGCTGGAAGCTGAACTTGCAGGCCGCCTACGTTACCGGGCTGACCGACAACCTCTCTCTGGACCTGGCCGCCGATGTCATGTTTTACGGGCGCAACAACCATTACGGCAGTGGCCGCTGGACCCAGCGGCAGAAACCCAGCTACCAGTACCAGGGCTTCCTGCGCTACCAGTTGACCCCCCAGGCGGACGTGCGCGCCGGCCTGTCGTGGCTCGACGGCGGCGCTAGCCGCGTCGATGACCTCCAACTGGATGACCGCCAGGAGACCGGCAAGTGGAACCTTGGCTTCTCCTGGTTTTTCCTGCCGAAGACTCAGCTCGCAGCTACCTACGGGCGGGATTTCGCGGTGGAAAACGGCTTTCGCGAAGAGCACAGGTTGAACATACGCCTGATGCAGGTGTTCTGAACGGTCTGGACGGTCCGTTCTCTTGGGGCCCGCGGGCCCCTTTTTTACGGGTTCTTCTCGTGGGTCAGGGAAAGCATCCATGACACCAAACTGACTTCCATGCGGCTGTAAACCGATTGGAAGGATGCTTACAGGTGTAAAGCCGTCGCTTTACAGATCCTGCCTCAAAGACGTCTGGCTATTTGGATAAATACTCATAAAAACAGATGGTTAGGGATAAAACCCTGCGTTGGCACACAAGCTGCTCCATGGCTATCGAGGGGCCGAAAAGGCACCCGGACGAATAACAACAACGTCGCCACACCTGTTCCCACCTTGCAGGCGTGCCGGCAATAGCCTGGAGCTCTGCCATGCATGACTCTTCTTCTCTGAGCGGCCCTCTGAGCCGCCGACGCTTCCTCAGCCTATCGGGCCAGTCCGCGCTGATCATCGGCGCCACCGTCGTCGCCGGCCAGCTCATCCCGGTCAAAGTCCTCGCCGACGACGTGCTGCCCCAACTGCCCGCCGGCCTGCTGCGCATGGGTCGCGACATCTATCCCCACGACCGCCTCGGCGATGCGCCATACGCCAAGTCGCTGTTCGAGCTGGTTGGCAAGAAACCGGACCTGGTTCGTGAAGGCATCAACGCGTTACAGGCCCGGGCCCGAGCCGTGCATGACCGAGCCTTCGAGGACATCGCCAGCGAAGACGACCGCGTTGCGCTGTTGCGCGAGATCGAAACCACCCCCTTCTTCCGTGAAACCCGCAGCGCGCTGATGTTCGGCCTCTACGACAACAAGACCCTGTTCCCTCTGTTCGGCTACGAGGGCTCGTCGGTGGAGAAGGGCGGTTACATCGCGCGTGGCTTCAACGACCTCGACTGGCTCTGAGCGGCCACTCCCTTCGCGGCTCCATCCATTCCAACAATGAGGGTTAACCCCATGGCAGCGAAATTCTCCCAGGACGACAGCGACGTCGTCGTCATCATCGGTTCGGGTGCCGGCGGCGGCACACTGGCCCACGCCCTGGCCCGGCAAGGTATCCGTACCGTGGTACTGGAAGCTGGCAAACGTTACGAGATGTCCGACATCGAGAACGATGAGTGGGCCATGTTCAACAAGATTTCCTGGCTCGACAAACGTATCGCCACCGGCGGTTGGGACGTGGCGCGCAACCATCCGAATCTGCCGGCCTGGATCGTCAAGGCGGTCGGCGGCAGTTCGGTGCACTGGGCCGGCGTCGCCCTGCGCTTTCGCGATTTCGAATTCCGCATGCGCACCGAGAATGGCGAAATCAAGGGCGCCAACATGCTGGACTGGCCGATCAGCTATGAGGAGCTGGAGCCCTGGTACGTCAAGGCCGAGAAGCACATGGGGGTGACCGGTCCGAGCACCGGGATGCCGTACCACCAGTGGCACAACTCCTTCAAGGTGCTGGCCGCCGGGGCTCAGCGCATCGGCTACAAGGAAATCCAGTCCGGACCGATGGCGATCAACACCCAGCCGTACGACAGCCGGCCGGGTTGCATGCAGATCGGCTTCTGCATGCAGGGCTGCCGCATCGGTGCCAAGTGGTCGACTCTCTACACCGACATCCCCCGCGCTGAGGCCACCGGCAACTGCGAGGTGCGCCCGCAGAGCATGGCGCTGCGTATCGAGCATGACGCCCGCGGCCGGGTCACCGGAGTTGTCTACGCCGATGCCCAGGGCCGCCAACAACGGCAGAAGGCCAGAGTGGTGTGCGTGGCCGGCAACTCCATCGAGTCGCCGCGCCTGCTGCTCAACTCGGAATCCTCGATGTTCAAGGATGGCCTGGCCAACTCCTCTGGCCAGGTGGGGCGCAACTACATGTGCCACACCACCGCTGGGATCTATGCGGTTCTTCCCAAGCCGGTTCACATGTACAGGGGGACCACCTGCGCCGGGATCATTTCGGACGAGTCCTACAACAACACCTCGCGCGGATTCGTAGGCGGTTACCGGCTGGAAATCCTCTCTCTCGGCCTGCCGTTCATGTCCGCCTTCCTCGACCCGACCCCGCAGGGCTGGGGCCGTGCCTTCACAGCGAAGATGGAGCGCTACGACCACATGTCCGGCGTCTGGCTGTGCGGCGAGGACCTGCCCATGGAGAGCAACCGCATCACCCTCCACGGCACCGAGAAAGATCAGTACGGCCTGCCGATTCCGGTGGTGCACAAGGACGACCATCCCTTCGACAACGCCATGCGTGACCACGGCGTGGAGCAGACCCGCAAGTGCTACGAGGCGGTCGGCGCCACGGAAGTCATCCGCCTGCCGTCCTACCCGGCCAGCCACAACATGGGCACCAACCGCATGAGCGCCAAGGCCGCCGACGGCGTGGTGAACAAGTGGGGCCAGAGCCACGACATCCCCAACCTGTTCGTCTCCGACGGCAGCCAGTTCACCACCAGCGGCGGGCAGAACCCGACGTTGACCATTGTCGCCCTGGCCCTGCGCCAGGCCGAGCACATCGGCTCGCTGATCAATCAGCGCGCCCTCTGAGGAGCCGACCCCATGACCACACCCAGTAACGACCAGCGCCGCTGGATGCTCGAGCAGATGCTCGTCAGCCGCTACCTGGAAGAGTCCATCGAACGCATCTACATGGAAGGCAAAACGCCGGTCTTCAACATGGCCAACGGGCCCATCCCCGGCGAAATGCACTTGTCCAACGGCCAGGAACCTTGCGCCGTGGGTGTCTGCGCCCATCTGACGGCCGAAGACATCGTCACCGCCACCCATCGTCCGCACCACATAGCCGTGGCCAAGGGCGTCGACCTGGACGAGATGGTCGCCGAAATCTTTGGCAAGAAGACCGGCCTGTCCGGTGGCCGGGGCGGTCACATGCACCTGTTCGACGCCAGGGTGAATTTCTCCTGCTCCGGCATCATTGCCCAAGGCATGGGCCCAGCCGTGGGGGCTGCACTGTCGCGCCAGCTGCAGGGGAAGTCCGGCGTCGCCGTGGCCTATCTGGGCGAAGGCGCTGCGAACCAGGGCGCCTTCCACGAAACGCTGAACCTGGCAGCGCTGTGGAAGCTGCCGGTGGTGTTCGTCATCGAGGACAACGCTTGGGGCATCTCGGTGGCCAAGGCCGCTTCCACCGCCATCGAGCGCAATTACTTGCGTGCCGCCGCCTATGGCATGCCCGGCGTGTTCGTCCCCGGCAACGACGCCGACGCCATATTCGCTGCCGCCGGTGAGGCCATCGCCCGTGCCCGCGCTGGGGAAGGGCCGACCCTGATCGAGATCGAGACCCACCGCCTGGCCGGCCACTTCATGGGCGACGGCGAAACCTACCGCCCGGCCGGCGAGAAGGAGGCCCTGTTGGCCAAGGACCCGATCCCCGCTTACCGCCAGCGCCTGCTGGAGCTGGGGGTGCTGGACGAAATCGCCGCAGCCGACATCGACGAGCGCGCTCGCAGCCGTGTCGATGCCGCCGTGCAGTTCGCCCGCGACAGCGTTTATCCGGCACCGGAAGAGGCTTTGGAAATGGTGTTCGTGTGAACGGAACTCGGCATAACAACGACAAAACGGAGACCGATATGTACCGACAACCAACCATGAAGGCGGCAGTCTGGCACGGCCGTCGCGACATCCGCCTGCAGGATGTCGCCCTCCCGCCGCAACCGCAGGCCGGCTGGGTGCAGATCCGCGTCGAGTGGTGCGGTATCTGCGGCTCGGACCTCCATGAATACCTGGCCGGTCCGGTATTCATTCCCACCGACACAGCCCATCCGCTCACCGGCCTGAAGGGCCAGTGCATCCTCGGCCACGAGTTCTGTGGCGAGATCGTCGCCTTGGGCGAGGGCGTCTCGCATTTCACCGTGGGCGAGCGCGTCGCCGCCGACGCTTGCCAGCACTGCGGCCAGTGCTGGTTCTGCCAGCAGGGCCAGTACAACCTGTGCGAGAACCTTGCCTTCACCGGGCTGATGAACAACGGCGCCTTTGCCGAACGTGTCAACGTTCCCGCCAACCTGCTGTACCGCTTGCCGGAAGGCTTCCCCACCGAAGCCGGTGCGTTGATTGAGCCTTTGGCGGTGGGCATGCACGCAGTGAAGAAGGCGGGCAGCCTGCTCGGCCAGACGGTGGTGGTGGTCGGCGCCGGTACCATCGGACTGTGCACCATCATGTGCGCCCGCGCCGCCGGTGCGGCGCGAATCATCGCCCTGGAAATGTCCACGGCGCGCAAGGCCAAGGCCCTCGAAGTGGGTGCCACTGAAGTCATCGACCCCAGCCAGTGCGACGCCATCGCCGCCGTGCGCGAGCTCACCGAGGGCTACGGCGCTGCCGTGTCCTTCGAGTGCATTGGCCACAAGGCCACCGCCAAGCTGGCCATCGATGTCATCCGCAAGGGTGGCCGTTGCGTGATGGTAGGCATCTTCGAGGAGCCCAGCGAATTCAACTTCTTCGAGATAGTCGCCACCGAGAAACAGGTCATAGGCGCGCTGGCCTACAACGGGGAGTTCGCCGATGTGATCGCGCTGATTGCCGACGGTCGCCTGGACGTCACCCCGCTGATCACCGGGCGGATCGAACTTGAACACATCCTCGAACAGGGCTTCGAGGAACTGGTGAACAACAAGGACCAGAACGTGAAGATCATCGTCAGGCCGAGCGCGCCTGCCGCTGCCCGTCACTGATCCCATAGACGGAGGAATCGAGAAATGTCCGCAGCGATCAAAGAACGCAAACTCACCATCGCCCGCGCCATGGCCGAGGCGGTGGCCCAGGAAATGCGCCTGGACCCGCGCGTGTTCGTGATGGGTGAGGATATCGGCCAGCTCGGCGGGGTGTTCGGCAATACCCGTGGCCTGCACGAAGAGTTCGGGAGCGCGCGCATCCGCGACACGCCGATTTCGGAAACCGCCTTTATCGGCGCCGCCGTGGGCGCGGCTTCCGACGGCATGCGGCCAATCGTCGAACTGATGTTCGTCGACTTCTTCGGCGTGTGCATGGACGCCATCTACAACCTGATGGCGAAGAACACCTACTTCTCCGGCGGCAAGGTCAGCGTGCCCATGGTGCTGATGGCCTCCACCGGCGCCGGCTATTCAGACGCCGGCCAGCACTCCCAGTGCCTCTACGGCACCTTCGCGCACCTACCGGGGATGAAGGTGGTGGTGCCGAGCAATGCCTATGACGCCAAGGGTCTGATGACCGCCGCCATCCGCGATGACAACCCGGTGATCTACCTGTTCCACAAGGCCCTGCAGGGCATGGGCTGGCTGGGTACCGAGAAGGGCGCGACGGTGGCGGTGCCGGAAGCCCCCTATACGGTAGAGATCGGCAAGGCCAAGACCGTGCGTGAGGGCCGCGACGTCAGCATCGTCAGCCTCGGCGCCGGCGTGCACCACGCACTGCGCGCCGCCCAGCAACTGGAGCAGCAGGGCGTCAGTGCTGAAGTGGTGGACCTGCGCAGTCTCGTGCCGCTGGATCGCGAGCACGTCATCGAGTCGGTGCACAAGACCGGGCGGCTGATCGTGGTCGACGAGGACTACCACAGCTTCGGTGTCAGCGGCGAAATCATCGCCAGCGTCGTCGAGCACGATATCGGCATGCTCAAGGCGCGGCCGCAGCGGGTCGCCTTCCCCGATATCCCGATTCCCTTCACGCCGCCCATGGAACAGTGGGCACTGCCTTCCGCCGCCAAGATTGTCGCGGCCTACCAAAACCTGAAGAACGAGGAATAACACCATGTCTAACCCAATCCTGATTCCAACCGACCTCTGGGAAGGCGATGCCGAAGCCGTGATCACCTCCTGGCTGGTCAGTGACGGCGCCGAAGTTGGCCAGGGCGACCTGGTGGCCGAGATCATGTCTGAGAAGGCGCAATTCGAGATCGAGGCTCCCGCTTCCGGTTTGCTGAAGATCCTGGAAGAAGAAGACGCGGTGGTCGGTAAGGGCGCGACCATCGGATTGGTGGAGTGAGCCATGGGGCAAATGCAGACTCCAACTGCCGGTACCGGTAGCACCGTGCCCTTGAAAGGCATGCGAAAAATGATCGCTGCGAAGATGAGCGAGAGCCTGCAGACCGCAGCACAACTCACTCACCATGCCGAGTGCGAACTGACTGCCCTTCAGGCTAAAAGAGCGGAGCTGAAGGCTGCGGGTAGCGTGGTGTCGCTCCAGGACCTGCTGCTGTTCGAGATCGTACGAACCCTGAAGGACCATCCGGGACTCAATGCAACCCTGACGGATAATCAGATCACGCGGCACGGTTCGGTGCATTTGGGGTTTGCGATCCCGCTGCCGGACGATCTCCTGGTGGCGCCTGCACTGTTCGATGCCGATCAGCTGGATGCGGAGGGCCTGGCGCTGGCACGCCGGGCCCTGGTGGACAAGGCACTGTCCGGAAAACTCTCGGTGAAGGAGCTAACGGGTGCCACGGTGACCGTGACCAACCTGGGGCTGTCGCGGGTGCGTTTTTTCACCCCCATTCTCAATGTTCCCCAGGTGGCCATCATCGGACTAGGAGGCGTCCAGCGTCGTCTACAACGGGACACCGATGGTTCGTTGGTGGAGCGCGATTTCATGGGGCTGTCGCTGACCTTCGATCACCGGGCTGTCAACGGCGCACCTGCCGCGGACTTCATCGATGACCTGTGCCAGCGAATCGAAGGAGGCGAACTGTCATGAGCCAGATCTGGCGTGTCAGTGTCGAGGCTGGCCTGGAAGCTGAGCGGCAGCTGTTCGACCGCGTGCACGCCGGCGAGGAAGAGTGGGGCGTGTTGTTATGGCGGCCCTCTGATTCCGCCTTGGTCATGCCTCGCAGGCTGAGCCGGCTTCCTGGGTTCATAGCGGCAGACATCAGCTGTGCCGCGTTGGGCTGGCCTATAGCATTGCGAGACACCGGTGGCGAACCAGTACCGCAGTCGCCTGCGGTGCTCAATGTGGCCTTGGCCTACGTCGTGCCGCTGGAGGACGACGAACAGTCGCGGATGGAGGCTGCCTATCTGCGACTGTGTGAACCCATCCGCCAGTGGTTGAGCAGTATGGGGCTGCTACCTGGCCTCGGGGAGGTTCCCGGCGCGTTCTGTGACGGTCGGTTCAACGTGACCCTGGGGCGCCGCAAGCTGGTGGGAACCGCGCAACGTTGGCGGCGGCGTGCAGCAGATAATCGCCTGGTGGTGCTGGTTCATGGCGCAATCCTGTTCGAGGACCAGCGAGAGGCCATGGTCGATGTGGTCAATCGCTTCTACCAGAGCTGTGGTCTGGAGCAACGATGTCGAGCTGCCAGCCACGTGTCTCTGGATGAGTGGTTGGCTCCAGCGTGGCAGGAAGCGGAAAGCCTCGCTGACTGGTTTGAAGCTCCTTGGGAGGCATGGTCACCCGACAAGGGCTCTGGCGATCAGATAGCTTTCTGTTGATCCGTCGCCTGGTTTCCAAGCAAAGCACGAACCTCTAAAGACGTTCCTGTCGTAGTGGGCGCAAGGAAGCGCCTGCTATGGGCCCCGGCCAGGTATAAGCGGCGCATGGCTTGTGGTTCGCTCTGGTCTGCCCCTGCTTGCCGGCCCTGGATCCAGGGCCATTGAAAATGTTTCATGGTCCTGGCCCAGAACAACGTGTCCTTGAGCTTTTCCTGTCGCTTTTTACCTGCAGCGTTTAGCGATTCCGCATTCAGGTCCCAGTAACTGCCTCTCGCAACTGGCAGCTTCCGGCCAAGAAGCAGACGTGTATTTCGGGGTGTTTCGTTCCCCCGGTGCCACACTTCATCGCCCTGAGGAGACCGGCGAGGTCCGGAGTTGGTGTCGAACCGCTTCGCCCACAATTGGACTGACCACCACGACTACCACATTGGTCCCAATGGTCATCAAATTGGGCCGTTGGTTCTGCTGTCTTATATGCTCTGCGCTAGGTAATCGGAGTCCTGTGAAGCACAAAAGCCTGGGTTAGAGCCCAGGCTTTTAGCGACATGTCTGCAGCGGTTGGCTGGTATGGTTAGCCAGTTCTCAGGCGCGATTTATTGACGTTGGGGCTACAGAGAGAAGCTCATTCTCTTCAGTGGCTCGCGATGGCCAAGCGTTGCGGTCCAGGTCTAGGTCAGCGAACTTCGAGACGTCGAACACCGGCTGGTCCATGCCGGCCTTGCGCTGCTCGTCATAGTCGCGCATCACTCGCAGGCCGACCTTGACCAGCATGGCCAAGGCCGTCAGGTTGACGAAGGCCAGGCAGGTCATGGTGATGTCGGCGAAGGCGAACACGGTACCGAGGTTCTGCATCGAGCCCCAATAAATCAGAGTCAGCACCAGACCACGGTAGCCGAGCAGGGCGGTGCGGCTGCGGCCGGCGAGGAACTTCAGGGCGTTCTCGCCGAGGTAGTAGTTGTAGAGGATGCAGGTGAAGACGAAGAGGCTCAGCGCGACGCTGATGAACACGCGGCCCCACTCACCGACCACGGCGGCCAGGGAGTTCTGGGTCAGCACGATGCCGTCGCCTTCGAAGCCCGGGGTGTAGAAGCCGGACAGCAGGATCAGCAGTGCGGTGCAGGTGCAGATCACGAAGGTGTCGAGGAACACGCTGAACGCCTGGACCACGCCCTGGGCGGCCGGGTGCTTAACGGCGGCCACGGCGGCGACGTTCGGGGCGCTGCCCAGACCCGCTTCGTTGGCGAACACGCCGCGCTTCACGCCCATCACGATGGCGCTGCCCAGCAGGCCGGCGAAGGCCGGCTCAAGGCCGAAGGCGCTCTTCACGATGGTGACCAGCATGTCCGGCACCAGCTCGATCTGGGAAATGATCACGTAGCAGGTGACGGCGATGTAGGCCAGGGTCTTGACCGGTACCAGCAGGTCGGACACCGAGGCGATGCGCTTGATGCCGCCGATGAACACCAGGCCCAGGAGCACGGCCAGGCCGATACCGGTGTACTGCACCGGCAGACCGAAGGCGTTTTCCAGGGAGTGGGTCACGGTGAAGGCTTGCAGGCCGTTGAAGGCGAAGCCGTAGGTCACCAGCAGCAGCACGGCGAAGGTCAGCGCCATCCAGCGCAGTTTCAGGCCGTGCTGGATGTAGTAGGCCGGGCCGCCACGGTACAGGCCATCGCCATCGGCACGCTTGTAGACCTGGGCCAGGGTGCACTCGAAGAAGCTGCTGGACATGCCAACCAGCGCAGTGACCCACATCCAGAACACCGCGCCCGGACCACCGAGGGTTACGGCCAGGCCGACACCGGCGATGTTCCCGGCGCCGACGCGGCCGGCGAGACTCAGCATCAGGGCCTGGAAGGAACTCAGCTGGCCAGCCTGGCCACGGATGGATTCCTTGAACACGCTGAACATGTGGCCGAAATGGCGGAACTGGACGAAGCGAGAACTGATGGTGAAGTAGGTGCCCAGGCCCACGATGAGGACTATGAGGACCTTGCCTGACATAAAGTCATTGATGGCTTCGAGCATAGGAGTTACCTCGTTATTGTTGTAATGCACATTCATAGGCGCACGGAAACTCTGCAGTCGTCAGATCGACCGCAGTGGTTATCCGTAGGGTTAGGAGAAGAGCGCGCCGAGAGCGCTCCTCAGGTCATTAGCTCGTAGGGCTGAGATGATGCAGATGGGCGATTCGCTCCCACATCGCCGTCGGATTGGAATACATGGGGAAGTGGCCGCAATTGCGGATTTCCGCGAGATGCACGCCTTGGCTCTGGATGTAGGCCAGGTAGGAAAGATGGGCATTCTGCTCGCCATACATGAACATGCGAGGGCAGGGCAGGGCGAGGAACTTTTCCATCAGCTCGCCATGGTCCGACAGCGCGACCATGGATTCGAATATCCCGCGAACCGCTCCTGCCCGAACCTTGTGGCGGAGGCTGGCGGCGTAGAGCGCGCTGGCATAGGCCGGGGCATGGCGGGTGCGCTCGATGAAATCATTGAAGAAGCGCTCGGCGTCGTCCTGGGCGTAGTCGTGGATCTGACGGCTGAGGAAGCAGTCTTCTGGGGCGATATTGCCCTCGATATCGACGAAGCTCAGGACGCGCGCGGGGTGCTGATGGGCCAGCATCAATGAGGTGAGGCCTCCCATGGAGTGTCCGACCAGGTGGAAGCGCTGGATGCCGAATTGATCCAGCATCGCCAGCGCTGTTTTCACCAGGAGCGGGATGCCGATACGCGCGAGGTCCGAGCAGGTGGTTTCACCGCAGCCAGGTGCATCGTAGGCAAGGAACGGATGCCCATTGAAGGCGGCGTAACGCACGATGTCAGCGTAGTCCTCCTTGGTGGAGCCGAAGCCGTGGAGGAACAGGATAGGTGCCTTGTCCCCCGCTCGGTGCAAGGCTGCGACCTGCAGATCGACGCCGTCGAGGGTCAGTGGCACGAAGGATCGGTCGAACTCTTGTTGTGTCGTCACGTGGGTGGCTCCTGGAACCTTTGCGATGGTGCTCTGGATGCGTTGTTCGTCGAGTCTCCGATCGGGGAATCCTTCTGTAAATTCCTAATCAAGTAACGATTCCATAGGTTTCAGGTATGGAAAATTCTCCAGCATCATCAGCCTGGAACGCTGCCTCGCAACTGTTCCAGCAGGGCATCCACCAGTGGATTGGAGCGGGCACTGTTCCAAACGACTGCGGTGGTAACGATGCTCAGCCTGGGCGATACCGGGCGCAGCACCACGTTTTCGGGCGCCAGCTTCTTCATTGAGGCCGGAACCAGGGCGACACCCTGGCCACAGCTGACGAAAGCGATCTGCGACGAGACTGAGCGCACCTCGTGAAGCACCCTGGGGTTGAGGCCATTAGCCTTGCATACACCGATCAGGTAATCGAAGTAGTTCGGGCTGACCTGCCGGGATGACATCACCAGGGCTTCATCCGAAAGGCTGGCCAGCGTCAGGCGGGAGCGGGCCGCCAGCGGATGCTCCCGCGGGATCGCCACGGCCAGTCGGTCTTCGGTGAGGGGCATGGAGCGAATGTCCTTGCCCAGATTCCCCTCCAGTCGGGCGAAGGCCAGATCGATATCGCCGGCCTCCAGCGCGGGGATGGCCTCGGCACTGTCGATTTCCCGCACGGTGACGGTTATCTGCAGATGCTGGGCCTTGAAACGGTCAATCAGCGGCGGTAGCACGTCGATCATCGCATTGGTGATGGCACCGATGGTCAGCACCCCGGCCTGGCCAGACACCGCTTCAAGTACGGCAAGCTCCAGGCGCTCCAACTGATCGGCGAACTTGCGTACGGCCGGGAGGATAGCGGCACCGGCAGGCGTGAGCTTTGCGCCTTGGCGAGATCGTTCGAACAATCGCAATTTCAACGAGTGCTCGAGGATCTGGATCTGCTCGGTCAACGGTGGCTGAGACATGCCCAGGCGCTTGGCTGCGCGACTGAAACTCTGCTCCTCGGCCACCGCGAGGAACAGCCAGAGGTGTCGAACCAAGCGAAAGTTGATCATGGTTTTACCATATGTGGAGGCTATGGGAGCCTTACTTGATTAGTAATATACCTATGGAAATTGACTGCCGATACTCGGGACTCCAAACAACAAGGTTCGCTTTCCATGAACACACCTCTCCTGAGCCGACTGTCCGCCCTGGACACCAATACGGTGTCGGACGCGCTGGACTTCCTCGGACTGCCCGGCGCCACGGTCGGCCTGCGCCCGCTGTGGAATTGTCCGAAGATCGTAGGCCGGGCCAGCACAGTGCAGCTCGCCCCCAAGCAGGATTCCGCCCCCACCGTGCACCTCATCACCCCGGTCGTGGCCAGCATCGAATCCGATGACCGCGTGCTGGTCATCGCCGGCGGCGTGGAAGGTATTTCCAGCTGGGGTGACATCCTCGCCAATGCCGCTCGCCAGAAAGGTATTCGTGGCTCGGTGATCGATGGCTTCAGCCGCGACATCAAAGGTAGCGAAGACATCGGCTACCCGGTGTATGGCCGCGGCGTGACCATGATCAGCGCGCGCAATCGACTGGTGCAGGTGGACTCCGGGTGTGCTGTGACCATGGCCGGTGTGGCGGTGAACGAAGACGACTACGTCATCGCCGACGAGTGCGGCACCGTTTTCGTGCCTGCCGAGGTGATCGAGCAGGTGCTTGATCTCGCGGAGCGCATTGACCGTCGGCAGGCGGGCATGGTGGAGGCGGTGAGGGCAGGGCGCTCGGTGGAGAGCGTGATGCACGACAGTCAGTTCGAAGCCATCAAAGCGGAGCAGCACTGATGAATCTCGAAGATAAGGATCTGGTCGCCCTGTTCGAAGGGCTGGATACCCCAGCGGTTTCCGACGCCATGGACAAGCTGGGTCTGCCTGGTCAGTGCCTGGATATCGCACCTCTGGCTGACTACCAGAAAGTGACCGTGGGCCCGGCCTTCACTGTGCAGTACGTTTCTGCCAGCACTCCACCCGGTACCGTCGGCGACTTCATCGACGACGTGGCCCCGGGAGATGTGGTCGTCATTGCTAACGGCGGCCGTACCGACTGCACCGTCTGGGGCGACATCATGACCCAGTACGCACTGGCGCGCGGCATCGCCGGCACCGTTATCGATGGCGTCTGCCGTGATGTGAATAAGGCGTTGGGCGAGGGCTATCCACTGTTCACCAAGGGGCGCTTCATGCGCACCGGCAAGGATCGCGTCGAAGTGGTGGCGGTGAACCAGCCATTAAGCATTGGCAGCGCCCGGGCCTGCGCTCGTGACATCGTCGTAGCTGATGCCAATGGCGTAGTGATCGTGCCGCGTGAGCGCGCCCGGGCTGTCGCGGAATGTGCCCGCCAGATCGAACAGGTCGAGGCGCAGATCCGCGAGCAGATCGCCCACGGCAAGACCCTCAAGGAAGCGCGAAATGCGCTTGGCTACCACGACCTGCAGAGGAAGTCCCAATGAGTGCCTACGATATTCAAGCAGTTGCAGCGCGCGCCAAGGTGCTCGGCAGTTCCACCCTGTATGAGGCTTCGGGACTGCCCACTGCCGTCGACCCGGCCATTCGCCCCATCTGGCGCGGCGCGTTCATCGCGGCACCAGCCTATCCACTGGAGTGTTCCCCGGGGGACAACCTGGGTCTGCACCTGGCGCTGGAGCGAGCACCGAAGGGTAGTGTGCTGGTGGTGAGCACCGGCAACTTCATCGCTGGTTACTGGGGTGAAGTGCTCACTGTCGCCGCCCAGGCGGCTGGCGTAGTGGGACTGATCATCGATGGAGGCGTGCGGGATATCCAGGCCATCGAGAAGCTGGGCTTTCCGGTGTATACCCGCGGCGTGTCGGTAAAAGGCACCGTCAAGGCCACCGCCCCTTCCATTGGTCAGCCCATTCCCTTCAATGGTGCCCAGGTCGCCGTCGGAGATCTGGTGGTGGCCGATGACGACGGCATCGTGATCATTCCCCAGGACGAAGTCGCACGAACCCTGGCTGACGGCGAAGCCCGTGCCGAGAAGGAGTCGCGGATGATGGCGGCCCTGCGCGAAGGCAACACAACCGTCGAGTTGATGGGACTGAAACGTCCGGAGGTGGGCTAGTGAGCCGGGACTTTCAGAGCCTTAATCGGCGCGTTGCAGCTGCTCAGCCCTCAGCAACTTATCGAATCATTGATCGTGTCGCCGCACGTCGCGCGGAAGGTGCCACCATCATCTCCTTGTGCGCGGGAGAGCCCGACTTCGACACGCCTGCGCACATCCGCCAGGCCGCTGTCGCCGCGATAGAGGCGGGTCACACCCGTTACACCCAGGTCGCAGGCCTGCGTGCCCTGCGCGAAGCAGTCGCCGCGAAGTATCGGGACGAGAACGGCCTCGCGGTGGGGTGGGAAGACACCTTGGTTTGCAGCGGTGGCAAGCAGGTGATCTACAACGCACTGGCCGCCACCCTCAATGAGGGGGACGAAGTGATCATCCCTGCACCTTACTGGGTGAGCTATCCAGAGATGGTGCAGCTCTACGGAGGCCGTTCGCATATCGTCACCTGTGGTGCCAACACTGGCTTCAAGTTGACCCCGCAGGCGCTGGAGGGCGCGATCAGCCCGGATACTCGCTGGTTGATCCTGAACTCGCCGTCGAACCCGACCGGCGCGGTGTACAGTCGCGAAGAACTGCGAGCCCTGGCGGATGTGCTGCTGGATCACCCGCAGGTGCTGATTCTTTCCGACGATATCTATGAGCACCTGATCTTCGATGGTGCCGAGTTCCATACCCTGGCTCAGGTCGAACCGCGCCTGGCCGAACGCACCCTGACCATGAACGGGGTGTCCAAAGCTTATGCCATGACCGGCTGGCGGATCGGCTTCGCCACCGGGCCACGCTGGCTGCTGGAAGCCATGGAGAAGCTTCAGGGGCAGCAGACTTCCGGTGCCTGCTCCATCTCTCAGCACGCGGCGCTGGCGGCCCTGCGTGGTCCCAAGGACTTCATCCAGGAAAGCCGCGCGGTGTTCCAGCGGCGCCGCGACTTCATGGTGGCCATGCTCAATGACACCCCCGGCCTGCAGTGCGATTTGCCGGCTGGTGCCTTCTACGCCTTCACCGACTGCTCGGCGCTCGTCGGAAAGGTGTCCGCCGGCGGGCGAGGACTGTTCAGCGATGAAGACGTGGCCCACGCACTGCTGGATGAGGCCAATGTGGCGGTGGTGCCCGGCAGCGCCTTTGGGCTGGCGGGTTACATCCGCATTGCCTATGCGCTGGATGACAATTCCCTGAAGCAGGCTTGCGAGGCAATCCGTCGGTTCTGTCAAAGCCTCAGGTAGCTTGCGGGTAACGTCTAAGACTGGGTAGCAACACAGGCTGTCCGGTCGGCCAGGAGCAGTGCAGGCGCTCAAAAGGCTCCTGCCTGTCCCTGGTTTCTCGCGCAAACCTCCCCAAATTAGCCGGGGCGAGCAAAGCTATCTTGGCTCGCGCCCATTGCTTTTCGGCATACCTGATATGTCAGCCGGTGCCTTATCGCAGTTTTTCCATTCGGGTAGCGGGTCAGCAACTCGCCGAGCATCTTAGATTCAAGCTCGCGCACAGCCGGCATGAGTGGGGAAGTAAATCTGGGTGTTGTCGGCGGGCAGGGCTGTTTCCAGTTTTACTTGCTCGGTTTTTCCACTTTTAGTTCAGCCCTCAGAACTAACATGCTGAACAAGCCAACGCCAAAAACTCTCTAAGAATCAAGTCCCTCCGTTGCTACGCCACAGGATTTTCAAAGAGTTTGTTCGCAAAAACTCGACCCTGTGAGACCTTTCTCTTTTCTCGGAAACTAAAGATTCACAAACGAGCATTAAGAGATAGACGATTCCATATATTTTTATTTCGATGGATTCTAAGCCGGTTGGTATCGGCTTTTCTCGAATGCCAAGGTTATGGCTGACAAAACCTGGGTTGCTATGACTGGCGGGATTCGATGGCTGGAAGTGTCTCGAGATGTCTTGGCAAGGCGTTTCCTCGATGCATTCCCCCTATAAAATGGCACATGTTTCAATATCTTTCTGCGAGACCACCCGATTTCCATTAGGAAGAAGTAGAGGCTGTAGCGAAGCGATCGCTTGTTGAGTGTCGGTCTATTTTGCGCAGCCATTAATTTGTTAAAGAAAACGAGCACGCCGCGAGAACTCACCTGGCCAGGCAAGACTTTCCGGCTCGCCCGAGGGAAGAGATGGTCGCTCGAGCTGCCTGGATAATTCAGCCACTCTTCTAACGCCGCGACAGGGCAAAGAATCGGGAGGCGGCCAATACGGTAGGAGTATCTCGCTCGGCCTTCAGTGATACGATTAGTGGTAATTTCGAGAGAGTTTTTTGTTATTTTGATATCACTCCTCTTTAGCTCGCACACCTCTGCGGTAGTCAACCCGAACCAAAACCCTATGAGCAAAATTGCTTTATTGCGGTAAATAATAAGTTCGGAGGGAGGTTTTGGTGGTGCCAAATCTTCACGTGCCTTGCCGTCTGGCGACGTCTCAGCGCATAAACAGCGTTTATGTGCTTCGGCTAGTAGCATCACATCCAGTATTGAAGGCGGCGGTTGCAGTGTGGGATGGAATCTCGGGGACAGGCAGCGATTGATGTGATGCGCGAGTCGGACCACTGACGGGCATTGGGTAGGATCAGGAAAACCGTTCTGCGTGTGCCAAGCACTGAGCGCGGCAAGCGTTAAATTTATCCCTCCTTTACCGCAGCTATATCGGTGCGCGAGGTAGAGACAAACTTCGTAGGGCAGCGACGGTAAATCGCGTTCTTGCCATTCAATGTAGTGGCGCAAGGCGCAGCGGCGCTGAGCTGCTTGCCTGGAAGATAGGCCACCGCTGCTGGGTTTAACCTTATCCTTTTCCATGCAGTTTCTGCCGTCAGGGCGCGTTGCTTCTCGGTAGGGTATCGTGTACTTATGCCCGGAGCGCATAAAGAATCTAAGGTTTAATTTTTTTTGCCAGTCAACTCTAAATATCGACGACTATAATTATATCTTGGTGCTGCACCCCCAATTAAAGGGAATTCACGTGAGGGGCCGGCAAGTCACCCCCACGACTCAAGTCATTGAGGGGGCGGCTATGCCTAATAAAACTCCAGCGAATGCTTTGCTAGCAAGGATTCGCAGCCGGCGATCAACCCGCAGCTATTTGTGGCTGGTCTACAGCCATAAGATTCGGTCTGACCTCATTCTGGAAAGCAACCATGAATTGGCGCATTGGCTGCTAAATATCGAGTTTGATCCCCAAGTCGTTGATTTTTGGATCCCAACGGCGAACGAGTTGTATGGTGACTTACGCGGCGGTCGTCGGACTCGGCCCGATGTTGTGGCCAGAAACGCTGACGGCGTGTCGGAGTGGCATGAAGTCAAAGCCGGACATGTAGACGAAGTCAATGCCAGCGAACAGATCAAAATACAGCACGAATTAGCCGCGAATAACGGGATGTTGTATCGCTTGTTCGATGAGTCCACGCGAGTTGCCCGTTACTATGAGCTGCTGCCCCGTCTCCGCCTTATGCATTTCATCGCGGTTGGGCGTACCCAGCCCTTGGTGGATCACGTGACGGTGACCGTCCGCGACTACGTGAATGAGGAGCGGGCGGGGACATTCGGCGGGTTGCTACAGGCCTATCCCATGCTGGCGCCCACCCACCTGATTTGTGCCCTGGTGCGCCTCACCATTGAAGGACACGTGGCGCTTGAGATTGAAGACTCCACCCCCGCGCGACAGACAACATGGTGGCTGAGGGTCTCCTCATGAAGCGTACAGCTGTCCCGCAGGCCGTCCGAGACGGTGACTATCCGCGTGTTGAGCCAGCGACGGTACCACTCGCGGAATGGCCGGAGTTCGCCCGCAAACGGCTCGCCGTATCACTGTACATAGCCGGCGCGTCAATGAAGGAGATCCGGCTGCGGACCGGAATGGCGGCCAACGAGGTCAACCGGAATGCGCAGCGCTTCTGCACCATGGATGATGAGGGACATTATCTTGGCGAGCGGGCGTTGTTGGCGAACGCCCGGGTTGTTCCCTATGAGCGACGCAAGCCCATTGGCATGAAACGCAGTGAGCAGCAGGGGGGCCTGACCGGCGTGCTCAACCTGTTCTTGTCTGAGCACACCGACATTGAAGCGGCCATGATCGACCTCCTTCGTACGCCGGGCGCGGTATTAAACGACGAACGCGGAGGAATGAGTTTCTTAGTCTCCACCTTTTATCGACTGCTGGATAAGGCAGGCATTGTTTACCCGGCTTGGCCGTTTAATACCAAGCACAAAGGCCGGACGAGCATCCGCAAATACCTAAAAGAGCTGCGGGAAAGGTTCGCGGCCCAATACATCCATGCCCACGGTGATGAAGTTGCCGTGGCGCATCTAGCGACGGGCACCGGCCATCGACGTTTCATCAAGGCGAAGCGCCCGTTCGACTGCGCACAACTGGATGGCCACAGCATCGACGCCTTCTTTGCGCTGCGAGTCGAAGAAGCGCCGGGAGTTTATCAATGGGTCGTGATAGACCGGATCTGGCTATTGTCGATCATCGACGCCTTTTGTCATGCGGTCCTAGCCTACAAGCTTGTCCTGAGAAGTGAGGTCTCAGCGGCCGATGTGCGTGAGGTGATCGCCCAAGCCTGTCTTGGAGTTTGGCACCCCAGAGCGTTGGTCAACGATGATTATGGGTACAAGCCAGGCGCAGGCCTGCCCTCCGGCATCCTCGAAGAGTGCCAGGGTGTCAGCTTCGGGGTATTTTTTGCTGACGCCCATCTATCCAATCTCGCCAAAAAAATTACCACCGAGGCACGCCGCGACTTCGGTTATCAGGTTTGCATCGGACCGGTGGGGCACTTCGAAGCGCGCGCAGAAATCGAACGTTCCTTTCTGGAGGTGGTACGCAAAGTTCACCTATTGGTGTCTTCCACTGGCAGTCATCCGCATGCCGGGCGGGCCAAGGACGCCGAGCAAAAAGCTGTGAAGTACGAAATAGACTTCACGCTGATGGAGGACGCGATGGACGTGATGTTGACCAACTACAATGTCACGCCCAGTGAAGGGCTGGGATACTTTACGCCCTTAGGTTACCTGGAGCAGTTCTTCCGCCAGGGCGCACTGGTGCCGAGGTATACAGCCGAGCAGCAGGAGCGGCTGCAGGCAGACCTCACCACTTGTAAAGCGACTGTGCGTGGTGGCCCCGACAGTGGGCGTCGTCCCTACATCCAACTCGATCGGGTGCATTACACCAACGAGGTCCTGGCCAGTGATTTTGGCTTTGTCGGCATGGAGTTGTTGATCGAAGTCGACAATCACGATTACCGCGCCGTCAAAGCCTTTCTGCCCAATGGTGAATGCATCGGTTTTCTCCGCGCCCAAGGCTGGTGGGGCGAGTTCAAGCACACCCCCGCCGTGCGGCGCAAGGTGAACAGCTTGATCCGTTCCGGGGATCTGAAGCTCGATGGGGATAGCCCTCCGGGCCAGCAACTCTGTGACTATTTTATTCAACAGGGTCAAGCGGGGGTGGCGTTGGCCATCAGTCGCGAAGCAGCAAGCGATGAGGCGGAAAGCCAGCAGCCCCGAAAACGCAAGGCCGTGCGGCCGGACTATTTTATCCAGGCGGAGACCGACTACGGTGAGCTACTTACGCCGGGTCGCGCGCTGAACCGAAAACGATGAACGCCCGCGCGCATCCGCTCAGGGCCAACCGGGCGCTGTTCATCACGCAGCAGATGGTGCGTGTCCTGCACTTGAGTCTCGATCGAGTCGCCGCCAGGCGATCCGCCGTGTTGTTCCAGGGGCCGTCGCGCGTCGGTAAATCCCGTTGCGCCGAATATGTCGCCGAGCAAATAAGGGAGCAGTGGCCGGACGTGTTCACGATGCTCCACATCGCCGTGTTCCGTCAGGCCGGCAGGCGGCACTCAGTGCTCAAGGAGTTGTGCGACTCGGAGCACCTGAGTCCCCCTGCGCCTAGGGTCGATTATCTGCAGCATCTACTGGCGCACATCGAAGGGCAGGTGACCGGTCAACCCGCGCCGCAATGTGTCTTGGTCGTCGATCAGGTTCAGCATTGGCTTCAAAACGACTTTCACGTGTTGGCGTGCCTCTACGATTATCTGCAGCTGCCAGGCATTCAGCTAACGATGATCGGTTTTGCCCAGTCGGGGGCCATCCATGAGCGACTCACTGGGTTTCGTGCACTAAAGCACGATCAGATCGTGGCTCGCTTCTTTTCAGAGATCCTCGAGTTCAAAGGGTGTCAGAGCGTCGAAGAACTGAGGGTAATCCTGCACGCGTGTGACGAGGGCTCCGAATTCCCGGTGGACTCGGGCATCAGCTATACCGCCTTCTTCGCGCCTGAGGCTTTTGCCGCCGGATTCAGGCTGGCTCCCCTGGCAGCGGGATTCTGGAAGGCCTTCGCGGAACAAGTGAAAGGTCAGTACATCAACAATCTTCCCATGCAGCACGTACGCGAGGCGATCCTCGACCTGTTGCTGCTCATCGCGCCGCATGACAGTGCCTTATTCGAAGCCGATGACCGGCTGATCAATGAAGCGGTTTACCGCTCGGGTATTGCGACGTTTTGCGATGCACTATAAACACGGGCTGTTTTTTCCCGACAATTTTCCGTGGCCGTGTGATCATGCGATTGCCATTCTGCACAAAACTGCCGTGATGAATGGCGTCTGCGGGAGGGTAGTGCTGGGAACGGTGCCCTTAACGCTGGCAGCCCGGCGGCACACAAAAAACGGCCGGGAAATGCATATCGAAAGCGTCCTGGAGGAGATGTACGGTTCCACTCCTGGCTATTCTCGGCTCCACAGCAGCGTCAATTTCGCCACCGAGTACTTTCCGAAAAGTGTGTTCGGCCCCATCAAGTATTGTGCGCAATGCCTGGCTGAGACAGGACTTGTTCCGGCAATCTTCTCCTTGCGCCTGGTAGCCAGCTGCCCATGGCATCACCAACCGCTGAAGCCCTTGTGTAAACGTTGCCACGACATTTGGCGATTCATCCCCACCCCGTTCGGGAGTCCGGTCGGCTATCGCTGCGCGGACTGCGGCTACTGGGTGCCGAACCGCCGCGCGCTCTTTGCCGTCTGTCGGTCCTACAGCAACGACATTGCCGAGTCCGCTTGCTTCCACTTCCTGACGAATACGCTGCGACTGCAGCGATTAGGAGTGCTGGATGTCCTCCATTTTTCTGGGTTGACCGATGGTCGTGTGCCAGCGCTCGCAGACTGCGGAGTGATCCCGGAATTTACTCGCGATAACACCAGTAAAGTCTGGTACCGGACGCTCGACCTGAGCGGCGGGGGGGCGGCGCCAGGCTCGCCCGAGGAGTGCTACCAACGTTTTGTCCGATTTCATCAAATGCATCTGCTTAAGGCACATCGTGATTGCCCCTGCGGTGCCGTTCTTTCACGACCCGACTTCGGCGAGGCATCGCGTAGCATGTGCGTGTATTCCGTGGCCTTGTCGATATTTCGGCAAAAATTTGAATCTCCCGACAATGCTGAAGCGGTGACGCACCTTGCCGAGGCAGCCCTGGAGCAGTTGGCAGAACTCCAGATGGCGCCCAGGGTGGCGCGATGCTTTTTTCAATGCACGTTCTACCAGTTGATCGCGCGCTTATGGTTCTGGAGTCGTGCGGCGTCGCGGTTTGTCGTGCACATTGATCCGCGGCATTTTTGGGGGGTGTTGGACACAGGCCGCTCCCCGATTCGGTTGGCTCGGCTGCTCGGGGAGGGGTTGCAGGGGCGCTATAGCTGTGAGTTCGACCTGCCTGCTGATCGTGCGGCGATGCGGCAGCTGATGGGGCCTGCCCAGTTCAGGCAGACCCTCCGAATACGCAATCTCGGTACCCGCGCAGAATTGACCGCCCCGGCAACCCCTAGGCTGTTCTATGGCACGCTCCCGGCTACAGCGATGTTTTACTTCTAACTGCGTCGCCTGAAAGGACCGTGCCCGGCCATTTCACTCCCTATAGGGGCTACGTCTCCGCTAATCGATCGAGTCGACTTCCTGCTGCTTGGTGGCGCTGGGAGCGAGCCAAGGGGCTCGGTGGGGCGCAATCTCAGCAGGCCCGCGCCTTCAGCCTCGGAGCTACCCTTTGCTGGGCGAATCCTGGCTGTCCTCGGAGCGGTCCGCGAGGCTTTCCGGGAATTCCAGGAGTCGACTGGCCCGACTGCCGAGCAAGGCGCCGGCCTGGAAATAGCCCATCACCGTACTGACGCTACGGTGCTCGGTCATCGCCATCACCTCGCCGAGCGGCACGCCCTGGCGTCCGGCTTCGCTGACAAAGCCGGACCTGAGGCTATGCGCCGCCCAGTCGCCGGCGAGCCCAGCCAGTTGGGCGCGGCGCTGCACGATGCGCGCGACCTGATCCCCCGAGAGTCCGGCCGTGCCGACGCGGCCGCCTTTATACACGCGGCGAAACAACGGCCCGTGGTCGGCCGGTGCCACCTCCAGCCAGGCCGTGAGCGCCTGCGCCGCCGCCCCGCGCAGCGGCTTTTCCCGGCGCACACCGCCCGTTTCCGTCTTAGTCGTGCCCAGGGCGTACAGCCAGGTGTCCGCGTCCAGCTGACGGAGATCGGTCACCTGCAGGCCGACCACTTCGGAGCGCCGGCGGCCGCCGCCACTCCAGGCCAGGAGGAGGAGGGCGCGGTCACGCAATCCGCGCACGCCATCGCTGCAGGTGGCGAGCAGCGCCTCCAATGGTTCGCGCACCGCCGCGGTCTTCTTGCGTACGGCGACGCCGTGGCGCGCCTGTGCCTTGCGCGCCTCGCGCAACAGGGTCTTCACCGCCACGGCCTCAGTTGGGCTCGGCCAGTCCTTCAGCGCATGCCACTTGGCGAGTACCGCCAACCGCTGACGCACGGTGTTGTGGCTCAGGGCACCGAGCTTGGCCTTGACGCCGGCGTCGACCAATGCGGCATCCAGCGCCGGCGGCAGCAGGTGCTGCCAACCGCCGGCCTCGGGACGCGCCAGGTGGTCGAGGGCGAATTGCACCGCCACCGCGCCCTCCAGTGGCCCGGTCTCCAGGGTGCGGCCGTAGCGCAGCTGCAACCAGGCGGCCCAGTAGGCGAGGGCGCTGCGGTAGCTGCGCAGGGTATTGGCTGCGGTGCCGGCGGCAACGAAGGCCGCGGCGGCGGCGCGGGCCTCAGTATCCAGGCGATCGACGGCGAGCAGGGCTTTGTCGCTCGGCGGTAATAGAAGTGTATGATTCATTACGTTCAACGTATGGTAAATGAAGTTTTTATCCAATAAGGTCGGATAACATCCGATTATCAGACCTAATTTAGCAGGAGGCAGGGCATGGCGGTAGGCGTACCGGAAAGCGAGGTGTTCACCGCGGCGGATGCGGTGTTGGCGCGCGGCGAGCGGCCCACCGTGGAACGCGTGCGCCTGGAGCTCGGTCGCGGCAGTCCGGCCCGGGTCGGGGCGCTGCTGGACCAGTGGTGGGACCAGTTGGCCCAGCGTCTGCGCGGCGAGACTCGCCTGCCCGGGCTGCCGACGGAGGTGGCGCAGGCCTTTGTCGCGGTGTGGCAGCAGGCGATCCTATTGGCGCAGGGTGTGGCCGAGCAGGGCCTGAGCGAACAGCGCGCCGTGCTGGATGCCGAGCGCCTGCGCGTCGCTGCGGTGGAGGAGGCCGCGCGCCAGACCGCGGCCCAGGCGCGGCAGCAGGTGGCGGCGGCCCAGGCCGCGCAGCAGGCCGCGGAGACCCGCTTGGCCGACCTGGAGCGCTTGCTCGCGCAACGCCAAGCGCAGCTGGACGACCTGCAGAACCGCTGCACGGTGCTCACCGAGGAGCGCCAGGCGGCCCTGCACGACGCCAGCACCCTGCGCCAGGAGCTGCAGGCGGCGCAGCGTCAGCTGACGCAGGAGCGCGAGTCGTCGGCCGCCTACGTACAAGGTGTGGAGGATCGCGCCCATCGCGAGGTCGATCGCGCCCGTGAGGAGAGCAGGGCGGCCGCCGCTCAACTGAAGACGGCCGGGAAGCAGCAGGAGCTACTGCGCCAGCGGCTGGATACGGCACTGACTCAACTCAGCGAGGCGCAGCAAGTCGCTGCCGCCGAGAAGGCCAGGGCGTCCACCCTTGAGCAGCTCGCTCAGCCGGCGCGCACCAAACGCGCCCGTGCCACGCCGGTGAAACGGCCGCGAAAACCGGCAGCCTCGGGCTAGCGAACGGGCTTTACCTGAGTTGGGGCGTGACTATGGAGATAGACGAAAGCGGGGGTGAGAGGACCTTGATGACGGAACATAATCGCGGGCATCTGAGGGGGACGTTGGGCGTCGTGCCCGTGGAGCAAGTGCCGGTCTTGCGCTTCCGAGGGGCAACAGGCAATCCACGTATCGTTGCCTTTTGCTACATCGCCGAATTCGCGGTGCAGTCCAATGGTGTCCTGGTGACTTCTCAAGTTGAGTCCACCCATGTCTGAAGACATCAAGAACACCGCGATCACTGCCGCCGGTTACATCTACCAGAACCGGCAAGGCCTCAGAATTCTCTGCGATTGGCTTGACGCGCCGGCTCGCTACACCCGGGTGAAGTTTGAGTGCGACGACGAGGCCGTCGCGCCGACGGGGCTGGATGACATCGTTGTCGAACGTGCGGATGGCCTGGTTGACCTCCAGCAGGTCAAGTATACCCCGGCGCCACACGCGCATCCGCTCTGCTGGGATTGGATGCTGGAGAAGACCGGCAAGACGGCGCGATCGAGGTCGATGCTGCGCAAATGGTTCGATGCCTTCAAGGCGCTGGAGCCGGCGCGTACTGGCGTGCTTTCGCTGACGACCAACCGCCGACCGGATGCCGATATCGAAGCTTGCCTGAACAGCGGCAAGATCTCCTTCGCGAAGATCCCCGAGCCCAGGCGTTCTCAGGTCATCGCCGAACTTGGTGGTGAACAAGACTGCGAGGCGTTCTTCAGTCAACTGCACATTCTTCACAGCGACAAGGGGTTCGACACGCTAGAGCAAGAGGTCGATGCACGACTTCGCAAGCACGGCACTCCTGAGGGCATTGCCACCCTCAAGAACGTAGCGTTGAACTGGGCGACGCGGACAAACTTCCCTCGCCCTGACGGTTGGATCACGGTGGAGCAGGTCCGCACCATCCTGCGCTCGACGCCACCGGCGCCTTTGCCTGAGGACTTCGTTGTCCCGCTGGGCTACGAGGTACCTGATGAGACGTTCCATTCGGAGTTTGTCCGTGACGCCATCGGTGCTACCGGGAGTGCGATCGTGCTCACAGGACCACCGGGGCGTGGAAAGAGCACCTATCTGAGCGCGTTGTGCGACACGCTCGCCGAGCGGGACATCCCCACGGTCCGACATCATTACTTCCTCTCGACGACGGAGCGGGGGCGCGATCGGGTGAACAGCTATGTGGTCGAGCAGTCCATCGAAGCGCAGGTCAAACGGTTTCATCCCGATGTTCAGGTACCAGCGGGCGACCTGCGCTCGCTCCTTGAAGCGTGTGCTTCTCACTACAAAAAGCTGGCCAAACCGTTCGTTCTCGTCCTGGATGGACTGGACCACGTCTGGCGCATTAACGCCGAGGACAAGCGGCCGCTGGACGATGTGTTCTCCCAACTGATCCCATGCCCGGACAACATGGTGCTGCTCGTCGGCACTCAACCTGTGGACGACGCCCAGTTGCCGACGGACCTGCTTGCCTTCGCGCCCAAGGCTGAGTGGCGTACGCTGCCGGCGATGTCTGAGAACGCAGTCCTGTCCTATTTGCGCAGGGCGCTTCAGGAGGGCAGGCTTACGACTGGATTCGAGGGCGAGGATGGTGCGGAAGGGCAACTGCAGGAGGCTGCAACCGCGCTTCGCACAAAGACCAATGGCCATCCTCTGCATGTCATCTATGCCGTCGCTGAGCTTGAGCATGCCCGTCGCAGCTTGTCGAGGTGGGATGTCGAGCAGTTGAAGGGCGACTTGAGTCAGGATGCAAAGTTCTACTACGCATCGCTTTGGGAACGCCTCCCCCCAAGCCTCAAGGACACATTGCGGCTCGTATGTGCCTTTTCGTTCTTCTGGCCGAAGCCTGCATTCGCAGAGATTGCGGCGAATGTCGGCGCGGCGGAACCGGAGGTCGCGAAAGTGGAGCATCTGCTTCACTCTTCAGCGGCTGGCCTGAAGGTTTTTCACGAGAGCCTGGCGGTCTTCGTGCGTACAACCGCCGGCTACACCGACCGCATCAACGAGCTGATGCCGGCGGTGGCAAGTTGGTTGGAGACCACTGCACCCACCTCGCTACGCGTGAACTGGCTTTGGACGGTCCAGGCGAGGCTAGGTGACCCCAAAAACCTCATCGCCGGCCTCACCCGCGACTGGATCATGCTCCGCCTGGAGGAGGGATATCCAGAGTCGCTCTTTGACACGCTGTTGTCCGATGCTCTGGTCGCAGCGCTGGACATCCACGAGTTCGCTGAAGCCTGTCGACTGGAGCACCTCAAGGCACGGATGGTCGGTGGCAGCCAGTATCAGATGCAGAACGACGACGCGGCCAGGCTGATCTCGTTCACGTTGATCCTGACCGCAGAGGAGGGCGTCGTGCGCGAGGCTGTGGCTTCCAGGCATGAGGCGGACATCCTGCGGCTAGCCGCGCTCGGGTTGGCCTTGCGTGCGCGGGGCGACCAAGTTGTCGCCGAAGCGTGCGGTGAAGAAGCGCTTCGTCGATTCAGAGGCGTGAACCGTTTCTCCAGCAGGTACTCGTCGAGCGCCGGCTCTGATGAGTTCCAGTTCCTGGTCGACGCATTTGCACGGCTTAATGCCATCGGCGCGACCCCAACAGCGCTGGCCCGGCTAGTTTCCGAAAACGGGCCGGTCGTTTGGCTCCCGCGCGTCCAGATGCTGGTTGAGGAAGGCAATGTGGATGACTTGATGGCGGTCGCGGCTTCGCTTGCCCCTGGTGAGAGCAAGAGTCTCATCAGTGATGCGTGCGTCCGCGCGGCAGCGACCGCTGGAGTGAGCATCGCAGGTCGCGATGACTTCAGCGAGCTCGGCCGAACCCCCTTGGTCGCTGCCGTGGAGACAGCCAGCATGCGGGCTTCCAAGCCGTTGAACGCACCTATCCCTACCGAGTGGCTCAAAGGCGGCTACTACGAGCGCAAGGAAGATCTGGCGACGCTCGCGCACCACTGGTTTTTCAGCGCCGTTCAGTTGAGCCTGTGCATGGCTGCGGAAGGGCAGACCGCCTTTGAGTTCGTGCGGGCTCCCGTCTACGAAGACCGGAAGAACATCACCGACTTCCTCAACGCGCTCTCTGTGGCTGCGGCGCAGGTTGCGCAGCACTGGTGGCGGGGGGAGTTGGTGGACTTCCATGAACTGTTCGAGTTACTCAAGGCGGTGGAGTTCAGGCGTTTCAGGCAAGGCCATGACGAGAGCTCTGCAGCCGAAGACTTCCGGAACGCGCTGCATCGCATTGCCTGCGACATCCGCCTGGGCAGCGTCCTGCTGGACCACTTCGACAATGTGGCCCTGACCAAAGAAACCATGGCGGCGGCCGGGCAGTACGTTTGGTTTGACAGCGAGTCCTTCCGCACCCAGTACGCGGCCGGATTGCTGACGAGGATGAGCGACGATGCGGCGGCGGCGTTCGTCGAGTCCCAGCGTGTCCTGCTTGATGCAGAGATCCGCCATGAAACCAGCGTACATCTTCAGACGCCGCTCCAGCTCTGTGCCATTGCGCTAGCCCATGGGTTGAGCACCAGCGCTCGTGAGTTGTGCAAGCAGACGTGGGAGCTGACCACTGGCTATGCGCATCGCAAGGACCCTACGCTGAACAACACTGTCGACGCCATCGGCTACTTGGTCGATGTCGCGCCGAACGACGCTCGTCGATTGCTCGGCCGTATTGCGCCGCAGGTCCACCACGTCCTGGACTACACCGACGGGAAGGGCACCAGGCATGTTCTGACGGCCGCCGATCGGCTGCTTGCGAAGTTGAAGCCGTCCGCTCTGGTGATTAAGTACGAGGAGCACACGCACGCAGGCGACTGGTCGCAAGCAGAAGACAGTCTGCGGGAATACGTGGTGCAAGGCATCAAGGACGGTTGGCCCCTGGACGCGTTAATGCGAACCGGACTGCATCCTGCGATCCATGACGTGCTGAGTAGACTTGCACTGGAAGGCAGCTCAAGTGCTGCGGAGCGACTTCGCGTCCTTCGGGAGCACGTCGGTTGGGACATTGGCCTGCTGCAGCGATCGGAGTATCCCGGCAGCGGTAGCGAGAGCAAGCCTTACACGGGGGATGTCACGACCTTTGCGCCGGAGCAATTCGGCGACCTGCTCGACAGCCTATCGGCCAGCTACAACGAGCAAGCGAGACTTCTTCGCGACTGGTATCAGCACTGGGACAAAGCGGGGCAGGGAATGCGACTGCTCGCGGCGCTCGACGGCTTGCTTCTGTCAGAAAAGGGCTGGCCCAGGGGAGTCCTGGTACTGTCTGACCTGGCCTTTCAGACGAGGCGCAAGCTAAGTGGCGTGAAGGCGGCATGGAAGTACCTTGTCCAGGCGCACATCCGAAACGGGGCCTGGGTCGGGTTTGCGGAGAAAGAAGAGAAGACCCTCAGCAGACTCGATTTGGTCGTCAAGCACTATCCGCAGCGCTGTGACGAGTTCGTGGCTGCGACGACCTATGGCATGTTTGGCGACCCCGAACTGCCACGTGTGGCGCCCTCGGAAGTGATGGTCTACTTCTACGCACGACAAAAGCGGATCGCGGAGGCCGTGAAGTTTGCGGAGACGATGGTCAACTGCGTCATTGACGACACCCGCACCCTGCCGTTAGAGCGGCCTCGCTGGGCGGCTGAGTTGATCTCTTCTACCGGATCGGAGGCTTGATGGACGAGCTTCGCATCCTCATTGCCCGGCTTGGTTGGCCGTCGACGTCTACACGGTGGTGGACCATACAGGAGCTGGCAGCCCTGTTAGGTGAGTCAGGCTCGAGGGCCGAAACCGAGACCGCGTTGATCCAGCTGCTGAGCTCACGCAAGCTTGAGGCTGAAGCGGTCGAGGTCCTGTGTATCTTCTGGATGGCGGCACAAGCATACGGTTACTCACCCACGACCAAGCTGGCTGGGAGCATCCCGAGATCATCCATCCTTTCGGACCTGCTACTGGAAAGCCTTGGTCTGTTGAGAGAAGGAGACGACGGCGAGTTGAAGGAGGTTCCCGAGGAATTTGAGATCCCCCAGGACTTTGATGGCGTGCAAGGCATAGATCTGCCCCGGATCTTCCGTACTTCCATGGGCGAGCTCGAGAACCATACTCGGCTGCCTTTCGTTCGGCAGATGGCCTTTGAGTGGACGTCGAACCGCGCCGCCTACCCAGAAGCTCCGTTCCAAGGAGACCCCTGGCACTTCTTACGGCCCATGGGCGAAGGTTTCATCGGACATCTATCTTCACGGACGGCCCTTCGTGCCATCTCCGCCTACCTTCGTACGCTGGAGGTTGCCGAGGAGTTCTGGGCCATGCCAACGGATCTGGCGGAAGAAAAGGCACTCTTGGCATTGCCTGTCCATCCGACCTTGGCTTTGCTCAGACCTCAGCGCCCGCTTTGGTTCCCTGCGACAACTGACTTCGACGGCGATACCGAGGCGATCGAAGCTTCCTTGCGAGCCTTGGTTGACCGCGTACAAACAGCGCGGCCGGGTGACGAACTTATCGCGTTCAGCTCGCCAATCGTGATGTCGATGGAGCGCTGTGTGGAGGTTTCGATCGCCCGATGGTCGCAAGCGGCAGGCAGCAACATCGCCGATGCGGACTTGGCTGCACATTTGGATGATTTCTGGTCTCTCGGGCAGATGCTTCGCAGTGCGGCTCCAGAGCCACTGTGCACGACGACCCTCCTGACACCACCCCGTCTTCACGGACTCCTGGAGGAGAAGAGCAGGGCCTGGCCGCTTGCCGCGCCGCTCGGCCTCGACCGCTTAGGCTATCTTCAGCACGACCTGTATCCGGGGCGGCTCTTCCTTCCAACGCTACCAGGCTCGGACCAGGCCGAACTCACCCCCCGTGACGGGCACCTGGAGATTAAGGTAGACGAGCAGGTCGTTGCGGATCTCTGTTATTGGAATACGGGCTGGGGAGCCGCGCGGCCGATGCAGTTCGGTGGTAACTGCGGTACCGCGCTCACTTCGCGAGGCACGGGCTACCGGGAAGGGCCAGTCTCGACGGAACGGACGGTGCGCTCGTTCTATCTTTGGCAGGTGAAAACGCTACACCGAGACAACACTTGTGATCGGTTTAGCCAAACGCTGACGATGGGAGCTATGTTCGTCTAGCGTATCGCCACCGAGAAGTGGATAGCGGTCAGAAGCAGCCGTCGCTCTAGGTTGCTTTTGGCCGATTCTGTTGAAAAAGGCGGTTTTACAGCAGCCAGCCGGCGGGGGCGCGAGCTCTCGAAGTGGTTGCAAGTTGCTTTTTTGGCCTTTCGCTGAGCTTCCTGGCTCGTCCTGTAGCATCCATCATTAGCATCTTGGTCCAATCTGGTTTAGTCGCACATCCAGGTGATGTCATAATGACATGATTCGTCCTGGGCCCTAAGCTACGCTAAGTGCTACTGGCAACGCGTCGGATAATAGAAGAAGGCCGCGCATCGAAGCTCTTGCAGCATAACTGCTCATCGAAGCGAAGCTACATCTAGGCGAGCGAGAACCCTATCTTGCTGCCACGCGTGCCGTTTTTCGAGAGTACGGCATTCCCTTGGATGCTTCGTAGGTGGGGTTGGGCTGTCCACCTGCACCGGGACCAACCACTAACCAGCGAACGGAATCGAAATGCACCTCAGACATCGTCACCTGCTTCAGCAGACGTTTCTGGAAATCGAAAATAACGAAGAAATGTATGTCTGCCAGCGGTGCTTGGACGATCCTATTCTGAAACGACTCCAGCCGATGCTGATAGCGGACAAGAGCTGCATGGCTTGCAGAGAAAGTACGCGCGAAGCCCTCACACCGAAACGCATTGCCCACTTCATTCGCGTCTACTTGCCTAGCCATTTCATGGTGGATTTCGGACGTTTTCCTGGTCATGAGATGAACCTGGCAGAAGTAGTCAGCCGTGCGATCGGATGCAGCAGTCAGGACGTCTGCAATGCTATTGCGGAGCATTTGGTCGATCCCAACGCTGGCGAGGATGAGTTCTACAGCCCATCACAGGACTACTGTCGAAAGCCCAGCCCTTACAGCTCCGAAACAGAGGAACGCTGGAATGTCGTGTCGGAATGGGAAAATATCGCGCACGAGCTGACCCACGGCCGTCGCTTTTTCAATGACAAGGCAAGAACATTCTTCGAATCGCTCATTTCTGAGGCCGTCAATGCGAAAAGCGCTGAGAACCCAAAAACGCCTGCCGTAATCACTACCCTTCCCGTCGGCACATTCTTGTACCGCGCTCGAATAGCCAACGACCCCCGTGAGGCCGTCAAATTCGCTGGGAACCCGGCCTACGAGCTAGGTGCGCCACCAAAGAAACGTGCCGCAAACAATCGAATGAGCCCCGCTGGAGTGCCTCTGCTGTACGTTGCGAGTGACCCGTCAACATCTATCGCCGAAGTACGTCCTTCCATTGGCGATTCAGTTGTGGTGGGAGAGTTCACGACTACGGCCCCCCTTAAGCTTTTCGACTTCACCGCCCTCGACAATCGGCTCGACCATGCCCCTCTCAGCATGTTCAACCCCAGTTTTCAAATGAAGGCTGACCATCGGCGCATGCTGGAGTACTTGCATGACGAAATCGCTCGCCCCTCCAGAGCACAAGACACGGATTACGTGATGACCCAGGCACTGGCGGAGTTTATTCGCTACAACGAGCTACAGCCATTTGACGGCATCATGTTCCGTTCGGTGCAGCACGACGGAGGCGTCAACTTTGTATTCTTCGACAAAGGCTGTCCCGAAAGCATGCATGCGCCCGAGTGGCGCCCAACATTCAACCTGGATATTTCCCCTGAAGCCACGAGAATTCACCACATTCGCTCCGTCAAATACGAAACGGATGAGCCGTGGCGGTAGGCCCATTAGCGCCTGCTGCGCGGCACGAAGCAAAGGGAAGTACTGGCAGGTCAGACCGACTCCCGCTGTCGATCACCTGGAGTGAAAGAAAAGAGGTTCGGAACCGATGTTCACGGTAGTCAACTCAGTACAGCAGATACCTCAGCAGGCGCGCTCCCAGGTGTACCTGCTCACTGACTATTGGGACGATTGGTTCAAGTTCCGGACGATGTTCACGCTCTTTGTGTTCGATGCGCACGGAACTCGACACAGGCCGGGATCCGTCAAAATTGGCCAGGCTGGCCTACTCCCTGGACAAGGAGGATCACAAACTCCGCCTGGCACCCGCACTCCGGTTCTGCCCGAGACTTTCAATTCGCTAGATCCAGAGCAATTTTTCTCGCTTGGCCAGGATGAGGACTACTACGCGACGCTTCGATCACTCCCATATGGCTTCGGCATCTCCATTCTCAATGCACTCTGCGACTGCGCTTATGACCTGAGTACTTTCGATCGGCACCGGTTGGAGTTGGTCATGGGGGAGTCGCTACTGCGATCTGTTCATGAGCCCAACGTACGCCATCGCCTGCATCGCCTTGCTCATGGAAATCCGGTGCTGACGCGGTTTGAGTTCCAGTACACGTTGCCCGTTGCGCACGCCTCTGAGGGAGGCACTTCGCATCTACCACCCACGATGCAGTTCAGGGTGATTCCTGGCGCCGAGCCGCCAACAAATCTTCATGTGCTTGTGGGCCGGAATGGAGTGGGCAAAACACGATGCATCCAGAGCATCATCAACACGCTCTTGGAGCGTGATAGCGATATAGCTCCTCGGGGCGTGCTGCAGCGCCTGGGAACAAACCAGGAAGAGTGGACGTTCTCTGGCCTGGTCTCGGTTTCTTTCAGTGCCTTCGACAGCTTCCAACTACCCTCGGCGGCGACTCAACGAACTCGTGCAACCTTCGTAGGCTTGCGATCACAGCGAGAAGAGAATGGGCAAATTATCGAGGAGCTGAAAAGCACCGCAGACCTGGCAAACGACTTTGTACAAAGCTTAGATCAATGCCGAAATGAACCTCGACGAAGTCGCTGGCTCAATGCAGTGGCAACTCTATCGACAGATCCGTTGTTTGGCGAAACAGGAGTCGAGCAGCTCATAGAGCCAGCTCACAATTGGAGAGAACGGGCCTCTAATTTTTTTGGGCTCCTGAGCTCGGGGCATGCAATTGTCCTGCTGACCACTACCCGCCTTGTCGAGCTCGTCGAGGAACGCACTCTAGTGGTGCTGGATGAGCCTGAAGGACACCTGCACCCGCCACTGCTTTCCGCTTTTGTACGCACCGTGGCCGACCTCCTCGTAGCCAGGAATGGTGTGGCACTGATCTCGACACATTCCCCAGTGGTGCTGCAAGAAGTACCGCGCAGTTGCGTGTGGATGTTGAGGAGGACCAGGGCGCATTCAGCCGTTGAGCGCCCCTCCATTGAGACCTTTGGCGAAAGCGCGGGCGTGCTAACCCGCGAGGTATTTGGCCTGGAGGTCACACACTCCGGCTTCCACCAGCTTGTTTCCGCCGTTGCCAGCAGGCCGGGTGTCACTTACGGAGGTGTCGAACATCACTTTGGAGGGCAGCTGGGCGCCGAAGCACAGGCGCTGGCGCGTAGCCTCGTCATACGAAGAGATATCCGATGAAGCGCCTTCCTCCGCCTCCGTTCGACGCGGCCAGGGCGGTCGAGGCCTGCGCTTCAGGGATTACGATTGCGGAGCGTGCGCAGGCCCTTGTGAATGCCCTGCCTATCATTCAAGCGTCGGAGGTCGAGTACCAGGAGCTTGGATCAATCGGACAGCTCTACCGACTTGCGGAAAGTGCCAGCGTTACTCCAGAGATAGATACGGAGCTGATGGGCGTGATCTACAAGTCACACTTTGTCCGGAAGGGATCACCTTCGAGAGGACTCTATGAGCAGATCAAGATGGCGCCTGAATTCGGCATCTGCCCGCTGTGTGGTCAGCGGACGGTCGCGACGGTTGATCACTATCTGCCCCAGGCACGCTATCCAAGGTTCAATTTGACACCAGTGAATCTTGTCCCCGCATGCTCGGACTGCAATAAGCAGAAGCTGGCTGGAGTTCCGACGGGGGCGGAGGATCAAACTCTTCACCCATACTTTGACAACCTCGGCAATGATCGTTGGCTCGTTGTCGAAGTCCAACCTTCCTCACCGCCGACAATTGTCTTCACAATCAGGCCCGCAGCCACATGGAGTGACGTACTCACTGCTCGAGTACGACACCACTTCAGAGTGATGGGACTCGGTGAACTCTACGCCGCACAAGCTGCCAGTGAGATGGCTGATATCTCTTACGCCCTTGACGGGGTAGGGGCCAGTGCGGGCTCCCGAGGAGTCCGCGAGCATCTCGATGTGCAGTTCCGTTCGCGCTACTTCAGTGATGCTAATTCCTGGAAGACAGCCCTGTATGAAGGGCTTCGAGACTCAGACTGGTTCTGCTCCGAGGGGTATCGTCTGATCCGAAATCGTCCTTTCACCTAGAGGACCGTAGCCAGCATGAGTCACGCTAGTACCTGCCATCCCATTTTGCGCCGAGATTTTGTCCATGCCATCACCGACGATCGACTTCCGAGCCATCCGCCCTCATCTCGGCAGCCAACACGGTGGATTTGAAGAGCTCGTATGCCAGCTCGCTGTGCTCGATACGCCTGCTGGCGTCCCTTTTCATCGCAAAGGAGCCGGGGCTGATGCGGGGCTCGAATGCTACCGCGTCGATCGCGATGGTTCTGAGACTGGCTGGCAGGCCAAGTATTTCTTCGCGCTGGGCAGCGGTGAGGCTGCGCAGCTCAAAGAGTCTTTCGACAACGCTGTAGCCAAGCATCCGGCATTGGCTCGTTTCGTCGTCTGTCTACCGTTCGACCTATCGGACGGGCGTGTCGACGGGCGAAAGTCTGAGCGCGATCGCTGGAACGACTGGGTGGCCGCGCGGCAGTCTTCAATCGCACCCCGAAGGGTTGAGATTCAACTCTGGGGGAGCTTTGAACTGATCGAGAGGTTGTCGCGAAATGACCCTCTGCACGTAGGGCGTCGCACCTACTGGTTTGATCTGCCGCATTTCGGCGCCGACTGGCTGGCTGAGCGGTTCGCTATCTCTCGTGCCGCACTCGGTCGTCGCTACACGCCCGAGCTGAACGTCGAGTTGGATATACGCCAGGGTTTGTCAGCGTTCGCCCGCGACCCCGACTTTATGCGCCGCATCATTGATTGGGCGAATGATCTCGATGAGGCAAGGCATCGTGCGTTACGCGACATCAGTGCGGCGCTGGAAGCTGCTCACGCAGAAGATGTGACGAGGCTCGTTGAGCAATCGGCTGCGATTTCAGCGGCGATTCGCACCGCACGGTTGGGGCCTACAGATCCGCTCCCGCTGGTCGAATGGCGCGCATTGCTGGCAACCGCGCGCGCAACCCTTAGCCGCTGTTCCACGGCGATCTGGGGGCTGCGTCGCCAGCCCGAAGGTGATCGAGAGACGGTGCGCAACGGTTCGCGTGCCATCGAGCTTCTGCGCGATGGTCTCGATAGTGTTGCCGAGGCGATTGATGCGCCTGGAGCCCGCTTAGCCAATGTGCGTCGATTGCTGCTTGTCGGCGAGGCAGGTGTCGGCAAGTCGCACTTGCTCGGTGACGTTGCCGAGCAGCACATCGCCCGCGGCTTTCCCGCCGTGCTCATGCTTGGCGGTGCCTTCAGCGACGCCGAGCCCTGGCGGCAGATCGCCGAGCAACTTGGACTGACCCATGCTTCTCCGGATGCGATCCTCGGTGCCCTGGACGCGGCGGCTGAGGCTATGGGCACGCGCGCGCTGGTGATGGTGGATGCGATAAATGAACGGAATGGTGTTGCCGTCTGGTCTGAGCGACTGGCCGCGTTCCTCGCGGTTGCCGACCGCTTCAGTCATGTCGTGCTTTTGGTCTCGTGCCGTACCACCTTTGTCCCTTACATTGTGCGCGACCTTGATTCGACGACGCTGCCTCGGCTTGAGCACCCAGGTTTTGCCGGGAGAGCAGCCGAGGCCGCGCGCCGTTATCTCGACCAGCGCGGCATTGTGCGTATGGCGGCTCCGCACTTCGCCGTCGAGTTTGAAAACCCGCTGTTCCTGCGTACCTGCTGTGACATGCTTGAACGCCGAGGCTCGAGAGAGTTTCCGAAGGGCCTCGACGGCGTATCGAGTGTCTTCGATTTCTATTTTGGCGCGGTTGTCGAGGCACTCAATCACCGTATGGGGCTAGCCCCCAGGCTCAAGCGTGTTGAGGCTGCCCTTGAGGCACTCGCCGAGGCAATGGTCGTCGCAGGGACTGGCTATCTCTTGATCGAGAAGGCAAACGCGATCCTCGAGAGGATTCACGGCTCAAACGGCCGCGCCGAGCAATCGCTGTTCTTTCAGCTGGAAAGCGAGGGAGTGCTCGCGGTTGAACTAGTCCACGATGACAACGGTGCACCGGTTGAAATGGTACGTTTCACCTTCGAGCGGATAAGCGATCATCGTATCGCTCAAAGGCTGCTCGATACCCATGTCGGAGAGGGTGATCCTGCGTTGGCTTTCACTCCTGGCGGCCCACTCGCACCCTATGCAATCGGTGCAGGATCGTATCGCTTCGCTGGCATCGCCGAGGCATGGGCAGTCCAGCTGCCCGAGCGCTACGGCGTTGAGCTACTCGATATGATCACCAACAAGGCAGACCGCTGGGACCTCCTTCACGCCTTCCAACTCAGCCTGCTCTGGCGCCGCCAAGAGGTCTTTACCGCGCGGACGCTGGAGTTGCTTGAAAAGTGGGCGGATGCTATGGGTGGTGACATCGTGCTCGAAACATTGTTGGCGATCGCCACCGAGCCCAGCAACCGTTTCAACGCGGACTATCTCGACCGTTGGTTGAGACCGCTATCAATGCCGGAGCGTGATGTTCAGTGGTCTACACGTGTGGCGGAACTCGCCGCCAACGGCGACGATGGCGATGGCGATGGCGATGGCGATGGCGCGATCAGCACATTGATTGAATGGGTACTTGCCAATGGCCTTGAACCAATTGACCTTCCTCGTGCCCGTCTTGCCGCGATCACGCTCGCTTGGTTCACCAGCCTCAGTCATCGTTGGGTGCGCGACATGGCAACCAAGGCACTGGCGACGCTATTGGTCAATCGACGAGACCTCGCGGCGACGCTGATTGAGCAGTTCGCCGGCGTTGGTGATGCCTATGTACTGGACCGCGTGCTCGGCGCCGCATATGGCGCGGCGACTCGTCGCTCAAGTGATGAGGGACTAGCCGAGCTTGCCCGTGCTGCCTTCAAGGCGGTCTTCGAGCGCAATCCATTGCCATCCCATGCGCTCGTTCGTGATCACGCGCGTGGCATCATTGAACTCGCTGCCAGCCGAGGTGTGCTACCTGCGGACATACCACTGGAGCGAATTAGGCCCCCATACCAACGCGGTATTGCTCTTGAAACGATCTCCGACGAGACGCTTGAAGCGTACGGGGACGACTATGGGGGGCATTGGTTTCGTGATGAAATCTGCAGCTCTGCGGTCGAAGACGGAGACTTCGCGCGCTACAAGATCGACTCGCTTGCGAGCAACTTTCTGCTTCTACCTCGTGAAGAGCACGGCAAATCCATGCGCGAGATCTTCGACGCGTGGTACGCCGAAACGGTTGCATCGAATCCCGAACGCCAAGCAGCGTTTTCTCGTGTCGTTGAGCTAGCCGAACGGGCGCATTCAATGCCCTCCGGGTTCAGCGAATTTATCAGTCGGAGTAGTCGTTCCACTGGACTGGCCGAGGTGCGCCGTGCGGCAGAGAACGAACGCAACGAGGCGATTGAACAATTTAAGAACTTTTTGGGTGAGACTGAGGCTGAAGCGTTCCGCGTCCGAGCCGAAGGTTATGTCTGTGGCCGCATGTGGCACGAGAGCGCTCCGGCCTGGCATCCGACTTATGCACGCGATAGGTCGCGTCGCTGGGTTGCATGGCGGGCACATGAGCTAGGTTGGACTGCCGAGCGCTTCGCCGAATTCGATCGCCAGATGATCAGTCATGGCCGGATGGAGCATCGCATTGAGCGCATCGGTAAAAAATATCAGTGGATTGCCTATCACGAACTGACTGGGCGCTTATCTGATACTGCCCTCATTGAGGAACGACACGGAGACGTTCCGGCGCTCTATCAAGGCCCCTGGCAAGTCGGTGCGCGCGAAATGGACCCAACCATTCTCGTGACTCGTACCAAGCAGCGCGACTCAGATCGGCAAGTCGCAACCTGGTGGTCACCCCATGCTTCACATTGGCGGGAAGATCCGCCCGAGGCCCGCCTCGCATGGATGCAAGATCAGAGCCGGGATGTGCCTGATCCGGTTAAGCAGATTGACGTCACTGATCCTGGCGGTCGACGTTGGCTTGTGCTGGACACCAGTGTGGGACGAAATCAGTGGGTCATGGTTAATGGCGAGCGGCTGATCCACCGGATGACTTGGCACAAGGTGAAATCGATGCTGGTCGCACGTGGTGATGTCGAGCGCCTGGGCCACCGGCTTTCCCGTTCGGCTAGCAACCGCGATCACTTCCCCGAAGTTGATATGCCAAGTGACGGCTATCTCGGCGAGTACCCTTGGCACCCGGTGTTCGCGGAGGTTGATGGCGGCTGGGAAATTGACAGGTTCGGGAACATCCCGATCCAAGCCACTGTGGCCAACTGGCTTATCGAGCGTTCAGGCCACGATTTTTCGGTCGAAGAAAGTTTCAATCTTACAGTCCCTGCACCGGCACTCGTGCGAGGTCTTAACCTTCGTCTCGCGGAAGGGCGTTCGCTTGCATATGCCAGTGCAGGTGGAGAGATCCTCTTCAAGGACCCCTCTGTCGACGAACCCGGGTTTAGTGCGGCGCTGGTCGATCGTAATGTCATGCGTGCGTTCCTCGATGAAACAGAGCAAGAGCTGGTTTGGGTCTTCTCAGGCGAGAAGAGTGCACATGGGGGGCGGCATCATGGAAATGGATGGGGTGGGGAGCTCAGTTACTGGGGGATCTACCAATTCGACGGCAACACTATCCAGGGTGCGCTCCACTTCGACTGCCAAGACGCCCGAGCCGAGCAAATGGCGGAGTTTCTCACTCATCCTTAGCCGGAGGAGGGCGGCACTCGCTCATTTGGATCGCTCCGCTTGTCGAGCCCATTCAAATCTACGCAGGGTAGAGGGCATGCAGTTCTTGCGCCCTAGGGCGCAGGGGTATGTCGCAGGAATGGCGAAGTGCCATATGCGATCATGGTCTGCGGTTTCTATCAAGAACACCCAAGCGCCTACCCGTAAAGCCACGGCGAACCAGTAGACTTCCTGGGACCATACGGAGCCGGTTCTGATGCTGATGTGCTCCTGGGAGGATCAAGTCGCCGGCCAGGCTAAACAGAACCTGCGCGGTGGGTTGCAGAACGAGAGAGTGCGACGTCGGGTCAGCAGGCGGAAGCGTGACAGGATCGACAAAATTAGCGCTTCGCTTATAGCATCAGGCCACGCAGCTATCAAAGCGCCATGCAGCCGCAATTCGTCAAGGAACGTCGACCGTGATCACCAAAATCCGAATCCGTGGTTACCGTATTTACAAGGATTTTCTTCTGAAGCCAAACGCAGGCGTGAACATCCTGGTAGGAGACAACGACGCCGGTAAATCCACTCTAATGGAGGCGATTTCGCTGGCGCTCAACGGCCGAATGGGGGGGCGAGGAATCCTAGAGGAGCTCAACCCCCACTGGTTCAACACCGAGGTGGTGGCAGAGTTTCTTTCCCTCAGGAAAGCTGGGAAGAAGCCAGTGAAGTGGTCAAGTAAAACTGGACACCGGTTTAGGTCTATCCAGCCAGCGCTTCGCGCTGTGCCGGTGTCTGGTAGCTGTTGTAGCTGTGTGGCCGTCGGTGGTTGTAGTAGTCGGTCAGGTAGCGCAGTACATCAGCCTCTGCTTCGGCTTGGCTGGCGTAACCCGAAGCCGGTATCCATTCGGATTTGAGGCTCCGGAAGAAACGCTCCATCGGGGCGTTGTCCCAGCAATTGCCGCGACGACTCATGCTCTGGCGGATTCGATGCCGCCAGAGCAATTGTCGAAATTCCTGACTGCTGTAGTGGCTGCCCTGGTCGGAGTGAAACAGCACGCCGGCGGNTCTTCAGTTCAATACTGCTTGGGTTTTGAGAAAACCCTAAACTTGGCTCAGCAATCGCAAATAAACTCTCGAATTCACGAGTGTTACTTGTGATGCTGATAATCAGTTGACTATCAGTCTTACCTCACAAGCACCCACACGAATTGCTTGATTCAGTTGTTAAAGAGCGTTTCGATCAAGTCTTTCGTCTCAACCGAGGCCGCGCATTCTACGCTAGCCGTTCTTGCTGTCAAGCTGTTTTTTCGAAATTTTCGTTTCTACTCAACCGCTTGCGCTTCCGATCCGATTCACTCTTCTCGTCAGCGGGAGGCGCATTCTACAGCGTTCAAACTCGCTGTCAACACCTCTCTTCAAGCCCACTTACCAACGACCTAACTCATTGATTATCAAGGAGTTCTGCCTGGCGACTGCGCCGGAAGAGGCGCGCATTATAGGGATCTGAAATCTGTCGTCAACACCCAATTTCAACTATTTACCGAAGCAGCTCGAACGCCTCTTATATATAGAGAGGTGCCCCTCCCCTGCTTCAGGCTTCAAGTGCTTCGCGCAGCCCGCTGCGTCGCTCTAAGCGCCGCTGCACCGCCTGCTCGAAGATGCCTGCGCGGCTTTCCACCAGGCTGAACCAGTGACGCGCGCGGGTGATACCCGTGTAGACCAGCTCCTTGGTCAGTACCGGATTCAGGGTGTCCGGCAGGATCAGCGCGCAATGAGCAAACTCCGAGCCCTGGGACTTGTGCACCGTCATCGCGAACACCGTCTCCACCGCCCCCAGCCGGCTTGGCAGGATATGCCGCAGCCCGCCGCTGCCGTCATTGCGAGGAAACACCACCCGCAGCACCTGACGCGGCTGCGCACCGGGGAACTCCGGCGGCTCCGGCAGGCGCAGCGCGATTCCGATGTCACCGTTCATGAGTCCCAGGCTGTAGTCGTTGCGGGTCACCAGCACCGGACGCCCCTCATACCAGCCGTGATCCTGCTCCAGCAACCCTCGACGTTGCAGGGCCTGTGCAACACGCTCGTTCAGCGCCTCGACGCCCCACGGCCCCTTGCGCACGGCACAGAGCAACTGGAAGCGGTCGAAGGCAGCCAGGACACCGGCGGCCCAAGCATCCCAGGCGGCCGCATCATCGCCGAGCGTCGGTCGTAGATCGCGCATTACCTCCAGGTAGTGGACGTATCCCTGAGCTCGCTCCTCCGTACCGGGCAGACCATCGAGCAGGAGACGTTCAAGGCCTCGGTCCTGCTCTCCAGCGAGACGCAAAACATGCAGGTCATCGCTGCCGGCCGCCAACGTACCCCGCGCAGCGCCAGCGTCGCCGGCGTTCACCGCACGCGCCAGCCGTCCAATGCCGGAGCCGCTACCGAAACGCCGCGAGTGCCGAAGCATGACAATGTGTTGCGCCAAGGCTTTCTCGCCGGGAACAAGCGCTGGGTCGGCCAATCGCTCGCCCGTGCAACCTTCCAGCCACTGACGGGTGCCCGCACTGTAGCCACCGGACTCGGCGTCGCGACACAGGTCGCCCAGCACAGCCCCCGCCTCGACCGACGCCAACTGATCCTTGTCGCCCAGGAGGATCAACCGAGCATGTCCCGGCAGCGCGTCAAGCAGATTGGCCATCATCTCCAGATCGATCATCGACGCCTCGTCCACCACCAACACATCCAGGGGCAGCGGATTGCCCGCGTCATGGCGGAAGTGACGGCTGTCCGGGCGACTGCCCAGCAGCCGGTGCAGGGTCGTGACACTGCTGGGAATGTGCTGCCGCACCGCCTCGTCCACCGGCAACGACGCCACCTGGGCGCCGATGGACTCCGTGAGACGCGCGGCGGCTTTGCCGGTGGGTGCAGCCAGGCTCAGGCGTAGCGGCGCCCCTGAGGCCAGCGCCGCTTCCTGCAATAACGCCAACAGGCGCACCACCGTGGTGGTCTTGCCCGTACCGGGGCCGCCGGTAATCAGCGTGAACCGCCCCTGAGCGGCCAGGGCACAGGCCAGTTTCTGCCAGTCGGTCAGCCGCTCGCCATCCAGCACCAGCGGCTCGGGGAAGAGCGTCGCCAATCGCTCCGCCAGGTCCACCGGCGCATCGGCCGCCGCGCGCAGGCGCTCATCGATGCAGCCGGCCACGCGGCGTTCGTAATCCCAATAGCGGCGCAGATAAAGGCACGGCCCCGCGAGCACCAGCGGCGCCCCCTCGCCATCCAGCAGCCCGCTACCCGCGCAGGCAGCCAGCCATTCATCCAGGGTCAGACCGGCCAACACCTGAGACGGCAGCTGCGCGGCCTGCTCGGCGTCCTCGCCTTCCGGCGGCAGGGACAGAGCGAAGTCCGGGTCGGCCAGGGTCGCCGCCAGATCAAGGCAGACATGGCCCTGCCCCAGTTGGTGGCTGGCCAATGCCGCACCGAGGATCAGTAACGGCGAAGCCTGCGGGTCCAGCTCGGCGAGGAACTGCGCCAACGCGCGGTCCAGCTCCCGCAGCCAGCCGCGCTCGCTCCAGGCCGCCAGCAGGGTGAAAAGTTCGGCGCGATCGCGCAGCGCCGGGGATAGGGTCGGGCTCATGCCGCGGCCTCCTCAGGATCACCGTGGAACAAGGCATCCAGCTGTTCGATCAGCTCGCGCGACGGCCGCGCCAGATACAGCCCCGTGCCAGGCGCACGGAGGAACAGGTAGAGCGCGCCGCCCAGGTGACGGTCGTAGTCGTAGCCCGGCAGACGCAGGCTCAGCTGCCGGTGAAGCGCCAGCACGTAGAGCACGTACTGCAGGTCGTAGCGGTGACTGGCGACGGCAGCGGTCATGGCCTCGCGGGTGTAGGCGGCGTCATCGGCCCCCAACCAGTTGGACTTGTAGTCAGCCACGTAATAGCGGCCCTCATGCTCGAACACCAGGTCGATAAAGCCTTTGAACATGCCGTTCAGCGTGTCGGCGCGCAGGGGCTGCCGGGCAATGCCAGGCAGCTCATGGCGCTGCACCAGCGCGTCCAGACGCTGCACATCGACACGACTGGCCTCGAACCAGAACTCCAGCTCAGGCTGGTACTCGACCAGATCCGCCAGCCGCACCGCCCGGCCCTCACCGAGACCCAGGGGCTGCGTCAGCAGCGCTTGCAGCCACTGGTGCAGCGGATCGATCCAGCTTTCGAGGCCCCGCCGTTGGCAACGGCGCGCCAGCAATTCGCGCAACGCCTCCGGGCCGCTGGCGAGGTGGGCGAAACCTTCATCCGCTGCCATCTCCAGCAAGCCATGGAGGAAGGTGCCGGGGTTGGGCCCGCGCGGGAACCGGTGCAGCCCCTGAGCCGAAGCCGGCAATTGCACCTGCGCCAGCGCCGGGCTTTCGTCATCGGTGGAGTTCTGCATCGCCGCGCTGTCCGGTGCGGCATCGTCGTATCGACTGGGCTGCTGCACCTCGCCCTCCTCCAGACGCAATGCACTGTAGGAAGCGATCCACCAATGCTCACCGGCACGGCGGGCCGGCGTGCGCCAATGCGGCTCGAACTGCGCGGCATCCTGTGGCTGGTAGTGCTGTTCGCTGGCTTCAGGGGCCGGCAGCAGGTCGCTGCGCAACGCATCCTTGAAGGGTTCCAGCCAAGCGGTCAGATCGGCACTCTGCGCCAGCGCCTGACCACCGCCCAGCAGGTAGCCGAGGGCGGACTCGTGCAGCCGCGACTTCCTGGCGTTGCCGATCTTCAGGTCGGCGACGCCCAGCCAGCAGGCGTGACGGGCACGGGTCAGCGCGACATACAGCAGACGCAGGTCCTCGCCCAGGCGTTCCAGCTCGGCACGCTCGACGGTGGCCTCGTCGGCCTTGAGCACCAGCCGACGGCGCTCGCCGTCATGGACCTGCAAGGGCTTCTTGTCGTCCACCGGGCGGAAGGCACAGATAAAGGGTAGAAACACCAGCGGGTATTCCAGGCCCTTGGATTTGTGGATGGTCACGACCCGCACCAGGGCCTCATCACTTTCCAGACGCAGCACCTGCTCTTCGGCGGCCTGCCCCTCCCCGGCCAGCAGCTCACCCAGATGGCGGATCAGCGCCAGCTCGCCGTCCAGCTCGGCGGCTGCCTGTTGCAGCAACTCGGCCAGATGCAGCAGGTTGGTCAGCACCCGCTCGCCGTCCTCACGCCCCATCAACCGCTGCGGCAGTTCGAAGTCCTGCAGCAACTGGCGCAGCATCGGCAGCACGCCCTGGCGCTGCCAGCGCTGGCGGTAATCGCGGAACTGCATCACGCGCCGTTCCCAGGTGCGCTCGTCGAGGTTGAGCTGTTCCAGCTCGGCCAGATCCAGGCCGAGGGTGGCGCTGGCCAGGGCCGCGCGCAGCGGGCGGTCCTGGTCCGGCTCGGCACAGGCGCGCAGCCAGAGCAGCAGGTCGCGGGCTTCCTGGGCGGCAAATACCGAATCCTTGTCCGACAGATAAACGCTGCGCACGCCACGCGCGGCCAACTCGCCACGAATGGCTTGGGCCTCGTTGAAGTCGCGCACCAGCACGGCGATATCGCTGGGCTGCAACGGCTTCAGCGTTCCGTCCTTGCTGAAGCCGGCGCGCTGCCGCTGGCCCAACTCCAGCAGGCGCACGATCTCGCTGGCGGCGCCACCAGCCAGGGCGTCGAGGTAGGTGCCCTTGGCCACCGGTTCCTCGGTCGCCAGCTGCCAGAGGTTGAGGGCGGACTGCGCCTGCCCCTCCACCGTCCAGACCTCCTTGCGCCCCTGGGCGCCCACCGGGAAGAAGGGCAAGTCATCACGGAAGAGGAAGGCCCCCGCCCCGCCCTCCCGGTTTTCGGCCCGCAGGAACAGGTTGTTCACCGCATCCACCATGTGCTGGCTGGAACGGAAGTTCTTCTCCAGGTTGTAGTGCCGCCCCAGGGTGGCGCGGCGCGCGCGCAAATAGGTGTGGATGTCTGCACCCCGGAAGGAATAGATGGCCTGCTTGGGGTCGCCGATCATGAACAGGCCGCAGTCGTCGCGATTGGCCTCCACCTCATAAAGGGTGTCGAAGATGCGGTACTGCAGGGGATCTGTGTCCTGGAATTCATCGATCAAGGCCACCGGGAACTGGCGACGAATCACCTCGGCCAGGCGCGGACCGCTTTCACTCTGCAGGGCGGCATCAAGGCGCGTGAGCATGTCGTCGAAGCCCATCTCCGCGCGTTGGCGCTTCTCCCGGTCGAAGCGCTGACGAACCCAGGCCGCTGCGTGGCGCAGCGCCGCCTCGGCCGGGTCCGGCAGGTTGTCCAACTGATCCTTCAGGATGGCCATGGCCTCCAGCGCCGGGTGCTTCGGCGGCTCGCCCTTCCAGGCCTCGGCAAGACCCTCGGGGGTAAGACGGGTAAAGCCGCCGCCGAGGTCCAGCGCAGCGTCGTCGCCGCTGGCCCAGGCCCGCAGCTTGTCGAACCAGGGCAGGAAGTAGCGCGCCTGAATCTTGCGCCCGTCCACCTGCTTGGCGGCGGCGCCCGCTTCCAGAATGCCTTGCAGCTCATCGGCCCAAACCCGCCAGGGTGCCTTGAGCGAGGCCAGGTTCCGTTCACGATCCTGCAGCGCGAATTCCAGCAATTCGCCAAGGGACTGCTGACTGACCGCGCCCTCCTCGCCCAGCAATGGCCGCAGCCGCGCGCCGAGATTGGCCGGGGTGCCCCAGCTCCGCACCGCCCATTCCAGAGCAGCGCCTTCAAGTGGGTAGCAGTGCTGACGCCAGTAGTCCCGTACCACTTCGGCCAACAGTTCGCTGTGGTCGGTTTCGAGCGTCTGGCTGAACAAGCTGCCGCTGTCGAAGGCGTGCTCCCGCAACATGCGCTGGCACCAGCCGTGAATGGTGGAGACCGCCGCCTCGTCCATCCACTGCGCAGCCAGCTCCAGGCGCCGGGCGCAGTCCGCCCACTCGCCCTGAGGCACGTCACCGCGGAGCTCGGCCAACAAGGCATCCGGCTGACCGTCGCCACGGAAGACGGCCGCCGCCTCCACCAGGCGCGCGCGGATACGGTCGCGCAGCTCGCGGGTGGCGGCATCGGTGAAGGTCACCACCAGGATCTGTGGCGGCAACAGCGGCTCACGAAAGGCGGCCTCGCCTCCATGACAGAGGATCAGCCGCAGATAGAGCGCGGAGATGGTGAAGGTCTTGCCGGTACCGGCGCTCGCCTCGATCAGACGACTGCCATGCAGTGGGAAGCTGAGCGCCAGGGGGCGTTGGGGCTGGCTCATGCCTGGGCCTCCTTGAGGGCGGTGGGCTGGCTGTCCAGCAGCGGCCGGTAGAGCCGTTCGCTCCACGCGGGGAATTGGCCATCGGCGTTCAGGGCGGCGTAATGAGGGAACTGCCGCGCCAGACTCGCGCTGCCCGCCACCTCTCCCGTGACGTTGTAGCCCCCCTCATATACAGCCTGGGCCTTGTCGTCATTGGCATCCTGCAGCCAGGAAAGCGACGTTTTCAGCGCCACCGGCAGCGGGGCCTGCATGCCGGCTGTCCAGGCTTCCAGCCAGGCGGTCAACAGCCGGGCGGCGTGATCGACCGGCAGCGGTTCGAAGGCCAGGGCCTGGTCCTCGCCCACCAGCAACGTGGTAATGGGCACCTCGCAGGCGGCGGCCACCACATGCAACACATAGGGCCGCAGAAGGCGATGCCATTTCCAGGCGCTGTCCTTGGCCAATGCGCCAGGCAACAGCTCCAGGCGCGCGAAGCTGCCATCGGCCTTCTGCCTCAGGCCACCCAGCCAGCCCTCCAGCTGCACGGCACCCGCACTGAAGCTGAGCCGCCGCGGAGACTCCACCCGTTCCGGCCACAGCAGGCAAAGCCCCTCATAGCGCTGCACTTGCGCCGGCAAAGGCTCCAGCAAGGCATTGCGGTATTGCTCGCCAAAGCCGGCCAACGGCAGCACGCCGCTGCGCTGGAGACGGTCGGCCGCATCCACCAGGGCGTTCTGGGTATCGCCGCCTCGCGCCAGCACGGCGGATTTGAGCAAGCGGTCCTGCAATTGGAAACGCTCCAGGCCGTCGAGGGCGAACGGTTCGCTGTCCAGTTGGGCCTGCTCTTCTTCATCCAGATGCACCTTGAGCCGCCGGGTGAAGAAGCATTTCACCGGGTCCCGCAGGAAGCTCTGCAGCAGCTCGGGCGTGACCTGCAGCCCCTCCTCCCAAGCCGGCAAACTGCCAGCGGGCTCGCTCGGCGTCGCTTGGCGATGCAGAGCAGCCCATTCATGGACGTAGCTGAACAGCTCCGGCTCAGCGCCGAAATAGCGGCGGCTGAAGGGCTGCAGCGGATGTTCGGTGGTCAGCGCGTGAAGCAGATCGCCCTCCCCGGCCAGCGTCCAGCCCGTGCCAAGGTGGTCACGCAACTGGCCCACCAGCACCGACGGCGGCCGCTCGCTGTTATCACGGATGCTGCGCCCTACCCAGCTGATGTAGAGACGGTCCCGCGCGGCGAGCAGCGCTTCCAGCAACAGGTAGCGATCGTCCTCGCGGCGGGAACGGTCGCCGGGGCGGTAGTCGCCCGCCATCAGGTCGAAGTCCAGCGGTGCCTGGCTGCGGGGGTAGTCGCCGTCGTTCATGCCCAGCAGGCAGACGTGGCGGAAGGGAATCGCGCGCATGGGCATCAGGGTGCAGAAGTTCACCGCGCCGGCCAGGAAGCGTTGGCTGAGGCGGCCCTGATCGAGGTCACCGAGCCAGGCCTCGCGCACCACCGGCAGCGGCAGCAATGCTTCAAGCCCGGCGGCTTCGCAGAGCTCCAGCCAGGCATCGAGGGCGTCCAGCAACTGGTTGCGCAGCACTTCGTCGCGTTCGCCCTGCGGCAGGAAGAAGCTGTCCAGCAGCCCGCGCAGACGCTCACCCCACACGACGGGCGTGGCCGGCTCGCGGAGTTGCTCCAACTGGATTTCGAGGGCTTCCAGCAGACGGGTCAGCGGGCCGATCAGGGCAGCGTCGAGGCCACCGATCTCGTCATAGGGCTCGATACCGGCGTAAGCCCCGGCGCCACCCACGGCATAGCCCAGCAGCATGCGGCGCAGACCGAAGCGCCAGGTGTTCTGCTCCAGGCCCGGGCCAAGCCCGAGCGCTTCGCGCTGGCGGGCGTCCAGGCCCCAGCGGATGCCAGCACCTTCCAGCCAACGGCGCAGGGTGGGCAGTTCTTCTTCCCTGATGCCAAAACGCGCACGCAGCGCAACGACATCCAACAGGTCCAGCACCTCACTGACGCTGAAGCGGCTGTCGGGCAGTTGCAGCAGGTGTTCCAGGGCGATCACCAGCGGGTCTTTCCCCCGCAGGCCCTGGTCCGCCAGCGTAAACGGTATGTGGCGCGGGTCCTCGCTGGCGAACTGGCCAAACACCGCCTGGATGTGCGGCGCGTAGGTGTTCACGTCCGGCACCATGACGATCACGTCGCGCGGACGCAGGGTCGGGTCCTCGCTGAAGCAAGCCAACAGCTGGTCGTGCAGCACCTCCACCTCGCGCTGGGCGCTGTGGGCGACATGGAAGCGCAGGGAGCGGTCACGCGCCGGGTTCACCGGTGGCCACGTCTCGCGGGTTTCCGCCAGCGGACGCAGGTCGAGAATATCGTTCTGCAACTGGCCAAGCAGGGTGTCCTCCGCCGCCGGGCTGAACAGGTCGATGCGCTCGAAGTCCTCGCGGTAGCGCTGCGGCTCGTCATACTGATCCAGCAAGTTGATGTAGTCGCGGCCCTGCTTGCCCCAGGCGGCCAGCAGCGGCTGGGCGTGCTGGTGCATCTCCTCCTGGTCGAACAGACCGATCTGGCCGGAGGACGCGCCCTTGCGCTGTTGGCGACGGTACTCGTGGCGCAGCAGGTCCTTGTCTTCGACGATATCGCCCCAGTGATGCTGACAGGGGTTGTGCACGTAGAGCATCACCTGGCTGAAGCGCGCCATGGCGGCCAGCGCTTCCAGTACCTGGGCCGGCAGTGAGGAGATGCCGAACACCGTGACGCGGCGTGGCAGGCCGGGGGGCGGCGCGTCCAGCTCCCGCAGGCGGGCGACAAAGCGCGGGTGAACACCGGCACGGCTTTCCGCCAGGTGCTCCTCCCCCACATCGGCCAGCAGCGCACGCCACAGCGCCGGCTGCCAGCGCGAGGCTTCATCCAGCTCACGCTCGCCACCGCGCGAGGTACGCAAGCGGTCATGCCCTTCGGCCCAGTCCGCCAGCCAGTCGGCGCGGTAGACCTGATACTGGTCGAACAGGTCGGCTAGGCGCTCGGCCAGTTGGTGACGCTTGCGCAGGTCATTGTCATCGGCGAGGAAACGGCGCAGCGGCGCGAAGGCGTCCTCCGCTAGCAGGCTCGGCAAGAGCCGCATCAGGCGCCAGGTCAGCGGCGCCTTGTCCAGCGGTGACTGCTGCGGAATGGCGTCACGCCCCAGCACACTGCGATAGGCCTGCCAGAGGAAACGCGCCGGCAGGTCCACGTCGAGTGCCGCCGCGATGCCACAGCCATCCCGCTCGGCCAGCGCCAGCTTGAGCCACTGGGCGATGCCGTTGCTCTGCACCAACAGCACCTCGTTTTCCAGCGGACGCAGCGGATAACGGCGCATCCACTCCACCGCCAGGGTGCGCAACTCTTCCAGATGGTTGCCGTGGATGACGATGAGGCCGGGGGACAGCTCCGGGCTTGAGGGCATCGACTGACTCCTGTCGAAAAAACCGATGGCGAAGTTTGCCAGCATTTCGCGACAAGGTGCGTCGTGGTCGCTTGGTCCGCGAGGCGAAATACCCCTACATCGGGGCCTTACTTATACGCGCCCGTTAAATCCGCCTTGTCACGCCAGCACGTCCGCCGGAAAAAATATCCAGCCTTCGCGCAGCGGGATATCGGAGATGGGCTGGGCAAGGTGCTCAGGCTGGAAATGGAACAGCCAGGCGATCAGCGCACAGGTCAGTGCGTCCTGCTGATCGGCGTGCTCCAGCTCCACGCCTCGCAGGCATCCCCGGCGAAGCGCGGCCATCTGCGCTGATCGCTTGCACGCCGAGGGGTAGGCCTCGATGGCTCGCAGGCGCTGGAGGTCGGACCAGACGCCGCAACGCTCGATGTGCGGCGCAAACCGGGCCAGCACGTGCATGCCCTTGGTGGCCTGGCTGCCGATCATGTCCTTGACTGGCGACAGCGGGCTCAGGCCCTTATCGAACAGAAAGCGCTCGGTGCGGCGGAACAGGTAGGGATTGCTGGACGAGCCCTCTATCGATTCCACGGCCCGCCCGTGCACCAGCAGCTCGATGAAGTCAGTCGAGAATCCCAGCGGCGTGTCGATGGCCAGGACCACAGGGGCGGCTGCATAGGCCTGGGCATCGAGCTCACACAACCCCAGCAGGCGACCGATGAAGCCTTCGGTGTCGCCCGACTGGTTGATCAAGCGACGCAAGTTGCCGCGCCAGGGCTTGCCGAGGACCTTGCGCTGGTCATCCAGTACCACCAGCGCATCGCGACTGGCCCGGTTCTGTTCGCAGTTCCAACCGCCGACATCCCAACCGATGAACAGCGCCTGTGCTGCGGCAGCCGTCATGACCGCGTCCCGAATGGGCGGCGGATGGCGAGACTCTCGTCTGCCACGCCTTCATCCGCATGAACCGCCACGGGCTCATCCCCCCACTTCGAATCCGAACGTTTCCCAAACATCTTCAATGAATCCGGTCGCTATTCCATTTTCCGCTGAGCAGGCCGTAGGGTGCGCTCTGCGCACCGACTCCGGGATCGGCCCCAGCACCACATCAAACTGCCGGTGCGCGCGGCGCACCCTAACGGATCAGCTTCATCCTGCTAGTCAGCGGAAACCTCTGCCAGCGGCAGGCCTTTTCATCGCGCACGACAAAAAGGGGCGGTCCGCAGACCGCCCCGTTCTATTTTGCCTCAGGAGCCTGATCGAGAGGGGTGAGGGATATCGCCCCTTGCCCTTCCCGAGGCTAGTGCAGTAGCCAAGCCTCCGCTTCCGCCTCCTGCGTCGAATCGAATGCCTTGACCGTCAGGCCAGGGAACAATGAGCCCTCGACTTCACTGGCTGTCCTGATCCATTGCTTGTCGGCCACGACCGCCATGCGATCGAACTGCCGAAAGAGGCGGAACAGCTGTGGAATGTGCGACAGCTCGACGGCCACAGCGCCCAACGTAGGCATCTTGAGTTCGCCGACCCGATAAAGCATCCGGCCATGGGAGATGCCTTCGGACTGCTTCGTCAGTTGGTCAATGACGGCTTGCATCTCATCGCTATCGAGCTTCCCGGCCAAGTCGAGGTCGACCCGGTTATCACCATTTCGCATGATCTGGAACATAACGCCACCTCCTCGGGAATGCGCTTTTTTACGATACGCCCCATGTCGGAAATGAAAAGTGCCCCGTGGCCGCCAGCCCACTCCCGCCGCCGGAACCGTGCAGGGTGAGCATCCGGGCGACACGCCGAACCAGGCGTCATTCAGGCAGCAGCCCACCGCTGATCACGGCGATGGCGGGTGGCCTGCCCGATCCCCAGGCAGCTCTCCAACTCCCAGCCGCTCAGCTCAAGGCCGGCAGCACCGTGTTCCATGCTGTTCCACCGCTCCCCGATAAAGACGCTTTGTGAGCCGTCGGACCAGAGGACGCCGGCGCGCAATCCATTGGCGACGCGCTCCGCACGACCCTGGTCAGCGGACATCACCCAGGCCACCGAGCCATTGCCGCCGCCCTCGGCCAAGTCCAGCGCCTCCGCCTCGGTTCGGAAGCGTTTCACACAGAGCACCGGGCCGAGGACACTCTCCCGCCAGATCGAGCTGTGGATGTCGGGCTCATCAAACAGCGTGGGCTCCACAAAGTTCTCCGTCGGCGAGTACGGAAAGCGCTTCCCGCCGGTCAACACCTGAGCCACCTTCAGGCCCTGATCGATGGCCTCCATGACCCTGCGGCATTGCCCAGGGCTGACCAGAGGCCCCAGTTGCACGCCCGCGTCCAATCCCGGACCGATGCGAAGGCCACGAACGGCGTGCACCAGACATTCCACCAGACGCGGTGCAATGTCCTGGTGCACCAGCAGCCGCGACGTGGCACTGCGTATCTGGCCCTGGTTTCGAAAGCTGCTGAACAGGATCCACTCCACCGCGGCCTCGACATCAACGTCATCGAACACGATGCAGACCGACTTCCCACGCAGCGGTTGCCGCATGCCGTTGAGGGCAACAGCAGCGGTCAACGTCCCCTTCCCCTGGGTGGGCGGATTACCGGTGAAGTCCACCCTGTCCAGCCCTGGATGCCGGGCCAGGGCCATGCCCGCCTGAAGCTCGAAGCCCGGCAGGATGTTCAGCACCCCGGGCGGAAGGCCCACGCAGCTTGCCGCCACGCCGAGCTCAAGCGCGCTCAATGGCGTGAACTCCGACGGTACGAGTACGCACGTCGCGCCTGCCGCCAACGCCGGAGCGACCTTCCACGCCGCCATCAGCAACGGGTAACTCCACGGCATGATCTGCCCCGCCACGCCCACCGGCTCATGGCGAATACCGAAGTGGTGGGCAAAGGCTCCAGGGGCCGGCGGCTGGCCATCGCACTCATCCATCGCCCGGGCCACGCTGGCGTAGTAGCGAAAGCACGCGATGGCGTCCGCGACGTCACACTCGGCCTCGGGCAACGGCTTGCCGTTGTCCCGAGCCTCCAGCACCGCCAGCTCCTTCTGGCGCAGCTCCAGATTATTGGCCAGCGCCTCCAGATAACCCGCCCGCTCGCCCCCCCGCATCCGCCCCCAATCCCGCTCAAGGGCGTTGCGGGCAGCTTTCACGGCCAAGTCCACATCCCGCGCGTCGGCCCCCGACAACTCAGCAAGCCGCTCGCCGGTTGCTGGATCACAACTGCAAAACCGATGGCCCCTCCTTGGCGCTGTCCAGCGCCCGTCGATATAGAGCGTTGCCTCGCTCATGGTGGTTTTCCTCCCGCATCTCATAGCTGGGGCAACGTTATCAAAGGCCCTTCCCAGGGCCCCTCTGCCGACGGAGGTATGGGGCATCCCGAAGCGCCGTAGGACATTTCTCAAGGTTGGATTCAGGCGTATTCCGAGGCGCGACATGCCGGCCAGGGGCGCCCGTGCCAAAGGTCGCGGGCCAGGACTGAACACTCAGGCGATCGGCTGGCCGATGCAGCGATCGAAGATGCGGATCAACGCGCGGTAATCGCAAACCACCGCATCAATATTCGCCTGCAACCACTCGCCCTCCTCCACCGGCCACCAACTGATCTCGTAGCCGGCATTATTGATGATGAGGTGCTCGAACAGGATGCGCTGGAGCGCGGGCAGATCGTAGGGCGGTGGGGAGAATTCGATTTCGCTGGCGGCGATTTCGGAGAGGCTGCGCTCCGCTTCGTTGAGCGCGTCGTCATCAAGCAGGCCCAGGCGATTGCGAAGAACCGTGGTACCGGGGTAGCAGTACGGGTCCTGGCCTGTGCCGTACTTGTCGACCATCAGCCCTGCCTGGCGCGGTAGGCACTCAGGACGGACTCGCGGGAGGGCAGCTTGCGCTCGGCATCGGCCGGAGTCGTGTCAAAACCCTTCCGACGCAAACTGGCCGCGTAATTGGACTGGCGTGCCTTGGCGTAGAAGGCCTTCTTGGCCTGCAGGGACGGGGTTGGCAAGGGCTGGCCTCTCTCGCATTCAAGGACGCAGTTATAGCGGATGACCACCTGGAGCTTGCGAGCGCCGAGATCAGCGAGCTTCGTCCATGGATGCGACACCTGGTCGCAATGGATACGTCGCAGAACCATGACATGCTCCATGTGCAGATACGAAGGCGATGTCCACGGTTCGGAAACGATCGGTTTCGACTTCATGTCCGCAACGTCGGCTTTTCGCAGCTATCCGCATTGTTCAGTTCATCACCCCAAATCAGGAGGTCCGCCATGAGTGCACGCTTTTCGGTGAAACGAGTCCGGCGCGTAGGCGCGATAGGGATCAAGAAGGGTGAGGGTCACGCAGCAAACCCGCTGGATGCCTGCTGGTACATGATCATCGACCGAGCAACCGGCGACTACGTCGGTGGAAGGCATGCAGAACAAGCCGTGGCACATGATGAGTGCGAGCGGCTGAACAACAGGACGCGATGTGCGTAATTGCGCTACCCGGTAAAGCCCCGTTTCGTACGGGGCTTTCGCCAAGGGCAACGCCCCCCTCCTCCGCCCGTCTTCACACCCACAGCCCCCTCAAGCCCTCCGCAACTCCCGCACAAACAACGCCAGCAACTCCGCGTGGCTGCCTATCTCCAGCTTGTCGTAGAGGTTCCTGCGGTGGACCTTCACCGTTCCTCGCTGGATGCCCAACAGCTCCGCAATCGAGCCATTGGTGAACCCCTTCAATACCAACCTGGCGACCTGACACTCTCGCGGGCTCAACACGCCCTGCCCGAACTGCTCGAACGCGTTGCAAACCTGCTCATCCAGGTCATACGCAATATGCTGCTCTTTCGGTTGATGGGCCTTCCACGCCGCACGCACCACCCGCTCCACCACGGGCGCCGCGCTGCGCAACAGCTGCATCTCCTCACCACCAAAAGCCGCCTGGCCCTTCATCCGCATCAGCGACAGCACCGCCCTGCTCTCCGGCCCCAGGCTGACGATAAAGCCCAGCTGCTCGCTCAACGCCAGGTATTGGTAATAGGTGCAGAAGTACTGAGTGGCATAGAAGCGCTCCGGCGCCAGCCGCCGCAGGCTGTACAGCCCATCGGCCTGCCCGAATGCACAGGCCAGGTAGAACGGGTCCAGCAGATAGGGCCCGTCCTGGTAATCGCTGACGAACTGAGTCCGTAGGCGCTCCGGCAAGGTGTCGAAGAGCGGCTGCGGCGGGCAGCGACCTTCATAGATGAAGAGCAGGAAGTGATCGGTGGAGGTCTGGTGCCGAAGCCAGTCGACCAGTGCCTGCAATTGTGGTTGGCCGGGAGGTTGCGCCAGTACGTCGGCGATGTCGCGGGTCCATTCGGTTAGCTGTCCGTGCATCGGTTGATCTCTCCCTACCAGCAAACTAAGCCGCATATACAACCATAATTGCATATACAACACAATTATGATTGTCAAGCGCTCTTGTAGATTGCTGGCCATGAAAACGACTGACCGCATCACCAAGCTTGTGCTGGCAAGGAAGCCAAACCTCGGCGCCCGTAACGTCAAACGAGATATCGCCGATACCTGCAAGGTGAGCTACGAAGCGGTGCGTCGGTGGTATGCGGGTGAAACCGAGAACATCAAGAACGAGAACCTGATCGCCCTCGCCGAAGGCTACGACACGACTGTCGACTGGCTGCTTTCGGGCAAAGGTGAGCCGCCAAGACGTAACGGCAATCCCCGCGAAACGGCCTCCCCCGTCGACCTCACCCGGAAGGTTCTGGAGAAATATGGGAAGGGGCTCACTGAGGAAACGCGGCGGAAGATCGTCAACGCAATAGAAGAAACCCGCAGCGCGAATTATTCCGGTGAACCCGCCACCTGCTCCGATGCAAATGCCTCGGCGGGCGATCTCCTCATCTCCCCATACGACCTGAGTACCGATGGCCACGGTCAGGCGCCATCCGACTACTCCGAACTCGTCCGCACCATCACCGTCAGCGCACAGCAACTGGAAAGGCTGGGTATCGACTACAGCTCACCCGCCAACCTCTCCGTCATCACCGCCTGGGGACAGTCGATGGAGGGGACTATCAATGACAAGGATCTGGTGCTGGTTGATCGCGGGATAAGAGAGTATGTCGGGGACGGAATCTACCTGGTCAGTTGGGCGGGACATCTGTTCATTCGGCGACTGCAGCTGGCGGCGAAAGATCAGGTGGAGTTGATTGCGGATAATCCGGCGCACAAGGCGCGGGTCGTGCCGATGAGCGAAATCCTGATTCACGCCAAGGCGCTACTGGGTTGGGGCACTTTCCGTCTCTGAGCGTTTCCGCAGCGTCCTGGACTGAGAAAGGAACCCCGCACAATTCACCGCGCCGTGGCGGTCTCCAGACTCACGCCTTCCTCCGCCTTCTGCGCCTCAGTCCCCTCCTCCAGCCCAAGGCGCTCCGACTCTTCCTCGATGACGTGAGCCTGCTTGGCGCCGTAGTCCTGCGCATCCACCTGAAAAATCCGTAGATCATCGTCAACAGGATCACCATGAACGGAATGGAGGTCAGCACCACCGCGGTTTTCATGGTGGAGAGGGAGACCTTGGCGAAGAGCATCGCCAGCGGGATCAGGGTCAGCATCACGCACCAGAACAGGCGGTGGGTCGGAGTCGGGTCCTGGCCTTCCTGCAGGTTGCGGGTGCTGGTGGCGGCCACGGCGTAGGCCGCGCCACCACGCCCGCCGGCAGGTTGAGGAAGAAGATCCACTTCCAGCCCACCCATTCGATCAGCCCCACCCACGACGGGCCCGGCCACCAAAGCGCATGCCGATACGTCGCCCCACACGGCCATCGCCCAGCCGCGCTCAGTTGGCGATGGATAAGCCGATGCCAACAGCGCCATGGAACTCGGAAGCATGAAGGCCGCACCAATCCCCTGGGCGACCCGAGCCGCAATCAGGTAAGACAAATCGGGGGCTATACCGCAAGCAAGCAGTACCCGCCTGGGGGAGGATGGTGTGGAGCAGCATGGGATTCTGGACATCTCGGCTAACCTGCCATTGCACCATGTCAATGAAAAAGACCCCAATGCTGAGCGGCGCCCACAATAGAGGTAAAGTTAATGATTCAGCCTCACGGCATAAGGAAATCTACTAACCATGATGAACCTGATGCATTGGAAACTGCTGGTGGCGGTTGCGGATGCAGAGAATGTCTCGCGAGCCGCAGAACGCTTTGGCATCACGCAGTCTGGAGCCAGCCAGGCAATCACCCAGATGGAAGAAGCCCTGGGTGTGAAGGTGTTTGTACGTGAGCGCCGGAAGACGACGGTGACCGCCATCGGCGAGCAGATCGTGGTCAGGGCCCGGCGCATGCTGGGCGAACTCGAATCGATCCAGAATTTGGTGGACGCCAGTCGCGGCTGTCACCTGGGCCGCATCAAACTGGCGAGCTTCCCGTCGGTGTTCGCTTCCCTTCTTTCCCCCCTGCTCCTGGCCTTCACGCGCCTCCACCCCGGTATCGAGATCGTTTCCCTGGAGGGCACAGACGAAGAAGTCGAAGACTGGTTGGCGAGCGACAGCATCGACCTGGGCATTGTCATGAATCCCGCTCCTGAACGGGATCCTGTGATGATCGGATACGACTCCTGGGTGGCGGCGGTACCCACCAACCATTACCTGGCTCGCAGGGCGAGTTCGAGCACCGTAGCATTGTCCGAACTGGTCAATGAGCCCTTCATCGTAGCCACCGGAGGCTGCCACCTGCATGGAAGGAGCCTCATGGAACGCGAGGGGCTCGCGCTGTCCGATATCCGCCTGACCGTGCGTGACTGGACCACCGCATTCGCACTAATTGGCGAAGGCATGGGGGTATCCATGGTCCCGGCTTCCACCCTCCCCAAAGACCTCCACAGCATGCGCATCTATGAATTGAGTCCGCCAATCTATCGCCGTTTCGGACTCGTCTGCTCGGCAAGCGGCCAGGAGTCCGCAGCCGCGCAGGAATTCCTTAAACAGGTCCGCAAGTCGGCGCTTGGTGTGGAACTGCCGATGGTGGTGGAAGCCGCATCGGTGCAGGCGGCCTGACCATAAGTGCTGCTAATACCAACGAACTGGAAATCTAAATTTACGCGTCATCCGGGCGAGCACGAGGATGTGACCTCCAAGACCAAGTCAGGAGATCGACATGAAACTCTACTTCGCCCCCATGGCGTGTTCGCTGTCACCCCACATCGTGCTCCGTGAGCTGGGGACTCCGTTCGAGCTGATCCGGGTCAACAACAAGACCAAACGAACCGCCGACGACCGCGATTTCCGCGAGATCAATCCCAAAGGGTATGTGGCGGCGCTGGTGCTCGATAACGGCGAAGTGTTGACCGAGGGGCCGGCCATCCTCCAGTTCATCGCCGACACGTATCCGGAAGCCGGCCTGGCCCCTGCCAACGGCACCTGGGAACGGGTTCGCCTGCAGGAGCTACTGAACTTCATCACTTCCGAGGTGCATGCAGGCTCGGCCCCGCTGTTCAACAGTGACCTTCCGGAGGAAGCGAAGGCCATCTTCCGGGAGAAGCTGTTCAAGCGCCTCGACTACCTCTCGCAGCTCATGGGCGAACAGGACTACCTCACCGGCCGCTTCAGCGTCGCAGACGCGTACCTCTTTACCGTCCTCAAATGGCTGCCAGTGTTGCAGATCGACATCCAGAAATGGCCGGTCCTCGCCCGGTTCGTGCAGCGCATGGAAAAGCGACCAGCCGTCCAGGCAGCGATTGCCGCGGAAGAAGCGACAGCCCCGGTTTGAGGCCGAACTGCCGGAAAACCATCCAGCAGCTCTCCCCAGGAGATACCCATGTTGATTGACCGCCACGCCGTGCACCAAGCTCGAGCCATTGTCAGCGCCAATGTGCTCTTTGGTGTGTACCGACGCTGGTGGACAGCGAGTTAGGAGTTACTACTCGCAGGGCGCGGCTCAATCTCCATTAGATGCAACTGCGCCTTGCCAACTGGTCCAACTTTGATGCTTAAGTTCTACCCTCCGCAATCATGTGCGCTCGCTGCTTCACTCGCCGTCACCCCAGTGAGGCTGCGGCCAGACTAGGCCAGAGAATGAGTACCAGGTTGATCGTCTGCCATTCCAGGGCCTCGAGTAGACCACCAGCGCTGAATGAGCATGTCAGCCCGCCAGGGAAGATCACCATGTGATTGATGGCCTGCGCTCGTGCCTTCTCCATTGGGGTGTTTCGCGGCTGTGCCTCGTGTTGTGTGAATGTGCGCACAGGGATGCATTGGAGGATCAACCCCCATTGCTGTGCGTCAAGTACGGTGTGCGCCCCACCCAACGCAGATCAGCCGTGCGGCAGTAGTACTAGTCACTGTGGCTTGCCACTGCACTTGAAGCCAATGGCTTCGCGATAGAGAGCATCATGCTCGCAACCCTGTCCCGTGAACGGGTGCGACGTGCCGATGAGCTGCTGGTAGAACGTGCAGCAGAGGCTCGCCTTTCACGGCCAAGTGCGACCTGCATTTCCCTCTTCTATAGTGAGTAAGCGCGAGGCAGGTATCTCCCACGCGCGACACAAACGCCCCAATGGCTGGGCAGGGAGGACGGCATGAAAGGCGTGGTGTTCACAGAGTTCCTGGAATTGGTCGAGAACCGTTTTGGCCTGGAGGCACTGGACGACGTCATCAATCGGGCGCACCTGGACAACGATGGCGCCTATACCGCAGTGGGCACCTACGAACACCAGGACATGGTCAAGCTGGTCGTGGCCCTCAGCGAAGTGACAGGGGTAACCGTTCCTGACCTGATCAGGACCTTCGGCGAGTACCTGTTCAAACGCTTCACGCTCGGCTACCCCCGGTTGTTTCAGGGTGTGAACTCCACCTTCGATTTCCTGAGCAGCATCGAGCACCACATCCACGTGGAAGTGCGCAAGCTCTACCCGGACGCCGAGTTGCCCACCTTCGCTTATGAAAGCCAGGGGCCGGACCGACTGGTGATGATCTACCAGTCGCGTCGCCCCTTCGCCGACCTTGCCGAAGGGCTGATCCGTGGCTGCATCGAGCACTACGACGAATCCATCGAGGTGCAGCGCGAGGACCTTGAATCTGGCGCAATCAACCGCAGCCGCTTCACCCTCGTCCGCCGACCATGAATACGCCCAACCCGGACATTCTGTTGCGCCAGTTGCAGCGTGAGCGCTCGGCGCGCAAGAGCGCGGAAACACTGCTGGAGAGCAAGAGTCTGGAGCTCTACCAGGCCAATCAGGATCTGCTCCAACTCAACGCCACGCTGGAGGAGCGGGTGCGCCAACGCACCCAGGAGTTGGAGGAGGCGCGGGACGAGGCGCTGGGTGCCAGCCGCATCAAGAGCCAGTTCATCGCTTCTGTCAGCCATGAGCTACGCACCCCCCTGCATGCGGTGATCAGCTACAGCGAAATGCTGCTGGAAGACCTGGAAGACGCCGGGCTAACGCAACTGGTCAAGGATCAACGCAAGATCCACGACGCAGCCCGGCACCTGCAGATACTGATCAACGACGTGCTGGACTTCACCAAGCTGGAAGCCGGCAAGGTGGAATTGGATGTCAGCGCCATCCAACTTGATGAACTAGTTGCCAACCTACAGGACACCCTAGCACCCCTGGCCCAGGCAAATGCCAACCGCTTCGAAATTCGCTTGGCGGTTGACGCCGGCCGGTTGCTCAGCGACAAGCTCAAGCTGAGCCAGTGCCTGTACAACCTACTGAGCAACGCCTTCAAGTTCACCCAGAACGGCTTGGTCACGCTGGACGTCCGTCGCGAAGGGGACGACGAACAAGAGTGGCTCTGCTTCCAGGTCAGCGACACCGGTATCGGTATGGATGCTGGGCAATTGAGCCGTCTGTTCCAGCCTTTCAGCCAAGGCGACAGTTCCATTACCCGCAAGTACGGTGGCACCGGCCTAGGCTTGGTGATCTCGCGTGGCCTCAGTCAACTGCTGGGCGGTGACATCAGTGTCACTAGCCAGCCGGGCCAGGGTTCTGTATTTGTGCTCCGCATACCAGCAGTGGCACCGGTCCGCTCGAGTGAAGTGGTGCCGATGCTCAAGGAGGACCACGATGCCACCGCGTCCTGATCTGGACCAGGCGCCCACCCTGCTGGTGGTGGACGACCAGGAAACCAATCGCGATATCCTCAGCCGCCGCCTGGAGCGGCAGGGCTACCGTGTGCGGCTCGCCGCCAGTGGCCAGGAGGCGCTGGACCTGGTGACCACTGCCGCGCCGGATCTGATCCTGCTCGACATCATGATGCCCGACATGGATGGTCTCGAAGTGCTGGGCCGCTTGCGCGAAGCCCATACCCAGCAAGCACTGCCGATCATCATGGTCACCGCCCGTAGCCAGAGCGAAGTGATAGTCGATGCCCTCGCCCGCGGCGCCAACGACTATCTGGTCAAACCCTTCGACTTCGCCGTGGCCCTGGCACGGGTACGCACCCAATTGGCTTTCAAGCGTGCGGAACAGGCCATCGAGGAGAGCCGGGAGTTCTACCAACTGATCGCCCACTCCAGCAATGACGGTATGTGGGACTGGAACCGACGTTCACGCCGAATCTTTTTCTCACCGCGCCTTCGGGAGATCCTCGGTTACAGCGAAGAGCAGCTTCCAGATCGCCTGGATCGTTGGTTGGCGCGCGTTTACGAGAATGACCTGGGGGTACTCAAGGATGCGTTCAAGGCGCATCTGGCCGGCCGCACACCGCAATTCCAAGTGGAGGTGCGGGCCTACACCCAGACCGGGGATTGCTGCTGGTTACTCTGCCGTGGCCAGGTCAAGCGCAACGCTGCCGGTCGCGTAGTACGCCTCGCGGGATCCTGCACCGACCTCACCGAACGCAAGACGGTGGATGCGCTGACCAATTTGCCAAACCGCATACTCTTCGATGACCGCCTGGAACGCTGTCAGATCCGCCGCGCACGCCATCACGAGTCGCTCTTCGCCCTGTTGCTGATCGAACCTGATCGCTTTCACCTGATCCACGAGAGCCTGGGCCAGTACGCCACCAACCAACTGCTGGTCACCTTGGCGCGCCGCCTCCTGCAACTGACACGTCTCTCCGACACCCTGGCCTACCTGGGCGGGGTGAAGTTCGTCGTGTTGATCGATAATCTCACCCGACAGGAGGATGCCCTGCGTGTCGCCGAACGCATGCAGAGCGCCTTTTCCGAACAATTCCATTACGACGGCCAGGAACTCTTCGTCACCGCCAGCATGGGCGTCGCGGCCGCCAATCAATGCCCGGAAGGCAACCTGCTACAAGCGGCGGAAACCGCCTTGGGGCGGGCCAAGGAGAAAGGCGGCAATACCTACCAGATGTTCGACAACGCCATGCAGGTGCAGGTGATGGCGCGCATGCGTCTGGAAAGCGATCTGCGCCGCGCCTTGGAATACCGGGAATTCGAGCTGTATTACCAACCCATTGTCGATCTCGGTAGCGGCCGAATGGCCGGCTTCGAAGCATTGTGTCGCTGGCGGCACCCGCACCAGGGCATGGTCTCCCCCGAGCTCTTCATTCCGTTGGCAGAAAGCACCGGGCTGATTGTTCCACTCGGGCTCTGGGTGCTCCAAGAGGCAGTGACGCAGCTGCGTGACTGGCAGCGGCGCTTTCCCGAGGTCGCAGAACTGGGGATGAGCGTCAATCTGTCGGGAAAGCAGTTCACCGATAAAGGACTGCTGGACGATATCGGCCGCACCTTGGAGGAGTCCGGCGTGTCTCGCCATAGCTTGAAGCTGGAGATCACCGAAAGCGCAATCATGAACGACGCCGACAATGCCAAGTTGTTGTTGGACCGTCTCAAGGAACTGGATGTCCAACTCAGCATTGATGACTTCGGCACCGGTTATTCATCCCTGAGTTACTTACATCGCTTTCCCTTCGACGTGCTGAAGATCGACCGATCCTTTGTCGGCAAGATGGACCTGGACCGACAGGGACTGGAAATCGTGCGCACCATCATCGCCCTGGCCCAGGTGCTGGAATTGAAGGTAGTGGCCGAAGGCGTAGAAACCCCCAGCCAGCTCGAGTTGCTGCGGCAGTTGGGGTGCCATTACGGGCAGGGCTATCTGTTCGCCAAGCCCTTGAACGCAGCGGATGCGCAAACGCTGTTGGCCCAGGGCCCGCATTGGTAAAGAAGGAAATACGCCTACGAACGCTCGCGTGCACTTCCGTTCCAAAATAGTGGGGCCTGATTAGGGGCGTTGGGCATCCAGCAGTGAGCGGTCGTGGCTGGAGAGAATCGGGACCTCGTCACCCAGCTCACGTACGAGGGCCAAGTAGTACCGGGTAGCCTCCACATTGAACCTCATCCCGTGCATTGTCTGGAGAAGGGAATTAGATACCCAGTACTGCCCGCAGACGGAACAATTCCATCCCACTCCATCCTGTCCCTTATGGCTGGGCAGTGCTTTGGCTGCCTGACCGCAGATAAGACATCCCATATCCGGCTCCTTCAGCTCCCCAACTGGTTACTTCGAGCTCGGCTCAGTCTTCCTCGAGCCTGAACAGGAACATCCCGCTGTCAGTGAAAGCAACCCCCTGCGAAATATGTCCGAGCCGCTCCGTGCGGCCTGCCGAATAAACGGCTTCTCCTTCGATCTGGTAGAGAATCTCGCCACTGACCGCTCGGACATATTCGTCATTATCGATCCATCCCTTGAGTGCCGCACCCGGGCCATGGCCAAGTACGGCATACCGACCCTTGCTGTAGTCCTTCAACACGCAATCCCCCGTTGAGTCGGCTCCTTGCCAGTTCCCCAGAACCTAGACCACGCAATGCCATAGCGCCACTACGGAGAAGGATCGGCCATGCCTGACCATCGCTCTACTATGCGCGAGCGCGCCATACCGGGCCGTCAAAAAAGACAGATCGTAAAATCGTGGGTAAGTCGCTGAGGTCCCTGGCTAGGCCTCCGCAATCCTCATTAAGGCCACTATGACCATCAGGTCGCAGCACGCCGCCGGATACCCTGCCGGCACCCTCATGAAAGTTCAGCTCGAAAACGGCTCCGTCTCCGATGAGCCCCAATACCGTATCGACACTCAGCTCAACAGAGGCTGCGAGGGGCAGATAGGTGTGGGCATTCACGGAAGTACCGAGCAAAGCGTCGAGCTCGCCGCTGTCGCTCCAACGAGCGGTCGTCACCAAGCAAAGCGTCGTGCTGCCCCCTCAGTGGTCGTGCCCTTAGCACTGGGTGGTGGGCTAGAAATCTAGCGCCGGACAGGCAGGCCTCCCCCACCGACTCAGTCCCACACCACTCACCTCATCTCATCTCATCTCGCGAGCTTATTGAAATGAGGGTGCAACGCCGGGGGAGTAGACGAACAGGCCTCAAGCACCAGCCAGCACCGGGAGTTCCATCCGAAACGTCGTTCCCTTGCCCGGCTCGCTTTGCACCGAGAGGCTTCCCCCGTGTTTCTTGACGATGCCATAGGACAGTGTCAGACCCAGCCCGGTGCCCGACTCCGGCGGTTTGGTGGTGAAGAACGGGTCGAATATCCGTGGAAGGCTCTCGACGCTGATGCCGCAGCCGGTATCTTCCACCTCCAGGCTCACCCGCCCATCCTCGGTGCGGGTGCGCAACGTGAGGCGCCCCCCTTCCTCCCCCAGCGCCTGCACAGCATTCACGACAAGATTCATGATCACCTGGTTGATCTGCGATGGCAGGCACTGGATCGAAGGCAACGTCGCGAAGTCCCGGACGACCTCGACCTTGTACTTCAACTGGCTCGAGAGAATGTTCAACGTCGACTCGATACCAGGGTGCAGGTCGGCCCAGCACCATTCCTGACCGGCGTCGATACGCGAAAGGTCCTTCATGTCCCGGACAATCTGGCGCACCCGCATCACACCTTCTCGGCTTTCCTGCACCACCTGCGGTAACTCCTCCCGCAGCACGTCGATTTCCAGTTCGTCACGCAGTATGCGCAGGCGGTCGCCAAGGTCGCCGTCGGCCATGCGTTCGGTCGCCTCCAGGTAGGCCATTAACCGGCCGAGATAGTCTTCCAATGCCGTTAGATTGGATGAGACATAACCCATCGGGCTGTTGATCTCGTGGGCAACACCGGCCGCCAGTTGCCCCACTGCAGCGAGTTTCTCGGCATGCAGCAATTGCCCCTCCAGTTGTTCCCGCTCCTGCGCCCCACGCTCCAATGCCTGTTCCACATGGCTGATTCGTGCCACGCCTTTCCTGACTTCGGACTCGAGCTCACCCATCTGCCAGGCGACCTGCCTGGCCATTTCCCATTTGGCGGCCAACGTGTTGGCCATTTGCAGCACCTCGATGTTGTCGAAGGGTTTCTTCAGCACCAGTAAGCGGTCGCGCACATCCAGCCGTTCAAGCACGTCCTCCCAGGTGTAATCGGAATAGGCCGTGCAGATGACTACCTGCAGGTCCGGGTCACGCTCCCAGAGCCGCGCGATGGTTTCCACCCCATCCCAACCCGGCGGCATGCGCATATCGATGAAGGCCAACGCGTAAGGGCGTTGCTCTTGCAGGGCGTTCTCGACCATTTCTAGGGCTTGCTGCCCCTGGAAGGCCGATGCCAGTTCGAAGCTGGCGGTGGGCCGCGGCGCCGCCCCGAATATCAGCGCCTCGGTCGCATCCAGGTCCTGGTGCGCGGACTTGTCGGGCGCCAGGATCTTGCGGAAGTCCTCATGAATGGCCGGCGCATCGTCCACCAGCAACACGCGTCTATTGATGAGCATGGGCAAGCTCCTGGATTTCCACAGGTATCTCCAGGGTGAAGACGGCACCCAGCCCCACGCCGTCGCTGTGAACGCTGAGGACTCCGTTCATCTCCCTGGCGGCCAGCGCGCAACTGTGCAGGCCGAAGCCATGGCCCTCTTTCCGGGTGGTAAAGCCATGGGTGAAGATCCGCTTCAGATTCTCCGCCGAGATACCCTCTCCCTGGTCCTTCACACTGATCCGCAAGTGGTTGCCCGCGACCAGGGCAGCGCTGATGGTCATCACCCGTGCACCTTCCGTGTGGTTACTCATTGCGTACTTCGCATTGCTGATCAGGTTGATCAGAATGAGCAGCATCCGATGCTTGTCCAGCAACATACGGGGCATCTCGTTGTAGTCCTTCACCACATCGACATGGTGCCGGACCAGCGCAGCCGAGTTCATGCGCAACGCGTCTTCGATCACGTGATCGAGGTACAGCGGTTCGATCAGGCTCGATGAGCCCGCATAGGACTGCTGTGTGGCGACGATGTCCTTGATGTGGTCCACGCTGGTGGTCAGTTGCGCCAATTCATCGATCATGCCCTTGCGCTCCAGCTCCATCGCTTCGACGAGTTGGTTCAGGTAGCCGGGCAGTAGCTTGCCTCGTTCGTCGTGACTCAGGAATTCGCCAAGATTATCGGCATTGTCGTTCATCATCTGAACCGCCTTGACCAACCCCTGGGCCCTCGATCCGCGCACAGTACGGCTGACCAGGTCGGCTGAGATGTTCACGCTATTGAGAACGTTGCCGACGTTGTGCAACACGTTGGTGGCGATCTCGGCCATGCCCGCATGTCGGGCGGCCGTCATCAGCTCGCTCTGGACCCGCTGCAGATCACGGGTGCGGTCTGCCACACGCATTTCCAACCCCTCATTAGCGGCCTGCAGCTCACGGTTCACCCGCTGGATGATGGTGTAACTGCGGATCAGCCGGCTCGCCAAGTACAAGAGCAGCAGGGCCAGCACCGTGGCGAAGGTCAGCAGGAAGTGGCGATAGCGTTGATCCTGTTGGGACGCTACCAGTTGCTCGCGTCCCAAATAGTCGCCGATTTCGTCGAGATGCCGGGCAATGGGCACCTGGCTGATACGGCCCATCAGGTCGAAAACGATCGGTAGCTCGCGAAGCACCGCGCGGACATGCGAAACCAAGACGTCTATGCGCCCTTGCAACTCAACCGGCAGGTGTTCGCGCTGGGTGAGCAGGCGCGCAATGCCCGCCTCCACCTCCGCCTTCCTGTCGTCGGTGCTGGACTGCACGAACTCAAAGGTAGTCAGGGTAATGTCGTAAACATCCATGGACGCCTGCAGGTAAGCCCCATTGCCAGAGTTGTTCAAGGCCTTGAGCGAGTCCTGGACGTCGCCTTCCGCGGTGGGCAGGAATGCCAGGGAGTTGCGTAGCACCGCGTTATGGGACTTGAACGCTTCGATCAGCCTGGTCTTCTCTTTCAGGTCGTTCAGGTAAGCGGCCCGATACTGCCCCCATCTCTCGGTCTCGACGGGCATGCGGCCACTCTCCAGCGCATCGAGCTTGGGCCATTGACGGTCCATCTCGGCCAGCGGGTCGACCAAGGCGTCGTAGTCCTTGTTCACGCCGGTCTTGGACCGCAGGACTGCGAGCTCCCACTGGGCGTCGAGCTGGCGAATCTGCCGGAGCAGAGCCAGCGACTCGAAGTAGGTATCTGGCGCGTAGTCTCTGCTCTTGAGGTAAAGGAAGAGCAATACCGATGCCAGGACCACGCCGATTACACTCAGCCAAAGCCAGCTCCACTTGCGCGAGAAGATCATAGCGGTGCCTCTGATGGTCTGGCGGTAAGGGTTTTGAGGAAGCGGACGATTAGGGCCTTGTCCCCATCGGATGCCACGCGCCCCAGTTGATAACGGAACATGACATCCACCGCCTCTTCCAGCGTCGCGGCCGATGCGTCATGGAAATAGGGCGCGGTGAGTTCGACGTTGCGCAAGCTGGGCACCTTGAAGACGTGACGATCGCCCTCATCGCCGGTGACCGCGAAGCGTCCTTCGTCCGCCCGCCGGCCTCGCTGCTGCCCCTTGAAGTAGTCCTCCATCACACCGAACTTCTGGAACATGTTTCCGCCGATGTTCACCCCTTGGTGGCAAGCGACACAGCCGTACTGTTTGAACTTCTGGTAGCCGGCCTTTTCCTCGACCGTCAAGGCAGAGGCATCACCTTCCAGAAACCTGTCGAATCGAGAATCGGGCGTGGTCAGGGTACGTTCGAAGCTGGCGATGGCGTTCTGCACGTTCGCGGCCGTCAGGCCATCCACATAGGCCGCCTCGAAGGCCCGGCGATAGTGGTCTTCGGCAGCGAGCTTGGCGAGAATACCGGCCCAGGTGGAGCCCATTTCCACAGGGCTACGCACCACTTCGTCCACCTGCGCTTCCAGCGAGTCTGCCCGGCCGTCCCAGAACTGCCGAAAGTTCAGACCAGCATTGAACACCGTGGGCGCGTTAACCTCCGTCCGCTGCCCGTCGAATCCCACGGAAAACGGCCGGGTATCGGCGCCACCCTGGTCGAGATGGTGGCAACTGGCGCAGGAAGTCGAGTCATTGACGGAAAGGCGGACATCGTGGAACAGGCGCCTTCCCAGTTCGACTCGGGCAGGATCTTGCTCCTGGTGCCGTGAAACGGGTTTGATGGGTTCGTCAACGCCAGCGGCATCTGCCTGGCCAATCAGGCCGGGGAGGAGCGCGGACATCATCAGTGTGCGCACGAACATCTGTGTTCTTCCTCGTCATTACCCAGCCCGCTTGGTGGCGACCGGGCGGCTCAAGCCAATGGAACCAATGGGCGGCCTGCGTGCTCCTGCTGCAGGAGCAATTTGAATGCTTCGGCGTCCACCGGACGACCAAACAGATAGCCCTGACCTTCGTCGCAGTGGTGCTCCCGCAGGAATGCCAGTTGCTCCCGGGTTTCCACGCCTTCTGCAATGGTGCCCAGCCCGAGGCTGCGTCCCATACTGATGATGGCCCGTACCAATGCCGCATCGTTGGCGTCCGTAGCGATATCGCGCACAAAGGACTGGTCGATCTTCAGCACATCCACCGGGAAATGCCGCAGGTAACTGAGGCTGGAATATCCCGTGCCGAAATCGTCGATCGCGAGTCGCAATCCCATTTCCTTGATGGCGTAGAGCACGCCGATAGTCGCCTGGATGTCCCGCATCAAGGCGCCCTCGGTGATTTCCAGCTCCAGGCAACCGGCCTCGATACCGGATTCCTCCAGCGCCTGGCGGAGCCCCTGGAGAAAGTCCTTCTGGTGAAAGTCCAGGGCCGACACGTTCAACGACAGAATGACGCCGGACAACCCAGCATCCTGCCAAGCACGGGCTTGCCGGCAGGCCTCGTGCATCACCCACCTACTGATGGGCACGATCAAGCCACTTTCCTCTGCAAACGGGATGAACAGCGCCGGAGAAACCATCCCATGGCCGGGGCGGTTCCAGCGAATCAACGCCTCCGCGCCGACGATCGCCCCTGTCTCGAGGAGCACTTTGGGCTGATAGTTGAGGACGAACTCCTGATGCTCCAGTGCCTGGCGGAGCCCCGCTTCCAGTGACTGCTGCTGGCGAGCCTGGGCGTTCATCTCTGCCGAAAAGAATCGCAAGCCATCACGGCCATCCGCCTTGGCTGCGTGCATAGCGACCTCTGCACTGCGGAGCAGGCTGGCGGGCTCGACGCCGTGGTCCGGATAAAGGCCGATACCCAGGCTGGCGGTGATGCTGAGGCTCTGCCCCGCGATGGTCTGGGGCATCCGTAGACTCGCCAGCAGACTTTCGGCCAGGTCGCTAATGGATGGCCGACTGCCGAGTCTTGGCAGCAGCACCACGAACTGGTCGCCGCCAATACGAAAAACTGTTTCCGCCTTGCCCGTCCAGCGGCTCAGGAAATCGGCGACGGACTTCAGTAACTCGTCTCCCATCGCGTTGCCCAGGGCATGGTTGATACGTCTGAATCGATCGATACCCAGGAAGATCGCCGCGAGACGCTCCCCACTGCCCCCATGCTCCGCCAGCAGTTCGCTGAGACAGTCGTGCAGGGCCGTCTGATTGGGCAATTCAGTCAGGATGTCGTAGCGCAACTGCCGGGAAAGCTGCAGCAACTCCAGCGCCCTTTCCTCTACCAGCCGTTCCAGGCCCCTCATCCGGATTGCCGCTTCGTGGCTCAGCTGCCATTTCGCCGTCAGCGTGCAGGCCATCTGATGAATCTCGATCGCATCGAAGGGCTTTTTCAGGATCAGCAGCCGATCCGCCAGCTCCAGGCGCTGTGCAATGACTTCCCAGGAGTGGTCGGAATAGGCGGTGCAGAGTGCAACCTGTAGGAGCGGATCCGCCTGCCAGAGTCGCTCGATGGTCTCCAGTCCGTCCCAACCCGGCGGCATCCGCATATCAACGAATGCCATCGCATAGGGATTGCCTTCGGCCAGTGCGGTCTCCACCAATGCCAGCGCATCTTGCCCCTGGAAGGAGAAGTCCACGTCGAAATCGGTGGTCATGGACTTTCGCGACGACCCGAACAGGGTCGCCTCCAGCGATGACAAAGTCCCTGTCCCATCGGCTTCCGGACAGAGAATCTTGCGGTAGTCCCGATGAATGGACGGCGTGTCATCCACCACGAGAATCCTGCGATTGATGGTTCCTGCAGGCTGCATCGGAGCCCTCTCCCTGGAACGCGGCGGCATCTCGGTGCCATCTTCCGACGACGATTCGCTGGAATTCGCTCGCCCCTCGAAATGCGAACTGCGCGTCCAGTGAGAAGCGCCTTAGGCTACGACCAGTGTAGACGGATTCGGGCAATGGCCAATCGACATTGCGCTTTGTTGGCGTTGCAGTGTCTTGGCGCCAGTTCGCTGTACCAGGGGCCAGTGCTCTCTAGCCAGATACCGGAAGACTCCCCTATCCCCCTTACAGCATCGGATGGACCTCTTGCACGTTTCAGGATGTGCCGAGCCAAATCGCTTCCCTAATGCGCAGCACCCCACAGTACGAAAAGACTGCAGTGGACACCTGCAGGGCAATTACTTTGACATCACCTAGAGTGCTACACATCATGGGCGGCGGGGCCATCTCTGCCCCACCCGTGCGGCATGCTTGCGACGGGACGCTGGGACGCTTTGGCGAGCGAATTCTCTGTCGGCACATGCCTCCCCCACATGTCACGCAGTGTCTTCTGCGATAAAGGAAGCCAGGACATGGATGTCAGAACCGGTCTACCAGGAAAAGGTGCAAACGTCGGCGTTGCATGCAGAGCGGCCCTCCTGTTCGGCAGCCTATTGGTCCTGGTTCTGGTCCTGGCCTGCTCCATGCTGATCAGGATCGCCCATCAACTGGACAAGCAGGCCAGCGAGCAAGGTCGATTCTTCGTCGAAAAAGCGCTGAATACCCGGCAGGCGAACCTTCAGAAATCCATCGCCGACTACGCGTTCTGGGGCGACGCCTACCGTAACCTGCACGCCAGTGTCGATCTCGACTGGGCCTACACGCGACGCAATCTTGGCGACACGCTCTACGAGAAATTCGGTTACGAAGGTGTCTTTGTGATCGGCCCTGATGACCGCACCGTCTATTCCGTCATCCAGGGCAAGTTGCAGACGATGCAACTCCAACACTGGATAAAGGGCTCGGCGTCCGCCTTGCTGGAGCAGGCCAGGACCCGGGCTGGCGATGAAGGCACGGCCGTAGCGGTGCTCCCTGTGGAAGGGGGGGCAGCCCTGGTAGCTGCCGCCGCCCTGACCACCGGCGGGGATCCTCTGGTGCAGGCGGTGCCGGGGAAGTCATCCGTTCTGGTGTTCATCGACGTCCTGACTCCCGCAAAACTGCAGAAACTGGCCGAGGAATACGCGCTGCCGGGGCTTCAGGTGACCCAGGGGGCCGTAGCCGATCAGGAGGACGCTCCGGCTTTCCCGCTGCTTGTGGACGGTGACACGAACCTGAACCTGAGTTGGAATCCTGGGCGCCCGGGGGAGCTTCTGCTGACCGTCATGCTGCCGTTGATTGGCGCCGTGACCTTAATCGTGGCGGTACTCGCCGGGTTGGCCATGCGTCAGTTCCTGGCGGCCGCTCGAAAATTGGATGCGAGTTACAGGTCGTTGGCGGAAAGCGAAGCGCGGTTCCAGGACATCGCCGAAATCAGTTCCGACTGGTTCTGGGAAACCGATGCGCAACTTTGTCTGACCTACCTGTCCGGTCGTTTCCAGTCCGTAACCGGTCATGCGCCTGAGGCCTGGCTCGGCCGCCCCCTGAATGACTTGCTGACATTCAAGTCCGAGTCCTTGCCCAGTTGGGCTTCCAGTCCACTCGCGAAAATCGCCCCTCACACGCCACAGCCCTGCAGCTACCGTTCGGCGGGCGGCAAGTACTGCCTCTGCAGCGTGGTGGTCCGAGTGATCGGAGAGACTACCGTACAGGGGTACCGAGGGGCTGCCCGCGACATCACGGCGGAGGTCGAGAATCAGGCCCGCATTCAGCAGCTCCAGCGGTACGACCCCTTGACCGGCCTGCCTAACCGCAGCTACCTCAAGGAGCAACTCGCGGGCTTCCTTAAGAATCAGGGCGATTCGGGCGCTTCGATCGCCGTGCTGAGCATAGGTTTCGATCGCTTGCGAAATGTTGCCGAGAGTTTCGGTAGTGGTGTGGGCGACCAGATGCTGATCGGCCTTTCACAGCGCCTGGAAAGCTTCTTGCGCCAAGAGGACATGCTTGCCCGACATTGCAGTGATGAATTCACTGTCGTGCTCAATGGCAGTTTCGGACTGGCCGAGTATGTCGAGCCGTTGTGCGGGAGTCTCATCAAGTGTGTGGAGCAGCCTTTCTGGGTTGGCGAGCAGCAGGTGTTTCTCAGCGTGCGCATCGGTATCGCCCTGCCCTCGCCAGGAGGCAGCGCCGCCGAGTTGATTCGTGCCGCGGAAGTCGCGCTCTATCAGGCCAGGAACGAGAAGGACCGGCGCTGGTGTTTCTACACACCCGAGATGGAACGGCGCATTGTCGAGGAGAAGCAGCTGGAACACGAACTGCGCTCAGCCATCGGCAGGCAAGAGCTGCGTCTGCATTACCAGCCGCGTTATCGGGCAAGCGACCAACAATTGATTGGTATCGAGGCGCTGGTGCGCTGGCAGCATCCTCGACTCGGACTGCTGGGTCCTAGCCATTTCATTTCTCTGGCGGAAAAAACGGATCTCATCTCCGCTCTGGGCACTTGGGTTCTGAAGCACGCCTGCCGGCAGACAGCGAACTTGCCCGAGCCCATCTTTGTCTCGGTGAACCTCTCACCCGACCAATTCCGCAGCCCCGACTTAGTCGAACTGGTGCGAACCACCCTGGAGGAAACCGGCCTTCCCGCTGGTCGCCTGGAGCTCGAAATCACTGAAGGCATGATGCTGGAGGATGCACAGCTTGCCTTGTCGACCCTGCAAGATCTGAAAGCCCTCGGCGTCCGCTTGTCCATGGATGACTTCGGGACCGGGTATTCCTCGCTCAGTTATCTGCGCAAATACCCATTCGACACCCTGAAGATCGACAAGAGCTTCGTTGCGCAGATGGAAGAGTCGGATAAAGGGCTGGCCATCATCCTGGCCATTGTGTGGCTTGGCCATGCCCTGTCCATGGAGGTCACTGCCGAAGGGGTGGAAAACACCCAGCAGCTCGGGACGCTCAAGGAGATGGGTTGCGACGAAGTGCAAGGGTACCTATTGAGCCGCCCCCTGCCCCTGGAGGAACTTCAGCCGTTGCTAAGCCGGGAAGCCCTGTCGCGAGACGAGGCATAACCCAAGGGGTTAGGGACGATCGAGAGGTTGCCTAGTCGAAGCGCAGAAGGTCGTCGTCCCCGACTGTCAGGAGCGGGTCTAGTCCTCGGGCCACCCTCTCCATCAGCCGCATTCTCGTCTGCCTGACATGAAACGAGCAGTGCCCGAGGTCCAGCATGAATTGAAGGCCGTCGGACACCCCGTAAGCGCCGCAGCCCGGACACGAGATTGCGCGCCGCCCGGCTATCGCTGGCTGTTCTTTCGCTTCCTCACCGCAAACCGGACATTTCACCGTCGGCATTCCCCTTCAGATGTTGGTTCCAATCTAGCTGGCCGCTCCGTGTCCCGGGGTACCAACTGACGGGAATGTTCCAATGGGTTATCAACGGCGCGCGGGAGAACCGTTCAATCCTGTGTGCACCAACATTGCAGCGTGCTGCTTGGCGATAAGGCCTCTCAGAATCCGTAACGAGCAAACTCACGCACAGCGCCTACACTGATCGGGAGTTGTACCGTGTTTTCTGGCGAGACAAAGCTTGGAGGTTCGTTTCACTCATACCACGCAAGCATGCGCCAGAGTGCCCGAGTTGCCCAGTGGCCGCAGCATCAGTTGGAAGGGAAGCCAGCATGCATCTCTCGTTCAATGGAGAAAAAGGCTCGCCGGTATTTCTCGGTCTGAAAAACATTCTCCCCTCTGCTCAGACCTCAAGCGGGCTGGAAACCAGCACCGGCACCCCGTTTCCGCTCAAATGGCTGGCCATCGGTTTAACACTCACAGTAGTGGTGCTGCTCACTTTGCTGTTGTTCGCGCTCGATTCGCTGCGCAATGTCACTGCAGTTCAGGTGCGCGATCTGCACCTTCAGGAGCTGAGCGGAGGCATCGTCCACCTGGATGAGGTGCTAACCATGTCCGCCCGCATGGCGGCAACCACAGGTGATCTGCAGTGGGAGAGGCGCTACCGCCAGTTCGAACCCCAATTGGATGCAATGATCAAAGAAGTCCTCAAGCTCGCGACCTTGCCTGAGCGCGCCGAGGCGACCAAACAGATGGATGCTGCAAATCTAAGACTCGTAGAAATGGAGAATCTGGCCTTCGATCTGGTTCGAGCTGACCACCCCGACCAAGCAGAGTCGCTCTTGCTTGGCCAAGAATATGAGGCCCAAAAGAGCATCTACGCCAAGGGAATCGCCCAGTTCGTTCAGTCTATCCGGGCAGAGCTCGCCGCTAGCCAACGAGACAAGCACAACCAAGCTGTTTTCTTCGTCACCGCGGCAATCCTCTCCATCATCACCTTATTCATCACCTGGCTACTGGTCTGGAGCAAGTTGCACCGTTGGCGCTCAGAGCAAGCGACCAGCTTTGCCGCACTTACAGAAGCTGAAACAGCTCTCCAGATCGCCCATGATGAGTTGGAGAACCGTGTAAAAGAGCGCACCGAGCAGTTGGAGCATGCACACAAACAGCTGGTTGAAGCCTCACGAAAGGCCGGTATGGCAGAAGTTGCCACGGGGGTCTTGCACAACGTCGGTAACGTACTCAATAGCGTCAATATCTCCGCCACACTCGTGACAGACAATATCGGCAAGTCAAAGCTCTCGGGGCTGATCAAAGCTGTTGCCTTACTCCAGGAGCACGAGCCTGAGCTGGGGACCTACCTGACCGACGACCCTCGCGGCAAGCTTCTGCCAAGCTATTTGCTTCAACTCTCCGAACACCTGCGCTGCGAGCAGGCAGACAGCGTCAGAGAGCTGAATTTCCTGCGCCAGAATATCGAGCACATCAAGGGAATTGTGGCGATGCAACAAAGCTTTGCCACTGCCTCTGGCGTCAAGGAAATCGTCAACATCAGAGAGTTACTGGAAGACAGCTTGCGCCTGAACCAGAGCTCGTTAAACCGTCATGGCGTGGCTGTGACTCTGGACCTTGAAGAGGTACCTCCAGTCACGCTCGACAAGCACAAGGTCCTGCAGATCCTGGTGAACCTGGTGACCAATGCCAGGCAGGCTTGCGATGACTCAGGGCGTACGGACAAACGCCTGAAAATACGCCTGACGAGCGGTGATGGCCAAGTCAGGGTACTGGTCGCCGACAACGGTATAGGGATTACCGCCGAAAACCTCACCCGGATCTTCAATCACGGTTTCACCACTCGCAAGGACGGACATGGCTTCGGCTTGCACAGCGGCGCCTTGGCCGCCAAGGAGCTGGGTGGATCGCTAAGGGTCGACAGTGACGGCCCTGGCCTTGGAGCGACCTTCACCCTAGAGCTGCCACTTACTCCGCTGGAGGTTGCCACGTGAACCATCAGCCCTGCACTGGCAATCGGCGCATCCTGATAGTCGACGACAATTCAGCGATTCACCAGGACTTCCAGAAAATTCTCGCTCCCAGCCTGGAAAGCGAATCCGCATTGCTCTCGGCCGAGGCCGTGCTGTTTGGCGATGCCCCGCCAACACGGCAACTCTTCGAACTCTATTATGCGCATCAAGGGCAGGAAGCCCTGGCCATGGTCGAGCATGCGCAGGCGGAAAACAGTCCGTTTGCCATGGCCTTTATCGACATGCGCATGCCTCCCGGTTGGGACGGAGTTGAGACGATTAAACGTCTTTGGCAAGTCGATCCCTTACTACAGATTGCGCTTTGCACTGCCTATTCCGATTACTCGTGGGAAGAGATAACCGAGCAGTTGGAACTGGGCGACCGGTTGCTCATCTTGAAAAAACCGTTTGATGCGATCGAAATCCGTCAAATGGCCAGCGCTCTGACCGTCAAATGGCAGATGACGCAAGACGCCGCCTTCAAAATGAATACCCTGGAGCAGGCTGTCGAAGAGAGAACCAGAGAACTCTCCGATGCCAACATCATTGTTCAGAACAGCCCGACAATCCTCTACCGCTTGCGAGGTGAGCCCGCTTCCCGCTGATGTACATCTCGCACAACATCACGAAATTTGGCCACGATGCGGCCCAACTGGTGGCTTCGGCGAACTGGGCGAAAGACCTCATCGATCCTGCGGATCAAGCCAAGGTCGACGCGGCAATGGAGCGCGTATTGGAAAAGGACGCCCATGGCGCGTCCATCGAGTTTCGTCTGCGGACCGGCGAAGGCACCTATCGCTGGGTTGAAAACCGCTACATCCCTGTTCGTAACAAGGAAGGACGACTAATCGAGGTCGAAGGGATCATTCTGGATATCACTGAGCGCAAAGCAGCAGAGGAAAAAATCGCCCTGCTTGCGCGCACTGATGGCCTCACTGGTTTGGCAAACCGGGCGACCTTCATCGAGCGCCTAAGGCAAGCCTTCGCAGCGAGCAAGCGCGGTGCTACCCCATTTGCGATCTTTTACCTGGACCTCGACCACTTCAAGACAGTCAACGATACCTTGGGACATCCAGTCGGCGATTTACTGCTGCAGGAAGTGTCCGAGCGCATTAGGAGCTGCACACGAGCGAGCGATGTGATCGCGCGCTTGGGCGGCGATGAGTTTGCAATACTGCAGCTGGACATGTCTGAGCCGGCAAATGCCGCAGCACTGGCGGAAAAAATTCAGGCTTCACTGGCCCTTCCCTACTCGCTCAACGGCAACGAGGTTCATATCTCCGCCAGCATCGGGATCTGCCCTTATGTAGCCAGTAGTCTGGGAGCCGACACCATGTTGGCGCAGGCCGACCTGGCGCTCTACCGCTCCAAGGACGAGGGGCGCAACCAGTACCACTTCCACTCCGAAGACCTCGACCAGGAAGTGTTCAACCGCGTGACGCTTGCCAATGACTTGAAAAGAGCGATCGATCAGGACGAGTTAGAGCTCTACTACCTGCCCGAGGTCGAGTTGTCTTCCGGAAAAATCTTGGGCATGGAAGCTCTGGTTCGGTGGAACCACCCCACGCAGGGCCTTCTCCCGGCCAGCTCTTTTATCCCCGTAGCGGAAAGAACCGGCACTATCGTGGCGCTCGGGCATTGGGTGCTTGAGCGTGCGTGCCGGCAAATGCGGTCCTGGCGCGATAGCGGAACGGCGCCGCCGGTAATCGCAATCAATCTTTCGCTCGCCCAGATCAAGCGCGGCCGTGAACTCGTCCATGACGTTGCCAGCACTATCCAGAAGTGGGGGCTGGCCCCATCCGACCTGGAGTTCGATGTGACCGAAGCCACGCTGGCCCAGACCAAATGGACACGAAACGATGTGCTCCCGCAGTTACGTGAGCTCGGCGTAAAGATCGCCATTGACGATTTCGGTACCGAGTATTCGTCGTTCGATTACCTAAAGACCTATCGCGTTAACCATCTCAAGATCGCCCAGTCGTTCATTCACGAGGCCACTAAAAATCCTGAAAGTGCAACGACGATACGAGCCATCATCAACTTCGCCCGTGAGCTCGGTATTGGAATCATCGCCGAGGGAGTAGAAACCCTCGAGCAACGTGCCTTGCTGATTTCGACAGGGTCTACAACGCAGGCACAGGGTTATTACTTCAGCGAAGCCGTAGACGGTCAGCGCGCCACTGAGCTCCTACAACAGGGCAGCATCGTTCCCAATACACCATGCGGCGAGACGAGCCTTCCCCACGGAATTTTGCGGGTTCCTCCGGAGTCCTTAGCGTGAGCATCGCTGCTGGAATCGCCAACGAGGGCATCCTCGTGATCGACTTCGCGCCTTCGATACAGCTTTCAGACGAAGTACGAAAAGCCTCGCCTGCCGGTGCGGGGCTTTGCGTTAATGGCGTCCTTGTACCCTTCGTCAGATAGAAAAATGACTGAGAGCAATGTGACATCATCGGGTAGATAGTGGGGACCTATTTAACCCTCAAGAGGAGGGTTCCCGATGATCAGACACGACTTCCCAGGGCATTCCGCCTGGACCGAGACCCGCATAAATGGCGACCACGTGTTGGCCTTCGTTGCCATCAAAGCGCACAACAGTGAGGACGAGCCTCGCTTCCACCAGGTCTACGACCGTTCCTATTTCATCCGCCGTGCCGATGCCGTTGAGGCGGCCGAAGATGCTCTGCGCAAGTTGAATCAGATCGATCAATGCGGCAGACCATGGTTCAGTTCGGCGGAGTGCTGAGCAACCATTGGACTAACTTTCAACCTCTGCTCCGGAGGTTGCCAGGGTCGATCCCGACCTGCTCCCCGCCCTGCTTCACCGCCTGCACATGAACCAGCTCGCCCTGGGCGCCGCCGTCACGGAGTTAGGCATCTGAATTGAGCAGCGAGGCTCCACCGAAACCTGCGATGCCGTACGCCGGCAACTCGACATCCTTGAGGCCAACGCTGATTTCATTGGCGAGGCCATCGTGGTCCTGATGACCGAAACTTAGACTACGCTGTAAAGTGCTAAGCGTGTCTCCCCTGGCTGCCACGGCGCCCATGTCGCCGTGGCAGCGCGTTTAGGAGGGAAAGGATGCCTACTCTCTCGGAAGCTGATCGCCAGTTCCTGTCCGCTCTCCAGGCCCTCATGACCGAATATCAATTCGGACCTCGCGAAACCCTGCACATCCTGACTGGCCGCCCGCCGCCACAGCAGACGACCGGCCCCAAGCGCCAAGCTAAAAAGACCTACCGGAACCCATTCAACGGCCACTGCATTCACCTCCGGGCAGGCAAAAATCTGACCTACCGAGCTTGGATCTTGCAGTATGGCGAGGCGACCGTGGAAAGCTGGCTGATCGAGCCAATCTAGCCTTTAGGCAGAGCGATACACGCGCGGTGGTAGACCTGGCTCGACCCGCGCAGGCAACACACTGGATGGTGCCGCCCAACATGAAAGCGCTCCCGACAGCGGTTTAACCTGCCGGAAGCGCAGTTGCCCCCTGAGAGGGTGGGCAAAGATACCCCCCTCTATCGGGGGCCGAATTGCAGCTGATGGCAGCGCGAAGATCATTTCACCTTGCGGTTCGGCGAGCCATCACAGATGAGGCGTTGGCCCATTTCCGAGGCGCAGACGCGGTGGAGATACAGTGATCGCCCAAGGCCTGGCGCGTCATACCCATCAAAACGAACTGCCGCGTGATCAATCGGCTCGCAACAGCTGAAGCACGTCAGGCTCTCCGGCTCCGGAAAGTACGGGGGCACCGCGGTTCAGGACACGGTGGGAATAGCGCGGGGCGCAGGACGGCGACGATCAAGGTGCTAGCCATGAGGCCGGCGCACCGCATGATGCCGGGCATGCTGCAGATGACGGCCCGGGGCATGATGTGGGCAAAGCTTTTCGTGTGGGCCGTGGCGCCGATGATGGGGCTGACCGTGATGTCGACTACGGTCATGGTGGGGCCTGAGAGGCGGTCGGTTCCCCAGGAAATCCGGAGGCCTGCGGGGTTTCCTCGGGAGTTCTGGCGACCTTGCCGGCCGCTCGCGATCAATTCCGGTTGAGCAGGTCGATGATCGGGCAACTCATGGTATCTGAGTTCGCGTCACACTTGTGTATCAACCCATTCAGCGCTTGATGCATTGCTAAGAGCGCGGTCAGCTTCGTTTCGATCAGTTGTACCTTGTGGATGGCCAGTGACCGAACCTCCGCACAACAATGGCCATCGGCCAACTGGAGGAGACCGCTGATCTCTGCCAAGGTGAACCCCAGTGACTGGGCTCGCTTGATGAAGCGCAGCCGCTTGACCTGGTCGGGCGCATAACGTCGCTGCCCACCCGCTGCCTTGCTTGGCTGCTCTAGTAGACCCTGACGCTGGTAGTAGCGGACTGTCTCAACCCCAATGCCAGCCAACGCAGCCAGCCCACCAATACTGAGTTGTTCGGTCATAGCAGCCTCTTGAATCCGTACCTAGGTACAGGATTTAGACTAGATCGTCGATACGTAATCGCCAGACATTCGCCATGGCCGTCATCACGGTGACTCGCGCGTTGTTGGCCGGCCTGCTGGCCGGGGTCGGTGCTTCGGCGTGCTGCTACATCCCCGCAGTACTCATAGCGCTGGGGAGGGGTAGTAGCGCTTGGGTGCTGGCCTTATCCAAGGTCTCGCCCTATCGCCCCGCGCTGGCCGGGTTGACCTTGCTCTGCCTCGGGCTAGCGCTCACTCGCCTCTATCTGGTACCGCCCTGTGTTGTAAACGGGTCAGCGGTGCAGCGCCGGGCACTGGTACGGCAGCGCCAGTGGTTTTGGTGGACGACAACCCTTCTACTGGTCTTGCTCGCGGCGCCTTGGTTCGCGCCGTTGCTACGCTAAGTATGGAAAATCTTTCCGTTAGCAGCGAGGGAGGTCGCGATGCCTGACATTAGGCTCGAATCAGTCCTCAAGTGCCCGACCTGTGGCTTCACTATGCGGGTGACGATGCCCACCGACGCCTGCGTGTACTTCCATGAATGCAGCCAGTGCAAAGCCCTCCTGCGGCCCAAGCCGGGCGATTGCTGCGTCTTTTGCTCCTATGGGTCCGAGAAATGTCCGCCGCGCCAGCAGCAACGGTATTGAGCCGAATGGCATCCACTGTCAAACCGGCAAGCGTTACACCAGAACGCATCCAGAAACGGAGGTAACCATGGAAAGCGAGTGGACAACCCAAATCGCCCACACCAAATGGGTAGCGCCCCCCAAAAGCACGGCACGCTGCCCGTGCATTCGAGCCAGCAGGCTGAGCCTTCAAGCAAGAGACCATGAATCGCGAAACACCAGCCCATGCCTGGAGACTGTTCTCAAATCTGTTTGGCGCGGCCACGGTGGAGCGCAAGCACTCCGCGTTGACCGTCAAGGGCCTCACCGTGCAACGATTCCGGCCATCCTGCCTGATTTAGCGAACGGTCAACTTTCGTCGACCTGGCAACGTGGCCGGTCGTGCAAGTCCGCCGAGCATCTCTACGCTGTTTGGAATATTAAAAGAACCGCGTTTGCCAATGGTTGGTTCCAATGATGAGTGCCTACGCTGCGGTACGCCTGACGAAGGGGCGGCGAAAGAAGCAGTTACTTGAAACAGCTTTCGCAATGGTGAGCGAACACGGCACTGAGGGACTGACCTTGTGCGCGTTAGCCCACAAGGCCGGCGTCACGCACGCACTTGCCTACCGACATTTCAAAACACGCACGGGGCTCATCACTGCGCTCTTCCAGCAACTCGAACCGCTGCAAGTGGAGCGTCTACTGACCAAGCTGTCGCATGCAGCACCCAGTCTGGAAGGCATTGCGCGCGCAATCAGTGAAGCCTACATGAGTAGCATTGATGATGGTGGAAGGGAGTGGCACGCACTTTCTGCGGCGCTGCTCGGCAGTGAAGAACTAGACGTCATTCGACAACAGCTGACGTACCATTATTCCGAGATTTGCGTGAATGCCTTGGCGCCTTATTCGGGGCTTACACGCGAGGAGTTACATTTGCGTTGTATGAGCATCCGAGGTGCGGCAGAAGCCATTTTTCACGAAATGGTTCGGGGCCATATTCACCAGGATCATGCAGTTAACAGCCTTACCTCAATCATCGCCAGTTGCGCTCCGCCACGCCGGACGGTGTCGAAAATCACGTCCGTATCCATAAGCGGCGGGGGCCTGCTGGTGGCCGCAATGCTGAATGGACTTGTGGAAGAAGTCATGTCAGGACTGACCCTGTTTGGCGTGTATGGGTGAGCAGGTCAGTCCCAACGGCAACAATGGCCATAAGGCCATAGACCATTCCGTTCCTTCGTGCAAAGTCAGCACGGAAAAGTCGCCCTCCGCAGAGTGGCTCACGATAAGGAAGTATCGAACTACCTGGGCCCGGGGTGCTCTGGCTTGGCTCCATCGTCAAAGGAACTCTAGTGTTCACGCGTTGGCTAGGATGGCCTCTCATCGAAAGGACTCTGCATACGCTACCTCCACTCTCTGCTCATCGCATTAGTCGGCAAGAGATGGGTACGTAGGCGGCATCCTTCCACAAAGCAAAGGTCGAGTCATTGCTGGCGCAGTCATCGCATTGCCAGGGTGGTGTGAGCAACTCGTCCCATCAGTACTTCGCTGCAACCACTCCAATGTTTCGGAACGACTTCGCGTAGAAGAAGAGCCCTTGCCTAGCGGCTTCGAGTATTTTCCCGTTCCGCACCGAGGGGTAATAGGGGCCGGTGGCTCCTTCAGTTGGTTTGTAAAAATGGCTGATCTCCCAGTAGTAGCCGCCGACCTCTGGTGGAAGCTGATCTGAATGAGAGATTCTTCCTTTAACCATGAAATCGAGCCCTTCCACCTCGAAGAGATGCTCTTCCAGGACTTTATACATACGGACGGCCATTCAACTCTTCCTTCACCGGCCCAATGCCGAGCTCTAGAACCTACCCCACGCTCATGCCATAGCGCCACTACAGTATGCAGCGGGGCACAGGCATAGCGCTGCAGATTGGCTAGCTAGTCCTCGACGCCGGCAAAACCACAGGCCCTGGCGAATGCAGCGGCAAGAGCCGCATCGAGGCTCCTTGCACTCACGTCACCGTTGTATTGCTCAATAAGGATGCTGCCGTCCCGGTCATACACCCCAATGAACCACTGGATCTCGCCGAACGGGGTCTCTCTGACGCGGACATCCACTTCTTTGCCGTTGGGGAATCGCTTGTTTATTCGCTTGCAAGGGAGGTCTTGCTCCAACCACTCCTGCGGGAAGATGTGATGAATGTCGACGGACTCACCGAAGAAGATCGTATGATCAAATTTCTGGCCCGAGCGGAAGTCCTGGGCGCCTTCCTTCATAAGCAGGGCGTTGACCCCCTTGTAGGCGGCCGAAAGGCGCATGCGCATGCTCTTGAGTCGATCTGCGCGGAAAATGGTGTCGCTGACGGTCGAGGGTTCCGGTCCGCCCTTTAGCCACGCCGGGACCTCCATGAAGTCTCGGGCGATGCGTGTGTCGACGGCCGAACCATACAGCTCACCGAATACCCCGTTCCAATACCACTGCATCAGCTTGGCGCGATTGGACTCGTGCTCCCAGGCGTCTCCAATGTCGGCCAGAATCGCCGCCAGGGGCACGATCTGAGATTGGTATGGAAGATCGAAGATGCGGTAGATGTGCAGGGTGTGGAGAAATTTGGCGGCCTTGATAAAGCCTTCCTCGACCTGCTTTTCGTAGCGTTTGTACGCTTCGTGTCCAGGGTCGCTCCCAGTCGGTGCGAAGTCCACGCCGATTCAGCTGCTCTGCAATGTCGGCTTCGCTGCGGCCTTCTTTGACAAAGGCCTGATAAATGCCCTGAATCACCTGCCGTTCGTGTTCCGGCCCAGGCGTGAGAATCACCCGATCCGTCTGAAGGCTCTTGTGCTCACCACGACTCAGGAGCGTTTTGGGCTGCCCGGTCTGATCGATCAGCTGGCGTCGCAGACCATATCCGGCGGGCCCGCCCTGTCGGTAGCCCAACTCGATCAGGTGCGACTGCCCCGCAAATACCTTGACGGATAGCTCACGGCTGTACTCACCTGCCATCATGCGCTTAACGCTTTTGATGATGCTGGAAACGGGTGAGCCATCGTTGACGAACTGTTCGGCACAATACTCGACCCGAACCCCAGCCTGCCGACAGCGGACTTCGTAGCTGGCGCTCACATCAGGATCCTGAAAGCGCCCCCAGCGACTCACGTCATAGACCAGGACCACAGAGAAGTCGGACTGGCCCGCGTCAACGTCCCGAAGCAGATGTTGAAGAGCGTCTCGACCGTCCAGGCTCAAGCCACTTTTCCCCGCATCGGTGTACACCCGGACGATGTCCAACTCATGCGCCGCTGCGTAGACGCGAATGGCGTCCAACTGATTCTCCGTCGAGTACTGCTGATGCTCCGTTGACATACGGACATAGGCCGCAGCCCTATTGCTGCCCTCTGCCGTGGATAGATTCGTTCGTCTCATTTTCAGATCGATGCCCCCTTAGCGGCTTTGGGTCTACACCCATGCCGAGCCGTAGGCCGCGCCCCGTCTACCGGTCTTTGACGGATGCACCACTAACGAATCTAGAGAGGGGAAACGGAAAAATGATCGCGAAAATGGGCAATCCATTTCCAATCAGCGCAGAAACCTATGCCAGCGCCCTGGCCGCTGCCTTACGCACCGAGTTGGGCACATCACATCGTGCGATCAAGACGCTGCGCCACTGGACCGATGCCAGTGAACGCACCGCCAAGCATTGGCTCGCGGGCAGTCATGGCCCTAGCGGCCTTCACTTGCTTGAACTGATTCGGCATTCCGACCACGCCCTCCAGGCGGTACTCGAATTGGCCCAACGAAACTCATCCGTGGCAGTCGTCTGGCTTCCCGCCCTGCGCGAGCGATTGCTGGATACCGCAGAGCTGATTGAGACTTGCCTGAGCCCTAGCGGCTCTCACTGATTGCCCATAGCTGCGGCCGTGGGCAGTCGCGAGGCAGTCAGCAAAAACGCCCTGATCAGATGAGCCCGAAGGGAATACCGTCTGGTTGGCGAAGCGTTGCCAGCCGGCAAAATCAGGTCCAAGGTCGAGGTCCAACGCCTCAATCTGTTGGCTCCAATCCTTCTCCTCCATTGGCTCACCTCTTTTCAGATCGTAAACCTGGTCTCATCGTAAACTTGGCAGGTTTACGATGAGACCAGGTTTACGATCCTAGCTATTCAATGACGGGTGGAGTTCTGGTCAAGGTGCCAAAGAGTCAGGACTCGATACAGCCCTTGCGCTGACGCTAACTTCCTCTTGAGCTTACCCTTGGTACAGTCACCAATGGGATAGATCCTGACATACGTCCCCAACAACAGAGTTAACTGCAAACTTAGCTGCACCGTTTCACGCCTGTATCTGAACGAGATCAGCTCGACCCCGCGCTCGGGGAAATCGGGGAGATCATGGGGCTGGACCAGCAAAATATCCGGATCCCGAATCGTCAACTTCCGAATATCGGAGCAGAAGAGAAGAAGGACAATATTTTGACGCGGCATCAACATGCTGATTTACCCGGAAAGAGATTGCCCTTGGTGAGCTTTAGAAAAAGCTAGTACGTGGAAGTTGCCTGTCAACTTCGTCAGCCCTGTTCAGTTTTTACTCTACAGAGCGATGCACGATTACCAGTTACCGAGGTTCATGCCCTCCCAGGCAACCGTCACATGATTGGGGTGCCGCAGACACCGCTGGCTACCTTGGGCAGCACATCACAGCCAAGAAACCCATCTATTCCGGGCATCTTACGGGTGCACAGACAATCCTTGGCGAAACTCTGGCAATAAGGCGGCCTGCTCCGAAGCACAACTTCCTATTGACTTTCTCAACAAGCCTCGTTATCATTGGGCAGCATCTTTCTCTTGCGCCAAAAAATCTCAAAACATGACGAAAGTCTTCCCTGCTCCGCACCGCTTATTACCCTCCCTCAGCTGCTGATCAGCGGCCGCTCAGCTCATTGCTGACTATTGCCTATTCGGCGAAAAATTTACTGCGACGATAAATTTTGCGGACTCCATTAGGAATCCTGGCTAGCCATTCGTCAGGCCGACAAAATTTTCCTTTTCGCATATAAATTTAAAAAAACCCAAAAAACTAATACTCCAAATCATTGATGGAGTTGCGACTTTTACAAAGTCGTCAATATAGGAAACATTCTGAATATGACACTTTTCATGATGTTACGACCCTCTATCTGATAGCCGTTTGACAAGCTGGTGACTAACTACCAGCCTGATTCTCATTACTGATAGAGCACACATCATGAAAAAAATCCGCAGTTCCAGCGGAGGCACTCTTCCGCCCGAAAGATCCATTGGCCGCAGCAAGTACGGAAAACAAACAACTGTTTTCCCTTCCCGAAAAAATGGCTCGCTGATCATCTGCGAGACGCGCCTAGAAGCAGACGCCTGTTTCCATTGGGAGCAGGATCGCAATGTCATTGCCTACCGTGAACAGCCCGAACGGCTGCACCTAGTGGTAGAGGGCAAGGCTCGTACCTACGTACCGGATTTCGTCGTGCAGTACGCTGATCGGCCAATTCGCTTTGTGGAAGTCAAGCCGGACAACGTCTACCAGAAACCGAAGTACCTTGCCCTCTACCGGGCAGCCAAGCAGCTCCTCAAGACCCGAGGCGCTGACTTCGAACTGCTGACTGAGCGGAAGATTCGCCGCCAGCCACTGCTGAACAACCTCATCCGAACCTACAACCAGTCGCGTGGTGTATTGCCGCTCGAACTCGACTTCCTGCGTGACCAGCTCGCTGCCCCGCAAGCAAACCCTCAATGAACTGCAAAAGCTCGCTGCGGAGCGCGGTGACCCGAAACCTCCGAGGTACACAAAGCTATACAAGCTCATGAAGCGCTACGTTGAGAGCGGTCAGAATATCTTTGCAATCTTGAAATCGTCTGAAGAGAAGCGATTTCGTGCAAAGCGGCTGTGCGCCGAGTCCCTTGACGTTATGCATGATTACATCCGGAATCACTACCTAAAGCGGAATGGGCTACCCGCAGCCGGTGTCTACCAACTTATAAAAGCCCATATTGAGGCGCTGAATGAGGAGCGAAATCTCAAACTGGAGATTCCATCCCCAGCGACGGTTTACCGGGCAGTGAACGCCATCCCTGCGTACGATGTTGATGTCGCACGTTTGGGCAAAAAAGCCGCCGCCAAGAAACACAAGTTCGGAAAAAGCATTCATTGCCCGCGCCGCCTACTGGCAAGGGTAGAGGCCGACACGCAAGAAGTAGATCTCGAACTAGTCGATGACTTTGGCTTCAATATCGGGCGCCCCCATCTGACCATACTCATCGACACGTACACCGGTGCGCTGATCGGCTGGTGTTTGTCGATGACACCTCCTTGCTATGAGAAAACAGCGAGCGCTTTGCGTCATGCGCTCACAGAGCGCGAAGACGGCTCCCCGGCCGGACTGCCGGAGGAATTGGTCGTCGACAACGGTTCCGAATTCTATAACGCCTCGCTTCTGGCTGCCGCTCAGCGATTGGGCATGGTGATCCGCTTTTGCTCAGAAGGACAACCTGATCAGAAATCAGCCATAGAGTCGTTCTTCAAGACGCTCAACGTGCAGCTAATTCATTGCATAGACGGCACCACAAAGTCCAACCCAACAGCTAAAGGTGACTATGACTCCGAAAGTGAAGCGACACTCACCCTGGACGAGCTACGGAATATTTTTGACGACTGGGTAAACAACTATTACCACGAGCGCAGACATGGTCAGCGCAGTCTTCCCACCATAGAAATGTGGAAGCAGAGCATTGACCCGATCTCTCCACCAAAGGTCTTCTCTCTAGAAGACGTTAGCTTTCTATGCATGGCAACATTCCGGTGCAAGATTAACAAGGGCCGGGTCCGGTATAACAACTTGGCCTGGACTGGCCCAAGCCTATCGCACCTTGCAGACATTGTCGGCCCTGGTGAGTCCGTAGAAGTACTGTATGACCGCTCTGATCTAGGAACCGCGTATGTACACGCCCCTGGAAGCAATGACTTCTATCCGGCAGATGCTGTTAGTGATTACCAATACGGCCTATCCATGTTTGAGCACCTTCTTGTACAAGAAAAGCTAAAAGAAGAGAGCAAAAAATATGATGAGAGAGAGGCAAGACAGGCGCTTCTCAGAATACACAAAGAAATCAGCAACTGCAAAAAACGGAACCAACGCCGCAAGCGTCAGCAGCTGCAAGATCTTCTCGCGCGGCAAAGTACTGTCGACTCCACGAACGAATTCTCCCCAGACGAAAACTACGAACTAGATAGCGAGGAAAACACCAGTGGACTTATCACTCAAGAAACTAGAACTGAAACCGACGACTTCGCAGAAGACGACTACGCAACAACCTGGATGCCTAAGAGGAAACCATGAACGAAATAATCACCAACAAGCTCTCGCAGTTCGCAGAGTGCATTGTCAGCCACCCTGAGTACACCCAAGCTCTTGAGTGCATTTATCGCAGCGTAGAAACCACGCAAGTACGTGGCGAGCCTGCTTCTGCGCTCATCGTGGGCGAGCCGGGAACAGGAAAATCCACTGTTTGCAAAGTCGCAATGAGCCGGTTCGGAGATAGAAAGACCATTACCGACGAGCATGGAACAAGAGAGGTTGTACCGACCTTCTATTGCTCGCTGAACGCAGGAGCGACGATCAAGACACTGACCGTCAGCATGTTGCAGCAGTTGGGATCCACCAACTATTCAGGTAACAACTCGACGCTGTTCAATCGCCTTGTAACTCTCCTGAAGACTTGCCAAACACAACTCATTGTCCTCGATGAGTTTGATAATCTGCTCAGAAAGGGTGCGGAAAAGTCCAGGGAACAAGTCTGCGACTGGGTCCGTACCCTATTGAACGAAACGCTCGTTCCAGTGGCAATTGTCGGCATTCCACGTTGCGAAGAGATTATCAACGCCCATCCGCAACTATCCCGGCGCTACCCTTATCGCCATCAGATGACGGAGTTCACCTATTCGACGCTAGACCCGAAGTCAACGTTCAGCAAAACCCTGCGTGTACTCGGCAATGCGCTAAAGGAGATTGGCGAATTCGAAAGCTGCATGAATTTCTGCGCCGACCAACACCTGAAGGCCATGTACCTGGCAACGGGCGGCAATATGAATGGCATTCGGCAACTGCTCAGCGATGCCCTTAAAGTCGCACTCCTGCGAGGCGATGGCTGCTTTAACGACGAAGATCTCGCAAAGGCGGTAGACCTGTCATTCATCCCCACCGCCAAGTGCCCCAAGAATCCCTTCCGTCTGACTACAGCGTCGCTGGACCGAATCATCTCCGGGAGGATGAGCCAATGAAGATCTTCTTCCTTGCTCATGGCCGTCATGAGGAAAGTCCTCGCAGTGTTCTGATCCGCACCGCAGTGGCCAATGGTTTCGGCTCAGTCTCCGCCATGGCCAGAGCATTCGGGTCCAAGGACTCTCGGCAACCAATCGCATGGCAAATGCGCCACTCCAAGCTAATCACTGAACTCAGCAGAAATAGCGATCTCAATGGCGGTCAGTTCCAGGGTAGCTTCTATACCCAGAACGGTCCCACCAGTGAGAGTCCGGTTGAGATCATGGGGCTGAAGGTTCCAGCAGCGGCGATCAGAGCCGATGCTTACAACTTCTGTCCAGAATGCCTCCGGGACGGAGGCCATCGATCTATACAGGACCTCATCTGGCTGGAGACCTGCCCCTACCATGGGTGCCAGTACGGGGCTGCCTGCCCTAACTGCCAGAGAACCATCCACTGGACGCAGTTGGTGGGCAATCTGTGCCGATGCGGTTATGACCTCTGCAATGGTCCCACCGTAGCATCTCAATCCAAGGCCTCCCGTCTGGTTCTAAATTTCTTCAGAACCAGGGACCAGGCAGCGTTGGATCGTTTCATCTTTGCACTGCGGGCACTTCGCTACGAGACACAATCGGACCGCTCCAGTGTCCTCGAAATGGCAGCACGCGTGGCCAATTGTGAAGAGCAAGCGCTCGATGAACTGCTCGTTATCGCTAGCGAACGCTACCCCTGCTTGCCAGTTCGCGCACTCATCGCTCCCTGGATGATATCTAGCGACGAGTGGATCAGCGGCCAGGTCGCGCGTTTGCTACAGGCCAATGCGCCCATGAGCAAGGCGGTCGGCACGTGCCATTGCTCAGAGCTAAAGCTTTACCAAGACGAAATGCTCAAGGCATTGCAGGCCTCTTCCAAGAAACTCCGCTCTCTGCTGCTGCGCAATCTGGTCCAGCGTGGAAAACAGGGGAAAGTGCGCTGGCTCTACTCCGCGATCAACCTCTGCAAATTGTTGGAGACGCATACGAGCATTCCGCTTGCGGCAGACAACGCTCCGGAGGTTCCTCCCACCGAAGCCGACAACGACATGGTCACTATTGAGGAGGCCGCAGTCCGCCTGGGCGTTTATCCCGACGCGGTGCGCAATGCCCTCTCACACGGTTTTATGCAGACCAACCTGCAAAAAGGCGCCCGTGGCAGAACAATGCTCCATGCAGCGGCTGTTGATCAGTTCACGACTGACTTCGCGTTCATCGGTCAGCTTGCCGATGAAATAGATCTTCCTCGCACCACTCTCTCAGCCAAGTTGCTTCACCTAGGAGTGCAGCCTGTATCAGGCCCTTTGATCGACGGTGGACTGGTGACTATCTATCGACGTGCGGATCTTGGCCCACAGCTGTTGCAAGCACTCCAAGACCTGGATCGTTACAAATCAAATTCCGGTAGAAAGAAATGCCCCATTAGCTGCGACACGCTACCGCCAGACGATTCGTGCGTGAGCGCTGTTGCCGCACGCATGCTGGAGGTGTCTCTTCATGACCTCAGACACTTGCACGAACTTGGGTACCTCAAGCGCGCAGTGGGCTCCAAGCGTCGCTTCACAACAAATTCAGTCCTCACCACCAAGAGTCTGCTGGAGGAAATGCTAACGCTGAAGAATTGCGCCGACGAGGTGGCAATGTCATCGCAGACGTTCTCTCGGCGCTTCGTCCAAAGCGGATTCATTGAGCATTGGCGCCTGGGAAGTAAAACCCTTATCCCCTGCCAGAAGGACGATTTGGCATGGGTACAAACAGCGTTGAAGAAGCACAGCAGCCGAATCACTGCCCGAGATCTTTCCCTCGGCATTTCGACTGGCAGCGATACGGACGCCCGGGCGGAGTCGCTCACCTTGGATGTGGGAGGTTTCCTGAAATCATGAGCGCTGTTGCTACCTACTCGTATACCCATTCCGTTACTTATGTGGCTGACAATATCCTCAAGAGCCTGAAAGACATCATCCGGCTCAGCGGGCTTGATCCGTCAAATTTCGTCGAGGGTTGGTCCAGCAACCTGTTAGCTGTCAAAACTTGGTTGGATTCCGGAGACCTGGAGCGGGTTGTTCTCGAGATCTACAACCCGACGACTGACACGCTGATTACCCGTTGGGACATCGACATTGTCTACAGCTGGTCTTCCTCGGGCGATGGCAGTTTCTGGACCGACACTGAGCAGCTGCAGTACGCGATCCGCAAAGCCGGTCTTATGCCGTCCCAAGCCAAGTACAAACTGATGCTCCATACCAAACAGGGGCGTCCGGATGTTCCCGGCTGGAGCAAGGGGAGTTACCGGTCAACTGATGGCATGGTCAAGCAGAGTCTCGGAACGACGGTCGAACACAACGGTTTGGGAGGCCAAGCCGGCTACTGGAGGCAACGCTAATGTTGACCACTGATGAAGCTTTTCGAAAATTCAAATCTCGACTGGAACTGAACGATCGCGAGCAAAAGAACGCCTCGCAACGTCAGAACGAGGTGCGTGACTATCTGGGAACGAAATTCGGTATTGCGCGCAGCTTCCTGACGGGGTCCTACGCGCGCCACACGAAGACTAAACCGCTTAAGGACATTGATATCTTCTTTGTGCTGAAGGAGTCCGAGGAGCACTACCATGGCAAGGCCGCATCGGTAGTGCTGGACGATTTCCATGCTGCCCTAGCCGAGAAGTATGGCAAGGATTCGGTACGCAAGCAGGCTCGTTCAGTCAACGTGGACTTTGGGGTAGTTATCGACGCCGAGGACAACACCGACTACCGGGTTGTCAGCATCGACGCCGTGCCTGCCTTTGATACCGGTAGTGAATACGAAATTCCCGATTCCGCTTCTGGCAAGTGGATCAAGACAGACCCCGAGATACATGCCAGTAAAGCCGTCGCCGCACACCAAGCTTATGGCAGCGAGTGGAAAGGTTTGGTCCGGATGGTCAAGTACTGGAACAACAATCCCAAGCATGGCAGCGACAAGCCCGTGAAACCCTCGTTTCTGATTGAGGTCATGGCGCTGGAGTGTTTATACGGGGGATGGGGCGGTTCGTTTGACCGTGAATCGCAGCGAACAGATGGATGTCGTGGTTTTCGATCGGCATTTCACGCCCACGTTGCTTGACCAACAGAAGCACCGCTACATTCCCGCCGAAGCGGTCTATGCAGTGTTTGAATCTAAGCCCCACGTCGACAAGAGCTATCTTGAGTACGCTGGCAACAAGGCGGCCTCCGTACGCAAACTACATCGGACCTCGGTGGCCATAGCGCACGCCGGCGGCACCTACCAACCCAAAGCACTCTTCCCAATTCTGGCGGGGATAGTTGCGCCTAAATCCAGTTGGGCTGACGGCTTGGGAGAATCGTTCCAGAAGCACCTGCCCACCAGCGAGCTGGAACGGCTCGACTGTGGGTGCGCATTAGCCGATGGCGCATTCGACTTATTCGGTGGTGATTTGAAGACCGTGCCATCCGAAGGCGCCTTGATCTATTTTCTCTTTCGGCTGCTATCCAAGCTGCAATCTCTCGGGACGGTGCCGGCCATTGATTGGTCCGCTTATGCCACCGTGATAAACAGATAGAAAACTCGGTAAATTCAGTGACTGGCTTTTGCCGCCTGAGCCTCAATCGGAGTCTCGTCCGCCCGGTGCAACTGAGTATCTGCTCCAGCCGCGGTATTCGAGCCAAAATCCTACTGGAGTTCGGACTGCCAAGGCTGTGCGTTAAAGGGACGCTGCACGCCGAGCCCACAATTCATCGAAGAGGTGCATCGAACGCCGACCTCCGGGTCGAAGCTTAGCCCGCACCACAGGACGCTATCGAGCGGCACGCCGGCGAATACCGTGGCCTGCATGAATCAGCCCTAGTCACGCCCCCGGCGGCTCGCCGCTGCACAGCAGGGACCCGCCGTCGGCCAGCCTCTGGGCGATGGCGGCAGCGAATCTGGCGCGCTCAAATCCTGCAAGGCAGCATGCTTCATGGCCTCAACGTACCCACACGCAAGAACAAGCTTAGCCACACCTCCAACACAGTCCGAGGGCTTGGCATAATCGCAAGCAAGTTGATGCCGTAGAGTCCGATGACCCAGCCCATGGTCCACGGTGTTTCATCCGCAAACCAGCCGACTAACGCGGCGCTGAGGATGCCGCTGCCGTAATGCGTAGCGCCCAGCAGCGCGGAGGCGGCCCCTGCACGATGCGGAAAATCCGCCAGCGCGGCGGAGACAGAGTTGGCTACGATCAACCCGTTCATGGAAATGAAGAAGAACGCCGGCAGCGCCACGCCGACTATGCCGCCCCAGCCGAAACGGGTGTCCACTACCAGCATCACGCCAAACAGGGCAGCGATGCCGGCGTCAATGCGGAGCTCCTTGCGCGCCGAGGCGTTGAAATCTTCGCCATCGTCATTGAAAGAGTCGTTATTGGCGTGCAGCTCGAGGAGTTCGGCCAGGCCAGACCGGATCGAGTAGGCGACATCGCGACTGGTTTATACAGGCCATTCGGAAGATAATGGCACTTTGCCTTGATGTTCCGGCTAAAGCATAGGGAAGTGGAATGTTAGAAAAACTCAGTCACATCAAGAACCCACTGTCAGTAATTGCCATTTTTGCCGGACTTGCTGAAGTCAGCGGGACGGGTGTTTTGCCTCTGCTGGAAAGGGATATCCAGCACATCTATGTCTGGTTCTTGATGGGATTTCCCTGCCTGCTGGTCGGCCTATTTTTTATAACGCTCTGGAAGAACCACGTGGTTCTGTACGCTCCGTCTGACTTCAGTAACGATCAAATTTTTGCGGACATACTGGTAAGTGGCACCATTTCGGCTAAGTATGAAAAGCTGCAGCGAGAGATTCAATCGGAAGCAACAACACCCTCGGAACAAGATCAAGCGACCTCGATGGGTAGCGTTGAACCTGAAACTACAACGACACCAGCAGTACTCCGACCCGAGAGCCCTAGCCTAGGCAACGAAGCCATACCCACTCAAGACAGGGAAGTGGTCGACTTTGACAACCCAGAGCACATCCAGCAAAGCCCCCAATTAACCCCAGCAAATTCAAAGTCACTTGAAATCGCCTTAGCCGCCGAGGAGCTTGCAATTGACCGCCTAGGTCAGTCACTAGGCGTAATCTTCAATCGCAACACTAGCATAAAAGGCCTCTCTTCAACCGTATACGATGGCGCCTTCATCTCAAAAGACCAATCCATAGTAGTTGAAGTCAAATACACCCGAACCGGCATGTACGCCAAAGACAACATCCGGCACAGCTTTAATCATGCGCGGCTTTTCTGGGAACACCTTCCGTCAAAAATGCGCACAAAATTTGAGTTTAAATTCATCATTGTGCACGCACAGGCTGCAGAGCCAGACAGAATTGCAAGGATGGAAAAAGCCATAAGAGCAATTTCTGCGGAGTTTTCCTTCAAGACCGATGTCATCACCTATGACTACGAAAAGTTAAAGAACGAGGCTCAGCCCCCAGCCTAGCCCAAACATAAGAAAACCCAACCGACTCAAACTCTCCCGCCCCACCTTTTTATTAGACAGAAGCAGCCATATGACCAACGAAACAGTTCAATGGATAGCTATACTTATCCTTCCATTCATTGCAATCGCCGCCTACCTCAAAAGCGTAAAAGCTGCAAAGGAAAAATTTGGAGCAGAATACATTGAAGTCGTCTCCTCATTTCAGTGGAAATGCGTAAAAGGCCTCGCACTGATCGTCCTGTATTGCGCCATCTCTGTATACCAGGGTGGATGGGAGAAGCTTCTCTCGGGCGTGGCATTTTCAGCTGCCGCATTTAGCTTTTTCACTATGACAATGCATGAACTGGCCTGCGGAATCAGCATCAACCACAACGTAACAATCCCCAAGTCGAAAGCAGCAGTCGTCTCAAGGCTAGTCATAATCCTTCAAGCGATCTCACTCACTAGTCTAATTTTTGTCTTCCAAGCAAAATCCGTCCACTGGGCTGCCACAGCCGCTCAAGCAATATTATTGATCATTTCCCTCGTCACCTTCTATGGCATTGGCTCCGTCGTTAATTTGCTGAGAATCGGATACACGCCCCTCCCCTTGCGCCAGTAACTGGCCGACTGCAGTCGCGCAAGCGCCCCCACACTCTTATTCATAATTCACTCTTTTCGGACCTCTAAATTTGAGCATGAGACCGTCCCTTTGTAGTTCATTTCGCAGCCTTGCTCGCCAAACGCACAAGAAACTCGGAGAAGCGCGAGTTGCGCAGCATCAACTTCGCGAAGAAACCCTCACGGACATCAATATTCTTGAACTGAAGCACAGCCATCCAGACCGAATTTACTGCCAAACCTTCACCAACGCAGAAGAATCTCTGAATGGTGCAGATTGGGAATGGTGGCTGACCGATCGGACTCGTTCCAGATGGATTGGGTTTCGCGTGCAGGCCAAGGTTCTTGAACTTAATACCGACACGTTTGCTCACCTTCATTACAAATCAAGGGCGGGGCGTGCCTATCAATCAACGCGCCTTCGAAAAGCGGCTGAAGATGACGGCCTGATACCATTGTATTGCCTATACACTCACAGTCCATCTAGCAGCTCTTGGACTCCTCCTTTATTCGCTGAAGACGCCTACGGTTGCGCCCTGGTTCGCGCTAAAGATATTGAGCGTCTGCGGCGCAAAGGAAAACTCAATGACTTTGAAAGCGTAATGCCCAAAAGCGTTCCCTGGCACACGTTGGTCTGCATCGAAAGTGCCTTTTCCTCCGATGGATCGCACCTCACTCTACCTGATATTTCTGCATCTCTCTTTGGCGAACCGAATTCAATGCCAAAAATTTCACAACTCCCCGATTGCGAAAGTGATATTCCGGCCAATCGATTATACTCCAGCGTACGTTTACAACCTCCACCGTACGTTTCCGCGTTGATGGAAGGAGAGCCTTTAACTGGCTTAGGCAAGCAAGTTAGGGGAATCCTCGTTATCATTGGTGACGTTATCAATAACGAGCCGGATTTTCTTAATCAGGAGCAGCACACCAGGTGATTCGCGTCATTACGGGCGAAACATACCAATAGAAAAATCTATCATTACAAGCCGATCAACCCACGCGGGGTTCTCTCAGAACGAAATCAACGAAACAAGTCGATCTGCCTACGGCACCAGTCAATAGTTCACCATAAGTAGTACATTCTACAGTCCACTAGATTTGCAAGCGTCGGTACCGATCAACATTGGCTTCTATAAGAAGTACCCGATACTCAAGCAGCTAAGGCGGCTTATAGCTATTCTTGAGAATCGTGAAAGACGATCTGCCACGGGCGCTTTATCAGCTCCCGACAGGCAGTCTCCCTACCGCCGAAACAAAACCTGACGGGTTGATTGAACGCAACGGGTGTCGCGTATCCCAATGCCTGTCCCTTTTCGTTCCAGAGATCGCCGCCGCCTGCCCGCAGCAACGCATGACCCGCCACCACATCGTGCGGCGACACCGCATACAACGACACCGCGGCGACCCCATCCCCCGCGGCCACCCGGGCGAGTCGATAGGCAATGCTCGGCATGGGGTGGAAGGACGCTGGGGCACAGAGCTCAGTGTTCTGGGTGGGCCGGGCGCGCGCCGCAAGGCTGACAAAGACGTCGACACCCACCGCCAGCGCTCCTGCCGCGACATTCGGCGCGGTCAACTCGCCATTGCGCAGCAGGTGCGGCAGCCCCTCGGCCCATGCAATGCAATCCGCCCCCCGCTCCGTCAGCGGGGCATAGACGACACCCAGTACCGGCACACACTCTCGCAGCAAGCCAACCGAAATCGCCGAACCTAGGTGCCCTTGCAGGAAGTCGCTGGTGCCATCGTTCGGATCCACGACCCAGCAATAGCGGTGGCCACTCAGCAGGACACCTGTTTCCTCACCGACAAAGTCGCAGGCCAGTATCTTCCCCAAGGCCTGGCGCAGCAGGACCTCGACCTCGCCATCAATGTTCGCCTTGTCCCCGGCGCCTCTCGGCCCCCCGGGTCGCAACAGTTCAGCAGCGATCAGGCGTCCAGCCTCCATCACCAACGCGATCACCGCATCGAGCATGGCTCGATCGACTGCCTGGAGAGCTGGCACCGCGGGTGACAACGGGCCGGGTCGTTCACGCATGCCGATACCCTCACAGTGCGCTGTCGAATGGGTTGGGCCGCAGCCTTAGCTGCGGGACACTCAGCGTCAGTGGTAGACCCCGTACTCGATTCGTCCGAGAAAGGTTGCAAGCAGTTCCAGGTCCTCTGGGCTGCCGAGCAAGTCGATAGGGCGGCGCCCCTCGAGCCCCAGCGCAGGCGTGGCCATCCATCGCTCGGCTTTCTCCCGACTCCCCAGAATCTGCGCTGCGCGCTCCAGCATTTCGGCGTAACGCACATCGAAAGTACCAGTCATGATGGACTCTCCTCGTCGGGCTATGCAGCGGCACAGTCCAGGTTAGCCAAGCTAAACCACATGCCCATCCTACGCTCATGAGCTGACAAAACATTTGCCCCACTTGAGATCTGCTTGCAGGACCGCCCCTCGTCTACCGGATGCACCAGTCATGCGCCATTGCCTAACAGACCAAGCCCGGCGCAGCAGGTGCCAAGGCGATCCGTGTACCCCTAACTCAGCAGGAACGCAGGTGCAGCTTCGATATAACGCAGAGCCGACTTGGCATCGCGCCATCCGACATATTCCATGAGCGCCTTCTGATCCCAGCCATTACGTGTCGCCCAAGTCGCAAAGCCGCGACGTAGGGAATGGCTGCTAAACGCTTGGGCGTCCACCTCGCCTCCGTGGAGCGCTTGGCGCAAGATCGGCACCACACTGTTGGGGTGCAGCCCGGCCACCTGCACCTGTCCCCATCGGTTGATTGCCCGAAACACCGGCCCTTCCCGCAACTGCGCCGCCTCCAACCAGTCGAGATAGGCCTGCACGGGGCATAGTCGCTGGAGCGCCGGGGCCTTGTAGGTCACCCCTAAGTTCTCGCGATCGCCCTTGCTCTGCGGCAGAAAGAGCTGCATGCCCTCGCCGGCGCGCGCCTGAATCAGTTCGATCCGCAAGCGGCATAACTCGTCACTGCGGAAGGCCCGCCAGAAACCGATCAGGATTAGCGCGCGGTCACGCAAGCTGCGGCGATAGAGACCGCGTTGGCCGGTCTCTTTGGCAATTTCGGCTTGTCGCTCCAGCCAGCCGATTCCTGCCTCCAACTGCTTGAGTTGCAGGGGGGCTGCCTGTTTTTCTTGGTTAGGGTGTAGTGCACGGATGCCCTTGAACACCTGGCGCACCAGTTCGGTCTTGGTCGGATCGCTGAAGCCATTCTGCCGATGCCAGCGCGCCAACGCCGCGAGTCGATGGCGCAGGGTGTTGGTCGACAGTGACTCAGCGTAACTAGCCAGGTAGCGCGCCACGCTTTCGCTGCTGGCCGGTAGGAGTCCGCCCCAGACCAGCTCGTAATGTGCCAGCGCGGTCCGGTACGAGCGACGCGTGTTGTCCCGTTCGGCGGCCTCGAGGTAACGATCGAGCTCGGTCATGGTGATTCCTCTACGCTGTACCGCCCGTCCCGGTCGATTGGCCAGAAAAGTCCCCTAACTGTGGATAAATCTAGTTTATCCACAGTTAGCCTGTCGCCCTCCTGAGCCAACCGCCTCCCGTCCATACAGCTGTACTCCCATACTCTGGAACACACTACGAAATCGTCGGAGGGTGCTATGGCACGCGGCGGCATCAACAAAGCCCTGGTCCTGAAGGCCAAGCAAGCACTGCAGGCGCGCGGCGCCCGGCCGACCATCGATGCAGTGCGGACAGAGCTGGGCAATACGGGTTCTAAGTCCACCATTCATCGCTACCTGCAAGAACTGGCAAGGTTGCCGGAAGTACCCCCGCCCTCGCTTAGCGAAGAGCTTGGGTCTTTGATTGCCCATGTAGCCGACCGCCTGGTTCTGGAGGCTGAGGCCAAAGTGAGTACGGCACGGGAAGCCGTTGCCCGGCAGCACAACGAAAATCTCGCCCAACGGCGTTACAGCGAGGAGCGAATTCAAGAACTGCAAGCAGGAAATATGCGCTTGACCGAGCAATTGAACGAGTGCCAACAGGACCTGGAGCAACTGCGAGAGCGGTACCAGACCAGCGAGTTTGAACGTGGGCGCGCCGAGCAAAGCCTCCACGGCTTGCAGGAACTGCTGGAGGAGCGCGCCAACCAGTTGCGGTCGCTGGAGGATAAGCACCAGATGGCCCGCTATGCCCTGGACCACTATCGAGAGGCCCGAAAAGAGCAGCGTGAGCAAGAACACCAACATCATGACGCGCAAGTGCAACAGCTGCAGGCAGAGCTGCGCCAGCTTCGTCAGAGTTTGCTGAGTAAACAGGACGAGCTTTCCACGCTAAATCGCGACAACGAGCGCCTCCTGGTCGAAGCCCGAAACTTGGTGAAACACCAATCGGCGATCGAGAGTGAACTGGCGATGCAACGCAGCGCGTTACAAACGCTTCGCCAAGAACTGACGGCACGGAGCACGGAGAAAGCCGCATTGGAGGAGCGATTGAAACAGCATAATGTGGAGCGCTTACGACTGAAGCATCAGGTGCAGCAGCAGGCCCGGCAGCTCGAAGTGTTACAAGATCGACTGGTCACCCTAGCAGCAGTAGCCCCCCCTCGCGAGGTCGTTCCCCTACCCTCCCCTGCAAGGTAACGGGCGCATCCTCCTCTTCGACCGAGCCGAAGTCTGCCGATCACGCGCCCCAAATGCGGTGCTGCGAGTGATCAGCATTGTCGAGCTTCTACCCTCTAACGTCCGCTATCTGCCGAACACCCGGCCGAAGCGCAGGGCCGTGGTTCGATGTCCATCCCTACTCGTTAACTAGCCCCTGCTCCTGGGGGAAATTTCCGGCTAGATCAATTCGCCACGTAGGCCCTACGAGCGCGGTCCAATTGTCGACGAAGGTTACGCGGACAGCGTGGGTCACCGCGATGCTTACTTAATGCATAAAGTGCCTCAACGCTAAGCTCCCTAGGCTGCGTCAATAAAATCATCAAGAGCAGTCTCCCACCTGGCATTAACTCTGACACCCATCCCCTCTGAACAGCACGGCCTGCAATCAACCGGTATAAGCGGACATTATGCCGAAACTCACGCTCGTTTTCCGGCCAATGAGAAAGATAAAGCTGTCCAAATTGGCCCGTGCCATAAATCTCTAAAATTCGGCGAAAGAGCACCAGACCGATATACGAAAGCGGTGGCGATATACAGGCAATCTGCAAATAAGGGAGGATAGATTTTGCAGCCCATCTGCGATGCAGAGAAAACCGAGTGGACCGTGTGCGCAACAAAATCAATAAAGCGCCCAATCGCTTCCAATCGGGACAAAAGAACGCCGGAAGCTCGCCACGAAAGCCTGGCGAGGTAAACAAATTGACAGCTGCAGAGTTGGCCAATACGTCCCAGTTTATCTTGTTACTCGGATAAATCACTAAACTCAACCAAAGCAAATTCTTAGGAACTTCACGAAGTTCTTCAAAGAGATCGAGGATTTGATTCAGTAACCCGCCTTTGGGGAAACGCCCCACAAAGAACTCACGCCACTGCTGATCCCGCTGTGTTCCCGGAAGCTGGTTGCAAAGTCGTTCGAAGCAGCGCGCTAAGTAGGTCCCGTTATGCTTAGAACATGCCAAATCAGCCAACATGTGCGCAAAAAACATACCTCTCAAGACGCGAGCGCCCCGATCGAGACTTCGCTCGCCGGGAACCCTCCCAGATTCCCACATAAAAATACTCCGAGCCACTGAGAATCATGATACGCAGCGTTCTAGACGGGTTTACGCATTTAGTCAACGGTCTTGTTGGTACGTAGTATTGGGAGCAAGGTATTCATCACCGACTCCTTAGCAGGATGTGTTCTAAGGCTTCGCTGTTTATTCGTCCTCGGCAATAGACAAGGAATGCGGTTCAGGGCTGAAAAGCCCAATGCCAGGTACAGTTTGAGGTAGGCATCATGCACATCTTAACTAGAGCCTTACTTCCAAACCCAATGGGAGAGCGTAAGTCTCCATTACTTAAAAGCTCGCGCACGCTTGCTCCCTTCGCTAGAGGGCGCCGAAACGCTCTGGATCCCCTCGCTGATCACACGTCGGCCGCCGCTGCGTAAAGCAGAAGAATCCACGTAAAACCGCAGACATTAGCTAAGCACTTTTGCAATAAAAAATAACCGATCATGTGATAATTCGGGAGCTCCATCATGGGCCTTAAAAACAACTCTCCCAAACTAAACCCGCCATCCAGAAACATTGAAAGCGGGCACTTTGGCAAGCATCTCGTCTACTTTCCTTCATTAAAGAACTGTCGCCAAATCGTCTGCGAAAGCAAACTCGAAGCTGACTTTTGCCTACTCTTAGAATTCGACCAAAACATCATTTCCTACCACCCACAGCCAATCACTATTAGTACGGTGGTGGGCGACAAAAAGAGAAGATACACCCCGGACTTCCTCGTAAAACGACGTTATCAACACGACCTTTACGTCGAAATAAAGCCTGACGCCCAACTGCTGAGCAATAACTATCTCGAGTATATCCTTCAGGCGAAAGCGAAATTCCAGAAAAGAGGGGCAGATCTCCTGCTAATAGACGCTAAAAAAATCCGTACCCACCACAAACTGAACAACCTCAGGACGATCTACAGCCGTATACACAATACGACAAAACTCGAAGATGACTACCTACAGGACTTTATCAAAGAGAACGTATTTCCCTGTTCGATAGAACGCCTCATCTCAACCCCGAACGCGCCAACGCTGAACGCCATACTCAAAGCCATTTTTACGCACAAACTTTATGTCAACCTGAACGAACCAATCAGCTTGTCTTCGACCGTGGACTCAAATCATGAACAATGAACTAAAAATAGTTCCAGGCGCGCAGTACAAATTTAACAATGACATCTACGAGGTCGTAACCTCTGACGACTTAATCACCATCCGATCGATCAACACAAAAATTCATAGGCACATTGGCGTAGATGACTTCACCGCAATGCTGGCAAATCAAACCATTACGAAATACCAGAATGCCCCCATCGATTTGACCTCAGCACCAAAGATGGAAGAGTTTGTCGTTGATAACGGTGCCGAGGTTAGAAATGAGCGCGTAAAAATTATCGCACGCCTACTAGGTATTGAACTGCGCTACGTGCCTCCAGGCCAACCAAACGCAAAGGCATTTACTGAGCGTTTTTTTCAGAACGGCCGACACCGGTTTGGATATGAACCTAGATGAACCAATCAGTGCGACCTCAACTGGGGACACGCATCATGAGCAATGAACTGCAGGTCATCCCTGGCGCGCAATACTCGTTTAACAATGACATTTACGAGGTCGTAACCTCGTCCGATTTGATTACCCTTCGCTCCATCAACACGAAACTACATAGGCATATCGGCATTAATGACTTTGCCGCAATGCTGGCAAATAAAACTATTACGAAATACCAGAATGCCCCCATCGATTTGACCTCAGCACCACTCCTGCTTGCATTAAACAAGATTCACCAATCCAGATACATCAGAAAGCATGCGTACATTCAAAAGCTTGAACACCTGTTCGCAGGCCGCCTTCCCCGCAAAAAAACTGAGGCCGCGATTAAATCAATAGCCACTGAAATAAACGATCCGAAACCACCCAATTACTCAACCGTTTATAACTGGAAGAGGATTTTTGACGGGAACAATCGAAATCCATTGGCCCTGATTAGGGCCGCCCCCAATAGACCAAGAGGGAATTTGTTGTCCGAAGAAGCACATGAACTAATCCAACACTTCATCCACACCGAGTTCTTTAAAGCTGAGCGACCCAACGTCAAGACCATACACAAACTGATCTGCGGAGAGATACAGGCAACAAACTTGGAACGCTTCAAGTACAACGCTGTGGGTTTAAGAGCCCCCTCCTACTCCACCGTGAGGCGCGAAATCATGAAACTTGATGGCTATCTGGTTGACTCTCACAGGCACAGCCGCGATTTCGTCAATAAAAAATACCATTTTGGCGTCAAATCCGAAGTCTCCGAATTGTTGTACGGCCAGGCTCAAGGAGACACCGCCCTAATGAATCTTTTCGTAGTCGATGAGCATGGCATTGTCATGGGAAGACCAATACTCAGTGCCATTTTGGACTTAGGATGCCGAGCATGTACGGGCTGGGATATTTCACTCGGTGCACCCAATGCGGAAAGCTTCATTAAGGCAATTAAGATGGCGGTAGAGGCCAAGCCGGAGGGAGCCATTGGGGGAAAACCGCTAGAGCTTGGCGTCGATAATGGTCCGGAGGTGAGAAACGACCGGGTCAAACTCATCGCACGCCTACTAGGCATCGAACTGCGTTACGTGCCTCCTGGCCAACCAAACGCCAAATCATTTATCGAACGCTTTTTCAGAACGGTAGACACCGGTCTGACTCATTTTATTCCAGGCACAACAAAATCGAGTCCGCTTGAACGCGAAGACTACGATTCTATGAAGCACGCGACTCTGACCTTGAATGAATTGAGATATTTTTTCAAACGCTGGCTCGATGAGGTCTATCACGAGACCGTACATTCATCACTTCATATGTCGCCCAAGCAAGCACTCAAAGAAATGAGCGCAAATCAAATGCCACCCGAGCGCTTCTCACGTGAAGACCTTGATTTCGCTTGTTTATGCTCAAAAAGAAGAGCAATAAAGGGGGGAAGAGTGGAAATCTTCACTCTAACTTGGACTGGCGCCAGCCTTCCCGACGTAGCACGACGGCTTGAGGGTGAATACGCCATCGTCTATTACGACCCAACAAACCTAGGAACAGTATGGGTTGCTCACCCAGAAGAACCCCGCCACCTGTTTCCCGCTATTGCAACCAATCCACAATATCAAGAAGGCCTCTCACTGCAAGACCACAATGCAGTACAAAAGCGTCTCGCTGAAGAAGGAAAAGAATTCACTAACACTGCCGCGCACGAGGCATTGAGAGAAATCTATAGTGAAATAGAGGAAATTATTGAGGATCGCAAGAAGGCCAAGAAAAACAATAAGACTAAGACCCCCCCGAAAACCAAGAAGACCACCACTACCAAGAAGACCACGAAGATCACGAAAACCACGAAGGCCAAGGACGCGAAGAAAGTTGCCCAGCAATCTCACGACAAAGAGAACGACAGCGGCATGCCCATAGCAGAAAAAATTGCTGCCCAGCACTTCGAAGATGAACCCAACCTATACAAATCTTACCGCATAAGACCTACATAGGCCTTTTTGGCCCCAGGATTAATCCCGTCGGTCAATCTATTCCAATTAAAATTGGCAGCATGGGTATGCAATCATGGAAGTCGACATTCAGCTGAAGCTTACCGAATTCAAAAATTATACCGCCAGGCATCCTGACTTTGACAATGCGCTAGCATTACTCCAGGAAAGTATCGATTTAACATTGGAACGAGGTGAGCAATCTGGGGTTGTATTGACCGGCGTCTCCGGCACCGGAAAGACCACCGTCTGTAATACTCTGATATCTATGTACCCCCCTCCTGAGATCAGGGAATCCGAGGGCGGAGTCAGATCGATCATTCCAACACTTTACTGCAGAGTACCGGCAGATACCACTCTAAAGCATCTGGTATCAGAAATGCTTGGAAAACTTGGGTCCACTAAAAACGTTGAGCATCGCCCAATTTTAGAGCATCGGTTATTTGCAAGGCTACGGGAATGCCAAACCGAATTAGTATTCTTCGATGAACTTCAGAATTTGCTCGAAAAAGGGCAGGAAGCAACACGCGGAAAAGTCTGCGACTGGATCAATTGGTTTTGCAACGAGTTCAACAAACCGGTGATTTTGGTCGGCCTACCCACATGCGCATCCATTGTAGAGAACAACGAACAACTCTCATTAAGATATCCATTACGAGCAGAACTTCATCCGCTACCGTGTTCAATCGACTCATCACGATCAGTACTACGAACCATGCTCAGCACCCTCCTTAGTGAAATAGTAAGTTGGAACTATTTTGAATCAGTTCCCTGCCTTACCGATCAAAAACTCGAGATGGCTTTTTTTGTCGCCACCGGGGGAAATATGCGAGCCATGAGGTTTCTCTTACAGCGCGCCTTAAAAATATCAGCTAAGCGATCAGACCGAATATTACAGATTAGTGACTTCAGCATCGCATTGAGCCGAACACTTCTTCGCACACGACTCGCCTCCGTGGACCCGTTTACCTTGGACATGCAAGAACTTCATAAAATTATCAAAGGGGAAAAGAAATGTCGGAAATGACATATGTCGCATTACCGCATAAGAACGAAAGCCCCATCAGCGTACTGATGAGGACAGCGGCTGGCAACGGGTACTTAAATGTGCATGCGTTGGCAGTCGGATTCGACTTGGCAGTGGATGTCAAGAAAAACGGTTGGCAACTGAGGAAGTCCACCTTCATACAATATGTTAAGGAGCACTCGAGTGAGAGGCACTCTAGTCGTTTTGAATCGGCATTCTTTGGGTTCATCGGAGACAGTAGACAACCGAACGTTCAGTTTGGGAAAATTGTCATCCCATATAGAAAATTGTCATTTCAACTTAGAATCTGTCCCGAGTGCGCAAGGAATGGCTTTTTTGAAAAAAGCTTCCACCTCCCATGGCTTGATGCCTGTCCAATTCATGGCTCCAAATATATAGAAGCCTGCCCCCAATGCGGCAAGCCCATTGACTGGACAAAACTTGACTATTGCATTTGCAAATGTCGCTTCGATTTTCGCGCCGCCACCTCAACTCCTGGCGACATAGAATTATCCAGAACATTTGTCGAACATGCCGCGAGAGGCGATCAGCTATTCATTAATCGATTCATTAAAACATTAAAAATATTAAGCAATGAGTCTGAACTATTCTGTGACCAATCCAAATGCATAAGAGTTTCAGCCAGAATCGCATGTGGCGACACAAACGAATTATTGAATCACTTGCTGGCCAGAAAGAAACTTCTTCCTTCGTTAAACCCATTAGCCTATTGCTCGCCCTGGCTATGTTCAGGAGACCAACTGCTTAGCAATGTTGCTGCAGGATTCGTGAGAAACCATACTGAAGTATACCCAGAGGAGTGCCCCCCAGAATGCGTCTGCCATACGCTACGATTAACATTGAACGAACTATGCCTGGCTTATAAACTTTCTCACACGAGAATGCACGAACAGCTTGGCGCAGAAAAATTCAAATTAACCAAAAACAAGGCAACCAAGTACTATAGCTGCGACTCTTTATGCAAGAGCCTTAATCGACGACTGAATTCAATTCTAAAATTTAACACAATTATTCCATCATCAATGTTCCGAAAGGGTGAATATACGAATTATCCGAATTCGATTAAATACCTTGGGGCATCGGGCGAGCAAATAACGCTGGCAATAAAGTTGAACCTGCTAAGCTGCTACCGATTCCCTCCAGACTTTATACGAGTCATCCCAACAGCTGAACTGGAGCTTTTTGCCAAACAGTACGTCTTTCATGGCAGCCTAGCTAGGCAACTAAGGATAAAACCCGCTGCGCTTGCTGAATTATTCGACTTTGCTAACGTGCGTCCTTTTCGAACACTATCATCCGGCCATGGAGAAACTTATCGTAGATGGGGAGAGATCTACCTTAAGAGCGACACGAAAGTTATAACTGATTTTTTACTTAGCATAAGGGCACATGACGATCGCCAAATCAATACGAGCGGCATCCGCTTCCTTTCTCAAGAGTTAAACATTCAAGGCTCTGTTATTAAGAAATTGATTGAAGGCAAGATTCTAGAAGTTGACCTCACGGACGCAAATGGCATGAAAACAAAAATCAATGAATCTCAACTAGTGGCAGCTTTAGAATGGAGATCCAACCATTGCACGCTGAAAGAGTTATCCCAAGAATTCGGCATAAATTGCGCGGAATTATCACGACGATTTCTTTCTTGCTACTACGTCCCGGTGATTAGAATCATGAATTATGTTTTCATTCATAAGGATGACGCCCAAAGAATGCGAGACCACCTCTACGAATTTTTTTCATCACTCCAAGCGGCAAAATTCTTAAATGTCACAACAGCTCGCATTCATTACTACTTAAGAACAGGTGTACTCCAAGCAGTTCCTCCCAGTGAATGCGGCGGAATTCTGAACTTCACCTTGATTCGCCGTAATGACGTAGAACACCTAGCCAACGCTATTACCTAGGATCCTTGGCGGGGCTCAACTCTCTCCGTTTTCCTACACCAGGATTCTCATTCGCGCTCACCACGTCTGCTCTTCCTGCTGCATTTCTCTCCCTTCGGCCTCGGCGTATCTCATCAGATTCGGGAGGTCCTCTTCTGGGTTTCCCTAGCTCTAGCTGGTTCTCCACACAGCCTCTTGCTCCTAACGACTTCCCCCCGTCGTTTCAATATTTGGTGGAACAGTTCGGGCAAATTTCGATTTTTGTTGCACATCTCATTTCAACCTGGCGATCACAACTCCTCTAGCGCGGGGTTTTCCGATTAGCACGTTTCAGTTTTTGCTGGTGCAGGAAGGCCGCGTAGTTTTTCAACAAACACTGAAGCTTTTTCACTGAATGCTGAAACGGATGCACCGAGACGGTGCACAACCGCTGCCTGGGGAGGCAGCGGCGCCGGTCCAGGCTGGCGCTTGGTAATAGGGCAAGGCCCTTAGCCCCAAAAGGAATTGGGGTAGAAGAGAGTAAGCGAAAGGGCCGGTGGGCAACGCTCACCGGCCCTTTTTCATTGGTGGGCAGCTCCAATTTCGGCTAGGAGCAGTCAGTCGTCAAGCCCATAGCGGACGTTTGGGAATTGCCGCAAACAGCCACAAGCGGCCATCCAATAAGGTTCCAAGTCGTCTACGAAGCTCGAGCGCTTTCATCTCGAAACAGCCATCGGTAAATCCGGCCCCGGAATGGAGTGACCCTCCCGGTGCAGGGAGGGCCTTGAACAACTACAACCAACCCTTGATCTGGCTTGCCACAGCATCGGTCGAAATGCCGTAGCGGTCGTGCAGGGTTGGTAGAGCACCAGCATCGAGGAAGGCATCAGGAAGGGCGATCTGGCGGAAGGTGGGGGTAACGCCATTGCGCATCAACAGCCCGGCGACGGCTTCTCCCAGCCCCCCCACGATGGAGTGGTTCTCCGCCGTGACCACCAGCCGGCCTGGCTTTCGGGTCTCGGCGAGAATAGTGGCCTGGTCCAGGGGCTTGATCGTTGGCACGTGCAACACGGATACGTCGACGCCATCTGCCTGGAGCTTCTCGGCCGCTTCCAGAGCGCGCATGGTCAGCAAACCAGTGGAGATAATCAGCACGTCGCGTCCGCCCCGCAGGGTTTGCGCCTTACCGATCTGGAATTTGTAGTCGTAGCGGTCTAGCACCAGGGGCACGTTGCCTCGCAACAGCCGCATGTACACCGGGCCCTGATGCGCGGCGATGGCAGGAACTGCCTGCTCGATCTCCAGTGCGTCGCAAGGGTCGATGATCATCAGGTTGGGCATGGCGCGGAAGATCGCCAGGTCGTCAGTGGCCTGGTGACTTGGACCGTAGCCGGTGGTCAGCCCCGGCAGACCGCAGACGATCTTCACGTTGAGGTTTTCTTCGGCGATGGCCATGCAGATGAAGTCATAGGCTCGGCGCGAGGCGAATACTGCGTAGGTGGTGGCGAAGGGCGTGAAGCCTTCGCGGGCCATGCCGGCGGCGGCACTCATCAGCAACTGCTCGGCCATGCCCATTTGGTAGAAGCGTTCCGGATGTTCTTTGGCGAAGATATGCAGGTCGGTGTACTTGGACAGATCCGCCGACAGGCCGACGATGTCGGCGCGTTCGCGGGCCAGCCCCGCCAGCGCATGGCCGAAGGGGGCCGGACGGGTGGGCTGCCCCTCGGAGGCGATGGAGGCGATCATCGCCGAGGTGGTCAGGCGCTTCTTCGGGGGGGTAGCGATGTTCATTGACGGCTCCCAGCTTCAAGGGCTTCCAGGGCAAGGTCCCACTCGTTTTCGTCGACGCGGATGAAGTGAGTTTTTTCGCGGCTTTCGAGGAAGGGCACGCCCTTACCCATGCGGGTGTCGCAGATGATTACCCGGGGCTGTGGCCCGTCATGATCGCGTGCGGCGTCGAAGGCCTGCACCAACTGCTCCAGGTCGTTGCCATCCACGCGCTGGACGAACCAGCCGAATGCCTGCCAACGGTCGACGATGGGCTCGAAAGCGAGTACCTCGGTGGCGTAGCCATCGGCCTGCTGGTTGTTCACGTCGACAATGGCGATCAGGTTGTCCAGCTTCCAGTGAGAGGCGGACATCGCCGCTTCCCAAGTGGAGCCCTCGTTCAATTCGCCATCGGACAGCAAGTTGTAGACGAATTGGTCAGCTCCCTTGCGCTTCAGGCCCAGGCAGGCCCCCACCGCGATGCCCAATCCGTGGCCCAGCGAACCGCCGGTGATCTCCATGCCGGGGGTGTAGGCGGCCATGCCGGACATGGGCAGGCGGCTGTCGTCGCTGCCGTAGGTTTCCAGCTCCTCCTCCGGAATGATCCGGGCCTCGATCAGTGCCGCATAGAGAGCGATCGCGTAATGGCCGATCGACAGGTAGAAACGATCGCGACCTTCCCACTCCGGGTTGGCGGCGTCGTAGCGCAGCGCGTGGAAGTAGGAGACGGCCAGCAGGTCGGCGGCACCAAGGGCCTGGCCGATGTAGCCCTGGCCCTGCACCTGGCCCATGCGCAAGGCGTTGCGCCGGATGTTGTAGGCGCGCTCTGCGAGGGAGAGCGAACCGGTATCGGTAGAAACGGAACTCATCGTCGGGACTCCTTCGATCTCAACGGTTGACCAGATTGGCTGGCACGCGGGAGACCAGGAAGGCTCCGAATACCAGCACGGCGGTTATGAGGTACATGCCAATGGCGTTGCTGCCGAGGGTAGTCGTCACCCAGCCGATCAGGTACGGCGAGCAGAAGCCGGCAAGGTTTGCAAAGCTATTGACTGCGGCGATACCCGCCGCGGCTGAGACACCACCCAGCAGGGTGGTGGGAAGCATCCAGAACAGTGAGGACGCCGAGAGGATTCCGGCCGCTGCCAGGCACAGACTGAGAATCGACAGTGTCAGGCTGCTACCGAGCGCAGCGGCCAGTGAGAGGCCCAGGGCACCGGCGAGCATCGGAATCGCCAGGTGCCAGCGACGTTCCCGGTGCTTGTCGCCACTACGACCAGCCAGCAGCATCGCCACGATGGCGCAGAGGTAGGGCACGCTGGTCAGCAGTCCGATATGCAAAGGTTCGGACACACCGGCGTTGCGCACTAGGGTCGGCAGCCAAAAGGTGATTGCGTACTGCCCCATCACCACGCAGAAGTAGATACCCGCCAGCAGCCACAGGCGTCGATCGCGGATGAAGGCGGCCGGCGAAGCATGTGTCACTTTGTGCTTCTCGTCCTCGGCCAGCTCCCTGCGGATTAGCGCTTTCTCGTCGTCGTTGAGCCAGGTTGCCTTATCCACCCCGTCCTTCAGGTAGCTCAGCACCAGCAGGCCGACTAGCACCGTGGGAATGGCCTCCAGCACGAACATCCACTGCCAGCCGGCCCAGCCGTGGACACCAGCGAAACGCTCCATGATCCAACCTGACAGCGGCCCGCCAATCATTCCCGATAGCGGAATGGCGATAAACCAGAGCGCGGTCATCTTGGCGCGACGATAGGACGGGAACCAGTAGGTGAGATAAAGCAACAGGCCCGGTGCCAGGCCCGCTTCAGCCACCCCAAGCAGGAAGCGCAGGGTGTAGAACTGCCATGCGGTTTCTACAAAGGCGAAAAGACCGGAAATGATGCCCCAGGTGATCATGATGCGGGCGATCCAGCGTCGTGCTCCGACCTTGTGCAGGATGATGTTGCTGGGTACCTCACAGAGGAAGTAGCCGATAAAGAACATGCCGGCACCCAGGCCGTAAACGGCCTCGCTCAGGGCCAGATCGTCCATCATCTGCAGCTTGGCGAAACCAACATTGACACGGTCGAGGTAGGCGCAGAGGTAGCACAGCATCAGGAAGGGCATCAGCCGCCACGCCGTCTTGCGGTAGGCATTGCTGCGTGCGGCCGAAGCCGCATCGAGGGCTATCGTCGTCATGTTGATCTGATCTCTTGTTTTTATTGAAGATCCCGGCGGCTGTAGGCACGCCGGGCCTCAGATTTCGAACATCGCGAGCCGAAAGGCAGGGCTCGTCAGTGGATCAGCATTCCACCGTTCACATCCAGCGTGATGCCGGTCAGGTAGCTGGACAGGTCACTGGCCAGGAACAGCGCCGCGTTGGCGACGTCGCTTGCCGCACCCAGGCGGCCGAGGGGAATGCCCTCGATGATGGCGTGGCGACGCTCGTCATGCATGAGGCCGCCGGTGATATCAGTCTGGATCAATCCCGGGGTGATTGAGTTCACTCGGATATTGTCCGCACCCAACTCGCGGGCCATGGCTTTACCCAGACCCAGTACTCCGGCCTTGGCGGCGCTGTAGTGAGGACCACCGAAGATGCCGCCGCCACGCTGGGCGGAAACCGATGACATGCAAATGATGCTGCCGGACTTCTGCACGCGCATGGCGGGGATCACAGCCTGGGACATCAGCAGCGTGCCACGCAGGTTTACATCCAGGATGCGGTCGAAATCCTTGCCAGTGATTTCCAGGGTCTTCACCGGCTGGGTGATGCCAGCGTTGTTCACCAGCACATCGATCCGGCCGTACTGGGCCAACACCTGGGCTACGGCGTCGCGCACTTGAGCTTCGTCGGCCACGTTAGCGGCCAGGCCGAGATGACCTTCTCCCAGTTCCGCTGCCGCCTGGCGGGCAGCCTCCAAGTCCAGGTCCAGGATGGCCACACGAGCACCTTGCTCGGCGAAGACCTTGGCGGTAGCGCGGCCGATACCGCGTGCAGAGGCAGCGCCAGTGACAATTGCGATTTTGCTTTCGAGTAGCATTTTTTGCTCCGGATACTTGTTGTTATGGACGCCGGTTCATGGAGAACCGATGGGCACAGATTCAGTCCACAACCCCATCCGGGCAACGCAGCCCGACTCAACCTATGCTGAAAAAAATTCAGCACTGGGCAGTCCCGTGGCAGAGGTGCAAAGTTCGCGCGTCGCCGCAAAGCCCCGAAAGATAAAGGAGATGAGATGCAACACGAGTCGGATAAAAAGCCCATTCAGCTACCGCCGTTCAAAGCGATTCAGGCCTTCGAGCAGGCAGCGCGGTTCGGCAACGTCGCCCGCGCCGCCGAACAACTCAACCTCACGCCCTCTGCCGTTAGCCATCAAATCGCCAATCTCGAAAGCTTGATCGGCCGCCCGCTGTTCCTGCGCACGGCCAAAGGCGTGACGCTCACCCCAGCTGGCGAGCAGTACCTGCGGGACGTGTCTGGCGCGCTACAGAGCCTTGCCATCGCCACCGAGCGGGCGGGCAGCGCGACAAGCTCTGACTATCTGCGCCTGCACTCGGCGCCCAGCTTCGGCCTGCTTTGGTTGTTGCCGCGCCTCGAACAGTTCCGCGCCAGCCACCCCGATATCCAGATCAATCTGTCCTGTTCCTACGAGTCGTTGCACTTCGGCCGCAATCAGATCGATCTGGATATCCGTCACGGTTATCCGAACTGGCCGAGCCTGGAAGTGCGCACTATTCGCCACGAACAGTTGACGGTATTGGCTTCGCCTTCGCTGCTGGCACGGGCGCCGATCCAGGAGCCGCAGGAGTTGCTGCGACAAAATCTGATCCTGTCAGAGGCAGCGTTGGTGCAATGGCCCCAATGGTTTGCACAACAGGGACTTTCGCTGCCTGAAGCCCCTTATGCGCTGAGTTTCGACCGTTCGTACATGAGCCTGGAAGCCGCCAGCCACGGGTTCGGCTTCGCACTGGAAAGCTCATTGCTTTCCCAGGATTACGTGAGTCAAGGCAGATTGGTGCCAGTCTTCGAGAAACGGCTCCGGAGTTCCGTCAGCGCTCATCATCTGGTCTTCCCCCGAACGCATGCGGAGCTACCGAGGGTGCGGCGCTTCCTGGAATGGATGCAGCAACAGCTTGGACACGACTTCAATTACTGATCATCGGCAAATTCGGTGCATGGCTGCTGAATCGCCCCTTAGCCTGTAGACGCTGAGTAACTGCTTCTGGCCGATTGTGTTGAAAAAGTCGGTGTTGCTCCGCTCCACCCGCACGGAATCGCAAAAAACGTCCGTTTTAGGCGTTGCTACGCGAAATCCGGAGCAAGTTCAGCCTCGGCAACGACTAAAATTTCAACCTCAGCCACGTACTTCTGTGCGCGAAAGTCGCAAAGGGAGTTTTTCAACGATCGTCTACGAATCCGAAGCACAGATGACGAGAGCGTCCTCAGGGTGCTTTGGCGGAGCCCTAGATGCCTCTAGGGAGCTGGCCCGGAGAGACTGAGACCAGTTGTGCTCTTTGTGAGGCTTCGCTAAAGGTGGCCCGACTCACCCGAGTGAGGAGATGACCTAACGGCCTTCGACCATCCCATCAAGATCACTTTCCCGCCTCCCGGACCTCGTAGCAGGGATGCGTTCTATTGGCAGAAAATCAAGGATGACATCCAGCACGACCTGGGACAGCAACTGAAACGCCGTGGGGGCACCTATGGCGACGCGCCCGCGCTGGCCGTGGCTGATATCCAGCGCTGATGCTATTGGATCAACTACGTTGCAGAGCTTGCCCTCGCCAGAATGATTCAGCTGATTGCAGGGTGCGCGGGAATACGGCACTGGCTTAGACGACACCCAATGCTGGGGCGGGAGCTGTCCTTTGGAGAGGTGTTCGTCATGCTGGTAGAAAATGGCGTGCAGACCAAACGCGAAAGCAAGCTTACTGCACGGCCGAGCCAGCGGAGAGGTGCCTTTGTGCGTGCCATTCTGATAAGGGCTTTCATCGGGTGATTCCTCATGGACTGGCAAATCTGGTAGTTCGTAGCTGCATGAAACGGCCACCACCTAATGTAATCGTTTACGTTATTTCTTTGCCAGCACTTTGATTATCAATTGGTCAGCCGTCTATCAGGTCGGCATCGGGCCCAGCTATCAGGAGGAGAAAACAAGTCCACTCGTTTTGCATAGTTTGGAGAAGCCGACATCGGCTGCTTGCTGTGAAGAATGTCCGTGCTGGCTGCTCAGCAAGCACGGACTGCAAATTTCTCTAATTTAGTTGGACCTTTTGAACTCCAAACGGAATCGATGCAGCAGCGGTTCGGTATAGCCACTGGGTTGCGCGCAGCCTTCAAACACCAAGGCGCAAGCCGCCTGGAAGGCCGTTGAGCGCTCGAAGTCGGGAGCCATGGGGCGGTAGTTGGGATCATCGGCATTCTGTTGATCCACTACCCTGGCCATGCGCTGCAGCACCTCCAGCACCTGCTCTCGACTGACCACGCCATGACGCAGCCAGTTGGCCATGTGCTGGCTGGAAATGCGTAAGGTGGCACGGTCTTCCATCAGCCCCACATCATGGATGTCCGGCACCTTGGAACAACCAATGCCCTGCTCTACCCAACGCACCACATAGCCGAGCAGACCCTGGGCGTTGTTTTCCAGTTCCTCGCGTACCGCATCCGCAGTCCACTCCGCTTTCCCGGCGACCGGCACCGTGAGCAAGCCGCTCAGCAATCCCTCTCGCTCGGTAGCGACGTCGACCTGCTCCAACTCTCGCTGAACCGCTTGTACGTCCACCTGGTGGTAATGCAACGCATGCAAGGTCGCAGCGGTCGGCGATGGAACCCAGGCAGTGTTCGCGCCTGCCCTGGGATGGGCGATCTTCTGTTCCAGCATCGCAGCCATCAGGTCAGGCATGGCCCACATTCCCTTGCCAATCTGCGCGCGCCCCCGCAGGCCGCTGGCCAGGCCGACCAGCACATTGTTGCGCTCGTATGCCTGGATCCAGGCCGTGGATTTCATATCGCCCTTGCGCAGCATCGGCCCCGCTTCCATGGCGGAGTGCATCTCGTCACCGGTGCGGTCGAGAAAGCCGGTGTTGATGAAGGCCACCCGCGCGGACGCGGCAGCGATACAGGCCTGAAGGTTGACGCTGGTGCGACGCTCCTCGTCCATGATCCCCATCTTCAGGGTGTGACGCTGAAGCCCCAGCAGATCTTCCGCGCGGCCGAAGAGTTCATCAGCAAAAGCGACTTCGAAGGGTCCATGCATCTTCGGTTTGACGATGTAGATGGACCCGCGCCGCGAATTGCGGCGGCGCTTCTGATCGTGCAGCGAAGCCAGAGTCGTCAGCACGGCGTCCAGGATGCCTTCGGGAATCTCGTGGCCGTCAGCATCATGGATGGCTGGGTTGGTCATCAGGTGGCCGACGTTGCGTACGAACATCAAGGAGCGCCCCGGCAACAGCAATTCGGAACCATCGGCAGCCATGTAACGGCGGTCGGGATTGAGGCTCCGCGTGAAGGTCTTTCCGCCCTTGCTGACCTCCTCGACCAGGTCGCCCTTCATCAGACCCAACCAATTGCGGTAGACCTGCACTTTGTCGGCTGCATCCACCGCCGCTACCGAGTCCTCGCAGTCCATGATGGTGCTGAGGGCAGCTTCCAGAACCACATCCTTCACGCCAGCGGCGTCGGTCTGACCGATAGGATGGCTGTGATCGATCTGAATTTCGAAATGCAGGCCATGGTTCTTCAGCAGGATGGTGGCCGGAGATTCGGCGGTGCCCTGGTAGCCGATGAACTGATCAGGCTCGCGTAGTCCGGTCTGACTCTCCCCCAGGCTGACAAGCAGGCGCCCGCCCTCGACTCGATAGCCGGTTGCCTCTGCATGGGAGCCCTCGGCCAATGGCGCCGCTTGATCGAGGAAGGCTCGGGCGAAGACGATCACTCTCGCGCCGCGCGTTGGGTTATAGCCACTGCCCTTCTCGGCGCCATCCGTCTCGGGAATCACATCGGTACCGTAGAGCGCGTCGTACAGCGAACCCCAGCGCGCATTGGCAGCGTTCAGCGCATAGCGGGAGTTGGACACCGGCACCACCAATTGCGGGCCTGCCTGTTCGGCCAGTTCCGAGTCGACATTGGCCGTGCTGACCTGCACGCGCTCTGGCTGCGGCACCAGGTAGCCGATGCCTCCCAGGAAAGCCCGGTACGCGGCCATGTCGCGAATTGGCCCCGGGTTCGCGCGATGCCAGGTATCCAGCTCAGCCTGCAATCGATCTCGCTCAGCCAGCAGGGCGCGGTTCCTGGGGGCCAGATCGTGGACCAGGGCATCGAACCCCAGCCAGAAGGCAGCTGGGTCCACCCCGGTGCCGGGCAGCGCCTCCTGTTCGATGAAGGCGACCAGTTCAGCGGCAACGTGCAGGCGATGGCGAGCAATGTAGTCAGTCATGGCTTTCTCCGTTCCAATTCAGGCCAGGCATTGGGCGCCAGCGCGAGCGATCTGGGCATCCTGATCGGCCTTCACACCGGAAACGCCGACAGCCCCTACTACCTGGCCATCCACCAGCACCGGCACACCGCCCTCCAGGGAGGTGAGCAGCGGTGCGGAAAGGAACGCATTTCGCCCGCCGTTGACCATGTCCTCGTAGCCCTTGGACTCGCGTCGGCCAAGCGCCGAAGTCCGCGCCTTTTCAATGGCGATGTAGGCGCCGATAGGAGCGCAGCCATCGAGGCGCTCCAGGGCCAGTGGATGGCCACCGTCATCCACTACAGCGATGGCCACATTCCATTGGTGGCTTTGGGCCTCGGCACGGGCGGCGGCAAGGATGCGGGTAACGTCGCTCTGGCTGAGCACGGATTTGGTGTGCATGGGATGTCCTCGAGTACTCATTGAGTTTGCATGGGTTGGCCTAGCCAAGCGCTTCATCCACCAATTCGATCCAGTGCCTCACGGGCGTCCGGCCGGCGCCGTCGAGATGGGTCTGACAACCGATGTTGGCGGTGGCGATCACTTGAGGCTGACCGCTTTCCAGGGCGTTGAGCTTGTTGTCGCGCAGCTGCCGCGACAGCTCCGGCTGGGTGATCGAATAGCTGCCGGCAGAGCCACAACACAGGTGGGAGTCGGGTACCGACGTGAGATGGAACCCCAGGCGAGTCAGCACAGCTTCCACGGCGCCACCCAGCTTCTGGGCATGTTGCAGGGTGCACGGGCAGTGGAAGGCCAGGCGCAGGTCAGTTCGGATGCCCAGGCTTTCCAATGGCGCATCGCGTAGCACTTCCACCAGATCCTTGGCCAACGAACTGACCCGCTCTGCGCGTGCGGCGTAATCCGGATCGTGCATCAGCAGGTGGCCGTAATCCTTGACGAAGGCTCCGCAACCGCTGGCGGTTTGGATGATCGCTTCGGCGCCGGCTTCGATGGCAGGCCACCATGCGTCGATATTGCGCCGGGCCCGGTCCAGACCTGCCTCCTGGGCATTGAGGTGATAATCCACTGCGCCGCAGCAGCCGGCCTCACGGGCCGGAACCACACTGATCCCCAGGCGGTCCAGCACCCGCGCGGCGGCGGCATTGGTATTGGGCGACAGACCCGGCTGCACGCACCCCTCCAGCATCAGCACACGACGGTCATGTCGCAGGTTGGGACGCGGTCGTGCAGGGCGAACCTCGCGCGGCAACTTGGCCTTGAGGCTCTCAGGCAACAGCGGTCGAAAGGCGCTGCCGGTCTTCACCAGTGCCTTGAACAGCCCGGCGTGGGGTACCACTACGCGCAATCCGCCACGAAGCAAGCGTTCGCCCAGAGAACGCGACACCTGCTCTTCGACCACGGCGCGGCCGATATCCAGGAGGTTGTGATACTGCACGCCGGAGGGACAGGTGGTTTCGCAGTTGCGGCAAGTCAGGCAGCGGTCCAGATGTTGCAAGGTACTGGCACTGGGTTCATGGCCCTCCAGGACCTGCTTCATCAGGTAGATACGCCCACGTGGGCCGTCCAGCTCGTCCCCCAGCAACTGGTAGGTGGGACAAGTCGCGTTGCAGAAGCCACAGTGCACGCAGCTCCGCAGGATGGCTTCGGCTTCTTCACCGCGCGGCAGGGCGCGCGCCTGTTCGCTCAAATGGGTTTGCATGGGTCGCCTCAAACCTCCGCGTACATACGCCCGGGGTTGAATATCCCCTGCGGGTCCAGTTGTGCCTTGAGCTGGCGGTGGTAGCGCAGCAGCGGCTCCGGCAACGGATGGAAGGGACTTTCACCACCGTCGAAACAGATCGCGTGCCCTCCGGCCTTCTGGGCGATGGAGCGGATGTCCTCGGCCGAAGCATCGGATTTCAACCAACGCTGCGCCCCGCCCCAATCCACCAGCTGAGTACCGGGCAGATCCAGGACCGGACAGGCGTTGGGCAGCGACAGCCGCCAGAGCGGACGCGGGTCATCGAAGAACGGCAAGCGCTGCTCCTTGAGCGCCTCCCAGAAGCCAGGCTCGACGGTTTCGCACCCCAGGCGTTCGCGGGCTGCGGCCACCGAACCTTCACCGCCCTCCAGGCGCAGGTGCAGGGCCTCGCCGTCATGGCAGGCGGCGCTGATGGGCAGCGGTTGCTGGCCCCACTCGGCCAGCTTGCGCAGGGCTTCAGGCAGATCCACCGTCAGGCGCAGATTGGCCACGGCACGGGGCTTGGGCAGCACCTTGAGAGAGACCTCGGTCAGGACGCCCAGGCAGCCGAAGCTGCCGGCCATCAGCCGAGAAAGGTCGTAGCCGGCGACGTTCTTCATCACCTCGCCGCCGAAGCGCAGGTGCTTACCCAGGCCGGTGATGACACGGGTGCCGAGGACGAAGTCGCGCACCGATCCCGCCCAGGGCCGACGTGGACCGGACAAGCCCGCAGCGACCATGCCACCCACCGTGGCGCCAGCGCCCAGGTGTGGCGGCTCACAGGCCAGCCACTGGCTTTTCTCGTCCAGAACCCGCTCCAGTTCTGCCAGAGGCGTACCGGCGCGCACGGTGACCACCAGCTCGGTGGGGTCATAGCTGACGATTCCTCGGTGCTCGCGGGTATCCAGTTCCAGGCCCGTCACCTGCCTGCCGATGCGGGCCTTGCTGTCACCACCGCGGATGCGCAGGGCGTTGCCTTCGGCAAGCGCCGCGCGGACCTGCTCGAGAAGGTGGTTGCTGGCGTCAAGTGCGTGGCGCATCAGAAGCGCTCCAGTTCCGGGAAAGGCAGCTGCCCCATGTGCACATGCATCGCGCCAAACTCGGCGCAACGATGCAGGGTCGGGATGTTCTTGCCGGGGTTGAGCAACCCGGTGGGGTCGAAGGCCGCCTTCACGGCGTGAAACAGCGTGATCTCGTCCGCGTTGAACTGGGCGCACATCTGGTTGATCTTCTCGCGCCCCACACCGTGCTCGCCGGTGATGCTGCCGCCCACCGCCACGCAGAGTTCGAGGATTTTCCCGCCGAGGGCTTCGGCGCGTTCCAGCTCACCCGGCTGGTTGGCATCGAAGAGGATCAGCGGGTGCATGTTGCCGTCGCCGGCATGGAACACGTTGGCTACCCGCAGGCCGTATTCGGCGGAAAGGTCGGCAATACCACGCAGCACGCCAGGCAATTCGCGACGGGGGATGGTGCCGTCCATGCAGTAGTAGTCCGGTGAGATTCGCCCCACCGCCGGGAAGGCATTCTTGCGCCCGGCCCAGAATCGCACCCGCTCGGCTTCGTCCCGGGCCTGCCGCACCTCGGCGGCACCGGCGGCTTCCAGCACCTGGCGCACCCGTTGGCAGTCGTCGTGGACGTCCGCCTCCACCCCGTCCAGTTCGCAGAGCAGGATGGCTTCGGCGTCCACCGGGTAGCCGGCGTGGATGAAGTCCTCGGCGGCACGAATGGCCAGGTTGTCCATCATCTCCAGACCACCCGGGATGATGCCGGCGGCGATGATGTCGCCCACCGCGCGGCCGGCCTTCTCCACCGAGTCGAAGGCCGCCAGCAGCACCTTGGCCACCTGGGGCTTGGGCAGCAGTTTGACGGTGACTTCGGTGACCACGCCGAGCATGCCTTCGGAGCCGGTGAACAGGGCCAGCAGGTCGAAGCCGGGGCTGTCCAGGGCGTCGGAGCCCAGGGTCAGGCGCTCGCCTTCGACGGTAAGGATGTCCACCTTGAGCAGGTTGTGCACGGTCAGGCCGTATTTCAGGCAATGAACGCCACCGGCGTTCTCCGCGACATTGCCGCCGATGGAACAGGCAATCTGCGAGGACGGGTCCGGGGCGTAATAGAGATCGAAAGGCGCCGCCGCCTGGGAGATAGCCAGGTTGCGCACACCCGGCTGGACACGGGCGTAGCGCCCGGCCGCATTCACTTCGAGGATGCGGTTGAAGCGTGCCATCACCAGCAGGATGCCCTGTTCCAGGGGGAGCGCCCCACCGGACAGACCCGTACCAGCGCCCCGAGCCACCACCGGCACGCGACGTTCATGGCAGAGCTTGAGCAGGGTCTCCACCTGCTCGACGCGCTCCGGCAGGACAACCAGCATGGGCGTAGTGCGGTAGGCGGAAAGGCCGTCGCATTCGTAGGGGCGGAGGTCCTCCTCGCGATGGAGGATTTCGAGATCCGGCAAACACTCGCGCATTTCGGTCAGCAGCGCGGCTTTGTCGACTCTCGGCAGCACGCCGTCGACGCGCTCGTCGTAGAGGATGTTCATGGCAGGCTCTTTGGTCTTGTTGTTTTGATGCCGGCGGTGACCGTCGGTAAGAGCCATCATCAGACCGCCCTGCCCTACCGTCCATTACACCGCACACTGGTCCTACCAGTTTTTGAAACGCAGTACGTATTTACTCTTATTGGAATTCCAGCATTTCTCTATGCTAGAGAGCACATCCACGATGTGGGCGCGCCTCACTTTTTGACTGGTCCTACCAGTTTGGAATAGACGAAATGCCTAGCATGAAAGACGGTGAACGGCGCCAGGTAGCCGATGTGGTGGCTGAGCGCATTGAGCAACTGATTGTCGATGGCGTGCTCAAGACCGGGCAGGCACTGCCTTCGGAGCGCCGCCTATGCGACAAGCTGGGTATCTCCCGCTCGGCCCTCCGCGAAGGCCTGCGGGTGCTTCGCGGACGCGGAATCATCGAGACCAGCCAGGGACGCGGCTCTTTCGTCGCCGAACTGACCGGACCTCGGGATGCGAGCCCCTTGATGCACCTGTTCAGCTCGCAGCCCCGCACGCTCTACGACCTGCTGGAAGTACGCGCCTTGCTAGAAGGTGAATCGGCGCGGTTGGCTGCCCTGCGCGGAACAGACGCCGACTTCATACTGATCACACGGCGTTACGAGGAAATGCTCGCTGCCCACCAGAGCCCGGAGGGCTTGGACTCCCAGGAGCACGCGAGACTGGACCATGCTTTCCACCTAGCCATCTGCGAGGCCTCGCACAATCCGGTGCTGGTCCATACCCTGCAATCGCTCACCGACCTGATGCTGAGTTCGGTCTTTGCCTCGGTGAACAACCTCTACCACCGACCGCTCAGCCTGAAGCAACTGGACCGACAGCACTCACGGCTCTACCACGCTGTCATCGAGCGGCTTCCGGACCAAGCCCAGCGCGCCGCCCGTGACCACATCCATGGCATTCGTGACAGTCTCAAAGAGATTGAGCAAGAAGAACAACGACTGGTGCGGGCTACCCTTCGCTTGGAGGGTTGGAGCTAAAAAAAAGCCCATGCAAGCATGGGCAAATACGGTAGTAGCACCTTTTTGGGGGCACATCAGCGGCGATGGGGAGCCGCCGATATTCAAGGATTCATTTGTTCTTACGCCAGGTATCACTCAGGGTGAAGCCAGTCGGGAACGGATCAGTGCGATCAAGGACGTACTGGTGGAAACCAGTGATCCAGGCACTGCCGGTGATGTTGGGGCGAATACCCTGGCGATCACCGATAGTCAGCGTCTCGGCAATCTCACCGATAAACTCGGTGCCAATGATCGATTCATGGATCAAACGCTCGCCCGGCTTGATCTGACCGCGCGCATGCATAACCGCGAGACGAGCGCTAGTGCCAGTACCGCACGGCGAACGATCAAGGCGGCCAGGGGAAACAATTACACCATTGCGCGAACGCTTGCCCTCGGGGTCGTCCCGCACGGGGCCGGCGAACAGGGTCTGGTTGATGGTATGGATCTCCGGATTCTCCGGATGGACAGCCGGCACCTGTTCGGCCGCGGCGGCCTTGATGTTCTCACCGACGCTCACCAGATCTGCGGCTTCATCCGGGCTGATGGAGAAGCCCAGAGCCTGGGCATCGGCCAGCACGTAGATCATGCCGCCGTAGGAGACATCGACCTTGAGGGTGCCAAGGCCAGGAACCTCGATGAACTTGTCCAGTGCGAAGACGAAGCACGGCACGTTGGAAAACTTGACGCTGACGCACTTGCCGTCCTTGCACTGAGCCTCGACACGGACCAAACCGCCAGGGGCCTCCAGCGTCAGACGAGTGACGGGCTCCTGCATCGGGATCATGCCGGTTTCCAGCAACGCCGTAACGGTGCAGATGGTATTGGTGCCGGACATGGGCGGGTAGAACTCGGACTCCATGATCACGAAGCCGGCGTCTGCTTCCGGGTTGGAGGAAGGCAGCACCAGGTTGACGCACTGGGTAACGCTTCCACGAGGCTCCTGGAGGAGCATCTTGCGAATGTCGTCCGCCTGGGTTTCGAGGTACTTCATCTTGTCGAAGATGGTGTTGCCGGGGACGTCGAGAACGCCACCAGTGATGACGTCATTCCGCTCACCGGCTGCGTGAACGCCTACAACGTTGATCATTCGCTTGAAATTCATGGCTCAACTCGTCAGTTGAAGTGAATACGGGTATCTACCAAATCCGCTCCAACACCGGCGCCACGATGATCCGTGACGCCGGTGCTCGGTATTCAGTCCAGAGTGTTGGGCAGTACCGGAGTGCGCGCGCCGAGCTTGATGAAGGTCGATTTCACCTCCATGAATTCAAGCAGCCCATCCACGCCATTCTCGCGGCCGTAACCGCTCTGCTTGTAACCACCGAACGGCATTTGCGCCGCGCTCTCCAGGTAGGTGTTGACGAACACAGTGCCGCTCTGGAGCTTGCGGGACACATTGAGCGCCTTGTCCACGTCCTTGGTCCACAGACCGTTGCCCAGGCCGTATTCGGTATCGTTGGCCAGCTCGATGGCTTCTTCCACAGTCTTGAAGGTAGTAACCGCCAGCACCGGAGCAAAGATTTCCTCACGGAAGATGCGATGGCTGGGCTTCACATTGGTGAAGATGGTCGGACCGACAAACAGGCCCTTGGCCAATTCGCCATCGGTCAAACGCTGGCCGCCGTATGCCAGCGTGGCGCCCTCCTCCTGGCCAATGCGGATGTATTCCAGCACGCTCTCCAGATGGCCCTCGTGGATCAGCGCACCGATCTGAACTTTCTCGTCCAGGGGCATACCAATCACGACCTTCTTCGCACGCTCCACCAGTCGCGAGACGAACTCGTCAGCCACCGATTCCTCGATCAGCAGTCGGGTACCGGCAACGCACTCTTCGCCCTGGTTGAGGATTACACCGAACAGCACGCCGTCGAGCGCAGCATCCAGGTCCGCATCGGCAAATACCACGTTGGCGGCCTTGCCACCCAGTTCGAGGGCTACGCGGGTAAGGTCCTGGGCTGCGGTGGCAGCGATCTGCTTGCCCACACGAGTGGAGCCAGTGAAGGAGATCATCGACACGTTCGGATGGCGAGTCAGACGCTCACCAACCACCGAACCCTTGCCGGTGACGATGTTGATGATGCCCGCCGGCAGGCCGGCCTCGGCAGCCAGTTTGGCCACTTCAAGAGCAGTACCGGAGGTCAGCTCGGAGGGTTTGATCACCACCGGGCAACCGGCAGCCAGCGCATAGGGCAGCTTCTGGAACAGGCACACCATGGGGAAGTTCCACGGTACGATCAGGCCAACAACGCCGCGCGGCTCGCGAGTGACCAGGCCGAGCTTGTTCTCACCCAGGTGAGTGTGAGCCTCACCGGGAATCTGCCAGGCCAGGGACGCAGCAAAACGGGTCAGCTCCGCCGACCAGAGCACTTCACCCTTGGCATAGACGATGGGCTTGCCCACCTCTTCCGCTTCGATGACCGCCAGACGATCCGCATCACGCTCGATCAGGTCGGCCCACTTGTTCAGCAGGCGAGCACGTTCGGAGGCTGGCACGTTGGACCAGGCACCGGAGGTATGCACGCGATGGGCGTGCTCAACGGCCGCATCGACGTCCTTCTCGGTACCCGCTGCAAACTTGGCGAGCAGTTCGCCGTGAGCCGGAGAGGTGCGCTCGATGTAGGCACCCGAGGAAGGTGCCTGTTCCGCGCCGTTGATCCAATGCTGATAGCTTCTAGTCATGAGGTTGGTCCCGCAGTTGATCTGCAATGTATACGTTTACAATTTGAGGTTCGAAAAACGAGCTGTCAAGCGCCAATGAGCCCGACTGACGGGCTGCCGGAAGATCCGGGAAGCTCGGCGGTAATCGACAGGCACCCAGCACTCATCGTCTCGTCCCTTACCAGGCGGTGTAGCCGCCATCGACGGTGAACATCGCACCGGTGGCGAAGCTCGAATCGTCGGAGGCGAGGAACAGGATCATGTTGGCGATGTCGGTCGGCTCACCCATCTTGTTCAGCGGCGAGCGCGCTTCCAGGCCCTTCTTGAAAGCCACCGGGTCCGGCACCTGCTCGAACATGCGGTCGTAGTAGCTGGAGGCGATCACACCCGGTGCCACGCTGTTCACCCGCACTCCTTCCAGCGCATGATCCAGGGCCATGGCGCGGGTCAGCGCAGCCACGCCACCCTTAGCGGCGACATAGGCGGCGCGATCCTTGATGCCGACCACGGAGATGGTCGAGGCCAGGTTGACCACCGCACCGCCGCCGCGACGAACGATTTCCGGGATGGCGTACTTCGAGCAGAGGAACACGCCCTTCAGGTTGACGTCGACCACCTGGTCCCAGGTGTCCTCTTCCAGGGTCACCACGGTGCCCAGGGTGCCGAAGCCGGCGTTGTTGACCAGGATGTCCAGGCCACCGAAGTGGCCAACAGCCGCCTCGACCATTGCCTTCACCTGCTCGGCATTGGCCACATCAGCCTGCACCGCCACGGCTTGCTCGCCAATGGCATCGGCTACTGCCTGCGCCTGCTCAATATTGCGGTCGGCAACTACGACCTTGGCACCCTGTTGAGCGAAAAGCTTGGCGGTGGCCTCGCCGATACCAGCACCGGCACCGGTGATCAGTGCGATTTTGTTCTTCAGCTTCATGACTGATGCTCCCTTGGAACTAAATGTCGAACATTGGTGTTGTAGATCCGCCCTGGCAGCGCCTGGACGAAGAGATAACTCATATCCTCAACCAATCGACCGCAGCCGATGGCGACTCCTGCTGGCCCTCAGGTCGGCAGGTAATAGGATGCGTTGGACTTGGGCAGGGGCGCCCGGCCCCGAATGTGATCCGAAAGCTTCTCCGCCATCATGATGATCGGCGCGTTGAGATTGCCGCTGACGATCTCCGGCATGATCGAGGCGTCGATGACACGAAGGTTTTCGGTTTCGTGTACGCGCCCCCAGGCATCCACCACGCTGTTGGCGTCGTTGCCCATGCGGCAGGAACACGAGGGGTGATAGTTGGTACCGGCCAGCGCACGCAGGCTCGCAAGGATCTGCTCGTCGCTGCTGACACCCGCACCCGGAGTTACTTCCTCGCCGCGATAAGGGTCCCAGGCCTGCTGCGACACCACGTGACGAATCGCCTTGACCGCGGCAATTGCGTCTCGCTTGTCCTCTTCGGTGGAGAGGAAGTTGAAGCTGAACTTGGGTGCCGCTAGCGGATCGGCCGAGCCCAGCCAGACACGTCCCGTACTGGTCGGACGCATCAGGCTGAAGAAGTACTGGAAGCCGTTCTCCAGCTGGACGCTGCCATGTTGGAACTCGCCCAGCATAGGGATGAACTCGAACTGAACGTTCGGGACTTTCACGTCATCATGGGTACGGATGAACGCTCCAACCTCAAAAAAGTTGGTAGCCCCCAGGCCCTTCTTGAACAGCGTCCAGAGCAGACCAAGCTTGGCTTTACCGAGCGGGGTGAGTTGCTTGGCAATGGAGACGTTCTGGGTCGCCCGGAATTGTACCGGCGAAGCGATGTGGTCCTTCATGCCCTCACCGACGCCTGGCAAATGCACGACACTCTTGATCGAGAACTGCGACAGGTGATCCGCATTGCCGATCCCTGAAAGTTGCAGCAGATGTGGGGAGTGGATAGCGCCGGCACACAGGATGGCTTCCTTACCCACTTCCACTACGTAGGGTTGCCCTTGGCGCACATAGTGGACTCGCACTGCACGCTTGCCCGCGAACTCGATTCGAGTGACCTGCGCACGATCAAGAACATGCAGGTTCAAGCGATCAGCGTTGGTATGGATGTATGCCTGGGAGGTGCTCCAGCGAATGCCTTTGTGGACATTGCGCTGAGTTATGTGCACACCTTCCTGCCGGAAGCCGTTGTGATCATCCACCCGTTGATAGCCAGCCTGAACACCAGCATCGAGGAAGGCGTGATAAAGGGGGTTGTCCGCTTTGCACGTCTCGATGTGCATCGGGCCATTCCCACCACGGTAGGCGTCCTCGCCTTTGTCGAACGTCTCAGCCTTACGGAAGTACGGCAGGCATTCGGCGTAGCTCCAACCCTCAAGCCCCATAGCCCCCCAGTTGTCGTAGTCCCAGGGATTGCCACGCACCCAGTTCATCCCGTTGATGGAGCTGGAGCCACCCAGAACACGGCCACGCGCTTCGTAGATGGTGCGATTTCCCAGTTCCTTCTCGGGTTCGGAATGCATGTACCAGTTGAAACGATCACTCATCAGCGGGAAGCCAAGCGCAGCCGGCATCCGGATGTAGAGACTCTGGTCGGAGGGACCGGCCTCAAGCATCAAGACGGAGCTACTGGTGTCTTCCGAAAGACGGCCCGCCACGACGCTGCCAGCAGAGCCTGAGCCGATGACGATGTAGTCGTAGGTTTTCTGGATTGCCCGCCCGTTGATGTCACGCATGATGTCACCCAAGAAGTCCGCCGTTCATCGAAGAAACGGCATCTAGTAAACGTTTACAGAGAATGACAGGATCTTAGTAAAAATGAAACAGGGACAACTCACTCGGAACCAACCAGTGATCTGGTACTTTACAAAGGTTAGATTCCCGTTCTATTGAGAAATCGTCCCTGACGAGGTCTTTGCCGTGAGGTAATGGTTGGCCAAGGCCGTGACCGCCACTGCGCGCAAGATCGTCATCCCGTTCTACAACGCGATGCGTTTCGATATGGCCTATCAGGATCTTGGTGCCGATCACTATGAGCAGCGGTACCGCGAGCGCGTGATCAAAGGCCTGCACCGTCGGGCAAGAACGCTTCGAAGCCATCGAGACACTCCTTCTTTGGGAGGGAAGAGTCTCCCGATCTCGTTTACTCGACCTGTTCCACATCCATGAAACGCTGGCCAGCCGGGACATTGCCGGCTTCAGAGCTGAATACCCGAACGCCTGTGAGGCAGAGACAAGCAGCAAAAGCTATGTGAGTGCGGCGAACCTTCAACCGACACTGACGCGCGGCGTGTTTAGCGAGTACCAGCGGCTTATCGGAGCTGCTGGATCCCTGGATGCGATTTCCGCCGGCGTCCCTTTTGAGAGCTCGCAACTCGATGCCACGGCCATTCTCCCCACACCGTTTTCGCGGCTTCATCGTGCGATGCGTCTGGGGCTCTGCGTGAAGCTGGTGTATCGCTCGATGAACAACCCAGAGGCTCACGAACGGCTGATTCGTCCCCACTCGTTGATTCAAGCGGGACCGCGATGGCACCTGCGGGCCTACTGCGAGAAAGCGGGTGATTATCGGGATTTCAACCGGGGGCGGATCTCGGCCGTCAGCCTGGCGGACGATCGGATGTTGCCGGGCGTCGAGCAGGATCAAAACTGGCACCGAATGGTTTCGGTGCGCTTGGTCCCGCACAGAGGCCTCTCCGCCGAGCAGGCGCAAATGGTGCGCGAGGAATACATGGGGGGACCACTGCGATCGTGTTCAATGTCCGGGCATCCCTCGCCAAATACGTAATCCAGTCGTTCCGGGCTGCGGTCGACCCTGAGCGTGAGCGTGCGCCGGAGCATTTGCTCATGCTGCAGCAGCCAATTGATCTGCCCAAGGAAGCGCGGTGGCAGGAGTAGGAGCTTTCTCATTCCACATTGGCCTCGCGAGGAACTATGTGGCTGAAGCAAATTACCGCCCGGCGTATCCTCTGGCTCGCATGTCTGCTCTGAACTCACTCGCTGGAGTTCGCGCGGGGCTCACACCAGGCATGTGATGGCCTTGGTAATGCGACGTGCCCACACGCGATCTCCATCGAACCGACTTTGTGATTGCTCAGACCAATCTTTATGACGCTTCTTGATGCCACCCTCGCGCTGCTGTTGGTGGCAAAAATTCACGGGACTGGCGCTGCCGTGAAGGCGACGGCCAAGCGTTGCGTAAAATTGCTGCCACGCAGTAAGCGAGCTGTTTTCTTCCAGGTCGTTGAAAGTCGCCATCCGCTTGCACTCGTGAAATTTCTAGCGCAGGGGTTGTAGTTGACCCGCTTAGGTTTGGACGAAGCACGTGTGCCATTAGCCCATGTCGGATATTCCTGTGAGTCGTTACCAGACTTGACCGCGTCCTTGAGCTGAACTTGACTTGCGCTGGCGCGCGTTCTGGCAATTGGCCATCAATTGAGTTGTCCAAGGAAAGGCAGGCCGAGCGCATATCTCATTGGCGTTCACCACCGAGCGGTGTCGAGCGCGATGTTCCGATCCAGAGGGCTCATTGGAGGAGCAGGATATGGGCAATCGAGTTAGTTCGGCTCTTGTCACCGCGTGCGCTGCGCTCATCGCTGGATGCGCAGGAATTACCGTCACCAAGGCACCCTCGCTCGACTCCACGGCCCAGATGCAAGGCGCGCCCTGGAACATGGCCATGACGCGTTTCACGGTCACAATTACGCGCCATATCACGCAGTGCGGCCCAACTATCAAAGGCAAGGTCGAGACGCTGGCGTCGGCTAGTACGGTTGCCGATCCCGAGCAGCGTTTCCTCCTGACATCCAACGGTTGGTTCGCCACCAGCGACATCAAGTCCACACTTTCAACCGGGGGGTACAATACCGCTCTGAACGCGGAAACGGCGGATGCGACAGCGGCGGTCATTGGTAATGTGATCGGGACCGCGGCGCAGATTGCGATCGCTTTTGCTGCAGCTGGTGCCGCAGGGCAAAAACCCGCTGTGGTTGGGCCAAGCGAGATTTGCTCTGCGGCGCTCAAGACGGCGGTCGACACGCTTTACCCCGCTGGCGGGACCCCACTTAAGAAGACTGTGGACGAGGCCACCGCGACCTTGGCGCAGAAAACCGCCGACGTTGCTGTTTTGTCTGCACAAGCCTCTGCAAACAAGGGCGACAAGGACCTCAAGAAGAAGCTCGTCAAGGCGCTCGGTGAACAGGAGACCGCGCGAATTGACCTGGAGAAGTTCCAAAGCGATTTCGCTGGCGCGGTGAAGGCCTCGACCAACATTCAGACGGTGACTTGGCCTGATAAATCTTCCGAGTTCCACACGAGCAAGCCCTTCTCGATCAATCAGAGCGTGCTGGATAAGTGGCTTGTGACGGGTGTCGATGGACCCAACGCCACCAAACAGCTCGGTGTCCACCTGGCTTTGTACACACAGCCGGTAGGGGGCAATTGGAACGCACCGCCAGTTGCGACGGATGCCAACGTGAAACTCGGTCTTCCGGTTCGGCTGCCTCGCACCGCTATGTTGGCGATGTGCACCGGTAAGCCCTGCCCAGCCAGTTTCACCGCTGGGCAATCGCTGGCAGAAAGCCAAACCGTCGCCGAGTTTGCCGTGCTTCAGGTCGGCCCTGCCTATGCATTGCCGATTTCAGGCGGCGCATTCCGATCCGAGAGTGCGGCCATCACGCTCGACGCCAATGGCGCTCCGACTGTACTGCAAACCACGCAAAAGGTTGCCGCCGCCTCGGCACTTACCGGTGCCACCAAGGATGCGGCGACGCAAGTGGCGGCGCTACCTGCCGGGCTGCGCGCTGCTGAGCTTGCGAAGACCAAGGCGGAAATCGATCAGGCTAACGCGGATATCGCTCTCCAAACCGCAAAGCAGACAGCAGGCTTGCAGGGGCAGACCGGCACTCTCAACGCCCAGACAGCGTTGATCAATGCGCAGGTGGCCAACTCGGCGGCCCAGCAGAACGCTTCCATCCAGGGCTTCCAGCAGCAAGCGGGTAGCCTCAATGCGCAAGCTTCGGTCATGCAGGCCCAGGCCGTTCTCGCGACCGCTCAGGCGAACTCCCAGGTGGTGGATCAGACCAGCGCACTGGGGGCGCAAACTACGCTCATCAACGCCCAGACGGCGCTGCTAAACGCTATGAACGCAAAGGTTAAAGCTCAGACGCAGTCGCTGCCCTAGTGCCATGACGCGCTATTACCTGCAAAGGATTGCCCCATGATGCCTCTCACCTATCCCAGTGATCAGCAGGAAGCGGAGCTTCGTGAACAGGCGGAGCGCTTGCGGGCTGCTTACGCAACCTTTGCCAAACCGACACCGGAGCCCTACGAGCCGTCGAAGTGGAAGGAACTAAAGGGCTATGTCGAATTCGCGCTGGAGCGTCCGCCCAAAGCCTACGATTTGCGTGAGCACGTATCGATCCCGCCCGTAAAATTCCAGGGTGGCTGCAACAGCTGCACGAGCTTCGCGGCAGCGGCGGCCATAGAGATCGCGACGATCATCACGTACGGCACGCAGGCACCCGATGTTGCCGCGCAGCATATGCACACGTGCGTTGTGCATCGTGGAAACAACAACCCAAAGGAGATTTGCTCTTTCGGAATTGAGCCTCGGCGATTGCTGATGCTCCTGGAGGAAATCGGGTATGCAGTCTCGCTTTCCGATGCGACTCCCTTCCCGTCGATGTCCTGTCCTGCCGTCGGCATCTACGCCACATTGCAGGGATTCTCTGACGTACCGTTAGCGGCCGCGCGAACTCGCCTCACACAAGAGCCGATTGTCACCGACATGTATGTTTGGGATGACTTCTTCGACTACACCACGAATCGTGCGCCAAGCTATTCGCCGAACATGGCCCTAGGTGTGCCGAGGCTGCATTCTGTATGCGTGGTGGGCTACACGCCGGATGCATGGACGATCAAGAACAGCCTCGGCACCAATTGGGGGGATGGCACGGGGTTCGGCCGCATCAAAATGGGCACCTGCGGGCTTCTCACCGACAACCCGCCTGGTGAGTTGGCACCTAGACCGGCTTACACGGTGCAGGTCTGAGCGCATGAAGAACCGGGCCCATGCCCGGTTTTTACGCCGACGAACCGGCAGCGCGGCGCCACTCTCTTCGTAGATGCAGTGCAGTCTTCCAGTCGAGGTTGAGCAGAATGAATGCGCTTCGCACCACACAGCCCTATCGACCTGGTTTGATCAGCTACCCATACCGCCAGGACCGTCGCCGGAATCCCAATCATCGCCGCGGCGCCGCAAAGCCAGCGCAAGCGATTCTTTGAGCGGCTCCGCAGTGGGCTCGGGCATCTGGTATGAGCTGAAGCTGTTTACGAATCCTCTGAAATCGGAGAGCTTTCCGACCGGCCAAAACAATCCCTTCGAGTCTGCGATTACCGCTTTGAACGGCGCGTCATCACCCTCGCTTTCTGTACCCTTCTCCGCGAGTGCGCTGAGGTACTGAGAGATCTCATTCAGGCTCAACCCTGCGCCTTTACCGTAGAAAACCGATCCGAGCTTTGGTGCCTCGGCTACGAGATCTGCACGGCCCTCTTCTTGAATCGCGCGGTAATAGGGTAGGCATCGCAGGTCGAGGTGATGCAGCTGGGCAAATGGCTTATCCACATGGTCGCCACCGATTTTCGAGCGCGGGAAGACCATGAAATGGCCGCGCTCAGAGAGCCCGATCAGGTCCTGCCAATCATCGCGTACATACGCGATCGCATTGAGTAGGTCGTGAACGCGCTTGCTCTTCTCTGTGTAGAAAAGCGAGGCTGCGGATTTGAATTCGAGCAGGAAGTAGCGCCGACCGACGCTGGTGATGACGTCGCCAGCAGCTGCCTCAGCGTTGCCATCAAGCTTGATCATGAGTCCCGGCGGTCGAGCGAGGTGCGTCTTCACGGTGCTGGTCGAATGCTGAATCTTGTGGATCCACTGCATGTCCCTGAACGCCAGGATGAGCGTGTCTTCCCAGGGCCTGTCTTTCGAGGTGGTGTCGTCGGTCATCGTTCTCTCGTTGCGGATGATGCTGCTGCAGTCGAGCGCTCAGTAGCGCAGATCTTCCCTGCACAGCCCTATGGTCGGGTGCGCTTCAGGTACTTGGTTGACATGTAACCTTCAATCAAGACGCCGTCCTTCTTGTAAAGGACGTTTAACCAGGTACGGTCCTCTTTTCCCAGCACAGCAACCAGATCCCCTTTGTTGAGCTGGATGAGTGCTTCTGCCTTCATCGAAGGTCCGGCGCGCAGGTTCACACGATCGCCTTTGACCAGCCGGTAGTCGCCAGGCTTACCGCTCAACTGGACTCGGAGTTCCTTGCGCAATTCCGCCAAGACTCCGTTGGGCGGCAACCGGCCAAGGATGTCGGCCAGCCCCTCTCGCGCGACATTCCAGTTCACCAGCACCTGGAGCAGCATCAGAAGGAAAAACCAAACCCATGTAGGAATGGAGTTGGATGCAATAGGCAGCGTGGGACTGGTAACCGTGGTGACGGTAACGCTGGGGTTCTGAGCAGTCGTGGGACTGGCAGTTGTGATCGTAGGGGTACCGAACTCAGTCGCTTCGAATCCGTGGAGATGGACGTGCTGGGTCGGTGGTTTCGGAGCATCCTGCTGCAGGCGTGTCGTAAGTGCGCTTACAAAGCTGTCCACGGACTCCGAGGAAATCGAGGCGGCGAAGATGCCGGCCAGCGTCGATTCAAAGTTACCCTGTGGAGCCCCGCCGGCTTCCTCGATGCCCTTGTGGAATTTTGGGTTCTTCAGCAATTGCCTGATGGCGGCGGACGCCAAGCGCTGGGCTGGCCTGGTGAAGCTGTCGTCGGAGTAGTAGTAGTGATAGTGCTTGGACAGCGTTTTCTCTGCGCCCTCATTGGTACGCAGGGAAGCGCTCAAGCGCGAAATCGAATTCAGGACCAGCGCTACCGTATCCACGTCGAGATCCCGCATGGAGGTAGTACCGCCCAGCAGCGACGTTATCGTTCTGTGATCATCCATTCGCCGTTGTCTCCTCCGTGATTCGCCCGTAGCGCGAGCCGCCGATGGCTTGGGATTGCTGTTGTATTTCGGGGGCTTTGCAAACTATGGATTTTCACATAGTTGCGCATAAAGCCAGCGGAGAGCTACTGACTAAATAAGGGCGTTGATTGCGTGCGGATCACAGCCACATTTACCTCATGGTGAGGTGAGTTTTTTCTCGGGATTTTTCCGGAAATAACGATGCCGCAGATGCGAAAGTCTCGCGCGAAGGCCAATGGGCTCGAGGGGTGGATAGAAACGATAGGCGCAGCATAATCCTGGCAACAGCTAACCCGCGCATCTCTCTTCCATCGCAATCGCTATCGGGGCCCCATCGATTCATCGATTCGCGGCTCCGATACGGGCTCGATTAGCTCGGGGAAATTGTTCCGGGTGTTGCCGACATCTGTGGTGACGGGATAAGCAGCGAGGTCCTGGCGGCTGAGGGCAATGGCGCTATGAACTTGTTCGGTCGTGGTGTCGGGAGACAGCCAGAGATCGAACTGCTCCGGCGCCAGGATGACCGGCATACGGTGGTGAACGGCTGCCACCGGACCGAGGGCATCTTTGGTCAGCAAGGCGCAGGAAAGTACCTCCTCACCATGCGTATTGCACCAGGTGGACCAGATGCCGGCAACCGCCAGCACTGAGTTATCCAGGGCATGGTGGTAGTACGGCTGGTTGACCTTGCGGCCGGAGCGGCTCCATGTGTGTTGTCGCTCATTCCATTCGTACCAGCCCTGCGCCGGCATCAGGCAGCGATGAGTGCGCAGACTTTCACGCCACATGGGTTTCGCCGCTGCTTCCTCGCTGCGCGCGTTGAAGCCGAAAGCTGGCGGCTTTGGTTGTTTCCACCAGAAAGGAATCAGACCCCAACGCGCCGCGCGCAGCTCGAGTTCGCCCTGTTGGTCCAAGCGTAGCAACGGCACCTGGGTGGTCGGTGCCACGTTGAATGATTGGACCCAGCCGCCCGAATTCCGAGCGCCGATATGCCAGTAGTCTTCAATCGCTCGATCTGATGGGCTCACGTACCGGCCGCACATACCCTTTGTCCTCCGCTCGTCACCCTTCCCATTGTAGGAAATGGCCGTCGTCTATTACTGTAATTATATACAGTAGTATGGTGATGAGCCTTTCCCATTACTTTGGATGTTGTTGCGCGCCTAGTCGCACGTAGTTGCCGACTCCCGCTCTATTCGTTTCGCGTGCCGGCCGGCTTTCCCTCTCCCGCCCAGGATCACCTGGAGCGGACTATTTCGCTCGATGAGATCCTGAACATTCGAGCGCCCCAGACTTACCTGGTTCGATGCGCGGGAGACAGCATGGTCGGCGCCGGCATTCATGACGGCGACCTCATGGTGGTGGATCGCTCGAAGCAGGCGGTACCAGGCGACATCGTGATTGCTGCCGTGAATGGCGAGCCGACGGTGAAGCGGCTGAAGAAGGACGGTGAGCAGTGGGTCCTCTGTCCGGAGAATCCTCGATATGCCTCACGCTACATCTTGGAGGGGGACGAGTTGCTGTTCTGGGGCGTGGTCGACTACAGCATTCGTTGCCATGGCAAGCGCTGATCACTCCAGGGCCATCGCCCTGATCGACTGCAACTCGTTCTATGCCAGCTGTGAGCGGGTATTCCGGCCTGACCTCGTGCGCACGCCCATCGTCGTGCTGTCGAACAATGACGGCTGCGTGATTGCGCGCAGCGCGGACGCCAAGCCATTCGTGAAGATGGGCGAGCCATACTTCCAGATCAAGAACACCCTGCGCCGCCATGGCATCCTGGCCTTCTCCAGCAATTACGCGCTCTACGGCGACATGAGTGAGCGGGTCATGACGCTGCTCGAGGAGATGGCACCGACGGTGGAGATCTACAGCATCGACGAATGCTTCGCCGACCTGACGGGGTTGCCGGGTGACCTGGTGCGCGTTGGCCGCGAGATGCGTGCTCGGGTACTGCGCTGCACGGGTATCCCGGTTGGGGTCGGCATCGGCAGCTCCAAGACTCTGGCCAAATTAGCGAACTATGGCGCGAAGAAATGGCAGCAACAAACCGGCGGTGTACTGGATATCCGCGATCCTGCACGGCGTGATCGATTGCTCAGGATCTGCGAGGTGAGCGATGTGTGGGGCATTGGCCGGCGCATGACCGCGCACCTCAATGAGATGGGAATCAAGACTGCCTGGGACCTGGCCCACGCCGACGCCTGGACACTGCGAAACAAGTTTAGCGTGGTGGTAGAGAAGACTGCACGCGAGCTGCGCGGCATCGCTTGCCTGGAACTGGAAGACGCTGCACCACCGAAGCAGGAGATCTGCTGCAGCCGGATGTTTGGAAAACGTCTGCACGACTTAGCACCGATCCGCGAGGCGGTGGCTACCTATGCGGCGCGGGCCTGCGAAAAGCTCCGTGCTCAGGGCTCAATGTGCAAGCAAGTACGCGTGAGCATCCGCACCGGCATGTTCAATCCAGACGAACCCAAGTTTGCCAAGGGCGTGGCGGTGGAGTTGCCTTACCCCACCGACGACACTCGCCTGATCACCAAGGCCGCGGCGGAGGGCCTGGAGATCGTGTACCGACCCGGCTACGCCTTCAGAAAGGCCGAGGTGCTGCTGATGGATCTGCGACAGCCTGGCGAGTTCACTCTCGATCTGTTTGCCCCGGTCCAGTCTGAACGGGCCAGCAAGACCATGGCCGTGATGGATGCCATTAACTCGCGATGGGGGCGTGGAACGGTCCGACCAGGTGGCGTGCCCGCAGCGCCGGACTGGGGCATGCGGCGAGAACTGATGAGGCTGAGCTATACAACCCGCCTCGATCAGCTCTGGGAGGTCGGCAGACACGACCAGAAAATGTGAAATTAAATGCGAAGGAGACTGTTGGCCGCGTCATCGGAAAGCCCGATTTAGACACCTTGCTAGCGCTGGATAAATGCGAAGGCTACCGAGGCCCGTTCTGAGTGTTGGATCGCGGCCATGAACAGCCGCTTCTGGCCGGCAAGACCCGATCGGCCAATCGATTTGTTACCAGCAAATCTAGCCATCCGACCTAATCATTAGCGAAAAACGCTTGTTTAGCTGTCCAGCTAAACAAGCCTTAACAGCTAAAGAAAGCGGCCATCGCCATGCTGCCAATGGTCCCCCACGGCAGAGGTGATCGATGGAAAGGGCTGTGAACGAGCCCCTTGAAACACAGGACACCGTTTCCCCCTTACCATAAGGGATAGGCACCCCGTTAAGTTGATGCCTCAGCCAAGCGTCTGAACTCCCGAGGTGAGCGGTAGTTCAGTGCGCTGTGCGGATGTTCCTCGTTGTAATGCTCGAAGGCGATGGCCAGGTTGCGCAGGGCCGTCGCTCGGTCGGGCTTGGGCATGTGGCGGATATAGTCGCGCTTCATGGTCTTCACGAAGCTCTCCGCCATCCCGTTGCTCTGTGGGCTGCACACCGGTGTTGTCAGAGGTAGCAGGCCGATCTGCCGGGCAAAGGCCCGGGTCTGTTCGGCGGTATAGGCCGAGCCGTTATCGCTCAGCCATTGCACCGGCGCCGCAGGCAGCTCGCTACCGAAGCGTTGCTCGACGGCTTCCAGCATCACGTCGCGGACATCGTCGCCACTGTAGCCGTGTGGGCTGGCTACCCAGCTGATGGCTTCGCGGTCGCAGCAGTCCAGAGCGAAGGTCACGCGCAGTTTGTCACCATCCTCGCAGCGGAACTCGAAGCCATCCGAACACCAGCGGGTGTTGCTTGTATCCACGGCGACACGACCTTCGTGACGCCGCGCCACACCCGGCTGCTTACGCCGGCGTTCCAGCAACAGATCGTGATCACGCATGACGCGGTAAACCCGCTTCACGTTGACCGGTGGCAGGGCCTGTTGCTCATGCTGCCGACGCAACAGACCCCAGACCCGACGATAGCCATAGCTGGGCAGGGCGCCGACTGCCTGCTGGATCTGCTCGACCAAGGTCACATCGTTGAACGCTCGGCGCCGACGAGGCCGCAGCCCTGGAGCGGGTTGTTTGAGTCGAGCCGTCAATTGCGAGCGCGCCACACCGAGACTCTCACTGACCACCTTCACTGGTCGTCCCCCGGCAACAAGGGTGAGTGCGCAATCCATTTTCGCGAGCGGGCGATCTCCACCGCTTCCTTGAGGATCTCGGCCTCCATGGTCTTCTTGCCCAGCATCCGTTGCAGTTCGCGGATCTGCTTCAGCGCATCGGCCAACTCGGAGGCGGGCACCACCGCTTCACCGGCACTGACCGCCGACAGGCTGCCGTCCTGGTAGAGCTTGCGCCAGTGGAACAGTTGGTTGGGGTTGATGCCGTTGCGCCGGGCCACCACCGAGACGCTTTGCCCGGGCTCGAGACTCTCGCGCACCATGGCCAGTTTTTCCTCGACGCTCCAGCGGCGCCGCCGCTCCTGGCCGAGTACTTCGATGGTTTTGTCTTTGCTGGTAGTCATAAACACAGTCGTTTGCCGGTGCGCGTACAGATCTGCAACTGGTAGGCATGTATAAAAGGGGCCCAATGGGCCCCTAGGATTTATCCGCCAACTGAATATGAGTCGCTGCCTGACGTAATCTGAAAGTTGGCACCGGAGATCTACTCCTTGATACCCCTCAAGCGTAGAGAACGCCGCCGCATGACCTCAATTGCGACCAGAAGCAACACGGAGCCGAGTATGAGCAAGGTGGCGGCCGCAAGGATGGTCGGGCTGATCTGCTCGCGCATGCCCGACCACATTTGCCGTGGGATGGTGCGTTGCTCCACACCACCTAGGAACAGCACGACTACGGCCTCATCGAACGAAGTGACCAGCGCGAACAGGGCTCCCGAAATGATCCCCGGTCGAATGATCGGAAAGGTGACCCTGAAGAAGGTGTAGGCCGGTGACGCACCAAGGCTGGAAGCAGCGCGAGTCAGAGAATGATCAAATCCGACCAGGGTCGCGGTGACGGTGATGATCACGAACGGAATGCCCAACACCGCATGCGCCAGGATGATACCCAGGTGGCTCTGGGCAATGCCGAGCGTGCTGTAGAAAAAGTACATTCCCGCGGACGAGATGATCACCGGAACAATCATCGGCGAGATAAGTGTCCCCATCAGCAGGCCTTTGAAGGGCAGGTTCGACCGACTCAGTCCTAGAGCTGCCAGGGTTCCCAATCCCGTTGCAATAGCGGTGGAGCAGACCGCAATGAGCAGGCTGTTCTTGAAGGACAACAACCACAACGGGTCCTCGAGCAACTGGTGATACCAGCGCAGTGAGAACGCGTCGGGATCGAGGCTGAGCATCCCGCTGGTGAAGCTGAAGTACGGCTCAACGTTGAACGACAATGGCGTGACGACGAGGATCGGCAACACGAGAAACAACAGAACCAGCGAGGCGAAGCCACGAACGCTGTAGAACCACATGCGCCCCAGCGGGCCGGTGTAGCTTGGAAGGCTCATCTTGATTACCCCAGTTTCATGTTGCTGATGCCGACGACACGGTCATAGAGCCAATAGAGCAGCAGAACGATCATCAGCAGGATGCTGCCGATGGCGGCGGCCAGGCCCCAGTTGAGGGAGGTCTGCATGTGGTAGGCGATGAAGTTGCTGATGACTTGCCCCGTGCGCCCACCGACCAGAGCTGGAGTGATGTAGTACCCGATGGCCAGGATGAACACGAGGATGCCGCCAGCGCTCAGTCCAGGCAGCGACAGCGGGAAATAGATGCGGAAGAAGGTACGGAACGAGCTGGCCCCCATTGAGTGCGCGGCCCGGATGTAAGTGCTGTCGATGCTTTTCATCACGCTGTACATCGGCAGCACCATGAACGGCAGCAAGATGTGCGTCATGGCAATCACGGTGCCCCACATGTTGAACATGAGGTCGAGCGGCTGTCCGATGAGGCCGAGCTTGAGCAGCGTGCTGTTTAGCACCCCATTGGACTGCAGGATCACCATCCAGGCGGTGGTGCGGACCAGCAACGAGGTCCAGAACGGCAGCAGCACCAGAATCATCAAGACATTGCTGATCTTTGCCGGCAGCGTGGCGAGCATGTAGGCCAGCGGGTAGCCCAAGATCATGCACAGCACGGTGATGCCGAATGTGATGGCCAGGGTCTTCAGTAGCACATCGACGTAGATCTGCCTGGACTCAGGCTGCCGTACCACATTGCCGCGGTCGTCATACTGGAGGTCGAGTGCGGACAGATAGTGGATTGCGGAGTAAGCCGGCGCCATGCTCTTGAGCTGGGTCCAGGTGTCCAGCTTGCCCCAGCGACCGTCGATCCTCATCATGCTGGAGGCATAAGCGCCCTGTAGCGGCGGCGCCTTACCCAGTTCACGCGCTGTTTTACTGATCAGGCTCTTCAGTCCACTTTTGACACGATTCAGGTCCGTGCCGACGCGGTCGAGTTGCTGTTCCCGCGCAAGGCTCAGCATCTCCTTGCCTAGCACGGAGAACACCTGCTCCGAGGGTATTGCTTCACCGTCCCAAGCCTGCAGAGCCTGCGTGGTTTGCGGCATGTAGGTCGACATTGTGGTGTTCTGAACGCTGCGGATCAGCATGTTGCCGATCGGCAAGAGGAAGAACACTACGATGAACGCCAGCAACGGCAGGACCAGGAGGAATGACCGGGTCTTGTTGATGCGCTCTGCCTGCGCAAGCTTGTTCTTCAGGCTCGCCTGGCCGAGTTCCACGCTCACAGCGTCGAGTGTCGGATTCACTGGGTACGAACTGCTCATTTGAAGCTCCGGAGAGATACTGGAATGCAGGGGGAAACGGGTCAGGCGTCCAGTGCCCGGCAGTCCTCAACGGCCCAACCAACGTAGATCCTTTCGCCCAGGCTCGGGCAGGCCATGCCGGCAGCATTCACTACTTTGACAATGAACTCCTGGTGCCCGGCCAACTCCAGTCGTGCGCGTAGGTGATCGCCGTGATAAATCACTTCCAGGATGCGTGCAGGCATGCGGTTCTCGCACTCCCACTGCCCCGGATTGATCAGGATCCGCTCCGGGCGAATCGACAGCGTGGCCGGTGCACCTACGCCCGCCACCTTTACCGCTAGCGCTTTCACCATGTGTTCACCAACCCGCACGGTGCAGTATCCGTCCTGCTGCTCGACAACCTCGCCGTGTAGGCGATTGTTCTCGCCGATGAAGCTAGCGACGAAAGCGGTCTCCGGCTTCTCGTAGAGATCTGACGGGTTGGCCAGTTGCTGCACGATGCCCTCGTTGAACACAGCGATGCGGTCGGACATGGTCAGCGCCTCACTCTGATCGTGGGTGACGTACACCACCGTGATGCCCAGTTGCTTGGAGAGACGCTTGATCTCGTACTGCATCTGCTCGCGCAGCTGCTTGTCGAGCGCGCCGAGAGGTTCGTCCATCAGCACCAGACGCGGTTCGAAGATTAACGCGCGAGCCAATGCCACTCGCTGCTTCTGTCCGCCGGAAAGCTGGGCCGGCATACGGCTGCCAAGCTTGCCCAGCGCGACCATGTCCAAGGCCTTGCGGACCCTCTCCTGGATCTCGCTGCGGGATAGGTTGCGCACCTTCAGCGGGAAGGCCAGGTTTTCCTCGATGGTCATGTGCGGGAACAGCGCGTAGTTCTGGAAGACCATGCCGATGCCACGCTTCTGCGGGGCGATGTCGTTGACCGGCTTGCGGTCGATGCAGATCTGCCCGTGGGTGACAGTCTCGAATCCCGCCAGCATCATCAGGCAAGTGGTCTTGCCTGAGCCCGACGGCCCGAGCATGGTGACGAACTCACCTTGCTCGATCTCCAGATTGAAATTTTTCACGACGAGCGACTCACCGTCGTAGCTCTTCTGGACATTGCGGAAGCTGACAAAAGATTGTGAATCCATGGATGCACCTGTTTCTTGTTCGAATAGCGTGTGGATATCTGCTGCCGGTGCACATACCGTTTCGCATAGCGCTGATCTTGCTTGGGCGGAAGACGCCCATCCCCAGTAGGGCAACGCCCTACGTCGGGAGTGGATGGGGAGCAGTGTCAGCTCGTCGCGAAAAAGGCTTGGCTACACAGCGGATGGCCGAGCTGCTTCAGCCCGACCAGCCTCACCGGTCAGTTAGCCTGCGTGCTATGGAGCCCGGTTATTTCGCCAACCAAGCGTTGAAGCGCTCGTTCAGCTCATCGGCGTGATCGCCCCACCATTCGGAGTCAACCTGCAGCGCCGTGGCGAAGTTCTCGGGGCTGGTCGGGAGGTCTGCCTGGACTTCAGGGCTGACGAGCTTCTGGGCGGAGTAGCGCGTCGGTCCGTAGGGGATGTAGTTAGACTGATCAGCTAACACCGAGCTCTGAGTGGCGAACTTGAGGAAGTCGAACGCCTGCGCCTTATTCGGATTACCTGCAGGCATTACCCAGGCTTCCATGTCATAGACCTGGCCATCCCAAACGATCTTGAAAGGCTGATTTTCTTTGCGGCTTGCGATCACGATACGACCGCTGTAGGCGGACGCCAGGCTGACTTGGCCGTCGGCCAGCAACTGCGGCGGCTGTGCCCCCGCCTCCCACCAGACAACCTGATCTTTGATGGTGTCGAGCTTTCGGAAGGCTCGCTCCAGGCCTTCCTCGGTCTCCAGCGTCGCGTAGACCTGGTCACGCGGAACTCCATCAGCCATCAGCGCCCACTCCAGGTTTACCTGCGGAGCCTTACGGAGCGCTCGCTTTCCGGGGAACCGCTGGACATCGAAGAAGTCCTTCAGACTGGTTGGTTTCTCACCTGGGAAGGCGTTGGTGTTGTAGGCGACCACTGTAGACCAGACATAGCTGGCAACGCCGCATTCACTGAGTGCGCCGGGAATGAAATCTTTCTCCGCAGGAGTTCCGTCGGGTGCCGGAGCCAGGGTCTTCGGGTCGATACGTTCAAGGAGTCCGGTGCTGCAGGCCCGGTAGACGTTCAGCAGCTCCGCGTCGACCACGTCCCAAGTCACCTTTTGGCTGTCAACCTGGGTTTTGATGGGAGCGATGCCACCGGAGTAGTCCTCGGAGATCACTTTGATACCCGTAGCCTTGGTGTACGGCTTATGGGCCGACTCCACCTGTGCTTCGGCGAGGCTGCCGCCATAAGAAACCACGGTAAGCGCTTTTTCGGCAAACGCAGAAGTGCAGGAAAGGCTTGCAATCAACAACGCAGTTGCTCGATACATGATATTTACCCCTATTATTCTATGAGATGGAGCTTTAAAAGTTTCTTGGAACACATGCTTGTATTTCTACCAACACCTCGTCGATCTAGATAAACAATTTCTCATTGGCAGACTTCAGGAGAAATCTTCAACTAACCAACCACTTTCAAAAGTTCTCCTCTCGACTCTCCAAGAAGCGACCGCGACTTACTTTCAGCGAAAAAAACGGCGCGCGGAAGCAATAAAAAAAGGGGCAAAGTCCCAATTTTTTTTATGACACACCCCGGTGAATAGAGCGCCTCACGGTGGCCAGCCCGCTATCAGTCAACCCTGGTGACCGCCGAAAATCTGACGCCAGCTTTCCATGACGGATGGCAGGTTCTCACGCTAGGACGAGTGCTGATGGAAATCGCAAAATCCACTAAAAATATGAGTTGCCATCAAAAGCATGAGAAACCAAAACCTCTAAAAACAAAAAAGCGGACTACGCAAGTCGCGTAATCCGCTAAATTAGGTCGTCCAACCTAAGCCGTTACATTTTCGCCTTTAACTCCAACGCGGCGACCAACCGAAGACCTATCTTCTGCAACCGTATGTTCCGCAACTGCAATCTCGGGATTCAACTCGATGATATGTGCAGGTATATCCCCGTAGTCCTCGCGCATCCATTTGAACAAGCCATACATCTTGATGGCCAGTACGACGACAAATGGAATTGCAGCCAAGGTCACCACCGTTTTCAACGTATGCAGGGGGGCGTTGATGTAGAGCATCGCGAGCGGAATGGCGGCGAGCATCAAGCACCAGAACAACCGGAGTTTCGGTGAAGGGTCTTCCCCTTCCTGGAGGTTTCGAGTGCTGGTCGCTGCAACCGAGAAGGCGACCGCATCCAGGTGCGAAGCCAGGAAGACCAGCATCAGCAGGAAGTAGCCGGCCGCCAAGAACTTGCCAAATGGCAAGCTCGCCAACAACATGGAAACCACTGCCTCCCCACCCGAAGCATCGAGCAAGGAAGGAGAGTCGATGACGCCAGTGAGAAACTGGTGAATGGCAAAGCTCTGCAGGCTGCCGAAGAAGAGCCAGCATCCACCGCAGCCACCCAGCACCATGGCAAAGACTACCTCCCTGATTTTGCGTCCCTGCGATACCCGTGTGACGAAGAGCGCCACGCCGGGTGTGTAGGTGATCCAGTACAACCAATAGAAGACCGTCCATCCGCGCGCAAACTCTCCACTGCCTACCGGATCGGTTGCCAGGCTCATGTGAACGAAGTTCTGCAGCATGAGACCGATGCCGTTGGAGATGTTGTTCAATGTGAACGCTGTGGGCCCCAGGACCAAAACAACTAAGGCGAACACCAGGGTCAGTCCGCACGCTGCGTGCGCCAATCGCTGCATCCCCTCACCGATACCGATGTAGGAACTGAGGGAGAAGACCAATGTGACCATGATCACCAGCGAGGCTTTGAGGGCAAAACTGTCGGTCACGTCAAAGAGCATCGACAGGCCCTTCGCCACAGTGGACGACGAAAGCGTAATCGTCAGTACCAGGCCGCCGAAGGTGGATAACAGGAAGATCACGTCGATGCTACGACCGACCAGGCTGGTGGACTTCAAACCGGTTATCGCTTCCACCGCCGAGGACAAGCGAAGGCCTGGATTCTTGCGAACATGGAAGTGATAGGCCATCGCCAGGGAGGCAATGCCATAAATAGCCCAGGGCGTGATGCCCCAGTGAAAGAATGAGTAGGCAATGCTGTACTCGATCGCCTCCTTGCTGCGCGGCGCGATATCTAGCCCCGGGGTCATGTAGTAGTAGGTCCACTCCATGAAAGCCCAGTACATGGTTGCCGATCCCAGACCAGCGCAGATGAACATGAACACCCAACTGATATTGCTGTACTGAGGCTTTCCTTCGCCGAGCCGAATGTTCCCGTACTTGCTGCACGCAATCCAGGCGATGAGCAGCACGCAGAGGAAGCCGACCATTTGAACGGTGGAGCCGAAAAGACTGGTCGTCGAGACGAAAGCCTTGTCCGCGAGGATCAGTGACTGTTGGGGGAAGAGCATCAGGCCCGCGACGCTCAAACCGATTACCAGGATGCTGAACAGAATGAGTGGTACATCCATCCTGCTCTTGAGAGATGCAGAGCTTTTCGAGGTGGAATCAAGCATTACAACCTTTCCATTGTTCTTATAAGGTGAAACTTGAATCGGGTGACACAAGGTCACCAAGGCAAGGGTGATTGGGCAGCCCCTGCCTTGGTGCCGTGCCTTACTTCATCGTCGGCATGGAGAACTCGACGCCTTCACGCACACCGGACGACGGCCAACGCTGGGTCACGGTCTTACGGCGGGTATAGAAACGAACTGCATCCGGGCCATAGGCGTGCAGGTCGCCGAACAACGAACGCTTCCAGCCACCGAAGCTGTGGTAAGCCACCGGCACCGGCAGCGGGACGTTGATACCGACCATGCCGACCTTGATGTTGTCGGAGAAGTACCGAGCGGCTTCACCGTCGCGGGTGAAGATGCAGGTGCCGTTGCCGTACTCGTGGTTGTCGATCAGCGCCATGGCTTCTTGCATGCTGTTGACGCGAACAACCTGCAGCACGGGGCCAAAGATCTCTTCCTTGTAGCTGACCATTTCCGGCGTCACCCGATCGATCAGAGTGCCGCCCACGAAGAAACCGTTCTCGTAGCCTTCGACACAGGGCTGACGACCGTCGACCACAACAGTGGCGCCCTGCTCTTCCGCGCTGTCGATGTAGCCAATCACCTTCTGCTGATGCTGGCGGGTGATAACAGGACCGAAATCGTTCTTGCTGTCGGTGTAGACGCCGACTTTCAGGTTCTGCATGGCCGCCTGCATTTTCTCGACCAGCGCATCCGCAGCTGCATCACCCACCGCCACGGCGACCGACAAGGCCATGCAGCGCTCGCCGGAAGAGCCGAAGGCTGCCCCGAGCAGTTGGTTAACAGCGTTGTCCATGTCTGCGTCGGGCATCACGATGGCGTGGTTCTTGGCACCACCCAGCGCTTGGCAACGTTTGCCATGGGCAGTCGCGGTGGAATAGATGTACTCGGCCACCGGAGTCGAACCGACAAAACTCACCGCCTGAACGCGAGGGTCGCGCAGGAGGATGTCCACCGCTTCCTTGTCACCGTTCACCACGTTCAGCACACCATTGGGCAGACCCGCTTCTTGCAGCAGCTGGGCAATGAACAGGGTGGAGCTCGGATCGCGCTCGGAAGGCTTGAGGATGAAGCAGTTGCCGCTGGCAATCGCCATCGGGAACATCCACAGCGGCACCATCACCGGGAAGTTGAACGGGGTGATGCCGGCCACCACGCCCAACGGCTGGAACTCGCTCCAGGAGTCAATGTTCGGTCCAACGTTCTTGCTGTGTTCCCCCTTGAGAAGCTCGGCGATGCCACAGGCGTATTCGACGTTCTCGATGCCGCGCTGCAGCTCACCGGCGGCGTCATGGGAGATCTTGCCGTGCTCCTCACCAATCATCTGGCAGATGGTGTCGGCGTTCTTCTCCAACAGTTCCTTGAAGCGGAACATCACTCGGGCACGTTTGATCGGCGGCGTATCGCGCCAGGCCGGGAAGGCTGCTTCAGCCGCGGCAATCGCACAATCCACGGTCTGGGCGGTGGCCAGTGCGACCTGGCGGGAAACTTCACCAGTAGCCGGGTTGAAGACATCCTGGGTGCGCTTGGCGGCAGTTGTGATCTGGCCGTTGATCAGGTGGCCTACAGTGTTCATGAGCGGATTCCTCGTATGTTCAGACAGGTTCGAAAAGGGCGAAAGGACTTACCAGAGGCTGCGGTACAGCTCGACCATCTCGGCCTCGCTTGGTACGCGCGGGTTATTGCCAGGCGAGCCGGAGGCCAGCGCCTGACGAGCCATGGTCGGCATGAGCTCAAAGAACTGATTACGATCGATGCCGAACTGCGCCGGTGTTGGCACGTTCAACTCAGCGTTGATCGCCTCCAGTTCAGCGAGGAGCTTCTCAACAGCGATGTTGTCGCTGTCTGAGGCGGTAGCTACCCCCATCGCTCGCGCACAGTCGGCGTAGCGATCCCGGGCCGAGGGGATGGAGAACGCAGTAACAGCAGGCAGCAGCATGGCGTTCGAAAGGCCATGCGGCACATGGAAGAACGCGCCGATCGGGCGGCTCATTCCATGCACCAAAGCGACCGAGGCGGCCGAGAACGCCAAACCCGCCAGGGTCGAACCCAGCATCACCGCTTCACGTGCCGCGCGATCATCACCCTTTGCATAGACCCGACGCAGGTTCGGTCCGATCAGACGCATTGCGGCCAGCGCCTGTGCATCGCTGAACAGGTTCGCCTTCTTGCTGACATAGGCCTCGATGGCATGGGTCAGCGCATCGATTCCGGTATCGGCAGTGACCCTCGGAGGCAAGCTCAGGGTCAGCTCGAAGTCCACCAGTGCGGCCACGGGCATGAAGCCTGCCCCGACGCAGAGCATCTTCTCGTCGCTTTTCTCGTCGGTGATGATGGTGAAGCGAGTCACTTCCGAACCGGTGCCGGCAGTGGTTGGAATGGCGATGATCGGCAGACCGGCCTCGGTGACGTTGCGCGGGAACTTGTAGTCGCGCATTTCGCCACCGTGCTTGGCGAGGATGCCGATGGCCTTGGCACTATCGATCGGGCTACCGCCGCCCAGTGCGATGATGCTGTCGTAGCCACCACTCCGAGCGGTTTCGACACCTGCCTGGATTGAGGCAACCGTGGGTTCAGGTACGGTATCGGAGAAGACGTCTGCATACAGACCGGTATCGGCGAGGGCATTTTGAATGCGCCCGGCGTAGCCCAGTTCAACCATCATGCGGTCGGTAATGATCAGCGGGCGCATGCATCCCAGGCTGGCGAGGATCTGCGGGATCTGCAGGCTGGCCCCGGCTCCGGTCTGCAGAACGCGGGGGAGAATGCTTGAGTAAGTCATGATGAAATCTCTTTTCGCGGCATGAGCGAGCCCGCGAGCGGGCTTCGACGCTCGTTCTTAGAGAGGGTGAGGGCATCCTGGGGCGGTTCAGACCCGATACGAGGAATAGGCCTGAACCGCGTACTGGGTGGTCCTACCGGTTAGGTAGGCAGGTACTCGTCACTCCAGCTTTCGCTGATCGCTCCGATATCCAGCAGCGTGCGAATCTGCTCAGCGCTGTAACCCAGTCGTTCAAGAACCCTGCGGGTAGAGGCACCAAACTTCTCTGCCGGCGGAAGGGCGCGAATGCGCGAGACGCGCGGGCGAATCGCGTAAGGGTCGAGCTGCGTAATCCGATGGCCGCTGGGATGATCGCCATACACGCTGAAGGCGTAGCTGCCGATGCTCGTGCCCGGCTGACCATCGGCTGCGCGGCTATAACGTTGACGCAGATTGTCAATGTTGTCCGGCACCGCAGCAGCGATGTTGGCCGCTTGCAGACGCTCTTGCAGCGTTGCACTGGACATGCGGCCGATGGCTTGGCCAAGGAAGGCCTCACGATCGGTCGCCGAAGCCACTCCTGCCAGTTCGGCAATAGCACCGAACTTGTCCAGGTCACTCTCGTCAGCATCCAGGTAGATCCAGCCGTCTGCCGTGCGGTAGAAGCGCGACAGCTCGCTGTAACCTACGGCGTCACGACCAGAAGGTTCATCGAAGGGGCCGCGACCTGCGTAGTCGTAGCAGAACGGTATCTGGACCAGGTTACCCAGTGCCGCCAGAGAGGTGCGCGCACGGTGGGCTTCGCCGGAGCGATGCTTACGATACAGCGCAGTGGCCACACCCAGGGCTGCAGCGAAGCCGCACATCACATCGATGGTACCGACGTGGGCGTGTTCTTCTGGGGTCTGCATGCCGCCGCCAAAGCGCAGCATGATGCCGGTGGTGGCCTGGATCAGATCGTCGTAGCCCAGGTAGTCGGTACGCGGTCCACGGCGCGGGCCACCGAAGCAATCGAGCTGGCAGAAGATCACACCAGGATTGACCGCCTGCAGGCTGGCCTCGTCCAGGCCCAGCGGGGCCAACTGACGATCCGGGGCGTTCATCACAATTACGTCCACTTCGCGAACCAGGCGGTTGAACACCTCGCGACCGGCAACGGTGTTGAGGTCGACCAGGATGCTTTCCTTGCCGCGTGCGGAGGACAGGCCGAAGACGACTGTGTTCCACGGATCGTAGTTGGGCACTGCCGGATCAAGCTTGATGACATCTGCGCCGAAGCGGCCGAGGAACGAGGTGGAGTGCGGACCGGCGATGACGTTGGTAAGGTCGAGGATCTTCACACCGTCCAGCCAACCACTCTGACCGTCCAATTTCGGTGCCGGCAGGGTCGGGGTCGGACGTTCCTGCAGCGTTGCCAGCGCCTCATCGAAAGTAACGTCACGCCGGGAAACCGGCTTGAGCATCGGTTCTGCACAGCCTTCCAACCATGCCACCGGCCCTGGTTGTTTCATTAGCCCGTACTCGCGGTCCGTCACCTCGACTACCAGACCAGCAGTGTTGGAGTGCTCGTCGTGTAGCCATTCCTGAGTGGAACGGTGTGGAGCCCCAGGGAATCGCCCCTCGCCGAAGATCACTTCCCACTCGGCAGCAGTCTTCGTGAGGAACACTTCCTTCATCCGTGCGGAGATACGCGCGGCCCAATCTGCGGGCAGCGGGTAGACACCTAGGGAAGCATCGCCTTCCCACTGATCGATCGGCAGGTACGGGTTGTCCACCTTGGGCAGGCCAGCGGCGAGCATTTCCTCGTACAGCCCCATTGCCTGCAGGCAGCGCTTGGCATGATCTCGGTGCGAAGGACAGACCGCATAGAACTTGCGGCCATCGGCGCATTCGTAGGTGCGATAGAAGGGATCCAGGTACTCCTGCAGCTCCTCATAGCTGAGGTTCATCGGCAGGTTCTCCGCCCTGCGCCGCTCGCTCTCCTTCTCGCGCAAGGTCTTGTATCGCAGCGGATAGCCGTCGATCTTGATGGAGTTGTAAGAAAGCCCTTCCATCACCGCCGAGGAAAGCGGCACTTCAATCTCATCACCTACGCCACTTTTTTCGCGCGCCTGCAGAGCCAATACCACGGCCGACACTGCGAGCATGGTGCCGTAGGCGGAGGCCAACGGCAGCGGAGAGAAGCTTGGGTTGATCCCCATCAGCACCCGATTCTGGCCCATGTCGGTGAACACGCCAGAGGCTGACGCGATTACTGCCTCGGTGGCGCGCCACTCACGACGCAACTCATCGTTGCTGGCGAAACCGGGGATGGAAAGTGTGATCAGTTCCGGGCGGCTACGCCGCAGCTCAGAGAAATTCAGGCCTAGGCCTGCCATCACACCCGGGCGGAAGTTTTCGATCACCACATCCGCCTTCGCTACCAGTTCGCGTGCCTGGCGCAGTCCATCGGCACTCTTCAGATCCAAGCGCATGCACAGCTTGTTGCGGTTGAGTGTGGCGTTGGCCGGACTGTCCCAAAGCGGGCCCGTTGGGGGATCGATGTGAATGACGGTGGCACCGAGATCGGCGAGGATCATCGCTACCGCGGGACCGGCGATGTACTGGCCGAAGTCGATAACATTGACGCCCTGCAGGGGCAGTTGCTTAGCGTTTCCCATGAGGTAACCCTGTCTAGCGCCGAGCCAGCCAGATACGGCCGTGCCCGGTTAATTGTTGTTGTCGATACCTTGCTTTAACCGGTCCCCCGGCCTGCTGAACAGGACCGTTGGCTTGCGATCTGGACGCTACTTTCAGAAAAACGCCCGACTGGGAAAAGCAATAAAAAATGGCCCTATGGGGCCATTTTTTTTATGGTTACGCGCAACAGCTTATCGCTAGCAGTCTTCCGCACTCCCGGACGAGGCTTCGTCACGAAACGCCAAAGCCTCTTGGCACAACCATTCGGCAAACGCCGCTGCGTCGGGGTTTACCATGCTGTGCGGGGCATACACGAGATAGAACGCTTCCTGGGTGGCCACCGTATTTGCTAAGGGTGCAATGAGCCGACCGCTGTCTAACAGATGGCGTACCAGGGACGAACGCGCCAATGCCACACCCTGCCCCAATTCGGCCACCTCAAGTGCGGAGATCAGCGTATCGAACTGCAGCCCCTGCGATGAATCCACACTCTCTGCGCGATTCTTCTTCAGCCAGTATCCCCAGCCTTCCTCATAGCCAAGAACATGCAGTAATTCGTGCCGGTTTAGGTCGAGAGGGCGGCTCAGCGGCCTCTCAGGCGTAGGCAGGCTGGGCGAACACACCGGTTGCAAGGTGTCCCAGGTCAGGCGCTCCGCCTTCAGGCCAGGCCAACGCCCCTGCCCATAACGGATATCCAGATCTGCATCCGAGTCAGAGTCGTCAACCCAGATGTTGCTGGCAATACGAAGATTGACCTGAGGATGCAGAGCTCGGAAACGCGGTAACCGCATTGCCAGCCAGTGCGTGAAAAAGACCAGGCTTGTCCGCACTATCAGGGCGCTGCGATGCCCCTGGCCAAAGATTTCGTCAGTCGCTGCGGCCAGGCGTTCAACCGACTCTCTTACCACCGGAAAGTAAGACATGCCGGCTTCAGTCAGCTCCAGCCCGCGCGGCAGGCGTTTAAACAGCGCGGTGCCCAATTGCGACTCCAGCGCCTTCAGCTGTTGACTGATAGCAGCCTGGGTGAGGTTCAGCTCCTGGGCTGCGTGCGTGAAGTTCAGAAGGCGGGCAGACGCCTCAAAGGCACGCAGCCAGTTCAATGGTGGAAGGCGCTTTTTCATATCCCGCTCATATGGATCAAGGACCAAGAGTGGCCGATAAGGGAACGCGCAACGGTTTCAGCGCAAGACGCTGAAACGCTGGCCGTGTTAACCGAGTCAAGATCGGGCAACACAACCCCGTCGCTCCATAAGGCCCCTGCGTCCTAGTGTGCCCAGTCGTCCACGTGGCAGGGCAGTTATGGAGGCAATTGGTCTAATCTATCCGAATGCCTATCCAGGCTGCTACTCACCCACCTACCCCTGGTTGCGTTTCCAACCTAAGCCAAGGGCTCTCATCGGACTGCGCATTTCCATCATAGGAAAGGTCCGCTTAATGGCCGGAAGGAGCCGGTAGCGAAGGACTGCTATTGGCCGATTCTGTTTAAAAACTCCTTTCGAGATTTCTGCCCACAAAAGTGCATTGCTTACGCTGAAATCTGAGCCATTTCCGGGGTAGAACTGTCTTGAATTTCACGTAGCAACGCGCAAATCAGCCGCTTTTGGGCCTATGGACAGGCGACTCTGGCCGACACCGACTTTTTCAACAAAATCGGCCGGTAGCTGCCGCCCCCTGCCGCCGGCAAAATCACGCGCTCAGCGAGCATGGGGGCAGACAGCATGATGGGGCGGTTACCGGGGGGACAAGCGCGCCTGTTCTACGCGTTCAATCTGGAAGAGCACGTCCCGCCGCAACACCTCCTGCGCAACATCGACCAGTGCCTGGATCTCAGCGATCTGCTCGCCCACCTGGCCGACTTCTACAGCCACATTGGGCGCCCCTCGATTGATCCGGAGTTGATGGTGCGCATGCTGGTCGTCGGCTACTGCTACGGCATCCGTTCCGAGCGGCGGTTGTGCGAAGAGGTGCATCTCAACCTGGCCTATCGCTGGTTCTGCCGGCTGGGCCTGGAAGACGAAGTGCCCAATCACTCGACCTTCTCGAAGAATCGCCACGGCCGTTTCCGTGACAGCGGCCTGTTCCGCTGGTTATTCAATGAGGTGCTGCGGCGCTGCATGGCGGCCGGCTTGGTCAAGGGTGAAGGCTTCGGCGATACCGCTTATGGCACCGCCCCGATGCTGGCCTGGATGGTCGAGGAAAAGAACATCGAGCCGCATGTGCCGGTGTGGGACAAGACCGAGCGCAAGGACGACAGCCTCTCCAGCAACGACTTTCACTGGAATCAGGAGGCCAATGAATACCGCTGCCCCACCGGCAAGCCCCTACGCAGTGAATGGCGCGCCGTCACTCAACCAAGAACGCGGGTGACCAAGGCCAACACCATCATCTACCGCTCCAGCCAAGCCGACTGCGCCACCTGCCCACTGAAAGCCAAGTGCTGCCCCAATACGCCGAACCGCAAGATCGTCCGCAGCCCCCATGAAGCTGCCCGCGACGTGGCGCGACGCATCGCCAAGACGCCGGAGTACCTCCGCTCCCGCTGCGAGCGCAAGAAGGTGGAGATGCTCTTCGCCCACCTCAAACGGATCATGAAACTCGACCGCTTACGGCTGCGCGGCCTGACGGGCGCCACTGACGAATTCACCCTGGCCGCGACGGTGCAGAACCTGCGACGCATGGCCAAGCTCATGCCGCACGGGCCACCGCTCACGGGATAGGTCCGCCTGCGGCGAGCAGAAACCCTCGAATTAACCCTCAAACCTGAGCCCGGACGCCAGTGAAACGCCGAAAGGCAACTTGAAGTGGCTTGCAGCCACTTCGAAAGCTGGCGCACCCGGCCGACTGGCTGCCGCAGAACCGCCTTTTTCAACAGAATCGGCCAATAGCAGTCGCTCACCGAAGCCCGCTTCCGCCCTTTCCAGTTGCTAGAAGATGTCTGCAACGTCCGGGATAAGGGGTTCTCCAATTGAAGGGACAACTTGAGCGTGTGCCTTATCCCACAAACAGGTTGGCGCAGACATTCCAGATTGCGCAGCAATATCGGCGGCTACGCATACGTCGATGCCGAGGTCACCAAGGACAGCACTGTTCCCGACGGCACTCGCCTGGCCAACGTTCCCCGCAATAGCTTCAGCCTGCTGAACGTCTACGAATTCCAGAACGGCCTCACGAAAGGCCTGGGACTTGGCATGGGCGTGAAGTACGTCGACGACCGCGCCGGCAAGACCTTGCCGGATTCGTTCGAAATGCAGGACTACACCGTCGTCGATCTGCTCAGCTACTACCAGGTGAACGAGCATCTGCGCCTGAACCTCGACTTGAAAAACCTCTTCGACGAGGAATACGAGGAAGGGGCATACCTCAACTACGCCTACCCCGGCACGCCGCGAACCGTACAGGCGGGCTTCACCTACACTTACTGAACACGACAGCAAGACCAGTAAGCGAGTAGGGTGCGTGACGCCCTACTCCTCTTAACGCCAACGGCCCGACATCAATCGCTGCGCCTTGGACCATCGAGGTGGACCATGTGATGTCTCGGAGGGTCAGTGATGCTCGACTACCTACGCCACAGGCTAACCATGCCCTGGTGGCTGGGGGTGTTACTGAGCGCGACAACCTTTTCTGCCCCGGGCGAGACCTTGGTCACGCTGCTGGTCGACGAGAACTACCCGCCCTACGCATACCGGGCGGCCGATGGAACGGCCACCGGTATATACCCCGACATTCTCCGCGCGGCCGAGGCGCAGCTGCAGGGCTACCGCTTGAAGCTCAAACCTACGCGATGGCGTCGCGCGCTGGCCGAGGTCGAATCCGGTCGAGCACTTGCAGTGGTACCGCCCGCCTACCGCCCCCAGGAGCGCCCTTTCATCGGCCGCTATTCCAGCCCACTCCTGGAAGAACGGGTGGCGGTATTCTGCCGCCAATCGGTGCTTGCCAAGCGCCCACGCCAACGCTGGCCCGAGGACTTTCAGGGGCTGCGCTTCGGCGTCAACTTGGGCTCGCTCTCGGCTGGTACGGCGTTCTGGCAAGCGAAATCGAACAATATGATCAAGATCGAGGAGGCTCCAGGAACACGTTCCAACCTGCTCAAGATGCTCCGCGGGCGGATCGATTGCTTCGCATTTGACCGCATATCCACTCTCAACGCGTTGGCTGAGCTCAAGCGCAGCGGCGATTACGACGAGGCGAGGGACGAGCCCATTACCGAAGGACCGATCCTCAACAAGGATACTGCACACGTCGGCTACACCAACCGTGACCAAGACCGCTTCCCATTCAAGGAAGACTTCGCCACGCAACTGGACAGGGCACTCGACGCGATGCGCCGCTCAGGGGAGATTGAACGGATCGTCCAACGCTACACGGACTGAAGGTCCGGCGCGAGCCGGCGGCCGCCGGTCAGTGGTGACTCAGCAGCTTGCGCAGCGGCACGCCATCCTTGAGCACCGGCGACTTGATAACGATGTAGCTGAAGTACTTCGCAATGCCGATATTCTTGTCCAGTAGCCCCTCCATCACTTCCTGGTAGTGCTGGATGCTGCGGGTCATGAAGCGAAGCAGGTAATCGTAGCCGCCACTGATCAAATGGCATTCCAGCACTTCATCTACCTGGCGGATGTTTGACTCGAATTTGGCGAAGTCCTCGCGCTTGTGGTCGCTGAGAGTGATCTCAGTGAACACAGTCACCGACTCGGTGATCTTGGTCAGATTGAGTTGGGCCCGATAGCCGCAAATGAAGCCCGCTGCCTCCAGGCGCTTTACCCGTTGCAGGCAAGGACTGGCAGACAGGCCCACTGCATCGGCAAGGCATACGTTGGTCATGCGACCGTCTTTCTGCAGCTCAACCAGGATGTTGATATCAATTCGGTCCAGTTTGACTAAACCTTCCATTGCGTGCCTCTAACTGCCTGCAGATGTTATTTCTTTTTTAGCAGAATCACCGACGCAAGAACATTTGATGCTTGGCAACAAGGTTAGCCATGCTGCTGATGCAAAAAGCAGCCGGGCAACCTGTTTCACGCTGAATTCCATCTCTGTAGATCAGACAAACAGCTCCTACCCCCAGCGATTCAGCCGGCGGTCGACAGATATGCAGGACATCATTCGGCTCAAGGCCGTTGGCCCGTAGCCAGGCGCGATTCTCCAAGGCGCTGTTTGATCGGGGCAACAAATCTTCGAAGGAAATCCCCAAACGCTCGCAAAGCTGTTCACGGTCCTCCATGTCGCGATCAACGCACACCAGCAACCGATAGAACTTGCGCAGGTACAGCATCGCCCCTGGGGCGTCCTCGAACAGCACCCAACTGGCCGCAGAACGTGCAAAGCGCATGCCCTCCTCCCAACTGGCCTCCACCCCGAGCCGCTCTGCCATACGGCGGTAGGCAAAGCACAGGAGTCCGCTGAATCCCAGCTCGTCATAACGCGGCTGAAGTGAGCGCACCGCTTCGTGATACTCAGCAAGCACCTCGTCTCTGTCGAGACCCCGACTCAAGCTCTGTACCAGCGGTTGCAAAGCTGTCCAGACGCTTGAGTCACGGTCAACGAGCACGTCGTCGCAGTCGATCAGCAGGGCACGGAAATCAGTCAGGTCCATGGCGGATAAAGCCTCCAGATTTGCGATCGACCGATCCTTGTCAAAAGAAGAAACCCGCGACAGCGCACTCGGAAGTGCGCTGCGCGAGGGCATAACTCAACCTAGCACGCGCGCCAGCGCCGCCTCGAGAATATCTAGAGCCTCGTCGATCTGCTCTTCTTCAACAACCAGCGGTGCCAGGAAGCGCATGACGTTACGGTACACACCGCACTTGATGACCAGCAGGCCACCGGAGCGCGCTTCGTCGATCAACTGCTGGGTGAGTTCGGCGTCAGGGCTTCGTGCCGCGTCGTCCTTGACCAACTCGATGGCAAGCATGAAGCCAGTGCCGCGCACATCACCGATTTGCGGGTATCGCACCTGAAGGCCCAACAGACCTTTGCGCAGACGCGCACCAAGTTGCTCTCCGCGCGCCGGCAGCTGATCGCGCTCGTATGTGTCGATCACAGCCAGAGCAGCCGCGCAACCCAGTGCGTTACCGCCGTAGGTGCCGCCCAAGCCACCGGGGGCCGGCCCGTCCATGATTTCGGCACGGCCGACGACACCAGAAATCGGCAAACCACCGGCCAGGCTCTTGGCGACGGTAACCAGGTCCGGCTGGATGCCGGCGTGCTGGAAGCCAAACCACTTGCCGGTCCGACCGAAGCCGGTTTGCACCTCGTCGAGAATAAGCACGATGCCGTGCTGCTCGGTCAGCCCACGCAGCGCCTGGAGGAACTCCGCCGGCGCGGACAGGAAGCCACCGTCACCCTGCACCGGTTCAATAATGATCGCTGCGACTCGCTCCGGCGCGACCTGGGTGGCCAGGAGCTCTTTCAACGCCTGCAGAGCCATCTCAGCAGTGAACCCGCGATAGGCGTTCGGATAAGGGGTATGGAAAACCTCCGGCGCCATACCGAAGTTCTGCTTGTAGGGTTGGCTCATCCCGGTCAGCGTGCTGCCGAGCAGGGTACGGCCGTGGAAACCACCGCGGAAGGCAATCACCGCAGGGCGATTGGTATAAGCCCGGGCAATCTTCACCGCGTTCTCGACGGCCTCTGCACCGGAGGTGAACAGCGCTGCCTTGTAAGCCTCTTCACCGCCCACCAGCTTGCAAAGCTTTTGAACCAGGTCGAGATAGGGACGGTAGTTCACGACCTGGAAGCAGGCATGGGAGAGCTTCTGCAGCTGCGCCTGGACCGCTGCCACTACGCTAGGGTGGTTATGGCCGATATTCAGCACGCCGATCCCGCCGACGAAGTCCAGGTAACGCTTCCCTTCGACATCCCACATCTCCGCACCCAGCGCGCGGTCGATCACCAGCGGGTGGGCGGTTACCAGGCCGCGTGGCACGAACTGGTCACGCTGACCGAGGAAATAAGGGGTTTCTTCACATTTGCTGTTCATGGCTTCTCCCAATAAGAACTCGGCAGCCGGTCGTTGGCTGCGACTTTGATCAGGTTAAGCCTTTGGCAAAATGATCTACGCCGAACTTGCCCGCCCATGCGCGCAGATCGACTGTTTTAACCCACGCAAACGGCAGAATCCTTTAGGCCGTGGAAACTGCCGGGGCTCATGACGGATAGAGCAACAGCGGCTGTTCGGCCACACCGATTCGACAGATCCTGCGCCGCCCCGTCGGCATCATGGCGTTTCCCCTCCTCTATCAGGAATCACCCATGTCCCTTCTCTATAAAGCAGACCCGGTACGCGGCGAGCGTTGGCAGGCACTATTCGCCGAACAGGCGCCGGATATCGAATGGCGCGCCTGGCCGGAGCTCGGTGAATCCGCGGATATCCGCTACCTCGCTGCCTGGCAGGTGCCAGAGAACATCGCCACGCTGCTGCCGAATCTCGAAGTGCTGTTCGCCCTGTCGGCGGGGGTCGATCAGCTGGATCTCGCTCGCTTGCCCGAAGATCTCCCGGTAGTGCGCCTACTCGACCCTGGCATCACCCAGGGCATGTGCGAATACGCCTGCTGGGCGGTGCTCAGCCTACATCGCGATATGTTGCACTACCGCCAACAACAGGTTGAACGGCGTTGGCAGGCGCATCGACTGGTGCCTGCACCGCGGCGGCGCATCGGCGTCATGGGGCTCGGCGAGCAGGCGAAGGCAATTCTCGCCAGCCTCCGTGGCTTCGGTTTCGCCCTGTCCGGCTGGGCACGCAGCGAGCAGCATATCGACGGCGTCGACTGCTACGCAGGTGCCGGGCAACTGCCGGAGTTCCTCGCCCAGTGCGACATTCTGCTGTGTGTCCTACCGCTGACCGCAGAGACGCAAGGCATCCTCGACCGTGAGTTGTTTGACCAATTGCCGCGCGGTGCCGCGCTGATCAACATTGGCCGCGGCGGCCATCTGGTCGAGCAGGACCTGCTCGACGCTCTGGCCAGCGGCCAGCTCAGCGCCGCAGTGCTGGATGTCCTGCAGGAGGAACCTGCGGCCACGGAGCACTCGTTCTGGAATCATCCGCAGATCCTGCTGACGCCGCACATTGCCGCAATGACCCAGCCGGACAGCGCCTTCAGTGTGCTGCTGGAGAACATCCGCCGGCACCAGCGTGGCGAACCAATGCTCGGGCTGATCGACCGCACACGTGGCTACTGAAGCAGCCACCCACCCAGCGTTTGCTGCCGGGAACCAGCCAGATTGGGGCAGCAAATCTGGGCCATTTTCGCCGAGTTCTCGAATACGCCGAATGTCCCTCTCTCTTGTCGAGTCTCTTCGCCGCTGCAATAAAGCACCCCGCACCCGCAACTGGTAGCGCGCAAATGCCATAGGCCAAACCGCGGCCTTACGGCGGCGGACGACATACAGTCGCTTCCACACCAGAACCGGTGCGGTTCTCCTGCGCTGCCGTCAAGCGTCACGGGCTCGGCTGCTTTCGGAGAACCGGACTTGAACTTCATGACGCGCAACATGAAAGGTGACCAGATCGATTTCACCAAGGCCGATCCGACCGGCAGCTCCTTCCGCACTGGCGTAGATGACGAGAAGCTTTGGGAACGCAACCTGGAAACCAAGTATGTGATCCAGTCAGGGGCGGCCAAGAACCTGCCCTTCCGCGTACGACAAGCCACCCACCGCTCCACCTCGTTCGACAGCGATCTCGACGAGGCACACCTGATCATCGAGTACCCGATGAGCATTCTGTAATCACGACTGCCGTCTTGAACTTCCCCGAGACTGCTTTCCTTTCAGCAGGTCCTTTTCAATGCGCCTTTGGGCTCATGGCACCTCACCAGCGCCATTTTTATCAGTCAGACATAGGTCGCTATCTCAGACCATCTTTCGTGCGTCGAACAAACAACGCAGCATCCAGATCATATCCCTTCACTATTCGATAGACAGTGCCGTCGCGTTCCAGCGCTACCAAGATTTGGTCGAGGCGCTGTTTGAATGCATCTTTGTACGGATAAGAAGAGGTATTAACGCGAGTGTAACCAAGATATCCAGCCTCGCCGGACAACCAAGGCCCCTCGACCAACCAGTCCAATTCGTCTGCCGCAAAGACCCCTTCACGCTGCATCTTGCTCAACTGCCAGAGCACTGCGCGGCGATCATTAATGTAGACATCTATTCGCCGACGGTAGAGCTTGAGCAAGTTCGTGCGGTTATCGTTGGCGTAGCTCTCGCGCAATACACCGCTCTCCACCATGGTCTGGTAGTCGGGATCAACAATGCTTCTGAATCCCCGGTTAACGCCGACGCGAAGACCACCATAACCATACGGAAAGTCTTCAACCGGGAGTTCGCGAACCAACTCGGCGCGCACGAAGACAGCGACACTCTCCATTACTAAGGGCCTCGAATAGTCCATCCATGGTCGCTCGCGTGGCCGGTAATAGGGAGGAAAAAGGGCAAAGGCCTTTCCACTGGCCAATTCCGCCAGTCCACGGGCCCAAGCCACTGGACGAACTTCCACGCGATAGTCCGGCATACGAAGAAAGGCCTCGCGCAGAATATCCGTGTAAATTCCCTTCGCTTCGCCGCCCTCAGCATAGCTGTAGGGCGGATAGCCGGCGTCGCAAAGGATGACCACATCAATCGCCGAGTTGGCCCAGCTCGTAGCGTGCAGAGCGAACGCCAATGACAATGGCAGCAGCCGACGCATGCCTGGACTCCTTCAAGCTACGTTGTCGCAAAAAAAAAGCCCGCAGTGTGAGCGGGCAAAAAGGGTGACGCACAGCGTTTTGGAAGGTTTGCGGCGATCCGTCGTCGATACTCGACTAGAGCGCGTCGGCGATGGCCTTGCCCACGTCCTGGGTCGACGCCTTGCCGCCCAGGTCAGGGGTCACGCGGCCTTCGGCAATCACCTGCTCGATGGCGCGCAGGATGCCGTCGTGGGCGGCCTTGTAGCGCTCGTCGCCGTTGCCGAGGAAGTCCAGCATCAGGGCCCCGGACCAGATCATGGCGATGGGGTTGGCGATATTCCGGCCGTAGATGTCCGGCGCCGATCCGTGCACCGGCTCGAACAGCGACGGGAAGTTGCGCTCCGGGTTGAGGTTGGCCGAGGGCGCGATGCCGATGGTGCCGGCGCAGGCCGGGCCGAGGTCGGAGAGGATGTCGCCGAACAGGTTCGAGGCCACCACCACGTCGAAGCGATCCGGTTGCAGCACGAAGCGCGCACAGAGGATGTCGATGTGCTGCTTGTCCCATTTGATTTCCGGGTACTTCTCCGCCATCGCAGCGACCCGCTCGTCCCAGTAAGGCATGCTCACCGCCATGCCGTTGGACTTGGTGGCGGCGGTCACCTGCTTGCGCTCGCGGGTCTGGGCCAGGTCGAAGGCGTACTTGAGGATGCGGTCGACGCCACGACGGGTGAAGACCGACTCCTGCAGCACGAATTCGTGCTCGGTGCCCTCGAACATGCGCCCCCCCAGGGAGGAGTACTCGCCCTCGGTGTTCTCACGGATCACCACGAAGTCGATATCGCCCGGCTTGCGCCCGGCCAGGGGGCACGGCACGCCGGGGAACAGGCGCACCGGGCGGATGTTCACGTACTGGTCGAACTCGCGGCGGAACTTCAGCAGCGAGCCCCACAGGGAGATATGGTCGGGCACCTTGTCCGGCCAGCCCACGGCGCCGAAGTAAAGGGCGTCGAAGCCCTGGAGCTGCTGGAACCAGTCGTCCGGCATCATCTTGCCGTGCTGCAGGTAGTAGTCGCAGCTGGCCCACTCGATGGTCTCGAAGGAAAGGTCCAGGCCCCACTTGCGCGCGGCCGCTTCGACCACGCGCAGGCCTTCGGGGAGAACTTCGTTGCCGATGCCGTCGCCCGGGATGGCGGCGATCTTGAACGTTTTACTCATCTCACTAACCCCTCAAATCCCTTGACCGCCCAACAGACCACCAATGTGGAAGGCCTTGATCTCCAGGTACTCGTCCAGGCCGTACTTGGAGCCCTCGCGCCCCAAACCCGACTGCTTCATTCCGCCGAAGGGTGCTACCTCCATGGAAATCAACCCGGTATTCAGGCCAATCATGCCGAACTCCAGCGCCTCACCGAAGCGCCAGGAGCGACGCAGGTCCTGAGTGAAGTAGTAGGCCCCCAACCCATAGGGCGTGGCATTGGCAATGGCCAGGGCCTCGGACTCGTCACTGAAGCGCATCAGCGGTGCGACCGGCCCAAAGGTTTCCTCGTTGGCCAAGCGCATCTCGGGGTGCGCGGCGGCCAGCACTGTGGGCCGGACGAACTGGCTATCACCGGCGGGAATACCGCCGCAAAGCAGTTTTGCACCCTTGCCCAAGGCGTCGTCGATGTGCTGGGCGACTTTCTCGACCGCCGCGGCGTTGATGAGCGGACCGATGGTCACACCTTCATCCAGGCCGTTACCGATCTTGAGCTTGCTGACCTCCTCGACCAGGCGCGCGGCGAAGCGATCGTAGATACCATCCTGTACCAGGATGCGGTTGGCGCACACACAGGTCTGCCCGGCATTACGGAACTTGCTCTGCATGACCCCGGCCACCGCCTGCTCGAGGTCGGCGTCGTCGAACACCACAAAGGGCGCGTTGCCCCCCAGCTCCAGACTGAGCCGCTTGATGTGCTCGGCGCTCTGGCGCATCAGCAGACGGCCAACTCCAGTCGAGCCAGTGAAGGAAATCTTGCGTACCGTCGGATTGCTGGTCAGCTCTTCGCCGACGCCCACCGGCATTCCGGTGAGCACGTTGAACAGCCCCGCCGGAATGCCGACCCGCTCGGCGAGCACCGCCAGCGCCAGCGCCGACAGTGGGGTCAGCTCTGAAGGCTTGACCACCACAGGGCAACCAGCGGCGAGAGCCGGCGCACACTTGCGGGTGATCATCGCGTTCGGGAAGTTCCACGGGGTGATGGCTGCGCAGACGCCAACCGGTTGCTTCAAGGTGAGCAGGCGGCGGTCATTTCCCGGCGCCGGGATGGTCTCGCCATAGACACGTCGGGCTTCTTCGGCGAACCACTTGACGAAGCTGGCGCCGTAACGGATTTCACCACGCGCTTCGTTGAGAGGTTTGCCCTGTTCGCACGTCATGATCAACGCCAGGTCTTCGAGGTTGTCGATCATCGCCTGGTACCAGCGCTCCAGCACCGCGGCACGCTCGGCGGCAGTACGCGCCCGCCATGCCGGCCAGGCACGTTCGGCCGCTTCGATGGCGCGACGGGTCTCCGCGCCCTGCAGGGCCGGCACACGGGCCAGGCATTCCCCGGTTGCCGGGTTGATCACATCCAGCGTTGCCCCATCATCGGCGGCGATCCACTGACCGTCGACATAGGCGTGTTCTACCAACAAGCTTGGGTCTTTCAATCGAGTCTTGAGCATGGGTCGAGTCCTGTTCCGAGAGTGGTTTCGAGTCTACGGAGGCGTTACAGATAAGGATGCCGAAGACGCCAGCCAGGCAGCGTCAGATGCTGAAAATCGCTTGCCGACGGCAGGCTCTGTCGTATGCGGCGATCAGACCTTGAAGCGCGCTACCATGCCCCGCAGATCAGCCGCCAGGACGGCCAGCTCCCCGCTGGAGGACTGGGTCAGCGTTGCGCCACCCGCGGCCCGCTGGGCAACATCGTGGATGTTCGACAGGTTGCGATCCACTTCGCGAGCCACCTGCGACTGCTGCTCGGTGGCACTGGCGATGCACAGGTTGCGCTCGTTGATCTGGGTGATCGCCTCGACGATGGCATCCAGCGCTGCACCTGCGGTTCGGGCGAGCTCCAGGGTTTCGTGGGTACGACTCTCACTGCCGCGCATGGCACGCAGTGCCTCCTGGCTGCTCTGCTGCACTGCGCCGATGATTGCCTCGATCTGCTGGGTCGACTCCCCTGTCCGCTGTGCCAGGGCGCGCACTTCATCGGCGACCACCGCGAAACCGCGACCGCTCTCGCCAGCGCGAGCCGCCTCGATTGCCGCATTCAGGGCCAACAGGTTGGTTTGCTCGGCGACGCCCCGAATCACTTCAAGCACACTACCGATCTCGCCGATCCGTCCGGCCAGCACCTGAAGTGCACCTGCGGTCTCCTGGATGTCGCCGTTCAACACCTCGATAGCGCCGGCCGTGCGGCTGACGCTCAGGCGACCCTGCTGCGAACACTGGCCTGCGCTATGGGAAACTTCCGAGGCAGATGCCGCATTGCGTGCCACCTCTTCTACCGCACTGGTCAGTTCTGTCACGGCGCTGGCCGCCTGATCGAGCTCGGCACTCTGCCGTTGCAGGTCCGTCGAAGCCTCGGTCGTCACTTCGCTCAATACTGCGGACGCTGCCGCCAACTGCTCGGCGCTGGTCACCACCTGGCACACCGTGCCACGCAGATCGCCCTGCATGCGGTCCAACGCCTGCAGCAAACGCGCCGCCTCATCGCTACCGTCGATCTGCAACGGTTCGCTCAGATCACCGCGAGCGATTCGTTCGGCAGCGCCGATGGCTATCCCCAATTGGCCGAGCAGACGCGCCACGATCAGCGCCACCAGTCCGCCCCCGACCAGTAGCAGCGTCAGCAGCCCACCACAGATCAGCAACAGCTTCCGCTGGTTGTCGTCGTGGCGCGCCGCGACCCGCTTCTCGAGCTCCGCCTGCGCGACGCCGCCAACCGCATTCAGAGCGACAGTGGCCCGGTCGTATGCAGCCAGGTAGTCGGCAACCGGATAGACCACCTTCAAGCCGTATACAGCCGAGCCGGAACCACCGCTACCACCCTCGTTGGAGAGATCCATCTCGAGAGCCGAGATCAGTTGCGTGTCGGTCAATGCCAGGGCCTGTTTGATCTGTGGGCGGAGTGCCACGAGCGGCTCTTCCAGCGCGGCTGCGATCGCCGGATCGGCAGTAGCGGCCTTGGCGAAGGCCCGATTCATCTTCTCGAAACTGGCGAGTGCCTGGGCCGTCAGCCCCATCAGGGCGCCCTGTTGCTCGGGCAGAATCCGCCCTTGTACCAAATACAGAGCACCGAAACCTCGCAACTGGCCGAACAGCTCGGCGGTTTGCGGCATTTCGATCAGCACGGCGCTCATCAGCGAGTAGGTTTCCAGAACCGGATCCAGAGCCAGTTCGAAATGATCGAGCAAGGCATCCTCGATCAGCAGGCTGGAGGCAATAAGCTGCGAATGCCGTTGCAGGCTCTGCCTGGCCTGAAGGGTGCGCTGGCCCACCTCCCTGGACAGGGCATGCCATTGCTCACGCACCTTGCCCCAGGCGGCCAAAAGCTCCGGCTCGACCTCCGCCTCGTGCAGGGCCCGCTCACTCGCCTCGAAGGCCCTTTCCAGTTCATCCTGGGTGGTCTGCCGGGCCGCCTCCAGATCGCTCGAGCCACCCAGCACTGCCGACGCCAGGTCGCGATGCCGCTGGGTGAGCTCGATCATCTTCAGCAGTTGCTGAACCGGGCCAATGCCGCGCAGCTCCTGGTTGGTCTGGCGACCGTTCTCCAGCGCGGAGAGCACGTACAGCACTGTCGGCACGCCGATCAGGACCAGGGCCAGCGCTCCAAGCAGGGCGAACTTGCCGGAGAAACTCAGGCGATCAAGGGATTTCATCGGAAGACTCCCGGAGCATGCTGGGCAAACGCGACGAGGTCGCCGCGCTGCCGATTCCTTGTGAATTGTTATCCGCTGCTCGAAACGTAGCGCCACGCGACTGCGGCTAGCTTTTCAGCGAACCCAGCAACGCGCCGAGGAAACGCTCGCCAGCGTCCATCTGGCTGACCTCGACGTATTCGTCGGGCTTGTGTGCCTGCTCGATGGAACCCGGCCCGCAGACCACCACCGGCACGTTCAGGCGCTGATTGAACAGACCGCCCTCGGTGCCGAACGACACCTTTGTGGTGCCGGTGTCCGGCGGCGCGAAGGCCTGCAACAAGCGCACCGCTTCGGCGCTGGGGTGGGTGTCGAGGCCCGGGTAGACGTTCAGGGTCTCGATCTCGATGGACGCCACGGGGGACACGAGGCGCGCCTCGAGAGCCAGCGCGTCTGCGCGCTCACGGATGCCGTCGAGGAATTGCTCCAGGTCGTCGCCCGGAAGGTTGCGCACCTCGAATTCGAGGCTGCACTGATTGGGGACGATGTTCAGCGCCTTGCCTCCATCGATCACGCCGACGTGCACGGTGCTGTAGGGAATATCGTAGGCACTGTCCTGGGCGCCATGCAGCATCAACCGTTGCTGGCCCTCGCGCAGCGCGGTGATGAAGTCGCAGGCCAGGTGGATGGCATTGGCCGCGCGTGGCGCCAGCGAGGAATGGGCCTCTTGACCACGGCAGTGGGTGCGGTAGGAACCCTTGCCCTTGTGGCCAAGCACGAACTGCATATCGGTCGGCTCACCAACGATGCACAGGAAGGGTCGCACTGGGGCCAGGTGCAGCACGTCGAGCAAACGACGCACGCCAACGCAACCGATCTCCTCATCATGGGACAGGGCCAGTTGCAGCGGCCGGCTGAGGGAGTTGTCTGCCGCCTCAAGCATCGCGTCGATGGCCAGGGCGATGAAGCCCTTCATGTCGCAGCTGCCACGGCCGTAGAGCCTGCCGTCGCGCACGGTTGCCTGGAACGCCGGGACCGTCCAGGCCTGGCCCGCCGCCGGCACCACGTCGGTGTGCCCGGACAGCAGCATGCCCGGCACCTCACGCGGGCCGGTGCTGGCAAACAGATTGGCCTTGCGACCGCTCTCGTCCTTGACGATCAACGACTCGATGCCCTTGCTGAGCAGCAGGTCGCGCACGTACTCGATGAGCGCCAGGTTGGAATCGACAGACACCGTCTCGAAGGCGATCAACCGCTTGAGAATCTCCAGGACCCGCGGCTTCATGACGCCTTGCTCCGCTGCTCGGGAGCCTCGGCGAAGCGGCCGATGCTGAACGGCGCAATCGAGGTGCTGGTGCTACCGGTGCTCATCAACTCGGCCATCACGTCACCGACCCCGGGGCCGAGCTGGAAGCCGTGACCGCAGAAGGCGAAGGCGTAGAACAGCCCGTCAACCTGGCAGCTCGGCCCCATGATTGGCAGCGAGTCCGGCAGGTAGCTCTCGATGCCGCTCCAGGTCCGGATGATGTTCAGGTTGCACATGTGCGGCGCGAGTCGGTGCATCTGTTGCAACTGCTTGAGGAGGCTCTGCGGATCGAAATGCGCCCTTCGGTTGAGCATGTCCGGCGTGGTGTGACTGCAACCGCCGATGATGATGTTGCCGCGCGGAATCTGCCGGAAGTACAGCATTTCCTCGGGATGCTTGGTGTACACACCAATCACCGTCTTCAGCGCATAGGGTACCGGCTCGGTGACCGACATCTGCGGGCCTTTGGTGACCAGCGGCACCGGCTCACCGAACTGCGCGGAAAGCTTCTCACCCCAGGCGCCAGCGGTGATCAACAGTTGCTCGGCGCGGTACTCGCGACCGTCGCGGGTCGTCACATGGAACTGCCCACCGACCTTCTGCACTGTGGACACCTCGGTGCGCTCCTCAACTATCGCCCCAGCGCGCCGCGCAGCACGGGCAAAGGCAGGCGCGGCCAGTCGCGGGTTGGCGTGACCGTCGTGCGGCGCATAGGAGCCGCCCTTGACCTCCGGGCCGAGGAAGGGAAAACGTTCGTGCAGTTCGCGACCGCTATAGATGCGCAGATCCAGTTCGCGCGCCTCGGGCGCCGCGGCGTACGCCTCTAGTTCGGCGATCTCGTCCTCCCGGTAACAGACCCGCATATGCCCGCTGGCAATGAATTCAAGGTCGTCGTCGATCAGTTCCGGCAGGCGATGCCATAGCGCCCAGGAGCGGTTGGCCAGCTCCAACTGTCCGAGGAAGCGCCCCTGGCGGCGCACGTTGCCAAAGTTCACCCCGCTGGCGTACTGGCCAACCATGTCCCGCTCGAGCAGGACTACCGAGCGCCCGCGTTGGCGCAAGAAAAACGCCGAGGCCGCCCCCATCAGGCCACCGCCGACGATCAGTACATCACTCTTGTGCACACTCACTGCGTTACCTCCTCGCTCGGCGTTACTTCCTCGGTCAGCATCGACAGCGGCTTGACCGGCGCTTGGCCACGCTGACGGCCGACCAGTTCAACTGCCACGCCGGCTGCCGCGGCAATCACCTCGGCACCGGCTTGCGAGCAGTAACGGCCCTGGCAGCGGCCCATGCCGACCCGGCTGAACGCCTTGGCACGGTTGACCTCGCAGGCGCCCTTCTCGCGCACCGTGTTGCGCAGCTCGCCGGCGCTGATCATCTCGCAGCGGCAGACTATGGCCTTGTCGGGCAGTGCCTTGGCCTGCCCGGCCGGCCAGGGGAAGGCCTGGTAGAGGCCAAGGCTGAAGGTCTCCATCGTCGCCAAAGCCTGCTGCTGTTCGGCGATCCGTGCCAGATCCACCGGTTCGTTCAAGTCCTGCAGCAGGGTCAGCGCAGCCAGACGACCGGCGAGCTCGGCGGCATCGGCACCGCGAATACGTGTCCCGTCGCCGGCCGCATACACACCAGCCGCGGTAGTCCTACCCTGCTCATCGATGTCCAGCACCCACTGCCGAGAGGCTTCCTGGAAACGGAAGCCGCAGCCGGCCATATCGGCCAACTGGGTTTCCGGACGCAGGTGATAACCGAGCGCCAGGGCATCGCAGGAGAATGAGAGGGAATCTCCATTGGTGCTGCGGACCCGTACCGCGCTGACACCGCGCTCCGGATCGCCGAGAATTTCCAGCGCCTCGACGCCGAGGTGCACCGGAATACCCTTCAGCAAGAGCTGGGCCAGCAGTTTCATCCCGGTGAACAGCACGCGCGGACGCGCCAACAGCTTCGGCAGGGCGGCGATGCGCTTGCTCAGCGGCGAGGTATCCAGCACGGCCGCGACCTCAGCTCCCGCCTTCACGTATTGGCTGGCCACCAGATAGAGCAGCGGTCCACTGCCCATGAACACCACACGCCGGCCGATCGATACCGCTTGCGACTTGAGGGCGATCTGTGCGCCGCCCAGGCTGTAGGTGCCGGCCAACTGCCAACCGGGCATCGGCATCAGTCGGTCGCTGGCCCCCGTGCAGAGGATCAGCGCATCGTAATCGACCGTGCAATGCTTGCCCTGGCTGACGCAGCACAGCTGCCCCGGGGTGAGGTTCCAGACCAGGGTGTCAGGCCGGTAGTCGATACGCCCGCGCAGTCGGTCAAAGGTTTCGTGAAGCGCACGGGCCTTGTCCGCCTCGCTGCCATAGAGCGTCGCATAGTCGCGGGTGAAGCCCTCGGGTTGGCGGCGATAGATCTGCCCGCCGTCGCGACGGTTCTCGTCGATCAGGATCGGCCGGATACCAGCCGCCACCAACGCCTCGGCACAGCGCGTACCGGCCGGCCCGGCACCGACGATCACTACCCGGGCCTGGTCCTTTCGAAGATTATTCAGCCGCGCAGTGGCCATACTGCCTCCGGTTGTTTGGTGAGAATATCCAGGCCCTCGCGAACTTCGCTGGAGCAGGCCCGCAACCGCCCGCCATCGCGGGTCCAGACCCAGCAATCCTGGCAGGCCCCCATCAGGCAGAAGCCGGCGCGCCGGCCGTCATCGAACTCCGACTGGCGCAGCGCCGCGCGCTGGCTGAGGATTGCCACCATCAGGGTATCGCCCTGCAGCGCCTCGATTGGCGTGCCGTCAACCGTCAGGCGGACGGTGGCGCGCTCGCGCTCGGCGAGCCGTACGAATCGTCCGTTCATGCGTATGTCCTTGAGATCTTCTCGGCGATCTGCTGCACCTTGAGCAATTCATCGCCGGTGTGATGGCAGAGCACCTCGCCCCCACCGATTTGCCGGCGCGGCGGCGCGCTGTGGTTGCAGCGACCTTCGATGCGCACTGGGCAACGATCGAGGAAGGTGCAGAGATCCGCTGTGCGGGACGGCGCGGTGACCGGCGGCAGAGGCCCGCATTTGCTTCCGCAGCTCTCCAGCCAGCCCTGGCGCAGTTCAGGTACCGAATGAATCAGCAGATCGGTGTAAGGATGGAACGGAGCCTGGGCGAACGACTCGCAATCGCCTGTCTCCACCTTGTGGCCGCTGTACATCACCACGACCTCGTCGCACAGGGCACGCACAGTGGAGATGTCGTGACTGATGAACAGGTAGGAAACCCCCAGCTCGCGGCGCAGATCGCGCAACAGTTCCAAGATCGCGGCCCCCACTACCGTATCCAGTGCCGAGGTCACTTCGTCACACAGGATCAGATCCGGCTCCGCCGCCAGAGCCCGCGCCAGGTTGATGCGCTGCTTCTGGCCACCGGACAACTCTCCGGGCAGACGTTGTGCGATGCTTGCGGGCAGTTGTACCAGCTCCAGCAGCTCGGCTACCCGCCGTCGCTGCTGCTGCCCCTTCATGCCGTGATAGAAGCGCAGCGGGCGCCCCAGGATCTCTTCGATGGTGTGCCGCGGGTTCAGCGCCGTATCGGCGTTCTGGAAGACATACTGAACACGCCGCAGTTGCTCACGGGTACGACCGGCCAGCGTTCTACTGAGGGGCTGGCCGTCCAGCAGGATCTGCCCAGCCGACGGGTCCGCCAGGCCTGCGATAGCCATCGCCAGGGTGGTTTTCCCCGACCCGGACTCGCCGATCACGCCGACTGCGGCGCCGCGTCGGACCTGAAGGTCTACATCCTGAAGCACCTTCTTCGGGCCGTAGCAAAGCTCCAGGCCTCGGACGTCGATCAGCGGAACATCGGCCGAGGGTGCAGTCGCTTGATCGCTCGCGCTCGGCAGCGCCTCCGGCTTCAACGCAGCCAGGAGGCTGCGGGTATAGGGATGCTCCGCAGCCGCCAGAATCTGTTCAGTACGGTTGTTTTCCTGGATCTCGCCACCGCGCAACACGACGATACGATCAGCCATCTGTGCGACCACCGCCAAGTCATGAGAGACGTACACCGCGGTAGCGCCGCGCTCACGGACCACCCGCTTGAAGGCCCGCAATACTTCGATCTGCGTGGTGACATCAAGCGCGGTGGTCGGCTCGTCGAGAATCACCAGCGCCGGATCGGTGATCAGCGCCATGGCGGCCATCAGCCGCTGCAGCTGCCCGCCCGAGACCTGGTGCGGATAACGCGCGCCGATGCGTTCAGGTTCCGGCAGCGCCAGCTCCCGGAACAGCTCGACGGCCTTGGCCTGCGCCTCCTGCCGCGTCAGCACGCCATGGATCAGTGCGCTTTCAATCACCTGTTCCATGATGCTTTTGGACGGATTGAATGCCGCAGCTGCGCTCTGTGCGATGTAGGCCACAGTGCGCCCGCGCAACTTTGCCAGCTCGGCATTCGACAGCTTCAGCACGTCGACGTCGCCGATGCGCACCGAGCCGCCGACGATGCGGCAGCCGGAGCGTGCATAGCCCATCAACGACAGCGCGATGGTGCTCTTGCCCGAGCCGGACTCACCGATCAACGCCAGTACCTCGCCCTTGTTCAGGCTGAAATCGGCACCGTGCACGATAGGTATGTCGATGCCCTCATCGTTGCGTGCGGCCACTCGCAGACCGCTTACCTTGACGATTTCGTTCATCTCACTTCTCCATCTCACGCTTGGACCGACCGCCGAAACTGTCGATGAGCAGATTGACCCCCATGGTCAGGGTGGCGATGGCGACCGCGGGTACCAGCACGGCCGGGGCACCCTCGCCCAGACCCAGAATGTTCTCGCGCACCAGCGAGCCCCAGTCGGCGTCCGGCGGCTGGATGCCCAGGCCGAGGAAGCTCATCGCGCTGAGCAGCAGCACCACATACACGAATCGCAGGCCGAAATCGGTCAGCACCGGGCGCAGCATGTTTGGCAGCACTTCGATGAAGATGATGTAGGGCATACCTTCGCCACGGGTGCGGGCGACCCGGACGAAGTCCATGGTCATTACGTTCACCGCCGAGGCACGGGCGATGCGGAAGGAGCCTGGCATATAGGCGAAGGCCGCCATCAACAGCAGCACCGGCACCGAGGAGCCGAACGAGGCCACCATGAGCAGAGCGAAGATCTTGTTCGGAATCGCGATCAGCGTGTCCTGGATACGGCTTATGGCTGCATCGATCCAGCCACCGGAGGCAGCCGCCACCAGGGCCAGCACCAAGCCGGCCGTGCAGGCCAGTAGGGTCCCCACCAATGCCACGCCGATGGTGTAGGGGGCGCCATGCAGCAGCCGGCTGAGGATGTCGCGGCCCAGGAAATCGGTACCCAGCGGATACTCCAGGCTGAGAGGGCCGAAGAACTCGTCGCTGACCAAGGCATTGGCGTCGTGGGGCGCGATCAGCGGACCGATGAAGGCCATCAGGGCCCAGAACAGAACGATCAGCAGCCCTATAAGTCCGCCGACGGACAGACGGAAGCGGCGCTTGCGGGGCACGACGGCCCCATCCCCTGCGTTTGGTTTCGCTGGATTAGTGCTCAGTTTCATTTGCGCAGCCTCGGGTTGGACAGAATTGCACAGAGGTCGGCGAGCAGCACCAGCACCAGAAAACCTAGGCTGAACAACATCACGCATGCCTGTACCAGTGGCAAGTCACGGGTGATCACGCCGTTGACCAATAGCGTCGCGACACCCGGATAGTTGAAAATCGACTCGACGATGACCACGCCGCCGAGCAGGTACGACAGGCTAAGGGCGACGGCGTTGACGATCGGCCCGATGGCATTGGGCAGCGCGTGGCGCAGCACCACGCGGATCGGCCGTGCCCCTTTGAGAATTGCCATTTCGACATAGGAAGCGCTGAGCTGATCGATCACCGCGGCGCGGGTCATACGCGCCATCTGCGCGGTCAGCACGCAGCACAGGGTCAGCACCGGCATGGCGTAGACCCGGACCAGTTCGCCCAGCGTTTCAACCTCGACATCGCGCGACAGCGCCGACAACCAACCTAGCTTCACGGCGAAGATCAGCACAGCGACGGTGGCGATCAGAAATTCCGGGACGGACACGGCGAACACCGCCGCCATGTTGCTGTAGCGGTCGAAGATCGAGCCGCGGTACATCGCCGAGAGAATGCCGATGGTCAACGCCAGCGGCACCGAGACCAACGCCGCGATCGCGGCCAGACGCAGGCTGTTAGGTAGCCGGCCTGCGATCATTTCGTCGACCGCCATGCCGTTGACCAGGGAGATACCGGGATCGCCGGTGACCAGCCCGCCCAGCCAGAAGAGGTAACGCAAGTACACCGGCTGGTCCAGGCCGAGCTGCGCGCGCAGGGCCGCCACCGCTTCCGGGGTCGCTTCCTGACCGAGCTGCTCCTGAACCGCATCGCCGGGCAGCAGGCTGGTGAGGAAGTAGACCACCAGCGACACGATAAGCAGCGTGAGCACGCCTACCGCCAATCGACCAATCACAAGGCGCGCAATGGTGCTGTTCATAACTGAACCCTTTTCTTATATGACGCCGCCTGCACGACCCTGCAGGCGGCGCCTTGGTTATCGAACCTGCGTCAGGCATCCAGCCAGACGCGTTCGGCGAACATGTAGCCCATCAGGCCGCCGAGCGGATGCGGCGAGAGCCCTTTCAGCTTGGCGTTGTGGCCGTCGAGGCTGCTGTTGAACTGCGGGATACCGATGCCACAGTGCTCATGCACCAGCACCTGCATGTCGGCGTACATCTGCTTGCGCTTGGCCTCGTCGGTCTCGCCGCGGGCGGCCAGCAGCAGCTGGTCGAACTGCTCGTTCTTCCAACCCGATTCGTTCATGCCCGCGTCGGACTGGAAGAACAGGCTGAACAGCAGATCCGCGGTCGGCCGCGTACCGACGTTGCCGAAGCCCAGCGGGTGCTTCATCCAATGGTTGGACCAGTAGCCGTCGGACGGCACTCGCTTGATATCGAGCTTGAGGCCGATCTGCTGGCCCGAGAGCTGCAGCAACTGGGCGATATCCACCGAGCCGGTCGCGGCTTCTGAACACACAAGGGGCAGGGTGCGCCCGGCCATGCCGGATTTCTGCAGATGGTACTTGGCCTTCTCCGGGTCGAGCTCGCGTTGCGGCAAACCGGCGAAGTAGTAGCGGTTGCTCGGGGCGATCGGTTGATCGTTGGCGATGGTGCCGTAACCGCGGAAGGCGACCCGATTGATCTGCTTGCGATCGAGCAGGTGCTTCATCGCCAGGACGAAGTCCGGATTCTGTAACGGGCCCAGTTCGTCGCGCAGCACCAGGTCGGTGTAGCCACCGGTCTTGGTCTCCATCAGGGCGACCTTGGGGTTATCCTGGATGCGCGAAACCGAACGCGGGTTGACCGGGTTGATCAGATCCACGTCACCGGCCAGCAGGGCACTGATGCGCGCTGCCTCGTCGGGGATGGCAAAGAATTCGATCTCGTCGAGGTAGGGCAGGCCCGGCTTCCAGTAGCTGTCGTTGCGCTTGGCGATCGAGCGCACGCCGGGCTGGAACTCGGCGCACTTGAACGGCCCGGTGCCATTGGCGAGAGTGAAATCGGTGGTGCCGTCGCGCACGATAAGGAAATGCGTGGTGGCGAGCAGGGACGGCAGGTCGGCGTTGGCGCTGCCCAGGCGGATCTGCACCTCGTGCGGGCCGACGGCCTTCACTTCCTCGAGCTGCTTGGCGATGGTCAGCACCTTGGAACCGAGCTCCGGCACCTTGTGACGGTTCAGCGAATAGACCACGTCGGCCGAGGTGAACGGCTTGCCGTCGTGGAACACCACATCCTTGCGCAGCTTGATGGTCCAGGAAGTTGCGTCGCTGGTGTCGAACGACTCGGCCAGGGCCATCTGCGGCGCCAGCTGATCGTCCAGCGTAGTCAGACCGTTGTAGAACATGTTGTGGCGGCAATAGTCGGTGTAGTTCCCGCCCTTGGCCGGATCCAGCGTATCGGCGGTGGAACTGGTGGCGCTGGCGACCTTGATGCGGCCGCCGCGCTTGCCCTTCCCTGCAGCCGTAGCCGTGGAAGTGGCAGCGAAGGCCTGGCCCGCCGAGCCGAACAGGCTACCTGCGCCTGCCACCGCCATACCCGCCAGCCCCAGCATGCGCAGCGCATCGCGGCGCGACATGCCGCGATTGAGCCCTTCGAAAATACGTTGGCTCTGCTCACCGCTAATCAGTTGGGTTTCGATATTGTTCTTGTTGTCAGTCATATCGTTCTACCTGTCGATAATTGGAAGGTTCGAATGTCCGCGATCAAGCGGAGCGACCTGGTAACGCAAACGACGGTGAATCAACAATCCAGCTCGTTCGGGATAACTCTCCTTAACCAGAACATGCTCAGTGCAAGTAGTCCTGAACCCGGTAATAGGCGCCCACCAACGGCAGGAACCAGGGCTTGCCGAAGTGCCCGGGAATCGCCGGCCAATTGAGTTCCCGCCAGGGGTTGGCCTCGGCTCGCCCCCCCATGACGTCGGCCATCACCTGGCCCATGTGCACCGACATCTGCACACCGTGGCCGCTGTAGCCCATGGAGTGGTAGATACCGCCGTGCTGACCTGCCCGAGGCAGCCGATCCGACGTCATGTCCACCAGCCCGCCCCAGCAGTAGTCGATGCGCACATCACCCAGTTGCGGGAACATCTGTGCCAACGCCGCCTGCAGCACTTTGCCGCTCTTCGCGTCGGAGTTGCCGCCGGACATGGCGAAGCGAGCCCTGCCGCCGAATAGCAGGCGGTTGTCCGGGGTTACCCGGAAGTAGTTCCCGATCATCCGACTGGTGACGTACGAACGCTGTTGCGGAAGCAAGCGGGCCAGCACATCCTCGGGCAGCACTTCGGTGGCGATGATGAAGCTGCCCACCGGTACGATGCGCCGCCGGTACCAGCCCAATCCGCCGTGCTGGCTCGCGCCAGTTGCCATCAGGATTTGCCCGGCCTGCAGACTGCCCCGGCTGGTGTCGACCCGATAGCCAGCAGCGCTGGCCTTCCAGCCCTGCACGGTGGTCCGCTCATAGACCAGCGCGCCGCGCCGCGCCGCGGCTTCGGCCAGACCGATGCCGAAGCGGCCGATGTGCATCTGCACACCATTGCGCTGCAGCAGGCCACCGTGGAACCCAGGTGAATCCACTTCGTCACGAATCTGCGAGGCGGACAGCAGCTCGACGTTGGCATCGACCTCTCGGCGAATCAGCTCACAGGTCCGCGCCAGCCCCTCGTAATGCTGGGGCTTGGCCGCGAGCTTGAGCTTGCCGCTGCGCCTCAGGTCACAGGAAATATGCTCCTGCTCGACCAACGTGACGACACTCTGCACCGCACTTTCATAGGCGAGGTAATAATCGCGCGCGCGCTCGGCACCAAGACTGGCGACGAGCCCGGAGTAGTCTTGGGCCACCCCAGTGTTGCAATGCCCGCCGTTGCGCCCTGAAGCTTCACCGACCACCCGCCCGGCCTCGAGCACGACCACGCTCGCACCCTTGAGGGCCAGTGCGCGGGCGGCCGACAGACCGGTAAAGCCACCACCGACGACAACCACGTCGACCTGCGCCGGCAACGCACCCGTCTGCGCCCCAGTGAACGCCGGTGCGGTGTCGAGCCAATAGGAATCGCTATGCATCTCCAACCCCTCGTGCAATGTTGCGATTAGAGACCGACCAGAGCAGCCAGTCCGCCGATGTCCGCAATCTGCCGGTAGCTGTAGCAGGCGTTACCGGGCTGCTCGTGGCCGCGGGCGACGAAGGCCTTGTTCTTGATCTTCATGTCGTCGGCGGGCATCAGGTCGTAGCGGAAGCTCGAGGACACGTGCAGCACGTCTTCCGGGCTGCAACCGAGGCTGTCCAGCATGAACTCGAAGGCAGCCAGACGTGGCTTGTAGGCCTGGGCTTGCTGGGCGGTAAACACCTTGTGGAAAGGCGCACCGAGCTTGTCGACGTTGGACATGATCTGCTCGTCCATCGCGTTCGAGAAGATCACCAGGGGGATCTTGTCGGCGATCTTCGACAAGCCGGCCGGCACGTCAGGATGGGGACCCCAGGTCGGCACGGCATCGTAGTAATGCTGCCCCTCGTCGCGGCACTCGATCCCCCAGCGCTTGCAAGTGCGAGAGATAGCGCTCCTGAGAATTTCATCGTAAGGCCGCCAGTCCCCCATCACCTCGTCCAGGCGATAAGCGGCGAAATCCTTGACGAACTGATCCATCTGCCGAGCGGGCACGCGATCGGCGAACAGCTCTCGGGTCATGTCGCCCATCTGGAAATTGGTCAGGGTTCCGTAACAGTCGAATGTGATGTACTTGGGGCGAAGAATGCTCATGGCGCAGTCCTGGTGTCTTGTTGGTGTGGTCGCGTCCGGCATCGGCTCCGGTCGGGGCGGGGCCTGAAGCGACGCTGCACTGCCAGATAATTACAGCACCGCGAATCCAGCAGATGACGTTAAAAAAACTCAGCCCTCGATACAAAGCACCGTTTTACGGGCCGGCGCCAGCAGACTTTGCGGAGCGCTCCAGAGGCGGGCAAAGCCCCGGTCTACGCACCCTTACGGGGCCTTCCAGCGCGCGTCCGAGTGCTCTTCTCAATCGAGGAACGGCAGATGCTGCGCCGAGCCCAAATAAAACGGGCGCCACTCAGGGCGCCCGCGGCAAATGCACGATCACTGGGGGTAGCAAGCGCCTGCCCGGCGCCCTCAATCGGCAATGTCGATCAGCACGCTCTTGAAGCGCAGGTTGGCTTCGAATGCCTCGCGCCCCAGATCCTTACCGATACCTGAACGCTTGAATCCGCCGGTTGGCAGGACGTGATCGTTGCTGCGCCCGTAGCGATTGACCCACACCGTGCCGGTTTCCAGGCCACGAATCAGGCGCAGCGCGCGATTGAGGTCGGCCGTGTGCACGCCAGCAGCCAGCCCGTAAGTAGGATGCTCGGCCAAGTGCAGGGCCTGCCCCTCGTCTTCGAAGGTCTGCACCGTCAGCACAGGGCCGAAGATCTCCTCGCGGACCGCCGGGCTCTGGCTGTCACCCACGCTGAGCAGTGTCGGCTGGTAGTAGGCGCCGCCCAGCCCCTCGATCATCCCGCCACCTGCCAGCACCTCGGCGCCGGCCTGCCGCGAACGCTGGACGATGCCGTCGATCCGCTCGGCCTGCTGGCTGGAAATGATCGGAGACAGGGTGGTTTCCGCCGACCAGGTATGGCCGGGGCGCAGCTCTCGGAAGTAGCCCTGCAGGTAAGCCACGAACGGCTCAAGGATCGAGCGCTCGATGATCAGCCGCGAACCCGACACGCAAACCTGCCCGGCATTGCCGGTGATACCCATGGCCACACTGCGCGCCGTCTTCTCCAGATCCGGAACGTCGGCGAACACCAACTGCGGGCTCTTGCCGCCGAGTTCGAGGGTCACCGGCTTCGGCCCGACCTGCGCACAGGTCGACATGATGCTCGAACCGGTAGCAGTGGAGCCGGTGAAGGTCACCTTGCCGACTCGCGGGTGACGGCACAGAGCGTCGCCGGTGATCTGCCCGTTGCCCTGCACCACGTTGAAGATGCCCGCCGGAATCCCCGCCTGCACCGCCAGTTCGGCATAGCGCAGAATGGAGAAAGGAGTCAGCTCCGAGGGTTTGAGGACCACCGCGTTGCCTGCCGCCAGCGCCGGCGCGACCTTCCAGTTGGCCATGCTCAGCGGGAAGTTCCAGGGCGCGATGGCCGCAACTACCCCGTAGGGCTCGGCAATCTGCATGCCGAGGCGATCACGCTGGGTCGCCGCGACCTGGCCGCCGTGCTTGTCGGCCAGCTCCGCAAAGAAGCGCAGCACTTCGGCCACGTAGGGGATGTCCCAGCCCAGCACATCCTTATGCGGTCGGGTCGAGCCGATCGCCTCCAGCGGCGCCAGCGTCGCCGCATCTGCCTCGATCAGATCCGCCCAACGGCGCATGGCCCGGGTCCGCTCGCGGGGTGGTCGGGTGGCCCAATCGCTCCGGCGGAAAGCCGTCCAGGCACTCTCCACAGCCTCGTCGACCATCATTGCATCGGCGATCGGAAGCGGGGCGTAGTACCGGCCGTCCGAGGGCCGAACGACTTCCAGCCCAGGCAGAGCTTCGCGGTATCTCCCGCCGATGAAATGGGCACTGCGCACCTTGACGATGCTGGGGTCGAAACTATTCATGAGGTACTCCAGATGGGGGGCCAAGCCCCTGTTCGGCCGGTGGAACGCCAGGCCTCCATGCTAGAAAAATCCCTCAAGCATTTGCTGCCGACCTTGACACCCCCTTGAGTAGCAACTGTGGTTTCGAGGCCCCTCCCGCGCCGAATCTGCCGAATTGCTACCACCTCCTTGTCACTGCCCATTTCGGGTGGGATATAGCCTCCAATGAAGCGGATCGCCGCCGTTTGCCGCCACCCGTCACGGAGAGCATTCATGTCTGAAGCACGTCGCCCCGACTATCCCTATCGCTCGATGAACGCTGCCGACGTCGCAGCCACCCACGCCCTTTCCGTCCGCCTGAATTGGCCGCATCGCCAAGAGAACGGGGCCATGCTGCAGCGCCTCGGCGAGGGGTATGTAGTGGAGGACCAAGGCAAGTTGATTGGCAGCGTTGTCACCTGCCCGCAGGGCGAGTTCGCCACAATTGGCATGGTGATCGTTAGTGACGAGTACCAGAGGCGCGGTATCGGCCGCCGGCTGATGGAACTGGCGCTCGACACCTGCGGGCCGAGCACTGCAGTGCGCAATGCCACCCTGGCCGGGGCGACGAGCAGGCCCAGCAGCTAATCGCCACCCTGCTCGCACGGGTACCGGGTGAATACGTACGCATTGATATTCCCGCCAACAGCGGCCTCGGCGCCTGGCTGGAGAAGGCTGGACTGAAGCGTGTCGACCAGGCCGCGCAGATGGCTCGCGGTACGCCGCCCCAGGCGACCGGTGGGGTCCGCCAGTTCGCCCTGGTGACCCAGGCCATCGGCTGCCCCCCCCTTTTCAACGTCACTCTGGAGAAATCATTCCATGTCAGAACTCACCGTCCTGATGCTGGCCCGCGCCGACGGCAGCGCCAATGCCACCCGCTTCACCGCAGAACCCCTGGGTCCTGAGGACCCGTTCGGCGCAGTGCGCCAGTTGGCCTTCGCCGCCGCCAATGACATGGCCGCCGGCCTGATCGAAGCGAGCGGCACCTTCAGCATCGCCGAATACCCCTACTCGGAGACGGTCGTGGTCCACGCTGGGCAGCTCACCCTGAAGAGTGCGGGCCAGAGCCTGCTACTCAAGCCCGGCGACGGCGCAGTGATCGGCCGCGGCACGGTGCTGCTGCTTGAGGCGGAAGCGGGCTCGCGCTGGGTCTTCTGCGCCGACATTCAGTCCGTCGCCCAGCGCCAGCCCGGGCTCACCGCCCTCAACCCGCTGCAGCATCTGGCCCCTTCGGGCGGCCCGGACGCGGAGATCCTGATCAGCCCCGCACCGCAGTGCCGCTCACACAGTGCCTTCATCGAAGATCCGACCAATGTACGCGTCGGCATCTGGGACTCCACGCCCTACACGCGCCATGGTCGTCCGCACAAGCTGCACGAGCTGATGCACCTGATCGAGGGGCGCATCATCCTGCGCGATGCAAACGGCATCGAGCTGGTCGTGAACACCGGCGACACTATCTACGTGCCGCGCGGCGCGCACTGCGCCTGGCAGAGCGATATCTACGTACGCAAGATCTATGTAGTGAAGTGACCCTCCGACTTAAGCACTAACTACGAAGCGACCTGCACGCCAGCAGCATGAGTTGGCGGGTAGCCGACTGGCTAGAGTGGCTTCAACTGGCACTGCAGCTGCCCTAGGCACGCTCACTCTTTCAGGAATGCTTCGTAGAGCACTTGCGCGCCTTTGTTGCCCAGGAAGCTCAACCGCTTCGCTAAAACGGCACCTGGCCGGTGAGGTAGCCAAGCTACCAGCGTGGTCGTTACAACCACGCTTACCCAGCGCGCCAAGCCCGGCGCACAGTAGAAAGCCCCTCCAGCAAATTACCGGAAAGGGCTTGGGCTCAGCCTGATTGATCAGGCTGCGTTCATGGCTTTGTTAGTGTCGATCAGGTGCTGCACCACTCCGGGATCAGCCAGCGTGGAGATGTCGCCGAGGGCGTCGTACTCGGCGACGGCGATCTTGCGCAGGATACGGCGCATGATCTTGCCCGAGCGGGTTTTCGGGAGGCCCGGCGCCCACTGGATCACGTCCGGGGTGGCGATCGGACCGATCGCCTTGCGCACCCAGGCTTTCAGTTCCTGGCGGAGTTGCTCGGACGCCACTTCGCCAGCGTTCAGGGTGACGTAGACATAGATGCCCTGGCCCTTGATGTCATGGGGCACACCGACCACCGCCGCTTCGGCCACTTTCGAGTGGGCGACCATGGCGCTTTCAATCTCGGCGGTGCCCATGCGGTGGCCGGAGACGTTCAGCACGTCGTCCACGCGACCGGTGATCCAGAAGTAGCCGTCTTCATCGCGACGAGCGCCGTCACCAGTGAAGTACATGCCCTTGAAGGTCTTGAAGTAGGTGTCGACGAAGCGGTCGTGGTCGCCATAGAGGGTACGGGCCTGACCCGGCCAGGAATCGATGATCACCAGATTGCCCTCGGCGGCGCCCTCGATGAGGTTGCCGAGGTTATCCACAAGCGCCGGCTGCACGCCGAAGAAGGGACGCGCCGCGGAACCCGGTTTCAGCGGGTGAGCCCCCGGCAGCGGGGTCATCAGGCAGGCGCCGGTCTCGGTCTGCCACCAGGTGTCCACGATCGGGCAGCGGCTCTGACCGACGTTCTCGTAGTACCAGTGCCAGGCTTCCGGGTTGATCGGCTCACCCACCGAACCCAGCAGGCGCAGGCTGGAGCCGTCGGCACCTTCGACCGCGGCCTTGCCCTCGGCCATCATGGCGCGGATGGCGGTGGGGGCGGTGTAGAGGATGTTGACCTTGTGCTTGTCGACGATCTTCGCCACGCGAGTCACGTCCGGGTAGTTCGGTACGCCCTCGAACATCAGGGTGGTGGCGCCATTGGCCAGCGGGCCGTAGACCAGGTAGGTGTGGCCGGTGACCCAGCCGATGTCGGCGGTGCACCAGAAGACCTCGCCCGGACGGTAGTCGAACACGCGCTCGTGGGTCAGCGAGGCGTAGACCAGGTAACCGCCGGTAGTGTGCATGACGCCCTTCGGCTTGCCGGTGGAGCCGGAGGTGTAGAGGATGAACAGCGGGTCCTCGGCGCCCATTTCCTTCGGCAGGCAGGTGGAGCTGGCCACCTTCATCAGGTCCTCGAACCAGATGTCGCGATGCGGGTTCCACTTGATGTCGGCACCGGTGCGCTTGCAGACGATGATCTTCTGCACGCTGCTGGTTTCCGGGTTGGTCAGCGCGTCGTCGACATTGGCTTTCAGCGGCACCTTCTTGCCACCCCGCAGCCCCTCGTCGGCGGTGATCACCACCTTGGAGCCGCAGTCGATGATGCGGCCGGCCAGCGCCTCGGGGGAGAAGCCACCGAACACCACGGAATGGATGGCGCCGATGCGGGTGCAAGCCAGCACGGCCACCACGGCTTCCGGAATCATCGGCATGTAGAGGGTCACCACATCACCGCGATGCACGTCCTGGCCACGCAGGGCGTTGGCGAACTTGCAGACCTGCTCATGCAGTTCGCGGTAGGTGATGGTGCGGCTCTGGGACGGGTCGTCGCCTTCCCAGATGATCGCGGCCTGGTCACCACGGGTTTCCAGGTGGCGGTCCAGGCAGTTGGCGGAGACGTTGAGGGTGCCGTCGGCGAACCACTTGATGTCGACGTGGTGATCGTCGAAGGAGGTCTGCTTCACCTTGGTGAAGGGCTTGATCCAGTCCAGGCGCTTGGCCTGCTCGCGCCAGAAGCCGTCGGGGTTGATGACGGATTGCTGGTACATGGCTTTGTAGGTCGCTTCGTCGGTGAGGGACTGGGCGGCCACTTCAGGGCGGACCGGGTACAGGGAAGCAGCACTCATCTTTCTTACCTTGGGGAATAGTTGTTGTTGATGCGGCTGCACGCCGCCTATTTCGCAGTATCCGGGGCGGGACTCGCCCTATCGAAAACTCCCGTGATCGCCAAGCGCAGGCGGATACCCGTACCAATGACTCGCTCGTACCAGGCGAACAATTGATTGCCTAGCAGGAGATGGCCATGGCACGCCGAAAGCCAAACGCGGAGGTGCTGCTGCACTCGGATAACGCAGCCAATACTGTGGCCCACCAAACAAGCACCCATGGCAGCCAGTTAGCGTCAAGCACGCCACTGCGCTATGCGGTCCTGGATCCGATAACTGCCGATCATGACTGGCAGAAACCAGGGATTGCCGCGATAGAAAGGGATCGCGGGAGGCGGTGCGAAATCGAAGGTGGTGCGCGCGCGCTCGTTATTTCCCATCAGCTTGTGGGCTGCACGCATACCAATCCAGGGCCCCCAGACCACACCCGAACCACAGAAACCCGTGGCATAGACGATGCCGTCTTTCTCGAAAATCCTGGGCAGCATGTGCCGGTTCATCGCCACATTGCCGAACCAACTATGTGAGAGGCGAACGTTCGCCAGTTCCGGGAACAGGCTCACCAGCCCTTGCCGCAAATAGAGCTTCGGCGCCTCCGGATCACCTGTGCGAGAACTGTCGCGCCCCCCCAACAGAATGCGCTTGCCATCGGGCGAGGGGCGGTAATAGAAGCCCAGTTGGCGCCCCTCGATCATCATCATCTGCTTTGGCATCAGCCGTGCCATCAGCTCGGGCGCGAGCTCCTCGGTGGCAATCATCCGGCTGCGAACCGGCACCAGGCGGCGCCTCAAAAAGGGCACGGCGCCATCGGTATAGCCGTTCGTGCAGACCAGGACCTGCCGCGCCTGCACTGTCCCTGCGGAAGTTTTGACGCGAAACACCGAACCATCCCGCTCTATCGAGATCACTGATGTTGACGAATGAACAGTCACCCCTGAAGCGAGCGCCACCCGCAGGAGCTCCGCATGGAATTTGGCCGGATGCAGCCCTCCGATGTCCATTCGGACAGTGCCGCCGCGGTAGAAGTCGGTACCGACGTAGTTACGCTGCTCGGCATAGGGGACCGCATATGCCTCGATCCCGAGCTTCTTCGCCAACGCTTCGGCACCCCGGGCCATCTTCTCGTACTGTTCGAACCCGATTGCACCTTTGAACTGGCCGACCAGTTGAAAGTCGCACTCGAGCCTTTCGCTGCTGATGAAGTCATAGAGGAAGTCGCGCGCGACCTTGCCTTCCGCCTCGACTTCCATCGCCTTCCGTTCGCCGAAACGCCGGGTGATGGTGACGTAATCCGGGCGGATGCTGCCGCTCGTCATGCCGCCGTTGCGAGAGGATGCCCCCTCGCCCGGATTCATCGCATCGAACGCGGCAACCGACCGCCCCTCCCGCGCCAGTGCCAGCCCAGCTGAAAGCCCCGCATAGCCCGCCCCAACGATCGCCACGTCAAGCATCCTGGCCAACGGCTGGGACTGCAGCGGCATTACCGGTGCCGATTCCCACCAATAGGGCGTGCTTTTGTCTGCAATCTTCGACTCATGCATGGCGCTGCTCGATTCAATATCCGCGGGACCGATCGATAACGTCTGTGAGTGGCTCACCCCGTTGATGACGGCGAACGTTCTCCATCAGGATGGGGGCCGCCGTCTCTGGCTGGGTCATGCTCGCCACATGGGGCGTCAGAAACATCCGTGGATGCGCCCAGAAAGGGTGATCCGCTGGCAGAGGCTCGGGTTCGGTAACGTCAAGAATCGCCCGGGAAATCTGACCCGAATCCAGCGCCTCGAGCAGATCAGCATCGACCAGGTGAGGACCACGGCCAACGTTGATCAGCGCTGCCCCGGCGGGCAATGCCGAGAACAACTCGCGGTTCAGGATACCCTTGGTGGCCGGAGTGAGCGGCAGCAAGCAGATCAGGATGTCGCACCCCTCGAGAAACGGCTGCAACTGGTCGGGGCCGGCGAAACTCTCGACGCCGTCGACGTGGCGCGGCGAGCGATTCCAACCGCGTAGCCGGAAGCCGTAGGCCGCCAGCCGCTGCAGAACGGCGCTGCCGAGGGAGCCCATGCCCATGACGCCAATCGTGCGGGATGAGGCAGGCGGAACTTCAAGGGGTTCCCAGGTGCGCGCCGCCTTCGCCGCCACATAGTCGAAGAAGTCCCGGTGCAGGGCCAGGACGGCGAGGCTCACATATTCCACCATGCCGTTGATGATGCCTGGCTCGACCATTCTGACGATGGGAATGTGTGCAGGCACGGCGGAAAAATCGACATGATCGATTCCCGCTCCCGAGGAGAAGAGCACCTTCAGCTTGGGCAGTTTGGCGATGAATTCCGCCGGCGCCTGCCAGGCGATCAGGTACTCAATTTCGCTGAGGTCACCGGCGTCAGGCCAGACGCGGAAGTCAAGGTCCGCAGCGTGCTCGGCGAAGTAGTCCGCCCAGGCAGCCGCACGTGGTGCATCGGATCGATAGAGAATGCTCATGTGGATACCTACCAGCCTCCTACCCAGCCGTCGAACAGCCCTTCGGGAAGGGTCTCTTCGTCGGCACCGCGGAGAAAGTCGAAGTCGCAGCCGCGGTGCGCCTGCTCGATGTGTTGGTTGTAGAGGTTGCGATAGCCGCGCACGTGCTGCGACAGCGGTGGCTGCCACGCCTGACGTCGACGCTCGAGCTCTTCCGGCTCCACGCAGAGTTCCAGCCGGCGAGCGGAAACATCCAGCTCGATGATGTCGCCATCGCGCACCAGGGCGAGCGGACCACCGATAGCGGCCTCGGGGGAAACGTGCAGCACCGCGGCGCCGTAGGCGGTACCACTCATTCGCGCGTCCGAGACGCGGAGCATGTCGCGAACACCACGCTCCATCAGGTGACGCGGCAAGGGCAGCATGCCCCACTCCGGCATTGCCGCCCCCACAGGACCGGCGTTGCGCAGAATGAGCACGCTGTTCTCGTCGATACCAAGCGCCGGATCGTCGATACGGTCGGCAATCGTCTGCACATCTTCAAAGACCACCGCACGGCCACGATGCCGGAACAGTTTCGGGTCGGCGGCGCAGGTCTTCATCACCGCCCCGTCCGGCGCCAGGTTGCCCTTCACCACGACCAATGTCTCGCCAGGTTTCACCGGCTTGTCCAGCGGGCGAATGACATCCGCATCGACGACTTCGACGGTCTCGATGATCTCGCCGATGGTGCGTCCATCGACGGTCCGCGCATCCAGGTGCAGCAACGGTTTGAGGGTCTTCAGCAGCGCAGGTACGCCGCCCGCGGTCATCAACCGCTCGGTCAGGTGCTCGCCGGCAGGTTGGACGTTGGCGATCAGCGGCACACGGCGGGCGATCTCGTCGAAACGTTCCAGGGTCAGCGGCACGCCAACGCGTCCGGCCAGCGCCAGCAGGTGAATGATGACGTTGGTCGAACCACCCACTGCGCAGAGGAGAGTGATGGCGTTGTCGAAGGCGCGCGCGTCGAGGATCTCGTCCGGACGCGGCGCGCCTTCATTCGCCATGCGCACACTGCGACGACCCACTTCGCGGGCGAACTGAATGCGCAGCCGGTCGACCGCCGGAACCAGGCTGCTGCCCGGCAGCGACAGACCCAGCGCCTCGCAAACTGCGGCCATGGAAGAGGCGGTGCCCATCTCGGCGCAGTGACCCGCCGTTCCCATCACGGTACGTTCGAACGCCGCGAAATCGCCTTCGGAAAGCTCGCCAGCGCGCAGCTTGTCCACCAGGCGCCAGACGCCGGTGGCGTTCGCCAGGTCCCCACCGGTAGACGAACGCGGCGTCGCCGGGCCGCTGGCGAGGAAGATGCACGGTACTCCGGCACTCGCGGCACCCATCAACAACGCCGGCTGGGTCTTGTCACAACCGCCAAGCAGCACTACCGCATCGAATGGATAGGCACGAATGGACTCTTCGGCCTCCATCGACAGCAGGTTGCGGAATGGGAAGGAGGTCGGCTTGATGATGTTCTCGCTCAGCGACATCAGCGGCGCCTCGAACGGGATACCACCCGCTTCGAGAATCCCCACCCTCACCTCTTCCGCCAGGGCGCGAAGATTGAGATTGCATGGATTGATGTCGGACCAGGTGTTCAGGATCCCAATGACGGGACGCTCCATCAGGTCCTCGCGGCTCCACCCAGATGCCGCCAGGGTCGAGCGGTGAACGAAGCCGGGCAGGTCGTCCTTTCGGAACCAGCGCGCGCTGCGCAGCGACCGACTCTTGTTAGATTCATTATCGCCCATGACTTCATGCCTTTTAGAAACTATGGTGAGAGCAACTATATTCGAACCCCGAGAGAATCATCTGCCGTTTGCGCCAAGCATTCAGCACGAAGGCGCATAAGAAGCAACGCAATCAGCACATGCTGGCGACGAACAAACATATGCTGAAATAGGCCTTCAGCTACCCGTCGCATTATCGACAGCGCTACGCACTTTTATATTGATCCCCCCATGAAGGCGAAATCTGGAACGTCTGATGGCCTTCAATAACCTGTCGCCAGGATCCTGAAAAGAGTCAGTAGATTAATCTTCGGTCAGCCACAGCTGCTTAGGTCTTGCGGGCTCGTGGCGCTAGCTGAAAATCGCGACAGAATCTCCCGCCGGATTGGCTTCCGGTGTCCGCGCAGCACACAGCTTGGGCGCCCTTTTCAACACCGTACCGTTCATTTCGATCGGGGTTTGAAGCCGAGGCATCCACGTAAAAACGCCTGACTTCCACGACTTCTGGATGGGCATCAAAGGCCCCTGCTCTCTGCCGCAGCACCAGGAGCGACGCGGGTCTTCGTGGTAAATCGCCCAGGACTCCCAAGCTCTAAGGGGCGAATCGCCCCGTACTCAGGCCGCCTGTCCATATGGCTGGCATCAATGGGCTGTCCATGCCCAATCAGCACAGATGACTGCAGGCTATCCAGCTACCCGCAAGAGGGGGGGAATGGGGCCGTATGCTGTGCGCCCTCGAAAAACGGTGTTTTTTGCGGTTCTACCCCCTCGCATCGAAAGCATCTTTTATTCCTTTCGCTGTTTAATCCTCTCCACGGTGTGAATGTGAATGCAGCCTACTCTGGAGCCATTGCTTCGGAATGCCGCTTACACCGAGTAAACAATTACGACACAGGCCCGAAGGCAGGAAACTCAACTCATGAGCAAATTTACGCCCAAGTACATTACCTTTGATTGCTATGGCACGCTGACAAACTTCGAGATGGCGCCTTCGGCCCGCAAGATCTTTGCAGACCGTATCAAGCCGGAACAGATGGAAGCATTCGTACAGGACTTCCGCGCCTATCGCCTCGACGAAGTTCTGGGTGCTTGGAAACCGTTCCGCGAAGTCGTGTGTAATTCGATTGAGCGCACCTGCCGCAAGTGGAAGCTCCCGTATCGGGAAGAGGACGCTCTGCAGATCTATAACGCCGTGCCGACCTGGGGCCCGCACGCGGACGTGCCGGAAGGGCTTGCAAAGGTCGCCAAGGAAATCCCGCTGGTAATCCTGTCGAATGCCGACAACTGCCAGATCCACCACAACGTCGACAAGCTCGGTGCACCGTTCGCGCATGTCTTCACTGCCGAGCAAGCCCAGGCTTACAAACCCCGCCTCCAGGCCTGGGAGTACATGTTCGACCAGCTCGGCTGCGGTCCGGAAGAGATGATGCACGTCTCCTCCAGCTTCCGTTACGACCACATGTCCGCTGCGGATCTCGGCTACGGCGCCCGCGTTTTCGTTGCACGCGGCCATGAGGCCTCCCTGACGGCTCATTCGCAATACGCGACCCACGAGATCAAGGACATCGGTGGTCTGCCGGGTCTGTTCGGTCTCTGAATGAGAGAGACGAAGCGCGCCTTGCTCACGAGAGAGGCGCGCTTTTTGCCTTCGCCGCGGTACGGTTCGCTCGCGGAACGCCTAAAGGCGGATCTGTTTGGTGATGAAAAATGAGAGTCCCAGCGTGCCCGACAGAACTATCCACACGCACAAAACGGGGCCGAATGGAATTCGGACTCAACATTCGTCGCATTGCTGTTTTCGAGCACACCCTCTCGACGACTTGTCTCAGGTTGCGGCAGGTTGAAACACTACGGAAGCCAGGGGTCTGATCCCGTTTTGAACCAGTCAATAGATCTATCAGAGCAAGCTCATATGGTTGAAGCACTGGCTCAGCTTGGTGGATAAGCGGCGCGAATGCTGGTCCTAGCGGCGAAGATGAGGCTCATGCGCCGCGTAACCCACCAGGCGATGGATAGCGTTGCGCCGATGCTGGGTTACACCACAGCAGCCATAACGAGTAGATCGACAATCGCAACAGGCGGCTAAGCTACCCTCCGGAAATAGCGGTCAGCACCTCTTACCCAAACGGCAACAGCCCCAAGTGATACATGGCTCCGCACTGGATCAGTCCCAACTTGGCCTTCCGCTTGCGATGGTAGTCAGCGGATATCCGCGTTGCTCGAGCGGCTGACGCAGCACGATCCGGCTGGCAAATTTTTCGATGCCGATATCGTCCTCCAGCAGCCGATCCATCAGCGCCTGGAACCAGGTAATGCTGGGCGCCACGATTTTCAGCAGGTAGTCGTAACCACCGCTGACGTTGTAGCACTCGACGATCTCCTGATACTTGCCGACCCCGGCTTCGAACTTGCGGAAGTCGCGGGGTCGATGGCTGCTGATGGTCACCTCGGAAAACACCATGACGTGGCTGCCCAGCTTCTCCAGCGCGACCTCCGCGCGGTAGCCGCGGATGACGCCGGCATCCTGCAGACGTTTGGTGCGCAGCAGACACGGACTCTCACTGAGGGCGATGGCCGCCGACAGATCGACGTTCGAACAGCGTCCCTCGCGCTGAAGATGCACGAGAATCTTGATATCGAACGGGTCGAGAGGTGCCGTAGGTCGCATGTCGATTACCTTCGAGGCCGGTTAGCGCGCCTTTGCAGATTGCGCTTCAGTCAGCGCTGCGTCGAGCGTCTCGACCACCATAGCGGCCTGTTCGGCCGTCAGCACCAGCGGCGGGCGAATCTTCAGCACGTTGTGCCCCATCGCACAGGCGCTGATCAACACGCCCTTGTCGCGCATCAGATTGACCACCCGGGTGGTGAGCTCGCGATCCGGGGCTCGCGTTACGCGGTCCGCGACCAGTTCCACGCCGACGAACATGCCCGCACCGCGCACGTCGCCGATCGCGTCGTGCCGCTCGGCAAGCGCCGCGATACCGTCGCGCAGGATCTTCCCGACCATGGCGGCATGCTGCAGCAGGCCTTCCTTCTCGATCGTATCGAGCACCGCCAGCGCTGCCGCGCAGGAGACGGTGTTGCCGGCGAAGGTGTTGAAGTACCGGGAGTTCTGGCCGAACTCGGCCAACACCTCGGCGGTGGCCAGCAGCCCCGCGATGGGTTGCCCGTTGCCCATCGGTTTGCCCAGGGTGACGATGTCTGGGATCACGCCATGACGCTGGAAGCCCCACATGTATTCGCCTGTGCGGCCGAAGCCGGGCTGGACCTCGTCGGCGATGAAAATGCCACCGGCCCGCTTGATCGCCTCGACCGCGCCCTGCAACAGGCCCGCGGGCTCGGGCAGGATGCCGTCGCTGGTGAACAGCGAGTCGACGATCAGGGCCGCCGGCTTGATGCCGTGACGCTGCAGATCGGCGATCGCCGCCTCGACGTCGCGGGTGAAGCGCTCGCCCAGATCCGCGCCCTCGGCGTGGTAGAGGCGCGGCGCCGGCACCAGGCGAACGTGGGCGCCGAGATCGACCGTCACGCCGAGTGAAGGCGAGAACTTCGACACCGCATCGGTGAAGCCGTGATAGGCGGTCTCGGTGACGATCACGCCGGTGCCGCCGGTGTGCTCCTGGGCGATGCGATAGGCGACGTCGTTGGCCTCGCTACCCGTGCAGGTCAGCATCAGATGCGCGAGTTCGGTCTCGGGCACGGTGGCGAGCAGGCGCTCGGCCAGTTCGAGAATGGTGTCGTGCAGATAGCGGGTGTTGGTCGCCAGGGTCTGCACCTGCCGGCAGATGGCCTCGCTCACCGCCGGGTGGCAATGGCCGAGCGAGGCCACGTTGTTGTACACGTCGAGGTAACGGCGCCCCTCCGGATCGATCAGCCACACGCCCTCGCCGCGCACGATATGCAGCGGGTGTTCGTACATCAGCCGATAGGCCGGGCCGAGCAAGGCGTCGCGCCGCTCGATCATCGCCGCGGTGGCGGGGCTCAGATCGGCGCGTCCGGGGATGTAGGCGTTGACCATGTTGAGGTCAGTGGTGCTCTTCATTGGTTTTGTCCTTTGCGTACTTCGCTGAGTAATAGGTCGCGCGCCTGATCGCGGGAAAGATCGGCCATCAGGGCCAGCGCCTCCCACGAGGCGGGGTTGTGACGCATGATGTAGGCGCGGTTCTCCGGGTAGCGCTTGGCCCGCCATTCCGAAATCAACACGGTGATCAGGTGACGTGTGGCCATGAGGTCGGCAACGACCTCCTGCTCCATCGCGCTGAGCGGCAGCATGGCGTGATAAGCGCCGACGAGTTGCGCCGGGCCCTCGAACGGATCGGCGTTGCCAGCCATGTGAAAGGCCGCCGCCGTGGCGACCTCCCCAACCAGCGGGGCATGCAGCATGTCGCCGAAGTCGATGATCCCGACTATGCGCTCATGGTCCTTCGGTGCGACCAGCACGTTGTAGAGGTGGTAATCGTTGTGGATGACCTGCGACCTCAGCGCCGGCAGACGCGGTAGCACATGCTCGGTAAAGCGCGTCATGAACGACTCGGCGAGCGCGCGCCGTGGGCCGTTTTCGATGGCATCGAGCTTGGCTGCCAGGCGGTGCGCCGCAGAAACGTTCCACAGCAGATCGTGCGTCGCCGAAGGGTGGCTGAATTCGCGCATCGCCAGGTTCAGCTCGGCGAGGAACGTCCCCATCGCCCGCCGCTGCGCGGCGGTGCGCGGGGTCTCGCGGATCTGCACGCCGTCGAGATAGGTCAGCATCCGCACGCAGGTCTCTACCCCGCCCGCCAACGCCACGCTGTCGCGCGCACGTCCATCGAGCATGCGCACCACCCGCGGCGCCGGCAGGCCGGGCGCGACACGGGCGATGTGCTCGAGCGCCGCGATCTGAAAATCCACTACCGCAAGCGGCTCGGATGGATTGCTGATCTTGACGACATAACGCCTGCCGTCGGCCGTTTCCAGGCAACAGTTCTGGTCGCGCTCGCCCACCAGTGACCTGACGCTGCCATCGATGCCGTAGAGACGACGGACCAGGGCCCGGACCTCGTCCGGTGCGAGACTGGGTGCCGCCGTGCTCAACGCCGCTGCCGCCATTGGACGACCCGTCGTCATCACGCCCCCCGTTTCAGCGCGGAGGTCTGGGCCAGCCCATCGAGGCCGAGCAAACCGGGAAGCTGGCGAATGTCGGTCAGGCGGTTGACACCATAACCCTCGAAACCTTCGAACGAGGGCTCGTGACCGCGATCGATGAAAGCCTTGGCCATGAACCCCAGGTCGTTCGCGGTCATGAGGTCGTAACGATAACTCGAGGAGACGTGCATCATCTGCTCCGGCCCGCAGCCGAGCTGATCGAACATGTATTCGAACATCTGCGCGCGCGGCTTGTAGGCACGCGCTTCCTCGGCGGTGTAGACCGCGTGGAAAGGCGCCTTGAGGTGGGCGACGCTGTGCGGGATCAGATCGACCATCGAGTTCGACAGGATCACCAGCGGGACATGCAGCGCGATGGCTTGCAGCGTCTCGACCACGTTCGGGTGCGGCTGCCAGGTCGGCACGGCCTGGTACAGGGCCAGCGCATCGGAAGGACGATATTCCACCCCGTGTGCCTTGCATGCCCGTTGAATGGAGTTTTCCACCACGTTGAAGAACGGTTTCCACTCACCCAATACTTCATCGAGGCGGTAGAAGCCAAAACTCTCTAGAAAAGCCTGCATCCGCTCGCTCGAAACGCGATCTGCGAAGAGTCTTTTCGCGGTCGGGCCCATTTCGAAGTTGATGAGCGTGCCGTAGCAATCGAAGCTGATGAATTTCGGTTTGTAAGTCACTTGAGCGATCTCCAGGGAGTGGATGAGGTTGGTATCCACAAGTCTAAGAATCTCGGCCCTGGGGAAATGCTCTATAGGTGGGTGATTCAGGCAGATTCCTGCTCGATCCGGAGCCTGCTGGCAGGATCTGCGGCCGGCCTCGAAAGGCCCGCGCTCGCACGACTTTGTGCTCCCGGGGCTGCCTCTGCAAACAAGGTGTCGGTGTTAGCTGTGCAGCGAAACAGCAGGTTCTGCGCCGCCGAGTGAGCACTGTTCACCGTAGGGTGCGCGGGGCCGCCTAGGTCGTGCGCATCAGTGCTTCGCCGCCTGAGTCGGTGCGCATGGCGCACCCTACGCGCTACTGCCCTACGGGAGCGGCGCGCGGCGCCTCTTGCCCATGTAGGGTGGGTTAGCCGCCTGTTGCGTTTATCAATCGACCGCTGAGCCGGGTGCAGCGCAGCCCACCATCGGCGCAACGCAGTCCATCGCCTGGTGGGTTACGCGACGCACGGCCTTCATCCGCGCCCGCAAGACCGGCAATCGGCTCCGCAAATCCAGCCTACGGGAGCAGCGCTCGGCACCTCTTGCCCAAACGGCAACAGCCCCTAGTTGATCTCAAGACAGGCGAGGTACGCCCAGCCAGCCGCACCCTCAGCGCCGACTGGCGACGAAGCCGCTGCAGAGGATCACCACGATCGCCACATAGCTGTCCAGCGACAGCTTATCGCCCCACAGCAGGGCACCGAGCAGGCTGGAAAACACCACCGTCAGGTAGGACAGATTGGCCGCCACCAGTTTCCGCCCTACCTTGTAGGCACGGGTCATCGCCAATTGGCCCAAGGTGGCGGTCAGCCCGATCCCGACCAGCGGACCGATATTGTGCAGCGTCAAGGCATGCCAGCCGGTGCAGGTTACTAAAGCCGCCCCGAGCACGGTCGACAGTAAAGCGAAGTAGAACACCACCCGCCACTCTGGCTCGCCGAGCTGGCCCAGCTCACGTACATGCAGATAAGCGACCCCGGACATGGCGCCGGATGCCAACCCCACCAGTCCATAGAACCACAGATCCCCCCCCATGGCAGGACGCAACAGGAGGGCCACACCGACGAAACCGAGCGCCAGCGCGGCAGCCATGCGCCCCGAAAAGCGCTCCTTGAGCCACAACACCGACAGCAGCGCCAGAAACATCGGCGAGGTGTAGTTAAGCGTTATTGCGGTGGCGAGCGGCAGATGCACCATCGCATAGAAGATGAGCAGCAGCGCCATATAACCGGTGCAACCGCGGACAAGATGGACCTTTAGGTGCGGCGTTAAAAAGCGCTGACTGTGCAGGCAGACCGGGATGCCCAGCATCAGGACCCCGAACAGGGTGCGCCAGAATACCAGCTCGATTGGAGTGAAGCTCTGCGCGCCTTGCTTGACGAATATCCCCATCAGTGCGAACAGCATGGCGGCGACGATCATCCAGGCTGAACCCAGGCCACGGCGCGGTGCCGGGCTTTCGGCAAGAGGGAGCGCATTGCTCGAAGCGGAAGTAGATTGCATGAGAATCAGTGCCCGGCCTTGATCGAAGCGCAGACCAGGCTCAATTAGCGGTTGTAGTACTGGAGCTCGGCATCGGCGGCGAAAGCGACGACTGCCGCTGGCTGCCCCGAAAACAGGCACCTTCCGATCGACGCCGTCAGGCCATGGGCAACGAAAGCTGCCGCGCTGGCGAGGTCATCGGCAAGGATCGCAGTATCATTCGTGCACCCGCGGGCAGGATGACTCAGTCTTCTCGTTCAAAAATCGCCCTCCATAAGGGAAGGGCGTTCGTCACCGGTGCTGCGCGGTACCATCACGGCGTCATAGGCGGACTATCCCTTGCCTAGACGGCGGCATATGTCGAGGTATTGAGTCATTACACTCTCCACTCCCTGCTCGATACACTCGACGACGAAGGCATGCCCGATCGAAACCTCGAGGAAGTCCGCAATAGCAAGAAAGCGCGGCAGATTCTGCAGGTTCAGATCATGCCCGGCATTGACCCCCATTCCAGCCTCCTGCACCGCTCGTGCTGCATCGCAGTAGCGCTCGAGGAGCATCTCGCCGCTGGATGAGCCGTAGCCTTGCGCATAGGGGCCGGTATACAGCTCGATCCTGTCAGTACCGGTGGCCGCAGCCAACTCGAGGGTCGTGCCGTCATGGTCAGCGAACAGACTGGTGCGAATGCCCAGGTCTTTCAGCTGCGCGACCACGTCGCGCAGGAAAAGCTGATCTCTGGCGAAATCCCATCCATGATCGGATGTCAGCTGTTCGGGACTGTCCGGCACCAAGGTGCATTGCGCCGGAAAGACCTGCTTGACCACGGCCAGGAACTCCGGCGTTGGATAGCCTTCTACGTTGAGCTCCTTACCATACTCGTCGCAGATGGAAGCCAGGTCCTTGACGTCCTGATAGCGGGCATGTCGCTGGTCGGGGCGAGGATGAAGGGTAATTCCATCCGCGCCCAGCGAAAGCAGGCGCGCCGCGAAAGCCCCCAGGTCCGGATAGTTCCTGGCACGGGAGTTTCGCAGCAATGCGATCTTGTTGAGGTTGATGGAAAGACTCGTCATCGCATTCCGCTCGTTTCGCAGCGCGCCGATCGCTTACTCAGTCGCGCCGTACACCTCGGCCAGATCGCCCAGATCCCAGTTGCCGCCGCTCAGCACCACGCAGACCTTTTCATCCGGCCGGACCTTGACCACGCCCGCCAGCAGGGCACCGATGCCGATTGCGGCGGCGGGTTCGGCAATCAGCTTCGCGTCCTTGGCCAGGGCGCGCATGCCCGCAATGATGTGCTCGTCCTCGACCAGGACGATCTCGTCGACGTAGCGCTCGATGATCGGAAAGGGATTCCGCCCCGGCACGCTCAAGCGCAAGCCGTCGGCGATGGTGTTCAGCAACGGCAGTGAGGTGCGCTCCTTGTTCAAGCGGCTGTGGTAGTACTTGGGCGTCAGCGCCGGCTCGGCGCCGACCACCCGCACCGTCGGCTTGGTTTCCTTGATGGCGGTAGCGATGCCGGAAATCAGACCGCCGCCGCCCATGGGGACGATGACGGTATCCACGTCCTGCAGATCCTCCAGGATCTCGCAGCCGATGGTGCCCTGGCCAGCCATCACCAGCGGATCCTCGAAGGCATGGACGGGCACATAGCCGTTCTCCTCGGCGATTTCGTACACCCTTTTCCAGCGGGCAGCGTTGTCGCCATCGAAGAGAATCACCTCCGCACCGAGGGCTTCGGTATTGGCGATCTTGATCTTCGGGGTGGTCACCGGCAGCACCAGAATAGCTTTCACCCCGAGCATGCGTGCGGCGTAGGCGAGCCCCTGGGCGTGATTGCCCGACGAGGTGGCGATGATGCCGTTGGCGATCTCTTCCCGGGGCAGCGAGAGCGTCTTGTTCAGCGCGCCGCGAATCTTGAACGCCCCGGTAATCTGCAGGGTTTCCGGCTTCAGATAGAGCTGGCAACCGGCGGCTTTCTCTATCTTCTCCGCGCGCAGTAGCGGCGTATGTTTGATATGGGGTTTGAGCCGTTCTTGGGCTTCTCGAATGTCCTGAATGGTCGGATGGTCGCGCATATGATGTCCTCTCTCCTAGTGCTGAAAAAAATCACGTCTCAAAGGAACGCGAAGAAGGTTCCAACGTTGTTTTCCAGCGCATTGCGATAGATTTTTTCGGCGGTGGTGTTGTCCTGGATGGCCATGCCGGTGGAGTCGAAGATGGTGATTTCTTCATCGTTCTCCCGGCCGGGCTTGGTACCCAGCAGAATCTCGCCGAGCTCGCCGTGGATGTCGTCCAGGCCGATGATCTTCGCGTTCAGCGGATGCCAGGTTTCCCCTTTTTCGATGCACTGCGAGATCGAGTCGTTGACTATCTTGGCGTGCCTGAATATCTCGGGATCCAGCTCCTGCTTGCCTTTCATATCCGTGCCAATGGCGACGATATGAGTGCCGGGTTTCACCCAACTCGCCTCCACCAGCGAGCCCTTGCCACGGGTGGTGGTGATGAGGATGTCGGCCTGCTCGACCGCCTCCTGCTTCGAGTCCGCCAGATGCACCGGGATACCGAACTCACCTTCGATATCCGCCTTGAAGCGCTCGCGCGTTTCCGGGCTTCTGCTCCAAGCATGGATCTCTTCGATCTGCATCACCAGGCTGATGGCGCGAATCTGCATCCGCGCCTGGTTGCCGGTGCCTATGCAGGTGATCTTCTTGGCGTTCTTTCTCGCCAGCGCCTTGACCGAGACGGCGCCCGACGCGCCCGTCCTGAGGCCGGTGAGCAGACTTCCATCCATTACGCAGATCAGCGCACAGCTCCTGGCATCGAACAGCAGGACGGTTCCCATGCCGTTGGGCACACCGTGCGCGGCCGGGTTATCGAGGAAGCCGCCGGACGAGGCCTTCATCGAGATGATTTCATTGGTCTTGCAGTAACCGACCTTGAAGTCGATCTCCCCGCGCGGCTCCGGCAGATGTATTCCTATGTAATCGGGCTGTACCACCTGCCCAGCGCTGAAGGCCTTGTAGGCCTCCTCCACCGTTCCGATGACCTCCTCCATGGATATCAATCTGCCGACTTCTGCTTTGTTGAGCAGCAGAGTTTTCATCTACAGACCTCACTGTTCTTTTAATCGGGGCAGCCGAAATTGACCGAGCTTACGCAAGCATCGATGCCGGAACTGCTCTCCCTGTGCGGCGCAATTAGCTCGGCGAGGGAGTGCCGGTTCGCTGTAAGAATTATGCTGGCGAGCGCTTGGCAGAAAATTTCGAATACCGGGTTAATGCGCTATTTCCGCACCTTTTCCTCACCTTTCACGAAAGCTAACGCCTGCTCCTTCAACTCACGGATCGCCCGCAAAAACCCTGAAGTAAGCATTTCCGCAACTACGTCGAGGGCGGATGAGGCTGCAGAAACCGCTGCGCCAAGCGCAGCAGCAGAAACTTCCAGACCCCCTTTGGAAAACGCCCGATTCTGCGATTGCACACTGCCAATACAACAGCCTCATCGGGACACGATGCCTAAGATGGGATCGGCACAACGGCATCGGTAATTGTCGGAGCCCGGCCTACCGCACCGAATCGAGCGACCAGGCGGCAGACCCGAATCTCAGCGTCGATCATCCGATCTGGTGCGCTCCGACGCGGCCTTGCAGCGCTGGTCTGCATCGCTCGCTGCACAGCCGTAACAACAACAGGTTTCAGACCAGGAGAACAGAATGCCAGCCCCCTTGATCACCATGCAGTCCAACCCGGAGCTGCCGAAAAGCACCGATGTCGTCGTCATCGGCGGCGGCATTATTGGCGTATGCGCCGCCTATTTCATGGCCCGTCAGGGCGTGAGCGTCGCCCTGCTGGAGAAGGGCCGGATTGGCGCGGAGCAGTCCAGCCGCAACTGGGGCTGGTGCCGCCAGCAGAACCGCGACGCGCGCGAACTGCCGCTGTCGACCAAAAGCCTCGCGCTCTGGGAGGAGATCACCGCCGATCTCGGCGAGGACCTCGGTTTCCGCCGCTGCGGGCTGTTCTATCTGTCGGACAACCAGGCCGAACTGGACGGCTGGGCCAAGTGGCGCGACTTCGCCATCACCCAGGGCGTTACCACCCATATGCTGAGCAGCGCCGAGGCCACGCAACGCGGCGCCGTCACTGGCAAGTCCTGGCTGGGTGGCGTGTTCTCGCCGTCAGACGGCATCGCTGACCCGGCACGGGCGGCACCCTTGATCGCCAAGGGCGTGCTCAAGCATGGCGGGTCGATCCACCAGTTCTGCGCAGCTCGCGGTATCGAGACCGAGGCAGGACGGGTATCGGGGGTCATCACCGAAAAGGGCGTGATCAAGACCCGCCAGGTAGTGATGGCCGGCGGCGCCTGGGCCTCGTCCTTCTGCGCCCAGCTCGGCATTCGCTTTCCGCAAGCGTCGGTGCGTTCGACCATTCTGTCGGTCATGCCAGGTGCCCAGGGTCTTCCCGATGCGCTGCATACCAGTGAAGTTACCGTCACCCGGCGCGGGGACGGCGGCTATACCCTGGCCATTTCCGGACGTGCGTGCGTGGATCCGACGCCGCAACAACTCAGGTTCTCCTCGTACTTTCTGCCGATGTTCGCCAAACGCTGGCAAATGCTCTCACCCGGCGACCTGCAGGGTTGGCAATACGGACATGAGACGCGTCGCAAATGGGCGCTCGACCGGCCTACGCCGATGGAACGCGTGCGCATCCTCGATCCGCGCCCGTCGGAATCGATACTGCGCGATACCCTCGCCCGCGCCCGCCGCCTGCTGCCGGCCCTGGGCAGCGTGCCCGTTCAGGCAGGTTGGGCCGGCTATATCGATAGCACCCCTGACGGCGTGCCGGTCATCGACGAAGCGGCAAACCTGCCCGGCTTCATTCTGGCCGCCGGCTTCTCAGGCCACGGCTTCGGCATCGGCCCCGGCGCCGGGCGCCTGATCGCCGAACTGGCGCAGGGCAAGACGCCGTTCGTGGACCACAGCCAGTACAGCCTCGCCCGGCTGAACAAAGGTGCGTGGGGCAAGGTCTCGGAGTTCTGACTCCCTCTGGGCCCAGGCGGGAGCTCGGCTCCCGCCGACGTAGGGTGCACCGCGCGCATCAAAACGCCGACGCCTCGGTCAGAGGTGCGCATGGCCTGGGCACCCCGCGGAAGGTGATCCGTACCAGACAAGGCCTAACGGCCTCCCGCCTTCTCCTCGTCATCGACCGAGCCGCTCGAACCAGCGAGCGCGTATCGGTTGCCTTGGCAGCTCTTTCGCTCGCCCTCCGCATCCTCTTCGATTGCTTGAAACGCCAGCAGTCGCGCGCTGCTCGGCACAGGTGCGCCGGCGGCTAATCAATGGGTGAGGCGCCCGCGCGCATGAGCATTGCGCAGGCGCCAACTGCTACGGCTTATTTGACGACGTACAGCTTGCGCACATAAACGTTGCTCTCCCAGGCGCAGGGCGTGCCTTGGGCCACGAATACCGTATCGCCGGTGTTGACCTTCAGCTTGACGCCGTTGGCCAGCTGCAGGGTGACGCTACCCTCGATCAGGTGCATCAGTTCATGCATCTTGTGCGGGCGGGCGCGACGTGCGTAGGGCGTCGAATCCCACACGCCGACCTGCAGATTGCTGGTGTCGTCGGAGAAGGCGTTATGGGAGCGGCATTGCGGAGCAGCGCTGATCAGGATCTGCGCATCCAGCCCCTGCGAGGGATTGAGCGTCGCACGCTGATTGATCTGGGTCAGGCCGGGTTTGCGCTCGGCGCCCTGGCTCAGCGCGCAGAACGCCCACAGGCTACCGACCTGCGCCTGCACGCGCAGCGCCGTGCCACGGCCGATCACCACGCTGTCGCCGACACCCAGATCAAGCGTCTGCTGCTCGTCCTGCAGGCTGACCTGTCCGGCGTGCACCACCAGCATTTCGGTGTAGGGGTAGTCCTCGACCACCAGCTCTGCGCTGGCCTGAACGAAGCCGGCGCTGACGCCTTCATCGCCCCGATAGGCCACGTGACGGACGTTGCCGAAGGGATCGGACGAGTCCAGGGCGGCGGGGGTGAACGCAGCGGCAGGAGAGCCGTCGGCATACGCCAGCAGCGAAGCGATAGGGTGTGACATCGATGGAACCTCCAAGGGTGAACGTGTCGGCGAGACGAGCGGCGAAGCGCTCATAAGGGGTTGGCAAGAACGACTTGGCAGCGGCTTGCTGCGCTGCCCAGCCGGGCCTCCATGCTAGGAAATATCGCCCGATATTTGCTGCGGACTTCAGCCCTTGCCCAAGCATTAGATGCGGCCGATGAGGCTGAAACTTATGCAATCAACCGAATTGATTTAGCCCTCTTGCCAGCGCTCATTCGCAACTGAGATATAGCCACCGCGCTCGGGGAGAGGACAGGCGTGATCCTCACCGCTCAGCCTCGTTCTATGTCGATTGCAATGGCTGAACGAGCCCGTCCTCACACCTCGAACCGACGCGATTCATCTGAGCTGCCATATAAGCGTTGCCCACCACCTGGGCAATGAACACTAATAAGATCAATGGAGTACTCCATGAGCGCCCTTAAACCGTGCTGTCTTGCACTGGCGATAACTGCTGTCTCGCAATTGGCCGTAGCTGGCCAGGAACAGGCTAAAGGCTTCATCGAAGACAGCAGCCTCACTCTGCTCAATCGCAACTTCTACATGAACCGGGATTTCCGTCACGGCGGCAGCAATAGCCAAGGGATCAATCGCTCGAAACCTGTCAGCGAGCGCAATGGGTATCGTGAGGAGTGGGCGCACGGCGCCATGCTCAACTTCACTTCCGGCTTCACCCAGGGCACGGTAGGGTTCGGCGCGGATACCTTCGCCTACGGAGGGGTCAAGCTTGATACCGGTCGCGGTCGCGCCGGCGCTGGTCTACTGCCAATCAGCAACAACCAGACTGCTGATGCCGAAGTACCTGATGCTTACGGTGAGATCGGTGGCGCAGTGAAGATGCGCGTCTCCTCCACCGTGCTGAAGTACGGCGAACAACGCCCGACCGCACCGGTATTCGCAATGGGCGACAACCGCCTGCTGCCGGAAGTGGCCACCGGCTTCCAACTGTCCAGCAGCGAGCTCGACAACCTCCTCCTCGAGGCTGGCCACTTCACAGCGTACAACGGTAGAAACTCGACCAACTCCGACGACAAACTGCTAACCACGTACGGCGGCGTAGAAGCGGACAGCGTCGACTTTCTCGGGGGTTCCTACAAGGTCAACGACAGGCTCGTTTTCATGGCCTACGCCAGCGAAGCCGAGGAGGTCTGGCGACAATACTTCGGCAGCGCCTCGTACACCCTCCCGCTTGCCGACCAACACGCCCTGTCGTTCGGTCTAACTGCGTACAAGACCAGTGACGAAGGAGAAGCACGTGCGGGTGAACTGGACACTACCAGTTGGTCGGCCAAAGCCGCGTATGCATTCGGCCCACATAAGGTCACGCTGGCCTACCAGAAGATTGATGGCGACGAGACCTTCGACTATATCGGCGTTGACTCGATCTGGCTGGCCAACTCCGTTCAATACTCCGACTTCAATGCCCCCAACGAGCGGTCAATGCAGATCCGCTACGATCTCAACATGGCAAGCTTCGGCGTGCCGGGCCTTACCTTGATGGCGCGCTACATCAAAGGCGATCAGATCGACTTCACCCAGGCCGACCCCACGGGCACCTCCTTCCGCGCCGGAGCGGACGATGAACACCATTGGGAGCGTGACCTGGAGGCCAAGTATGTGGTCCAGGAAGGATCGGCAAAAGACCTGTCCTTCCGCCTACGCCAGGCCACCCATCGCTCCAGCTCGTTCGATAGTGATATCGACGAGGTCCGCCTGATCATCGAGTATCCGCTGAGCATCCTGTAAGCGCCGCGGTCCTATTGTTTTGCCAAGACCTGGCCAATTCTTTTCAAGGCATCCATCCCCCATGCTCCTTTGCCTTAAGACGCCTTATCGGGCGTCTTTTTTTATGGGCAAGGCAGCGCACCAAGAGATGGGTACGTGATGACAAGGGAGATTTGTACGGCTATTGCCTCCCTGCGAATAACACCCTGCCGACTCAGGTAATCCACTCTCGAGCGGGTTGGCAGGGATGGCCTTGATGACGAAAGGTCCGCCTATCAATCATGGATGAAACACAGCTCGCCACGGGACCCACCGAAGGTAGCGTCATGTCCTTCCGGACGGCGGCATGCGAGTGCTACAAGGGCAGAATCTCTCACGGCATTTACTGCCGATCCTAGCGCCTGCTCGAGCAGTAACTATGGGCTGTGGAGCTGTCTGCTTGGCGAATATGTCGAATTGACCCAAGCCTATTGCCACGCTACGACGCAGATGGGATACAGGCTCCATCCAACACGGAATCAAAGCCGTGCGACCACTTCAGGGAGACCTTTCATGCCCGTCTCGCAGAATCATCCGTATACCTATCGCCCCATGACCGCCGCCGACGTACCGGCAGCCCATGCCTTGTCTGTTCAGCTCAAATGGCCGCATCGCCTAGACGACTGGGCCATGCTTCAACAGGTCGCTGAAGGGTTCGTCGTGGAAGATGCCGGACGCCTGATCGGAACAGCGTTCACCTGCCGGCAAGGGGACTACGCCACCATCGGCCTGGTCATCGTGAGCGACGCGTATCAGGGACAAGGTATCGGTCGAAAGCTGATGGAGCAGGCGTTGCAAGCCTGCGGTTCGACAATCGCGATTCTCAATGCCACCCTGGCTGGCGTGCCACTGTATGCCAGCCAGGGCTTTGTCGAGTTCGGTCAGATTCATCAGCACCAGGGCCACGTGAAGTACGTGGCGAGTCCTGCCCTGGCGGATGGCGAACAGTGTCGAGCTCCCAGCGTCGAGGACTGGCCACAGATACTCGAACTGGCCCATGCCGGTAGCGGCCTGGACAGAACCCGCGTATTCCAGAATCTCCACGGCGCTATCGAACAGACGAGTGTCATAGAGCGTAACGGCCAATTGCGTGGCTTCGCGATGCTCCGCGCCTTCGGCCGTGGCCACGTCATCGGCCCAATTGTCGCGGAGACCCCGGAGCAAGCCAAATGCTTGATTGCCGAACTTCTTGGCCCAGTCCAGGGGGAGTTCGTGCGACTGGATGTCCTGGCGGACAGCGGACTCAACGATTGGTTGGGCGATGCGGGCCTGCAACACGTTGATAGCGTGGCGCAGATGGCTCGAGGTACGCCGCCCTTACCCGTCGGCGGTGTCCAACAGTTCGCGCTTGTTACCCAGGCCATCGGATGATCCGTGCTTGATCAGACACTTCAGTGTTGGGGACAGGATTCAGCTCCGACCTTATCGCGTCGCTATCGGTTTGCGCACATGACTTCACGCCAGCGCTTTCCGGCAGCACTAGGAGCGGGAAATATTCAGTCGCACACCCAGAGGAGAATCAAGAATGGGCATATTTGATTGGAAACACTGGGCAGTGATTCTTCTGGTCGCACTGGTGCTTTTCGGCGGCAAGCGCCTGAGGCACCTCGGCGGTGACCTGGGTGAGGCTATAAGGGGTTTTCGCAGATCGATGACCGACTTGCCTTGCGACTCGGGCGAATCAGAGCCAATGGCGTCAGTCATTAACCGAAAGGATGATTAGCCCGCGCCGGTAGCCAATACACGGAAGAATGCCCCCGGATACCGTTCTGCTTTCCTCGATCAAAGGCCGGTTTCCGCCGGTCTTGACCGGCATAACTCGGTCGGAAATTGCCCGCTGTAAACAGCAGCAATCGGCCAACTCTGTTGAAAAAGACGGTTCGGCGGTGGCCAGAAGGGCAAGTGCTTCAGCTTTCGAAGCAGCTGTAGGCCACTTCAAGCTGCCTCTCGGCAATTCAGGATCGGCCGCGTCGGTCATTGAACGCCAGGAAAGCCGAGTATGGGGCATCCTGGTCTCAGTGAAGTTGCGCTTCGAACGGTCAGCGATGACTGACCTTCGATCACGGTTGAGGTGCTTCCCGCTCCATCACCTTTTCGCGGCCATATTCGCCGACACTGCGGGCTCTGCTTAGCTCAAATGCCTTGTTTAGCTGCACAGCTAAACAAGGCATTTGAGCTAAAGCTTATGCATCCAGCGGGTCGGGGAACTTGACGGTCTGAAGGACTGTATGGTCTGTCCGGAGCAGCTCCTACCCACAGATGGTCTTCAGCATTTGGTCGCCATAAGTAGAAAGCCTGGCGCCCCTCGGTTAGGATGACGACAGACCATAACCCCCACGCCTCGGGCGGGATTTCTCCCGTACTGCGCACCAGGGGGTTTATTTTTTGCCGGCCCGTACGCATCCCTGAGAGGAGATTGTCCGTGACAATGCCTCACGAACGAACCCGAGCCATCATACAGACCCACGACTTTCTGCAGCAGCTAGAGCAAGACGCGTCGGTAGGGGAAGAGACGCGCAGCATGGCCACGCAGCTGCTGCGGCACTATCCCACCCGGAGTGAAGTGCTTTTGCAGGGCATGTTCGAAGAAACGCTGCCCGTAAATCTTCGAATCTCCCCATTCTTTTCATCGACGCAGGCATCTCCGTCTTCCAGCTCTCGCTCAAGCCAGTCCGTGTGGAACCGGCTCTGCAGTGGCCTAGCGAAAATTTTGCTGAGCAGTCTGCGATAACCGGTTGCGGAGTCGCGGCTCCGCTGGCACCAAATCCCTTGGTAGGTCAGTCCTCACGGTCGTTCGAGCCGTTTCACGCAAGTTAGTCAATGACCTTGTGGAACTAATGGACCAGGCAGCGCTGGTACCTATTTGGATTCAAGACCCGTCACCGGACGAAGCTGTCCCGGAAATTGCCCCGTGCTCTCTATGTAGCGCAGTGCAGACTTGGTATCCCGCCATCCGACATAGTCCATCAAGGCCTTCTGATCCCAGCCACTCCGCGTAGCCCAGGTGGCGAAGCCGCGCCGCAGTGAATGGCTGCTGTACAACTCCGCGGGCAAACCCGCGTTCAACAAGACAGCCCGCACCAACGGAATCACGCTATGCGGGTGCAAGGCTTGCTTACTCAAGTGCCCCCACCGATCGATGCCGAGGAACACCGGCCCATCGGTCACCTCTGCCACTTCGACCCAGTCGAGATAGGCCGCAACTGGACATAGGCGTGCGAGCGCTGGCGCGCTAAAGGTCTGGCCCTGGTTATCGCGGTCGCCCTTGCTCCACGGCAGAAACAGCTGCATGCCCTCCCCGGCGCGCGCCTGGATATGCTCGACTCGCAGGCGGCACAGTTCGTCGCTGCGAAAGGCCCGCCAGAAGCCGATGAGCAACAAGGCCCGGTCCCGCCAACAGCGCAGCAAGCGCGGGTGGTCCCCTGCGACTCGGGCCGCCTCCCCCTCCCTCTCCAGCCAGGCCACGCATTGCTCCAGCTCGCGTAGTTGCAGCGGTTCTGCCCGCTTCTCCGGTTTCGGGTGCAGGGTGCGAATGCCCTTGAGTACCTGGCGCACCAGCGGTGCCTTGGTCGGGTCGGGAAAGCCCTGCGTGACGTGCCACTGGGCCAACGCCGCGAGGCGCAACTTCAGCGTATTGGCCGCCAGCGTGCCGGCGTGGTCGACCAGGTAGCGCACGATGCTGTCGCTGGTGGCGGGTAGGAAGCCGCCCCAGCTCACCTCGAAGTGCTCGATCGCCTGCTGGTAGCTGCGCCGGGTATTCGCCCGCGTGCCGGCCTGCAGGTAGCGGTCCACCGTCTCGTTCATGGCCCCATCTCACCGCGGCATACCGCTTCCAAGCCGGAATTGGGTCGAATTGCTGTCTCACATGAGATAACTCCGCATTATCCCATGTTAGTCCGTCAGCCCAATTGGAATACAACAGGCATCATTACCGGCGTACTTCCATACTCCGTAACACAGCACGAAATCGCCAGAGGGCAGGCATCAGGGCCCGCGGCGGAATCCAAACAGCATTAGCGCCTGAATTTTGATTCCCCAACTCTCCCGATCATTAGCTAACCAATGGAGTAGACGATCTTGTCCACTCTCCAAAGTGGACACGACTCGAATTGAGCAAGGCGTCGCAGTATTAAAAGCAAGCGAGTAGCTGCTGCCTGTAATGCTGAGAAAAACTCACGTGGTAACTTGCCTCGGCTATAAAGCTCCCAAGAGAAACTATACCCGCAGGGCCTGTTCCAATAGGCTGATCGGAGTTACTTCCAATGTTTCGTTCTAGTCCACTGATATTGCCAACAGTACCAATCGAACCAGGCTTTGCATCCGTGGTGAAGGCTGGTATCTGCACCGCCTTTAGCACCGCCAGGTCTTCCGGCAGGTCATCCGCAATGCGCTCCGCAAAACCCTGCAACGTCAACTCCGCGAGCATAAACAACCAAGCCTGATCATCGGACTCGCCTGTGCGCCGAAGCACTCGTCCCAGCACTTGCCGGTAGTGCAACTCGGTGCGAATGCGGCTGAGATAGCAGCACACTTGCAGCCGTGGGATGTCCGTGCCTTCGCTGATCATTCCAACCGCGACAATCCACCGGCAGGCGCCGTGCCTGAACGCATTGATTATCTGCTGCGCATCGGGGGTTTTGTTGGTCACGATATGGCAGCCTTCACCCCTGGCGCCCAGGGCTTGAGCAATTTGCTGGGCGTGCTCAATATCGGTGGCAACCACCAAACCAGCCGCATCAGGTTTGATCTGGCGAAGCTCATCCAGTTTGCTGCAGCCGAGGTCAAGCAGTTGCTCGATCACCTCGTCGTGCCGCAGCAGTTCTTCGTAGGTAACGGGTGATTCCCCCAACAGCTTCACGATGCTGGGAAACATCCTCACAGTGCTATCAGTGCCCACCTCCTCGGTGAGTTTCACTTTCTGATTGTCGAGCAGGACAATGCGAGGAGAACGGCACACTCCGTCGGCGATGGCTTCTTTCAGGCCGTAGCGGTAGTCGCATATCAAGTGCCTTTCGGGCGTCGAATAACGTGCCAGTGCAATGGCCCTGTCGTCCGAACGCCATGGTGTGCCGGAGAGAGCCAAGGTGAAGGCCGCCCGGTCTTGTATCCGGCGGAGTATCTGCTGACCCCAGGCGTTGCTGAGCAGTGGGTCATGACCAGCACAGTGGTGAATTTCATCGAAGACCACGAGCACTCGATAGTCATCAAGAAGCTGCCAGAACCCCTCATCTCGGTACTCCATGGCCTGGTAGGTGAACGCCGCTCCCACTGCGCCCATCCGGCCATCCAGACGCCTGCCGAGCACCGCCGCAAAGGTCGAGCGAAAGCCTTCAACAACTTGGCAAGATGGCGCAAAGCACAACACCAGATCGATCTTGTCCTGCTCAAGCAGTCTGCCGGCCAGCTCTGCCGCCATACGCGTCTTGCCGGCACCCGGCGTTGCCTGGCAGAAGAAGTGCGGCGTGACGGTAAAGTGCTCCAACGCCCTTTTGATGCAGCTGAACTGCCAGTCTCGTAGCGATCTAGTCATCGTGCAGCAGCAAGCGTCTTGAGTGTCTTCTCGATAGCCCGGAGATGCCCCAGCAGGCGTGAACTGCGGTCTCTAGCCTCCAGGTACTCGGCTTCGACCTTGTCACGCAGATGCGGCAACTCATCCAGGAGCAGCTTGTATCGCTCCGCCTCGCCCATCGACGACAGGAAGTCCAACCGGATCTCGTTGTGGAGCGCTTCTAAGTGCTGCTCCGCATCGGATGAAGGTTCCAGCGGTTTAGGCGGATCATCAGGACCTGAAGATTCCTGCATAGGCTCAGATGCAGTTTTGAGACTGTTCTCGAACCCATTGTCGATCAGCTCCAGCTGCAGATGGGCCGGCGTGGGTTGCAGGCAGTAGACCTGTCCCCGCGACCGACGCTCCTCGTCGAGTACAACCCAGCCGATGCGCAGCATTCGGCGAATTTGCTCGTACACATAGCGACGTAGATCGCCGATACGGAAAGTCATGCCACCCAAGCGCTTGGCATAGGCATCACGCAGTTCACGTGTTGTGAACCTTGCCCGCGCTTCCTCCTGAAGCAGCTCATACAGACGCCTGTCGAAGGTAAACGAGGCCGTTTTCATCGAGGAACCACAAGAGTTAACGCGAAAGAAATACGGATTATAATCCGTGGCCTGTTCGTCCGCAAACGCACGATAGTTCCGCCTCAAGTGAAATTGAGACGGTCATGGACAACTTGGCGAAAGCGTTAGGGGGACGCATCCGGGCACAGAGGAAGGCCTCCCGGATTTCGCAAGATGCTCTAGCGCTGGCCTGCAGTATCGACCGCAGCTACATGGGACGGATCGAGCGGGGTGAAGTAAACATTACCGTCGAAAAGCTATATCGGATCGCCAACGAGCTTGCCTGTGACCCATCCTCTCTTCTGCCTCAGATGTCAGAGCTGTAGCCCCAGTATCTGATCGAGACCAGCACGTAAAAACGCCTGAAATTACCACCGCTCTTACCTTGCCCGGAAGCTTTCACCGCCAGTCGTTAGCGCGTGGCCTCCTGTAGGCTGACACGCTCTGCACAAAAAACTCGAAAAAAGTTAAATCTGGTAAGCGATTAATTTTTAAGAAATAAATCTTACCTAACAGTTAGTAGGGTTCCGGAAGCAGTGGTCGAAAAACAACCAGACCATGCCTACAGAAAATCAGCCCATCCAACCCACGAATTCTGACTACACCCGACTACCAACCGGACTACTGCCCCCTTGTGAATTTAAGGTCAGAACACTAGGCTAAGCCTCTAGCTTTGCGGCTTGTGGAGAGCAGAGCACCGAACGGGCGCGGGATTTCCCTCCCCTCCCATAGGGCCGAAACTACCGTCAGATGCCCAGTTGAGTGGCGTATTTCGAGAGCAGTTGGCGCTAGCCATCCCCGTCATCCTGACATCCATAGAGGCCCAGGGATTCGTGAGTACCACCAAGAAGTCGCCATCTCGCGTAAACGTTATCGACGTAGCCAAGGCAGCTGGCGTGTCAGTTGCTACGGTGTCGCGAAGCTTCAACCTCCCGCACCACGTGAGGGATGACGTTCGCGAAAAGGTCCTCGAAGTCGCCAGGAAGATGGGCTATACGCCAAATTCGGCGGCCAAGGCACTGCGCTCGCGCAAGACCAATGTGATTGGCGCCATCATCCCTACGCTCGATCACGCCATCTACGCCAAGATGATCAACAGCTTCCAAGCCAAGCTGGCGCAGTACGGCTACGTGGTACACGTCCTGTCCTGCGGATTCGACTCCAGGACCATCTACGAGAAAGTAAGGTTGCTGGTTGAGCGCGGCGCCGAGGGCCTGCTCGTGGTTGGGGACATCGCGGATCCGGAGCTGACCAAGTACCTCAAGGAGTACCGGATGCCGGTCATCTGCACGTATTCCTACTTTGAAGGGAAAGAATTTCCCTTCATCGGCTTCGACAACTACATCGCGACTCAGCAACTCGTCCAGTACCTACATGGCCTGGGACATCGCCATATGGCCATGCTGACCGGGCCAATCCAGGGCAATGACCGGCAGCAGGCCCGGGTCAAAGCTTTCGTCGAAACGCTGAACGATTCATCGGGCGGCTGTACCCATGCCATCTATGAAAGCACTGCGGGTTACAGCATAGAGTTCGGCGATACCACGATGCGACGGATCCATATGGAGAAGCCGGAAGTCACCGCGGTCATCTGCAACAGTGATGTCATTGCCTTTGGCGTCCTTTCTGCCTGCAAGAAACTCGGTGTCGACGTACCCAAGCGCATGACCGTTGTTGGCTATGACAACCTTGAGTTCGCCGAATATCTGGACCCGCCACTGACGACTCTGGCCATACCGGCCACGGAAATGGGCCAGTTGAGCGCTGAAGCGCTTCTTGCACACCTCAAGAACGGAACGGAGATCAAGCCTGCCCTGCTGGGTACGCAACTGATCATTCGCCAGTCCAGCCACGCGATTTGACATACGCAAGGGCCAGCTCCGCCGAGCCAACACCCAGCCCTTTCCAACTGCTGGCCAGCCACTAAAAAAGAGCCCGCGCATTAAGCGCGGGCTCTTTCACATCAGGGATAGGCGTGAAGGTCAGGCAGCCTTTTGCAGGGTCATATTCGGGCTTTTCGACTGAAAGCGATTGCGGTTGTACAGGTAGTACAGCCCGCCCGGAACGATCAAGGCCGGGATCCAACTGATGTCGGTACCGATCATCTGAGCGAAGTAGCTGTGATAGAACGACAGGTCCATGAACGGCACAGTGGAGAGGACGCCGATCATGAAGATCGCCATGGTGGACCAGCTGTACTTGCCGTACTCGCCGTTCACGTCGTACATGGCGTCCACCGAGTACTTGCCTTTGCGGACCAGGTAGAAGTCCGCGAGGTTGATCGAACTCCAGGGCACCAGGAAGTAGACCTGGGCAATCAGGATGTCAGAGAAATAGGCGAAGAAATTGTACTGGGTAGCGGTGGCGATCCAGGTCGCAGCAATTGCGGTGAGGCCCATCGCGATGAACTTGGTCTTGCGGCTGATTCGCGTCATACCGCGCATGCCGGTGAACATGGTCATGAAGGACATGTAGGCGCTGTACAGGTTCAGCGAGTTGATCTCCAACACACCGAGCACCACGATCACCATTGCCACTTTTGACCAAGGGCCGAAGAAGCTACCAATCGCAGTCCCCGGATCAGAGGTGACGTCCTTGATCAGGACGGCCAGCAGCGCACCCAGCAGCATGACCAGGCCCGCGCCGAGCAGGTTGCCGATGTAGCTAAACCAGAAGGTCTGACGGCTGGAGATATTGGCTGGAAGATAACGAGAATAGTCAGCCACATAAGGACCGAAGCCCAGTGTCCACGACGCAGCCTGAGTAACGGTTAGGGCGAAGGCAGCCAAGGTGAATCCTTGAGAGACATCCATCGCCCCCGCCGGCAGAGGTTGCTGAAGAGCCAGCCCGGCAACAATCAGGAAGATGATCCCGGATAGCGCCGACATCAACGCGCCGAGACGGTGAATCAGCTCATAGCCGATAAAGCCCACGATGAAGGACACCACGCCAAACAGAATGATGGCCGTGTTATCGCCTACATCCAGGAACGCCTGGACGGAATCCCGCATCACCACACCGTTGGCCGCAGTGAAGAGCACAAACGCCAGGTAGTTGATCAGCAAGGGGAAGCCAGCCCCCAGGACGCCGAATTGCGCCCGGCTCTGGATCATCTGCGGGATCCCCAGATGTGGCCCCTGGGTGGAGTGCGCGGCCATGAACACAGTGCCGATCACACAACCCAGAACCAGCGCAATACAGGTCCAGATCAAACTCAGCCCAGCGACGATACCCAGCGTACCCACCACCAGCGTGGTGACCTGCATGTTTGCACTGAACCAGATCGTGAACAGCCGCCGCGGATGCCCATAGCGCTCTGAGTGGGGAACGAACTCGATGCTTCTTTTCTCGATGTCCATGACTTACCTCTTGCGGGATCCACACCGATTGCAAGGCGTGATCCACCGTCTTGATGACGCTCTTATTAGCTAGAGCAGTTTTTTGAAGTTTTTCAACAAGCCAATGTAAAGGTTTACATTTCGAAGTGAGGTTAAACGGACAATTCTGCTCAGACCAGCTCCCTAGCAGCCTGACCCCCTCCACAACCCCCATTCCAGAGGCGGTGCATCGGAGGAAATCGCGCTGATTCAGCAGCCCGTCTCTCAATCTCAATGTAAAGGTTTACAGGCAGTATTCATGCCACCCGTAGACTTCCTCACGCCAAGTGGCCATCAGAGCGTGTCTGGCCTGGTTTCCAGCCCTGGACGGTCGTAGGTCGGAGTAGAAAGGGAGTGATCGACGCGCGGTACCCTGTATAAATCTGTAACAGGGCATGTTTCTTTTCCGCCTGGTGCAGGGTGAAAAGAAACGGTGCAGCTCGGGGGAATACGCACCTTTCTGGAGCCAGGAAAGGTGTGCCGCTGGCAGCGGCACACCCCGTACGACCACTGAGCGTCGAACGTCAGTGGATCTGCTTCGCGAGGAACTGCCGCGTCCGCTCGTTCAAGGGGGCATCGATGACCTGGCGCGGCTCGCCGATCTCAGCGATGAGGCCAGCATCGAAGAATGCAACGCGACTGGACACCTCTCTGGCGAATGCGATTTCGTGGGTGACCAGGACCATCGTCATGCCCTCCTCCGACAGCATGCGCAACGTGTCCAGCACTTCCCGAACCAGCTCCGGATCGAGCGCCGAGGTCACCTCGTCAAAGAGCATGTACCGCGGGCGCATCGCCAACGCCCGCGCGATAGCCAGGCGCTGCTGTTGGCCCCCGGACAACTGCGTGGGCGACATCTTCGCCTTCGCGCCAAGCCCCACTTTCACGAGTTGGTCATAGGCACGCTGTTCCGCCTCCTGCTTCGGTACCTTCTGCACGACCTTAAGAGCCAGGGCAGTGTTCTCCAGAACCGACAGGTGCGGAAAGATGTTGTATTGCTGGAAAACGATTCCGATGGTTGTCCGAAGAGCATTCAGATCCGTCTTCTTCGAGAAGACATCCGTGCCATCGACGACAATGCTGCCACTGTTGATTGGCTCCAACGCGTTCAGGCACTGAAGGAGGGTCGATTTTCCGGAACCGCTGGGCCCAATGATCGAAACGACCTCACCCTTCTGAACTGTCATATCGATACCCTTGAGGATACTGACATCGCCAAAGGACTTCTGGACATTCTTGATCTCAATCATTTCTGGAATCCTTCTTCAAGTTTCTGGCTGTAACGCGATACCGGATAGCAGATCACGAAGTAGAACAATCCAACCCCCAAGAGAATGATTAAAGGCTCCTGGGTTCTGGTAATGACAATCTGAGAGGATCTGAGTAGTTCGATGTAGCCAATCACTGCCGCCAGAGAGGTGTCTTTCAGCACGCCCAACATGATTCCAACCCAGGCTGGAAATGTGTTTTGTAACATGATCGGCACAGTGATATGGCGAAAGCTCTGTATATAGGACATTCCCAGAGACCGTGCTGCTCTCTGAAGCTTTGACGGCACTGCCTCGAATCCACCCTTGTAGATTTCTGAACAGTAAGCAGCCATATACAGAGAGAGCACCACGCCACTACACACAAAGGGACTAACCGGACTCCCCAGAATTGCCAGAGCAGAGTTAGTGACAATTAGCTGGATAATCAGAGGAATTGACCGAGAGAGGTCAACTATCGGAGACAGCAGCAGGTTGATGATCTTCGAGATAGATCGCAGCCAGCCCATCAAGAAGCCGATCAGGGTACCAACAACGATCACGAAGGCGGCAAGCCAGACGGTCTTTAGCGCGCCATCCAAGATGAAGTACAGATCACTGATCTGTAGGCTGGAGAACATCGCAGACCCCATCATGCATTCCTCTTTCTAAACAGCATCCAAGAAGAAAGATTTGTCACGAGCAGCACGGCCTTCACCAGAACGTAGTAAGCCACCGCCGCAACAATGAAGAACTCGAATGATCTGAATGTGAGCGATTGGGCGGCATAGGTTGCGCCGGTAAGCTCTTGCAACCCGACGACCATTCCCAAAGAGGTATTCAGCAAACTCCAGATCAGTTGATTGCTGGTTGCCGGAGCAATCAGCGGCACAAGCTGCGGAAGGATGATGTGACGGAACGTCTGCCATCGATTCATCCCCAGAGCAGCGGCAGCCCGGCGCTGCCTCGGATCGATCCCTCGCAAGCCACCGCGCACGATTTCCGCCATGTACCCTGCGGTGTTGAAAGCAATGGCACCCAGTACGGCGGCATAGGAATCAACGTCGATGCCAAATGCACCCAGGCCGAAGTACGCCATGTAGATCTGAAACAGACATGGAGTGTTGCGGGCGATCTCGATCCAGCTGCTTGCGATGCACCTGACGCCTTTAACTCCCGATTGTTTCGCCCAAGCCAGGAGGAAGGAAATGACGATCCCCAGCAAGAACGAAATCAGGGTCAACTCAACCGTCATGAGCAAGCCATCCAGAAGATCCGGCATGGACTTCAGCACAGGATTCCATTGAAAGTTGTAGTTCAGCATATGTCCCCTCCCAACAAAAAAGGCGGCCACGAAGGCCGCCTTCCAATCAGTACTTGCTCAGTTGTGGCGCAGTAGCCGAGTACCACTTCTTGTAGAGTTCTGCATATCGCCCACTCTGCTCCTGATTGTGGACAAAGAGGTTTATCCAACGGAGCAGCGACTCATCCTGCCGCCCCACCATGATGCCCACCGTGTCTTTCGGGAATGGAGCATCACAGCAGGTATGGAAATCGGCATACTGAGGAAGCTTTTGCAGTTCATTGGCAGCCTGAATATTGACAATGAACGCTTCGATCTTTCCTTGGGCCAGGGCAAGGTTTCGATCACTATCGTTGGTGAGGGTTAGATACTTACCCTGGGGATCGTTCCACTGCTTGAAGTACTCTTGGAACAGAATATCTTCTGCCGCCCCTTTAACGCTGCCGACCTTCTTACCCTTCAAATCCTCGAACGAATTTATGCCCGAGTCCTTCCTCGCCATCACAACGAAGCTGTAACTCGAATAAGGTTGCGAAAAAGCGATGGTCTTGGCGCGTTCGAGTGTAATGGTTGCACTGGCGATAGAGATATCGACACGATTCGAGATAAGCGCGGGAATCCGGTCCGGAGACGAAGTCTCCACGATGTTCGGCTCCACCCCGAGAGCCTTTGCCATGTCCTGGCAATACTCCACATCGTAACCAGCCGGCTTGTTATTGGTATCGCGGAATCCATTCGGCGGGTAGTCCAGCATGACGCCACATTTCAACTCTCCGGCGGAAATGATGTCGTCCAGCTTGTCTGCAAATGCAGAACTTCCACTTGCAGATACTGCGCATGCGATTACGAGAGCATGAACCTTGGCCTGAAATTTCATGGATTTCCCCTGTAGATAAATCGAGAGACGGAAGTCCCAAATCTGAGTACGTGCGTTGCGTTTTTCTGTTGTGTTCTACGCATCTGCTTTCTGTGCCGTCTGGTAACGATTACCTCCATTTATTGTAAACGTTTTCATCACAGCAAGGATTGGGCCACAGAGTAGGAAAGCGGCACAACCTAGGGCTGTCAGGCGATTGCACAGAGGGGCGATGAACTGGAGAAGCGGCGCCTGTCACCGGCGGTAACGCATGCGACTGGGGAGAAACGGTAGCCTTAAAGCCAACGGTTACACCATCTTCGGGCAAACTCATCGATGGCTGGATACCCCAGAATAGAGCCGTTACCCGCCAGGGTCGCCGTGATTTGGCGCGGTGTCGAAAGGGAGAATCAGAAGAGTAAGAGCCCAGGAGAACCGCTCAAGGGTAGTTGGGGAATCTCAATGTAAACGTTATCATTGCAGTCACAACAAGCTCCATTACCGACGATTTGCGAGAGCGCCATGAACGTCAGAGATGCCATCCTTGCTCTGCTGCTTGCCGCCCACATCCACGACAATGCGGACGCAATCAGGGCTACCGCTCAACGCTGTGCCAAGCGCCTTCCACGACGACATCGGTATTTGATGTTCTCGATCATGGCCAGCCCGGACCCACTGACCGTCACCGACTACCTCGCAAAGAACCTGTCTCGCTGCGGCTGTTAGGCCGAAAGTCCAGAGCACCGCTCTGGCGACGGCTCAGTTCCTTCTTCTCTAGTTCAAGCGCCTGCGGACACCTCTTCCGACTGACTCTGAAAGCAAAACGGCGCGCCTCTAGGGCGCGCCGCTTTGACTTGGGTACCTCTGCCCCAGTCTTGAGGCAGAGTACCGATATCAGCCTCTCTCTAGGGCGAGAGGCTTGAGCCGAGTGACCTCGGTGCATTGCAGGCAGGATTCGGCATCTGCCGATAGAGCAAAATCCCCCTTCGATGTCAGCACGACCACTTGGTTCGGGTCAGGGAACTCCATACCCCACAGCGCATAAGCCTCGATACCAGACTCTTCCAACCGCTGACGGAACTCGTTGGCTCGGCCAACTTCACAGCCATAGCGAATGAGGTGGACCTCGTCGTCCTGCGACATCAGATCTTCCGCCACCCGTAGCGGATTCAGCACCCGCAGATGCTGCTTATGGATCTGCGGTGCTGCTTTGGCCAGGAACGAATCGCGCCAACCCGGCTTGTCCAGTAGTGCCATTCGCAGACGCGTCCGATCATCCAGCGAAGCGTATTCCCAGAGATGAAAGAAGCGCACCTGGCGGCTGTCCATCTCCGTCCACATTCCGCGCAGCCGACCAAACTCGTCACCGCGAATTGGCATGCACACCTGGTTGAAGAGCTTCCAGTAAACCGGCCAAGCCTCAGGCTGAATCCGGTACTCTCGTAGTTCATGAATCATTTCGGCTTACCAGGCGGTGTAGCCGCCATCGACGGTGAACATCGCACCGGTGGCGAAGCTCGAATCGTCGGAGGCGAGGAACAGGATCATGTTGGCGATGTCGGTCGGCTCACCCATCTTGTTCAGCGGCGAGCGCGCTTCCAGGCCCTTCTTGAAAGCCACCGGGTCCGCTACCTGCTCGAACATGCGGTCGTAGTAGCTGGAGGCGATTACACCGGGGGCTACGCTATTGACCCGCACGCCTTCCAGGGCATGATCCAGGGCCATCGCGCGGGTCAGTGCGGCAACGCCACCCTTGGCGGCGACATAGGCGGCGCGGTCCTTGATACCGACCACGGAGATGGTCGAAGCCAGGTTCACCACGGCGCCACCGCCGCGACGGACGATCTCCGGAATCGCGTACTTCGAGCAGAGGAACACACCCTTCAGGTTCACATCGACCACCTGGTCCCAGGTGTCCTCTTCCAGGGTCACCACAGTGCCCAGGGTGCCGAAGCCGGCGTTGTTCACCAAGATGTCCAGGCCGCCGAAATGCTCAACGGCCTTTTCCACCATGGCTTTAGCCTGCTCGGCCTTGGCAACGTCCACTTCCAGCGCGAAGGCGTTCTCACCGATACGTTCGGCGACAGCCTGCGCGAGGGCATAGTTCTTGTCAGCCACGACAACCTTGGCGCCCTGTTGGGCAAAGAGAATGGCCGTGGCTTCACCGATACCCGCACCTGCACCAGTGATCAGGGCAACTTTGTTTTGCAGTTTCATGATGAGTGCTCCTTAGAAAACCAGGCAGTGGAGTTGTTTGGCGACGGCTTCTTCGATGCTCAGAGCAGCCAGCCAAGAGGTGCGGGGATTGTCGGGGAGCGGGTTGTTAGCCAGACGAATGCTCAGTTCGCCAAATGCACCGGAGGCTTGAACCTCATGCACATTGCGATCGACGCCGGGGTCAGCAACCAACTCGACCTGGGTGTTCTCGAAGCCGACGCCGGAGAGCGCCACCGCGGCAGTGACGTTGGCATTCTTCGGAAAACGAATGGATGCCTCTGCTGCGGTTCCGCGGAAGATGGTGGTGGGCTCAGTAATTTTGCTGAGATCGAACTCTTCCTCGGCCGGGGAACCAGCCCAAGCCCGCGGCGGCTTGCGGCCGACGTAAACGACCGCTTCCAGACCGGCCGAGCGAGCCGAGCGCAGCGCGTCCAGACCACCGATAGCGCCGGACACCAGAATCAGTCGGGACTCACCGTCGTGAGCGGCCTGGTCCAAGGCAGCGTTGATTTGCTTGTCAGCTAGAGCGCCGATGGATGCGATGACTACGTCGATACCGGCTCGCAGGATCTCCAATACCGGACCGGTGACAGCAGAGTGACCCGCGCACTCGACAACGATGTCCGGACGCCAGTCAATCAGGCCCTGCACATCGGTGAAGACTTCCAGACGGTGCGCCTGGATGAATTCATCGCTGTGGACGGCGTGGTCAATCGCAGCGAAGGATGCTTGCGGCAGATGATCGTTCTGCAAGGCAGTCAGAACCCGCTTGCCCATCGCGCCCAGGCCAATGATGCCGACGCGAGAAATGTGTTGAGTGCTCATGCGAGTGACTCCCAGAAATTGCGTAAGAGCGACACGAAATCATCGGTGCGCGTAACGGGTGAGAAATGCCCACCGCTCAGTTCCACAAGCTGCGCACCGGGGATGCGGCGAGCCAGTTCGCGGGAGTGGTGGTAAGGGATGACGTAGTCATCTTCAGCGCCTACGACGAGGGTCTTGGCACTAATGCGATGCAGCTCATCCAGACGGTTGTAGGACAGCAGCATGTCGATACGGGCGAGCACCATGTCGACGTCGACCGGGGAGGGCGCATCGAAATCCAGCGCCTCCTCGGTAGCGAAGTTCTCGCCGTACCATTCCGAGGGGTACGCCGCCAGCCGCGTCAGAGCGGTGTAAGCGGTGCCCCCGAGGCGATTCAGAACCAGCTTGCGATAGGCAAAGAAGTCTTCGAAGCGCTTGTCGGGTCGAGCCCAGCCGCTGCTCAGAACAATGCTTTCGACCCGTTCCGGAAAATCGAGCGCGAGCGTTTGCACCACCAGCGATCCGGTCGAGTGACCCACGAAATGAGCACGCTCAATCCCCTTCTGCTCCAGCACATGAAGCACAGCTTCAACGATGCCAGGGATGGTCGGACGCCCAGACAGCGAGCTACCGCCGACACCTGGATGGTCGAAGGTGATTACGTGGTGGGACTGCTCAAGGCGTTCCATGACCGGCTTCCAGAAGGAAGCCTGACCACCCAGTCCCGAGACCAGCACGACGGGATGCCCATGTCCGCTTTCGAGGGCGAAGACTTCAATTGCCATGTCGCTTCGCTCTCTTAGTTCTTGGTGTAGGTGAATACGCCGTTATCGCTGCTTTCGATCTGGGCGATGTTGGTCGGACGCTCGAAAGGCTCAGGCGTGGCATCGCCGTCTTTGCGCGGCCGGCCGATGTCACGGAAGAAGGTTTCCAGGCCGCTCGGGGTCATGAACCAGACCCAGTGCAGATCGGTGTCGCCGTCGTTCAGGAAGGTGTGGGAGTTGTGCTTGCCCAGGAAGAAGGTCGCACCCGGCTCCATCTTGTATTCCACGCCATCGACTGTGGCGGTACCGGTGCCGGACATCACGTGAATGATCTCCTCGTTGGCCGGATGAGCGTGTTCGCGAACACGACCGCCCGGCGGCAACAGCTGAGTCCCCATCGCAAAGTCACGCTCCATTTTGATCATGGTGGGCGAGACGCAGACGGTCACGTAACCATTGGCCGGCTTGGGCTGCCAGTAACTCACTTCGGTCTCGCGATTGAAGTAGTAAACGGTGCCCTTGTCGGCGGGAACGGCGGTATTGGTCGAATCGGACATTTTGGTTCTCCTCGTGGGATGAATTGGTTTGGGGAGTCGGGGCGTTGGCATGGCTTTTGGAAAACGTTTTCATTTCAGGCCGAACGAAACCTCCGACAGGTCTTCTCACAAATGCACGGGCACGAATCGATCTACGGGGTGTTCTCTCTTTGGACGACCACTGCGCAGGTTGCTCACGGTCAGAGCAATGAACGCAGCAACCGGAATCAGCATTGCGGCTTGCAAGCCGAACAGCCCGGAGGTGTAGCCGATGATGGGTGGAGCCATCAGGAATCCCAGGTAACCCAACGTGCCATTCATGGCCAGGCCAAGACCTGGCGCACCGGGGTACGCCCGGCTGGCACGGCTATACAACAGCGGAATCATGTTCGAGAGGCCGATGCCGACCAGGATGAAACCGGTGATGGAAACCATCGGAACCGGCACCAGAATCGCGATGCCCAGCCCTGCTCCACCAAGGGCACCGGAACAGCCAAGAACTACCCGGGCGCCAAATCGACGAATCAGGAAGTCACCCAGCAGTCGCCCGATGGCCATCGCCAAACTGAAAGCACCGAAGGCAAAGGCCGCGATGCTGCCACTCGCATGGCTGACGTCGGTCAGGTAGAGCGAACTCCAGTCGATGACCGTGCGCTCGATGAACAGAGCCAGGAACGTCAACGCGGCGATGCACAGCAGCGCCCGATTCGGCCAGGCGAAGTTCCGGACCGGCTCCTGGTTCTCGCTTGGAACCGGAGTCAGGTTGCCAAGGAACGGCGCTGCAAGAATGGTCACTCCAGCCATGACAGCCGCAGCCAGAATCAGGCACTGCACAGGGCCGAACGCATCGGCCAGCAAAGTAGCCACCGTCGAAGCGCCCGCCAGACCGCCGAAGCTGAACACGGCATGAAACGACGCCATCATCGATTTCTTACGCTCAGCTTCGATGATGGAGCCATGGGTATTCATCGCCACGTCCAGGACGCTGTTGACAACACCCAGCGAGAAGATCGCCAAGGCGAACCCAAGGGCCGTACGTGCCACCGCCGAAAGCGGCAGCACCAGGGACACCAGCAGCCCACCCAGCATCAGTGCATTCCGGCTACCCAGACGTGTAACCAGGGTGCCGGCGAGTGCCATGGTCAGCATGGTGCCTGCGGCAAACGCTCCCAGGGCAAATCCCAACTCCTGGTCGGTCAGCTCAAGCGCCTGCTTCATGCCAGGAATGTTGGTGGCCCAGATTGCCAGCAGCATGCCGTTGGCGAAGAACACGGCGGACGTCGCCACCCGTGCCTTTCTCAGTACCTTGGCGTAAAACATCATCACCTCCGAACGCTTTGATTCTTGTTCTGCTGGCCGGGTACACCGTTCGAAGTACCCGGCCATGCTTGCGGCCGTGCCGTCAGGCCACTCGGTAGTAGTCAGCGTTCTCACGCTTGAGTTGCGGACGTCCTCGCACGTGGTCGGCGATCTTCTCCGCCATCATGATGACGGGGGCGTTCAGGTTGCCGCTGACGATCTCGGGCATGATCGAGGCATCGACAACACGCACGTTGTCAGTTTCGTGCACCTGTCCCCAGGCATTCACCACGCTGAGATCGTCTACCCCCATGCGGCAAGAGCAGCTGGGGTGGTAGTTGGTACCAGCGCTCTGACGCAGCATTTCCAGGATTTGAGCATCCGACTGGGTCGCTGCACCGGGAGTGACTTCCTCACCGCGATACGGATCCCAGGCCGGCTGGGAAACGACGTGGCGGATGGCTTTTACGGCGGCAATCGCTTCGCGCTGATCCTCGACAGTGGAGAGGAAGTTGAAGTTGAACTTCGGCGCTTCCAGCGGATTGGCACTGCCAAGCCAAACCTGACCAGTGCTGGTCGGGCGCATCAGACTGAAGAAGTACTGGAAGCCGTTCTCCAGTTTCACACTGCCATGCTGGAACTCACCCAGCATCGGAATGAACTCGAACTGGACGTTCGGCACCTTGATCGACTCGTCGGTGCGAATGAAGGCGCCGACCTCGAAGAAGTTGGTCGCGCCCAGTCCCTTCTTAAACAACTGCCACATCAGACCGAGCTTCGCCTTGCCCAGCAGTGTCAGATCCTTAGCAATCGACACATTCTGGGTGGCGCGGTACTGCACTGGCGCTGCGATATGATCCTTCATGCCCTTGCCTACGCCAGGAAGATCGGCAACGACCTTGATGCCCTTCTCTTCCAAATGGCTGGCTTCGCCAACACCCGACAGCATCAGCAGGTGCGGCGAGTGCAGTGCGCCGGCGCAGAGGATGATCTCACGGCCGATTTCTATAGTGTGGGGCTCACCGGCCCAGTGCAGATGCACGCGAACTGCGCGACGGCCAGCGAACTCGATACGGGTAACCTGGGCCCGGTCGCAGACATGCAGGCGCTCACGGTCCGGATTGGCGTGCAGGTAGGCCTGGGAAGTGCTCCAGCGGATCCCCTTGTGGATATTGCGCTGGGTGATGTGCACCCCTTCCTGGCGAAAACCATTGTGGTCGTCAACACGCTGGTGGCCAGCCTGCACACCAGCTTCGAGGAAGGCGTGGTACAGCGGGTTCTCCGCTTTACAGGTCTCCACCTTCATCGGGCCATTTCCGCCGCGATAGGTGTTCGAACCCTTGTCGAAGCTTTCGGCCTTGCGGAAGTACGGCAGGCATTCGGCGTAGCTCCAGCCGTCCAGCCCCATCGCCCCCCAGTTGTCGTAGTCCCAGGGGTTGCCACGCACCCAGTTCATGCCGTTGATGCTCGACGAACCACCCAGCACGCGGCCACGGGCCTCATAGATGGTGCGATTACCCAGTTCCTTCTCGGGCTCGGAGTGCATGTACCAGTTGAACCGGTCGTTCATCAGCGGGAAACCGAGCGCTGCCGGCATCCGGATGTAAAGGCTCTGGTCGGAAGGGCCAGCCTCCAGCAGCAGGACCTTTACGCCCTGCTCCTCGGCCAACCTGGCAGCCATCACGCTGCCCGCAGAGCCCGAACCCACAACCACGTAATCATAGGCTTTGAGGGCAGCCCGACCGTAGATATCACGCACGTTTTTCTCCCGAAGGAATTGTTTTTGGAATGGAGCAAGCTTGGGAGCCGTTAACTATTTTGTAAACGATTACAGCAACACTTGCAACACTAGCTATGTACCGCTTGTCACTCACGAGTTCCTGGTGATCGGCGGTAACCGGATCCCAATCAACAGAAAACGTTTACAAGCAGACTTCATGCCAGACCCGACCAATGTCCCCGAGCACTACCAATGCCGGGGCACGAATCGGGACCAGGACTCTCACAGGCGCACAATCAGAGTGGAGACAGGCACTCCCACCACGGTGGTGGCCCTCTTTACCCGAAGAAATTGATCACCATGGGCAGCAGTACCGCAGTGGATACGCCCATCAGGCTCATAGCCAGCGCAGCGAAGGCTCCAGTTTCCCTGCCCTCCTGCAATGCTCTGGCAGTCCCCACAGCGTGCGCCGTCAGCCCAAGCGCCATGCCAACGGCAGCCGGATGATCGATCCGCAGCCGACGCAGCAAGAACGGCCCCACCACTGCGCCGATGATGCCGGTAATCAAGACAAAAACCGCCGCCAGCGCTGCTACACCTCCGACCTGTTCGGCCACGAGCATGGCTATCGGAGAAGTAACGGATTTTGGCGCCAGCGTCATCAGCATCGAATGGTCGACTCCAAAGACCTCACCCAAAAGAAGTGCGATCACTGTGGTAAATGTTCCGCCGATGGACAGCGTCAGCAGGATCGGCCAGAACAGCTGACGGATGCGTTTGAGGTTCTGATAGAGCGGCACCGCCAGAGCAACCGTTGCGGGACCGAGCAGGACGGAGATCATCGACACGCTGTCTCGGTATTCCGCATAGTCGATTCCCAGCGCATACAGCATGCACACGATGAGCGCCCCGGACACGAGGACCGGCTGAAGGAACACCAGCCCAGTCCGCTGGTTGATCTTCAGAGCGATCTGAAACGCCAGCAGAGTCATCCCGAGACCAAACAACGGATGATGAATGACCAAGGACCAGCCCTTTCCGATATCAGCGTTCATTTCTTTCCTCCTCACCAGGCTGCTGGCGTTTGATCAAGCGCTGCATCAGCCAGCCCGCGAAGTACATCGAAGGCAGCAACGACAGGACCAAGGTTCCAACGATTGGCCAGAGCTGTTTCTCGATGACCTGGAAATAGGCCATCACTCCTGTTGCTGCCGGCACCAGCAGCAGCGGCATGTACTTGAGCAAGCTGGTGGAGGCAGTCTCCAGCGACTCCTCGATGCCACCCGACCATTGGAAGTAAGCGAGGAGCAATACGAGCCCAATGATCGGCCCCGGCACGAAGGGCAGAAAAACTGCGCTCAGGCCGGAGCCCAGGATCTGAAAAATCACCAGCCAGGTGATGCCATTCAGGAGCATCTCGACAGCCCTCCTCTTTCAACTATTTGAAACGAATCGCTGCGAGCAGGCCGCCGACGACAATCAGCACCATGCCGACGATGGCGCCGATATCTGGGATATGGCCGTAGAAAATGAAGCCCAGCAATCCGGCGAAAAGGATCTGCGCATAGCTGAACGGCGCAAGGAGCGCAGGGCTCGACAGCTTGTATGCATGCGCGAGGAATAGATGAGCTGCGGTCCCCATGAGACCCAGCAGGATCATCAGTGCCAGACCTTCACCAGTTGGGACCACCCAGAAGAACGGCAAAAGCACCGAACTGATCAGCAGCCCAATAAGACCAACCATCAGATTCGAGGTGGTGGGGCTGTCTACCTTGCCGGCAACTCGCGTGAGCACCTGATAGACGCTGAAGAATGCGGCAGCTGCGCATGGAAGAAGGATGGCAGGAGTGAACAGTTCCCCCCCGGGTCGAACGATCAGCAAAACCCCAGCGAGCCCCAGAATCACCGAGAACCATTGCTTCCCCTGAACCCGCTCCGAGAAGAACATCACCGTCAGCATCAGCACGAACATGGGCGACAGGAAGTTGACCGCAGTGGCCTCCGCCAGAGGAATGAAGCGAAGGCCAAAGATGAAACAGAAGCTCAGAGCAACCAGGCACGCCGCACGCATGAAGTGCAGGTGGTAGCAGCCCGAGTGAAAGGCTCGCGCCCCACCAGACTGCGCAGCGGTCACTCCCATGACCAGGAAATGCACCAGATAACGCACCCAGACCATAAGCGCGATGGGGTACTCCATAGTCAACCGCTTGGCGAGTGCATCATGACTGGCCAAGAAGAATGCCGTGGCGCAGATGGAAAGGATCGCCAGGATCCGCGCGTTTACCCTCACATCGACAGCAGCATTCATCTCAGCACCACGCAAAGAACTAACCGCGCCAACCCGAACTAGTCAGATGGCGGCCGAAACACAACTCAATGGATCCGTCACAGGTGACGAGAGAGAAACTCCAGGGTTCTCGCTTTGGCTAACGCAGCCGAACGCTGGGAGTAGCTTGCTCGCTCAGGACAGTTGAATCCGTGTTTCTGCCCGTCGTAGATGTGATTCGACGCCTCGACTGACGCCTGAATCTTCGGCATCAGCGCATCCACTTCACTCAACGGAATCAGATGATCTTCTCCTGCAAAGTGGAAAAGCAGCGGGCATTTGAGGTCAGGGATGAGGTCCAGGTGGTTGCCAAGCCCGCTGCCGTAATACGACACAACAGCCGAAAGCCGAGGATCAGCCCCCAGTAGAAAGGCGAGGCGCCCCCCGAGACAGAAGCCCATGGCGCCTATCCCTCCCTGCACTATCGGGTAAGCGGATAGATGCTCGATTGCAGACGCGAGGTCTTGTGCCGTCTGGGCAAAATCCAGTGCCCCGTAGTGCCGATAGGCTTGTTCTGTTCCGACCTGGCTGTATTCCAGAGCCACACGATTCTGCTGCCGCCAGAATACGTCAGGGGCAAGAACGACATAGCCATCCGCTGCATATTGGTCAGCCAGGCTGCGAATGTGAGGGTTGACCCCCCATATCTCCTGAAGCAGCAGGAGGCCCGGGCCATACCCCTTCGGTGGCACAGCCAGGTAGCCGGAAAAGACATTCTGCTCTTCCTGCCTGATCGCGACCCATTGACCCATGACTCACCTGCTCGAATCAGTAACCGAATAAAAAAACCCGCCAGTGTGAAGCGGGTAAGAGGTGACGAAACTTCGACATCCAACTCAGTTGCCGCAAAGCCTTGTCAAAACAAAGTGACGCTCATGCAACCCAGCGACGAGTCGCTAAAAATTGATGAGCGTCGCCGCCCTGCTGCCCTCACGTTTTCGATCAGCGATCCAGTTCATGTGTTTCTACCCCACATTCTGTTGATCGTTGTGCGAGCAATGTAATCGTTTACAGGACACCGACAATTTCCCAAATCCAAGCCCGGCTGTCAATTCCTTTCGTCAAAGCGCGCTCAAAGCAGTCTGCGTGCGGTGTGCACGACCAAAGTGCTGGGTCCGACGTGCAGCGCGTTAGAGATACATTTCCCCATTGCGGATGCGGTTGGACCTCACAAGGCATTGCAAAAGGGCTCAAATAACGTAATCGTTTACACAAATTCATAACAATAGCTCACGCGAGGCCCGGCATGCCCCATCGCCTATCCATTCAGATCAAGACAGTCGCATTGGCGGGATGCTGCCTGCTTGCTGTGGTTCTCGGCCTGGTCTGTTTCTCCATCCAACGCATACAAGACCTTGCCAACCAAGTCCATGCGGCCAGCTCCAGCACGTTGAAGGAAGACGCCATGGAGTTTCTACGCGAGGCCGGCCGCCACCAAGCGGTACGAGTCAGTGAGCGATTCAGTACCAGCTACATGTTCGCCAACACCGTCTCCAATCAGATCCTGGCATTCCGGCAGCAAGCCATTAGCAGAGGAACGGACCCGGCGATTCTCCGTGAGGACCTCTTTCGGTTCTTGAAGGCACAGGTGCACGGGAACCTCGAGATCCTGGGGATTGCACTTGCTTTCAATCCGGACGCGCTCGATGGCCAGGACTCGCGCTTCATCGAGCAAGGAATGGAGCGCGGTAATGACAGTGGGCGCTTTGCGGTTTACGTGTCTCACGTCGAAGACTTTTCGATTGGAGAAAAGGATCTCCAGGACAACGGAAACCCCGCCAACACTTGGTTCGTATGCCCGCAGAAGAGCAGGCGCAGCTGCTTGATTGAGCCATACAGCTACCCACTCAATGGCGTTGACACTCTGATGTCGAGCATCGCAATACCTTTGCTGGACGGAGACAAACTGGTCGGTGTCGTGAGCCTCGATCTGACGCTGGAGAGCTTGCAGCAGCTCGCCGAAGACGCAGCAAGCACGCTTTACGAAGGGCACGGCCACCTCAGTTTCATCAGCTCCAACGGCACGGTTGCAGGCCAGAGCGCGGGGAAGAACGGATTAGGCAAACCAATATCCCTGAAGGAACCTGACCGAGGCGCGAAAATTGTCGCCGCGCTACCTGGAAGCAATCCCACTCTCCTGGAGGATGGGGACGAGCTGGGCGTCGTTACACCGTTTGCCCCGATCCCAGGTGCTAGTCACTGGGGAGTGATGATTGAGGTGCCAGAGTCCGTTCTGCTGGCCCCTGCCCTTGCATTACAAGAAACACTCACCAAGGCAAATCGCTCCACCATCCTGTCCCAGATCGGCCTCGGGGCGATAGTTGCAGCACTGGGGATGATGGTCATGTGGATACTGGCCAAGAGCATCACGCGCCCCATCCTTCAAGTCGCACACATGCTGGAGGAATTCGCCAACGGTGATGGAAACCTCACCCACCGACTCCAATACGGGCGCCAGGACGAGATGGGTACGTTGGCTTCGTGGTTCAACCGATTCCTCGACAAGCTTCAGCCTGTCATCGCGGAAGTGAGCGCGTCTGTCTCGGATACGCGAGCCACCGCGGACCAGGCCGCGAAGATATCCAGCGAGGCCAGTGCAGGGATGCAGCACCAGTTCAGAGAGGTCGATCAGGTTGCAACCGCAGCCCATGAGATGAGCGCTACAGCATCGGACGTGGCACGTAGTGCAGCTCTTGCTGCGGATGCCGCCCAAGACGTAGAGCAGGCGGCTCGATCCTGCATGCACGTGATCGAACGCACCAACGAGTCAATCACTTTGCTGGCCGGTGAAATGAACCTGGCAATGGAGCAAGTTGAAGCGCTCTCTGGCAGCAGCGCGCGTATCGGAAGTGTTCTGGACGTCATCCGTTCAGTGGCGGAGCAAACAAACCTGCTGGCATTGAACGCAGCCATTGAAGCAGCTCGCGCTGGAGAGAGTGGTCGCGGCTTCGCGGTGGTCGCTGACGAAGTGAGACACCTGGCCAAGCGCACCCAGGAATCGGTTAGCGAAATCCAGGGCGTTATCCAGAGCCTTCAAAGCGAAACTCGCGCAGTGGTTGAGTCGATGCAGACCAGCCACCAGCGCGCTGGCTCAAGTGTTCAGCATGTTGAGGATGCGACCAGAGCATTGCAAAAGGTCAGCAGTGGCATCGACGTGATTGGAGACATGAACCTCCAGATCGCCAGCGCAGCTGAAGAACAAAGTGCCGTCTCCGAGGAAGTGAACAGGAATGTCTCTGCCATTCGCGATGTCACCGCTTCCCTGGCTCAGCAGGCCGAGGAGTCGGCCAAGATCAGTCGGGCACTGAACAGCCTGGCGGATCAGCAGCAGCGATTGATGGAGAATTTCAGCGCATAGGACTGCACTAAGTTATCTCTGGCACTGGCGAGTAGCTACCCAGGCTTCGCGAGTTGCCCGCAAGCCTGGTCCCCAGGAAATTTGTGCTACAACAAACGCTCGGTCGGAATTTCAGCTAAAGAATAATTCGCGTTCGACAGAGACCGCTGCCTCTGTCGAACATAGAAAACCTGCCCTGATCCACAGGTGCAGTACGATGAACGCCCCCTGACGGACGTTACATAGAAGCGCCTCGGGCGCTATAGCACCGGCCTCAAACCCCCTGTAGAAATCACGCTCGCTAATGATCCTCTTACCCGATTCCGAGTCGTTGAAACCGCCGCTCAAGCCAACTTCAGCACTCGCTACGCAACGTTGTTTAAATGCTCGCCTTAGAGCAATCTTCCCTGCCCATCTTTCGCTAATGGTTTCGCAGTAGAGGCACGTACAATCAAGCGTGTAGGGTAGATCTTGATCTTCGGGGGGTCGTCAGGGCCCGGTGGAGACTGCAAAATTTCGGTGAGGAAGCGGGCTGCGCACTCGCCCTTCTCCACCAGCGGTTGACGGATAGTGGTCAACCCCTTGCTCGCAGCCTCGGGAATGTCATCGAACCCGATGATGGAGACGTCATTGGGTACGTCCAAGTCGAGCTCACGCGCTGCAGTCATGCAGGAAAGCGCCATGACATCCGAGCAGGCCACAACAGCCGTGACCTCCTGCTTACGCAGAAGGGCGGTCGCAGCAGCACGCCCGACAAGAGTGTCAAAACCGCCAGCCTCGATGATCCGTAGATCATCGAAACCAAGGCCGACTTCTGCAGCCGCCTCCAAGTAGCCAGTGAGACGCTCGCGAACGATCATCTCAGTGGAATGGTTGAAACGGCGTTGGTCCACCATGCCGCGATATCCATCGGGCTTGAGACGCTCAAGCAGCACGCCGATCTTGCGGTGTCCCAGTTCCAACACGTGGCGCATCTGTTCACGGGCGGCGCTGCGATCATCAATACCGACGTAGTGAACGCCCTCGATCCGGGGAGAGTCGACCACCACGAAGGGGACCTTGCGCTTGAGCACGTACTGCACGGTCGGATGGTCATCAGGTAGGGTCGAGATGATCAGCCCATCCACTAGCCCCCGTACGGCCATGTGTACATCATTACCGTGGCTATCGTCCTCCAAGCGTCGGCTGTTCATAGGAAATAGCGTAAGGGCGACGTTAGACAGTTCGTTAACGCTACTGATGCCACGTAGCAGCGCCGTCGCCCAAGGGTCGTCACATGCGTAGGAGAGTTGGTCCATGACCACCAGGCCAATGGCACCGATACGCCCCGATCTCAGGCCTCTCGCCCGCAGATCCGGGCCCGGGTATCCAAGACGCTCCGCTACCGCGAGAATATGTTCACGCTGAGCTGCGGAAACCTTGGGCGAGCCACTGTAGGCGTAGGAGACTGCTGGCTGGGACACTCCTGCTTCTCGCGCAACATCCTTCATCGAAACCATTCAGTCCACCTCTGCCAAGTCAGCAAGTCGCCAGACTGTGGCCCATCGATTAAAAAAGGCACCCAGGCCAACTGCCGACACGGTGAATCAACCTGGGTGCCTAAACTCGAGAAACAAAGCAGCAGAAACCGGAACCGACTAGCACGCGATGCCCCGCTATCGCCTGCGGTGCCAGCGTCAGCCGCCAAACGCCGCAGACGAGACGACGAGACCATTGCCGCCAAACGTTCATGCCCGCTTTAACTCGCAGCGCCGCGTTCTGCCAGGGTCGCGAGAATCTGCTCATGCAAACGCGCATCACCACTGGCCACCACTGCTCCCCCGTGCTGCGGGTCGCCGCCGTCCCAAGCGGTCACGACGCCGCCCGCGCCCTCGATGATTGGGATCAGCGCCTGGATGTCGTAGGGCTTCAGCGCCGGTTCGAGCACTGCATCCACCTGCCCTAGCGCCACCATGCAGAACGCGTAGCAATCGCCGCCGTAGCGCAGCATGCGGGCCTGATCCGTGACCGCGTGGAAGCGTTCGAGCTGGCCGGCACTGCGGAAATTCTCGGGGCTGGTGGACATCAGGCTGGCGCTGCCCAGCAGGTCGCAGGGTCGCGAGCGGATGGGCCGATCGTTCAGCCAAGCTGACTGGCCGTCACCAACGAAACGCTCCCCCATGAATGGCTGGTCGACCACACCTAAGCGTGGCCGCTCACCGTCGTTCAAGGCGATCAACGTGCCCCACAACGGCAGACCGGTGATGAAGGCGCGAGTGCCATCTATCGGGTCCAGGACCCAGGAAACCCTGGCGCGCCCCTCCGTCACGCCCTCCTCCTCCCCCAGGATGCCGTGCTCGGAATAGCGCTGCGCGATCAACCTGCGCATAACGCGTTCGGCTGCGCGGTCGGCACTGGTGACCGGGTCGAACCCCCGCGTGCACTTGTCCTCCAGTTCATAGGCAGTACGAAAGAACGGCAGAATCTCGGAGCCCGCCGCGTCGGCCAGTTCATGGGCGAATACCAAGTACTCGGCAAGCTCCCGATCGGATAGATGCATGTGAAGTTGATCCCCTTGTAGCATTGGCCAGGTGTCCCGGGAGGACAATTCCCCCCGGGCGCGTCCCTCACTGGATGCGCTTTTCAGTCTCGCGATCGAAAAGCACGACCTTTGCCATGTTGACGTTCAGGCGGGCGCTGCGGCCGGACTGGACACTTCTCGGTTCCAGGCGCGCGATCACATCCGTGCCGCCCAAGGTGAAGAACGCCAGAGTGTCGGGGCCGGTGGGTTCCACCACCTCGACCTCTACTTCGAAGGCGCCCTGCTCAGTGGGCAACGCGGTGTGGAAGGTTTCCGGACGGATGCCAACCAGAACGTCGCGCCCGGAGTACTGGCGCGCCGCCTCGGTTGAGATGGCGACATCTCGGAGACTGATCACGCTTCCGTCTGGTCGATTCAGACGCACCTCTGTGCCCTGGTCAGTCAGTCGGAATGTGGCTGGGATGATATTCATCGCCGGAGAGCCGACGAACTTCGCCACGTACACCGAAGCCGGGGTGTCATAGATGGTCTCGGGATCCGCCAGTTGCTGCACATAACCGTCCTTCATCACCGCCACCTTGGTGGCCATGGTCATGGCCTCGATCTGATCGTGGGTGACGTAGACGATGGTGGTGCCCAGACGCTGGTGCAGCTTCTTGATCTCGGTACGCATGTCGACTCGGAGCTTGGCGTCGAGGTTGGACAGCGGCTCGTCGAAGAGGAACAGCTTGGGATTACGCACCAGTGCCCGGCCCATCGCTACACGTTGGCGCTGGCCACCAGATAGCTGCGAGGGCTTGCGCTCCAGCAGGGCCTCGATCTGCAACAGAGCAGCGACGCGTTTCACCGCTTCCGCGCGCTCGGCGTCCGGTACCTTGCGGATCTTCATGCCGAACTCAATGTTTTCGCGCACGCTCATGGTTGGATACAGGGCGTAGGACTGGAACACCATGGCGATGTCGCGATCCTTCGGTGACAGCTCGTTCACCCGCTCGCCAGCAATGCGGATTTCACCATCGGTAATCTCGTCAAGGCCGGCGATCAGGTTCAGCAACGTGGACTTGCCGCAGCCAGACGGCCCGAGAAGGACGAGAAAATCACCCGGATCGATCTCGATGTCGACGCGCTTAAGGATATTGAGATCGCCGTAGCTCTTGCTCACGCCATCAATCTGAAGAGTTGCCATTGTTCATTACCCCTTGACTGCGCCAGCGGTCAGACCACGCACGAAGTAGCGACCTGCCAGGACATAAACGACCAGAGTTGGAATGCCCGCGATCATGGCCGCCGCCATGTCAACGTTGTATTGCTTGCGCCCTGCGGTGACGTTGACGATGTTGTTCAGCGCAACGGTGATGGGCGTGTTGGAGCCGGAGGTGAAGGAGACCCCGAAGAGGAAGTCGTTCCAGATCTGAGTGAACTGCCAGATGCAGGACACTACGATGATCGGGATCGACGCCGGCAGCATGATGCTCCAGAAGATCCGGAAGAATCCCGCACCATCCACCAGGGCCGCCCGAGTAAGGTCGTTCGGCAGTCCGATGAAGTAATTGCGGAAGAACAGCGTGGTGAAGCTGATGCCGTACACGGTGTGCACCAGGATCAGCCCCTTGATGGAGCCTGCCAGGCCCAGGAAGCCGAGCGACTGGGCAATAGGCAGCAGCACAGCCTGGAAAGGCAGGAAGCACCCGAACAGCAATAGACCGAACAGCACGTTGGCGCCTTTGAAGGTCCATTTGGTCAAGGTGTAGCCGTTGAGCGCGCCGATCAGCGTGGAAAGCACTACCGCCGGTACCACCATCATCATTGAGTTGACGAAGTAGCCACGCAGACCAACGCACTCGGTGCCGATACAAGCACTGGACCACGCCTTCTCCCAGGCAGCGAAAGTGATCTGCTCCGGCAGTCCAATGAACGAGCCCTGGTAGATCTCATCGAGGTCCTTCACTGACGTCACCACCATCACCCAGAGCGGCATCAGGTAGACCAACGCAACCAGCCCGAGGGCCAGGTAGATGAACAACCTGCCAGTAACGAATCCAGTGAGCGCCCGAGTATTAGTGTTCATCGCGGCGACCTCGCAGCTCCGAGTACAGGTAGGGAACGATGATCGCGGCGACGGTCATCAGCATCATCATGGCGCTGGCCGCGCCGACGCCCAGCTGGTTGCGCCTGAAGCTCGCCGCGAACATGAATGTCGAGGGAAGCTCGGTGGAGCCACCGGGGCCAGCGTTGGTCAGCGCCAGCACTAGGTCGAAGCTCTTGATCGCGATGTGGCTGAGCAGTACGACCACACTGAGCATTGCCGGTCGCAGCATCGGGACGATGATGCGGCGGTAGATCTGCGGCAGAGTCGCGCCCTCGATCTGGGCCGCCTTGATGATGGAGTTGTCGATGCCGCGCAAGCCGGCGAGGAACACCGCCATGGCGAAACCGGACGATTGCCAGATGCCGGCAATGACCACCGTGTAGATGGCGTAGTTCGGGTCGACGATCCAGTTGAAGACGAAGTTGTCCCAGCCAAGGTCATTGACCACTTTCTGGATGCCGAGCCCCGGATTGAGGATCCACTTCCAGGCGGTACCGGTGACGATGAAAGAAAGTGCCATCGGGTACAGATAGATTGCGCGTAGCGCGCCTTCCGCCCGGACCCGCTGGTCCAGCAGGATCGCCAGCAACAGACCGATGGCGATGGCACCAACGAGGAACAGGCTACTGAAGATGAACAGGTTGCCTACCGCTGTGTGCCAGCGCTCCGTGGACCAGAGCCGGATGTACTGTTCCAGACCGACGAAGTCGTAGATCGGCACGACTTTGGACGAGGTCAACGAGATCCATGCCGTCCAGGCGATGAAAGCGTAGACCGCAACGAGGATTAGCAGTGAGCTCGGCGCCAACACCAGCTTCGGCAGATGCTGGGCTAGCCAGCGCTTTGCGCTGGTTTGCGGTACCGCGACGGACGAGCCCACCCCGCGCTTGCCGGCAGCTGATGCAGCCGGGGCGCTTAGTGGCTTTAGAGGAGTATCTTGCATGACATTCACCGCGCGTTATTGATGCTCTGGACAAGCAGATCCACCGCATCCTGCGAACTCATGTCAGTCACAAAGAACTGGCTGATAACATCCTGGAAGACACTGGCGAACTCGGATTGGCTGGCGAAGCCATGGGTCAAGGCCCCCACGAGACTGCCACTCTTCTCAGAGGTGGCACGGTCTTCTGCGGACTTGATGCCGCAGCTGTCGTAGTCCGAAATATCGACATCGGTGCGCGCAGGGATCGAGCCTTTGATCAGGCTGAAGTCGTGCTGCGTAGCCTTGTCCATTGTGGTGTCGGCCAGGGCCACTTGGGCCTTCTGGGTACCGGCGTTGTCCACCTTGAACATGCCGAAGGTGTCCATCACGAACTGGAAGGACACTTCCTTGCCGGGGGTTTCCAGGCAGAGGAAATCAGTGCCGGGCTTGAGCCCCTTTGCCAGGAACTCGCCTTTCGCCCAGTCGCCCATGAACTGCATGGCGGCCTTACCGTTGATCACCATGCCGGTGGCGACGGCCCAGTCGCGGCCGGGGAAATTCGCGTCAGCCAGGCCACGGACTTTGCGCAGCGTATCGAACACCTTGACCATTTCCGGGCTGGAGAGCGCCTTTTCGTCCAGGTCGATGGCGGTCTTCTTGTAAAAGTCGGCGCCGTACAGATCGATCAGGATGGCGTCGAAGACAATACCGATCTGCCAGGGCTCATCGCTGATCGCCAGCGGAATGAAACCAGCGGCCCGCAGTTTGTCACCGGCGACGAATAGTTCGTCCCAGGAGCGCGGGGGGGTCACGCCAGCCTTCTCGAACGCCTTGGCGTTGGCCCAGAGCCAGTTCTGCCGATGCATGTTCACCGGAACCGCAACCCAGTCATTGCCGTGCTTCAGGAAAGGCTTTACCGCATCCGGAACCACCTGTTCCCAGTTATTGGCGCTGGCGTCCTGATTGAGGTTGCTGAGCACGCCCTGGTCGGCCCAGATCATGGCCTCGTGGCCGAGGAACTGCATCGCACCGGGCGGATCACCTGCCGTAACCCTGGCGCGCAGGGCCTGCTGGGCATTGCTGCCGCTCATGCCACCGACGGCGGAGTCCACCCAGGTGACTTGCTGGGTGGAGAGCCGCTCCTTGATCACATTGACAGCCTTGACCTCGCTGTCAGACACCCAGGAGTGCAGAACCTCAAGGCGCTGCTCGGCCGCTGCCGCACTACCCATCCCGATGGCCAACGACGTTGCGGCGGCGATAACCACCGAGATGCTGTTCTTGCGCGATTTATTGAGGCTACGGGACTTTGCTGGTTTGAAAGTTTTCACCTTCGTTGCTCCTATCTTGTTGGTTTTGGTTGAAGCGATGAAACGACCAGGCACGGACTCGACATGACAGGTAAAACGTCATGCTGAGCGTCAATTCGGCCGGCAGGCCGGCGCGTTGATTGGTTGGAATGCGGAGTTGCTACAGCCTCGGCCGGAGCCGGAACGGAGCACCAGGCGAATGCGCTCTGGCGACAGGGGAAAGCACAGACTCGGGTTCAAGCCCCCTCAGCAGAGAGGGCGATTCGACGATAAGCGAGTCCTTTACTGGTACGGGATTCGTTCTCATGGTCGGTCACCTCGGTTGTGTCTTGTTATTCGAGTTATTCGTATAACCTGATTGCGAAGCTACCACCCTCTTTTCGCTTGTCAATCCACCTTCCTCAAAATTGTCGCTTTCAGAAATGCCACCCCATAACCACTCAGTCAGGAATCAATCGGCGCGCTTGAAGCTCTCTCCTGTAAATAGGGCTATCGGACTAATAAGGGCTTGAACGCCGCTGACGATCGGCATTTCAAAAAGCGACATACCGCTCCATGGATGTCCTGGTAGATCGGCCTATTTCCCCTGATTTTGACCAGCTGATGACTCCCTAGCAGGTAGCTGACAGAAGGGATTGACAGCGTCGCTTGTGGTGATAATGTTGAATCAAGGTTATACGTATAACCCGATCGCCATGACACCACGCCAACAACAAGATCGAGGTGAACACCATGACTCAGGTCCTACGGTGCCAAAACAGCCCTTCTCCGCATCAGCGCGCGCTGAAGCAAGACGGCTCGCAAAGACACGAGCTCATCCTCGGTCACTTTTTCGCTTTCATGCCTACCCCCAGTGAGATCGCCAGATCCTTGCAAGCGCCCGGCCTCCAACAACGGGAGACCTCGGACCGGCAGCAATTGTCCGGCCTAGCCATGGCCAGCGAATAGCGGCTCTACAACTGCGGGAATGCCAAACAGGCGTCCTGAAGGACGGCGGACTACCGCCAACCATTTCGACGTAAGCAACTGGGATTGCACCCAGCGGCGGAGAAGTGCTGCTCGCAGAAAAGCAGGCAGCAGCCCAACAAAGAATTCGGCCTCAGGCCTACGACAAGCAGTAACAACAACCGGAGGTAATCAACCGTGACTCGTGTCCTCTACCTGTATGGCGGCTGGCCCGGCCATTTCCCCTACGAAATCGCAGCGTGGGCGCGCGAACTGTTCCAGGAACTCGACTTCCAGGTTGAGGAGTCCACCGACATCTTCACCCTGGACCGCGACCTGACCGGCTATGACCTGATCGTGATCGGCTGGAACAACGCAGTAACCACCGAGACGCTGACCGCTGCCCAGGAAAACCGCCTGCTGGAGGCCATCGAGAGCGGCACGGGCCTGGTGGGTTGGCACGGCGCCGGCGCGGCCTTCCGCGCTAGCCTGAAGTACCACTTCGTACTCGGCGGCTCCTTCCTGGAACACCCGGCCGGCGAAGGCTATCCGCACCCCTACATGGTGAACTTCATCGACCGTGAACATGAAGTCGCCCAAGGCGTTGAGGACTTCGAGGTGCGCTCCGAGCAGTACTACATGCAGGTCGACCCCAACGTTCACGTGCTCGCCGAAACCACCTTCGATGGCAACCCGATGCCCTGGCTCAAGGGGCATCGCAGTCCGGTCGCCTGGGTGCGCAACTGGGGTGAAGGCCGCGTCTTCTATCACTCCATCGGCCATGACACGAGCAATCTGGCCGATCCGAACATCCGCCGCTTGACCAAGCAGGGCCTGGCTTGGGCCGCGCGCAAGAATTCGTAACCCTTGACCACCCGGTTAGCGGCCAATTCCCACGCCGCTTTCACCAGTACTCCAAGGAGCACAACCATGCCCAAGTTGACTGGCAGCCAAGTGGTTGCCCAAACCCTGAAGAACTACGGCGTCGAGTACGTCGCCGGTATCCCCGGCCACGGTATCTGGACCCTCACCGACGCCTTCCTCGAGGAAGAGTCGAAGATCAAGTTCATCCAGGTGTTCCACGAGCAGAGTGCCGTGCACCTGGCCGACGGCTACTACCGCGTTTCCGGCAAGCCGATGGCGGCGGTGACCTCCATCGGCGCCGGCGCGAGCAACACCGTGATCGGCATGGCCACCGCCTTCACCGACTCCACCAGCCTGATGCTGATCACCGGTGGCCCGCCCACTCACATGCGTGGCCACGGCCTGCTGCAGGAACTGGAGCGCTACACCGACAACGACTTCCCGAAGATTGCCGAAGCCGTGTCCAAGCGTCACTGGGTCGCCACCCGCGTGGAGGAAATGCCCTTCATCATGCACCGTGCCTGGAGCTCGATGATGACCGGCCGCCCGGGCCCCGTGCANTGAAGTGGTCAAGTAAAACTGGACACCGGTTTAGGTCTATCCAGCCAGCGCTTCGCGCTGTGCCGGTGTCTGGTAGCTGTTGTAGCTGTGTGGCCGTCGGTGGTTGTAGTAGTCGGTCAGGTAGCGCAGTACATCAGCCTCTGCTTCGGCTTGGCTGGCGTAACCCGAAGCCGGTATCCATTCGGATTTGAGGCTCCGGAAGAAACGCTCCATCGGGGCGTTGTCCCAGCAATTGCCGCGACGACTCATGCTCTGGCGGATTCGATGCCGCCAGAGCAATTGTCGAAATTCCTGACTGCTGTAGTGGCTGCCCTGGTCGGAGTGAAACAGCACGCCGGCGGGGCAACCGCGAGCCTCATAGGCTACGCGCAAAGCGCGTCCGGTAAGCTGCGAGTCCGGACGATCGGACATTGCCCAACCCACAATCCGCCGCGCATACAGGTCCATGATCGCGGCCAAGTAGATCCAGCGCCCGCCGGCCCAGATGTACGTCACGTCACCGCACCACACCTGATTGGGGCCGTGGGTGCGGAATTGCCGGTCCAGTTCGTTCGACGCTTTGGCACTCTCACCCTCAGTTGGGCGGTAACGGTGTCGACGGCGTTGCGAGCTGAACAACTGGGCCTCTTTCATCAGACGGCCGGCCAGGAATCGACCCACTGCCCAGCCTTCCTGGCGCAAAGCCGCCGCGAGCGTCCGGGCGCCTGCCGAACGCCGACTCTGGACATGCAGCTCCACCAAGCGCTGTCGCAACCTGGCGTGCGGCTGATTACCGCGAGCTGCTGACTTAGCGGCGGCATAGACACTGCTGCGATTGATGCCGAACAGCCGGCAAAGCTCTGCCCGTGGATAGTGCTCACCCAATGACTCGACTAAGCGCACTAATCGAGGGCGTCTGACATCAAGAGAGCGGTAGCCTTTTTTAAGATCTCTTTCTCCCGCTCCAGCCGCCGCACCTGGGCCTCCAGCTCCTGGATTCGCCGCTGCTCCGGCGTCATGGCCTTGCTGTGCTCCGGCGTCTTGCCATGGCGCTCCAGGGTCAATTGCTCGACCCAGCGCCGCATGGCAGTTGGGCCTACCCCCATCGCCTTGCAGGCTGCCGGTATGGAATAGCCTTGATCGAGCACCAGGCTGGCGGCCTCGAGTTTGAATTCCGGACTGAATGATCTTCTGCTCATGAACACCTCTTGCTTGGGCGCAGCTTAACGCCCTATCGGGGTGTCCAGAATCATTAGGCCACTTCAGAATGAACCAATAGACAGATAGGATTGAGCCTCCCACGGACTCAATGCGATCGCAAGCGCACCGCGCCCGCACTCCCCTCCTCCTCTCCTATTTCGTGGCCGCGTGCTTTGTATGCAACTCCTGGGACAGTCTTTACACCCCCGCTCGATGCACTCAAAGACCGCCTCTGGCAACCCACATGGTCGTGGTGTGGACACACAGTGCCCTGGGACGCTCAGGCAAGAGTCTGTCGCCGCGCGCAAAGTGCACTATGAGAGCGACTTTGTGGCTGAGGCAACCAGCATTGGCAAGGTACTCGATGTTATTCGAACGATCGCCGAACAAACGACCGAAGATCGGTAGGCATCAGTTTCGGGCATAGATAGCGGTTGTCCCGCTGCGAAACGATAAGGGCGCCTTGCGGCGCCCTAAAGCTTCGATCGAAAGCCGGCGTCAGCGCATACAAGCACGAGGCATTGCCGCCTGCCCTTGGATCCGATTCCCCGTTGAACGATGGCATGTCGTTTGCTGTTACCAACACTCCGAACTCCCTCCAACGGCGGAGACAGTTCATAGACGATGGCGTCGCTCCCGGTCACCAATCCCATGGTGACTGGGGCGGCGCCTTTTTCGTTCAGTGGTGGGACAAACAACATGACCGACAAGAGTTGCACCCGTAACGACAGCCTCGCCTGGGTCGCGGGCAGCGATGCCCCGGAAAAGCGCACAGTGAACCTGGGCTTCATGGCCCTTTCCGACACCGCCTCGTTGATCGTCGCGGCCACCCAGGGCTTCGCCCAGCCCTACGGGCTGACCCTGGAACTGAAGCGGCAGACCTCCTGGGCCGGCCTGCGCGACAGACTGTTGAGCGGTGAACTGGACGCCGCACATTCGCTCTACGGCCAGGTTTATGGGGCCCAGCTGGGACTGGGCGGCGCCCCCACCGAAATGGCGATCCTCATGGGACTGTGTCAGAACGGCCAGGCGATCAACCTATCCGAACCACTGCGTCAGGCCGGGGTGACCCGTGCTGACGCCCTCGCCGCCCGTGTACGCCAGCACAGCGCGAAACTGACCTTCGCCCAGACCTTTCCCACCGGGACCCATGCCATGTGGCTTCACTACTGGCTGGCGGCGCAGGGTATCCACCCGTTGGAAGATGTGAACACAGTGGTGCTGCCGCCCGCGCAGATGGTCCAGCATCTCAAGACAGGGCACATCGACGGTTTCTGTGCCGGCGGCCCCTGGGGCGCACTGGCGGTGGATGAGAAGCAGGGTTTCACCCTGGCAACCAGCCAGATGATCTGGCCCGATCACCCGGAAAAGGTGCTCGCCTGCACGCGCGCCTTCGTGGAGCAGTACCCCAACACGGCCCGCGCCCTGACCATGGCGGTGCTGGAGGCCAGCCGCTTCATCGACGCCAGCGACGAGAACAAGTGCAGCACCGCCCGGCTGATCAGCGGTGGCGAGTACCTCGATGCACCACTCTCGGCCATCGAGCCGCGTTTTCTCGGTTACTACGAGGACGGCCTCGGCTACGCCTGGCGCGATGCTCACCCACTGCGCTTCTTTGCCGGCGGCGAGGCCACCATGCCCTGGCTGTCCGATGGCATGTGGTTCATGACCCAGTTCCGCCGCTGGGGGCTGCTCAGAGACGACCCGGACTACCTCGGCGTGGCCCGTCGAGTCCACCAGCTTGCGCTCTACCGCGAAGCGGCCGAAGCGCTGGGCATAGCGGTCCCCGAGCACCCCATGCGCAGCTCCAGGCTGTTCGACGGCCGGATCTGGGACGGCACCGACCCGGCCGGCTATGCCCGCAGCTTCGCCATCCACGCCCGCAGCTCCGCCCCTGCGGCCGCTGCCCTCTGACGCCAGGAGTTGACCACAGCATGCTCCGCATTCTCCTGATCGATGACACCCCGAAGAAAGTCGGCCGTCTGCGCAATGCCCTGGTGGAGGCCGGTTTCGACGTCATGGACGAAACCGGCCTGACCATCAACTTGCCTGAGCGGATCGAAGCGGCGCGCCCCGATGTCGTACTGATCGACACCGAGTCCGCGGGCCGCGACATGATGGAACAGGTAGTGATGGTCAGCCGCGACCGGCCCCACCCCATCGTCATGTTCACTGACGATCACGATCCCCACCTGATGCGCCAGGCGATCCGGGCCGGCGTCAGCGCCTACGTGATCGAGGGCATTCACACCGAGCGCCTACGACCGATCCTGGACGTGGCCATGGCCCGCTTCGAGAGCGACCAGGCCCTGCGCACCCAACTGCTGGAGCGAGACAGCCAATTGGCAGAACGCAAGCGCATCGAGTTGGCCAAGGGCCTGCTGATGAAGATGAAAAGCTGTGACGAGGATGCCGCCTACACCTTGATGCGTCGCCAGGCCATGGGACGCCAACAACGATTGATCCAGGTGGCCGAGCAGATCATCGCCACGCACGAGATGCTTGGCGTCTGAGCGTCAACCAGAAATCGGTCAAGTCCATGTCGGGGCGAATTCATTCGCTCCCCATGGACGGGGCCAACGCTCGCAACAATCTCTCGCCACACACCGTACGCAGGCGCACGTGGTGCTGTTCTTCGTTCCCCCTAATACAGAACAACGTTCCTGGCATCCGCCCTCGCTGCCTTCTCCTGTTCCAAGCGAACCAAAACCGTTCAGGCCACCTCTGCGCCGCACGAACATGGCTCATTGAGGCCAGCTAGCCCGCCCCATTACCCAAAGAGTCAAGCTGCTGATTTAAAAGACAATAACGGCCGAAAGCAGCCTGCCAAGGCTATGACTTCGGGCTGCTGGGCAAGCTGGCAAGGCGTTTGCAATCTCACCTGCAGATTCTTGCGTAGCACGCCAACGGCGGTGGGCCGCGGATCACGGACAACGGCGTCCGTCAGAGCTCCTTTCCTTCTCGGGAGCTCTGGCGTGCGCCGTTTTTGTTTTGCCTTCCAACAAGGACAACACCATGAGCGAACGTGATTCCAAAGACCCGGTAAACAACAGCCGCCGCAACTTCCTCAAGCAGTCCATCGCCATTGCCGGCACGGTCGGTGGCGTGACCGCCCTCGGCCTCTCCGCCCCCGGCTTCCTGCGCAGCGCGGCCTGGGCCGCCGGCTCGGATGCACCGGAAAAGACCGCCCTGAAGGTCGGTTTCATTCCCCTCACCGACTGCGCCTCGGTGGTCGTGGCCGCCACTCAGGGCTTCGCCGCCAAGTACGGTCTCTCTATCGAACCCAGCAAGGAAGCTTCCTGGGCCGGCGTGCGCGACAAGCTGAACACCGGCGAACTGGATGCCTCTCATGTGCTCTACGGCATGATGTACAGCTCCCAGCTCGGGGTCGCCGGTCCGCAGAAGAACATGGCGGTGCTCATGGGGCTGAACCAGAACGGCCAGGCCATCACCCTCTCCCGCCAGTTGAAAGAAGCCGGCGTGACCAACGGCGAACAGCTCGCGGCCCATATCAAGAAAGGCGGTAACCCGCTGACCTTCGCCCAGACCTTCCCTACCGGTACCCACGCCATGTGGCTCTACTACTGGCTGGCCAGTCACGGCATCAACCCCATGAACGACGTGAAGACCATCACCGTTCCGCCGCCGCAGATGGTCGCCAACATGCGCGTCGGCAACATGGACGGCTTCTGCGTCGGCGAGCCTTGGGGCGCGCGGGCCATCTTCGACAAGATCGGTTTCACCGCCACCACCACCCAGCAGATTTGGGCGGACCATCCGGAGAAGGTGCTGGGCTGCTCGCGCGACTTTGTCGAGCAGAACCCCAACACCGCACGGGCCCTGGTAATGGCCCTGCTCGACGCCAGCCGCTTCATCGAGGCCAGCGACGAGAACAAGAAGGCCACCGCCAAACTCATCGCCGGCAAGGCCTACGTGAACGCCCCGGTGGACGTCATCGAACAGCGCTTCCTCGGCCACTACGAAGACGGCCTGGGCAACAAATGGCAAGACCAGCACGCCATGGCCTTCTGCAAGGACTGCAACGTCAACTTCCCTTGGCTCTCCGACGGCATGTGGTTCATGACCCAGTTCAAGCGCTGGGGCCTGATCAAACAGGATCCGGACTACGCGGCCGTCGCCGCCCAGGTCAACCAGACCAAGCTGTTCAGTGAGGCAGCCAGCGCCCTCGGCCTGCCGGTGCCGACCAGCCAGATGCGCGGCAGCACCCTGATGGACGGCAAGTTGTGGGACGGTTCGAACCCCGCCGCCTACGCCCAGTCCTTCGCCATCAAAGCCTGACCCGGGAGGTAACGATGAACGCTCCGGTAACCCCTCCGCTGTCGCTGCCGGCCAAGACCGCACCCAGCTCGGCTCCACGACTGGCCAGGCCAGCCGCGGAGTTCTTCAACAACCTGGCACGGGCACTGCTCCCACCGCTGCTCGGCCTGCTGCTGTTCATCGGCCTCTGGGCCCTGGTGGCGGCGCGCAGCGAAGGGTTGCCGGGGCCATTGTCGACCTGGCATTCGGCGCTGGAACTCTTTGCCGATCCCTTCTACGACAACGGTCCCAACGACATGGGCATCGGCTGGAACATCCTGCACTCGCTCGGCCGGGTCGGCCTGGGTTTCAGCATGGCGGCGCTGGTCGGCATTCCCCTGGGTTTCGCCATCGGCCGCTTCACCTTCCTGGCCGGGATGCTCTCTCCCATCATCAGCTTGCTGCGCCCGGTGTCGCCGCTGGCCTGGCTGCCCATCGGCCTGCTGGTGTTCGAGGCTGCCGGTCCGGCGTCGATCTGGGTGATCTTCATCAGCTCGATCTGGCCGATCATCCTCAACACCGCCGCCGGGGTGGCCAGCGTGCCGCAGGACTACCTCAACGTGGCGCGGGTACTGAAGCTCTCCGAGTTCAAGGTCCTCACCCACATCCTGTTCCCCGCCGTGCTGCCCCATCTGATGACCGGTATCCGCCTGGCCATCGGCGTCGCCTGGCTGGTGATCGTGGCGGCGGAAATGCTCACCGGCGGCACCGGCCTGGGCTTCTGGGTGTGGGACGAATGGAACAACCTCAACGTCGAGCACATCCTCATCGCCATCATCATCGTCGGTCTGGTGGGCCTGGCCCTGGAACAGACCCTGCTGTGGCTGGCCAAGCGCTTCGACTACAGCAACTGACCCGGAGAGAGACCATGAACAAGTTCGTCGAGCTGACCGGTGTCAGCAAACACTTCGATACACGCAAAGGGCGCTTCCAGGCCCTCAGCGACGTCAACCTGAGCATCGCCCGTGGCGAGTTCGTCTCGCTGATCGGCCACTCCGGCTGCGGCAAGTCCACCGTGCTCAACCTGATCGCCGGCCTGCTGGACGCCAGCGAAGGCGGGCTGATCTGCAATGGCCGGGAAATCGATGGCCCTGGCCCGGAGCGCGCCGTGGTGTTCCAGAACCACAGCCTGCTGCCCTGGATGACCTGCTTCGGCAACGTCCACCTGGCCGTGGAGCGGGTCTTCGGCGCCCGCGAAAGCAAGGCCCGGCTCAAGGAACGTACCGCCGCGGCGTTGCAGATGGTCGGCCTGGACCATGCGGCGCACAAGCACCCCAGTGAAATCTCCGGCGGCATGAAGCAGCGCGTGGGCATCGCCCGCGCGCTGGCGATGGAACCCAAGGTGCTGCTGATGGACGAGCCCTTCGGGGCGCTGGATGCGCTCACCCGCGCGCACCTGCAGGATGAGCTGCTGCGCATCGTCGGCGAGACCCAAAGTACCGTGGTGATGGTCACCCATGACGTGGACGAGGCCGTGCTGCTCTCCGACCGCATCGTGATGATGACCAACGGCCCGGCGGCCACCATCGGCGATATCGTCCGAGTCGAGCTGCCGCGCCCACGCAACCGCCTGGCCCTGGCCAACGATGCCCACTACCACGAGTACCGCACCGCGGTGCTGGAGTTCCTCTACCAACGCCAGCAGCGCCCCGCCGCCTAGGTAGCCGCCCTGCCCTTTGCGAAAGCCCGGCCCCGTGCCGGGCTTTCGCGTTTTCGCCTGCTCGCATGCCCCATGCAGGGGCCCCCGTACCTGGCTTCGCACCCCACCAATGCAACCTTGCCCGCGCATGTGCATGGCGTAATCGCCAAATGTTCTTTGAGCTGAATAAACACCTTATAAATCAATGCATTGAACAAACTGGCACAGTGCCTGCTAAGACCTTCTCCGGTCAGCACAACGGCGTGTCTGCCACTCAACCGACAACGACGTCGCGGAATCCCCTCTCCACCCGGAGCGCGGACACCGTGACGTTTTTTTTTGCGTTTTTCAGACCTAGGAAAGACCGCTATGCACATGCTGAAACCCGCTCTGCTGTCGCTGGCCGTTGCCGGCACCAGTCACGCCGCCCTGGCCGCAGAGGACGTTAGCAACCTGTTCACTGGGGGCAAGGCCATCCTCGATGCCCGCTACCGCTTTGAGAACGTCGACCAGAACAACAACCTGCGCGACGCCAATGCCCAGACCCTGCGGACCCGCGTTGGCTTCCAGACCGGCAAGTGGTACGGCCTCTCGGGCCTGATGGAAGTGGACAACGTCAGCCGCCTCGGCGATGCCGCCTACAACAGCACCCGCAATGGCCAGACCAACTACGCCATGGTGGTCGACCCCGACGGCACTGAAGTCAACCAGGCCCTGCTCCGCTATGACCAGGCCTTCGGCAGCGCCGTACTGGGCCGTCAGCGCATTAACCTGGACAACCAGCGCTTCGTCGGCGGCTCCGCCTGGCGGCAGAACGAGCAGACCTACGACGCGGCTCTCGCTCAACTCAAACCCCTCGACGGGCTGACGCTGACCTACAGCTACCTGGACAACATCAACACCATCTTCGGTCCGGACAACGGTCGTTTCGACAACCGCAGCAATCCGGCCAACATCGAAGGCCACAGCCACCTGTTCAATGCCCAGTACCTGGTGCGGCCGGAACTCGCGGTAACCGCCTATAGCTACCTGCTCGGCCTGGACAACATTGCGATCACCGCGACCTCCCCGCTCGGCAGCCTGTCCAGTCGGACCAGCGGCCTGCGCCTGACCGGTGCGCTGGCCGGTTTCAGCTACGCGCTGGACTACGCACGCCAGCAGGACTACGCCGATAACCCGCTGGACCTGGACAGTGAGTACTACCTGGCGGAACTGGGGTATGTGTTCAAGGGCGTGCAGTTCAAGGGCGGCTACGAGGTGCTGGGTGGCGACAGCGGTCCGGGTAACCGTGCGTTCCAGACGCCGCTGGCGACCAAGCACATCTTCCAGGGCTGGGCCGACCAGTTCCTCACTACGCCGGCCGACGGCATCGAGGACGCCTACCTGGGCTTCACTGCGCCCTTGGCCGGCGGCAGCCTGCAAGCCTGGTACCACGACTTCGACACCGAGCAGGGCAGCGATGACTACGGCAATGAGATCGACCTGTCCTATGCCCATCCGATACCGGGTGTGAAAGGCTTGGTCGGACTGCTCAAGTACGCCAGCTACGACTCGGATGATCGAGCCCGCACGGTCGATACCGACAAGCTCTGGGTGCAGGTGCAATACACCTACTGACCGTCCCTTACCCGTATCTGGCAGGTACATCGGTGTGCGGGCGCCCTGCCCCACACCGATCCTGCCGGGCCGCATCACCCTGAACAACGGACAGCCTTTACTCCATCCGGGAGCCCAACCATGAGCAATCTCGCTGGCACCGATGTACGCCGTATCGATGGCGCGACCACACCCGTTTGGGACGTCCGGCAAACGTCTGGGCAACGAACAACCTGCCTGCCATTCGAGCCAGGTATCGCGTTAGTCGCCAGCATTCAGTCTGGCGCGTGGCTACCCATCGGTACGGCACTCGGTGCGGCAGCCAGTGCGTATGCAGGTCAGCCGGCCATGGCACTTGGGCTTGTCCTGGGAACGCTCTACCTGGCCATCTCCCAGCAGCTTCACCAGGCGCGCCAATGCCGCAGCGAAGCCTTCTGGTTCGACGAACTGGCGCGCCTGCTGCGTACCCAGTCCGCCAGCGATCAGGCCACCCTGCTGGTCGAGTGCAGTGAGCGACTGCGTGGCAATGATCGCCTGAACAGTGAGGTGCGCTTCGCCAGCCAGGCGCTGGAACAGTTGGCGCAGCAAGCCAGTGTCCAGGGCGGCGAGCAAAGCCAGCGGGTGAACATGATCGCGGCCGCTAGCGAACAAATTGAACGCAGCCTGGCCAGCGTGGACGAAATGGCCAGCAGCGCCCGCTCGGATTTCGCGGCCGCCCATGCCCAGGGTGAGGACGGCTGCCGGGCGGCGCGGGAACTGGGATCGGGGATGGCTGACATACGCAGCAGCCTGGGCGACACCGCCCGAGCGGTGACGCAGTTGCTGCAGAGCACCGCGCTCGTCGAGCAGTCAGTGCAAGGCATCCAGGACCTGGCCAAGCAGACCCAGCTACTGGCGCTGAACGCCTCGATCGAGGCTGCTCGTGCCGGCGAGCAAGGCCGCGGTTTCGCGGTGGTGGCGGACGAAGTCCGGCAGATGGCAACCGCTACCGACAGGACTACGCGTGACATCATCGCCGCCGCCTCGGCCATCGTAGGGGCCGTGAATCAGGTGAGCAAGGAAGTTGAGCATCACCGCGAGCTGTTGGAGCGTGGCAGCGGCCAGAGCAACAGCCTCGCCGAGAGCCTTGATCGGCTGGCCCGCAAAAGCCAGGAAAACCTGCAGCGCTTCGACAACATGCAACAGGCACTGGTCGAACATCACCAGGCGAACCAAGACCTCGGCGAACAGCTGCAGCAGATCAGCACCAGTCTTCAGGTGCAAAGCAGACAGACCCACGACCTGCATGACCTGACCCGCTACCTCACCCGACTCACAGGCGACGCAACGCCATGATCATACAGAGCCTACCTGCACTGGCCGTACTGACGGCTCTGGCCGCGTCGTGCATGGCTCTGCTGTGGGCCGATCGACGTCGGCAGCATCGCCGGCAAGAAGCACTGCGCGCAAGGTTGCAGCTCGGCTTGGTACTCATGCAGGGCATCCAACGCCATCGTGCGCTGGGTGCTCAGACCAGTGCCGAGGCCATAAACAACCGCCGGAAGCTCGAAGCCCAACTGGGACATTCCTGGCGGGCCTGGGTCGATGCTGGAAACGACCGAGCTTGGCAAGGCCTGCTGCGCACGCCGGAAGACTTCGACGGGCATTGCCGTCTGCTGGAACAACTGCTTGCCCACATCCAGCTTCTGGATTTGCAACGTTGCCATTTGCTCAAGCTGACACCGGAAGTCGCCGAGCGGTGCTGGCAAGTCGAAGAGCTCGGTCGACTGCGAGGGCTTTCGATTCGCGCCGCTGGCCGGCAACACTGTCCGCTGGAGCTTCACATCCAGTTGCAGTACTTGCACGATCACCTTCTCAAGGATGCGGACGCCCCCCTTCGCACGGCTCTGGGGCGCCTGTCCGATGAGCTACTGGCCGTACAACGAACCACTCTCCAGCCTACCGAACTGTATGCCTTGTTCACTCCGTTGATCGACGCACGAATTGAAGCCATCCAAAGCAGTATCTGACTTCGTGGGCACTTTCAGGCCCTTTAAGGAAACTCTTCAGCGGGAGCGATGAAGCGAGGTGCGCGCGCCCGACAAACCGACGTCCACCATCGGCCGATGCAGTTGAGAACACAATGGTGCTCAGGTCTTGTCCGGCGTCCCTGGCGGGTGAGCTCAGCTTATTGCTGCGTCTCGAAACGTCTGTCCCGTGGCAAAGATGCCATTGTGCCGTTCTTCGCAATGGCCGGTATTGTTCTTCAAGTACGCCTCCAGCGCAGAGTCTCTGCCCATGCCCAACCTGGGAGGTGTCGGGCTGCTGATAGCTACGGCTGCGGGAATGGCTCTGGGATAGCCCGGGCCATGCCACTGTCCCAAAGCGAAGGTATGACACCGGGCCATGAGGGTGGACTCTTCTTGCTTCGATGGCACGATTCACACGTCAGAAAATGACGTAGGTTTTGCGAAGCTTCTCCCGGATGTCCCAAACGCCTTCGCAGTCGGCCGGAAACAGCACAGCATCGCCTGCCCTCAACTCGATAGTCTCACCACCATCCGGAGTAAAAGTGCACCAGCCAGAAATGATGTGACTGAACTCGCGGTTCATAACGGCACGGCGAAACATTCCAGGACTGCACTCCCAGACACCGACCGAGGCAGTCGACTCTTCGAGTGTCACAGCCTGGCCAAGCCTTGCGTGGGCGACGACATCACCAACTGGAAACTTTGCCGGGGTCGCATCGCCAAGCGCAGAGCCTTCCGCATGCCTGATGACGGTGATTGTGTTTGGCATTTTCTATCTCCCGATCAGGGGACCAGTGGGCTTGGGCATATAGAAGGTAACCAGGTCGAGGCAGGCGGTAATGCCATGTTCGATGGCTTTCATGTTTTTTCGCCGTTGCCAATCCAACCAAAGCCCGTCGAGCATCGCCATGATCGCGTCGGCCGACTTTTCGATACGGTTGTCGTCCGATTGGCGTTCCTCAGCTATACGGGCCAGTACCTCAACCAGGCGTTCGCGGTACACCGCGTACAGCTTGCGCTCGGTCTCGGCGATGTCTTCCTGGAACAGGGATGCCGACCACAGGTCGATGCGCACGGAGAGATAGCTGCGATCTAGGAATGTCCCGGTGAAGCCACTGCGAAGGAATACCTCCAGTTGCGCCATCGGGGTCCTGGATTCGGCTGCCAGGCCGGCGTAAGTCGCCTCGTAGAGCTTGCGCGAGGCGTACTTGTAAGCCTCCACCAGCAGCTCGTTCATGTCCTTGAAGTGGTAGCTGATATGGCCCAGGGCCATTTCCGCCCGGGCGGCGATCTTGCGCGCAGAAAGCTTCGCGTAGCCCTCCTCGCTCAGACAAAGGAAAGCTGCCTTGATGATTTCTTCCCGGCGCAGTTCCGGATCGTAGATCTTCTTCGGTGTTGCTCGCGCCATGTTGCCGTTCCTGAGGTTGGCGGTTCGGGACAGGCGATTATCCTGCCCCCTATCCATTTCGGTCAAAAGGCCCGGGCCACTCAGAGTCTTATCCAGGTGGCCTTGAGTTCGGTGTACTTGTCGAAGGCGTGCAGGGATCTGTCACGCCCGTTGCCGGATTGCTTGAACCCACCAAAGGGCGCGGTCATGTCACCTCCGGAGTATTGGTTGACCCAGACCGAGCCCGCCCGCAGTGCGCGAGCGACCTGGTGGGCGCGCGACAGGTTCGAGGTCCAGAGCCCGGCAGCCAGTCCGTAAGGCGTATCGTTGGCGATGGCTACGGCTTCTTCGGCATCCTCGAAGTCGATCACCGCCAGCACCGCGCCGAAGATTTCCTCGCGGGCTATGCGCATATCGTTGCGCACACCCTCGAAGACCACCGGGCCGAGGTAACAGCCTTGAGCGAGGCTTTCTCCCTTGTCGCCGACGATCATCCGGGCGCCCTCCTCCATCCCCGCGGCCACATAGCCTTTTACCTGCTGCAGGTGCTGCGCATCCACCATGGCCCCGTAGCGGCTCGACGGATCCAGGGCGTTGATCGGCGACCAGCTCCCGAGCGCTTGGCGCAAGTGATCCAGGAAGGCTTCGCGCACGGAACGCTGAACCAGCAGCCTGGAACCCGCCGTGCACACCTGGCCCTGGTTGTAGGCGATGGCCGCCGCCGCGCTTGTGGCCGCAGCGGCCAGGTCGGGGGCATCCGCGAAGACGATGTTGGGGCTCTTGCCTCCGGCCTCGGTCCAGACCCGCTTGAGGTTGGATTTTCCGGACGCCACCATGAGTTGCTTGGCGATGTTGGTCGAGCCGGTGAAGGCGATGGCGTCGACATCCATATGCAGGGAAAGCGGGCTTCCCGCCTCCGTGCCGAAGCCGGGGAGCACGCTGAAGACGCCATCCGGAATACCCGCTTCGCTGGCCAGGCGGGCGACGCGTATGGCCGTGAGAGGCGAGCGCTCCGACGGTTTGAGCACCACCGAATTGCCGCACGCCAGTGCAGGCCCCAGTTTCCAACTGGCCATCAGCAGCGGGAAGTTCCAGGGCACGATCACCCCGACCACACCCACCGCCTCACGGGTGATCAAGCCCAGCTGGTCCGCTGCGGTCGCGGCGATCTCGCCATAGACCTTGTCGATCGCCTCGGCGCACCAGCGGATGGCATTGGCGGCACCAGGAATGTCGGTGGACAGGGCGTGGGCGATCGGCTTGCCCATGTCCAGGGTTTCCAGCAAGGCCAGCTCTTCGGCATTGGCCTCCAGCAGGTCGGCGAAGCGCGACAGGACGCGCTTGCGCTGTGCCGGCGCCATGCGGGACCAATGACCCGCCTCGAACGCCTTGCGCGCGGCGGCGACGGCAAGGTCCACGTCGGCCCCGCCGCAGCGCGCCACGGCGGCGAGTTTCCGGCCGTCCAGTGGACTGACCTTATCGAACGTGCACTGCTCCGCCGCGTCCTGGTATCGGCCATCGATGAAGCATCGTCCTTCAATCTGAAGCCGCTCGGCAATACTTGTCCAATCGTGAAGTGATTTGGCTGCCACGGTAATTTTCCTTGTTCGAAATGAGGTTCAGGCCACGCCGCGTTGCGCCAGGCCATCGAGCCAGTCCGGGTCCATTTGCGGCATGCTTTCGAGCAGACGCGTGACATAGCTGTCGCACGGCGGGGTGAAGACCCGCTCCCTGTCGCCAAAGTCGACCACGCTGCCCGCCTTGAGGACCAACACGTCATCGGCAATCGACTTGACCACGGACAGGTCATGGGTGATGAACAGGTAGGTAATGCCCAGGCCTTTCTTCAGATCGTCGATCAGACGCAGGATGCCCTCGGCCACCAGTTGATCGAGGGCGCTGGTGATCTCGTCGCAGATGATCACCGCCGGGTTGGCGGCCAGGGCGCGGGCGATGCCCACGCGCTGTTTCTGTCCGCCGGATAGCTCCGCCGGGTACCGCGACATGAAGCGGTCCGGCTCCAGCCCCACGGCGGCCAGCAGCTCGCGAACACGAGCCTCTCGCTGCGCGCCGCGTGCCCCGCCGTAGAACGTCAGTGGCCGCCCGATCAGGTCGGCAACCCGATGGCGGGGATTAAGGGCGGTATCCGCCATCTGATAGATCATCTGGATCGACCGCAGCTGCTCGCGCGAGCGCTTGCCGTAGTGGGGAGCCAGGGGCTGCCCCTGGAAATGCACACTGCCCGCCTTGCTCGGCAAGGCACCGGTAATGCAGCGCCCCAGGGTGGACTTGCCGGAGCCGGATTCGCCGACGATGGCCAAGGTGCGTCCGGGGTAGACCTTGAGCGAAACATCCTGGAGCACCGGCGTGTTGCCATAGCCGGCCCGCAGGTCACGCAACTCGAGGATGGGGGGCTGGCCCCGGTCCGCTGGCGGGCGCGCTTCGCAGGAGAGGTTCCGTACCGCCCAGAGCGACTTGGTGTAATCCGCTTGAGGCTGTTCGAGAACCCGGCGTTTGTCGCCCTCCTCCACCACCGCGCCATCCTTGAGCACCATCACCTGGTCCGCCATCTGGGCGACGACTGCGAGGTCGTGGGAGATGTAGATCGCCGCCACCTGGAATTCGCGCACCAGCTCGCGAATGGTCAGCAGGACGTCGATCTGCGTCGTGACGTCCAGTGCCGTGGTGGGCTCGTCGAAAATGATCAGGTCCGGCCGGCAGGACATGGCCATCGCGGTCATGATGCGTTGCAGCTGCCCTCCGGAAACCTGGTGGGGATAGCGGTCGCCGATGGACTCCGGTTCCGGGAGGGAAATCTTGCGGTACAGCTCGATGGCATCCCGGCGAGCCTCTTCGCGCCCGGCCAGCTGGTGCTCCAGCGCACTTTCACAATGCTGGTCGATCAGCCGATGCGCCGGGTTGAAGCTCGCCGCCGCCGACTGTGCCACGTAGGCGATCCGGGCGCCGAGGAGCTCCCGATGCCTGGCTTCGGGGATATCGCGCAGGTTCAGGCCATCGAAGAGGATTTCACCGCCGGAGATCCGGCAGCCTTCGCGGGTATACCCCATCGCCGCGAGCCCGATGGTGGACTTGCCGGCGCCCGACTCCCCGACCAGGCCGAGGATTTTCCCTCGTTGGAGCTCTAGGTCGACCCCATGGACGATCTCGCTCCAGCCTTTGGCGGTGGCGGCCTCGATACGCAGGCCAGTCATTTTCAAGAGTGCTTCAGTCATGCTGAACGTCCTCACACAAGTCTTGGGCGGGCTGCTCATCGCCGTTGGGCGAGGAACCAGTCGGCGACGAAGTTGACGGCAATGGCCAGCACGCCAATGGCTGCGGCGGGAATCAGCGGAGTGAGGTCGCCGAACGAGATCAGCGAGGCGTTCTCGCGCACCATGCTGCCCCAATCCGCCAGGGGCGGTTGCAGGCCGAGCCCCAGGAACGACAACGAGGAGATGGTGAGGAACACGAAGCAGAAGCGCAGTCCGAACTCGGCCACCAGTGGCGCGCGGACGTTGGGTAGCAGCTCGGCCGCCACCAGCCAGAACAGCCCTTCCCCACGCAGCCGCGCCACCTCCATGTAGTCCGTGACCACCACGTTCAGCGACACGGATCGAGCCAGGCGGAATATCCGTGTGGCGTCCACCAGGGCGATGACGACGATGAGCGTGGCAATGCTGGTACCGAAGATGGTCAGCAGCAGGAGCGCACAGATGAGTTGTGGAACCGCCATCAGCACGTCGACCAAGCGCGACAGCACGCCGTCGACCCAACCACCGAGCGTCGCCGCGATCAGGCCCAGCGCGCCACCGATAAAGAATGCCAGCGCCGTGGAAACCAGCGCGATGCCGATGGTGTTGCGGGCGGCGAAGATCAACCTGGACAGCATGTCGCGGCCGAGGTTGTCGGTGCCCAGCCAGTTCTGCGCGCTCCACGGATCGTACTCGCTGCCGACGATCTGGGTTTCGCCGTAGGGGGCGATGAAGGGGCCGAACAGGGCGAGGAAGGCGTAGGCGAGGATGATCATCATGCCGATCCGGGCGGTCCACGTCATCTGCATGAAGGTGTTGTACAAGGCATTCATGGCGTTGCCCTCATTTGCGGTGCAGCAGGCGTGGGTTGGTCACGATGGAGAGCACGTCGGCAAGCAGGTTGATGCCGATGTAGACCACTGCGAAGATGCAGCAGCAGGCCTGGACCACCATGACGTCGCGCTTGATCACCGAGTCCACCATCAGTTGCCCGAGGCCCGGGTAGACGAAGACCACCTCGACGACCACCACCCCGGTGATCAGGTACGCCAGGTTCACCGCGATCACGTTGACGATTGGGGCCCACGCATTGGGAAGCGCATGACGCAGGACGATCCTGAGCCGCGAAAGCCCTTTGAGCTTCGCCATCTCGATGTAGGGCAACTGAAGCAGGTCCAGCACCGCGATCCGGGTCATGCGCATCATGTGCGCGGTGATGACTAGGGTGAGCGTCAATGCCGGCAGGAAGGCCGCGTGCAGATGCTCGATGAGGCTAGCGGATGGCGGGACATCGGCGATGGAGGGGAACACGGGGAACTTCACCGCCAACAGCAGGATCAGGATGTAGCCGATGAAGAACTCGGGGAGCGACACCGCTGCCAGGGAGATCACGTTGACCACGCGATCATAGAGCGAGTCCTTGTACAGCGCGGCGAAAAGGCCCAGCAGCAGAGCCAGGGGAACCGCGATGATGGCGGTATAGCTGGCCAGGAAGAGCGTGTTGAGCAACCGCTGACCGATCAGCTCGGAGACCGCCCGGCCGTTGGACAACGATACGCCGAAGTCGCCCTGCAGGCTTCCCAGCAACCAGTTGAGATAACGCGTGAGTGCGGGCTGGTCCAGCCCCATTTCGTGCCGAAGCGCGGTCAATGCCTCCGGAGTGGCGGACTGGCCCAGAAGCTTCTGTGCCATGTCGCCCGGCAGCAGCTGAACCGCCGCGAAGATGAGCGCGGAGACCCCCAGCAGGGTCAAGGCTCCGAGAAAAATGCGTCGCAAGACAATGGGATATATCAGTGCCATAACGTCAACCTGCTGACCTGTTGGACATTTGTTTTTCTTGGTGACGGGGACGAGGCCAAGCAGGGCTTGCCCTGTCCCCGGTATCGGCAGGAGTTAACGGGAAGCCTTTTCCAGGAAGGCCTCTATATGCGGTACGACTTTGTCGCTCGCTTCGATCAGGATCGCGTGTTTCAGGTCAGGTAGTACCACCAGCTCCGAATGTGGCAACGCGTCCGCGATCTTCCGGTTCAGTCCCGGATTGCATCCGCCGTCGAATTCGCCGGTAAGGACCAGGCACGGTTTTTCGACCTCGTGCAGCCAGGGCGACATTTCGGTTTCCGCGTAGATGCGGAACACATTGAGAAAGATCTCCGCAGGGGTATCGATGACCTGCTGCTTGCGCCACTCGATCACCTCGGGGTGCGCCTGGCAGAAGGCTTCGGTGAACCAGCGCTGGGTCAGGGTATCGAGTACCGGGCCGATTCCCTTTTCCTCCATGGCCTGCACCACCTTGCGCACGTTCTCGCTGTCCTGAGGGGAGCGAAACGCCGCGGTCGACAGCAGGCCGATGCTGAGGACGTGCTGCGGATACTTGCGCGCGTACGCCGGGCCGATCATGCCGCCGAGGGAATGGCCGACCAGGTGCATCCGCTCCACACCCAGGCGGGCACGCAGCGCTTCCAGGTCCTCGACCAGCTCGTCCAGGCCGAACGGCGCCTGGGCCACCGGCGAGTCACCATGGCCGCGCAGGTCATAGCGAATGCAGGTGAAGCGGTCTTTCAGTGCGTCGGTGACCTTGTCCCAGCCGGTCTTGCGTGCACCGATCCCATGGATCATCACCAGCGCCGGGCCCTGGCCGTCCACGCGATAGGCGCAATCGATTGCCTTGCTCATGGCTTCACCTCGCTACGCCTGGACCTTGGATTCGGCGATGATTTCCGCGTAGGACTTGCCGGCCACGCCCCAGTCGCCCGGGTCCACTTCCTTCAACAGGATGGTGACCGCCTGGGCCTTGCCGCCGCAGACCTCGACATAGGTGTCCGTCAGGGCCTTGATGAGCTCACGCTTCTTTTCAGTGGTACGCCCGGGGAAGAGTTCAACGGTGATCAATGGCATTGGCCGATCCTCTTTTTCATCGATGCTTGGTTGGAGCTGAAGTACGGAATGATTTCCTCGCCGAAGCGCTGAATCATGTCCAGGGTGTCTTCCTGTGACTGGCCGAAGTTCGCGGTCATGATCACTTCGTCTATCCCGGCTTCGGCATAGGTGGCGAGCTGGTCGAGCATCCGTTCCCTGGTGCAGATGAGCAGGTTCTCGCCCAGTTCTTCGATGGACTGTTTGCGCGGCAGCGGCTCGATCCCTCCGCCATGCACCACGCCCGGACCGGTGAAGACGTTGTCGAAGCGCATGTAGTACTCATGGGCCAACTGCAGCTTCTCGCGGGCATCCGCCTCGTCACGCGCCAGGTAGGTGGCCCGCTGCAGGGAGAGACGGGTGTTGGCGTTCTTGAATCGAGAGCCGGCCTTCCCTTCACGGAACGCGTTCACCTGCTCCAGCAGCATCCCGTGGTCGCCGCTCAACGGTGTCGTCTGGACCGAGAAACCCTGCGCCGCGCATGCCCGAATGCCTTCCGGCGCCATGGTGGCGACCATCAGCGGAATCTCGCGCTCCGGCCGGGGCATGACAGTGAGCGGGCTGAACTGGTAGTACTTGCCGTCCCAGGACACTTCCTTGCGCGTCAGCAATGCCTGAAGCACGGCAAAGGATTCGTCGAAGCGTTCGCGGGTCGTGTCCATGGGCACGCCGAGTTTCTCGATCTCGTACCTGAAGGCGCCCCGCCCTACTCCCAGGACCAGCCTGTGGTCGGTCATCGCGTCCGCCTGCACGACCTCACCGGCGAAGACGCGCATGTCCCGTATCGGCAGCACGGCGATGGAGGTCACCAGCTCGATCCTTTTCGTGACCGAGGCGATCTTCACGGCCATCTGCAATGGCGACGGCACCAGCAGGATGTTGATCAGGTGGTGTTCAGGAATGGAGATCCCCGCGTAGCCGACCTGCTCCGCCACCACCGCCTGTTCGACCATGCAGTCGTAGAGCTCTTTGCCCGAAGCATTGGGGTCGGGCAGGTAGGAGCTGAGGAAATGATTGAATTCCATGTATGAGTCCACTTATTGGGCTTGATGTTTCCAGTCCAGCCAATGCACGGGCTGGCCCGCTATGCCGGCGATTCGTCCACCGTCGGCAGTGTCGCAATAGATGCCGAAGGCATCGGCCTCGCGCTCGGTGAAGAAGCGATGGATCATGCTCACCGTGTACTCGCCCTTCACCAGGCGCCACGGCTGTTCGTGCGCGTGGAAGACGCGGACCTCCAGGCTCCTCGACAGCGGTGCCGCTACGCCATCCCGCGCGTCGCCGCGGAACACCAGCCGGGCGAAGTCATCGCCCTCCTCCGCGAACATCGAGTAGATGAACGACACGTCACCATCCATCCCGACACGGCGGAAGACCTCTTCGATGACAGCCTTCTGGCTGACGCCTGCACGCCAGAACACTTCGGGGATGCTCCAGTGCTCACAGCCGGGCTCGCGAACCATCACCAGGCCACTGTCATGGGCGATCAGGCAGCCCACCTTCAGTGCGCTGCCGCGCTCGACCTGGATCGCCCTGGCCCCTTCGGCAAAATCCACGTAGCTACCCCGGAAGTAGCCCAGGGGGCTGCCTACGCTGCTCCTGTAGCGCAGCACCTCACCGATCAGGATCACGTGGTCGCCGGCTTCCACCAGGCTGTGCCTGGCGCAGCACAGTACGCTCAGGCTGTCCGCCAGGCAGGGCGCCGCAGGCTCCGAGGCCAGCAGTTCCACACCCTCGAACTTGTTGGCCGAGCGACCGGCGAAGGCGTTCGACGTCTCCCGTTGCCAGTCACCGAGGATGTTGATGGCGAAGCGCGGCGCCTCGCTGAACACTGGCAGGCTGCCCGCCGTCTTGGCGATGCACACCAGCACCAGCGCCGGGCTCAGGGAAACCGAGGTGAACGAGTTGGCGGTGAAGCCCCGTGGGATGCCGTCCGCATCCCACGCCGTTACCACGGTCACGCCAGTCATGAAAGTGCCGAAGACATTGCGCAGGCTGCGGGTGTTTTCCGCGCTGACTGCATGCCAATCCAGATTGCTCATGCTCACCCCCGCGCTTACGCCAGCGACCAGCGCTCGATGGCACGCATACCATCCAGCGCCATTTCTCCGGAAATGGTTTCAGTCGTGACCACGTCGTTGCTCATGCCCATGATGTGGTTCATGAACATCGGGACGACGGTCGAGCCCTCGTCATGGAGCATTTTCTGCATGTCCCAGTAGATCGCCTTGCGACGCGCCTCATCGAGCTCGGACCTGGCCTGCAGCATCAGCTTGTCGAAGCGGTCGTTGTTCCACTGGGTATCGCCCCAGGACGCACCGGTGGCGTAGATCTGGCTGAAGATCCAGTCAGGCGTCGGGCGGCCGGTCCAGTAGCACATGCACATCGGTTTTTTGGACCAAACATTGATCCAGTAGCCGTCGTTGGACTCGCGCACCACCTTGAGGTTGATGCCCGCCTTGCGCGCGCTCTCCTCGAACAGCACGCCGGCGTCCACGGCACCGGCGAAGGCCGCGTCGGCGGCGCTGATGCTGATGTCCAGGCGATCGAGCCCGGCCTGCTTGAGATAGAAGCGCGCCTTGTCCGCATCGTACTGGCGCTGCGGCAGCTCGCTGTTGAAGTACTTCTGCTGGGCGCCGATGGGATGATCGTTGCCGACGCTGCCGTGGCCCCGCAGGATCGACTTCACCCATTGCTCGCGATCCACCGCGTACTTCAGGGCGAGCCGCACGTTGTTGTCCTGGAACGGGCTGACCTGGGCGATCATCGGCATGGTCGCGTGGTTCAGGCCGGTCACTTCGGCAATGCGCACCTTGTTGCTTCGCTGCAGCAACGACAGCGTCTTGATCTCCACCCGGTTGATCACGTGCACCTTGCCGGTGATGAGCGCGTTCTGCCGGGCCACGGAGTCGGCGATCGCGATCAGCTCGGCTTCGTCGACGTGCGCCCGGCCCTGCTTCCAGTAGTTCGGGTTGCGCACCACGAAGGCACGCACGCCGGGGTTGTACTCCTTGAGCATGTAGCCGCCGGTGCCGACACCGGAGCGCCAGTCGACCTGGCCATCCACACCGCGCGGGAGGATGCCCAGGTGGTAGTCGCTCATGAGCACCGGGAAATCGGCGTTGCCGCCTTTCAGGGCGACTTCGACAGTGCGGTCATCCAGCGCCTTGACGCTATCGATCTGCGAGACGATGGATTTCGACAGGGATTTCGAACCGTCCTTGCGGTGGTAGTCGAGCGTGGCCACGACGTCGTCGGCGGCAAAGGGCTTGCCATTGTGGAACTGCACGCCACTGCGCAGCCGGAACGTCCAGACGCTGGCATCCGGCGAGGACTCCCAGGACTCCGCCAGTTCGGGAATCGCGTTGCCGGCGCTGTCGATTTCCACCAGGTTGCCCCGCAAGGCCTGGGTCAGCAGCATCATGAAGTCGTCTTCCGCCAGCCCAGGGTCCAGGCTGTCGGTGGTCGATGCCCCCGCCAGGCCGAACACCAGACGCCCTCCATTCCTGGGTGCGGACAACGTCGACAGCGGCAAGCCGCCGAGCGCCACACCCGCCCACAGCAGCCCTACCGTGCCTTTGATGACATCACGGCGCGTTACGCCAAGGTTTTGCTCCCCCGGTTGCTTTCCCTTCATGCCACACCTCGCAAGATATTTGTTGTACAACCGTACAGGTTAAGGGCAAACGAACACCTACGGCTGGTTGCTTATCGGTTTGTGCTAGATGCTCTGTACGGAAGCGCTATATGCGATTGATTCTGTACAGGTGTACAGATTATTAGCAAGGTCTTGGGGGTGGCGCAAGAAGAATTTGTACATGTGTACGGAAATTTATTTCCTGAATGCCCTTCAGAGCAGAGGATTCCCCCTAACCCGTGTCGAGCCGAATCAAATCCGCTTGGGAGGCTCTCAATATCCGCTGCGCAAGTCTGAGCGGTCTCGTTTCTTGGCAGGTACGAAAGCCATTCGCCAGCCACTGACTGTTACATTCAGTGAGCGTGGGATCAGGCAAGTGCTCTCTCAAAGCAAGCGCCGAAACTCGCGTCAGCACCCATTGACGATCGAGCACTGCAGGAGAACTCGGCAGATACTCGGTGCCCTGGGAAACGCGGGACGGGCATTACCGTTCTACTCTGGGTCTCTCCCAGGCTTGCCACTGAACAGTTCGCGCCCCGCATTGAGCCCGCCGAGAACCTGCAAATCCAGCCGACACTGATCCCGCTCGCGAATACGGGTGCATATTGCATCAATCTCGTCGACGCCCACACCGAGGCTTTCCAGCGCCCGACATCCCAACACCATTGCAGATTCGAAGGTCTCGCGAACCTGATAATCAGCACCAGCTTTCACCAGGGCGAGGCTGTGGACACGATCAACCGAACGCACCAGGACAGGTAGCAACGGAAACTCGGATTTCAGTAAGGAGGTGATTCGAGTGCTTCCGTCAGCATTGTCGATGCAGACTAGAGCTACATCAGCCTGGCTTGCCCCCGATGCACGCAGGATGTCCAGGCGGGTACCGTCGCCGTAGTAAACCTTGAAGTCGAATTCTCGTGCGACGTCGATCATCTCGACATCCGTGTCGATTATCGAGATGTCGAATCCGCGCTCGAGTAAAAACTGGCTGGCGATCTGCCCCACTCGACCAAAGCCAATAATCAGCGCCGCCCCTGTTTCTCCTGCAGGAGTTGGGTATCCTTCGATGGAGGCGTTATGGAGACCGGATGCTGCCTTGAACGCCGCAACAGTCAAAGGAGTGACCGCCATGGATAACACCACGACTGCGGTCAAAAGTGCATGCTGTTGGGTATCGATGATTCCGGAAGCCGCAGCGGCGGCATACAGTACAAACGCGAACTCTCCTCCTTGGGCCATGCTCAGCGCTCGCTCCAATGCCTCGCGGTGCGACGAGCGGAACACGCGTGCAACCAGGTAGATCGCTACGGCTTTCGTGGCCATGTACGCCGCAACGTAGAGCGCAACGGTTTTCCAGCTTGCAACCACGATACCGAGGTCCAACGACATGCCAACTGCGAGGAAGAATAGCCCCAGTAGTACTCCTCGAAAGGGCTCTATATCGACCTCCAGTTGGTGCCGATAACTGGACTCCGATAGCAGTACACCAGCAACAAAGGCACCCATCGCCATCGACAGTCCTCCCAGTTGCATGGCATAAGCCGAGCCAAGGACAACAAGCAAAGCGGCAGCCGTCATAACCTCACGCGCCCCAGTGTTCGCCAGCAGTCCGAATAGTGGATTGAGGAGATATCTGCCAGCGATGATCAAGCCGCAAATCGACACGAGAGCTGTCCCTATCCCTACCCAATGAATGCCGTCAGAGCTGCCAGATTCAGGCGCGATGGGCGCTAGGAAGGCGACAAGTGCAAGCAATGGGACGATCATCAGATCTTCGAGCAGCAGTACCGAAACGACGCGTTGACCTGCGATAGAAGCAATATCTCCCCGCTCGCTCAGCATCTGCATGACAACAGCCGTTGAGGTCAGCACGAAACCGGCCGCCGCAACGAATGCCTGAGCGGCGGTTAGTCCAAAGCTCAGTCCAATGACAGTGAGTAACAGGGAGCAGGTGGCTACCTGCGACAGCCCAAGTCCCAAGATCTGGTGGCGCAGTCCCCAGAGCCTCGATGGTCGCATCTCCAAACCAATCAGGAAGAGGAACATTACGACGCCTAACTCGGCGATTTGGAGGATTGATTCTGGGTCGTTGAAGACCTTGCCCCCGAAAGGACCGATGATGACTCCAGCGACCAGATAACCAAGAACAGCCCCCAGGCCCAGTCTCTTCGAGATAGGAGCGGCGATGACCGCAGCTGCGAGGAGCGTAATAACAGGTAGGAGTTGTAGGCTGTGGGATTCGACTGCCATTGCAGTGACACCGTCCTAAGAGATTTGGCCCGAGGCTATCCGGTCTGCTTGCGGTGCACGCTCCATACGCAGATATGCTCACTCTCGCGGTATCGCAGTGATCATCGCGGGCGCAATAGGCGTGCCTTTCGACACAATACGTCTCGCCACCGACGTCATGTCGTAAATACCGCCCAAGGTGGCCGTACGCTCTAAATAACGGGCTCACGCAAAAAGTCGCCTTAACCGCGGATAGGCCGGTTACGGTACAGCGTCGCCGCCGCGCCTCCAGGGCGACAGCGGCAGCCCGATCATTGCGTTGTTGGTCTCCGCTATTTGCTCGCCAGATCGCCAAACCAGTAAGACGCGGTGACACCGCCGTCCATCAGGAAGTCGCTGCCGGTGATGAAGGTGCCATCCTGCCCCATGAGCAAAGCGCCAACTGCTCCGACCTCGTCCGGCGTGCCCGCGCGGCCGACGGGACAAAGCTCAATCATGCGCCGGTAGCCTTCACCACGAGGGCCGGTCAGTTCGTCCTTGGCCAGCGGAGTAATGACGATCCCCGGACTGATAGTGTTAACGCGGGCCCCACGTTTGCCCCAGCGCACCGCTTCAGCCATGACTCGCAGCGAATTGCCTCGTTTCGAGAGTTGGTAGGCATGCAGAGAGTCTGTCACCTGGTCCCGTTGCAGAAATGGCAGGGCCAGCAACTGGTCAGTTGGCGTCAAGGCCAGCGCACGGTTTTGTTCTTCTGTCAGTGCGCCGAGGCGATGCCCCGATTGAGAAGCGATGACCACCGCCGCACCGCCAGTAGCAATCACGTTCCCGAACTCCTCGAGCACCAACGCTGTGCCGTACAAATCGACGGCAAGGATGACTTCTGGCGTCGCCTGCGACGGAGAGACCCCCGCTGCGTGGATTACGCCGGTGACTTTGCCCAGCGCAATGGCTTTCTCGACCAGCGCGTGCACGGACTCTCGGGAGGAAACATCGACGCTGGTAACGCTGGTTTTGTACCCAGCGTTACCCAATATCTGGGCTGCAGCGTTGGCGTTTTCCTCACGCAGATCCGCCAGCAGGATGTGCTTCCCAATACCCACGCGCCTTGCGATTGCTTGGCCGATAGAGCCGGGACCGATGACTACAATTACGTCGTTTTCGATGTTGCCCATGCTGACCTCTCACCTATCTCAGAAGGGCCGGAGTTTTGGGGTAGGTACCCAACGGAAACCTTGGGGTGCGTTGTGCCCCCGACGAAACAACCGGGATTAGTTGTTGCGACTGTAGACCCGCACATGCGCAGCGACTACCCATCGATCTCTGCATAGGTTGATGACGACAATTCATGAATCAATGAAGAAGCCAGGGCAAAGCCCTGGTTCCCTGCAGTGCCAATTGGAGGCCGCAAATTTTGGTTTCCCTGCGGCTGAATTCGTGTCCGCCTGACCCGGTTCTGTCACGCACTGGGCTCAACCATGACCCGCGCAGGAAGATTTACGCTGGCACCAGATCCCCGTTCTTGATCGGTATGGCCCGAATCCGTTTGCCCGTCGCCGCGAACACCGCATTGAGCACGGCCGGTGCGGCCACCGCGATGGTGGGTTCGCCGACACCGCCCCAGAAGCCACCCGAGGGAACCGTGATTACCTCTACCTTCGGCATGTCGGCCAAGCGCATCACGTTGTAGGCGTGGAAGTTCTGCTGCTCGACACGCCCATCTTTTACCGTGCACTCGCTGTAGAGCATCGGCGACAGGCCGTAAACGAAGGACCCAGCGACCTGTGCCTCGACCTGTTGCGGGTTGACCACGTGCCCTGGATCGGTTGCCGCAACGATGCGGTGTATCGTCAGCTTTCCGTCTGCCACCGACACCTCGGCGGCCGCCGCGACATAGCTGCCGAATCCCTTGACCTGCGCAATTCCCCGGTAGACACCCTTCGCAGGCGGAGTGCTCCAGCCAATGCCCTTGGCTGCTGCTTCAAGTACCGCCAGGTGCTTGGGATGGTTGGCCATCAGCTTGCGGCGGAAGGCCAGCGGATCCTGACCAGCCGCGTGAGCTAACTCGTCAATAAAGCATTCCAGGTACAGGGCATTCTGATTGAGATTCACACCGCGCCAGAAGCCAGGACGAATGTGCGGGTTACGCATAGCATGATCGACCAAAAGATTCGGCACGCTGTAGCCGATGGCCATGTCGCCCTCCGGCACAAGGCCTTGGAAGACATGCGGGTCGCCATTGTCGGTCATCGCACCGGGGATCGCGTATGCAGTGATTGATTGCCCGGAGATGCGCATATGCAGTGCCTCGACATTGCCCTGCGCATCGAGCGCCGCACGCAGGCGACACTGAGTGACTGGGTGGAAACGGCCCTGGGCCATATCCTCTTCGCGGGTCCACATCATTTTTACCGGAACGCCGGGTATCTGCTTGGCAATCAGCGCGGCCATTCGCACGTAGTCGGTGGCCAGGCGTCGGCCGAAGCTTCCGCCGATGCGCGTGGTGTGGACCTCACAGGCGTCCACCGGTAACTCAGCGGCCCCCGCCAGGGTATTCAAGGCCGCTTCAGGTACTTGGGTCGCCCCCCACATCTCGCAGCGTTCGGGAGTCCAGCGCACCGTGGCGCAGAGCGTCTCCATCTGTGCGTGATTTTGATAGGGAAAGCTGTAGTCGGCCTCGATCACCTTCGCGGCGCCAGCAAGTAGCGCCTCGGCATCACCGACTCGGTTCCCGACATAAGGCGTATCGGCACTCAAGCCTTCATGCAGCATCTGCGCAATGGTTTCGCTGGAGACCGCCGCATTCGGCCCCTCGTCCCACTCGATTGGCAGCGCCTCAAGTGCCTTTCTGGCGCGCCAGAAAGTAGTGGCGACCACCGCCACGGTCTCGTCGTCCACCCGTAATACCTGCTTGACGCCCGGCATCTGCGTAATGGCCGCGGCATCGAAGCGGTGCAGCTTGCCGCCATGCACCGGACAGGCCTTGGGTACTGCCACCAGCATATCCGGCAAGGTGAAGTCCACGCCGTAAACCAGCGAGCCGTCGAGCTTATCCAGGGTATCGATGCGCTTGAGTGGCTGGCCAGCGATGATCCATTGGGCGGGCTCCTTCAGGGTAACGTTCGACGGTGGCGTGATCGCGTTCGCCGCCTGGGCGACCGCGCCATAGGTAGTGGTCCGGCCACTCGGTCGGTGAGTAATCACCCCCTTGGCCACACTGCATTCACCTGCCGCGACATCCCACTGGCGAGCCGCCGCCTCGACCAGCATCATGCGCGCAGCCGCGCCCCCCATGCGTACGTATTCGTGCGATTCGCGGATGGCACGCGAGCCGCCGGTAGATTGAGTCCGCCAGACGTTTTCGCGCTGGCGGTTGGCCCCCGGCTTGACGAGCTCGAAGCGAACCTTGTCCCAGTCGCACTCCAGCTCTTCGGCAACCAACTGGGCGAGGCCGGTCAGTGCGCCCTGCCCCATCTCGATTCGCGCTATGCGGATCAACACCGTCTCGTCCGGTTGGATGACCACCCAGGCATTGACTTCGCTCAGACCCGCCGACGCGGCGACAGCCGAGCTGGCCATCGGAAAGGAGAAGCCGAAGACAAATGCTCCAGCAGCCGCAGCCGTTGTACCCTGGAGAAAACGACGGCGAGAAAGCACCGGCTGAATGCCGTGCGATTCGATCTGATTGGTAGTCGACATCCTAATCTCCTCAGCCACGGGATGCGGCCATGCGCTCGGCCGCCAACTTGATACCTTCGATTACCCGCAGGTAGGTACCGCAGCGACAAATATTGGTGACTTGCTGGCGGATCTGTTGCTCGCTGGGGTTGGGGTTCTGCGCCAACAGCGCAGAAGCAGCCATGATCATCCCTGGCTGACAGTAGCCGCACTGGGCGACGTCGAGCTCTGCCCACGCCTGTTGAACCGGATGGGGGGCCTCGGCACCCAGTCCTTCGATGGTGGTAACGGCCTGACTCGCAGAAATGGCGCTAATCGGCAGCACGCAGGATCGAGTCGCCGCCCCGTCGATGTGTACGGTGCAGGCGCCACATTGGGCCATGCCGCAACCGTACTTCGTTCCCGTCATGCCAAGCTGTTCACGAATCACCCACAGCAGAGGGGTGTCGCCCTCGACATCCACTTCCAACACCTTCCCGTTGATCTTGAGTGTTGCCATTTCAAACTCCAGGTTTCAGCTTGGGCTACGGGTAGCGGCTATCCCGATCTAAAACGGTGGTCACCCGATACGAAGAGATCGGTCGAGATCAATTCCCCGATACACAAACGGCCATGGTGTCGGTCCGCGAAACGTCCGACCACCCCAATGCCAACGCTCGAAGTCAATCGAACGTGCTACGCAAATGGCCGCCCATACCGCACAGAACGCCAGACACTCTGGCGAGCGATAGAGACTATAAGGGGGTCTCTGTTCAGCGATTAGCCACAATTATTCGATTAGGGCTATGAGCCAGGCTCATTAACGCAGGTCAGCACAGCGGGGCCGATTGCCATCGGACCTGTCCCATCCGTCGGTTCAACTCAGACGCTGTCGTGCAAAGCCGGGTTCCTGGCTGCGGTACGGGCTTGCGGCACGAGGGGAAGAGGCAATGGCATAGTTCCCGGTCAGGGCGACTGCCTGTACTGGGTATCACTGACCTGCTCCAACCAATCAACCGCTTTTCCGTCGAGCGATTCGGCAATGGCGATGTGGGTCATGCCGTTGTTTGGCGAAGCTCCATGCCAGTGTTTGGCGCCTGCCGGAATCCAGACTATATCGCCGGGCCTGATTTCTTGAACCGGACCGCCCCACTGCTGCACCAGCCCGACCCCAGCAGTAACGATTAGGGTTTGACCAAGTGGATGGGTGTGCCACGCCGTGCGGCTACCTGGTTCAAATGTGACCGTTCCACCACCGACTCGCCCCGGTGCCTGCGCCTGGAATAGGGAATCGACGCGAACGGTTCCGGTGAAGTTTTTCGCTGAACCGAGCTGCGACGGTTGGGCATCAGGATGCATAACCCTGACTGAGGACTCATTTTCGGCCTGCAGTGCAGGCGCCCCTAACAACAGAGAGGTCGCCAGTACGGGAAAGAGCTTCATACGCACACTCCGAGGGTTCTAAACAGACTGAATGAATCTAGAGGCAGTGGTCAGCCAGAACTAGAGAGTAAAATCGGCTAAACGTCATGAATGGATCTCATAAATGCCGCGAGAGAATCTGAACGATCTGGTCGCCTTTATCGCGGTAGCCCGTGAGAAGAACTTCACACGGGCTGCGGCGCAGTTGGGGGTATCCCAATCTGCGCTGAGCCATACCATCAGAGGCTTGGAGAGCCGGCTCGGCGTGCGATTACTCATGCGTACCACCCGTAGCGTTTCCGCGACAGCCGCCGGGGAGCATTTGCTGCGTACAGTGGCCCCGCAGTTTGAAGAAATCGAGGTCGAGCTGGCGGCGCTGAGCGAGCTGCGCGACAAGCCCGCAGGCACTCTTCGGATCACGACTGCAGAGCACGCTGCCGAAACCATCCTTTGGCCAAAGCTCTCGTCAGTTCTTCCCCGCTATCCGGACATTAAGATCGAAGTCAGTATCGATTACGGCTTGACGGATATTGCTGCCCAACGCTTCGACGCTGGTATCCGCCTGGGGGATCAGGTCGCCAAAGACATGATCGCGGTCAGAATCGCACCTGATATGCCAATGGCTGTAGTCGCCGCGCCAGCTTACTTCGCACAGCATGCTCAGCCGAATACGCCTCACGAACTCCCTGCCCCACTGTTGCATCAATCTCCGACTGCCGACGTACGGCGGTCTCTATGCCTGGGAGTTCGAAAACGCCGGACAGGAACTGAAGGTGCGCGTCGAAGGCCAGCTGGTGCTCAACAACATCACCCAGATTCTCAACGCATCCCTGGTGGGGCTTGGCGTGGCCTTCGTTCCTAGGGATATCGCCATGCCTCATGTCGTAGCTGGACGATTGCAACTGGTGCTCGACGACTGGAGCCCGCGCTTTCCCGGATATCACCTGTACTATCCAAGCCGCCGCCAGTCCTCGCGCGCCATGGCTGTGCTGATCGAAGCCCTGCGGTATCGTGAATAGGCAGAGTTATGGGTATTCGACCTATAGCGAAGCAGTCCGCTCAGCAATACGTACTCGATCGCCGGTAGCGATACCGTCGGGAGGACTGTCGATAATCTGATCTCCTTCGCTGAGTCCATCTGCCAATTCGATGATGTTTCCCAGGTCTCTGGAGATCGAAACAGCCCTGAGCGAAACCGAGCCATCGCTGTCTACCGTAGCGACCTGAGTGCCCTCCTTACCAATAATCAGGGCACTGGGTGGAACACCGAGGCGAGCCAGATCAGGATCAGCCTGGAAGCTGACGGTCGCGTAGGACCCCGGCAGCAATTCCCCTTCAGGATTCTCTACGCTCAACTGCACACGCATTGCCCCTGATTCCACATCGATGGACCGAGACAGCGACTGCACGATGGCCGTGTAAGTCGTGCCGGGGCGTTCGGGCACCTTCAACACTGCACGCCCACCCGGGGCTACGGCAGCTACTTCGCGCTGCGGCACGTTCACATACACGCGTAAACGGCTCACATCCGCGACGACAAACAATTCGCTGCCCGGGGCCATCCCGACGTTGATCAACGCCCCCACGTCGGTATTACGAGCTGTAACAACACCATCAAAGGGCGCCACAAGACGTCTGAATCCCTGGAGCGCCTGAACTCGCTGCAGGTTCGCCTGCAGCGCATTTACCACTGCTTGCTTGACGGCACGGTCAGCTGTGCGCTCTTCAACCTCTTGGCGCGAGACCGCATTACTGCCTAGCAGTCGCTGCCAACGACCCGCAGTGGTTTCAGCCAAGGCAGCCTCGCTACGGGCTCGCTCCAGTTCAGCTCGCGCCTGCTGGATTTCGTGGTCAAGATCGGGGGTTTCGATCTCGGCCAGGACCTGCCCAGCCGTGACCCTATCGCCGATTTCAACCTCCCAGCTTTTCAGGTAGCCGCTTATCCGTGCATAGATCGGCGCCCTCGCCCAGGCCTCAATACGCCCCGGCAGCTCGATCGTCGTAGCGAGGACACGTGATGGCGAGATCACCGCAACCGTGCGTACTGCTTGCTCGGCCGCCATTTTCTCCAGCTGTTCGGCACGCGACCAGCGAGTCGATAGCCCTGTCACCACAACGACTAGGGCCAGAGCAATTAACACCAGCGGTAACAGCTGGGAGCGCAAATAAGGAAGGTTGATGCGCATGTCAGGAAACTCCTAATGCGGCCTGCGCTGCAGGTTCAGAGTGACGGGAATCACGTGCATGCACGAGACTGAACAGCACCGGCACAAACATCAGCGTCGCGACAGTGGCGAACAGGAGTCCGCCGATTACAGCGCGTCCCAGCGGTGCGTTTTGCTCACCGCCCTCGCCTATCCCCAGGGCCATGGGCAGCATGCCGATGATCATCGCCAGAGCCGTCATCAGCACGGGACGAAAACGCACGAAGCCAGCTTCAAGGGCCGCAGCAGTAGCATCCCCCAGCTCCGCCAGGCGCTCCCGCGCGAAGCTGATCACCAGGACGCTGTTGGCAGTGGCGACCCCCATGCACATGATGGCGCCGGTCAGGGCCGGGACGGACAGTGTCGTATCGGTGGCGAACAACATCCACGCAATGCCGGCAAGGGCTGCCGACAGCGCGGAAACGATCACGGCTGGGTCTAGCCAGGACTGGAAGTTCACCACGATCAGGAAGTAGATCAGCACTATGGCGCCGATAAGCCCGATGAACAGTCCCGAGAACGCGCGATCCATGGTCTCGACCTGCCCCATCAGCTGCACACTGCTGCCTTTAGGCACCTGTGCACCGGTCTCAGTAAGCACCTTGCGGATGTCCGCAGCCACAGCGGCCAAGTCTCGGTCCTGAATGGCCGCATGTATCTGCACCAGGGGTTGGATGTTGTACTGGCTAACCAGTGCATTACCGGTGGATCGAGTGAAACTGGCTACGCCCCCCAAAGTGGTATCAGCGGTGGTCGCGCCATTGCCGACTGGCAAGTTGGCCAACGTACTGAGTGAGTCGATCCGGTATTGCGGCGTCTGAATCACTATGGGATAGCTGACCCCGTTGGCTGGGTTCAGCCAGTAGGTCGGTGCTACCTGGCCGCTGCCGGCCAGATTGGTCACGAGGCTATTGGTCACGTCCCGCGTGTTCAGACCAAGTTGCTGAGCTTGGGTGCGATCCAGCTCGACACTGAATTTCGGTGCTTGATTGGATTGCTGGATACGCGCATCGACAACGCCAGGAATGGTGCGAATGCGTTTGAGCAAGTCCTGGGCATACGCGAAATTTGCGTCGAGGTTGGCGCCTCGTATCTGTATGTCGATTGGAGCGGGCGCACCAAAATTGAGGATCTGACTGACTATGTCGGCAGGCGGGAACGAGAAGGTTGCTTCGGGAAATTGCTCCGGTAATACCCTGCGCAGTTCTTTCACATATTCGACAGTTGGACGATGGCCTTCACGGAGAGCAATTTGGAAGTCACCGTCCTGAGCGCCCATGACGCCGGTGTTGTTGTAGGTCAGGTTAATATTGCTCGGGGGCAGACCAATATTGTCGACCAGGGTTTCGATCTCCTCCGCCGGGATGATGCGACGAATCGCCCGCTCTACATCGGCAAAGCGTGCCGCTGTCTCCTCAACCCGCGTGCCAACTGGCAAGCGCACATGCATCAGCACCTGACCAGAATCCACGGAAGGGAAGAAATTGGCCCCCAGAAACGGCACCAGCCCAAAGGATGCCATCACCACAGCAGCGAAGCTGGCCAGGAATGTCTTGCGATGCTTAAGCGCAGTTTCCAGCCTGCGCCGATAGCCTTCCCTGAACCGCTCAAAGTGGTCTTCGAAGCGACGCTGAAAGCGCACCAGCGGGTTGCGTGAAGGCGGCAAGGATTCGTCATTGCCGTGCATGTCCGTATGCGGCGCATGGGGCTTTAGCAGGTACTTGGCCATGGTTGGCACAAGCGTTCGCGACAGGATGAATGAGCACACCATGGCGAAGATCACCGACATCGCCATCGGCACGAACAGAAAGCGCGATACGCCTTCCAGAAAGAACATCGGGACGAAGGCGATGCAGATACAGAGGAGCGAGACGAAAGCAGGCGTCACGATCTGCCTCGCCCCATCAAGGATCGCCGTCTCCACATCCTTGCCCTGCTCGAGGTGCCAGTTGACATTCTCGATGGTCACCGTCGCATCATCGACCAAGATGCCGATAGCCAACGCCAGACCGCCGAGCGTCATCAGGTTTAGCGTTTGACCAAACGCCGCAAGGGCCATGATCGACCCAAGCACAGAGAGCGGAATGGACACGGCGATGATCAGAGACGAGCGCCAGCTCCCCAGGAACAGCAGAATCATCAAACTTGTGAGCGTGGCGGCAATCGCACCCTCGAGCGCGACGCCCTTCACGGCAGCTCGCACAAACACCGACTGGTCGTTGATCGGCACCACACGCAGAGCCTCGGGTAATGCATCGCGCATTTCCACCAGCTTGGCGCGAATACCGTCGACGATTGCCAGTGTGGAAGCCGTTCCGCTCTTGAGCACCGTCATGAGCACGGAACGATTGCCATCGACATGTACGATATTCGTCTGCGGCGCGTTGCCGTCACGCACATCGGCCACGTCATGCAGATAGATGGTCGCGCCCTCGACCACCTTGATCGGAATGCGGCCAATCTCTTCAATGGCGACGGGGGCACTGTTGAGCTGCAAGGTGTACTCGCGGTCATCGATCTTCTGCGTACCGATGGGGGTGAGCACATTGTGTGCCGCCAGCGCTGCGGATACGTCTTGCGCGGAGAGCCCACGGGCCTGCAAGGCTTCAGGATTTAGATCAATCTGTATCTGGCGTTGCTTACCCCCATACGGCAGCGGAATGACCGCGCCAGGCACCGTGATCAGCGGGGTGCGTACGACGTTCATTGCCTGGTCGAACAGCGCCTGCTCTGACATGCCGCTACCGGAAAGGGCCAGTTGAACAATCGGCACGGTCGCTGCGTTGTAGTTCAAGATCACCGGCGGTTGAGTGCCGGCAGGCATCTGACGCAGCGCTACCTGAGAAGCAGCCGTGATCTGAGCGTTAGCGGTAGCCACATCAACGCCTGGCTGGAAGAAGATCTTGACGATACCGACGCCAGGGTAGGTGTTTGCCTCGATCCGCTGGATGTCGTTCACCGAGGCGCTGAGGAGGCGCTGGAATGGAGAAGTGATGCGCCCCCCCATCTCATCCGGGGGCAAACCAGTGTACTGCCAAGCGGTTGCAATAACCGGGATGCGGATATCAGGAAAAATATCTGTTGGAGTGCGAAGCGCCGCCAGCACGCCCCCAATCATCAACAACAAGGCCATGACGACAAAAGTGTAGGGGCGGCGCAGCGCGACAAGGACAGCACCCATCAACATAGCTAGCCTCCTAGCACGTCTGAGGCAGCTAGTGCTGCGGCTCTGTTATAGCGGCGAATTGGGTTCATCTGCGAGCATTCCAGGCACGTAACGCCAAGCGCACCACCGCCGCCGGAATGGGATTGGCGTCAACAGGCTACTGGCGAGCTAGGCAGAATTGATCTGTGCCATGACATTACAGGGCAGTGTCACTCATGATTAGATGGCATAATTTGCATGCCACTATGAGCTGGGACCATAAATGCCTCGCGAGAATTTCAACGATCTCCAAGCATTCGCAGCCGTTGCGCGCGAGGGGAGTTTTACTCGGGCAGCTGCTCAACTGGGGGTCTCACAGTCGGCGCTAAGCCATACCATCCGGGGGCTGGAGGAGCGACTGGGTGTCCGCCTGCTGACGCGCACCACCCGCAGTGTCTCGCCCACGGAGGCCGGCGAGCGCCTTTACCAAACCCTGGCTCCCCGTTTCGAAGAGATCGAAACGGAGCTTGCGGCAGTCAGCGAGTTCCGTGATAAGCCAGCCGGTATCGTGCGTATCACTGCATCCGAGCATGCCGCCAATCAGGTTCTTTGGCCAAAGCTGCTCAAGGTAATGGGCGAATACCCTGACGTCAGAGTCGAGATCAATGTCGACTACACCCTCACGGACATTGTCCAGCACCGATACGATGCGGGTGTGCGCCTTGGCGATCAGGTCGCCAAGGATATGATCGCCGTTCGAATCGGACCTGACATGCGCATGGCCGTCGTGGCGACGCCCAGCTATTTCAGCGAGTACGCCCCGCCGAAAAGCCCGCGGGACCTCGCGCAACACAACTGCATAAACCTTCGGCTCCCCACCTATGGGAGTCTTCTCGCCTGGGAGTTCGAGAAGAACGGACATGAGCTCAAGGCAAAAGTAGAGGGACAGTGGACGTTCAATAGCAGCAGCCAGATCATCCGCGCAGCCCTCGCCGGATGCGGCTTGGCCTATGTGCCGGAGGACCTGGCGGCCGAGGCGATTGCCCAGGGCGCGCTGCAGCGAGTGCTGGAAGACTGGTGCGAGCCCTTCCCCGGTTATCACCTCTACTACCCCAACCGCCGCCAGTTCTCGCGAGCCCTCACTATCGTTGTCGATGCATTGCGCCATCACACATGAGGTCGGCGATTCAACTGGTCACAGCACGATTTGGGTGATCGCTGATAGCGGCCCCACCGAGTGGTACTCCTGGTGAACGCGATGCTAGTCCAGGCACCAGCGGTTGATCGCGCCAACTAACCACTGAACGTGCCTTGATTGGAAAAAGCGGCATTAATGAATAGTCCTCATGACTCCATGCGGCTATCTAGTCTTAATCGATGGTAATGAATTCCTTACTCTGATGTTCAAGCCAATGTTGCCGCGTTCGTACTTACCACGCTGGCACCTAGAACACGGAGTTTGAACATGAAGATCCTCGGCTACGCCGCACAAAGCTCCACCACCCCACTGGCACCGTTCGAGTTCGAGCGCCGTGCTCTGCGCCCCAACGATGTGCTGATCGAGATCCTCTACTGCGGTGTGTGCCATTCGGACCTGCACCAAGCACGTGACGACTGGGGCTACAGTGTCTATCCGCTGGTACCCGGCCACGAAATCGTTGGCCGCGTCACGGCTGTAGGGAGCAAGGTCAGTCGATACAAGGTCGGTGATTCGGTCGCCGTCGGCTGCCTGGTAGACAGCTGCCAGGAGTGCCACCACTGCCACCATGGCGAAGAGCAGTTCTGCCTCAATGGCAGAACCGATACCTACAACTCGCCTGATCGCACTACTGGCGAAAACAACCTGGGCGGCTACTCGACCCACATCGTAGTTCGCGAAGAATTTGTGCTGCGCGTACCGGCTGGCCTGGATCTGGCCAAAGCGGCACCGCTCCTCTGTGCCGGTATCACGACATACTCGCCGCTGCGCACTTGGAAAGCCGGCCCGGGCAGTCGTGTAGCCGTGGTCGGGCTTGGCGGATTGGGTCACATGGCAGTCAAGCTTGCTGTCGGCCTGGGGGCGGATGTCGCGGTACTGAGCCGAACCCGGGATAAAGAAAACGATGCTCTTGCACTCGGTGCAAAGCACCTACTGGTGTCTTCAGACGCCAAGGCCATGGAGGCGGCTGCCTCCAGCTTCGACCTGATCATCGATACCGTACCGGTCAAGCACGACATCAATCCTTATCTCCCATTGCTGAAGGTAGACGGAACTCTGGTGCTGGTCGGCCAGGTCGGTCAGCTCAGCGAACCCAGCACTGTCCCCCTGGTTCTGGGGCGCAGAAGTATCGCCGGTTCGTTGATCGGGGGTATCGAAGAGACCCAGGAGCTGCTCGATTTCTGCGCGAAAAAGAACATTCTTCCGGAGTGCGAAATGATCCGTATGGATCAGATCAACGAAGCCTTCGAGCGCCTGGAGCGCGCGGATGTTCGCTACCGTTTCGTCATCGACATGGCCTCTCTGAAAGCGGCGAAATGACTTGTACAGCGGGCGCCTCGCGCCCGCTTCCCTTTCTGGAGTTACCCCAATGCTCTCGAGCCATGCTGCCAATGCAGCTAAGGAATCCAAGCACCCCAACGAAATGCGCATTCTGATCATTCTGAGCGCGCTTATGTCATTCGCCTCGATATCGACAGACCTCTATCTTCCCGCTTTGCCGGCTTTGGCGGCCGAATTCCACGCCGCTCAAGGCCTGATGGAGCTGACTTTGTCCAGCTTCCTGATCGGGTTCAGTGTTGGCCAACTGTTCTGGGGGCCCATCAGTGACCGCTACGGCCGTCGTCTTCCTATTGCCATCGGCCTGATTCTGTTCGTGCTCGGCTCGATTGGCTGCGCCCTGTCTGAGTCAGTCTGGCAAATGTTAGTTTGGCGGGTTGTGCAGGCCATAGGGGCATGCGCTGGTCCGGTTCTGGCGCGTGCCATGGTGAGAGACCTGTACGCGAGAGAACAGTCGGCACGCATGCTTTCTACCTTGATTCTTTTTATGGGGGCAGCCCCGCTTCTCGGCCCTATTCTTGGCGGTCAGATTCTCTTGGCTTGGTCGTGGCATACAATTTTCTGGATTCTGGCCAGCGTTGGACTTTTGACTTTGCTCATGCTGCTGGCGCTACCTGAAACCCTGCCCGCCAGCCGTCGCAACAATGAGCCTTTGCTCAACTCTGTCAGAGCTTATGTAGCACTCATTCGCTCACCCAAGCTGATGAGCTACGCAATTGCCGGTGGGTTCTTCTACGCCGGAGCCTATGCCTTTATTGCCGGAACCCCTTTCGCATACATCGATTACTATCAAGTCAGCCCACAAGCATACGGCCTGCTTTTCGCGGTAAATATTGCAGGAATCATGCTGGCTAACTTTATCAATTCCCGCGTGGTCACAAAGCTCGGTAGCCAAACCCTATTCAGGCTCGGTGCAGCGATTGCCGCTGGAACGGGCGTTCTGATGGCGCTCGATGCCCACCTGGGCTGGGGCGGTTTGGTCGGCCTTGCTCTGCCGGTATTCTTCTACATGTCGATGAACGGCTTGATTGTCGCCAATTCCGTGGCATCTGCCTTAGCTGACTTCCCACATCAGGCCGGTGCAGCGTCAGCATTGATTGGGGCAATGCACTATGGCAGCGGAATTCTTAGCGCGGCGATGGTGGGCTGGTTATCCGATGGAACGCCCTGGACGATGAGTTGGATTATTGCCGTATCAGGGCTGGGCTGCCTCGCCATGGCTTGGTTCGCCACACGGAGTCCCCTGCAGGTAGCCCTCAGCACCAGCCCCCTCAAGGACAACAATAAACACCTCGACTTTGCCCTGAAGGGCACACGAAGCATCATTATTTTTAGGGAGTCTCCATAGTCCAGCGCAGTGGCACCACTACACGGTTCCAGAGGAATCGGACATGAGCAGTATCTGTGGCTGGCCAGCGGCAATTGCAGCATTCGCGCTGCGCCCCCTCCCCAGGGTTCTAGGGCGCAGCAGCTTCGAAGATAGGCAAGGAGAACTGAAGTGACCAAAGAAGTCGTTGTTGTAATCGGTGCGGGCGGAATCGGCCTCGCCATCGCACGCCGGCAGGGATTCGGCAAGGTCGTGCTACTGGCTGATTTCAACGAGAAGACGTTGAGTGCAGCCGCTGAGGATATGCGCAACGCCAGCTACGCCGTCGAGACTCATCCTGTAGACGTATCCTCGCGCGAGTCAGTTCAGGCGCTTGCCACTGCCGCCGCTGCTCTGGGTCGGGTGACTCAAGTTATCAATACCGCAGGGCTTTCCCCGAATATGGCCCCGGTCGAGCGCGTCCTGGAAGTGGATCTGTATGGCGCCGCAGTCGTGTTCGACGAGTTCCAAAAGGTTGTCGCACCGGGCGGAGCCGGTCTGATCATCTCCAGCATGGCCGGACACATGATGCCAGCGCTGCCGCCGGAGCAGGACCAGGCACTAATCCATACCCCTACCGAGGAGCTGCTCAAGCTTCCGTTTCTGCAGAGTGATGTCGTTCCCAATTCGGTCGTTGCCTACATGCTGGCCAAGCGCGCCAACCATTTGCGCGTGCAGGCCTCGGCTATCACCTGGGGCGAGCGCGGTGCGCGCGTCAATTCGATCAGCCCCGGCATCATCGTCACGCCTCTGGCGCAACACGAACTGAATTCGGAGATTGGCGACATGTATCGTGCCATGGTGTCTGCCTCACCGTCCCAGCGAATGGCACCGCCGGAGGAAATTGCGATCGCGGCATCCTTCCTGCTGGGCCCCGATGCAGGATTCATCACCGGCAGCGACCTGCTAATCGACGGTGGCGTAATTGCCGCGATGCGCACTGGCAAGCTGCCGACACCGGACTGATCCACGCGTCGGGGTTATGCAGTCCCGGTCCCGTCCGGCCTTTCAGCGCAGAAGCCGAGAGGTCGGCCGGGACACGGTGTTGGGAGTTGAACCTTGGGGGGCTTCTGGACCCACGCCTTTTCGGTTTCCGGTAACCAACACGGACCTGTGTTACCCAACACCAATCCCGCCAGTAATACGTACATCCGCCCCTTGGGCATTGACCAGATCGGCAGCTGCACCTCCGGCCCCTCTACCGAACCGGGCATCCTGGTCATCACTGCTGAGCGATCGCCCGATGGAACAAGGCCCGCGGCCAACTGCGTCAATTTCTTCCGCGCAGCCTGATGTTTGCCATCGTGAACAGCGCTGAACCGTTCAAACTGGTCAGCTTCCTGGCTGAACTGCTGAACCAGATGGGCCCGGCAGTCCTTCAACCTCCAGGTTCGGCGAGGGCGGCCACAATTGCCCGGGAATGCTCCCGATGCTGTCCACGAACGCGGCGCTGACTTCGGGCCACGCCAACCGAAGAAAAGCACTAGGGTTTTGCTCCTAGCCACTGCGCATCGCCCAGGTAGCAAATCCGCAGCACAACCAGTGCCTGCTGGACAACTCAGCCGCTTTCAGCACTACCTGCAGTATCGGTGTGACGTTTCGCGGGTGCAGCCCCTGCTCGCCTAGAGGCCCCTAGCGCAGGTCCCTGGTTGACGCGGTCGCTCTTGCTCCGGAGAGCAGAAACAGTTGCCATGCCCTCCCCGCCTCCAAGTGCTGTAGAAACGCGTTAGGAGACTCAAGCCGCGGTCAGCAGCACACTGTTGACTTAACCTCACGAGCGCTCGGGCACATCTTGCATACGGTTCTGGTGTTGGCACTGTTGTCGCACAGCCTGGGCCAAAAGCGCCCCCCAGGCATATCACTTGGGTTCGAAAGAAGCGCATCGCGCACTAGCGTTGATTGCCACTCAAGCTCGATATCCAGCGATCAACCAGCACGCATCTCTCGTCACGCGAGAGCGACGCAATACCTTCAGCCACTAGCGCTTCGTTGCCTCCGGTGTGTGGATTCACCACGTTGGTTCCGATGCTTTGCCGGGTGTTTGGATTTGCGCTCCAGCGCAAATTAAATGCCGCCAGACGTGGAAACCAGAACTGGCTGGTGTAAGGCAGGTGGTCATGAATCCACCAAGCCAATGGGGTCCAGTCACCATACCGCTCGTACCACGGTAGTAAGGCAGGAACAACAATGCAGGCCGTTGCGCCAAGGTAGCCCTCAGAGTCGGGGTAGTCCCAGATATGAGATGCGAAGTTCCGCTCGTTGTCGGCACAGCTGTACTGCCGATTGTTCTCTGCCCCCTTGGCATTGATGGCAGGCGCACGGTATGCCGACCGGATGGCAATTCGGCCGAAACGATCCTGTAGCGGCTCGAGTAGCTCTTCACACAGCTTTCGCCCCGCCTCGATCGCCCTTTCGGGATAATCCGGGATGTTGGGGATACCCTCTATCTGGCTGATTTCCGAATAAAGGAAGTCACGCATGAAGAAGCTCTTCGACAGCCGCTCGCGGCTTAAGTCTTCCAGGGCTCGAACGGTCGATGGCTTGTCCATATCTATTCACCTCAGGTGTACGGGGCAGCTAAAGCGCGGTACCACTTGCTGTCTAGAAGCGCGGGATCATTGCTCGAAGTTCCAGCAACCCCTTTTCCATAAACTGCCGCACGGCGTCATCCACAAGCCGTCCCTGGGCGATCTTCGCGTTCACGCCACCAATCACTATCTGGGGATAGCGAACCAACTCCACCGGCATAGCCCAAAGAGTTTCGTTGAGTTGCTGTTGGGCGCGGACGCCGCCCGTAAATGCAGGAGATGCAGTGAAAGTTAGAACGGGCTTGCCTTTGAGTACCGACTTGCCGTGGGGGCGAGACAGCCAATCAAGCGCGTTCTTCATCACGCCCGACATGCCATGGTTGTACTCCGGAGACCCAATCACTAGACCATCCGCTTCGAGGACAACTTGCCGGAGTCGCCGGACCGGTTCAGGAGCCTTGGCGCCTTCGCCGTCCAGATCCTCGTTGTACAGGGGAATCTCGTGGAGGCAATGCACGATTAACCGGGTATCCACCGGCAAAAGCTCCTCGGAGATCGTACGAAGGATCACGTCGTGAGCTGAGTTGGCTCTCAAGCTTCCTGAAAGCCCCACAAATTGGACTGTTCTCATCCAGATTTCTCCTCAGCCACGTTCCAAGGCAAGAGCAACGCCCTGCCCGCCACCGATACATAGCGTGGCGAGTCCACGCCGTGCATCGCGCCTGCCCATTTCGTGCAGGAGCGACACCAGGATGCGGCAACCCGATGCCCCCAGTGGGTGGCCCAGTGCAATGGCGCCGCCATTCACATTGACCTTGCCAGTGTCCCACCCCAGCTCCCGACTAACCGCCAGGGTCTGAACGGCGAAAGCCTCGTTCGCTTCGACAAGATCCAACTGATCCACGTGCCAGCCGGCCTTCTGAAGGCACAGATCGGTAGCGAATACCGGCCCGATCCCCATTACCGAAGGTTCGACTCCAACGCTCGCAAAGGCTCTGATCGTCGCCAACACCGGCAGCCCATAGGCCCGGGCCCGATCTGCACTCATGACCATGACTGCGGCGGCTCCGTCGTTCAGCGGTGAAGCATTTCCTGCAGTGACCGAGCCGTCCTTATGAAAGGCTGGTCGGAGCCTGCTCAAGCCTTCCAATGTAGGTTCGATAGCGGGCGATTCATCCTCCACAAGTGTTCGGGATTCACCTTTCCGTCCCACCACAGTCACCGGAACGACCTCTGCTTCGAACCGACCAGCAAGTCGCGCGTTAGCTGCTCGTCGATGAGACGACAGCGCATAGGCGTCTTGCTGTTCACGAGTGATCCCATACTGTTCGGCCAGGTTCTCCGCGGTCATGCCCATGTGATAGTCATTGAAGGCATCCCACAATCCGTCATGGATCATGCTGTCCAGTAACTGGGCATGCCCCATGCGCAGCCCCTGCCGTGCGCGCTCCAGCAGAAAAGGGGCGGCGCTCATATTCTCCTGCCCACCAGCCAAGACAATTTCCGCATCTCCGCTGCGAATAGCTTGGACGGCCAGATGGACGGCCTTCAGCCCAGACCCACAAACCTTGTTGAGGGTAAAGGCTGGAACCGTGAACGGCAGTCCGGCACCTACTGCGCTCTGGCGAGCGGGATTCTGCCCGGCGGCGGCTGCCAGGACCTGCCCCATGATGACCTCATCGACATCCTTCACCGGCACCCTGGTGCGGTCCAACAGGGCACGTAAACTCACGGCTCCCAGTTCGGTGGCTGGAACTTGGGACAGCATTCCGCCGAACCGTCCGATGGGCGTGCGGACAGCAGCAACAATCACAACTTCAGTCATTGCACTTCTCTGAACTAACCCGTCCCCCCGCCCGAAGGCAGAGGTAACTAGGCCCTGATGGATCAGGTGGTGGAACAACCCACCATGAAAAAGGCGGCCTTGGCGACAGCGTGCGAGCGGTTGCGCCACGCATGCCGCGTTGCGTTCTGGATGATCACATCACCAGCACGCAGCAGCCTCTCCTGGCCGTCATCGAGTTCCAGCCAGAGCTCGCCTTCCAGCAAGATGCCGTAGTCGATCGTGGGGGTCCGGTGCATACCTGGCTGGTCAGGTTCGAAGCATTCGAACAGACCGGGCAGAGCAGCAGACAGCTCGCTCAGCGCACGGTCAGGATCGAGAGGAGCCGCCATAACGGTGTCTGGTGGGAAATTGACCATCAGCAACGACGTAGCACCTGGACCAGGAATGAGCGATCCGTAGCGTAGGGTCGGATCTCCGGCCTCCTCAGTCCCAGCACCAGAACACCAAATCTGAGCTACACCGTGCCCCGGTAGATCCTGGAAATCCTTATGCCGTGGGGCCGGACCATCGGAAAGGAATACCGAACGCCCCGATTCATCGCGCCCGGTCACAACTCTTCTTATTTGCATGCTCGACACCACTCATCTCATGTAGATAGTAATGCCGGACAGGGGCAGCCCCTGTCCGGCATCTGTTCAGGGTGCGATGACGTAGTTGCTGAAGCCGCCATGGCGATTCTCGATGCCGCTAATCGCCTGATTGACCTGCTCGAGCGGGAAAACAGTGTGCTCGTAGAACGAAAGGTCCAGCACGCCCGACTCGACCATATCGGCCATCTCCTGGCCTTGCCCGGTGGTGAACCACGCCGAGCCGCATACATGGATGTCATTGTCCATGATCCAGTGCAGGTCGAGCGGTACATCACCGGCCACAGCACCGATGTTGACCAGTTGGCCGGAGCGATGAAGCGCGCGCAGTGCATCAACCAGCGGTTCGTAGGACGCACCAGGGCCGAGAGCGTCGATGACAACGTCAACACCTTCCCCGTGAGTGACTTTGTCTGCCCATTGTGCGATGGAGCCATTACCGAGGGTATGAATCTCGATCCGTCCCGGCGCAGCCAGATCCTTCACCTTCTGGAACAACGCCTCATTGCGGGCGGTCCCGAGGATCTTGCGCGCGCCCATGGCGAGGGCCAGCGCAACTGCACCAAGCCCCAGGGTGCCGCTGATGCCGTTGATAAGCACCGTGCTGCCCGGGCCAACATTCGCCTTCTTGAGAGCACGGTACGCCGTACCGAGGTAGCCCAGCCGCGCGGCCGTTTCGAAGCTCATGCTGTCCGGGATTTTCACCAGGCTGTACTGCGGCGCCGGCATGAATTCGCACAGCCCACCGTAGGGATAGTGCTCAAACATCTGGGGACTGCGCGGTGTGAAGCCGAAGTAGCCGTTAAACGTGTAGGCACTGCAGCCGGTGGTATTGCCAGAACGACAGGCACGACAGGAACCGCAGTAGCGGGCCGGATTGACGTAAACACGATCACCGGGTTTGAAGTCGTAGACCTGCTCACCTACCTGTTCGACGACCCCGGCAGGATCGAGGCCGAAGATGGCAGGCAGTTTCGGCAAAGGCAGATGAGGGAACCAGGTGGTCCAATTGGTCAGAATATTGTGCAGGTTAGGCACGATGCCACAGGCCTTGACCCGAACCAGCACCTCAGTCGGACGAATGGTCGGAACCGGAATGTTCTCAAGCTCCATGGGTTTGCCGCATTCATACATACGGGCAGCACGCATCATTTTCGTCATGGATATCTCCAACTTTTGTTCTTGTTGTGCAGATACGCCTCGGCAACAAGCCGAGCGCGGCAGTTCTATTAGGGTTACGAGCGGCTAGCGCAGGCCATCCTCACCCTTCACATCGGCCGCAGCCAGGCCACCCAGGCGCGCATGAATTCGCCCACCGGTAGCCATCGCCAGACCGAATGCAATCTCGTTGCGGCGTGGGCCATCCCAGAGCGTCATTTCGGCAACGCCGAAGTGGCTGCGGACGTAGGCCGCCTGGATATGCCCCAGGGGTAGCACCAGACGGCAGCCAGGACCGCCGATGGTCTTCGCTGACGGCACGATGGCCTTGGGCTCACCCAGAGCCTCGCGCATCGCCCAGCCCCCCGCCTCGTGCCAGACGGCGCCATGCTCCAGCTCACCATCCTCACCCACGATCGCGGCCTTGCCATACGCCTGAACCACTTCCCTGCCACCGAGTGCATCGATCAGACGGCCCGACAGGTCGCGACCAAGCGTGCGCAGCTCCTGCATGAATGGCAGCAGGTCTTCGACATAACGGCCTGCATAGGGGTTTTCGACTACCGCCACAGCGACAGCAATTCTCAGTGGCTGCGCGGCGATTGGGCCTCCTTCATGGAGGATCTCCTCCACGTCCAGTTTGTACTTGCGAACTTTCACCAAAGACATGCGCGTTCTCCTGCTGGTACTGCCGAGAAAGATTTTCACGACGGGGCTTTCGCATTATGCATCTTGCGGTTTATTGTGCAAGGAATTATGTTTTGTGCACAAAAACACCCTGGAGGACACCTAATGAAACTCATCTCTTACCAGTTCAACGGCCAAGCCAGCTTCGGTGCTGTCGTTGGGGATCGGGTTGTGAACCTCGCCAAGCACTTGCCTGGCGTACCGAATCTGGCCACCCTGATCTCCAACTCCGAGAAGCTGGCCCAGGCCAAGCTGCTGGCCGCCAATGCACCCAGCGATCACGCATTGGATGAGGTGCGCCTCGACCCCGTAATTCCCGCGCCCGGCAAGGTTATCTGCGTAGGTATCAACTACGTGGCTCACGCCGAGGAGGCAGGTCGCAAGGTGGGCAAGCACCCTGTCATTTTCCAGCGCTTCGCTGAAACGCTGCTGGCCCATGGCGCCCCGTTGGTTCGTCCGACTGTCTCGGAGGAGTTTGATTTCGAAGCAGAACTGGCAGTAGTCATCGGCAAGGGCGGGTCGCACATCGCCCCCGAGAACGCAATGGACCACGTGGCCGGCTACACCTGCTTCAACGATGCCAGCGTCCGTGATTGGCAGTTCCACACCCACCAGTACGGTATGGGCAAGACGTTCCGCAGCACTGGCTCGCTGGGCCCGTGGCTGGTGACGGCAGATGAAATCGCCGACTATCGCCAGCTCCAAGTCCGCGGGATCCTCAACGGCGAGCAGATGCAAGAGGGCAGCCTGTCCGAACTGGCGTTCGATATTCCCCACCTGATCTCGTACGTCTCGCAAGCACTGGACTGGAACCCCGGCGACATTCTCGCCACCGGCACCCCAAGCGGAATCGGCTTCAAACGCACGCCGCCGATCTTCCTCAAGCCGGGCGATGTATTCGAGGTGGTCATTTCCCAGATCGGAACGCTCTCGAACCCTGTCATCGACGAAGTCTGATCTTCCATCCCACAATCACAAGAATAGGACATAGCACATGGCCACTCTTCCACGGATCAACTTCACCCATACCGGAACCTTCTGTGCCGATCTGGACAACATGGTCGAGTTCTACTGCCAAAAGCTCGGGTTTATCGTCAGCGACAAGGGCGTGGCCTCCACCGGCCACCGGCTCTTCTTCATGACCCAAAACCCCGAGATCCATCACCAGTTGGTGCTGTTCGATGGCAAGCCGATCGACCTGCCGTTCAACCCTATCAACCAGCTGTCGTTCCTGCTCGACTCGCTGGATGATCTCAAGAGCTACTACGCCTTTGCCAAGGCCAACGGCATCCAGAACATCGACCAGGTGGACCATGGCAATGCCTGGTCCATGTACTTCAAGGACCCCGAGGGCAATCCGATCGAGATGTACGTGGACTCACCGTTCTATACCAACCAGCCGTGCCGCGAGCCGCTGGACTTGGATCAGAGCAGCGAAGAAATCCTCGCCCGCACCGAGGCGATGTGCCGCAGACGGCCGGGCTTCCAAACCCGCGAAGAGTGGATCGAGTCCACGCGTCAGCGTATCGCCGAACAGCGCGTTCGCTGGTAACCCACCCCGCGCGGTCCGTACGGGCCGCGCACCTCTGCGGGTAGAAATTTGGCTATGCACAAGAACTACATCGAAGGAGTCTGGTGCGAGGGGCCTGGCGTTCGCGAGAACCGGAACCCTTCAGACCTCTCCAATCTGGTCGGACTCTACGCACAAGCGGATTCGCAGCAGACACAGCAGGCCATCCAGGCTGCTGCGTATGCTCAACCGCTCTGGGCGGCGTACGGTCCGCAACGACGCGCCGAAGCGCTTGATCAGATAGGCACAGAAATTCTGGTCCGCCGGGAGGAACTCGGGCGATTACTGGCGAGCGAAGAAGGAAAGGTGCTGCCTGAGGCTGTCGCGGAAGTCAGCCGCGCAGGCCACATCTTCAAGTTCTTCGCTGGCGAAGCCCTGAGAATGACCGGCGAACACCTGGACTCGGTCCGGCCCGGCATTGAAGTCGACATCCTACGCCAACCGGTTGGCGTGGTAGGTATCATCACACCTTGGAACTTCCCCATCGCGATTCCGGCCTGGAAGATCGCCCCTGCCCTGGCCTACGGAAACAGCGTGGTGTTCAAGCCGGCGGACCTGGTTCCGGGCAGCGCCTGGGCACTTGCCGAGATCATCAGTCGGGCCGGCCTGCCGGCCGGTACCTTCAATCTCGTGATGGGGCGCGGCAGTGTCGTTGGGCAGGCATTGGCTGAATCTGCTGACGTGCGAGCAATCAGCTTCACAGGGTCCACTTCCACTGGTCGCCAGCTGATGCACGTCGCCGGCAACCGGTTGGCTCGCCTGCAGTTGGAGATGGGAGGCAAGAATCCACTGGTGGTACTGGATGACGCTGACCTTGATCAGGCCGTGGAGTGTGCGGTGCAAGGTGCCTACTTTTCGACCGGACAGCGTTGCACGGCCTCGTCCCGTTTCGTCGTGGAGAAAGGCATCTATCAGCGCTTCATCGAGGCCGTTGAGGTTCGCCTGGACGAACTCCGGGTTGGCCATGCGCTGCACGATGACACCCACATCGGTCCGGTTGCGGAAGCCGCACAGCTCCGTCAGAACCTCGACTATGTGGACATCGGCCGGGCTGAGGGCGCTCGACTCGTTTATGGAGGGCAACCGTTGAGCCGACAGACGGAGGGCTACTACATGAGTCCCGCACTCTTCGTCGACGCGGACGCGAACATGCGTATTGCGCAGGAGGAAATCTTCGGTCCGGTCGCCTGCGTCATTCCTGCCGACAACTACGAACACGCCCTGGACATCGCCAACGGCACACAATTTGGGCTGTCCGCCGGAATTTGTACGCGCTCGCTGAAACACGCCACGCACTTCAAGCGATATGTGCAGAGCGGCATGGTGATGGTGAACACACCGACGGCGGGCGTGGACTACCACGTGCCTTTCGGCGGCACCAAAGCCTCCAGCTACGGCCCGCGAGAGCAGGGCCATCAGGCCATGGAGTTCTTCACAACAGTGAAGACCGCATACACCCAAGCCTGAGCACAGCGCTCGGCCTCAACGACAACAACAAGATGGTAACCACTATGAATTACGACCTGATCATCGTGGGCATGGGCCCCGTCGGCGCAACTACTGCCAACCTCGCCGGCCAGTGGGGCCTGAAAACCCTCGTGCTGGACAAAAGTGACACCATTTACCAAAACCCCAGGGCGATGGGGCTCGACCAAGAGGTCATGCGGACGTTCGACAACATTGGCTTGGCCGATGCCATCGAATCCCACGTCATGCCCTACCGCGCCTCGCACTACATCAATGGCCAGGGCCAACTGATCAAGCGCATCGATGCCGCCAAGGCACCGTTCACTCTGGGCTGGGCACCGAACTACGTCTTCTCTCAGCCGCCGCTCGAACGCGCGTTGCGCGAGAACATCCAGTTCTTCAGCAACGTGGATGTCTGGCTGGGGACTGAAGTACAGGAAGTTTCGGAAGAGAACGGCGTTTGCACGGTTCGGATCGTCCGCAAAGACGGTACCACCCAGGACCTCACTAGCGCCTATGTGCTGGCCTGTGACGGCGGCACCAGCCCGATTCGAACTCGCCTGCAGCTTCAAATGGAGGATCTGGAGTTCGATGAACCCTGGCTGGTAGTGGACGTGCTACTCAAAGACGGAGCCGGAGCCGCCCTTCCCGAAACCAACGTTCAGTACTGCGATACCGAGCGTCCCTGCACCTTCGTTGTGGGACCAGGGCGACATCGCCGCTGGGAGTTCATGATCAATCCTGGTGAACTGCCGTCCGACATCGTTCGCACCGACTCCATACAGCAGCTCATCTCGCGCTGGCTACCAGCTGAGGATTACGACATCTGGCGCGCCTCGACCTACCGGTTCCACGCGTTGATTCTCGAACGCTGGCGCGTTGGCAATTTACTGTTCATGGGCGACGCTGCCCACATGACGCCACCCTTCCTGGCTCAAGGCATGTGTCAGGGCATTCGCGATGCGATGAACCTGATCTGGAAGCTCGCCCTGGTTCGCCGCGGCCAGGCGTCGCCGAGGTTGCTCGACTCGTATCAAGAAGAGCGCATTCCGCATGTGCGGCGCACCACCGAGGTCGCCAAGGAGTTCGGCCAAACCATTTGTGAGCGCAATGCACAGAGGGCCCTCTTACGCGATGAACGCCTCCTGGCGGAGATGCGCGCCAATCCGGGTGGCACCATTCGTCAGGCCCTGATTCCGGGTCTTACTAGCGGATTTATCGATCACCAGGCACCCGCTGGTGAGCTCTTCCCGCAACCCAGGGTCATCAACTGCTTCGGTGAGGAAAACCTCCTGGATCGCTTCACAGGGCAGCAATTCCGCCTGGTCGTTGCCGAGTCGTTCGAGCAGACGGAAGAACTGATCTCGCTCACTGAGCAGATCCTGAAGAAGCGAGGTCTTTCCATGGCGCTGGTTCGCCTCACCAGCGACGATCCGCAGGAAGTAAACCAGTACCGTGAACTCGACGATGTCCTGGGGAGCTGGATGACGCAGAAAAACTGCAAGGTCCTGTTGGTTCGCCCTGACCACTATGTGTTCGGAGGCGCCCAATCCCTGAGAGAGGCAATTGCAATGCTGGATCGTTGCCTGAGCAGACTGGAAGGTTGAGCGTTGCGCAGCCCCAATGAGGTTTCGGGGCTGCGCGTTTTATTCAAGGGTTGCTCGCCACAGCAATCCTGACGCGTTCACTCACAAGGAGAGCGCGTCCACTCCTAAGTGTTTCATTCCGTAGAAGTCCTATGCACCCTATCCGGGTGCATAGGCGTTATTGCAAGGTTGAATGCTGGTCAAGCAGTACATCAGATACGCGTGCAAGCGTATGGTTGATGTGAGCCTGGAGCATTGCAACAGCTTTTGCCGAGTCCCGAGCCAGCACGGCTTCCATCAGACGTTTGTGCTCGTCTCCCTTTCTCCGCTCCACCTTGCGACGAAGGGCGCAGAAGCGGCGATAACGCTCCGCTCGATCGAACAGCGAATCAATGATTCCCAGCATAAGGGGCGACGGGCATGCCGACATCAGTGCAAAGTGGAACGCCTTGTGGCGGGCCGACCAATCGTCGTCCAGTGCAACACCAATACTGCCAAGCTTCTTCTCGACCACCCCCAGACGGTGGAAGGCGCCCAATACATCGGCCTCCCACGCATCATCACCACAGCGGATCGAGTCTGCGAGGGCCTCTCCCTCCAGCAGGCAGCGCAGTCGAGTTATCTGCTCGAAATCGTCAACCGACAAGCCCGCCACGCGAAAGCCCTTGTTCTCGCTGGCATCCACAATTCCCTCTTGCGCCAAACGATTGAGCGCCTCGCGAATTGGGGAGCTGCTGAGGCCATAGGCCTTGGAAAGCTCTGCAACCTTGAGTTTTTCACCAGGCGCAATCTCGCAGCAGATGATTGAACGCTTCATCTGCTGCAGCGCCACCTCGATCAGGGGGCTACTTTGTGTGGTTTGCATAAGATGACAAGTCCATAAAAGTTGCACGACAAGCAATTTTATGCACAAAGATAGAATTGTGCAATTTCAAGCGCCGCGCTTTACGAAAGGGTGAAGTGCTTCAGAACCACCCTCAGTTGCTCCGCCAGCTGGGCAAGCTCCCGCGACGCCCGCAGGAGCCGGTCTCCTCGCTCCTTGCCTTGCTCGGCAGCCTCGCGAACACGGACCATGCTCTGGCTGACATCGCCCGACATACGGCTTTGAATTTCGGTCTCGGCAGCGACTTGCAGGTTCATCGCATGAATATTCGCAACGTCTTCACTGACTCGCGCAAGTGCCGCGCTTGCTCTGGATGAATGCTCTCGGGCACAGGCCGAATCTTGCTGCGCACGGGCTACTCTTCGTAGTCCCTCCTTGCTCTCCCGCTGCAATGCTTCAATCATGCCGGCAATCTCGCCTGCCGAGTCCTGGGTCCGATTAGCAAGGTTCCGTACCTCGTCCGCTACTACCGAGAAGCCTCGCCCCATCTCCCCCGCCCTTGCCGCTTCGATTGCAGCATTCAGCGCGAGCAGGTTCGTCTGCTCAGCCAGCCCCCGAATGACCTCCAGAACGCGACCAATACGTTCGCTTTGCACATCCAACACAGCCATGCCATGGCTGACTTCCTGAATCTGTTCATCCAAGAGATCGACCTGCCGCAGTACGGCTGCCGCACTCTCACTTCCCTCGACTGCCTCCCGACGGGCCGAACTGGCCGATCCCGAAGCTTGCTCTGTCCGGACTGCAACCTCTCCCAGTGATTCGCTCATCCTGAGCATTGCCACCACCACGAGGTCGGTCTCATGTGATTGCGCCACCGCGCCCGACGCCAAGTCCTCAGTCACCAGCGCCAAAGAGCCCGCCGCCCCCTCCAGTTGAGCGCTACCCAGTTCGATTCGGCTGACAATGGTGTGCAGGCTATCTTTCATCCGCTCCATCGCCTCCAGGACGCGTCCCAACTCGTCCGTACGCCCTACATGGATCGGTCGATTTAATTGTCCGCCAGCGATCTGGTTCACAACTTCTGCGGTATAGCGAAGGGGGTGGATGATCTGCCGCCTGATCAGCAGTGCTGCCCCCGCCCCCAGCAACAGGGTCAAGGCGGCCATCGCCACGAGCGAGATGTAGACGTCTCGATTAAGTACTCTCTGGCGGTCATTCACGGATTGCCGGGCACGGGTGGCCATATCCATCATCTCCCCCGCGATCCGATCCATTTCCAACTCAGCCTCGTGGCTTATCAGCGTGCTGGACCGATACTCTTCGAAGGCCGAGCGATAGGTTTCAAGTGAGCGCGAGGCGCTCTCAAGCACCTCGCGTTGTCGATCCGCGGCGCCTGCCGCCAAAGCCTGGGTGGATGAACGCATATCGCTCATGAGCAAAACCCATTGGTCATAGCGACCTTGGTCGGAGTTGCGGTCGTATTCCCATTCGGCGTTGCGCAACACCATCAATTTGCGCATCAGCGACGTCGCTCCGTCCAGCAACATCAATGAAGCGCGTCCTTCCGGACCGTCAACCATGGCCGACTCGATCAGATCCTGCTCGACGCCCTCAAATCCGATGCGCGCCGAATCTGCCTCACGAGCCATGACCGCCTTCGTTCGGGCGACCTGGTCATGGGCATCTGCCAGACGCTCGAACTGATTGAGATACCGCTCGCAAGACTGGATCAGGGGTTCCATCACCTCGCCCAATGCGGTGAGTTGCGCCGGAATTCCGTTGACGATTCGATGCACCTCTTCACGAGCCGTCGCCACGCCATCCAGCCTGTAGCTTTTTTCCAAGCTGCGCGCACCGAGAATTCCGGCATGCACGTCGGCGATGACCTGCAGGTGTGATTCGCCGTTGAACACCGCTTGCAGGCTGGCCACAGCCACCACAGCCAAAAAGGCAGAGAGCCCGCCAAGCAGGCTAAAGCCCATGGCCAGAAGTTTCCCGATGGAAAGGCGCGCCAGCGCCTCGGACACGAATTTCATCTTGTTGTTATTCCCGTAATCCATGGCTTCCCCATCGCCCGACCTCGACTGATCGAATGGCCCCCTGCGAGGGACGTCGGGGCAGCATTATTTTTCTTGACTTTGAGTCTGCAGGGATCCTATTTTTGTGCACAAAGCGTGTCTTGGTGCAAATAAATATGTTTGCGCACAAAAATAAAATCAGGAGACAGCCCATGCAGCACCGCCCAGTACTCGATGCAAATGACATCGACCAGATGCTTACTGCCGCGACCAAAGAGGCCCAGGAGAACGGCTGGGGGGTTTCAATAGCCGTCGTAGACGAAGGTGGACACCTTCTCGCCTTTCGCCGCCTCCCGGGGGCCACACCGTCTTCTGCACAAATCGCAATCGACAAGGCGCGTAGTGCCGCACTCACCCGCCGCCCGACCCGTTTCTTCGCCGACATGCTGGCCGCCGGCGAGCTCGGAACCAGTTCCCTGAGGGATGTGATTCCCATGGGTGGCGGCCTACCGGTGTTGCAGGGCAGTTATGCCCTGGGAGGCATTGCCGCAAGCGGCGTGAAATCCGAATTCGACGTGCTGATAGCCACTGCCGGGCTAGCCGCGCTGAACCTGGAATAGATCCCTAGATCCCGATCCGAGGAGAGAACCGCACTTCACCCCGAACTCATCCGCATCTACGGATGGAGCCACTTGCAACAAAAACAAAAAATGCAAAAGAGGTATCCATGAACAAGCAGCAACGTCGTCCGGTTTCGCCGGCGGTACCAGCTTTCGCACTGAATGCCATCGGCGCCGCAATCGCACTGATGTCCGCCCACTCCCTGGCCTTTCAGTTCGACACTGGTATCGACGGCCTTTCTACCAGCTGGGACAACACCGTTAAGTACAGCAACGCCTTTCGCCTGCACGGCCGAGAAGCCAGCGTTTCTGCTGGACCGGGCAGTACTGTGGCCAATCCCAACATGGATGATGGGGACCGCAACTTCAGCACTGGCCTCATCTCGAACCGCTTCGACTTGCTTTCCGAACTGGACGTCAAGTACGGCGATGTCGGCGCGCGCCTGAGCGGTGCCGCCTGGTACGACACGGTCTACAACGAGAACAACGACAACAATTCCCCAGGTAGTGCGAACGCGGTCAGCGTGCCTCATGATCACTTCACAGACGGCACCGAGAAGCTGCACGGACGCAAGGCGGAACTGCTCGATGCTTTCGTCTACGGCGCAACCGACGTCGGTTCCACGCGCCTGTCCGGTCGCTTGGGCCAGTTCACCCAGATCTACGGGGAAAGTCTGTTCTTCGGCGCCAACGGCATAGCCAATGCTCAATCGACGGTAGACTTGGTGAAACTGCAGTCGGTACCCGGTTCGCAGTTCAAGGAAATCCTGCTGCCTACCGAACAGCTTTCCGGCAACTGGCAGCTGACCGATACTGTCAGTGTCGGCGCCTACTACCAGTTCGAGTGGAACAAGACGCGCCTGCCCGCTTCGGGCAGCTATTTCAGCGGCGGCGATTTCGTTGGCGATGGCGCCGAAAGCTTCTTCTTCCCGACCGGTCGACTGCTCCGCGACCATAGCATCCGCGCCCGCGATTCTGGTCAGTTCGGTGCCCAGCTGAAGTTCAGCTTGGAGGACTGGGAGTTCGGCCTCTATGCAGCGCGCTATCACGAGAAGACCCCCATCTTCTACCTCCGTCCGGCGGCCCTGGTGCCCGGCGCGGACGACACCTATGTCAGCGTCTATCCGGAAGATGTGAAGGTCTATGGCGCGAGCTTCAGCACCCTGGTCGGTGAGGCCAACGTTGCCGGCGAGGTGTCGATGCGCGTGGACACGCCGCTGGCGCCCACCGGCGGCGTGGTCATCACCGGCATGGATGCTGACAACAACAACAATCCCGCCTACCCGATCGGTGACTCGCTGCACGCCAACCTGTCGATGATCAACATCTATGGTGGCTCGGCGCTTTGGGATGGCGCGAGCCTCGTCGGTGAGCTGGCCGTCAACCGCCGGCTGAAGGTGAAGGAGAACGGCGACCAACTCGATCCCAATACCACGCGCGACGCCTATTCGCTGCGCTTTACCTTCGAGCCGCAGTACTTCCAAGTCTTCCCGGGAGTGGACATGCAGGTGCCGATCACCGTGGGCTACAACCCGCATGGCCGTTCTTCAGTTACCCCGCAAGCCTTCGGCCCCGAGCATGGCGGTGACTTCACCATCGGCCTGAAGGCCGACTACCAGAAGGCCTGGTACGCCTCCCTCAGCTACACCAACTTCTTTGGCGAGGGCGGCTCGACCATCGACAACACCAATGCATTCACCTTCAAGCAGACGCTCAAGGATCGCGATTTCATCGCGTTCTCGATCCAGCGCACCTTCTGATCAGTCATGCCTAGGAGAACAAGTATGAAAAAGCATGCCCTGTTTCTGTCCGCGACCCTCACAGCTGCCCTCCTGGCCAACCATGCCACTGCCGCAGCCACCCCAGAAGAAGCCAACGCGCTGAAAGGCAACCTGACGCCAATGGGCGCAGAGAAGGCCGGCAACAGCGACGGCACCATTCCTGCCTGGACCGGCGGACTCACCGGAGAGGTTTCCGGCGCACGTTTTGGTGACGTCCCGGTAGACCCCTTCCCAGGCGAAAAGCCGCTGTTCCGAATCGATGCCAAGAACGCCGCTCAGTATGGCGACAAGCTCAACGAGGGCACCAAGGCATTGCTGGCGAAGTACCCGGACAGCTTCTTTCTCGATGTCTATCCGTCGCATCGCACTGCTGCCGCCCCCCAATCGGTGTACGACAACACCTTCGCAAATGCCACGCGCTGCAAGCTGACCCAGGGTGGCCTGTCCGTTGAAGGCTGCTATGGCGGTATCCCTTTCCCAATCCCGAAGGATGGCAGCGAGGCGATTTGGAACTTCCTCCTGCGCGTCGAAGCGCCATCCATCGAGATGGGCTACGTCAACATGATTGGTAATGCGGACGGCTCCCGCACCATGGCCAGCCGTGGCATCGAAAACTGGCAGTACCCCTACTACTACAAGGATGGTGGGCTCGATAAATGGTCGGGCCAGTACGTCTTGCTGCGCTTCCTCACCAATGAACCACCGTTCAAGGCCGGTGAATCCCTCGTGACTCATGACAGCGTGGATCCGGGGACGCCCCGTGAGGCCTGGCAATACCTGGTGGGCCAGCGTCGCGTGCGCCGCGCCCCCACCGTGGGCTATGACACGCCGGACTTCGTGGCCTCGGGGGCCAACTACTTCGATGAAGTGCACGGCTTCATCGGCCACCCGGACCGTTACCAGTGGAAGCTGATTGGCAAGAAGGAGATGTATATCCCCTACAACACCAACAAGTTCCACGCCGAGAAGCGCGACGACGTCTACACCAAGAACACGCTGGCGTCCGACAAGATGCGCTGGGAACTGCACCGGGTCTGGGAGGTTGAGGCCACCGTCGCGCCCGGCAAGCGTCACGCGGTTCCGAAACGCCGCTTCTACATTGACGAGGACAGCTGGACCATTGCGCTGGCCGACGGCTATGACGCACAGGGCAAGCTGTGGCGCGTATCCCAGGTCCTCCCGTTCGTTGTACCCGCCATCCCCGCAGTGGTGGTGAAACCGGTAGTCATCTACAACCTGCAGGCCAACACCTACAGCATGGTTCAGGGACTTAACGGTGAGAGCTACAAGGTAGTGCCGACCAAGTCGGAGAAATTCTTCACCGGCAACGCGGTGGCATCCGGTTCCGTGCGTTGAATGCCCAGGCGGGCTGGCTTTTCAGGGCCGCCCGCCCCTTGCTGACTCTCCGAGGTTCATTGAAATGTATATCTCCCAACGCGGGCCCCGGATCGGGCGCCTGGCGGTAGCGGCCGCGCTCGTTGTAGCCATGGGCGCGATCGGCGTGGCTGCAGCGGACAATGCTCCCCCGCAGCGCAACCTCTTCGAGCAGCCTGCTCTGCAGAGCAACCTGGCGGGCCGCTCCCTGATGCTCAGTGTGACCCAAGCGGGTGAGAGGCTGGTCGCTGTCGGTGAGCGCGGCTTCATCCTGATCTCAGAGGACCACGGTAACAGCTGGCAACAGGTGGAGTCGCCGGTTAGCGTCACGCTTACGCGTGTACGATTCGCGTCCCCCGCGGACGGTTGGGCCGTTGGGCACGCCGGCGTAGTCCTGCACAGCAGTGACGGTGGCCGCACCTGGAAACGGCAGTTGGACGGCGTGGCGGCGGCGCAGCTAGCGCTCGCGGCTGCACAGGCCGAGACGGGCGAAGATGCTGAGGATCGACTCGCCGAAGCACAGCGTCTCGTGGACGACGGGCCCGACAAGCCGTTCCTCAACCTGCACTTCTTCGACGCGCAGCGCGGCCTCGTGGTTGGCGCTTACGGCTTGGCCTTCGCTACCGATGACGGTGGCAAGAGCTGGAAGTCCATCAGTGCCCGCCTGGACAACCCATCGGCCCTGCACCTCTACGACGTTCTTGAACTCGAGAACGCGCTGTTCATCTGCGGCGAGCAAGGCCTGATGCTTCGCTCCACCGACGGCGGTGCGAGTTTCCAGGCACTGGAGACTCCCGCGAGTGGAACCCTGTTCGGCATGGTCGCGGCTGGCTCGAACGGCCTAATTGCCTTCGGTCTTCGCGGTAAGGCTTACCGCACCGATGACCTGGGGGCGACCTGGCGACCATTGCCCAGCCACCAATCGGCCACGCTCACTGCTGGTACCCGGCTGAGCAGTGGCGAACTGATCCTCGCTGACGAGACCGGCAGCCTTCAGCTGTCCCGCGATGACGGCAGGTCCTTCCAGGTGCTGCCCATCCCAGAGTCCGGCTTCCTCTCCGGCATAAGCGAGCTGCCCGATGGCCAACTGGCTGTCTCCAGCACCCATGGCGTTATCCGCATTGCCAATCAAGACCTGAATCGGAGCACCGGCCGTGAACAGTAAAGTGACCCATCACCAGCCGGACGTCGAAAGCTCCCTGCTACCGTTCGACCGGCAGTCCGGCAGCCTGGTCGAACGCCTCCTCTTCAACCATCGTGGTTTGGTCGTGGCGGTCTGCCTGCTGCTCAGTTGCCTGTTTGCCTACCAGGCAACCAACCTGCGCCTGAGTGCGGCGTTTGAGAAGATGATCCCGGTGGATCACCCCTACATCCAGAACTACTTCCAGTACCGCGCCCAGCTCGGTGAAGGCGGCAATACCCTGCGTATTGCGCTCAAGGTAAACGAGGGCACCATCTACACCGCGGAGTACCTGGAAACCCTCAAGAAGCTCAACGACGAGTTGTTCCTGCTGGGCGGCGTCGATCGCCCTTACATGAAGTCGTTGTGGACCCCAGCTACGCGCTGGATCGGGGTCACCGAAGACGGCTTCGACGGTGGTCCGGTGATTCCCGACGATTACGACGGTTCTCCGGCAAGCCTTGAGCAGGTGCGCCAGAACGTCGAGCGCTCCGGTGAGATTGGGCGTCTGGTGGCGGCGAACATGCGCTCCAGTGTGATCCTCCTGCCCCTGCAGGATGCCAGCACCAATGGCGCAGCCCCCATCGACTACCACCAGTTGTCCAGCCAACTGGAATCGCTGCGCCAGAAGTACGAAAGCGACAATGTGAAGATCTCCATCACCGGCTTCGCCAAGGTGGTGGGCGACTTGATGGATGGCCTGCGACTGATGCAGGTGTTTTTTGCCGGGACCCTGGTGATTTGCGCCCTGGTGCTGTTCTGGTACACCCGTTGCGTACGGAGCACCCTGCTGGTTCTGAGCTGCTCCCTGGTGGCGGTGGTCTGGTTGCTTGGCTTGCTTCCCACCCTGGGCTATGACCTGGACCCCTACTCGATCCTCGTCCCCTTCCTTGTGTTCGCCATCGGCCTCAGCCACGGCGCGCAGAAGATGAACGGGATCATGCAGGACATCGGGCGTGGTGCGGACAAGCTAATAGCCGCACGCTTCACCTTCCGCCGCCTATTCCTCACCGGCGCCATGGCCTTGCTAGCGGATGCGGTGGGCTTCGCCGTGCTGATGATCATCAACATCCCGGTGATTCAGGACCTCGCGGTCACCGCAACCCTGGGCGTCATGGTCCTCGTCCTGACCAACCTAGTGTTGCTGCCCGTGCTGCTGTCCTACACCGGGGTCAACAAGACCGCCGCCCGGCGCGAAGCCGAAGCAGAGCGCCTGGCTCTGAACGATCCGGAGCACAGCCGGCATCCGCTCTGGGCTTTCCTCGACCGTTTCACTCAGCTGAAGTGGGCAACTATTGCCCTCGCAATCGCTGGCGTTCTGGGTCTGGTCGGCTTCCTGATCAGCCTGCAGGTCAAAGTCGGGGACCTCAATCCGGGAGCCCCCGAGCTGCGAGCCGACTCCCGCTACAACCTCGACAATGGCTTCATGATCAGCAACTACGCGGCCAGCAGTGACAAGTACGTGGTCATGGTCAAGACCCCACAGTACTACTGTGCCAACTACGACACCCTGGTCACTGTCGACGCCCTGGAGGCACGGCTGCAACAACTGCCCGGCGTGGTGTCCACCACTTCCCTGGCGGCGCTGAGCAAGCAGGCGGCGGCAGGCATGAACGAAGGTAGCCTGACCTGGTACGAGATCCCACGTAACCAGGGATTGCTCAACGCCATCATCACCCGTGCGCCCCGGGAGCTGTTCAACCAGAACTGCGACTTGCTGACCGTCAACGTGTTCCTTGCCGACCACAAAGCAGACACCCTCAACCGCGTGGTCGCCACCGTGGAACAGTTCGCAGCTGAGCACAATACGGAGACGCTTCAATTCATGTCCGCCGCCGGCAATGCCGGGATTGAGGCAGCGACCAATATCGTGGTGAAGAAAGCCAACCTGCAGATGCTGCTGATGGTCTACGCGGCGGTGATCGCCCTGTGTTTTGTCACCTTCCGGTCGTGGCGCGCCGTGGTCTGCACCGTGCTGCCGCTGATGCTGACCTCGGTGCTTTGCGAGGCGCTCATGGTCGGTCTGGATATTGGACTGAAGGTTGCGACGCTGCCGGTGATCGCCCTAGGTGTGGGCATCGGCGTGGACTACTCGCTGTATATCCTCAGTATCACCCTAGCCAACCTACGCCAGGGCATGGCCCTGTCCCAAGCCTACTACTTGGCGCTGCTCTCCACCGGCAAGGTGGTGATCCTCACCGGCGTCACCTTGGGCATTGCTGTGGCTACCTGGGCGCTCTCTCCGATCAAGTTCCAAGCAGACATGGGCATCCTGCTGGCCTTCATGTTCATTTGGAACATGCTTGGCGCCCTTATCCTCACCCCGGCCCTGGCCAGGTTCCTGTTGTTTCCACGGAGCCAGGCTGAACAGAGCGGTTGCACGCGCTCCGCAACTTAGTCAAAAGCACTCGCTGGAGACTTTGGCCGCCCAATGGGCGGCTTTTTTTTGTGTGCCCGTCAGGACGCATTCACTCGGAGGTGCGAGTCCCCTGCTGGTGCGTGACCCAGGGGGGCTAAACATTGGCGTTGGCAGATCAGATCCTGGAAGCCTTGGGGGCACACTTGGTCATCACCCAGAAGATGCAGCGTGGTGCCAAATTCACTTCGCAGTCGGCGGTCAAGGAATATCGAATTAGCTCTTATCCGGCATCTCTTGAAGCGTTTTCGCATCCCGCAGCGGAGGATTGCCAAAGAGCCGTTTGTACTCGCGCGTGAATTGCGAGACGCTTTCGTAGCCAACCCGATGAGCGACTTCCCCCGCATTGACCCGCTGAGTCCACAGCATTTGACGGGCTTCTTGCAGCCGGATTTGCTTGATGTACTGAAGCGGACTCATGCCGCAGACCGCACGAAAATGTAGCCTGAATGTTGATGGGCTCATGTTGGCCTGGGAGGCCAAGAAATCTATCTCAATGGGTTTTTGAAAGTTTTGCTTCACCCAGGAGACCGCACGTGCAATCTGCTGCGTGGGGGAGCCTGCGGCAATGATTTGGCGAAGCTTCGATCCGTGTTCGCTGACCAGCAGCCGTGCACAAATTTCCCGCTGAATCAGCGGCGCAAGCTGAGACCTTAGCGCTTGCGGCTCCTCCAAGGATAAGACCAAGCGGCAAATGGCGTCGTGCAGACCTGCGCCGATCCGAAAGCTGGACAAGGCTCGGCGAGACTCCTCTTTTCTGCCTGCCGGAAATTCCATTTCAGCGGAGATCTGTGCAATCAGTTTTGGATCGAGCGTCAGCAATAATCCCAAGTAGGGGGTTGCCGCGCTGGCCTCGCAGATTCGAGAGACGACCGGCACATCAATGGTGGTCAACAGTGACTCGCCAGCTCCATATTCGATGGTCTCGTCGCCTAGGATGAGCCGCTTTCTGCCCTGCACAGCGACCGTCACGCCAAGTCCATAAATGCAAGGCATGGGTTCGCTGACCTTACTACGGCGGTAGAAGGTCAACTCGGGAATCGCGGTAGCAAAATCCCCATCGTGATGAACAAATCGTGCTACGAGGCGCGCCAACACATCTTTTTCTGCGTAAGTGGCAGGGTGCATAAAAGTCACTGATGCACATGGCTTCCGGGGTGTTTGCGGACATTGCCAACTATAGCCTTCATAGGTGTGGCAGGGGCATTTGTGACGAAGGATCGTTGAAATAGGCAAGAAGTACGTCGGAACTGGCAACTATCCACCACGGCTCGGTTGGAAAATTTGAACGTCATCAACGGCACCACTATTCGACGTTCAATGCGGCAGCTTGTGTCCTGTTCTTCAAAGCCGCTTTCCCTAGACAAAGGAGTCTAATATGCCGACCCCGGTTCACGGCTACGCCGCCCACTCCTCCGATGCTGACCTGGTTCCATGGTCGTTCAAGCGCCGCGATTTGCGTCCAGATGATGTGGAATTGGACATTCTGTTCTGCGGCGTCTGTCATTCCGACATCCATCACGTTCGCAACGATTGGGGCGGTGAAACCTACCCGATCGTTCCCGGCCACGAAATCGTCGGCACCGTGACCCGTATCGGCCCGGAGGTGACCCGCTACAAGGTTGGCGATACCGTGGGTGTGGGCTGCTTGGTCGATTCTTGTCGTCACTGTTCATCGTGTGAGCACGATCTGGAGCAGTATTGCGAGCACGGAAGCACGCTGACCTACGCCGGTAAGGATCGTCACGATGGATCGCCGACTTATGGTGGCTACTCGAACAAGATTGTCGTCAGCGATAGATTTGTGTTGCGCATTCCGGATGGCCTTGATCTCGCCGGTGCTGCCCCGCTGCTCTGCGCTGGCATCACGACCTATTCGCCACTGCGGCGTTGGGGCGCAGGCCCCGGCAAAAAGGTCGCCGTTGTTGGCCTTGGCGGCCTGGGTCACATGGCCTTGAAACTCGCCAAGGCGATGGGCGCTGATGTCACGCTATTCAGCCGCTCCCCGGGCAAAGAAGAAGACGCGCGCCGGCTGGGTGCAGACCACATTGTCATCTCCAGTAGCGATGAGCAGATGAAAGCCGCAGCAAGTGCATTCGATCTGATTATCGACACCGTTCCCTACGCCCACGATCTGAATCCGTACATTGCAACGCTAGCTGCGCAAGGCTCGATCGTACTTGTCGGCTATCTCGGTCCGCTGGAGGACGCACTCAACACTGCTCCCATGGTGTTCCGTGGTCGTTCTCTCGGAACCTCTTTGATCGGCGGTTTGGCGGAGACTCAGGAGATGCTCGATTTCTGCGGGCGTTCTGGGATCACCTCGGACATCGAGTTGATCGACATGAAGGACATCAACAATGCATACGCCCGGATGCTCAAGGGCGATGTGAAGTACCGCTTCGTGATCGACATTTCCACGCTCGGAAATAACTGAGGAAACCGCAGTGATTCGGCATATCTTCATTGGCCCGGTCTTTCCGGGCTGTACTGACGAGCGACTGTCCAACGTCGTCGATGTCTTGCGCACGCTGCCCAGTATCGTACCGGGGATACGCAAGCTATCAGTGGAGAAAACCGTTGCCTGGTGTGAGAGCAAGGCGATTGTGCTGATCGCCGAATTCGATTCGCGGGCCGACTGGGAACGCTACATGCACGAACCGGGACATTTGGCATTAGGCGAGAAGATCAAGGACGCCATCGATCTTCCCAGGATGGTCGTTGTTCAAACGGGTGCCTAGATGTTTCCGCTCCCTGTTCATGAGTCATTCCAAACAGGAGGTTCGGTATGTCAACACGATCGTTGAGCGGTACATACGACTTCGGGGTGTGCAGGCGAAGCTTGCGGTCGCGAGGCAGAATTTGGAGATCGCTAGGCAAAGTCAGCAACTGACGGAAACGCGGTTCGAGACGGGGTTACTACGAACCTCGAAATGTACTTCCTCGTAGTGATGGAGTTCGTAGTGACGGATATAGGCCACGAACTTGCCATCCTCCGTGCGCCCGACACGTACACCAGGGACGGATGCACTGTTGGGGAAGTGTTCTTGGCTAAACAGCCACAGCGCCTTGATACCGGACGCGCGGTACCGTTTTTGTCGGGCATGCCTTTCGACATCGGTCTGGGTTGACCACTGCACTTCGGCGACGAAGCGTGACGTTGCGCATGTGGCCATCACATCGGCGATCCATTCCTGCCCGTCCGGCGTTTGCCCCCGAACTTTGGTGGCCACGCCCCACCCCGCCCTGGAAAGCGCCATACGCACCAGGGACTTGATGGTGATGTGCTCCTCACTTTCAGGTTTCGTCATGCATGGGCCCCGTCGCTGATGTGCGAAGAACAGCGTGCCGAGCTTGGAGGTCTTCAGGACGGCGCCGTTACCGCAGCAGGGCGTGCGTAGTTGGTGATCACGGGTGTTTTCTGCCCTGAGCTCTTCCCGTTGAGCAGCGTCGAGCCCGAATGCATGGATGCTCTGTCCATCCTGATTGAGGCAACGAACTGGCATGGTTGGGCCATCCTTGGTGCTAGGCGCCCAAGTATAAGATCAGTGGCATTGGGTCCAGTAGAAACCACGCAGGCGGTGGTACCGCAGACAGCCTGGCCATCGTCACGGGTACCTAGCCCGACTTTTCTGCGCCCCGACTGGCACGTCAGCCAACGAACCATCAAGGCGTACACGTTTGAAGGGACATGTCATGCCTCTCACCATTTGCCACTGCATCCCCGATCATTGCCAACGGGAGCTGCACAGTACAACCAGCCTCCCCGGCAACCCCAGCCTCAGCGATCTACACTCTCCTTCACGCCTCCCCTGGCGTTACAAGGAGAATGTGAGACGTTTTCGCGCTGCGTTGTCATGGCACCCATACCGGCAGTTTCGAGCTACCTGGATTGTCGATAATGATCGCCAAGCTTTGCTTTGCCCTCGTCGCAGCGACATAGAATGCTGCCGCGGGCGTCGCCTCCAAACACCCCTGCTTCTGGATAAATGCTTTGATCGGCGCTGTCGGCACGATCAACACGCGCTCAAATGTGGCTCCCTTCGAGACCTTGAAATTCATGAAGTCTAAAGTGAACTCTTTGCCCGAAGATGCGGCGTTACGCAGGCATTGGGGCTGGTACCGCTCTACGTACTGGTCGACATGCTTTGAGTGCACCAAGAACACTCCATCGTGTTCAGACGCCACGTGGTTCTCTGAGGTGGTATCCGGGAAGCCCCACGACTTATCAAAAATAGTGTCCGAGAACTTCGCGATCTCGGTCCGGCAGCGGTAGGTTGTGGTCGCGTAGTTGATGTTAAGCAGGCCATCCGCTTCGCGCTCTAGGAACCACTCGAGTGCACCTGCGTAGCCGTACTGCTTGTTTTTCTGCCCCCTCGGGTTAGTCGAGAGCACCGCCTGGCGTACGTCACCCACCATCCGAATGTCGATTCTTGACTGCAGTAGCTCATGCACGATCTCCCAGTCATAGCCACTGAGATCCTGGACTTCGTCGATCAGGATCTCGTCGTAAAGACATGCCAGCCTGCGTAGTAATGCTGGCGTCGCGGCCATCAGCTCACTCGCGAGCCGGCCGAGCTCGCAGGCATACAGATGATTGCTGCCGTCCATAAACCTGTGCCTGCCTTTCGCGTACTGCCCAGGACGGCCTTCGAAGTTGAAGCCGCCTACCCGCTCGCCTGTGAATTTGAGCGGCAAGAACGGCTTTGCGAAGTGGCGCAGCAAGAAGGTGTACCAGCCCAAGACCTCCAGGTTGTGGCGATCACCGACCTGAGAACCGAGGCGATGAATCAGCTCCTGCTGATTGGTCTGAGTGAACGTGACGATGAGCACTCGCCGATCGGTAGGCAACGCTTTGCAATAATCGACCAATCCTTGAGTTTTTCTACCACCAGCGACAGCCAGAGTCAGATGGTTAGGCATCGTGGATGAACTCCGCTGCTGCCTTCATATAGGCAGGAGGGCTGAGTTGCTCGGCTGATTCAGCGAGCCGAATTGCCCCTTCCGTTTTTTCACGAGCCATCCACGTTTCCAGCTGTGCTGCTGCAGTGATGCCGAGCATCTTTCGCAAATGAGGCTCGCCATTTGCGGTTATGAGTTGCGGCTCAAGCGTTCGGCCATCGGCGACGTCGCCGATGAACAGCGCTCGACGTTTCTCATCCAGCCATTTTTCAACTGGTTTAGATAGCTCGCCAGGCTCAACGCCGTCGTTGTCGCGCATTACAGCTACAGGCTTATTGATCGCAGCACAAAGCTCAAGGCATCGAGCCAGAGCCAGCCCTCGCATACTGATGACATCTATACCGTGGCCCATTGGGCGTTGACCGAAGCAATCCTTGTAGACGCGTTCGAAGATGATTTCGTCTGATGGGCCTTCAACCAGAACGACTTTCTTGGCAAGCACCAGACGCAAAGTGTCGTAGCCCGGTAGCCTCTGGAAATAGCTCACCGTGGTTGGATCAAGCTCCGTGATTTTAGAGGCGCTATTGCGATGTAGTAGGAGCAAAGCGTCTAGGCCAAGGCGGTTCAGTACGTAAGTGCTGTGAGTTGAAACGAAGAGTTGTTGTTCTTCCGTCTTAAGGGCTTCGATACGATCCAGCAAGGTCGTCAGGCTGGTATGCGAGAGGTGGTTCTCCGGCTCTTCGATCATCACGATCCTCGCCTTCGAGGAGTGACGCTTCATCGCGAGTGAAATCTTGATAGCAGCCTGTTGGCCTTGGCCAGCCATTGCAAATGGGAGACCGTCGACATGTGGAGTGACCACGCTTTCCCAGGACGTTCGAGATGTCTGATCCATCGCTAGGGCCATTGGCTCTTGCTGCAACGCGGCGCCAATATTGGAGAGTCGCTTATTCACCGACGCCAGCGCGCCATCAGTCATGGATGCTTTGATGGTGCGGTAATCCAGAGAGATCTGTGCTTTCTCGGATGACTCCAAGTGGTCGTTTAGGATCTGGCGAAGGTGATAGTCAACGCCGGCGGCTGATTTAACCGTCCGGGAGTCTATGGTGGCCACCGAGAGAGCCCGGGGCCGCCGAGTGAGTTCATTGTCGGCGAACGATCGCCATTCGTAGGTGTAATACTCGACGGGGAGCAGCGAGGATGGATGTTTGAGCCACTCATCTAGTTCGTCTTGGTACTCCTCGCTGGGGAAGATCGAGAGAAAGACGCCGGGACAGGCGTTGGTTGGGACGTCGGCATTCACTGCGCCGAGTAGCCCCTGCAGCTCATCTATGTCTTGCAGGTAGAGCTCAATGAGGATTTCCGGGAGGGCTGTGAAGTGGCCTAATGATTCTGGACACCCCGATAGGGCGTTAAGCTGCGCCCAAGCAAGAGGTGTTCATGAGCAGAAGATCATTCAGTCCGGAATTCAAACTCGAGGCCGCCAGCCTGGTGCTCGATCAAGGCTATTCCATACCGGCAGCCTGCAAGGCGATGGGGGTAGGCCCAACTGCCATGCGGCGCTGGGTCGAGCAATTGACCCTGGAGCGCCATGGCAAGACGCCGGAGCACAGCAAGGCCATGACGCCGGAGCAGCGGCGAATCCAGGAGCTGGAGGCCCAGGTGCGGCGGCTGGAGCGGGAGAAAGAGATCTTAAAAAAGGCTACCGCTCTCTTGATGTCAGACGCCCTCGATTAGTGCGCTTAGTCGAGTCATTGGGTGAGCACTATCCACGGGCAGAGCTTTGCCGGCTGTTCGGCATCAATCGCAGCAGTGTCTATGCCGCCGCTAAGTCAGCAGCTCGCGGTAATCAGCCGCACGCCAGGTTGCGACAGCGCTTGGTGGAGCTGCATGTCCAGAGTCGGCGTTCGGCAGGCGCCCGGACGCTCGCGGCGGCTTTGCGCCAGGAAGGCTGGGCAGTGGGTCGATTCCTGGCCGGCCGTCTGATGAAAGAGGCCCAGTTGTTCAGCTCGCAACGCCGTCGACACCGTTACCGCCCAACTGAGGGTGAGAGTGCCAAAGCGTCGAACGAACTGGACCGGCAATTCCGCACCCACGGCCCCAATCAGGTGTGGTGCGGTGACGTGACGTACATCTGGGCCGGCGGGCGCTGGATCTACTTGGCCGCGATCATGGACCTGTATGCGCGGCGGATTGTGGGTTGGGCAATGTCCGATCGTCCGGACTCGCAGCTTACCGGACGCGCTTTGCGCGTAGCCTATGAGGCTCGCGGTTGCCCCGCCGGCGTGCTGTTTCACTCCGACCAGGGCAGCCACTACAGCAGTCAGGAATTTCGACAATTGCTCTGGCGGCATCGAATCCGCCAGAGCATGAGTCGTCGCGGCAATTGCTGGGACAACGCCCCGATGGAGCGTTTCTTCCGGAGCCTCAAATCCGAATGGATACCGGCTTCGGGTTACGCCAGCCAAGCCGAAGCAGAGGCTGATGTACTGCGCTACCTGACCGACTACTACAACCACCGACGGCCACACAGCTACAACAGCTACCAGACACCGGCACAGCGCGAAGCGCTGGCTGGATAGACCTAAACCGGTGTCCAGTTTTACTTGACCACTTCACTGGCTTCTTCCCAGCTTTCCTGAGGGAAAGAAACTCTGCCACCACCTCGGTGTTGAACCAGNTGGGTTGGGCAATGTCCGATCGTCCGGACTCGCAGCTTACCGGACGCGCTTTGCGCGTAGCCTATGAGGCTCGCGGTTGCCCCGCCGGCGTGCTGTTTCACTCCGACCAGGGCAGCCACTACAGCAGTCAGGAATTTCGACAATTGCTCTGGCGGCATCGAATCCGCCAGAGCATGAGTCGTCGCGGCAATTGCTGGGACAACGCCCCGATGGAGCGTTTCTTCCGGAGCCTCAAATCCGAATGGATACCGGCTTCGGGTTACGCCAGCCAAGCCGAAGCAGAGGCTGATGTACTGCGCTACCTGACCGACTACTACAACCACCGACGGCCACACAGCTACAACAGCTACCAGACACCGGCACAGCGCGAAGCGCTGGCTGGATAGACCTAAACCGGTGTCCAGTTTTACTTGACCACTTCATTCACATGACGCACAAAGCCGCGAGCTCCGATCCTTCTGTTATCGCCCAGTTTGAAGCGGAGGCACGTCGCTTGGCCGGGCAAGTATCTGAGAATCAACACCGCTTCTTAAAGGTCGGTTTGAGCAAAGGCAAAACGCTTGAGCCGTTGGGGCGGCTCGCCGGACCGAATAACCCCTGACGCTTGGGGCCAGACGCTGCCGCAGCAGGTCGTGCCACAGCATGGGAATTACACTCCGACCGCCATCGAACCCGCAGCCCGTAGGTACCATCCTGGCAAGGTGAGGATTGATTACTTACCCAGCTGTCGCGGCATCCGCTCTCGCCAGGTTTGGGAGGTGATATGAGCCAGATCACTGAACGCGTCGGCATTCGATCTACCGTGACGGGAGACTTGAAAGCGGTATCGGCTCGACTGAGTGCCGAGAATGCTGAGCAAGTCGTTGCCATTACGGTGGACCATGCCTCAGGTGAGACATTGGCCGCGCTAGGTGCAGCCCTAGAAGCTGCCGCGCGTTTCATGACCGAAACGATGCTCAACCCTCAACAGGCTACCGTTGAGCAGCTAGTTACGCTGCTGCTGCCAAAGGTACCGATCCGACCGGGAGCACTCAAGGAGGCGCAGATGCTGGCCATGGCCAAAAAGGCCATCCTGGAAAGTGGCGACTGGCTGTCTGCGCGAGACATTGCAACTCTGGCCGGATTGACCTCGGAGAATCCAAGCTCTCGCCCCAGCCGATGGAAACGAGAAGGACGGATCTTCGCTATCCGCCACAATGGCTACGACTACTTCCCAATCTACGCCTTGTCCAAGGATTCGGGGTTTCGCCCGCATCCAGCGATGGCCGAGGTCCTGAAAATGTTCGCCGGTCAGAAGGACGGCTGGGGCCTGGCTTACTGGTTCGCCTCAGTAAACAGCTTCCTTTCCGGCAGTCGGCCTCAGGACCTGCTCATTACCGAATCGGACCGCGTCGTAGCGGCTGCAGCGGACGAGGTTGCGGGCATTGTCCACGGCTAATCGACTGCGCCCGCGAGGTCTAACGGACGCGATAGCCATTCCGGACGATTAACGTCGCAACTGCTCAGCAGTGAAACGGCCTTCATGGTGCTCTTGGGGGGGAGAGCAGGCGTTCAACAATGGGGAGAGGAGGAGGGCGTTGCTAGCAGGATCGCATCGCCTTTCAGATGTGACTTTTGTTGATAGTTCTTGGTCGCTGATTGCCAAGACACCTAACAGTTTGGCGGTTGATTGCGCGCACATTTGGTTATGCGCAATTATGTGAAGACACATAATTTGCATCGAGGACAGAGCGTGTGATGGTGTTGCCCTGAGCCTGAGGAGGTGCTGATGAAGCGCACAGTCACGCAACTGCTTAAGAAACTGACCGCTACCGATAGCGGCCGCCCTGCAGCCGCTCCGACTCTGGCAGAAGAATTGACCGATTTGATTGGATTACTGGCGGAACGGCTGAGGCAAGACGCGGAGGAGGCTGTAGCTCAGGAGCAAGAAGTCTTGGCGCTTGAGCGCCGAAACCTTCAGACCCGGGTGCATGGCGCGGAAGGTAGGGAACAGCTGCTACAGGCCCGCATTGAAAACGTAACCTCGGAACTCGACGCGGCACGCCAGGTTTTGCAGTTAGAGCATGAGCTCAGGCAACAGACCGAGACAGCCTTGGCTCGTCTTGAGGAGATCCAACTCAATCAGGCAACACTCCGTGAGGAACATGAACGTCGGATCCAGGCGCTCGAAGGGAGGAATCAGACAGAGCGCGATAGGCTCGATCATTACCTCAGGTCCTCACTGTTCCTTCAAAGCCAGGATATTCGCTACCAGGAGGGCCAAGTAAAAGACCTGCAGCGCGAGATCAGGCAACTGCGGGAAGCACTGTCAAACAAGCAGGATGATCTCACGCGCCTCAACCGTGATAACGAACGCCTGGTCTCGGAAATATATGACTTGCTAGCACAGCAACGCTTGGTTGAGGAAAGGTCAACGTCTCTTGAAATGATGCAAGCTAAGCTTGCATCGGCTCAAACTACACAGCACGAAATGGAACTCACGAACCAACGTCTGGTTGCTGAGGTGCAGCGCCTGAGCAACATTTCGCGCCACTTGAATTGCACCAGCACAGGTGCTGGGGACGCGAGTGCGCAGTGCCACGTCCAAACCCAGCAGGATCCTGAAAGCTAAATGGCTGAATAGTGGATACGCGGGAAGCCCATGGATCGGGGGAGGTCAATATTTTCACATTGGTTTCCAATAGCTCCGTAGAAGTGGAACTAAAAGTTCTCGAAATTGCGGCAGCCGATTTTTCAAGAAATGAGTTCTCTAGATTTCAGCTCTTTAGTTCGGAGCGCTAGTTCACCGGACTATGGGGACAGTGGGGACAACCAAGGCATTCGTAATTTAACATAATATAGATTATAGGAAGTCATGGTTGCGTACGGACCAGGCCCAGGGCTGCGGATTTGTCGCCGTTTTCTAAAAACTGGACTTTCGTTTTTTGAAAACTGGACCCTTAGATTTCAAAAGCTTACGGGTGATTGCGGTGCTCTTGCTCTCAGGATCGGTTGAGCCTCGTTTTTTGAAAACTGGACCGGCGCTATATCTTCTGCACAGCCCGAGTAATGGGAAATCTGGAACTTTCCGAAGATGGTACAACTGCGGTTACTCGTCTAGAGCAAAACGTCGGAAGACCAGGACACCGGTCCGCTCGAGTGTTACCAGAGCTCTGATCGAGCCATCGCAACGTTAGTCGATCCAGTTATTGCGCACAGGGCTTTGGAGTAACTCGGGCGCCACGTCAGATGGATGCAGGCCCTGCAGGTTCTCTCCACCCAGTGGTCCGTTTGCGGGCGACTCTGTTGAAAAAGCCGCCTTCCAGTGACTACACCTCGGCAGCTCAAAAAAGCACACGACTTAGGCGTAGCTACGTAAATAGGCAAGGCAGCCCACCTTCCGAACGGTCCAGATTTCAACGTCACTAATGCTCATTGGTGGCTAAAAATTGTGGTGGAGCTTTTCAAGAGAACTGGCCTGAGGTTTCCGTTCTCCATCTCCTGGGCTAACGGTTCCATTAGTCTTCGGCCCGCTCCGAAGTTTCCAAGGCGTCATCGACTTCAGCTACGCCATCCTCAGTTCTTTTATCCTGCGATAGATATTTTCTGACGGCTCGAGTTGATCTAGGGGCGATTGCCAAAACACGTAAAGCATGCTTCTATTCACGGTGTCCTATTTTCTGAATATCGTCACACTCACTTCCTTTTGGGAGTTTTGGCTTAGAAAGCTCAAATTCCTGCGTTGCAATCGCGCCCTACTTGCTCCATCTGCAATTTCGCATAACACACCTTATGTTAAATAAAGCCTTTTCTTTCAATGGGCTGCGCTATTTTTGCCTGAGCCGAGATTCGATCACTAGACATCCATCCACTCCCGCTAGCCTGTTCGTACAGCGGTAAGCTCCAGTAGGCGGAATGTTGTCGATGGTGGTCGGGATCTTTGATCAAGAGTAGAAAATCGGAGAGATACCGGAGTTCCTTCTTGTATTCCTGCAAACGCTATTAGTCGTGGTATAAGCAGCGTCACTTTCGTTTTGAAAGAACTTTCTCAATACGGAAAAATGTTCGAAGGAATTTGACAAGCCTTGACGCTTTATTCTCTGCATGTGTCTTCGACCGATCAGGCAGGAAAGTTAAATTTTTGACCCTCCAAGCGAGCTCTCTCCCCTCCCCTCGCTTACTAGGACGTGTGCGCCCAACTATGAAGGGATCGTGGCCATATCGATCACTCAAGGACTCTTCGATTCTACCGTGTAGTAGTACCTCTCCCCTGCTAGGGAAATGCCGGAGCAGTTGAGTTGCAGTGCTACGCATTTCTTCGCTCTGGTAGGTATCGAGTTCAAGCTCCTCAAGGAACCGACGCGTCTGCAAAATAGCGCGCGTCCGTTCATACGGTAGGGTCATTTGATCTCCTCCAGCGGTCCAAAAGAAGGCGCACAAGTCGGTGTTAGCCGCCACTCCTTGACCTGTAGACGACTCGCCGGTGTGACTGTGGTTGCGATGCCGCCTCCTTACGCTCAACGTACTCGCCTCCGCCGGCGAGTAGATAGGCGTAGCTTGTGCGCCGGGAGAATTCAACGGCTTCGATCGCCCCTAGTTCCTCCATCTTCCATTGTCCCGTGCCATTCATGTGCCCTGGACTGACCAATTGCACCTGCTGGATCAGCCAGCCTTGAGATTCGGACGCGGCCAGGTCCAAGAGGTCTGGAACAGTGTAGATGAGTAGTGTTGTCAAGCTCTCCCCCTCCCCGTCCCTATCCAGAGCGGTGACATGAAAGTAGGGATAGGAGGAGATGTATTCAACATAGCGCCATGAATGCGCTCCCTTCACAAGGGCGCCGACGGGTACCTCGGCGTGCTCAAAGGTGAGAAACATCTGGAATCCCCTAAAATGCACATTATAACTGGTCGCCTTATAGTGTGCATTGTCGCCTTATCGGTTCCTTTTGCAGGTACAGCAAATGGAACTGAATCTCGCTGTCGGAAAAGCTCTCAAGCGATCACGTGCGGCTGCCGGTAAAACGCAGGTCGATTTTTCTGCAATTAGCAGTCGTACCTACATGAGCGCCTTGGAGCGAGGCCTTCAATCTCCTACGCTGGAGAAGCTTGCCGAGCTGTGTGAGCTTTTGGGGACGCACCCAGTGTCTCTCTTGGCAGCCGCGTACTTGCTCAAAGATGAGATGACTGCTGATGGACTGTTACGGAGGGTCGCTGAGGAGCTAAGAGCCTTAGGATTTGAAGCCTCCTAGGACGCTCTTCGTTGTTCCTGCTACCGGGCCGCCTTAAGGGCGCGATCTACCCACCATAATGGCTGTGGCTAGATCAACGGGGCTAGCTGCCGGTGGGCACGGATTGACCCCTACGGCGATATCAGAATAGGCTTAGCGCTCGACCATAACCCCCACGCCTCGGGCGGAGTTTATTCCGTACTGCGCACCAGGGGGTTTGTTTTGCCTGAAAACTGCTGGTTGATCGACAAGTGGCCTCTCGACGGCCGACTTTTGGTCGAAAGCAACCGGTTCCGGCTTCCTTTTCAGAGGCCTGAGTTGTTAGTGCGAGGGGTTCGACTCGCCAGTTTCTGCAGGAGTTCGTCGCCGGTAAAGAGTTGGCCGCTCTCGAGGTCTTTGTCACCCTTGCTGAGCAGCTTCACCAGTGCGATGGCCTCCTGGGTTTGTTGATACTGCTCGTAGGATTGGACGACCATCGTGGAAAGGCCGTTCTGAGTGATGCAAAGCGGTTCGTCGAGATCCAGCGTTGCCGCATGCTGCTTGAGGTAGCTGATCGTTTGGATACGCATTGGCAAAGCCTCCACGAAAGCAAACCGAAAACTAAAAATAGACGGGATTTCAATCCAGGGCGCGATCGCATTGCGCGACGAGTTGCTGAGGCTTCACGCGATGGCGCTGACCATTGTCGAGGGCGTCGCCCCGGCAGTGCCCACCGAGGGGGCTTGTATCTGGGCCGAAGCGGAATCCGTGCAACTGGACCTTGAGGCGCTGGCTGCATGGGTTCGCTCAGCCCAGGCCTGCCTCACGCCCTTGGTCAATCTTGCGCCCGACCGCGAGCAGTGACCCAGCCTCGCCTTCGCACAAGCCGAGCCCCGAACAGCGTTCGGCTTGCGCTCGGGAGGACTAGCCGCCGAAAACCTTCTTGCGTTGAACCGTCCGCTCACCGCGCTGAGTCTCGTAGGCCTTACGACGTGCCGTCGCACGGTCAACCAGGTCAACGACCAAGGCGATGTCGCGGAGCAGGTCCTCACGCGGTGGCAGCGGGAGTTGACGTTCCCCGGGGGTATCGTGAGCCTCGGTCGCCTCGCAGGCCCGAGCATAGGCGGCCTGCAACGCCTCCCACTCGTCCTGAGGGTGCCCCACCACGGCACCGAACGAATCAACGCTGACGACGTCACTGAACGGCTGGACCGTGTTGTTCAGGAAAACCTCACGAATCGCTCGCTCGATCGTCCCTCTGAGGCTGGTGTAACCGGCTGAGATCTGGCGCTCAATTTCATCAGCCGGGTACTCACGAAGATCGGCGTTCAGCGCTTTTGTCCGCGCCCGCAGATCAGCCAGGCGGGTCTTGGTGTCCATCGTGGCCCAGGTCAGCCCATCGCTCACTAACCCGGGCGCTTCATCCCAACTGATCGTCTTGTAACTGGCGGGGCGATCAGCCTGCTGGAGCGCCATGGCGAGTTCGGTCAAGAACACCGCGTCGTGGGTGAACACCAGTACCTGGCGCGTGGCTGCCATCGCGACCAACCGCCGGGCAATGGCCCGACGGTAAACGTGGTCCAGTGAGGTGGAGGGGTCGTCAAACACGACCGTGGATGTATGGGGCTGTGATTCGATCTCGGCGAGGAACATGGCCAATCCCATCGCCCGTTGCTCACCTTCGGACAGCACCTTGGAGGCCTTCAGGGTAATGTCGCTGAGCCGAAGCGTGACCTTGGTCAGGCCGAGGTCTGTGCGGCCGGTCAGCTCTGGTTTCACCCGGCGCCGATAGCCCAAGGCTTTCAGTTCCGCATTCATAGCGGCTGCCAGTGCATCGGTGACATGCGTCGTGGCGAGTGCTGTCAGCTTGCGCGACACGGCCTGTGGGTTAAGGGCGGCATGGCATCGACTCAGTTTCTGGTGGGTCCGGCTGTCCTGAACAAAACGCTCCACGGCGGCGCGGTGCCCCGTAAGCAGCTGCCGCGCCTCCAGTCCCGCCCGTTCTATTGTCAATGCCTGACGTACCGCAGGATCGGCCGAAGTTCGTAAGGTGTTGGCGTCGGCTCGCAGCGCGGCGGCACTGGCAGCGAATGACTGGTCCAAGTTGGTCTCGGGCGACAGTGCCTCGACCTCGGCGGGCCAATTGCCGGACTCCAATGCCTGAGTCACCCAGGCATGCCGAGCTGCCCATGCCGACGTCGCTTGCGTTACTGCTGTATGCAGCTCGGGCAAGCGCTCCCGCACATCAGCCAGCGTCGGCTCGTCCAGCACACTGAGATCAACGGCTTTTACCCTGCCGAGAGCCTCCTGTCGCGCGTTGTACGCAGCCTGGGCTTCGGCAGTCGCGCTATCGGCGACGAAGGCCGCAAATCTACGCATGCGCTCGGCGGCATCGGCCACATAAGGTTGTTGGCAGAGCACACAGTGCGCATCGGCATTGAGGTGCGGAAATGGGTGATCAGGGTACGCTGACTGCTGTGAGAATGCCTCTGCGGCGCGGTAAAGGGATTGCCAGAGTGCATTCCCGGTCCCGTCCAGTAAGGGGACGACGGGTGCGGCCCCTTGGAAAGCTGGTGCTCCCGGCTGCACGACAGTGCCGTGAAGCCGGGCTTGCGCCAGGGTCATAGCGAAGTTGGCCGCTTTTTCGGCGTCGAGCAACTCTTTCGCACGCGTGATGGCCCGGTCGCTCACCCAGCGTTGGGCAGCCGCAGCGCGTTGCTGTGCCTGGTCCAAACGAGTGGCCAGGCGCTCCAGGGCCAGCGCCTTGGGCCCAGGATCAGTTTCTAGCAGTGTCTGCTTGAGAAACGTCAACCGCTGGGCTTCCGCGTCACTGACCGTACCCAGCTGAGCTAGAACTGTCAGGTCGGAGCTTTCTCCCAGGTTGGCAATGAAACGGCCAACCTCAGTCTCCCCCTTCAACGGCTCGAACTGCCGGGGATCCAGCGCAAGCGCGCCACGCTCGCTATTGATGCGGGCCTGGAGGTCGCGCTGTAGCGCGACCAGACGTGTCAGATGCGGCAACCCATAGGGTTGAAAGGCGGGAACGCCTTCGGCATCGATGTAGTCGTTGGCACAGGCAACGTCGTACACCGAGACAGAACTCAGGTGAGGATGTGGCGGACCATTTTGGACCCAACGTGCGGTATCTGGCTCCCCGTCCACCAGGATGGCGAAGTCTGCAGAAGGTGGCCCAGGCGCCGGATCAAACGCGTTAGGCAGAACGTCTACCCGATGCCGGGCCTTGCACGCGTTCTTCAGCACACGGGCATAGCCAGATTTGCCGGCACCATTGTGGCCGAACAAGATGGTCATGCCCTCCGGCGCCAAATCAAAGGCGCGGCCGGATGGGAAACCGTTGACTTGATCGAGGCCGGATAGCCCCGCCAGCCTCACGGTGGCGCCACTACCTGTACCCGGGACGTCGTCCGTGGTGAAAGGTCGCAACTCCGCGGGAGCCGTGCCGTCTCCTTCCTGCTCGCGAACCAACTGCAAGACGGCATCAATGTCAGCCTGAGAAAGCTCCGGTCGCGTAAAAATTCGACGCAGTGCCTCTTGCTGCCACGGTCGCAACCCACCGGCCCATCCGACAATCTCATCCAACAGTGCCATAGCAGCCTCCTTTGCCCGACACGTCGATTAAAGAGGTTCGCGACGAGGAATGGCAAGGGGCCACATAAACGGCGTGTAGGCACTGCTATAGTGCCAAGAGCAGCCTTGCTCCTAGGTGATTGCGGCCAGCCAGCGCCGATTCAGCAGTTCAAAACGACAGCTGCTCGTGAGGTGTGCCATGACCTGCGTCTTTCACCGCCCCACGCACCTGGCCTCAGGTTGCACGGGGCTGTCGTGGTATCACCGGACCTGCTGGCTGTTGCTGGGCCTTCTCCTACCTTTGGTCGCGGCACGCCTTTCGTTCGCCGCCGAGCCTGCTGCTGAATCCGGCACCCGGGCGGGGTTGGTCGTCTGGTCCGCGCCCAAGCCGATTGATGATGTGAGTTTCGTCGATGGCGAAGGAAAGCCTCGCAGCCTGGCCGACTTCCGCAGCAAGGTGGTTCTCCTCAACCTCTGGGCCACCTGGTGCGTCCCCTGCCGTCAGGAAATGCCAACCTTGGACCGCCTGCAGGCGAAGCTTGGTGGCAACGACTTCCAGGTGGTGGCGCTCTCGCTCGATCAAGGCGGCCTGCAGGTGGTACGGGACTTTTACCTGGAGATCGGTATCCAGCACCTCCCGATCTACCTTGATGAGCAGATGCGAGCCATCCAAAGCCTCGGCGCCTTTGGCTTGCCAGTCACTCTGCTGCTGGACCGCCAGGGACAGGAGATCGGCCGCAAAGCCGGTGCGGCTGAGTGGGACAGCCCGGAAGTGATTGCCTTGGTGCAGGAAGTCATGGCGTCCACGCCGAGGAATATTCCGGATGAGCCTTAGCGACATCGGCATCCTGAGCGCGTTTGCCGCGGGAATGATTTCGTTCCTGTCGCCCTGTGTACTGCCATTGGTACCAGGTTATATGTCCTTCATCGCCGGCCGCTCGGTGGACGAATTGCAGATCCTGGAAAGCCGCCGGGAGCGGCTGGCGGTGATCGGCATGAGCCTAAGCTTCGTGCTGGGCTTTTCCACCATCTTCATTGCGCTGGGGGCCAGTGCCACTGCCATTAGCCGGTGGCTGATCGCCTATCGGCAGGAAACCAACCTGGTTGGCGGCATCATCGTGATCGCCTTCGGCCTGTTCATCACTGGTCTGATCAACCCGCGTTGGCTGAATAGGGACGTGCGCTTCGTCCACCAGTTCAAGTCCAGCGGCGGACCGCTGGCCGCCTATGTGTTGGGCATGGCGTTCGCATTTGGCTGGACACCCTGTATCGGCCCCATCCTGGGCAGCATCCTGACGCTGAGCGCCGCCACCGGCCGTACTGGTGCCAGCGGGGTTGCCTTGCTGTCGATCTACTCGCTCGGCCTGGGGCTGCCATTCTTGCTGACGGCCTGGTTCACCAACCACTTCCTTGCCCATATGAAGCGCTTGCGCCGTTGGAGTCGGGTCATTCACATAGGCGCTGGCGTCATCCTGATTCTCATGGGGGCGGCCATGGTTATGGGCCAGTTGACCAACTTTGCCTGGTGGTTGCTGGAGGTGTTCCCCATCCTCGGCAGGATCGGCTAGCTAGCGGTACTCCCCTAGAAAAATTTGGCGCTTTCGATCACTCCGTATCGAGCCTGGTAGAGATCGTTGACGGTGATCAAGAAATCGCTTCGCGCTTGGCGTTTAGCTTGAGCCAAGACATAGGCCTGTCTGGCTCTGTACCCCGCCCCTCGTTAGAGCTGATCCATCATGATGAGCGCTAAGCGGTTTACCTCTCTGGCCTTGGGTTTATCCCTGGTCACCCATCTGGGGCTGGCCATGGCAAGTCCGACTGGCAACGTCTACACGGCCAATGAACGGGCTTCCTCCATCAGCCAGGTAGATCTGGCAACGGGTGAGGTGAGCACGGTCGCCTTGCCAATTGCACCGCACAACGTGCAGGTTTCACCCGACGGCAGCTTGCTGCTCGTGGTTGGGATATCCGGCCATGCCGGGCATTCGAGTGGTGAAAAGGCCGGTGGGCAGTTGCTGGTATTCAGTACCACCGCGCTGGATAGACCCCAGTTCAGCCTACCGGCAGGCGAGCACCCGGCTCATGTGGTTACCGATTCAACTGGACAGCGGGCCTTTGTGACCGATTCCGCCGCCAACCAAGTGCGCGTCTTCGACCTCAAACGGCGGATCGAGCTGCCTGGCATTCCGACTGGGCGCTACCCCCATGGGCTGCGTTTGAGCCCGGATGGCCAAACGCTCTACGTCGCCAATATGCGGAGCGACAGCGTCTCGCTGATTGACGTCGCCACGCTCAAGGAGACTGTGCAGATACCGGTCGGAAAGGGTCCGGTCCAGGTCGGCTTCGCCCCCGATGGTCGCCTTGCGTTCGTGTCGCTCAGTGCCGCGAACCAGCTTGGCCTCATCGACACAGCCGGACGCAAGGCGATCGGCAAGGTTGATGTGGGCCGCACGCCGATCCAGATGATGGCCACCGCTGACGGTCGCCAGGTCTATGTCGCGAACCAGGGCAGTGGCCAAAATCCGGACGATCGAGTCTCCATCGTCGATCCCCAAACGCGTAGCAGCATTGGCACCGTGACCACCGGAAAAGGCGCCCATGGCGTGGCTATCAGCACCGATGGCGCTTATGTGTTTGTCAGCAACATTGAAGCAGGCACCGTATCGGTCATCGATACGAACAGCCGCAAGGTCGTTGGCACCCACAAGGTCGGCGCCGGGCCGAACGGCATCAGCTTCAAGCCGTCGAGTGCCCAGTGGCTCTTTGAGATGCGGTGGGGATGGCACCAAGACAAAGTCTTGAGGCATGGATGGGGTCGATTGAACCAAGTTCATGCGACCTGCCTACGGCTCAACCGATAGCCATATTGCTGCGACCGCCACACAAAATGTTCGAGCACGGTTAAGGAGATGATGATGTCCAACGTTCGTAATGTACTGATCGGTCTTTGTTTGGCTGCTGCGTCTGTGGGGGCCATGGCGCAAAACACTGATGAACACTCGGCACATCACCCGGCCGATGCTCCAGGATCAACGACCACCGAGAAGATGTCCCCTGCCCAGCAAATGGACAAAGGGCAAATGACGGCGATGGACCAGCACATGAAGGCCATGCAAGCCATGCACGAAAAGATGGCGGCCGCGAAAACCCCGGAAGAGCGTCAGGCGCTGATGGCCGAGCACATGACGCTGATGAAGGACGGCATGACCATGATGAAGGCCATGGGGGGTGGAATGTCGGGTATGGGGGGAATGCAAGGCGGCAAAGATAGGGACGGGGATATGGCTGCCCGTCAGCAGATGATGGAAAAGCGCATGGACATGATGGAATCCATGATGCAGATGATGATGGACCGCATGCCTTCCGCACCGCCGAAGTAGCCCTTTCCATGCCGAGGAGGCGCTATGAACCCTCATTCCGATGAACACGGCTCGACACCCAGTTTCTAGCGTTCGCGCTACTCAATCGGCCTTGTAGTGATTGGTGGAATCGCCGGCTATTTCCTGCTAACCGAGCATCTCGCCCATGTGGTCGGCGCCCTACTGCCCCCGGCTTGACTAGGCTGGAATAGCTAGTTCGCTGAGCCGACCTGGCTCGAATCGATTGCTTGGAACGAGGGATGATTCCATGGCCATAAGCATCGCCTTGCGCAGACTGGCAGCTCCGATGGTACTGATCCTGCTTGGCTTTGTCGGAATCCTGACCACTGCGCCGACATCCCGCTATTCCCCCGAAAGTGCTTCATTGCTCGCTCTCAACTTGAGCACCCAGCAGCTGCTCTTCCTGGTCCTTCTGGCAATTGGATCGATTTGGAGCGGTCTAAGATTGTGGCAACTGCTCGGCCGAGAAGATGCAACTCGCAACGATCAGTCTCAGTGTGGCTTCTGTGGGCCTCGATGCTCACGGCCAATGAGAGCCTCCGGTCATCTCGACGGTGTCGGATGTGCGGCCTGAAACGGCGCTTCCCATAGGGTGCCCGACCACGAGCAGTAACCCAGGCATGGCTTCGATCAAGCCGAGCCCCAAGCCGGGCCTGCTCGGGGCACGCTAGCCGCCCAAGACTTCTCGCGTTGCGCACGACGATAGGCCAGCTCGCCGATGAACACTTGCCAGCCAATGAGCTAGGTCCCATTCAAGGGCCACTGGAGCCAGCGTAAATAGTGCCCTGGTGGCGGCTCCATCGGTCGATCTTTCACTCCTATACTCATCTCAGACAATGGGCGCCTCGCAGGCGGGCGGATTGTTGCTACGGATCGCCCGCCTTCCATTTCGCGCCAGGTGCGCAAAACGGTGCGAACGATGAGCATGGATTCCCGCCCTCAGAGCCAGCAATCGCCCAGTGACACACATCTGCAGCAATCTCGCGCAGTCCTGACGCTGGCTGCACTGGGGGTCGTCTATGGCGACATCGGCACCAGCCCCCTCTATGCGGTCAAGGAGACGTTCAATCCCGCACATGGGATTCCACTGGGTGTCGAAAACATCCTGGGCGGTATTTCTGCAATATTCTGGGCGCTCATGCTGATCGTTTCGTTCAAGTACGTGATACTCATCATGCGCGCGAACAATAAGGGCGAAGGCGGCATCATGGCGCTACTCGCACTTGCATCCTTTTCCGTCAAAAAGCTGGGGCGCCCACTGACGCCGATCCTGATCGCAGGTTTGTTCGGCGCGGCACTTTTCTATGGTGATGCGGTATTAACCCCGGCCATCTCGGTACTCTCTGCGGTTGAAGGCCTCGAAGTGGGCACTTCCGCGCTCAAGCCCTACGTCCTGCCGGTATCGGTGGGCGTGTTGATCGCGCTGTTCCTGGTCCAGCGCCACGGCACCGCCACCATAGGCGCCTTATTCGGGCCCATCACCCTAATGTGGTTCCTCGCGCTGGCCGCGGCAGGCCTTCACGGCATCCTGCAGTACCCAGGTATCCTCGGTGCGCTTAATCCTCTGCATGCCCTGGGTTTCGTTACCCTGCACGGGTTCGCCTCGTTTGCCGTCCTGGGCGCCGTGCTGCTCGCCTTCACCGGCGCCGAAGCGCTGTATGCCGACATGGGGCATTTCGGCAGTGGTCCGATTCGGCTGGCATGGTTCGGCCTAGTGTTCCCGGCATTGGCGCTCAACTACCTGGGACAGGGGGCGCTCCTCGCGGTCAATGCCGAAGCGATCAAGAACCCCTTCTACCTGCTGTATCCTTCGTGGGCACTGTTTCCGATGGTGGCACTCGCGACTGCGGCCACGGTGATCGCTTCACAGGCGACCATATCGGGTGCCTACTCGCTGACCAGGCAGGCCGTCCAGCTCGGCTACCTGCCACGCCTGAATGTGGTGCAGACCTCCGCCAAGGCGATCGGCCAAATCTACATCCCGGGTGTCAACGCCATGTTGCTCGTGGCGGTCCTGGCTGCCGTGCTCGGCTTTGGCTCCTCGTCGAACCTGGCCTCTGCATATGGGGTCGCGGTTACCGGAACCATGCTGACGACAACCCTCCTGACCTTTTTCGTGATCCGTTATGGCTGGGGCTTCAGTCTGCCGCTCAGCCTGTTCGCAACCAGCTTCTTTGTCGTCGTGGATGCGGCGTTTCTCTCCTCGAGCTTGCTGAAAGTGGCCGAGGGCGGTTGGTTCCCGCTCATAGTCGGCATGGGGATGTTCATCGTGATGCTGACCTGGCTGCGTGGGCGGCACATCCTGTTCAACCGGCTGCATGCTTCCGATGTTCAGCTGAAACTATTCTTGGACCTGCTATTTCTTCAGCCCCCACCGCGGGTCAGTGGCACAGCGGTGTTCCTCACCGCCACCCCCGACCTGGTACCGCATGCACTGACCCATAACCTCAACCACAACAAGGTGCTACACGAGCGCATCCTCTTCCTCACCGTGAGCATGAAGGAGGTCCCCTGGGTGCCATTCAACGAGCGCATCACCGTTGAGCTGCTCGGGCACGACTGTTATCGGGTCATGCTGGACTTCGGCTTCATGGATCAGCTCGATGTTCCGCAGGCGCTCGCTAACTTACCCCAGGTGTCAGACCTCGACTTCGAGATGATGGAAACGTCATTCTTTGTGAGCCGCGAGACCGTCATCCCGGCAGCGACAGTGCCCAGTGGGATGGCATTGTGGCGGGAACAGTTGTTCGCGACGATGAACAGGAATGCCGGCAGTCCGGCCGAGTATTTCAACATCCCGCCGAACCGCGTGATCGAGATCGGCACTCAAATTCAAATTTAGGCTCGGTCGTTCGTCATCCGAGTCAAGGACATCGAGTCGCACCGCGCACGGATGACATCGCGGGCGTCCGAGACGCGGTTTGAATTCGCTCCGACGATAACCCCGGCGCTTCAATACGATTTGTAAGAAACCATTAGAGCGCCACCGCCAAGGCTATTCGTTATATCGGTAGCACGCTGGACTCGTACACGTTTCCCCAAGGAATGTAACGCAGGCCCAAGCCGTTCGAGTTGTGAAAATTTACGCATTCTTTACGGCGAACAGAGATCGTCAGTAACGCGTCGGGGTTAGCATGCTGGCCCCGAATCAGAGGTTCGAGTCAATAAATGCAGAAAAGCTCTCGACTCAATACAATCTTGCATCTCTGCAGCTTTCTGGTTGTTTTGTACAGCCTGTCGATGCCAGTGCCCGCCGTCATCGGATTAACTTTCGGTGAAAAGCAACTCACCTCATTCTTTGCGACCTTTGCTATTTCCTTTTCAATTGGCATGGCCGGCTGGATTCTGACTAAAGGTGGCGAGAAGGCCCTCAAGACGAAGGATGGGTTTGTGGTGGCGGTGCTGTTTTGGGTAATTTTTTCCGTCATCAGCACCATGCCCCTGTATTTTGACAGCCGCCTTAACCTTTCCTTGGCGGATGCTGCGTTTGAAGGAGTATCTGGCATCACAACGACTGGTGCATCGGTACTTAATGACATAGACAACCTGCCCAAGTCGGTCCTCTATTATCGTGCGCAGCTAAACTTCTTGGGCGGTCTTGGCATTATTGTTCTGGCGGTGGCGATCATGCCTTTCTTGGGCATTGGTGGCGCTAAGCTCTATCAGTCCGAAATGCCTGGTCCATTGAAGGAAGAAAAACTAACGCCGCGGCTGGCGGATACCGCCAAGAATTTGTGGGCGATTTATGTCAGCTTGGCGTTGGCGTGTGCAATATCTTATTTCCTGGCAGGGATGAACTGGTTTGACGCGCTATGCCATGGCCTTTCGACGGTTTCGTTGGGGGGGCTTCTCTACTCACGGAAGCAGTTTAGGGTACTACAATAGCACCCCGATAGAGTTGGTGGGGGGCTTCTTCTCCATATTGGCTGCCATCAATTTTTCTCTGTATTTCTTTGCGATTACCCGGCGCAGCTTGTTGCCGATTCTTAGCAATCCGGAATTCAGATTCTTTCTGGTGATTCTGTCTCTGGTGGTGTTCGCCACCTGCATTGAGTTATATCGAACGGAAACGTTTGGGTTTCAAGATTCCCTGGTGCACGGTTTCTTTCAGGCTACGTCGGTGATGAGCGACAACGGCTTGGGAGCCGCCAATTATCCGTCTTGGCCCCCGCATGTGGTACTGCTCCTATTGGGAGCCAGTTTTTTTGGCGGTTGCGTTGGGTCGACGTGTGGCGGGATCAAGGCCATGCGCTTTCTTTTGCTGTACCGTCAGGGCACTCAAGAGATCAAGCAACTCATCCACCCCAATGCGGTTTTTGCGACGAAGGTGGGCGGTTATTCGGTTCCCGATAGAGTTATTCGCTCGATATGGGGGCTGTTTTTCTTATATATCTTCTTTGCGTGTATTTTTGTCTGGGGGTTGGTCGCGATTGGGCATGATCTGGTCACCGCTTTCGGCACGGTGGCAGCCTGTATAAACAACATGGGCATTGGCTATGGTGAGACGTCTGGAAGTTTCGGTACGCTCAAGGAGCCCGCGAAGTGGTTGATGTGTCTTGCGATGATTTTTGGTCGCTTGGAGATATTTCCGATATTGATCGTGTGCTCTAGGGCATTTTGGAGATTTTGACATGAGGAAATATGCTCTCTGCAGCCACTACTTCTTGCCCCAGTTCAGCATCTCGACTGCCTAATGACACAGACTCAACCAATCTGAGTAGTTGGTTTGCTGGAAAAACTGGTCTAATCGACTACACTTAAATCGTCCTCGCAAGAGGACGAAATGGAAGGCCGCCATGGCTTCCGTGGGGAGGCCGTGGAGGCTTTCCTTTTTTATTGCGCCAAGATCCAGTTCAACTGGTGCTCCCGTGGGTGCGGCCATAACCGGGCCGTTCCGCCAGTTGGGCAAGGGAGTTCACCGCGTAAGCCCCTCGCCAGGCGGCGGCATCCAAGTTCCGCGGCCCGAGCGGCCGACTGAGAACAGGTCGGGACCATACAGCGGCAGTCGAAGGTGCCAGGACGGGGGAGCACTGCTGCTAGCCGGCACTTCAAGGCCTTGAGGAATGGCACTTTCCTGGGAACTTTGGACGGTCAACTGAACTTCGCTTGATACCGTGATCAGGCCTGCTGACGTGGCTTAATTAGACTGGTCATCCGTGCAGGTGGGCACTTGGGCAACGCTCGTATCGGCGTACTTTTCATTTTTTTTATACCAGTACCCACAACTTTTTCAGCATTTTTATAGGCGGCTCCCTAGGATGGTAATGGTCATGGGAGGGCTACTGAGACGTCGCATACTTCATTCTGATTGTCGTGAGTTTCGCCACGATAGTCGGTCTAGCGTTGGCTGCTCAGCCCTGAAGTGGAGGCGACTATGACCGGCCTTTATGTCTTCGGCGCACTGGTGGCCGCGTTCCTACGGGGGCTCCTCGCTGCCGCTCTACTGGTGCGATACGGTCCGGTCATCGCCGCAACTGCGGATACAGGCCGCATCGACGTCGCCACCCCCGGCAGTCACGGGTACTCGGAAATCCGCTATCTCTTCAGCTCGGCCGCTAACAACAACGGCAATACCTTGGCCGCTCTCTCAGCCGAGACGCCGTTCTATAACAGTGTCCTTGGTCTGGCCACCTGGTTCGGCCGCTTTGGCGTCATTGTCCCAATACTGGCGATTGCCGGCAGTCTGGCGGCGAAGAAACGTCCGGCTCCCACCGCAGGGACTATTCCGACCCATAGCATGCTGTTTGTCACGCCAAGTGAGCTGCAAAAATGACGCGGAAAACCTTCACGCCGTTCGTTTCCTCGCTGGTTCGGCCGGCAGCGATTGACGCACTGCGTAACCTTGACCCCCGGGTGCTTTGGCACAACCCGGTGATGTTCGTGGTCTATGCCGCCGCAATCGTCACCACCGGGCTGTGGGTGCAGGCGCTGAGCCGAGAGGGAGACGCCAGTGCCGGTTTCATTCTCACGGTTTCGTTCTGGCTCTGGTTCACCGTGCTATTCGCAAACTTCGCCGAAGCGCTTACCGAGGGCCGCAGCAAGGCACAAGCCGCGTTCTTGAAGGAATTAAAGAAGGAGACTTGGGCAAAAAGGCTGCGCGAACCCCGCTACGGCGCTGAGTGGCAGTTGGTTCATACCAGTGATCTACGCAGAGGCGATGTGGTGGTGGTTGAGGTGGGCGACCTGGCCAACTCACTGATCCCGGTCGATGGCGAGGTGATTGAAGGTGTCGCTTCGGTGGATGAATCGGCGATTACCGGTGAATCGGCACCGGTGATACGTGAAGCTGGGGGAGATTTCTCTGCTGTGACCGGTGGCACGCGGGTGATTTCGGACTGGATGGTGGTGCGTATCACCGCCAACCCTGGGGAAACCTTCATCGACCGCATGATCGCCATGGTGGAAAACGCCAAACGGCAGAAGACGCCGAACGAGGTCGCGCTGTCCATCTTGCTGGTGGCCCTGACCATGGTGTTTTACGGCGTGATCGTGAAGCTACTACCGTATTCATCGTTCATTGTGGCGGCCGCCGAATCAGGGACTCCGATAAGCCTCACGGTGCTGGTGGCGTTGCTCGTCTGTCTGATCCCGACCACCATCGCCAATTTGTTGTCGGCGGTAAGAGTGGCAGGTATGAGCGGCATGCGGCAGGCCAACGTCATCGCGACTTCGGGCCGCGCCGTTGAGGCCGCCGGCGACGTCGATGTGTTACTGCTGGACAAGACAGGCACCATCACCTCCGGTAACCGCCATGCCTCGGCCTTCCTGGCCGCTCCAGGGGTCAAGGAAGTGGAACTGGCGGATGCTGCGCAGCTCGCATCCCTGGCCGATGAAACCCCGGAAGGGCGCAGCATCGTGCGGCTGACCCAACAGCAGTTCGACCTGCGTCAACGGGATATCCACGCCCTGGACCCCCACTTCCTGCACTTTTCTGCCCATACCCGCATGAGTGGCGTCGATATGGGTGAACGCCAGGTACGCAAGGGCGCGGCCGAGGCGATTCGCGCTTATGTCGAATCTTTGGGGGGAACCTTTCCTCCCAGAGTCCTGGCCACGTTAGAAGAGGTCGCCCGGCGTGGTAGTACGCCATTGGTGGTTGCCGAGGGCACCCATGTGCTGGGCGTCATCGAGCTTAAGTACGTGGTCGAGGGCGGGATCAAGGAGCGTTTTGCCGAGCTGCGGCGGATGGGAGTCAAGACGGTGATGGTCACCGGCGATAAACATATGACTGCCGCGACCATTGCCGCCGAGGCAGGCGTCGACGACTTTCTCGCCGAGGCCACGCCCGACGACAAACTGGCACTGGTTCGTCGCCACCAGAGCGAAGGCCGATTGGTGGCGATGGCCGGCGACGGTGCCAAGGACGCGCCGGCCTTAGCCCAGGCTGATGTCGCGGTGGTGATGAACTCGGGCACCCAGGCGGCCAAGGAAGCCGGCAACATGGTTGATCTGGACAGCACTCCGACCAAGCTGATCGAGGTGGTCGAGACCGGCAAACAGATGCGGATGGCCCGTGGTTCGCTCACCCTGTTCGCGATCGCCAACGATATCGCCAAGTATTTCGCCGTCATCCCGGCGGCCTTCGTCACCACTTACCCGGAACTGGGCGCGCTCAATGTCATGGGCCTGGCCAGCCCGAACTCGGCGATTCTCTCGACAGTGATCTTCAACGCGCTGATCATCGTGTTCCTGATCCCCCTTGCGCTGAAGGGCCTGCGCTATCGCCCGGTCGGTGTCGCGTCACTGCTACCGCGCAACTTGCTGATCTATGGTCTAGGCGGTGTGATGGTGCCGTTCATTGGCATCAAGCTGATCGACATAGCGTTGTCAGTCGTTGGCCTGGCCTGAGCCGCTCGCCATGGTTTCCATCCTCCGTCCCCGTCCCGCACGGCAGCGGCTTAGCCTCTTGTCGTTGCTCACCGGAGTGGCGTACCCGCACACCACAGGTGTCGCGCAGGCGCTGTCTCACCACCGGGCGGCCGGCGGCCTGATGTTCAGGGATGGCGAGGCACTCGGCTCCGAACTGATCGGCCAGGCATTCAGCGACCCCCGCTACTTCTGGAGCCGACCCTCTGCTACGACGCCCAAGGCCTAAAACGCCAGCACCTCCGGAGGTTCCTACCTAGGGCCGATGCAGGTATTAGGAGACGCTATCGATCGCGGCTGGCCTGATAAATCTTTGCTTCCTGGCCTCACTGTGAGAACAGAGGGGCTTCCCCTGAATAGTCCGGGGCAGAACCGCTCGCGTGAAACAGCGGAGAGTGCGCATGCCACCAATACGCGGCCGTGGGGCGGGCCGATCAGGCCAGCGGTTACAGGCGCCGCCCGCACACCCAGTTTGGCGGCGCTCAATAGCGTCTGCTGTGTAAAGCAGTATGGGCAGTCCATCAGGCAAGCGAGTCGGCAAGATGCAAGAGTATCCATGTGCCGTAGATTACTGCCCCATGACCTCCGCCAGCCCCTTCCCCTGTGGCACCCCTTGCTGCATTTTCAAACGGCCGCGTGCATCCAGATAGAGAATTAACGGCGTCGACAAAGCGCCAAGTTCGCTCATCAGCGCTAGGTTGGCGTCGAGTTGCTTCTGGACCTCTGCAGGAATCCTTTTCAGCGGTTTCAGCGTACTGCCGGTGCCGGCCGTTTGATGCGCCTTAAGCGCCGCTTCCGGGTGTTTAGCAGTCAGCAGTGCGGCGGACTTGCCGGCGCTGTCGAGGCGCCGCATGCCGACGATGATATGGCGGACTTGTACCTCGCCAGATTCAACCCAGGGCCGCGCATGCTTCCAAAACCTGTTGCAAGAGAAGCAGTTCGGGTCGTTGAAGATGTAGACGATGCGCGGGGCATCGGCGCGGCCATCGGCGATCCAGGTACTGCTCCCCAGCCGCCCCCACATTTCCATGGTCAGCAACTCATACACCAGTTTGTCCAATGGTGCGCGAGTCAGGTCCTGTCCCTGGGCATCGTACAGAGTACCGATCAGAACATGCTTGTCATCTGCCGTGAGATAGAGCGCTATGCTCTTACCGCCGTAGCGGGCGGCGTAACCTCGCAGACCGCTTGGCGCGTCGAATGGGCCGATAATAGTCGCCCCACGGGCCTCCATTGCCTTTATTGGCGCGGGCAACTCCTGAGGTTGAATGACTGGCCCTGGCCAGACGAGTAAGCTCATTAGTGTCACCGATGAAAGCACGTCTCTGAATTTCATCACGGCTGGCTACTCTCCTCAGATCTTTCCGCGCACGAGCGGAACTCGTGCGGGACAGTTGGCCGAAAAGGCTGGCGATCGTCCGTTCGCCTCTGTTGCGACAGACCTGCGATGTATTCACTGCAACCTGGTGCATCTCGCCATGGGCAAGCGCGTTAAACACATCAGTGCGCGGCGAAGGCTTAGTAGCCGTCGCGAGAGCTAATGCGCTATCCGATGTCAGCGCACTATGAGAAGTGGTACTGATGCGGTTCGCAGCATGGTGTTTGTCGTGCTTCCGATCAGCAGTTGGTGGATTCGCGAGTGCCCATACGCGCCCATGACCAGTAGGTCGATACCTTGCGTGACCTGATAGTCGTTCAAGGTCGGCTCGGTTTCGCCCGAAAGAACAGCCTTGGTAACGGTGAAGCCGCCGGACGTCAGCGTGGCGCACGCCGCATTTAGCCTAACCCTCATCACGGCAGTCGCTGTACCGACCATGACCAAATGAACCGGCAGACCGAGAAACAGCGAGTTGGTGGTCAACATCTCAACAGCCCTGCACGCCGGAGGACTGCCATCGAAGGCAATCATGAGGTTCTGGGGCACCGTGAACGTGCTGGGCGTCAGAAGAATGGGCCGGTGCAGCGTCCGCACGACCCTTTCTACGTGTTTGCCGACGTCAGTTCCCGGGCCCTCACCCTGCCTGCCCATAACCAGCAGTCGAATCTCAGCGTCCAATTCGCAAAGCGTGTCTGACAGCTCACCTATTCGCTGCCGCGTCTCAGGTTCGTCGATGCCACTGGACATGATGCGGGCCTTCGCCGCAGCCAGAATCATCTGACTTTGCGCTAGGCGTTCGTCTAGCGTCGCGTCCTCAACGTGCAATTGTTCGCGGTCAACCAGATCGGCGTCACCGCTGATATCCGCCGTTGTCCAATCCAGCAGACGGTCCAGCACATGCAGGAGCACCAGGGGTGCCCGCAGACGCGAGCTGGCCCACACGGCGTAGTCGCAGACCGCAGGGGTAGAACTGGAACCATCGATGCTAGCCACCACCTCCGACATCGTAGTTCTCCTCTGTAATGGCCCTCTCATCCTGGACAATATCGCATAGGCGATAAGGACTGATGAGCAGAACGCCCTACAAAGACGTTGCCTCAATCGCGGCACAATGCAATTGCTTGAGCTATTGTCTTGTCAGCTAACGGATTAGCACCCATTGAGCTCCGCAACAAGCCCGGCCTCGCGCCGGGTTTGCTGTTTTTCGGACAGTCCGTCAGTTCTTTCACCAGCCTGTGCCTTCTCGCTCCAATAGTGGGAAGTCGCCAATCGAGCAGCCAAACGCCGGAGGTCGCGATGAAGAGCCGAGACTTCCCAGGGCATGTCGCCTGGACCGAAACCCGCCTCAATGGTGACCATGCACTGGCATTTGTTGTGATCCAGCCAATCGCTGCCAATGCCGAGCCGCAATTCCATCTGGTTTACCATCAGTCGTATTTCATCCGTCGTTCCGACGCACTGGCAGCCGCTGAGGAAGCGCTGGGCCGATTGATGCGCATTGACGAACAAGGAAGGCCGGTATTCAGTCCGCAAGATTTTTGATTGTTTGGTGGTTGCAACACCGACGGTCCTGCCTGCAGCACACGGCGAAAGAAAGGCGAGTTACCGAGACAAGATCGACCATTCGCGCTGATCGACCTCATTTTGGTGAAAAGCCGAAGGAGGCGTCGCGGCAGGGCTACTCCTCTTCGTCGTCGTCCTCTGGTGTGTCAAATAGCTCCGCGGCTCGCAGCAGTGCGGCTAGCAAGGCATGACGTTCCCATTCGGCGAGCGCGGCAAATCGCGCCAATACATGCTCCGGCAGCAAAGCTGGGGCTGCGGCCAAGGCATCCGCCCCCATCTCGGTCAGCACCAGCCAGTGCTTGCGACGGTCACGCTCATCCCGTCGCCTGCTTAGGAGGCCTCGGCTCTCCAAGCGATCCAATACCCCTGATAGAGACGCTTGGGTCAGGCTGACCTCCCGGGCCAGGTGGCTGGCGGTCAGCTCGCCCTGTCCGGCCATGATGCGCAAGATCAATAACTGCAGTGGTGTCAGCCCACCGTATCGAGCCAGGCGTTTGGCATGCACTTCGGTGGCCTGCTGCAAACGTCGCAGACCTTTGAATACCGCGAGTGCGTAGGCATCCGCCAATACCCCTTCGTAGAGGCTCTCACTCATGGAATCGGCCCTTTAAATGGTTGTTTTGTCATGAAAAGCCTGCCCAATATACTTTGACCTGAAAGGATTTATCTGCTTAGGTAAAAAAAAGTACCCCGAGCAAACGCCTCATCCCCAACGGCAATCCGGTAAGGACTCATGTGCGGAATTTCTGGAGAATTACGTTTCGACAACAATCCGGCCGACCTCGCTGCGATTGAACGTATCACTCATCACATGAAGCCTCGCGGCCCTAATGGCTGCGGTTTTCACAGTCAGGGACCACTCGCGTTTGGCCACCGACGGCTGAAGATCATGGATCTGGCTGAAGCGTCCGGGCAGCCCATGCTGGACCCTCAGTTGGGACTGAGCATGGTATTTAATGGTTCCATCTATAACTATCCTGAGCTGCGTGTAGAACTGCAGCGCCTGGGCTACCGCTTTTTTTCCGACGGCGACACCGAGGTGCTGCTCAAGGCCTGGCACGCTTGGGGCAAAGACATGCTGCCCAGGCTCAATGGCATGTTTGCCCTAGCCATCTGGGAACGGGATACACAACGCCTGTTCCTTGCCCGCGACCGCCTCGGCATCAAGCCGCTGTACCTGACGCGCACCGACCAGCGCCTGCGTTTCGCTTCCAGCCTGCCGGCCTTGCTTCAGGGCGGCGACGTGGACACGACGCTGGATCCGGAAGCGCTCAACTTTTATCTCAACTTCCACGCCGTGGTCCCAGCGCCGCGCACCCTGGTCAAGGGAATCGAAAAGCTCCCCCCGGCCAGTTGGATGATGCTTGATGTCTTTGGCAACTGTGACTTTGGCTCGTGGTGGCAGTTGGAGTACGGGCCGCGCGAAGACGAACAACGACTCGGCCCGGAGGACTGGCGCGATTCATTGCTGGACAGTCTGCGCGACGCCGTTGACATACGCCAGCGCGCCGCCCGTGAGGTGGGCGTCCTGCTTTCCGGCGGGGTGGACTCCAGCCTGCTGGTGGGCTTGCTGGCGGAGTCCGGTATCGAACAACTTGCGACCTTCTCCATCGGCTTCGAGGATGCCGGCGGCGAGCGCGGCGACGAGTTTGAGTTCTCCGACCTGATCGTCAACCATTACGGCACCCGCCACCAGCAGCTGCGCATCGATGAGCACGAAGTGCTGGAGCAATTGCCTGCCGCCTTCGCCGCCATGAGCGAGCCCATGGTCAGTCACGACTGCATCGCCTTCTACCTGCTGTCCCGCGAGGTGTCCCGGCACTGCAAGGTGGTGCAGAGCGGCCAGGGTGCCGACGAACTCTTCGGCGGCTATCACTGGTACCCGCCGCTGGCCGACACCCGCGATCCGTTCAACAGCTACCGCACAGCCTTCTTCGACCGCGCCCACACCGAGTACGAGGCCACGGTGCAGCCGGGCTGGCTCACCGGCGACCTGGCCGGCGAATTCGTGCGCCAGCACTTCGAGCACCCCGGTGCCCTCGACCCGGTGGACAAGGCGCTGCGCCTGGACAGCACGGTGATGCTGGTGGACGACCCGGTGAAGCGGGTGGACAACATGACCATGGCCTGGGGCCTGGAGGCGCGGGTGCCGTTCCTCGACTACCGGGTGGCCGAGCTGTCGGCGCGGATTCCCTCGCGTTTCAAGCTCGGTGACGGTGGCAAGGCGGTGCTCAAGGCCGCCGCCCGCCAGGTCATTCCCCACCAGGTGATCGACCGGCCCAAGGGTTACTTCCCGGTGCCCGGTCTCAAGTACCTGGAAGGCCGCACCCGCGACTGGGTACGCGAACTCCTGCTGGACCCGAGCCAGGATCGCGGCCTGTTCCGGCCAGCCATGCTCGAACGCCTGCTGGCCAGTCCCACGGAAGACATCACCCCGCTCCGGGGCTCGAAGCTCTGGCAGATGGCCGCGCTCAATCTCTGGCTCCATCAACAGGGACTCTGAACAACAATGAAAGCCCATACCCTCCACAGTCAGCGCCTGCTGCGTGGCCAGGCACCGTCCTACCAGCGCCTGCTAGCGCGTCTAGCCGAAGGCCGACACGACCCACAAGAAGAACCCAAGGTCCTCCACTGTGGTTGGGGCCGCCTGCTGCTTGGCCACACCTTCGCAACCCCCAGCAGCCTTGCCCAGGAACTACTTTCCGAACAACCCGGCGAGCGCGACATCGCCCTCTACGTCGCCGCGCCCCAGCAGGTGCTGGCTCAGGCGCCACAGCAACTCTTCCTCGACCCATCCGACACCCTGCGTCTCTGGTTCACCGACTACCGTCCCGCACACCAGTCCTTCCGTGGTTTTCGCATCCGTCGCACTCTGGGCGACGCCGACTGGCAAGCGGTCAACCAGCTCTACCGTTGCCGCGGCATGCTCCCGGTGAATCAGGCCGCCATAACGCCCCACCATCAGGGCGGTCCGGTGTACTGGTTAGCCGAGGACGAGCGCAATGGCCAGGTAATCGGCGCGGTCATGGGCCTCAACCACCAGAAGTCTTTCGACGATCCGGACGGCGGCTCCAGCCTTTGGTGCCTGGCGGTTGACCCGCAATGCAGCCGCCCCGGCGTGGGTGAAGCTTTGGCACGTCACTTGATCGAACACTTCATGAGCCGCGGGCTCAACTACCTCGACCTCTCGGTGCTGCACGACAACCGCCAGGCCAAGGCGCTCTATTCCAAGCTGGGCTTTCGCGACTTGGCCACCTTTGCGGTGAAGAACAAGAACAGCATCAACCAGACCCTATTTATCGGTCCCGGCCCCGAAGAGAAACTTAATCCCTATGCCCGCATCATCGTCGACGAAGCCCTGCGCCGCGGTATCGGCGTCCAGGTGGATGACGCGGAGGGTGGGCTCTTCAGCCTCAGTCTGGGCGGCCGCCACATCCGCTGCCGGGAGTCGCTGTCCGACCTCACCAGCGCGGTGAGCATGACCCTCTGCCAGGACAAGCAGCTGACCCACCGAGCGCTGGCCCGCGTCGGCATCAGGCAGCCCGAGCAGCGCCCGGCCGGCACGGACGATGACAACGCCGCCTTCCTCGTCGAGCATGGCAGCTTGGTGGTCAAGCCGGTAAACGGTGAACAGGGCCAGGGCGTGGCGGTGGACCTGCGCAGCCTGGACGAGGTGAAGACCGCCATCGCCACGGCCGAGCACTTCGACAGCCGCGTGATTCTGGAAAGTTGCCACCAGGGCTTCGACTTGCGGGTTGTGGTGATCAACTATGAAGTGGTGGCCGCCGCTATCCGGCGTCCGGCGGAAGTGGTCGGCGACGGCCAGCGCACCCTGCTCCAGCTGATTGAGCGCCAGAGCCGCCGACGCCAGGCCGCGACCCAGGGCGAAAGCCGCATCCCCATCGACGGCGAGACCGAGCGTACGCTGCGCGCCGCCGGCTACGGCTATGACGATGTGTTGCCCTCCGGCACCCGCCTGGCCGTGCGCCGCACTGCCAACCTGCACACCGGCGGTACCCTGGAAGACGTCACCGCGACCCTCCACCCGGCCCTGGCCGAGGCCTCTATCCTCGCCGCGCGTACCCTGGAAATCCCGGTAGTGGGCCTGGACCTGCTGGTGCCCGCTGCCGACCAGCCGGATTACGTGCTGATCGAAGCCAACGAACGGGTCGGCCTGGCTAACCACCAGCCACAGCCCACGGCAGAGCGCTTCATCGACCTCCTGTTTCCCTTTAGCAGGACGTAACGGAGCAATGTCAATAAGGACAGGGGTTTCAACTCAGAGCATCGTCACAGCTGGCTGAGAGGCAAAGGTCTACGCGGCACGTGACTGCGGCTTGGCTCCTTCGGCGAGGCTTCCTCCTGCACGTTGACTTTTGGCTAAAAATTTTTGGAAATGAAGAATCGACGAACCTGGCGGAACTTCGCCACCTTCCATCCGAAAGCCGGCGGACATCCGCCATCTTTTCCGAGCAGTGAATAGCCACGATCACCCTTCCTCTCGCGGAAGTTCTAATCTTCAGCGCACTGGCACGGTGCTTGCCATCTGTCCACCAAGCGTAACAACAAGAACAAGCCAGGCTGCATTTGCACGATCCACCCGCGCAATTCGCGGTTGCCCCCTAGACTTCTTCTTGTTGCTTCGCTCGGGCCGACGTTGCCTGCCCGAGTCCGACCAAGAACAACAAGAGGACGCATCAATGTTCAAACCTGCACTGAAAGCACTCGCCTGTGCCCTCGCGCTGGGCATCGGCGGCCTGGCCCAGGCCGCTGATCCTATCGTGATCAAGTTCTCCCACGTGGTGGCGGAGCACACGCCCAAGGGCCAGGGCGCCTTGCTGTTCAAGAAGCTCGCGGAAGAACGCCTGCCCGGTAAGGTGAAGGTCGAGGTCTACCCTAACTCTTCACTGTTCGGCGACGGCAAGGAAATGGAGGCCCTGTTGCTGGGCGATGTGCAGCTCATCGCGCCGTCCCTGGCCAAGTTCGAGCAGTACACCAAACAAGTGCAGTTGTTCGACCTGCCTTTCCTGTTCAACGACATCCAAGCAGTGGACCGCTTCCAGCACAGCCCGGAAGGCCAGTCCCTGCTCAAGTCCATGGAGAGTAAGAACATCACTGGCCTGGGCTATTGGCACAATGGGATGAAGCAGCTCTCGGCCAACAAGCCCTTGCGTGAACCCAAGGACGCCCGTGGCCTGAAGTTCCGCGTGCAGGCCTCGGCCGTGCTCGAGGAGCAGTTCAAGGCCGTGCGTGCCAACCCACGCAAGATGAGCTTTGCAGAGGTGTACCAAGGGCTGCAGACCGGCGTGGTAAACGGTGCCGAGAATCCCTGGTCGAACATCTACTCACAGAAGATGCACGAGGTGCAGAAGTACATCACCGAATCCAACCACGGCGTCCTCGACTACATGCTGATCACCAACACCAAGTTCTGGAACGGTCTGCCGCCTGATGTGCGCTCCGAGTTGGAAAAGATCACGGTGGAAGTGACCAACGAAGTGAACAAGCAGGCAGACGCGCTGAACCAGGGCGACAAGCAGCGCATCATCGAGGCCAAGACCAGCGAAATCATCGAGCTGACTCCCGAGCAGCGCAATGAGTGGCGTGAAGCCATGAAACCGGTGTGGAAGAAGTTCGAAGGCGAGATCGGCCCTGACCTGATCAAGGCTGCTGAAGCCGCGAACCAGGCTCAGTAAGACGCCAGCCAGGGTGGCGGATTTTCGCCTCCCTGGCTCTACGACGCTTCTGCCATCGGGAGATGCCATCCATGAACGCCCTGCGGCGCGTCTGGGACCACTTCGAGGAAGGCTTCATCGCCTTCCTCCTGGCGGCGATGACGCTGGTGACCTTCGTTTACGTCATCCTCAACAACCTCTACACCCTGTTCTACAACCTGGCCGATCGTTGGGAGGCTGCCAGCGCCACGCTGTTCGCCATTGGCGATGCCATCCTCGCCATGGCTCAGGCCATGACCTGGAGCAATTCCCTGACCAAGGCTCTGTTCGCCTGGCTGATTTTCTTCGGTCTGGCCTATGGCGTGCGTACCGCCGGCCACATTGGCGTCGACGCGCTGGTCAAGCTGGCCCCGCGCCACATCCAGCGCATCATCGGGGTCATCGCCTGCCTGTGTAGCCTGGGCTATGCCGGCCTGATGGCCGTGGCCAGCTTCGAGTGGACCCAGACCCTCTTCACCGCCGCCATCGGTGCCGAGGACCTCGGTCACTACGGCGTGCAGCAATGGCATATCGGCCTGATCCTGCCGTTGGGCTTCAGCCTGGTGTTCATCCGTTTCGCCGAGATTTTGGTGCGCATCCTCAAGGGTCAGCAGACCGGCCTGGGCCTCGCCGATGAGGCTGCCGAGGTGCTGAAACTCACCGAACACGACGAGCCACAGCACAAGGAAGACGCGAAATGACCGTCCTGTTCCTTTTCTTCCTGCTGTTCCTGCTAATGTTCATCGGCGTGCCTATCGCCATCTCCCTGGGCTTGGCGGGTTCCATGACCATCATCCTGTTCAGCCCGGACTCGGTACGCTCCCTGGCGATCAAGCTGTTCGAGACCTCCGAACACTACACCCTACTGGCGATCCCGTTCTTCTTGCTGGCGGGCGCCTTCATGACCACCGGCGGCGTCGCCCGCCGCCTGATCGATTTCGCCAACGCCTGCGTCGGCCACATTCGTGGCGGACTGGCGATTGCCGCGGTACTGGCCTGCATGCTCTTCGCTGCGCTGTCCGGCTCCAGCCCGGCCACGGTGGCCGCCGTTGGCTCCATCGCCATCGCCGGCATGGTCCGCTCCGGCTACCCGCAGGCGTTCGGCGCTGGCATCGTCTGCAATGCCGGCACCCTGGGCATCCTGATCCCGCCTTCGATCGTCATGGTGGTCTACGCCGCCGCGACCGAAACCTCGGTGGGCAAGTTGTTCATGGCCGGGGTGGTCCCGGGGATCATGCTGGGTGTGGTGCTGATGGTGGCGATCTATGCGATCGCCGTTAAGAAAAATCTGCCCTCTCTGCCCCGGGCCACCTTCCTCGAATGGCTTACGGCCGGACGCAAGGCCATCTGGGGCCTTCTGCTGATGCTGATCATCCTCGGCGGTATCTACTCCGGCATGTTCACACCCACAGAAGCCGCAGCGGTGGCCGCAGTGTATTCGGCCTTCATCGCCTTGTTCGTCTACAAGGACATGAAGCTCAGCGAAGCGCCCAAGGTGCTGCTGGAGTCTGGCAAGTTGTCGATCATGCTGATGTTCATCATCGCCAACGCCATGCTCTTCGCCCATGTGCTGACTACCGAACAGCTGCCGCAACAGATCACCGCCTGGGTGATCAACGCCGGGCTGACTCCGGTGACCTTCCTGCTGGTGGTGAACATCGTGCTGCTGATCGCCGGTGCCTTCATGGAGCCTTCGGCGATCATCCTGATCCTGGCACCGATCCTGTTCCCCATCGCCATGAAGCTGGGCATCGACCCCATCCATCTCGGCATCATCATGGTGGTCAACCTGGAGATTGGGTTGGTGACCCCGCCGGTGGGGCTCAACTTGTTCGTCACGTCGGCCGTGACCGGAATGCCATTGACGTCGACCATCCGCGCCGCGATGCCTTGGCTGATGATCCTGCTGGCCTTCCTCGTCCTGGTCACCTACGTGCCCTGGATATCCCTCGCATTACCCAATTGGTTGGGTATGAGCTGATCCCTTGCGCGTCTCCCCCGTGATGTGTTTCAGCCCGGCCTTGTGCCGGGCTTTCTTTTGACTGGAGGACGCAACCGGCGGAAACCCGCTGTTAGCGAGGATGAGAGGCAGGCCGCAGGCCGAAGCGGCGCACCTGAGTCCAACCGATCTTTTTGGACTTTCGGCTAAAAAATTGGGCGGCTCGCGCCTGGCCGTTCTAGGTTTAGTCTTTCAGGCAGAAGAACAAGAACTGGAGACCGAATCATGATTCAAAGCATCCGCCTGGCGCTGGCAGGCGCCGCTTTCCTCGCCGTCGGCGCCACTGCTCAAGCAGCGCCGATCTTCATCAACATCCTCACCGGCGGTACCAGCGGTGTTTACTACCCCGTAGGCGTCGGCCTGTCGCAGATCTATAGTCACGGCATCGAGGACAGCAAGACCTCGGTGCAGGCCACAAAAGCCTCGGTGGAAAATCTCAACCTGCTGCAGGCGGGCCGTGGCGAGCTGGCTTTTGCCCTGGGCGATTCGGTGGCTGATGCCTGGAACGGCGACGCTGAGGCCGGTTTCTTGAATCCATTGACGAAATTGAGGGTTATCGCCAGTACCTATCCGAACTACATCCAGATCGTCGCGAGCAAGGACTCCGGCATCCGCTCGCTGGCCGACCTCAGGGGCAAACGTATCTCGGTGGGCGCGCCCAAGTCCGGCACTGAGCTTAACAGTCGTGCCATTTTCAAGGCCGCCGGCCTGACCTACCAGGACATGGGCAAGGTCGAATACCTGCCCTTCGCCGAGTCCGTGGAATTGATCAAGAACCGTCAGCTTGACGCCACTCTGCAGTCCTCGGGCCTGGGGCAAGCATCGATCCGCGACCTGGCGGCGACCCTTCCAGTGGTCTTCGTCCCGATTCCCGCCGAGGTTGTGGCGAAAATTGGCAACAACGCCTACCAGAGCGCCGCCATCCCGGCCGGGACCTATGACGGTCAGGACGTTGACGTCCCCACTGCAGTCATCACCAACATCCTGGTGACCCGCGAGAGTGTAAGCGACGATCTGGCCTATCAGATGACTAAACTGCTGTTCGAAAACCTGCCACGCCTGGTCACCGCCCACGCTGCTGCCAAGGACATCAAGCTGGAAAGCGCGGCGATGAACCTACCAATTCCTCTGCACCCAGGCGCCGAGCGATTCTATAGGGAGAAAGGTCTGCTTCCCTGACCGAAGGGCCTGCCCACACCGGGAAGGCCGCTGCAGGAGACCCCGCATGAGCGATACCTCTCATGGCCTACACGTCGACACTGCGCGCTGGCCTACCAGTCTGTTCGCTGTCGCCCTGGCGTTCTCGATCTTCCAGGTCGCTACTGCAGCTTTCCCGTTGATTTCCACTCAAATCCTGCGCGCGGTACACGTGGGCTTCCTGCTGCTGGTGGTCTACCTGTGCTACCCCGCCCACGGCCATAGTCGCCCCTGGCAGCCGCTGGCCTGGCTGCTCGGTCTTGCGGGCATGGCAACAGCTGCCTACCAGTGGATCTTCGAGGGCGAGCTGATCCAGAGATCCGGCGAGCTTACCCAAACCGACATGGTGATCGGCCTGCTGCTGATCGTGCTGGTATTCGAAGCCGCGCGCCGGGTCATGGGTATCGCCCTGCCGATCATCTGCTCGCTCTTCCTGGCCTATGGCCTGTTCGGGGAATACTTGCCGGGCGATTTGGCGCACCGTGGCTACGGCTTCGACCAGATCGTCAACCAGCTGTCGTTCGGCACTGAGGGCTTATACGGCACGCCCACCTACGTGTCGGCCACCTACATCTATCTGTTCATCCTGTTCGGCGCCTTCCTCGAGCAGGCCGGGATGATCCGCCTGTTCACCGATTTCGCGATGGGGCTGTTCGGTCACCGCAGTGGCGGTCCCGCCAAGGTCTCGGTTTTCTCTTCGGCACTCATGGGCACCATTACTGGGTCCGGGGTGGCCAACGTGGTCACCACGGGGCAGTTCACCATCCCGTTGATGAAGCGCTTTGGCTACTTGCCGGCCTTCGCCGGTGGCGTCGAGGCCACCTCCAGCATGGGTAGCCAGATCATGCCTCCGGTGATGGGAGCCGTGGCCTTCATCATGGCCGAGACCATCAACGTACCTTACGCCGAGGTGGCCAAGGCTGCGTTGATCCCAGCGCTGCTCTATTTCGGCTCGGTGTACTGGATGGTGCACCTGGAAGCGCGGCGCAGCCATCTACACGGTCTGCCGCGGGATCAGTGCCCCAGCGCCATCGGCGCTTTACGCCAACGCTGGTTCCTGCTGATCCCTCTAGTGGTATTGATCATTTTATTGTTCTCCGGACGCACGCCACTGTACTCAGGCATGGTCGGCCTGGCCTTAACTGCGATTGTCATCCTCGGCTCGGCGATCATCCTGCACGCCAACAACACCTGGCTACGCGTCGCCTTCTGGGCGGCGCTTGGCGTGCTCTGTTCAGGTTTCTTCCGCCTGGGTATCGGGGTGATCCTGCTGGTTATCGCAGCCCTTGCCCTGACCTGCTTTTTCATTCACGGCGGCCGCACGACCCTGCACGCCTGCGTCATGGCCTTGGCCGAGGGAGCGCGTCATGCTGTGCCGGTGGGCATCGCTTGCACCCTGGTCGGGGTGATCATTGGCATCATCACACTGACCGGGGTAGCTACTACTTTCGCCGGCTACATTCTTGACCTGGGCCGCGACAACCTGTTCCTCTCGCTGCTGCTGACCATGCTTACTTGTCTGGTATTGGGCATGGGCATTCCCACCATCCCTAACTACATCATCACCAGCTCCATCGCCGCCCCGGCATTGCTGGAGCTGGGTGTGCCGTTGATCGTTTCCCACATGTTCGTGTTTTATTTCGGCATTCTCGCCGACCTCACCCCACCGGTGGCCCTGGCCTGCTTTGCGGCAGCGCCCATCGCCCAGGAGAAAGGGCTGAAGATCAGCTTCTGGGCGGTGCGCATTGCCCTGGCCGGTTTCGTCGTGCCCTTCATGGCGGTATACGACCCGGCACTGATGATGCAGGGCGACAGCTGGGTAGCCACGGTGTACATGTTGATCAAAGCGGTGCTCGCCATCGTGCTCTGGGGCATGGCCTCGATTGGCCACTTCGTCGGCCCCGTGCCCTGGTGGGAGCGTGGCCTGGCATTCGCCGCCGGACTGCTGCTGATCCTCTCCCTGCCGATTACTGACGAGGCCGGCTTCGCGCTGGGTGCCGCGGTGATCGGCTGGCACCTGTGGCGGCATCGTGCGACCTCTGGGCAACCGGCATGACCGGCCTGTGCCTGGGGCTGGCCGGCCTGGTTTGGGCCAGCCTGCCGCTGCAGCAGTTCACCTTGGCCTGGCAGCACAGCATCGAGAAAATCCGCTGGGAGGAGGACTATCAAGTGACATCCTCCGGTCTGGTGCTGGGAGAAGCGCGGGTACGAGGTAGCGGCGCCGGGATGGAGATACCGGACGGCGCCGTGGCGTTCGACGGCGCCTGGCATTACCACCGCCAGTTGCCGCCGCTGCAACCCCTGCACGTGGGGCGAACACCCGAGGCCGGTGACTACGAGATCTGTAGCCCGTGGGGCTGTAAAGAGCTGGCGTACTGGCTGGGCCCACCTGACGCCGCCCAACCGGCGGTAGATCTATGGGCTTGCGAATTGCCTGTAATAGGCAACAACAAGTCCCACTGAGCTGCCTGAACTTTTTGTTCCGTCAGTGGGCGATGCCAACCTTCTCATGCCAGTTCTATTTGGAGGCACCAATCGCAGGACCCACGGCAATCCCGTCCGGACAATTCGTGCGCGTTCTCCTCGTGCACTTCCGTGACGTACCCAGTACGTCCAGCCACAGCGCGACGGCATAGGGGGGCCGAAGTCATGGCGCGTCGCTGCAAAATCGCGCGAGCGCGGCATCGACCATGCCTTCGACGCTGCCCCGGGATTGGTATTCGCGGCGCAACAGCGTTGCGTCGCTGCCCTCATGGGTAATGCGATAGACGTGCTCGAGAGCGGCCGGGCACTTCAAAACTTCGGCCTGGGGCTGAAGGTGGCGAATTGTTGTCAGGATGTCCTCGCGTAGTGGGAGGTATTCATACGTTCTGGGGTGAACGATGGTGCCATCAAGGCCAAAGCGGCAGGCTTGAAAGCGGTTGTAGTTGTAAACGAGGTAGTCATCCTCCACCGGGGCGACTTCACTTCGCTCCAGCAGATATCGGCAGAGACACTGAAGATAACAAGCCAGCGCAGCTGCTCGTTCCACCGACAGCGGCATATCACACACCCGCAACTCGAGCGTGCCGTACTCGGGTTTGGGCCGGATATCCCAATAGAAGTCCTTCATGCTCTTGACGATGCCCGTGAGTTCCATCTTGGCAAAATACTGGTCAGAGAAGCTGTCCCAGTCGAGGATGAATGGCGCACGGCCGCTAAGTGGAAAGGCAAAGACGGAGTTCAGTCGAGCGGAATTGAAGAGCGTGTCGCGTCGTTGCACGAAGGGTGAAGAAGCGGACAGTGCGATGAACTGGGGTACGTATCGATTGAGGGCATGCAACAGGTAGAGTGCCTCGCTGCCATTGCCACAGCCCACATGGATATGCAGGCCGAATACGGTGAATTGCTCAATGAGGTAACCATATAGGGCTGATACTTCGCGGTACCTGGGCTTGGGGTAGATTCTACGTTCCGACCACAGCTGGAACGGATGGGTGCCGCCACCACAGATGCCCACGTTTAGCTGGCCACTTGCGTGAATGAGGGTGTCCCTCATCTGGCGTAACTGCATCAGCAGGCTGTCATGTTCGCGGTGAACGTCAGTGGATACCTCGATCATGCTTTCCGTGACTTCCGGCGTGACATTCCCGGGAAAGGCTTTGCGTTCCAGCAGGGAAAGCAGGTCGGGGCTGGCAGCGATCAAGTCGAAGTCGCTCAGACTGACCAGCTGCAATTCCAGCTCGACGCCCAGGCTGAGCGCGTCAGACTGTTTGAAGGCCTCTAACGGCATCTCAGTGTTCTCCCTTTACCTGCACCTCATGAGCCAGGACCAAAGCACTTTGCGTAAGCAGTGGCCCCACAATCTCCAGCACTAAGGCAGCGGTTGCCAAAGGGGCCAACTGGTCGAAGAGATTGATACCCAAATAGCGGGTTTGCTCGAGTACCAGAATGACGAATGCCGAAAAAGGGCCTAACGCGATACCCAGCAGAACCCCCTTGTACAAAGATATCCCGCTCAGGTGCGCGAACAGCAACACCCCCGCCAGCTTGGCCAGCGCACGAACCAGGACCAGCGACAAGCCAATTCCCAGCCCTGCCATCACGACACGCCATTCCAGCGTGGCGGCAATGAACACGAACAACAGTACCGCCAGGAGATCGCCCAGGGGCCCAAAGTTTCGCTGCGTCTGGCTCATCACAAGGCGGCGGTGGCGGGCCACCAGTCCGAAGGTGAGCGCGGCCAGCACAGGGGAAAGCTTCAAGGCGTGAACCAAGGCCACCAGCGCGATGATGGCAATCGCAAAGGCCAGCGTGGCGTCCTGAGTTGCCCGCCCCAGCCAGCGAAAGAGTGTCGGCATCAGCAGCCCGGGAACGGCCCCCAGCGCCGCGGAAAGCAACAGCAGGTACAGGCTGCTGGAAATGGCGTCCCAGAGATTGCCGGAGGTCCGGAACACCGCCAAGCCAACCACCACTTTGAACACGAAGACCGCCAGCACACAGTTGAGCGCCGAAAGGTGAAGCAGGCGCTCGGTGACTTGTCCGGAGCCGCACTGCTCGTTGATTACCCGCAACACCGTGGCCGGCGACGTGGCCATGGAGACTGAGGCCAGCAACAACGCCGTCAGCCGCGACGTGTCAAAGGCGAGGGCCAACAGATAGACCGCCCCAAACGTCAGGCCGGCCTCTGCCAAGCAGGTGACACCCAGCCAGGGATTGGTCCGCAGCCAGCGCAAGTTGAAGCGGTAGCCAACCTCGAACAGGATCAGGGCGAAGGCGATATGGGCTAACAGGAAAATCCCCGGCTCCGATGAACTTGGTAGAAGCCCGAGTTGTGACGAAGCCATGAGGAACCCGCCCAGGCCGTAAATGCTGATGCGTGACAGGCGCGCCCAGCGGAAGGCTGCTTCACCGGCCAACCAGGCGAAGAGGATTGCCAGTGGCCACGCCATCTCCCGGGCAAGCGTGCTGATATCCGGCACCGCAGTTCTCCCTTAAGGCTCGAACATTGAGTATTGGCCCCTGGGATCAACTTTGCGTCCGTCTTTGCCCGAAATCGGCCCTGCGGCGTAGTAGACGGCACCATGCGCCGCAGGAAACCTGCACTACCTCACGCCGCCTCACCTCAACCGAGATTCGACGCGGCGTCGTAGCGTGTGGCGACCATCCTGGTATCCACATGGTTGATGGTGGTGATGATCCGCTTCGCGTCACAGAGCGCCGGCGCCATCGTCCAGCGCTGAGTGCGGTCATTGCCGATGCGCAGCATCCCGGTGTGGGTAGACAGGTTCTCGTCCACCTCCGGTACTGGATCGAAGAAGCCGAGGCTGTAGCGCAGTCGTCGGATGTCAGCTGGTTCCCCCGTCAGGAACATCCAGCCAGGTCTCGCGCCGTGCCTATCGGCATAGGCCTTAAGCACCTCAGGCGAATCCAGTTGCGGCTGCAGCGTGATCGAATACAGCTGAACCTCCCTGCCAAGGCGATCGCCCAGCAGCCATTGGACCCTGCGCATATTGACCGTCATGGTCGGGCAGATGCCTTCGCACATGACGTACATCATGTTGATCACCACGACCTTGCCGTGGATCAGGTCATCATAGAAACGGACCTTTGTTCCATCCTGGGTATACAGCGGCACGTTGGCGAATAGTGTTTTCGCTTTCCTGGCGGGCCTCGATTCATCAGCCACCTGCGGAATGGTGTACCAGAGCGCGCCACCCAGAGTCGCGACACCCAGTCCGGCTATCAAGTCGCGTCGTGTGTTCATACGGAGATCTCCAATTCCCGGATCAGCTGATGCGCCGTTTGCCTGGCGGTTGATTGGTATCGGCGCTGCCACTGTTTGGCGATGGACCGCTGGTATCTGCTTCGATATCCCAACGCACCATCATCGCGTGGTCTTCATGGATAAGGTTGTGGCAGTGCATGGGATGCTTGCCGAGGAAGTCGCGGAAACGCAGGAAGACCTTGATGGTCATATCCTCGCCCAGCACATAAACGTCTTTGCGACCTTGCTCGTGGGGTGGGATGGGGACGTTCTGGCCTTTCACTGTCTTGCTGATAATTCGCCCTTCCTCGAAGTGGATGTGGATGGGGTGGTCCCAACCATCCTCCGGATTAACCAGCTCCCAAACCTCTGCACTGCCCTGGCGTATTCGCGCACTGACGAAAGTGGGGTCAAAGAACCGGCCATTCACGGCCCACATTCCATTCTTGCGTTCAAAAACCCAGCGTCGCACTGGTGCCGCGGCAATCTCTTCAGGATCGAGTGGACGCAACGGCCGCAACACCGGCGGCACATGGCTGACGTCCTGCTCGGTGGGGAAGCGATCAACAATGATCTTCAGCACCCGGACGCCTGGTTTCCGGACATCCTTGGGCTGCCGTGTATCGTCAGGTCGGTGCGTGAGGCGATTCACCAGGTACAACTCCGTGCCGACCACGTAGCGGGAAAAGTCGACGACGATATCCGCTCGCTCGGTGACCCCAAGACGAACCTTGGTCTGGTTCAGCAGCGGCGCCGGTAAGAGGTTGCCGTCATTGCCGATGTAGATGAACTTCTGCTCCACGTCGCTTGGCGACACCAGGTAGAACTCATAAAAGCGGCTGGGACCGCCATTGAGCAGGCGGAACCGATACTTCCGGGCTGCAACTCGCAATACTGGCTCTATGTGGCCATTGACGGTGACCTTGTCGCCGAGCACACCCTCGGGGCTGACTTGGTCCCAGAAGAGGATTCCGTCCGGATCGAAGCGCTTGTCGTTGAAGATCAACGGATAGTCGTAGGGGTGGCTCGGCAAGCGTAGGGCACTTGGGTTCGGGTCGTGCTCATTGCCCGAATCAAGGTCGTCGAAAAGCAGGAAGAATCCCGCCAGGCCGCGGTACACATTAGGTGCCGTAAAGTCGAACGTGTGGTCGTGGTAGAACAGCGTTCCCAGCGCCTCGCGCGGGTCGCCGATTCCATTCTGGAACTCATCGAATCCGGCGTAGATGTTCCCATAGTGGTGATCCTTGAACTCGCCCGGCGACGCCAGCGTTGGACCGGCTTTGACTGCACTGTAGTAGTCTCCCGGGAAACCGTCGCTTTCCGACGCCGTATGAGCGTTGTGCAGGTGCGTGGAGATTTCTGGAGTACCGAAGCCGACATGATCCTGGGGCAGCGCATTGTGGATGCGCAGGATTATTGGCTGGCCGTAACGCGCAAAAATCGTTGGACCCGGAGCTGTAGCGCCCGGCACATTGCCCTCGTAACCCCAGACTCGCTGAGGTGGATAGGCCGGATTGAACACCCAGTCCGGTCGTTCCTTGGCCCTCAGTTCGTACGTGACCGCAACACCCAGTTCGGCAAATCGCTGGTGAGGGGCACGGCCCGCCTCACCGGCGGAGGTATTCGCTTGCTCTGTTGGCTCCGGGTCCAGGGTAACCGGCTGGAGTACCGTAATTTCCTCTGGGAGATCGATCTGCCAGGGGATGGTGGCTGGGCTTGGCGGGATGAACGGACGGACAACATCTTCTTCTTCGTCATCGCGGCTGCTTTTCGCGCCTAGGCTCAGAGGCGCGGCGACGGCGGAGAATGCCAGTGCTGTCGCGGTTAACTTGAGGAAGCCTCTTCTGAAGGATTGGTTGTTTGCCCTAGCTGTATTCTTAGTTGGAGATGTTGCCCTAGTTGGTGTTTTCATGGGGTCTCCTGCCCCCCCAATCTGTAGTTCTTCTATGTATTGATGATTTCAAGGAATGACGTCAGTCTGCGAGAAAGCGCACACCAGATGACGCCGGCTACAAACTTACCAAAGCATCACCAGAGCCATCTGTAAATGGCATTTATAAAAATAATAGCAATTTTCCTGCCGCGCGCGATTGACCGTGACTATCAGATGCTCGTTTATATACTACAACCGATCGATCGCCGAGCCGATAAATTACTATTGATATTTAGGCAAATTAAAGCCGTCAATCTGGTGGCGGATCTGGGTGGGGAAAATAATAATATCTATCCTTCAGGACTGAAGGCAATAGTGAAACCTTGGCTCGGAACTCACTTTATATACTGCGGAAAAATTGCACTAAAATCCAAGAAATTTTGAAGTATCTTAGGCGAAAAAGAAAAGCCGCCCAAAAGACGGCCAAAGAGGGGGTATCACGGATGAAGCCCGAGTGTAGCAAGTCGCTCCGGCCAGGTAAGCTGTTTATTTCCTCAGTCTTGACAGATCGGAGAGGCGCTCTGTGGCCGTCGTTTCGCCTGAATTGCCGTTGCTTACCGGACCTTTGAGCCGGAGGGGCACGATACCGCTGCGTGGGATTCGCTCCCTGGAGCGGCGGGAATATGCGGCAATCATCACAGTTTCGAGTTGGCCCCGGCTGGTGATAGCTGTTCGGAAACATCCGCAGTACGGGAGGACGCATCAAGTTTTCTGCACTGTTCAATATGCTGGGCACAAGCTTCATTGCCTTGCCGTATTGCATCCATTGACTTGAGCACTGCGTCAATATTTGACATGGAAGCGGATCTCAGTAGTAGTCTGATTTGATGGTTTGAATGCCTGACGTGTGCCTCGATTGCCTTCTGATGGTCCGCGCCAATATCGACTCCCTGAGCGCTGAGAGATTTGTCCGATGCGGTCTTCCTTGGTGGATGCACTGTCACTGCCGCCTCGGCGTTAGTATTTGACGCTCCATGTGCCGCCAATAGATCCGAGTAAAGCAGCAGAGATACAGGGAATAGCCAGAGGACTTTGGAAATGCGCATGGCTGACTCTCATCGGGTGGCCTCTGTTGAGCCTTAAATTATATGGCCTCAGTGTGATTTCAATCTTGTCATTCGGACGGCAAATGCGACCGCTTGGCCCGCAGCGCGGGAATCGCCCGCGTCAGAGTCCATCTAACACCCCAGATCACCAAAAGATCTGGAGTGGGTATACCCGCCTTCCGGATTTGCGGAAAATGACCAGAACTTCAACTACGCTTTTCTTGTCCTTGAAAAGGGACTTGGTGGAAGCCACCACGGCCTCCTTCGTGAGGGCCCGACCGTGGTGGTTTTCCCTCTGCATCGGGCCGCCCCGGCATCCCCTGATTATTCGTTGGCTCCTGACGAAAGCAGCTTTGATCCACGCTGCGCCTATCGTGTCGCCCTCAATGCGCCGCAGGGAACTTGCTAGCGCACCGGCGTATCGGCCGACTGTGTGCGAGCAACCAGCACGCGACCATAGGCCAGCCCGGCAATCCCGGCGGTCGCCGAACCGACCAGTACGCCTAGTTTGGCGGCGCTCAACAGTTCCTGTTGGGGGAAGGCAAGATTGGCGATGAAGATTGACATGGTAAATCCGATCCCAGCCAGGCAGCCGATCAAGACCATCCACGGCCAGGTTGTGCCCGGTGGCAGGCTGCACCAACCCAGGCGCACCACCAGCCAGCTGCTGCACAGCACGCCCACGGGCTTGCCTAGTACCAGGGCCAGTGCAACACCGGAAAGCATGGCCAGGGAGCTGCCTTCGCCCAGATCCACACCGTTGAGATTCACGCCCGCATTGGCCAGCGCAAACAGTGGCATCACCAGAAAGGCGACCCAGGGGTGCAGCGCCATTTGTACACGCGTCACCGGCGGCAGCAGCTCGCGCTGTGCCTGTCGCAGCTGCTTGATCGGTGCCATCAGCTCGTTGGCATCACCGTTGGTGGCCTGCTCGCGTTCAGCAAAATCGCTGATCGCCCGCTTCGCCAGCTGCAGGGGCTGTTCCATGACCTTTACGGGGCGAACCGGAGTCATCAGGCCTAGTACCACGCCTGCCAGGGCCGGATGGGCGCCGGTTTTCAGCAGGCCGAACCACAGCAGTGCGCCGGGCGCCACGTAGGCATAGGCCGAGCCGACACCAATCCACTGCAAGACCAGTACGAGCAAGATGCCCGCACCGGCGAAGACGAAGCCCAGCGCATCCAGCCCCCCTGAATAAAACACGGCGATGATCACCACGGCGACGATGTCGTCGATGATTGCGAGGGCCAGCAGGAATACCCGCACCGAAGCCGGCACGGAGCGCCCCAGCAGGGCCAGGACACCCACCGCGAAGGCGATGTCGGTGGCAGTCGGCACTGCCCAACCCGGGCGCAACTCTTCGGCGCCGTTGAGCGAGAGATACAGCAGGGCCGGGACCAGGACGCCGCCGCAGGCGGCGACCACCGGCAAGGCGGCCAGCTTGATATCGGCTAACGCGCCTTCGTGGCTCTCCCGGCGGATTTCCATGCCGACCACCAGGAAGAACACCGTCATCAGCGCATCGTTGATCCAGAAATGCAGGGAGTGCGAGAGGACATGTTCGCCCAGTGAGAAGGACAGCGGCAGGTGCCAGAGGTGTTCATAGCTAGCAGCGGCGGGCGAGTTGGCCCAGATCAGCGCGATGGCGGCAGCGATCAGTAGGACAACGCCACTGAGCGCTTCAATGTGCAGGAATTTTTCGAGGGTATTGAAGGCCTTATCAGCCACCCGTTGCGCAGCCGGCAACGCCTCGCGGGAAGGATGTAGGTTCATGGTCGCTCGTTCTCGACAACTGTGCGGCGGCCCGACCAACACAAGAAACCTGTCTGACTGCACTGCGCAGAAACGACACCCGAGCAACACTTTACACACATGCCCCTAGGTCGACTACCGGCCACCTGTGGTAGCAGAGTGCTCCTGAATATACTGGCGCGCCAGAAGCACCGCAGGTCGGCCCCTCCAATATCTGTGCTAGGCTTTTAATCTCTTCCTTTCCGTCGCTGCTCCTCGAAGCGCAGCGGCGCAGCAAGGTGGAGACTGGCCCATGCACAACTCGATGGTTGAAGGGCAAGTCGATCCAGCCGTGGCTGCCACTCACTGTGATGCTTCGGCGAGTGCCCTGCTGGACGACTGGCTAAGCGAGTGCGGGCAAGCGTGCGCGTTGTTTCTCGATGTCGACGGCACCCTTCTGGATATTGCCGACACCCCTGACGCAGTCCGTGTGCCCCAGGTGTTACCTGCGGCCCTGAAAGTTCTACATCGCCGGCTCGACGGCGCACTGGCGCTGGTCAGCGGGCGCTCGGTCGACAATCTGGATTGCCTCTTTCCCCCTATGCGGCTACCGGCCTCTGGAGGCCATGGCGCCCACTGGCGAGTGCGCGCCGACGCCCCCCTGTGCCATGAGACGACGACGGTCCTTAGCTCCACGCTGCGCGAAAAGCTGATGGCCCTGGCATGTTCGCAGCCCGGCGTAATCTGCGAGGACAAGGGCAGCAGCGTCGCCATGCACTATCGCCGCGTGCCAGCAGCCGGCGAAACCCTCGCTGCTGCCCTGCGTGACCTGCTGGACGAACCTGGAAATCGAGGATTGCGTCTGCTGCCCGGCAAGATGGTATTCGAGGTAGTCGCCCACAGTGGTGACAAGTCCCAAGCGATAAGACGCTTTCTCGAATTCGCGCCATTCGCCGGGAGGCGTCCGTTATTCATAGGTGACGACGTAACCGATGAGGCCGCCTTGGCCCTGATGCCTGCCTTAGGCGGGCTGGGCCTCTCGGTCGGGAAGCTGCTGCCCGGAGCGAGCGCTGCCTTCGCCGATGCCGCAGAGGTTCGTTCGGCACTGATCAAGGCGGCGGGAGGCCTGCAGCGATGACTCATCCGCACCACGGCGCACTGGAGCTCGGGCTCATCGGCAATTGCCGCGTCGCCGCACTGGTCAACGCCCAGGGGCGGCTGGTGTGGTGGTGCTACCCCAACTTCGATGGCGATCCGGCCTTTTCGCGCCTGCTGGCCGGCGACGAAGAGAAGGGCTTCAGTGACTGCCTGCTCGAAGGCATGAGCAGCAGCCGCTCGGAGTACCTGCGCAATACGGCGATCATCAGTACCACCCTCCAGGATGCGGAAGGCAATGCCGTGCGTATCACCGATTTCGCCCCGCGATTCCTCCAATACGGCCGATACTACCGGCCGGCACAACTGTGTCGCCTGATCGAGCCATTGCAGGGGCTGCCCCGGGTAACCCTGCGCGTCCGCCCGACCCATGATTACGGCAAGCCTTGCCAGGCCATTGCTGGGTCCAGCCATATCCGCTATCTGGGCAGCGTCGAAGCGATCCGCCTCACTACGGATGCACCGCTGTCCTACATCCTGCACGAAACGCCATTCGTGCTCAGGCGTCCCATCAGTATGGTCATGGGGGTGGACGAGTCGCTCGACAACGCCCCGTGCGAGGTGGTCAAGGCCTTTCTCCAACGGACCTACGCCAACTGGCACGAGTGGGTGCGCTCCCTGGCAATTCCCTTCGAGTGGCAGGAGGTGGTCATCCGCTCCGCCATCACTCTCAAGCTATGCAGCTTCGAAGAGACCGGTGCCATCATCGCCGCGGTGACCACCTCGATTCCCGAGGCGCCGGGTTCACAACGCAATTGGGATTATCGCTACTGCTGGTTGCGCGACGCCTATTTCGTGATCCTGGCACTCAACCGCCTGGGCGCGACCAAGACCATGGAACGCTACGTCGATTTCATCACCACGGTGGCCACCGGCGACGTTGACCTGCGGCCCCTGTACGGTGTCGTTCCCGACCTGGATCTGCACGAGCGGGTCGAGCCCGACTTGGCTGGCTACCTCGGCCACGGGCCGGTGCGGGTCGGCAACCAAGCCGCCGAGCAGGTCCAGCACGACGTGTTCGGCTCCGTCGTGCTGGCCGTACTGCAGAGCTTCGTCGACCAACGACTACCGAATCCGAGCGATGCGGGCATGCTGCGCCTACTGGAATCGCTGGCTTCGCGAGCGGCCCGCTGCGCCTTCGTGCCGGACGCCGGGATCTGGGAGTATCGTGGCCGCCAGCGCGTGCACACACACTCGGCCCTATTGTGCTGGGCGGCCTGCGATCGGGTTGGACGCATCGCCACGCGGCTCGGATTTACTCAGGCGGCGACCACTTGGCGTAAAGAAGCAGTTCGCCTGCGCGAACGAATCCTGCGCGGAGCCTGGAACGAGCGACGGCAGTCCTTCACCGGCAGTTTCGACAGCGACGACCTGGATGCCAGCGTGTTGCTCATGCATGAACTCGGCATCATCGAAGCCAATGACCCACGCTTCATTGCCACTGTGGACTGCGTAGGGCGCGAACTCAACGTCAACGGTCACCTCCTACGCTACGCTGCCGCCGACGATTTCGGCGTCCCTGAGACGGCCTTCCTGGTGGTGAAATTCTGGTACCTGGACGCTCTCGCTGCGATCGGTCGGCGTGACCAAGCTCGCGCGCTCTACACTGAACTGGTAGCTACGCGCAACGGTTACGGCTTGCTGTCGGAGGATCTCCACCCGCTTTCCGGCGAACTGTGGGGCAATATTCCCCAGACCTACTCAATGGCGGGCCTGATCAATTCCGCGATGCGCCTGTCCATCAGTTGGGAGGAAGGTCTGTGCCTCGGCTCGTAGTAGTTTCCAACCGGGTGGTGGTGCCTGAGGAGGGCAACCCCAGTGCCCCCGGCGGTCTGGCCGTAGCGGTAGAGGCCACTATGCGCGGGCGTGATGGGCTTTGGTTCGGCTGGAGTGGCCAGGTGGCGGACGAGCCCCCAGCCTTCACGACTACCGAGCGCGGGACAGTGAAATACGTCCTGACTGATGTGCGTCCCCAGGACTTCCAGGAGTATTACAACGGCTTTGCCAATCGCGTCCTGTGGCCGATCCTGCATTATCGGGTCGATCTCGCAGAATTCAGCGAAGCGGATTTCGGCGGCTATCTGCGCGTCAATGAATTCTTCGCCGAACGTTTGGACCAGTTGCTCGAAACGGACGACGTACTCTGGGTGCACGACTACCATCTGATTCCTCTGGCCCAAGCACTACGCGCGCGAGGGCGTGCTAACCGTATCGGATTCTTCCTACATATCCCCATGCCGCCGCCTGACCTGCTGACCACCTTACCTCACCATGCAGAGCTGGTCCGGGCGCTCACGGAATACAACCTGATTGGTTTTCAGACCGAGAACGACGCAGGCAATTTCGCCCGCTATTTGACCCGCGTGGTCGGCGCGGCAACGCCTGACGGCCGGGACTATCACCTGGGCCATCAGCATTTTCGCGTCGGGGTGTTCCCCGTAGGGGTCGACACCGACGGTTTCCGCCGCATGGCGGAGGCCTCAGTTCGCACTGCCTGCGCCATGGAGTTAGAGGAAAGCCTTGCTGGCCGCGCCTTGGTGGTGGGCGTGGATCGTCTCGATTACTCGAAGGGCATCGTCAGCCGGATCGACAGCTACGAGCGCTTCCTCGAGAAATATCCCGAGTGGCACAGCCGGGTCACTTACCTGCAGATTGCCCCCGGTAGCCGCCAGGAGATTCCCGAATACGCCGATATCGACGCACTGGTCAACGCCAGAGTCGGACACATTAATGGCCGTTTCGGAGCGGTATCCTGGGTGCCGCTACGCTACGTGAGCCGCAACCATCGACGTGAGGACATCGCGATGGTACTGCGCCTAGCACGAATTGGCCTGGTCACGCCGCTGCGCGATGGAATGAACTTGGTCGCCAAGGAATTCGTCGCAGCCCAAGACCCGACCGACCCTGGTGTGCTGATCCTTTCGCAGTTCGCCGGCGCCGCAGCTGAGCTGAGGGCGGCGCTGATCATCAATCCTCATGACCGCGATACCGTGGCCGATGCCATCAATACCGCGTTGCTCATGCCGCTCGAGGAACGCTGCGCTCGCCATCAGGAGATGTACGCCGTGCTGGAGGACAATGACATCCGCGACTGGGGACGGAGCTTCATCGACGCCCTGAGACGTCCTGGCGGGGCATCAAACTGGTTGTCGAATCGCTTCATCGCCAATTGACCTCGCGGTGAGCGTCGAAGCGACAGTTTTGAATAGTGGCGCAACTGATCAATGCTCCATTGCATCGCGAGGCATCACCCGATTGGAAAACGTGTCAGTGCGCCGGCATTACATGTCCTGCCATCTAATCGGCAAAGCTGCACCAGAGAGCACATGGTGCCCATATGCCACACTTGCCGTAAAGGCAGGGAGAAAGGTGCAGCTTGTGTGGGTGATCAGGGTGATGATTTTCGCTACCGTTTGGCTGACTTTTGCGATGGCCAGTTCGTGGTGGATCGCACATCGGCAGGATCCGACCGACGGCATTTGGTTCCAAGGTGTCAAAGCGTTCCCTGCGATCGTCGTGGCTTTCCTCGCTATGGACGGCTTCGTGAGGTACACCGGAGTCGGAGAGCACCATCCCTGGCTTGTGCTAGCAGTGTTGTGTGTCATTGGGATTGCTCTCTATCTACCCGGCATCGTGGCAACGCTGTGGGTGGAATGGATGTTGCTCGCCCCTGTTTGACTGTGGCCGATTTGCCTGCGGTCAACTCCCTCGATACCTTCCTGATTTGAAGGCTTCCTCGCGTCTAACTTGAGACCTAGCGGTCGTTAATCCTGTGTGGAAGGCGGTACGTCGCTCAGACCTGAAGCATGTCCTTCTCCCCTGCGCTGTTCCATGTGCTGGACCATAGGCTTATTTGCACCTTTCACGACGAACTAGTGTTCCCGCTGAAGACAGCAGTTGGATCGCCAGCAGAGTAGCTACTGCACTTTCTCTGGGTTGATGGGCCCCACAGCGGTCAAGGGCTGTGGGATGCCCAAGTGCCCAGGGAATATCCCGGCGCTTTCGACATAGCACAAGGCAGATTGCCCATCGCTCCAACCGACATACTGCATCAGCGCCTTGCCACATCAATCGTATTGAGTAGGGTAGAAAACACCCGGCATACTCCCCGCCGACATTGAATGAGCATGGGACTGTGAACCTTCAGGACGCCACCCTCGCCCTCTTCCTCGCCGCCCGCCTCCACGGCAGCAACTCCGCGATCAAGGCCACCGCCAAGCGCTGCGCCAAACTGCTGCCGCGTAGCAAGCGCGACCTGATGTACGCCATTGTCGACAGCAGCGAGCCGCTCCGCCTGGTCAACTACCTGGCCGAGCACCTGGACTAGGTGGACCCGGACGCTCTTCAGCCTCCAGGCTTGGCGTAAACGGCCGCAATTGCCCGGGGAAGAAGCCGGTGCTGTCCACGTAGCGCATCGCCGACTTGGCATCACGCCACCCCACATAGCCCATCAAGGCCTTCTGGTCCCAGCCGCTGCGCGTGGCCCAGGTGGCGAAGCCGCGACGCAAGGAATGGCTGCTATACAGCTCGGCGGAAAATCCAGCCTCCTTCAAGACCGATCGTAGCAGTGGGATGACGCTGTGCGGGTGCAGCCCCTGCTCGCTCAGGTGGCCCCAACGATCGATGCCGCGGAACACCGGCCCGCGGGCAATCCCCGCCAGGCTGATCCAGTCGCTGTAGGCCTGCACCGGACAGAGCCGGGCCAGCGCCGGCGCCTGATAGGTCTGGCCCTGGTTGTCGCGGTCGCCCTTGCTCCAGGGCAGGAACAGCTGCATGCCCTGCCCCGGCCGCACCTGGATGTGCTCGACCTGCAGCCGGCACAGCTCGTCGCTGCGGAAGGCGCGCCAGAAGCCGATCAGCAGCAGCGCGCGGTCGCGCCAGCAGCGCAGCAGCCGCGGCAAGTCACCATCCGCCCGCGCGGTCTCCCCCGCATGCTCCAACCAGGTGATGCACTGTTCCAGCTCGCGCAGTTGCAGCGGCTCGGCCTGCTTATCCGGCTTCGGGTGCAGGGTGCGGATGCCCTTCAGCACCTGGCGCACCAGCGGCGTCTTGGTCGGGTCGGGAAAGCCCTGGCTGACATGCCACTGCGCCAGGGCCGCCAGGCGCAGCTTGAGGGTGCTGCTGGCCAGGCTGCCGGCATGGTCGACCAGGTAGCGCACGATGGCATCGCTGGTGGCCGGCAGGAAGCCGCCCCAACTCACCTCGAAGTGCTCGATCGCCTGCTGGTAGCTGCGCCGGGTATTCGCCCGGGTGCCCGCCTGCAGGTAGCGCTCGATTTCCTGACTCACTGCCCCTCCCCGCCTCGGCGTACTGCATTTCGACCGCAACTTAATCGAAAAGCGGCCTGATCTTGGATAATTCGTGATTTTCAATCGCTAATGAATTCCCTACAACATCATGCCACCATACTTTTCCTGCCAACGTTCTCGGGGCCAACGTACTACTGAGATCGAGAGGCAAGGCAGTGTGCGAAGTATATAGATGCCGTCCACATCATGATTTGAGAAAGCGCATCCGGGTCAAAGGATGACTGACGTTAGATTCTGTAGCGCTTATATCCGCCTGAAGTTCTGCAGAACCGTCCCCCTCGAGGCCCGTAATAGACATTCCCTCCGGCGCAGGAGCAACTCCCACCTTGTGCCTTGCTGGTCGCGTCATATTACTTCTGCAAACTTACGTTCTCGCGCCGGTTTTTTCTCCCTCGATGGATGCTATTTGCCGTTGCTGCTCGAACTGGGCTGTAATCGGTGTTATGACTGATTCTTGAAGCACCTCAAACTGATTCAACGCGGTTCGAGTGATTCCAAGGGGCCCGGAGTTCTGGCTCATCTGGTACTCCTGGATAGCCTGGGCAGCTCCGAGCCGTAGGTACGGATCTCTCGGATTGCCCCTCTCAACGACCTGGCGGGTCAGGCCGGCGTAGTCGGTTCTGGGAAGAGATTCGTAGAAGGCCAACATCGATCTCCCCGCCTCCACCGCTTAACCAAGCGGTTCACGCAGTACCTCTACCTCGGCAATGGCCTTTCGTACCGATTCGTTCGAGCCAAGGAATACCCATTCCTCAGGCTGGCCAAGTATGGCTCGCTAACCTGCTTGTAGGCATCCATTCGAGTGTCTACCGCAGACTTGGCCATATGACGACTCCGCTGGAGTGCTGTCGAGCACTACCGCGACTCCACCAGAACCGCAGGCACAGGGGAAAAGCCAAACGATGAAGAGCCCCCGGCCCTGCGTATTCAGCTGAACGGCTATCGGCGTCTCTATTTCACCTCTTCGATTTCACCAGGGCGCCAGGTCTGGTCGAACCAGGGCTCGAGCGGACCGTACAGCCGGAACAGCGTGTACCAGGCTTTTCCAGGTACGGTCTGGATCCAGTTAGCGTCCTTGCCTTCCGGCGCCTTCGGGCCGAAATACAGGTCAACGGAGCCGTCTGCGTTGGCGATCAGGTCATCGCGCTTGTTGTTCTTGCTGGGAAATGTCTGTCCTGTTTGCAGCTCGGACCGGGTTTGCGGGTCGTAGACCACTATGGACCAGAAATTCTTGGCGGGTGCGTTGGCGGGGATGTTCAGCCTGTAGGTTTTGCTGCCGTCCAGGTAGGCACCCTTCCTGTCAGTCGCCGCATAGGCGTACTGCGAGCCCGCCCCGACCATCTTCAACACCATGGCCGGGGTGTTGACGGTGGCCTGGTAGAAGAACAGCGTCCGCGCATCCAGATTGCGGCCGCCCATGCCTTTGTCTGATAGCCACTGATAATCGCCGCCGATGAATGCATGCGTCCATGCACTACCCGGATAGAGAGGGGCGTCTTTAAAGCGCGGCCGGAAGCTGATTGCCCGGGCGGTCGCGTTGCCGATGGCGACCGCCTCGGTGAGGATCTTCCGCATCCGCGCGTCCGGTGCGAAGGGTTTACCCTTCTCGATGCCGATAGCGGCGAACAGCCCACGGAGTTCCGGGTCAAGCATCGACACCGGCTCGCGATCGATCACGGTATGCAGCTCTTCGTAGAACTTGAAGTTGTTGGCGTGGATGGTGTTGAAGAATTTCCGCGAGGCGCTGACAAACTCCATCTTCGGAGGATTGCCCTTGCTGGACAACGGATAGACCTTTACTCCGCTTTCGAACATCTTGGTTGCGGCATCGGGTTTGCCGTCCACCAGGAAGCCGCGCAGGATCAGCCAGTTGACGTAACTGGTCGACCTGGAAACGAAGTATTTCTCACCTTCGACGACAGCTTCCATACCACCCACTGGCGGATCGAGATCCCCCTTATAGTCCGGTGGCAGGATCAGGTACTTACCCCCCTTGCCGCGGTCAGGGCCGGGGGCGCCCATGTCCGTTACGAAGCGGAAGTACGCGTCGTTGACAGTCCCAGGGCCCGACCCTGGTGGAATCTCGACAACGGTTGCGCCGTCCTTCTCGAGATTCAGGAACACCGACAAATAGACCGTGTCGGTGTTGCCGGTCAGCATCAGAGGAGCCGAATCCAGCAACTTGTCCATGATGAGTGCCTTGTTCGAGGCATCCACCCCCATGCTGAGGTGACCCAGGCGCAGCCCTTCAATGGAGGTGGCGGGGATACCATTGAGGAAGGTCTCCACGCCTCGCATGAGGTCGAGGTTGTCATACAGCGCCTCGACCGTCGCCGCATCCGGCATTCCGTCGAAGAAACGCAATGTGCCCAGTCGGGTTTCGACGGAGTCCGGGGTCATGACCTTGTCGGGAATCCGGTAGTTGTAACCCGGTGTCTTGTCCTGCGCTACGGCAACTGATCCGCAACTCAGCATGGCCAACGCGGCCAGGCACATCCTGTATTTGGGCGTCATCGGAACTCGCTCTCTTTATTCGCTTGGCTATCTGACAGGGCACGCTGAGACGGCTCAGCGGCACTACGTTATATGGGCGTCACACAATCGGTGCAGCCCCTGACCGGGGCCAGTCTTCCCCCCTTCAAGACCTCAAAACCTCGGTGGTGAGCTCATCAATGAGAGGCTTGAGATCAGCACTGTCGTTGAACAGCGTCTTCCCAAAGCCCTTGCGCACGACGCGCAGCACGGCCTTGCCAGCGCTGGTGTCGATCAGTTCCCCTTCCATATACAACTCGGCATCCTCGTCGCGCTCACTAGCGGCAGCCACCGGCAAAGCGCGACAGCATTCTGCAAAACATAAAAAGCCATGGCTCAGGTTCCACCCCCAGCAACGAGGGGGCATGACGTTGAACAAGACGGGAAAGCAACCAGAGCTCAGGCCTCGGGGCGCCGACGCTGTACTAGGATGAGGCCATGACATACGCGGCCGCGTGGTATCTGGGAGTGCCGAAGGTGAGACAAGGGGATTACCGCCCCCTCCGAATCAGGCTTGCGAACAACGAGTAGCCCAATGGGCCCCAATGCCAACTGCATTGGGGCATCTCACCAAGGCAGCTAATTGACGCGGACGATCTGCGGCGGAGTCCAGCTACCATCCAGGATCGAGGGGTTGCCCTCCTTCGGCCAGTACATTCGCATCATTGGCAGGAAATCACCTTGAGGTGCCGGCAGCCAGTTGGCCTCCTTGTCCTTGCCGGGAGAATGGTGTTGGAAGTACAGCGTAAGCGAGCCGTCGGCGTTGTATTGCAGATCGTTGCGCGCGCTGACGGTGAACTTGCTGAGCGGGTTCGGCACGAACCACCAACCTTTGTCGATCTCATACATGGTGATGGACCAGAAGCCGTTCGCCGGGGGCGTCTGCCCCTTGGGGAACGTCAGGGTGTACTTGTTTGCGCCGTTGAGTTTCTGTCCGTCGCTGTCCACCTCGGTGTAGGGATACACCGCGTCCCTCTCCACGTTTGCGGGCCAGCCGAAGGCTGCGACTACGGCACGCTTCATATAGTCAGTGCCGTATACACCAAGCCCCTTGGTGTAGGTCCAGCCGTTGACCTTGTGTCCCAGGGTGCCTTGGTTGGCCCCGATCTCCTTCAGGGCGACCTCTGGCAGGTCGCTCAACTTCGCTTGCAGCGCCGAGTCCAGGTTGCCGAGTTTGAACGGCTTGCAGGGTTCGATGCCAAGCTTGGCCATGCGGACCAGGATAGCGCCGTCCTCAGCGGCGGGAGGCGCCGCTTCACACATCAGTTCGGCGAGCTTGTTGAAATAGGTCTCGGTACTCATGCCGAGAATGACTTCCTGCGGTTTGGCCGTCATGCTGAAGGCCGGATTCGGATCCACTGCTGGAGCCTTGGGCGTATAGGGTTTACCCCAGGCCGACAGCGGGGTGAGCTTCAATTGCGCCTGTAAGGCATTGACGGTCCCGTAATCCTTGTCGGTGCCGTTGGCGTAGGTGCGCCCCAGAATCAACATCTTTCGGGTGGCGGATTTGATCTGCTTCATACCCTCGGGCACCTTGCCCTCCCAGCCCGGCCCGGTCAGCAGATAGTTGGCCGCAGCGCCGCCTGCGGTGCGCGCCCCAGGCGAGTCGAAGATGGTCATCCACAGGTTGTACATCGGCATCAGGTAATAACGATCGCCCATGTCGGGATGACTGAATACCTGCGGCTCGCTCAGATCCGCCCAAGCAATCGAGTAGAGCGTGTCGGCATTCGGTGCCGACACGCCGCGGTACCCCGCCGGCGGATAACGCTTGACGTTGAAGAACTGCCCCATGGGGGCATGTTCGTTGTCCACCTTGTCTACGTTGGTCATCTGCACACGGGTGACCTCGGTAGTCATCAACGAATAGCCGTAGACGTAGGCGTCCTTGGCAATCTGCAGGAGTTCGTCCTGATCGGCAGCCGATGCATGGCCGGCTAGCCCCTGGCTGATAGCGGCAGCCAGCATGGCTGTAGATGCAATTTTCATATGCATTCTCCTTGGCTATGAGACGGTTTTTGCGCACAGGAACACAGCGCGGTCTGGATATCGAATCACTTACTCGCGCACAGTCCCCTGCAGGGCTAACGGAACTTCAAAACGTCGGTGGTGAGTTCGTCGACAACCGGCTTGAGATCGGCGAATCCAATAGCCTGACGGTCATTGCTCAGCGTCTTCCCAAAGCCCTTGCGCACGACGCGCATCACGGCCTTGCCGGTGCTGGTGTCGATCAGCTCCCCTTCCAGGTACAACTCGGTATCCTGGTCGCGCTCGCCGGTGGCGGCCATGGTGCCGGCCACCACCAGAGCGATGGGGATGACCTCATAGGGCTTGAGCCCCTCGGTGTTGGCACTGACGCCGGTAATGGCCCCGCGAAACTCGAGGGTGCGAGGCCCGGTGGAGAAGCCCACCAGTTGGAACCTGCTGGACAACGCCTCGCCCAGGCGCGCGTTGGCGTACTTCAACAGTTCGTCGTAGGTCTGCTGCCCAATGCGATCTGTCGTTTGCGGGGTGGGGTAAAAGCGCAGCGGCTGAAAGATCAGCTTGTCGTAGTTGGCCACATTGAACGCGGGATCCACCCAGCGCAGGGCCTTCTGGCCGCTGGCGGTTTCGACGGTTTCCAACCCGTCGTAGCTGGGAAGAAATCCCGAATACTGCTCCTGGCTCACCGTTTTACTGGTGCATCCATTCAGGAGTATTGCTGCAGCCACGAGGCTGCCTGCCATCAGGGTCCTGGTCTTCATCATGATCGTGCTCTCTCCTTGTTGGACATTAGGTTCTACGAGTCCCTGTACATGCATGCGTTGTGCATCCAACCGCGTCACGGACCACCACTCACAACACTCAGAAGCGCCAGGTAGCGCTGGCACTGAGCGCCTGGATCCAGGCATTGTCGAATTCGCCGGAGACCCGCTGGGGGTCATTCACGGGAAGCGACTTCTCCTGGCTGATCTCCATGTCCCCGAGCCAGACCATTTCATAGCTCAGGTTCATCTCGGTCTGGGCATCCAATGCATAGGTCAGGCCCGTGCCGATGCGCCAGGTTTCGGCCATCGGCACCGTGAGCGTGCGATCCTCGTCATCCACCGGCGAGCTGTCGTAGCCCACGCCGAAACTCCACATCCACCGTGGATCGAACCGGTACTGGGTGCCGACAGAGAGATGCCAGGTATCGTGATAATTCGCCTCAAGCGTTGCTGAGCGAGGCTGATTGCTGTCCAGATCGACGCCCACCTCACCAAACCTGGACCAGTCTTGCCAATTGGCACTGGCCAGGAGTGCCCACTGCTCATCGAGCTGGTGGTAGAGGCTGAAGGTCAGGGTTTGTGGCACATGCATATCGATGCGGGTGGCGGCATCGAGCAGCCCGCGATCGCGCAGCAAGCGCGTCGTCACGGGGCCGACACCCTGAAGGTCCAGGCCATCCTCGAACTCGATGTCGATCTCGCTCGTATAGCTCAGGCCCAATCGCGTCCCGGGAGCAGGGGCATAGACAACCCCCAGATTGCCGCCATAGCCCCAATCATGATCCTGGTATTTCAACTGGCCGTCCGGGCGCTGGAGCAGTCCCAGCGGATCGTTGTTCACGGCCAACTGGGTATCCAGCGTGGCATAGAAAGCACGCAGGCCAACGCCGAATGCCCACTGCTCGTTGAGGCGATAGGCCAGTGCCGGCATGAGCGACATACCGAGCAATTCGCCGTTCTGCAGGAAGTAGCGGCCGCTCCAGTCATTCTCATAATTGAGATTGAGGCCGAAGTCACCGTAGCTGGCAAACCCGACCGACCAGCCATCGCCGATTTCCCGGGTCACGAACAAGCTCCCGCCTGGGGACCACTCCATCGCGTTGCCGCTGTCTCCCCCTGCGACGTTGGTGTTTGCGTCCAACTCGAAGTCCAGGTTGCTGTGCAGCACCTGGGCGCCAGCGGTGATCTGCGTACCGGGCAACCAGGCCATACCCGCCACGTTGCTGGCGAGGGTGGCAGGCCCCTGGGCTCTGGCTGCGGCTCCCGCATTGGCCAGCCCCACGTTGTCCGTGCCGATCTCATAGAGCATCAGGCCTCCGGCCAGCAATTGACCGGGCAACACCATGAGGGCGGCTGAAACTGCCATGTAAAGACGTGGAGTCATCCTTTTATCCTTGTTTGCGATACGTGCAGCGATGCGCCTCTCCTGCTTCACCAACTCGATGTCACCTGGTGGCCAGGACGTGTCGAAGTCAGCCTATAGCGGGTTGAAGAGACGCAAGATAGGTATATAGCTGGTCAGAAATCCGGCGTTGAACAATCCGAGTTTCCTGTGAGTGAGGCTCCAGTCCGATTCGGCGTGCGCAACTGACCCTTCTGCGCTACCCGTAGCCCCGTCACTCGTACGAACTCCCCTTTTTGAAATATGGGGACAGTACGTACCCCTCTGCCAGCGTAGTGCAACTGAGCCGTTATCGTAGCTACCGCCTGTTCCTGGCGCTGGTCAAAAGCACATTCCGTCTTGATTCGAGGGGTGCCGTGCATATGGCAACTAGCCGCCATATTCTTTCGCCGGGGGAAAGACCCCGTCTACCATTCGAGTGCAAACTTTGCCCGAATTGTGAAAGGGTTTGCGTAACACGTGATTCGCACCGGAGGTTGCCATCCGGTTGCAGACGACAGCGTCAGGTCGCTGGGGACACCAATGGATACTCAGATAGAAAGGAAACCACTCGATCGATTTGCGGTCATCCGGACCGACGACGTCGAAGAGATGAGAGTGGCGGCCAGCCCATTTTACGGTGAGCTGTATTTTTCCGTCGCCGATGACTACAGAGACTTTCGCGCCCGAGCCAACCATTGCCAGCTCAACGATATGGCAATCTCCTATGTGAGTTTTGGGAGCGCAGTCGATCAGGCCTATTACCCTGACACTTCGGCCAGCTACGCCGTACCGATTGCCATTGCCGGAACCGGCTGGGGCAAAACGCGGGGCCAAAAGGTGAGTCTTGCCGGACGACAAGGCTTGATTGCATCACCGGGTGAGCGAACCGAGTTGCACTCCGATCCCGACTTCGAGGAGATCGCAGTCTTGCTGGACGCCTCTGTAGTAGAGCGAAAGCTCGCCTGCCTGGTCGGCGCTGAAGTCAACGGGGGCGTCATCTTCGACCCGGCCTTCGACTTCGAAAATCCGGTCGGCCGACAATGGTGGCGGCTGTTGTGCTTTCTCATCGGGGAGGCCGAGGCGTGCGAGGTCGGCATTCCGCTGACCTCATTGAGTGAGATTGAGCAGGCGCTGATCGTCATGTTCCTCAAGGCCAGCCGCCATAGTCTCAGTCACTTGTTGAATGGTCCGCACCGCGATGTCGCACCCAGAACAGTCCGGCTTGCGGAAGAGTACATCGAGGCTCACTGGGACCAGCCCATCACAGTGGAACGCCTGGCGCAGCTTACCAATGTCAGCGTGCGCAGCTTGTTTCATTCCTTCAAGAAGAATCGCGGTTACTCTCCGATGGGCTTCGTGAAGCAGGTGCGCCTTCGCCACGCGCGCCAGATGCTACTGAGCGGCCAACCGGGGACGACCGTAGCGGCGGTCGCCTATAAGTGCGGATTCGGTAATCTGGGCAATTTCGCAATGGACTATCGCAGAGCGTTCGGTGAACTTCCGTCGAGTACGGTGAAGTCCGCATGGAGTTCGACAACCCCAACTGAGCAAGCTGCGCGCTGAGCCCGCCCCTCTGCGTTCGAGAAGTCACTGAAATCTGCGCTTGCGGAAACATCTCCGACGGCACTCGCGCGCCGGATGCGTGCGTCCATGGTCCCCCTCGGCGTGGGGGGGTTCAAAAAACACCCGTTCTCTATCTTTGAGTCCAGTCAACAGGTGCTGGATTCGACTCCACCTGGCGCGGCGAGCCGCACCTGCTGAGCTCAGACATTGCTTGAACAGCAGGTGAAGAAGATGAAAACGACAATCGTGCTATCGGCCGCCGCCTCACTGGTCGTGATTGCCACCTTCCTGGGCGCCGCGTGGATACCGTCCCGCCAAATTGCCGCGAATGAATGCCAGGCGAACCGAATTGCCTGTTTCCCGCCTGCAGTGAGTTTTGCGTTCCCTCACTGAAACCTGCATCGCTCCCCTGCCCGTATTCCTTCAACAGCAGCAAGAACAAGAGAACACACGAAATGGCTAAGTACCCCGTCGTTGTCTACGGCGCCAGTGGCTACACTGGCATGCTGACCATGGATTGGCTGATCGACCAGAACATCCCCTTCACCGCCGTGGCGCGCAACGCCGGGCGGGTGCGCGAAATGATGGCGCAACGCGTGGTACGCCTGGAGTCGGCCACCTACGAGATCATCGAGGCCGAGCACAATGTCGAGTCGTTGGTCGACGTGTTCAAGGGTGCCAAGGTCGTCTGCAACACCGTCGGCCCCTTCTCCAAGTTCGGCCTGACCGCTGTGGAGGCGGCACTCAAGGCTGGCTGCCACCACCTCGACACCACGGGCGAGCAAGCCTACGTGCGGCAAGTCCGCGATCAATTCGGCGAGCTCTACCGCCAGGCCGGGCTGCTGGTCTCCCCTTCGCTTGCGTACATGAACACCTTTTCGGAAATCGCCGCCGAACTCGCGCTGGAACAGCCCGGTATCGACGCCCTGGAAACCTCGGCCCTGTGCCGTGGCCCTCGCGGTGTAGGTGCCGGGGTGACCGTGGGGTCCACTGCGTCGATCTTCGAGATGTACCGCGCCGAGCCTTGCTACCTCTGGGAGAAGAAACTGGTACCGCACCCGGTCGGCGCTTCGTTCCAGATCCACTCACCGCACTTCATGCAACCGGTATTCGCTCTGCCCTGGGGCGGCACTTCGCTGCCGATCTACCTTGAGAACGATCCGCGCGTGCGTTCCTGCGTCTCCTGTGTCGGCTTCTACGACAACGATGCGATGAAGATGGTCCATGCGCTCGGCGAAAAGTGGGAGGCCGAGTACAAGCACCTGCCAATCGAAGCCCAGGATCAGGTACTTAAGGGCATTGTCGAGGCGACCACCCCGAGCATGCCGCCACGTGAGCGCACTACCCTGACGCGCACCGTCGATACCGCCATCGGCCGTGGCCAGCTTTCTGCCGTGCGCGCCGAAGTGTTCGGCACCACGCCCTACATCACCACCGGTGCGCTGCAGACCGCAGGCGTTATCAAGCTGCTCGACGGCGAGGTCGCCAGGGTCGGCTTCGCCTCCGGTTCCAAAGCCTTCGGCCACCGCTATCTACTGGGCTTCTGCGAAGAGCGCGGCCTGGCCCGCGCCACCGTCAGCAAGCTCTGATCTCGCCGACCTGACGGCGGCCAGCCCCGCCGCCGTCTCCTGCCGAGGAATACCCCATGTCCGACGGTCATGTTCGTTGGCTGTTTCTTTCCGCCGCCGGGTTCAACCTGGTGGCCGGGCTGCCCTTACTGGTGGCCATGCGCTCTGTCGCCGGGGTTATGGGGTTGGAGATAACACCCACCTCCACACTGTTCATCCAGATCACCATGGGAGTCGTGCTTGTGTTCGCCCTCGTCTACTGGATGATCGCCCGCGACCCGGTGCGCTACCGCCCTTACATCCCGCTGGGGATAGTCCTGAAGCTGCTCGTCGTCCTGGTCATCCACGGCCACTGGCTGGCAGGAAATCTCGACTGGCCCCTGGCCGCGCTGGCAATCGGCGACATCGTCTATGCGCTGCTGTTCTGGCGCTACTACCAGCACACCGCCCTGCCGGCACCGGCACTGCACGGCAGAACCTGAACTTCACACGCAACCACACCCGGAGCCCGACGCCGCCCACCCTACTCTTCGTTGGGGGGGTGATGCCTGGAGGCTACGCCCAGCATGTCTGGGTAATCGCCCTGGCGGGCGACCGATTCCAACCCATCCCAAGGAACGACAAAAATGTTGTACGAAAGCATCGATACCGCCGCCATCAACGACGAAGACCTGCCCTGGGTACCATTCGCGCCCTACAGCAACGAGGTATTGCTCAAATACATCAAGTGCGATCCGGTGCGCGGAGAGACCATCACACTGCTCAAGGCGCCTGCCGGCACTACCCTGCCCCGTCACCACCACTCGGGTACGGTCATCGTCTACACCATCAAGGGCGGTTGGAAGTATCTGGAACACGACTGGGTTTCCCGCGAGGGTGGCGTGGTGTTCGAAACAGCCGGCACCAGCCACACCCCCACCACCCTGCCTGAGTACGGCGACGAGATCATCACCCTGAACATCACCCAGGGCGACCTCCTGTACTTCGACGACAACGACAACCTCTTCGCCATCGAGAACTGGAAATCCGGGGTCGAGCGCTACCGAGCCTTCTGCGCAGCCAATGGTATCGAAGCCCGAGATATCACCAGTTTCTCGATCTGATCGTCGTGGGGGCCGCGCCTGGTGCGCAGGCCCCACTCGCCAGTGCCATACACAACAAGAACGGACCCGCCCATGACCCAGAAGCTGCCACTGCCCGGGCACTTCAGCGTGAAGCTGAGCCTGCTGCTCGCCAGCTCCATCAGCTCCATCGCTGGCGCCCAGGACACCTTGCCATTCCCGCCGACGCCTTCAGCCAGCGACGCCAAGCCAACGCTGCAGGATTCCCGGCACCAGAAACGCGAGCAACAGTCGCACCTGCCGGCCGATACGCCGAATATCCTGGTGATCATGCTCGACGATGCCGGCTTCGCCCAGGCTGATACCGTCGGTGGCAGTATCCATACGCCGACCCTGAGCCGCATCGCCAACAGCGGCGTGCGCTACAACGCCTTCCATACCTCGGCGATCAGCTCCGCCACCCGCGCCGCGCTGCTCACCGGGCGCAATCATCACCGGGTCGGCAACGGCGTGATCGCCGAACTGGCCACGGACTGGGACGGTTACACGGGCGAGATACCGAAAAGCTCCGCGACCATGGCAGAGGTGCTCAAGCAGTACGGCTACAACACCGCCGCCTTCGGCAAATGGCACAACACACCACCACTGCACACCACCGCCGCCGGTCCCTTCGATACCTGGCCGACCGGTTACGGCTTCGAGCATTTCTACGGCTTCCTGGCAGGCGAGACCTCGCAGTACGAACCGCGTCTGTACCGCAATACCACGCCGATTGAACCGCCCCGTGATCCGCGCTACCACCTCAGCGAGGATCTCGCGGCACAGGCGGTGGACTGGCTGCAGGATCACCAGACCTACGCGCCGAGCAAGCCCTTCTTCATGTACTGGGCGCCCGGCGCCGTGCACGGTCCGCATCAGGTGAATGCCGAATGGGCGGACAAATACAAGGGCAAGTTCGACGCCGGCTGGGATGTCTATCGCGAACAGACCTTCGTCCGGCAGAAGGCCCTCGGCTTCATCCCGGCCGATGCAAAACTCACCCCGCGCCCCGCCGAACTGCCGGCCTGGAACAGCCTGAGCCCCGAGCAGCAGCGCTACCAAGCACGTCTGATGGAGGTGTTCGCGGGTTTTCTCGAACACACCGACACCCAGGCCGGCAAGATCATCGACGAGCTGGAACGCTCCGGCCAGCGCGCCAACACCCTGATCTTCTACGTGCTGGGAGACAACGGCGCCTCGGCCGAAGGCATGGAAGGCACCATCAACGAACTGCTGGCGCAGAACGGCATCCCGGTGCCCAAAGAGCAGCAACTGAAGGTGCTCGACGGCATGTACGGCGGCCTCCCGGCCCTCGGAGGGCCGAAGCTGGAGAGCATGTACAATGCGGCCTGGGCCTGGGCTGGCTCCGGTCCCTTCCCAGGCACCAAGCTGGTCGCCGGCTACTTCGGCGGCACGCGTACACCGCTGGCGGTGTCCTGGCCGAAAGGGATCAAGGCAGACCAGAACGTCCGGGGCCAGTTCCACCATGTCAACGACATCGCACCCACCGTCTATGACATCCTCGCCATCACCCCGCCCAAGCAGGTCAACGGCATCGCACAGGACCCGCTGGACGGCGTCAGCATGCGCTACAGCTTCGACGACGCCGAGTCCAAGTCGCGCAAGACCGCGCAGTACTTCGAAGTGCTCGGAAGCCGCGGTATCTACAAGGACGGCTGGATGGCCTCGGTGTTCGGCCCACGCAAGCCCTGGGTGCAAGGTTTTTCCCAGGTCATGGGCTGGAATCCGGCCAATGACCAGTGGGCTCTCTACGACCTGAGCAAGGATTATTCGCAAGCCACCGACGTGGCCGCCAGCAACCCGCAAAAGCTGGCCGAGCTGAAGGCGGAGTTCGACGCCCAGGCCAGGTCCAACAAGGTCTACCCGATCGGCGCTGGGCTCTACCCTCTCCTCCACCCGAACGAGCGGATTGCCACCCATCAACGGGAATGGACCTTCAGCGACCGGGTCACGCGCCTGCCGGAGTTCGCCGCGCCCAACTTGCGCTGCCAGGACAACAAGGTGCTGGTGGAGGCCGACCTGCCGGCGAACGCCAGCGGCGTGCTCTACGCCATGGGCGGTATCGGTGGCGGCGTGAGCCTGTACCTGGACGACGGCTACCTGGTCTACGAATACAACTCGCTAGCGATTTCCCGCACCATCCTGCGCTCGGCGGACCGCCTGCCAGCAGGCAAGGCCAGCATCGAGGTGCTGACCCGTATGGCATCGTCAAAACCCGGCGCCGGAGCTAACCTCAGCCTGCTGCTGGATGGCCGGGAAGTGGCCAAGGGCGCCACGCCCTTCACGCCCCCCTTGACCTTCACCGCCAGCGAAACCTTCGATGTGGCCGTGGATCTGGGCTCGCCGGTGACCCTGGACTACTTCGAGCGCGCGCCCTTCGCGCTCAACGGCAAGGTCAATCAGGTGCGCATCGCCTATACCCCCTGACGCGTTCATGACCGCCCCGGCCTGGCCGGGAGCGGTCAGCCGTTCGCCCATCCCCCCGGCCATGGGGGGTGGCCGCCGAGCAACTGCCGCCTAGTCTTTTGCATCGGACTGCGGCAGCTCGCCAGGCGGTCGGCACAGCGGTGACCCAACGATGCACAATCCCGAAGCCATGCCCCAGGGCCTGCACCTCATGGCCAAGCCGGTCGGGCCAATCTGCAACCTCGATTGCAGCTACTGTTTCTACTTGGAGAAGGAGCAGCAGTTTCCACCTCGCGAGCACTTCCGCATGGACGACAAGGTCTTGCGCGACTACGTGCAGCGCTACATCGCGGCACAATCCGGCCCAGAAGTGGAATTCACCTGGCAAGGTGGCGAGCCGACCCTGCTCGGCCTGGAATTCTTCCAGCGCGCCTGTGACTACCAGCGCCGCTTCGCCGGCGGCAAGGTCATCCGCAATACTCTGCAGACCAATGGCACCCTTCTCGACGACGACTGGGGCGACTTCCTCGCCCGCGAGGGTTTCCTGGTCGGTCTCAGCCTCGATGGCCCGCAGGAGGTGCATGACCTCCATCGTCCGGACAAGCGCGGTCGCTCCAGCTTCGACCAGGTGATGCGAGGTCTCAGTGTGCTGCAAAGGTACGGGGTCGAATTCAACGTGCTGGTTACAGTGGCCCGCGAGGTCGCCCGCTACCCGCTAGAGGTCTACCGCTTCCTCAAGGCTGAGGGAGTGCGGCATATCCAGTTCAATCCAGTGGTGGAGCGACAGCCCTCCGCCCCCGAGCAGGGCCGCGGCCTGCACTTCGCCACACCGCCAGAGCTGCACCTGCGTGTCTTGCCTGAGTCGGCGCCGGTCACGCCGCAGACAGTCGAGCCCGAGCGCTATGGCGACTTCCTGATCGCCATCTTCGACGAATGGGTGCGCCAGGATGTCGGCCAGGTCCACGTGATGAACTTCGAATGGGCACTGGCCTCCTGGTGCCAGCTGCCACCTTCGGTCTGCCTGTTCGCCGCGCGTTGTGGCAAGGCGGCGATCGTCGAGCATGACGGCAGCCTCTACTCCTGCGATCACTACATGTACCCGGAGTACCGACTGGGCAACATCCAGACTGACGATCCCGCCACTCTCCTCGCTTCCCCCGCGCAGCAGGCCTTCGGCGCGGCCAAGGAAGAGGCGTTGCCGGCTTATTGCCGCGACTGCGACTACCGCTTCGCCTGCCATGGCGAATGCCCGAAGAACCGTTTCATGACCACGCCCGATGGCGAACCCGGCCTGAACTACCTGTGCCCGGCGTACAAGAAGTATTTCCGCCACCTGACGCCCTACTTGAACACCATGGCCAAGCTGGTCAGCCACGGCCAACCAGCCTCGCTGATCATGCAGGCGTTTTCGGGACCGCTGCTGGTGCCGCTGGGGACCAGAGCCTGAGGCTCTGGCCGCGTCCAACGTTGCGCTGACTCCAAAAAACGACAAAGCCCGGCATGTGATCGCATGCCGGGCTTCATTGCTTATGGATCAGCGCACCTTCTTCAACAGGAAGTGCGACAGCGCCGGGATCAACACCAGGGCACCGACCATGTTCCAGATGAACATGAAGGTCAGCAGGATGCCCATGTCGGCCTGGAACTTGATCGGCGACCAGGCCCAGGTGACCACCCCGGCGGCCAAGGTGATACCCACCAGCGCCACCACCTTGCCGGTGAAGGCCACCGCATTGCGGTACGCCACGCCCAGGGAGAGTCCGGCGCGCTGCTGGGCCAGCTGGACGCTGAGCAGGTACAGGGCATAGTCGACGCCGATGCCCACGCCCAGCGCGATCACCGGCAACGTGGCCACCTTCACACCCATGCCCAGCCAGACCATCAGGGCTTCGCAGAGGATCGAGGTGAGCATCAGCGGCACCACCGCCACCACCACCGCGCGCCAGCTGCGGAAAGTGATGAAGCAGAGCAGGATCACCGCGCCGTACACATAGAGCAGCATGGTGCGGTTAGCCTCGCGCACGACGATATTGGTCGCGGCCTCGATCCCGGCGCTGCCGGCGGCGAGCATGAACTGGCGGTCCTCGGTGCTGTGCTCGCGGGCAAAGCCTTCGGCCACCTTCACCACGTGGTCGAGGGTCTCGGCCTTGTGGTCGGTCAGGTAGGCCACCACCGGCATCATCGAGCAGTCGTTGTTGAACAGTTCCGGGTTATTTACCGACGCTTGCTGGGCGCCGTAGTTGAGGACGTTCTGGTTGCGCGCGATGGTCAGCCACTTCGGGTTGCCCTCGTAGGAGCCGGCGGTGATCTGGCGCACGGCGTTCACCAGCGACACCGTGGTCTGCACACCCGGCTGCTGTTGCAGCAGCCAACCGAGGCGATCGGCCTCCACCAGGCTCTCGTACTTCAGGCACCCCTCCGTGGGGGTCTTCAGCATCACCGCGAAGAGGTCACTGGACAGCGAATAGTTGGAGGTGATGTAGGCATTGTCGCGGTTGTAGCGCGAGTCCGGGCGCAACTCCGGCGCACCGGGGTCGAGGTCGCCGATCTTCAACTGCAGGCTGACCACGAAGCCGAGCACGGCGAGCAGGCCGGCCACTACCAGGGCCGCGCCGGCCCAACGGCGCTCGGTGAAGCGGTCGAGCAAGCTCCACAGCGCTCCCAGGCCCTTGCCGCGCAGCTCGTCGTTCTCGCCACGCAGGCTGCGCTCGGCGGCCTGGCGGCTGACGCCGAAGTAGGACAGCAGCACGGGCAGCAGCACCAGGTTGGTGAAGATCAATACCGCCACACCGATGCTGGCGGTGATCGCCAGGTCCTGGATCACCGGGATATCGATCAGCATTAGCACGGCGAAGCCCACGGCGTCAGCCAGCAGCGCGGTGAGCCCGGCGAGGAACAGCCGGCGGAAGGTGTAGCGCGCCGCCACCAACTGGTGGGTGCCACGCCCGACATCCTGCATGATGCCGTTCATCTTCTGCGCGCCGTGGGACACGCCAATGGCGAACACCAGGAACGGCACGAGGATCGAGAAGGGATCGAGGTTATAACCGAGCAGCGCCACCAGCCCCAGCTGCCAGGCCACTGCGATCACCGAACAGAAGATCACCAGCGCGGTGCTGCGCACGCAGCGGGTGTAGAAGTAGATGATGGCGGTGGCGATCAGCGCGGCGGCGCCGAAATACATCATCACCTGTACCAGGCCGTCGAGCAGGTCGCCGATCAGCTTGGCGAAACCGATGACGCGGACCTTGATCGGCCCCGTGCCCTCCTCGCCCGCCACCCGCGCCGCGCCGTCGAACTCGTACTTGTCGCGCAGCTTCTCTTCCAGGGTGCGGGAGAACGCGTGGTAGTCCATGGCCTTGCCGGTGACCGGGTCCTTCTCCAGCAGCGGCACGAAGATCATGCTCGACTTGAAGTTGTTGCCCACCAGGCTGCCGACGATGCCGGAGCGGGCGATGTTCATCCGCAGTTGCTCCATGCCCTGCGCCGAACCATCGTAGGCGTCCGGCATGACCGGGCCACCACGGAAGCCTTCCTCGGTCACTTCGGTCCAGCGCACGGCCGGCGTCCACAGCGACTTCATCCAGGCGCGGTCCACACCGGGGGTGACGAACAGCTCGTCATTGACCTCCTTGAGCACCTGCAGATAGCGCGGGTCGAAGATATCGCCGCCGCTATTCTCCACCACGACCCGCACCGAGTTGCCCAGCCCCCGCAGAGACTGGCGGTTATCCAGGTAGTTCTTGATGAAAGGATGACTCTGCGGAAGCATTTTTTCGAAGCTGGCGCTGAGGGTCAGGCGCGTGGCGGCGTAGTAGCCCAGCGTCAGGGTGGCGAGCAGGCACGCCAGCACTACCAGTAGCCGGTTGTTGAAGATCAGGCGCTCCAACAGATTGCCGGAGCGCACATCGAAGCCCTTCAGCTCCTGGATCACCGGCATGGTGTCGAGTTCGTAGTTGCCCATGGTTGGTGGCTCTCTGAAAGTCGAGTTAGCTCATTGGAGGGGCAGCAGGTGTACGCCACGGGTCCCCACCAGCACCAGCGAGTCGCCGCTGGCTAACACTGCCGAGGCCGGGGCGAGGGTATCCTGCGGCTGCACGGCGAAGCTGGCACCGTCGTCGGTGCTAACCAGCACATGGCCGGCCTGGCTGAGCAGGACGACCCGTCCAGCGGAGTCGAGGGTGGCGGCAACGATGCTAACCGGCAGACCGAGCTCGACCTTGTGCCAGTTGGCGCCACGGTCGAGGCTCCGATAGAGGTTGCCGCGCAGGCCGTAGACCAGGGCCATCCCCGGCTTGCCGATGACACCGAAATAGGAGCCCTCGTAGGGCGTTACCACAGCCTTGAAACGCCCACTGGCCGCATCCAACTTCAGCACCAGGCCCTGCTCGCCGACGATGTAGAGGTCATCGCCCACCGCACGCAGCCCATAGAGGTTCAATGCGCCGGGGTTCTCGGTGCGCTCCATCCAGGGCGTCCAGCTGCGGCCGCCGTCGTCGGTACGGAAGATCAGGTTGAAGGCGCCGACCACATAGCCGACTCGCTCGTTCTCGAACCAGACATCGAGGAAGGGTTTATCCGCGCCCTCCTCCGTCATCCGCTGCGCTTCGGCGACCAGTGCGGCGATGGCCTCGTTCTGCGGCTCGGCCGCGGCCATGGCCTGGTAATGCGCGAGCATCCGTGGGCCGATCTGGCGGCCGTCGAACAGCCGGGTCCAGGTGGTGCCAGCGTCGGCGCTGTGCAGGACCACGCCATCGTGGCCGACCGCCCACCCCTGGCTGGCGCTTGGAAAGTGCACCGCTACCAGGTCGGAGCTGACCGGCACCTCGGCCTGCTGCCAACGCTGCCCGGCGTCATCGGAATAAAGAATGTGCCCGCGCTGGCCAACCACCACCAGACGCTCGCCCGCACTTGCCAGCCCGGTCAGCGGGCCCTGGGCGGCCAGGTTGCTGTGCAGGGCCGGGGTGTCCAGCGTATCCGCGAACTCCCCTGCCACCACCTGCCGGGTGAAAGGCAGCGCCACGGCCAGGGCCAGCGCGGCAAGCACCATCCACTTGTAGATATTCATCGGCTGATCTCGAAAAAATGCGCCACCGGGAGCACGCCCCGCGGTGACGAAAACCACGCTCAAAGGTGTCGCATCAGCGGATGCCCGTGCCGGCCAGGGACTCAGGCGACCATTGCGCCTTCGACAAGGGCTGGATGTACTTCAGGCCGCCATGGGGGCCGTAGATACCGGTGATGTTGTAACTGCCGGAGACCAGGTCGTAGATCATGTGGTTGTCCGAGTTGGGCGCCTGCACGTCGTAGCTGAAGGCCAGGTGGGCGAAGGAGCCCCGGTAGAGCTGGCCGTTGGCGTCATACTCGTCGGACGCCAGGGCGATCCAGCTGTCCTCGTCGAGGTAGAAGGTGCGCTTGCTGTAGATGTGGCGCTTGCCGGGTTTCAGTTTCGCCTCGACCACCCACACGCGGTGCAGCTCCCAGCGCACCAGGTCGGGATTGACGTGGTTCGGCGTGGTGATATCGGCCGCTTGCTCGTGGTAGTTCAGCTTGTAGGTGTTGTAGGGGACGTACATCTCCTTCTTGCCCAGCAGCTTGAAGTCGTAGCGATCCAGCGCACCGTTGAACACCCAGGCATCGTCATAGGTGGAGCTGCCGGAGGAACCGGGGTTCGGCGTGTCGTAGGCGATATCCGGCGCCAGCTTCACGCGACGCTGCCCTGGCAGGTATTGCCAGCCGCGACGGGGCTGCTTGAGCGGGTTGACCGCATCCTGCACCAGGATCGCCTCGCCAGCGCGACGAGCCGGTCCGGTGTAGCTGATCTTGGTCCTGAAGAAGAGATCGCTGGCCTTCGCCGGTTCGTTGCGGCTCGGGTCGTACAGCGGGTACTCGATGAAGACGTTTCCGGTGGTCGCCAAGGTCGCGTGGCCGGAGGAATCGACGTTCCAGGAGTCGTACTTGAGGCTGGTGGCATGCCCCTGGTAGCGCAGCAGGTGGTTCCACATGGCTTCATTGCCGTCATTGGGAATCGGGAACGGCACGCCTGGCAGAGCGTTCTCCAGGGCCAGGCCACCTTCGGCGATGCGGGTGCCGACGGCATTCTTCGCCGTGTTGTCGAGCAGCTTCTGCGGCAGGCCCACGGTGCGGTGTGTCGGGAAGACGTCGACACGGAAGCTGGGGAAGCGCTTGAGCAGTTCCAGGGTCGTCGCAGTCAGCTTGCTCGCTTGCTCGGCAGCGTTCTTGCCATCGATCACCAGCTTCGGCGATTCACCGGCGAAGGGATCGGGGCGCATGGTGCTGCCTTGCTGGTAGCTGGGTGGTGGAGTGGTCAGGCCGCCCTGGTACTCGGGGATGCTGCCATCGGCGTTGCCCGCTTTCTCCGCGCCGACCGCGGTCAGGGTGGTGCCAAGCTTCGCAGCGACCTCCGGGGATACCGCCGCGTGGGCGACGTTGGCAAAGGCAACCGCAAGGCTGGCGGCCAGCAGTGTATTGACGAGTTTCATCGGTATTCTCCTGCGATCAGGCAGTGGTTCGATCAGAAGGTCGTTTTGAAGGTCAGGGTGACCATGCCGCGATCCTTGAGCTGCGACGGAACGCCGGCGAATGCCGTGGGCTGCCCCACCGTGCAGTTGTACATGCCGTTGGCGCCGGGGGTGGCGCCCTCACCCTGGATGCGACCTGCAGGGGCAGTTCCGGGCACGTCGCAGGTGTCGAAGGGCCCGAAGTTGTCCACGTACTTCAGGTCGAAGCGGTACTGGTTGCGCACATCCATGCCAACCCCGACCGAGTAGCTGCCGGCATCCTCGTTGCCGCCCAGTTGAACGGCGGAATGTCCCTTGAGGCCGACGTTGTAGTTGACCGGCAAGTACATATCGATGCCGGGGAAGACCTGGTACCAGGTCGGGTTGAAGTTGATGCCCAGGACATAGTTGTCCTTGGTCACCTTGTCGACGCCGCGGTACCAGCTCTCGCCCTTGAACAGCTGCTCGTTCTCGGTCACGTCCAGCCAGCGGCTGTAGGCCAGTTCCACCAGGAGCGACGCGGAGTCCCAGACCGGCGTGTCGCCGAAGGTGGCCAGGCCATTTAGCACCGCGTGCAGTGTGTTGCCCCGGGCCACGGCGTTGTCGCCGTCGAAGCTGGAAATGAACCCGGGCAGCCCGGCCGCCGCCCCCGCCGGACTGACCGTGGCCGGCACACTGGCCAGCGGCATGTTTTCGCGGTAGTTCAGGTCGAAGCCAACGCTGACCCCGGCGATGCTTTTCGACAGACTGATGCCGTAGACGTCGATGTCGTCGACGTAGAACTGGTTGTAGGTACCGATGTTGCCGGAGACCAGCTGGACAGGCCCGACGGTGACAGGCTGCAGGGCCAGGTTCGGCAGCACGTCGGAGGTATTGCGGTAGTAGACGCCCAGGGTGCCGTCGAGCCATTCCGGGCTCCACTTGGCCATCAGGCCGAAGTCGCCACGCTTGTCCGGGGTGAAAGCGTGGCCATTGGTCAGGCGCAGGAACTGGTTGGCGCCGATCGGCCCCGGCGCGCCGAAGAACGGGTTGACGCCGCCGATCAGCGAGAGGTCGTCGCCGCCGTGCTGGATGCCGTCGTTGAAGCCGAGATAAGTGCCGGACTCCGGCAGTCGCGACGGGTCCCAGTCGAGGAAGTACTGCGCGCCTAGACTGAATTCCGGCGTCACCGTCAGGTTGGCGGACAGCTGATTGCGCGGGATGAACAGCTCCTTGGCCTCGGTGCCAGGCACCGCCAGCGCCTTGGAGATATCCAGGCCGGATTGGCCGTAGCTGTTGCCGTGGGCGAAGGCGAGGATGGCTTCGCCCCAGTACTGGGTATGGCTGCCGAGCTTGGCGCTGAGCAGGGATTGCTCACCGAACTCCACACTGCCGAAGACGAAGGCGTCGAGAATCTCGGCGGAAGGGCCGTTGTAGTAACGGTCGGCATAGCCGCTCAGGCTGCGGGAATCCGGGCGACCGTCATTGAGCTGGTTGGTCGCGGCGTTGGCGCTGCCGACCTTGTCATAGGCATGGTCATACCAGCTGTTGCTGCTGACCCGGAAGCCCATCTGCTCTTTGTAGATCACGTCCAGTTCAGTGAGCAGGTCGATGCGTTGGGACACCGCGCTGCCGGCGGAGAAGTTGCGGTTACCGTCATTGTTGTTGAAGGAATTGGCCAGCTTGGAGTTGGCGCTTTCCACCCGCTGCGCGTAGTTCAGCTTGAGGGTGTTGTCGAAACGCACGGCCCAGTCTTCGCTCCCGGTGTCGAACTGGAACGCGTGCACCGGCGAGAGTCCGAGCCCCGCCGTGATTGCGGTCGCCAGCAGGCCCCGGTGCAGATTCGTGTGACAGGTCTTATTGTTGTTGTTCATCTAGCTTGCTCACCTTCTCTGTTGTTTCACCAAACGACATTCACGCGTCCCGTGCCCGCTCAGCCCAATGTGCGTTGCAGGACGGTTACCGATACCGATCGGCCCAATGCCGAACTGTGTTGCAGCGCGGTACGCGCGCCTGCAATCTGGCGGCCCTCGGCTTGGCCGCGCAGTTGCCAGACCAGCTCGGTGATCTGCGCCAGCCCCGTGGCGCCGGGCGCGTGGCCGCGTCCCAGCAGGCCGCCCGAGGGACATACCGCGACCTGGCGGCCACGCGTGCTGAAGTTCTGCAGGAGGAACTGGTCCAGCTCCTCCTCACGGCAAAAACCCAGGGCGGCGCTGTTGATCATGAAATCACCGACGCTCTGGTCATGGAGTTCCACCACTTCGATCTCGTCGGGCCCGATACCGGCCTGCTCGTAGGCCTTTTGCGCCACCCGGCGGGTGGCGGCGCGCCCGAGCACGTCGAGCACGCTGGCAGACTCCAGTTCCGAGGTTGTGTCGCTGCTGCGCGCGCAGCTCAGCAGGGCCACATCGCGACGGGCGCCGTAGCGGGCCACGAAGCTCCGTGAACAGAGCAGCACCGCCGCAGCTCCGCAGGCCGGCGGGCAAAGGTAGGGAGCGAGCCAGCCGTCGAAGCAGGACGAGCGATTCAGCACGGCATAGGGATTGATCCTGGCCTGGCCTCGGGCATGGCCGAGCACTTGCTCGAAACTGCTTTCGGCAATCCCCATGCGGGTCAGCAGCCAGTTGGTCTGGGAGGCGAACAGCGCCGCCGGATGCTGCCGGCGGTGAAGGGATGCCAAGGGGTCGCTGCGATGGTGCAGGCTGTCCCACTCCACGCTGGGGTATTCATCCATGCCGAAGAATGCGCGGTTGGTCACACCTGCCGGCATGCATTCGTAGCCCAGGACCAAGACACATTCGGCCTCGCCGCAGAGCACCGCGTGGCGCGCCAACTGAAGGGCGCTACTGCCCGACGCGCAGCCATCGCTGACATTGAAAATCGGCACGCCGGTCAGGCCAACGTGGGCGAGTACCCGCTCGCCGCTTCCTGCCTCGCACTGCACGCACGAGGTGAACACCTGGTCGACCAGGTCGTAGTCGATGCGGGCATCTTCGAGCGCCGCGCGAATCGCCCGGCCTGCCAGCGCAGCGGTACTGTCGCAAGTGCCGAGCGGAACGAACGGCGTCATCCCCACCCCTGCGACCAGCACGCTATCTGCCATGACCCTACCCCTCGATTACCCGCATTCAGCGGAAAGTCGTTCGCCGACCCGATACAAGAGGCACCCCGCCCGCCTTTAGGGGAGCAGTGCCTCGACTTGCGAGTCAGACTATGGGTAGTTCCCGCTGTCGCCACCCCCAACGGCAGGGGGTATGGGTGGTGCCTGGGGGGCATGGATTTCGGGGGCTTGTGCAGGAGGCAGGAGAGAACAGTAGCCCGGATGAAATCCAGGAGCGGCGGTTGGATTTCCCCGGATGGCATCCGGGCCACCGAGCGCGGTTGTAGGGTGCGCCAGACAGCGCACCCTACTGTGGGAGCGAATTCATTCGCGAATCGTCGCGTCAGGCCCGCATCGCGACTGAAGTCGCTCCCACAGTGGCCAGCTCAACCTGCCGATTCGAGAATGCCCAGCATGTAGGCGCGATCCACCACATGCTTGCGGGTGCCGGCCTGGAACTTGCCGAAGAGGTTCTTCAGGTGCCACTTCACGGTTTCCTCGCCGACATTCAGCGCCTGGGCGATCTGCTTGTTCGACAGATTGCGCGCCAGCAGTTGGAGGACTTCGCGCTCCTTGGGGGTGAGCAGGCGGCTAGGCGACACGGCCATGGGAACCGCCTCCAGACGCGCAGGCTGTGCCGCTGGAGTTAGGTTCTCCGTCGGTGACGGGGTGCCGTCGAGACGAATCTGCTCTGCCCAGCGGGCCAGGTCAGGGTGGCTGTCCTGAACGATGCGCCGCAAACCGTATTCATCGGCGAGGCTGATCGCTTCCTTCAGGCTAGGCAGCCCGTCCAGCCGGGATTCCTTGAGGGCCAACGCCTTGAGTAGCTTCAACTGGACCACTTCGCGGCCCCGACGCAAGCGCTCGGCGATCTCGTTGGTCATGTTCAGCTCCAACAGCATGGCCGGCCAGTCCCGCGCCGCAAGGTGGACATAGATCCTGGCCAGGCCGACCGAGATGCCCAGCTCCGATCCGAGCAGCCCGTGCACCTGGCGCACCGCTTCGGGTATCCATTTCTCCAATCGTCGCCACAGTGCCTGGCAGGTGTCGCCCCGGCCATGCAATGCATTCAGGCGGATCTGCTCGCCGAGGGCGACTATGCAGAAGCGCGGGATGCCGCGCTCTTCGCCCAAAGCCGACAAGGCTTCCAGCAGGTCGTGGCCACGATGCGGCTGCCCTTGCAACGCGGCCAGCCGCGCCGCGGTGAGAAAACCCATTGAGATCGCATCCGGCGACGCGAGGCGCTCGATCACATCCAGCCGGTTGGCCAGCACAGTGGTCGCTTCCTGAATCTCACCACGTTCGAGCAACGCCGTGGCCAGGCCACAGGCCAGGATCACCGCCATCGAACTGCGCCGCCCGATGTCCTTTTCGGCGTGCGCCAGGCTGTCGCGAAACGCGGCTTCGGCCTGCAGGATGCGCCCCTCGCACAGATACGACATGCCGAACACCCATTTACCGAATCCACGGATGGCATCGAGCTGTGGCGTCCAGACGTAGTTTGGGGTCCGCTGATAGACCCGCCGCGCCTTCTCGGGCTGCCCCTGGAGCAGCAGGAGTACGGCGACCTGGTTGGCGAGCATGGCTTGCAGCTTGATCGAGCCGGCCGGCAGCTTTTCCATCCACGGCGCGGCGATTCGCAACGACTCGTCCGGGCGGTCGGCAAAGTAATAGGCCGCGGCGGCGATGGCCGTTGCTTCCCCGCGCATGTCCTCGTCGGCGGCCGGGTCCTGCTGGATACGGTCCACCAGGCACAGCGCCTCCACATGACGCTCGCTCAGCGCAAGAACCCACGCGGCGGCCACGCACATCCTCGGGCGCGACTCCACCTCCTCGGCGGGAAGTTCGTCGAGCCAGTCCTTAACCCGGCCGAACTGGCCACGTATCGTGATCTCGTACAGACAGCGTTCGATGTTTCGATAAGCCTGTTCCGTCTGGCCGGCCTGCAGGGACTGGCGCGCAGCCTCCTCAAAGAATGCGTGTTCCTCGAGCCAGTTGGCCGCCCGTTCATGCAGCAACTGGCGGTGCTCGGCCGACAGGCCGGCAAAGCGTGCTTGGAGAAACTCCCGCGCCAGGGGATGGATACGCACCCAGTCGCTGTCGAGCCCTTCGGCAAAAATTGGCGTCGACGCGCACAAGCCGCGCAACAGCTGATCCGCGCGCTCATCGCCGGTGAGCGCCGCGCACAGCGATGGATGGACCATGTCCAGCAGCGAAATACAGGTAAGAAACTCCACCTGCTCGGCCGGCAACTGGGCGACCAGGCTATCGACGAAGTAACGCTGGATATCGCCCGAACAGGCCGAGAACTCGTCAATGGCGGCTATCAGATTGCTGCTCTTCTCAATGGCGGCAACCGCCAGTTGCAGGCCCAACGGCCAACCTTCAGTTATCTCGTGCAGATGCACGCAACCGTCCGGATCGATGCGCGATCCAAAGCGGCTGGCGAGTATCGCCACGGTCTCCTCGACACGGAAACGCAGGGCATCGGCCGCGATGCCAACATACAGTCCGCGCGCCAGCAAATCCGCCACCTGCAACTTCAGACGGCTGCGCGAAGCCATGATCACACGCAGGTTGGCCGGTGCGTTGTGCAGGAGATAGGTCAACGAATAACGGGTGGTGGTTTCGGGCAGCGTATCGACCTCATCGAGGATCAGCACGGTTTCCACGCCGAGGTCAGCGACTTCCGCCAGCCAGTCGGTCAGGCCGTCGAGCCCGTCCCTGGCAGGGGGCATCGTCCGCCCGGCGTTCACCGCAAAAGACTGCCGCCCGCTGCCCAGCGCCATGGCAGCGGCCAGGCCATGGACGAAGCGGCTGCCATCGTCATGGGCATCGAGGGTCAGCCAGGCGACCACCGCACCGCGGGAGAGGAACTCGCGGCGCCATTGCGCCAGCAGCAGGGTCTTGCCGAAACCGGCCGGAGCGTGCACCGAAATGGCCAAGCGGTCAGCCAGCTCGGGCGAGTCAATGCTGAGCCGCTCGCGCATCTGAGTACCCTTCTGATTGCGCGGTGGCGTTGTCTTGAGAACCAGTTCGGGCTCTATCCGATCCACGTTGGCGATGCCTCTCTGCGGTCCCGTGCACTGGGTGATCGGGCCGCGCCAGCGATGGCCGACGACTCCAATGCCTGGGCATTTTCTTGTTATGGGGAGAAGGTCATGCTCTGGGCACTTTGCGATCTTGCACCGCTGCTCAGCGTGGCACGCGATGCCTCGGCCCGCCACTTTATCCAGGCTGTATCCTGGCGGGAAAGGTTTCTGGGCATTGCAACAGCCTGATGTGCGCGGACTCTTCTCCAGGGGCTAGCCGCACGAGAATAAAGCAGCTCCGCACATCTGTCCCCCCTAGCGGCGAGAAGCATGCGAAGCAGAAACGGCCACCGCCGTCCTCCAGGGGACGGCAGCGGACGCGCGGAGTCATTCCGGCAGAGCGAATCCCGCAATCAGGCCAGAATCCACCGTGTGGACCGAACCATTCACATAGGCCGCCTGGTCCGAAGCCAGCCAGGTGACCAGGTTGGCCACGTCTTCCGGCTGACCCGCGCGGCTCACGTGGGAGGCCAGCGAGGCGAACAGCGCACGCTCGCTCTCGCTGAGGTTGTCGGTGGTCATCGAGGTCTGGATGAAGCCGGGCGCGATGGCGACGCTGCGGATGTTTCGCTTGCCGTACTCCAGCGCGCAGGCCTTGGTCAGACCGATCACACCGTGTTTCGCCGCGGTGTAATGCGACAGGGTGGACATGCCCACCAGACCGTCGACGGAGGCGGTGTTGATGATCACGCCGCCGCCACCGGCGAGCATGGCCGGAATCGCCGCGTGGGCGCAGTAGAAGACACCGTTGAGATTGATGTCGATGACCCGGCGCCATTGTGCCGGGGTCAACTCGGCGGTCCGCCCGCGCACACCAGAGATACCGGCATTGCTGAACAGCACATCAATGCGCCCGAAGGTGTTCATGGCGCTGTCGACCATGGCCTGGCAGGCCGCCTCATCGGCCACGTTGGTAAGCACCACCAGGGCTTCGCCGCCGGTCAGCTCCAGGGTTTCCTGAAGGCCTCGTTCATTGACATCCGCCAGCACCACCTTGGCGCCGAGGCGCGCAAACTGGATCGCCGAAGCACGGCCAATGCCACCGGCCGCGCCGGTCACGATGACAACTTTTCCAGTGAAATCCACGTTGATTCTCCTCACACAGGCCACATTGGCGTTCTTGTTGGCCCTGACGTTAATCCCGCGCCCGGCCCCCGGACTTGTCCTTCCAAGCAGAACGCTTATCCCGAAACGAGCAGATTGCGGGCGCCCGGCAGACGGATTTGTCCCTGGAGGCCTGACTTGTTATCAGCTCGACACGCGCGGGCTCCAAGGCGCGGGGCTTTGTGGATACTCGGTTGCACGCAGGCAGAACCAGCGTCCACGAACAGCCAAGAGGTCACTATGAGTACCGAAATCGTTATCGCCGGGGTGGGCATGGTGCCCTTCCGCAAGCCGGGTCAATCGGAAAGCTACGATGTCATGGGCGAACAGGCCGCGCGTGCGGCACTCAAGGACGCGGGCATCGACTATGCGCTGATCGAGCAGGCTTTCTGCGGCTACGTCTACGGCGACAGTTGCGCGGGGCAGGCGGCGCTCTACCGGGTGGATATCAGCGGCATCCCGATCTTCAACGTGAACAACAACTGCGCCAGCGGCTCGTCGGCCTTCGCCCTGGCTGTCCAGGCAGTCCAGGGGCAGCAGGTGGAGTGCGCGCTGGCGCTGGGCTTCGAGCAGATGGCGCCGGGGGCGATCAACATGCTCTTCCCCGACAAGCCGAGCCCGATCGCGCGGCATGAGCAGGCCATCTTCAGGATGATGGACATGAGCCCCGAGGAGCGCGCCGTGCCGCCGGCGGTCGGCATGTTCGGCGCCCAGGTCGATGCCATGCTCGGGATGGGCGTGACCGAGCAGACCCTGGCGGCGGTTTGCGTCAATTCCCGCAGGCACGCCGCCAACAACGAAAATGCCATCTTCCGTACGCCACTGACGGTCGAAGAGATACTTTCTACAGCTCCCCTCTTCCGTGGGCTGCGCAAGAACTACGCCTGCCCGCCGAGTTGCGGCGCCGCCGCCGTGATCGTCTGCACCCCGGAGTTCGCCCGTGCCCATGGCGTCCGCGCCGACGTACGCCTGGCGGGTCGCGGATGGAGCAGCGACCGCAGCATTTTCTTCGAAGGCAGCGTGATGGATGTCATGTTCCAGGCCCTGAGTCGCGATGCGGCGAACAAAGCCTATGAGGATGCCGGCATCGGCCCGGAAGATGTCGACGTCATCGAACTGCACGACTGTTTCGCCAGCAACGAACTGGCCACCTATGTCGCGCTGGGGCTGTGCCGGCAGGAGGAGCTGAACGCTTTTGTCGCAGCCGGGCGCGGCACCTATGGCGGCGACTGGGTGATCAACCCCTCGGGCGGCCTGCTGGCCAAGGGGCATCCACTGGGCGCGACGGGACTGGCCCAGCTGACCGAGCTGACCTGGCAGCTGCGCGGTGAGGCCGGCCCACGGCAGGTGCCGGGGGCCCGGGTCGCGCTGCAGCACAACGGCGGCCTGGGCAGCGCCGGCTTCGTGCATATTCTGAAAAAGTACTGACCTGCCAGGGGGGGGGGGCTGGAGCGCCGAGCCGCCCGGCCCACCCGGCTCAGCGCTCCAGCCCGAGGCCTTGGCGGTACTGTCGTGGCGACTGGTTTGTCCAGCGTTTGAAGGCGCGAGTGAAATTGCTCACTTCAGTGTAGCCGAGGGAGAAGGCCGCTTCGGTTACCGACACCGAGCTGCGCGACATCATCGCCAGGGCCTGCGCGCGGCGGGTACTGTCGAGAATCTCCTGGAAACTAGTGTCCCGCGCAGCAAGCTTCAACTGCAGGTTGCGGGTGCTGATGTGCAGCTGCTCGGCCACCCGGTCCTTGTTCAGGGCCCGCACGGGCAACTCTTCGCTGATGAGCGACCGTACGCGATTGACGATGTCGCTGCGGTCGATCCGCTGCAGATACTCCATCACCGTTCGATCATGGCCAAGGGCGAGTTCCTCGTTGGCACCCGGCAACCGCTTGTCCACCTGTGCGACGTCCATCACCATGATGATCTCAGGCCGATCGAATCCGATATCGCACTGGAAATAGTCTCTATACCTCTGTGCCTGGCCTTCCGGCTGCGGCCGCGTCAGTTCGAGCGTCCTTAATTGGAAGCGATTGCCGGAAATGGTTCGCAGCAGGTTGGTGACCAGGGCAATGTAGGCATCCTGCGTCTCGAAACAGGTGTCTGCCCCTTTTGTGCTGGTACTGATTAGCAGGAACTGATTGCCGCGCTCTTCACAACGGATATCGGCGTTCTGCGAAACGACCCGGTAGAAGGCACTCAGGCGCTGGGCAAAATCTCGAATCGAGATGCTGGACAGCAATGCGAAGCCCATGGCGTGCAGATTGGCCGGACGCATCGTTTCTCCGACTCGCAAGCCGAAACCGGGATCGCCGCTGGCCTGCACCGCAGCGGCGTAGAGTCGCGAGATAGTCTGGTTGTCGATGCGGACCAGAGGATCGGTGGTGGTGGGCAATGACAGGCCGCAGGTGTGGAAGATGTCCTCGGCGACGACACCCAGGTTTTCCAGGGCTTCGGCAATCGCGATGGCGTAGGCGCCGATGATCGATGAGTTGTGCGTGACCTCTTTCATTCGGCTGCTCTCCGCCAGTGCTCAGTGCGAGTATCAGTCACTGCGCATGGGGCCTGGGAAAGCTGGGGAAGCAGGTCCGGTGACGCAGCGTTGTCGGCGCCACCATAGGTCAGCGGCGGCTGGAGGCCGCCCCCCTTGGCTGGGGGGCTGCGACGGAGCGGCGGGTCAATTCACCGCGCGAGCCTTTCCCGACCAGTACGCCTTGCGCAGCTCGGTCTTCAGCACCTTGCCGGCCGGGCTGCGCGGTAGCTGTTCGATGAAGTCGACGCTCTTGGGCGTCTTGACGCTGCCAAGGCGCTCCTTGACCAGGGCGATCAGATCATCCTCCGCACAGACCTTGCCGGGCTTGAGCTGGACAATGGCCTTCACCGCCTCGCCCCACTTCTCGTCGGGGATGCCGATCACCGAGCAATCCTGCACGGCCTCGTGGCCGGTCAGCACCTGCTCGATCTCGTTCGGATAGACGTTGAAACCGCCGGTGATGATCATGTCCTTCTTGCGGTCGACGATAGTGATGTAGCCGTCCTCGGACATGACCCCGACATCGCCGGTGTGGTGCCAGCCATGGGTGCGCACCTCGGCGGTGGCCTGCGCGTTCTTGTAGTAGCCCGGCGTCACCAGATCCCCGCGAATGCAGACCTCCCCCGCTTCGCCGCGCGCCACTTCCACCCCTTCGTCATCGAGGATGACCACGCTGTTGAGCACGCACGGCCGGCCGATGGATTGCAGGCGTGCCTCATTGATCGAGCCATCGGCCTGCAGGTAGTCCCAGGGCGCCTTGGCGGTGATCGCTGCCGGTGCTTCGGACTGGCCGAAGGCCTCGGACATCACCGGGCCGAAAACCTGCACGGCTTCCTTCAGTTTCTCCAGCGAGGTCGGCGCGGCGCCCACCAGGAAGTGCTTCAGGGAGCTGAAATCGCGCTGGCGGATCTCCGGCAGCGCCAGGAGCATGTAAAGCACGGTCGGCGGCAGGAACAGATGGGTCACCCGATAGCGCTCGATCGCATCGACAATGGCCTCGGGCTGGGCCACGGCCATGATGACGTTGGTGCCGCCACGGGCGAAGTGCAGGCAACCGCTGAGCCCCGCCGTATGCGTCATCGGCGCCACCACCAGGTGGCGGGTATCGTCGTGATAGGAAAAATGCGCGTAGAAATTGCTGAAGAAGGTGTGGACGTTGCGATGGGTGATCATCACGCCCTTTGAGCGCCCGGTGGTGCCGCCGGTGGGATAGAGCGCGAAAATGTCGTCCAGGCTGCCGCTACCCGGTTCCGGGGTGTAGCTCGGCCGCGCGCCTTCCGACCAGGCCGCGAGGGAGATGCCCACGCCGCAATCGCCATCGATACACACCAGCTCACGCAGGCCGGGGCAGCTCGCTTTAAGTTGCGCGGCTTCCTTGGCGTAGACGCTGTGGAACAACAGCAGCTCGCCGTCGAAGTCACTGAACAGCTCCGCGTTGGCCGCCACCGTATTGCGCGGATTGACCGGTAGCCAGACGCAGCGGGCGCGGAACACGCCCAGCAGGGCGAGAAACGCGACGCTGCAGTTGGGCGCCAGGATGCCCACGTGGCCGCCTTCGTTGAACCCGTTATGGGCGATCGCGCCTGCGATCGCCTGGGTCACGGTTGCCGCCTGGGCATAGGTGAGCGCCCCGGCGTCGTTGCCGACGTCGACGAAGGCCAGGTTGTTCGGATAGAAACGGACCGCGTTATCGAAGTGTTCGATGATGCGCATGGCGACTGTGCTCCCGTGCAAGAGTGCCGCGACGGCCGGCTTTCGTCGGCGCAGCCGTCTCCCCGGGGCCGCACTTAGGCAGTCCCGAGGAAGTTTTTTCGGAGGGCTATCGGATGGTCAGTGGTTGCGCTGGTAAGCGCGGCTCAGCCAATGCATGGCCTTGAGCTTGAGGGTGTTGGTCTCGCCGTCTTCGATCATCGATGCCCGTGCATCACGCAGAAGCTTCTCGATCGGGTACTCGCAGGTCAGGCCATTGCCACCGAAGAGTTGCAGCGCTTCGCTGGCCACCTGGAAGGCGGTCTCGGTGACATAGGTCTTGCTGGTGATCGACGCGGCCAGGTGCGGGCCCTTGTCGCTGTAGTTGTAGGCAAACACCCGCTGGGTGATGGCGCGCGACAGCTCGACTTTCTGCCACAGGTCAAAGGTGCGCAGTTGCACGCTCTGGTGATTGATGATCGGTGTTCCGCCCTGCTTGCGTTCGTGCACATAGGCCAAGGCATGTTCGTAGGCCGCGCGGGCGACCCCAGTGAAGGTCGCCGCCATTTCCATGTTGCCGAACGTCAGGGCGCTGAGGAAGCTGGTGATGGCCGCATCGCCCTCGGCGATCACGTACTTCTTCGGCACATGCACCTCATTGAAGAACAGCTCCCCCTGGGGCAGTGGTCGCTGGCCCAGCTTCTCCAGCGGTTTGCCCTTGGAGACGCCCGGCAGGTCGAGCGGAATCAGGATGCCGATGTGGTTCAGCCCTCGGCCATTCTCATGCTCCAGGCCCTGGCCGTAGTCGCAGGGAATGTAAGCCAGCGCTGTCTGCGCAAGGGGCGCATAGGAGACCCAGGCGGAGGATTGGCCCTGCACGATGACCTCGTCGCCGACAACCCGCGCATACAGATTGCCGCGCGACTGCCGGGTTCCGGGCTGAACGATGCTGCCGTCCATGTCGGCGGCATCGCTGCCGCGATCGGGCTGGGTCGCCAGCCAGCAGCCGGGAAGCGAGCCGAATCGCTCGATGATTTCCGCATCGCCGGTATTGTGCGCCGCGAATGCGGGGAAGGAAGACGCCAGGGCGGCGATGGCCAGGCCGGAGTCACCCCAGCCAAGCTCTTCGAAGATGATCGGCATGATGCGGGCTTTCTGCTGGTTGTCCATGCCGGCAATTGCGGCGAGGTCAAGGAGACCCGACTCATGCACCTGCCGCAGGTATTCGAACAGCGGCGATCCCGGGGCGACCACTTCTTCGGCGGTCATCTTGTCCAGCGTGGCTCCGAGCGGACGCATCACGTCTCGGGCGAAGCCGTGAGCCGCCTCCTGAATGGCACGTTCTTCTTCGGTCAGATCAGCTTCCAGCCCTTGAAGGCCGAGCACGGGCTCGACGATTTTGTTCAGATCAAACATTTGCCGTTTCCTCTTGTTCTTGCCCCGTAGCGACACGGTGAGGATCCGCACTGGTCGTCATCAGGACGAACAGAAAGGACCGATGTAAAGGCATCGGATAGCACCCCTAGGCATGCACCTGCGGATTCCCGATTGCATGGGCTGAAGCCTAACTGGCCATGGATCGGCAGGCTTATCGTATCGGGCAGATAGGTTGTCCCGGCGAGCGCTATGCAGCGTCAATGCCCGTCGAACCTGAAAGGCCATCAGGCGCCCTGTAAGGGGCCTCGCGGAGCAGGCCGGGAGATCGGGGAGCGGGAATTGGAGTTTGCCCGGAATTCATCGGGGCTATTAGTCGCGCAGGGCTAGGCTAGACACCCCATGCAGCGGGAACTGGCCTGCGCGCGGGCAATCCCCGCCAGGCTGATCCAGTCGTTGTAAGCCTGCACCGGGCACCGGCGGGCCAGCGCCGGCGCACTCTAGGTCTGTCCCTGGTTGTCACGGTCGCCCTTGCTCCAGGGCAGGAACAGTTGCATGCCGTCCCCCGGCCGCACCTGGATTTGCTCGACCTGCGGCCGGCACAGCTCGTCGCTGCGGAAGGCGCGCCAGAAACTGATCAGCAGCAACGCGCGATTACGCCAACAGCGCAGCAGGCGCGGCAGGTCTCCCTCGGCCCGCGCTTGCGTCCCGGCCCGCTCCAGCCAGCTTGTTCGGCTTCAAGGTGCAGGGTGCGGATGCCCTTCAGCACCTGGCGCACCAGCGGGGTCTTGGTCGGGTCGGGAAAGCCTTGGCTGACATGCCACTTCGCCAGGGCGGCCAGGCGCAGCTTGAGGGTGCTGCTGGCCAGGGTGCCGGCGTGGTCGACCAGGTAGCGCACGATGGGGTCGCTGGTCGCCGGCAAGAAGCCGCCCAAGCTCACCTCGAAGTGCTCGATCGCCTGCTGGTAGCTGCGTCGGGTGTTAGCCCGGGTGCCCGCCTGCAGGTAGCGCTCAACGTTGTGATTCACCGCCCCTCCCCCGCTTGGCGTACCGCGATTCGACCCCGAATCGGGGAAGACGCAGCCTCCCCTTGGATAATTCGTGATTATCCAATCTTAATCTAGACACGATCTGGCGAGAAGAATGCAGCACAAATAGAATGTAAATACATAGTATGTAGAACAGTACGAAATCGTAGGAGACTGGCATGGCACGTGGTGGTATCAACAAGGCGGTGGTGCAGAAAGCCCGTACCGCCCTCCTCGCCCGTGGCGAGCACCCGAGCATCGATGCAGTGCGTATCGAACTGGGCAATACCGGTTCGAAGACCACCATTCACCGTTATCTGAAGGAACTGGAGGCTGCTGATCAGGGACGCAGCGCTGCCCCCATACCATTCAGTGGTCAGTTGGCCAATTTGGTCGCGCAGCTGGCAGAGCGGCTGCAGGAAGAAGCACAGGCGGCGGTAACCGCAGAGCGCGAGCAGTTGGCCAGCGAGCGTCGAGGCTACCAAGATCGCCTCAGCCAAGCAGAGGAGCGTTGCCACCAGTCCGAAGCCCAATGCGCAGGCCTCACCGAGCAGTTGCAGGTTGCGCAGCAGGCACTTCAGCAGGAGCGACAGGTCCGCCAGCAGGCCGAGGTCGAGAACGCTCGCTTTCTCCAGGCCAACCGCGACCTGGAAGCACGGTTACAGGATCGTGACGGACAAATTCGTTCGCTGGCGGAGAAGCATCAGCATGCGCGCGATGCTTTGGAGCACTACCGTCAAGCCGCTAAAGAGCAGCGTGAGCAAGACCAGCGCCGTCACGAGACGCAGGTGCAGCAGCTGCAATTGGAACTGCGGCAGCTGCAACAAACGCTGATGATCAAGCAGGACGAACTAACCCAACTGAACCGCGACAACGCCCGCCTGCTGGCGGAAGCTCGTCAGCAACAGAAAGACCTGCACTCGTTGCAGCAGCAACTGGAGCAGCGCCAACAGACCCTGGCCAGTGAGATGCAGACCCGCACACAGGTCGAGCAGGAGAACGGTGCTTTGCGGGAGCGCTGCGATACGCTGCAAGGTGAAGTAGCTCGCCTGAGGGAAGCCAAGGACGCTCACGACCAGCAGGTACAGAGCCTCCAAGAACGCCTGGTCGAAGCCCACACGCAGCTGAAGATCTTAGGTCATCCTCCAGAGGATGCTGCCCCCCAATGAGCTAAATCGGCTCTGTATAGAGGTGCTGATGACACGCCAACTCAACCTTCCCGCCCTGCTCAGCCAGGCTATGAGCCAGGTACTTCTGGCGGGGCAACTCTTGGTCGAAGAATGGCTCCGCCCTGACGGTCCGCGCGGTCAGGATGACAAGGCTGCTGTAGACATGGAGATTGAGCAGCGCCTGCGCAAGGTACTCCTGGATCTACTGGATTGCGACTACTGGGGCGAAGAAACCGGGCATACCCTCACTGGACACCGGTGGTGCTGGGTGGTCGATCCCAACGACGGGACCAGCGATTTCCTGAAAGGCCGGAACGGCTCGGCAATCTCGGTTGGCCTGTTGCGCGATGCACTTCCAGTGCTCGGTATCGTATATGCGCCAGTCACCGAGGACCGTGGCGCCGATTGCATCGCCTGGACTGAAGGGATGGGGTACCTCTTGCGGAACGGTGATCCCGTCTCGGTCGATTTGCGTCAGCAACGCCTGGACACGCAGACAACCGTCATGGTCAGTGCTGCTGCAGCGACCAAGCCGCAGCTTAATGCCGAACTCTGCGCACCCGCTCGATTTCATGGCATGCCAAGCATCGCATATCGCCTAGCACGGGTCGCTGCCGGCGATGCGGTATGCGCGGTGTCGTTGTACCCGGTGTCAGCCCATGACGTGGCGGCCGGCCACGCGCTATTGCGGGCCAGTGGGGGCGTGCTGTTGGACGAGTATGGGCAACCAATCAGTTACCGAACCGAAACCGCTATGGCCATGGTGTCGAAGCGCTGCTTTGGCGGGGCGGAGCAGGCCTGCCGGGACCTTTGCGTCCGCAATTGGGAGCGTGTACTGAGCGCACCACAACACCTAGCTTAAGGGAGGCAATCTGAGCTCCCTATTAACAACAAACCCCCTGGTGCGCAGTTCGGGAAGAATCCTGTCCGAGGCGTGGGGGTTATGGTCTTGGCCTTAGGGTATTGGACGGTAGCTGCACCGTCAATCGGCGCACACACCACATGCGGATGCGTCGCGGGAAACGAGGGGCGTGCTAACGGCGATGTGTGCATTCTCTTACGCTGGAAATTGTGAAATTTCGCATAATTTCGCATAGCTCAGTCAAATCTGAATAATCAGCCAATAACTTCTTGATTTGCAGTATTTTATTTCGAGATCGTTGAAGGTGGTGAAACTAACCGCCATGTAGGGAACTACACCAGGAGAGTTATAGGCACTCCTCAGGCGACGCATGGGACCAGAAGGGTTCGCTATTGCCCTCCGGTGGCGCGATGCGGCTTAGCGCGCCTGCTGCGCCCCCAGCCAGCCGATGTCTATTCGCCCCCTCCGCACGCGTGAAGACGATAACGCATGCCTTAGCAGTGCTTGCCAATCTGATGATGTTCGAGACAGTGCCCGCAGGCTCCTCAGCACCAAGTCCAATGGAGCGTATCCTCCGAGGGAGATGTGCAGATTCACCGAGCAACTCCAGAAGAATCCAGTGGAACTCCTTTGAATAAAGAGAACTACTCAGCCGAATAACAATTCTGGCCTGCTTCGCGCAAGACCATTAATAAAATCCTCCAAATATATCTTCAAGTCTTCCGGAAGTGCATTCAATATCTCCATTGCATAACCAATCTCCCTTCTCGACGACAACCTCATACCGTAGCGCGCTATATCGTAAGCTTCGCCACTATAGACGTCACTATGCAGGCCAAGTGACATTCGCACATCAATAAATCGCGACGCCGGAAAGAGCTTAAACACGCAACCCACCAAGATGAGCGCTGTCATTCGCGAATAGACATTACAATCCGAACACCCTAACAATTTAGCGTGCTCTATTGATCTGATCCCGCTAATTCGTGGAAATCCAGATTGCATGGCCCTAGCAACACCATCACCGCAAGGTGGGCGCAAGCGTGGAAATAGAAAGTTCTCCAACAGTAGGCGTGCCACCGCCAGGATATCTGCCCCACGAACAGGACGATCCATTCCTCTTATCTTTATAAAACCGGCTTTGTGCACGGCAGTTAGAAAGCCCTGAACTCTCAAGGCCAAAATCACTGCTTTAGTTGGTGCACCTGGCTGTCTCCACTGCACCTCATTTCTTGTTTTTCGATCGTACTTATCATTGCACTCCTCGACAAATACAATCCAGGATTTTTGCAAGCCAATACTATTAGGATCAGCGAGCACCAATAAAGTCCTGTGCTTTACACATATTGGGCAATGGAGGTAGCACCAACTTTTTCTCCAATAAGGAGATCTGCCAGAGGCAACGTCTTCCTGCATGCACAGAAGACAATAGGCTGCGCGATTTTCCCAAGGGAATAGCCAGTTAGTCTGAGCCCCAAAACAGCGCCTAGCAGACTCAGGATCCACCCCCACCCTTGAAAGAAAGTCAATTACCATCTCATTATTGAGATCAAAATCAGGATCCTCAAGAGATTGTGAAAAACGCAATACATCCTCTTCACCAATGACACTTGCCGACCTAACCAGCCATGACGCCAAGCACTCGTCATACCTAACAATTGGAAGGCCAAATATTTTCATTGAATCTCCCTGCAACTAATAACCCCAAGGGCTTGAGTACGCCTTACGCATCAGGCTCAGCGTGATCTTTTCTTCGCCACTTCTAATTGCATAACATGCTGCGGAACGAATTATCTGAACAACAGAGTCCATCCTACCTCCAGTTCTTTCCAGCAGAAAGCCGGTAATTTCCTCTGAATCCAGCAAAGAAGGCAATTTCAGAGGGATATGGCTTTCGATTCCAAGAAGGAAAGATCGGAAATCATTGCTATCCGACCAATCATGAAGCTTAATCGTATTAAATCTTCGGTAAAACTGACTGTCGCTCTGCAGTGAACTGAGAGCAGACGATGTTCCAAAGCCAAGAATGGAAAGGCCATACGGCGCGTTCGAAAGCCCCTTGATCAACGAAAGATTTCTCAACTGATCGTTACGCATCACTAAAAATGCATCATGCAACTCATCAAGAACAATTCCTTTGATTTTTCTAAGTTTGATTATCTGCAATAACTCAACAGGCAAAGCATTGGGATTTGATCTCGAGTACTTTATAAGCCCCCCTGGCATTCCTAGTGCACGAGCAATCAACTCTGGAAACTTAAGTCCATCCGGCTTCACCGACAGATCAAGGAAAACCAGCTTGTCACTAAACCGCTTAAAGGTTTGTAATCTTCTGACAATACTAGACTTTCCCGTACCACCCTCTCCGTGAACCAGCAGACAAGGAGCCTGATTCCTGTCGGGAACGCTCAGTATATTATCTATAACCCTGAATACATCCTCGGACTGCGGATAATCTATCCAGGATTGATCCTTCTGAATCTCAATTATACGAAGATCATCACTTAAACTCAGAAGTTTTCTCCGACAGGAATCCAAATGCTGACCATTAATCATAACTCTTACCCTTGAATAGGGTCGCTCTTCTCGAGTAGTTCGGCCGATCAGCCCTGTCTGCTTTATCGGCAGGCACATCAATTTCATTCGATTCTTTGTGCTGAGACGAAAGATACTCAGTGCGCGCAGCCTCTGCCTTGCGAGCCCTTTTCGTTTCGCTCTGACTACGCTTCACCAGCTCCTTGTTTTCGTGCACATACTCGGCCAAGGAATGATCCTCCAGCCCACCAGCGGGCGTGCGCCCTCCACCTCGACTATGTTTCTTTTGAGCACGATATTCTTCGAGGCTGAAGTCAGCCTTTGTAACATCAGAGAAATGGACAGGGATATATTCCCCATTGAGATATGCCCATATTGTACCCAAAGAAAAAGGGTCATATTTAATCATTATCGCCGCCTTCCCCACGTGGAACCGCAACGCCGCATCCCAGTAGAGGCATTTATTGAATTTGATGCCTTCTCGACCGATCTTTCTAGTTTCCTCGGGCATAAAATCAAGCTTAAATTTAAATGGATTTGAAACTATAGGTGGGTGCATAGGCGTATCGCCGCCAGCGCCAAAATGCTCAGCCCACTTTGATGCAGGTGAACAACCTAGTTCTGAGTGCTTTCGCCCATGGTATATGCACACTTCCTTGGCAAACCATTTCGTGAACTCCTTGAAAGTCAAGGCCGATGCTTTATCGCTATCGTGACCACGCCGCTTTACGACATTTGAATATGTCGCTCCTGGTAAAAAATGTACCTTGCTGGTCATAAAAGTTCCGATAAGCCTTTCCACGTGGCCACCATAGTGCTTCTTTCCTTTTGGCCTCCACTCTGACTTTATACCATTCCTAATACATGCACTTTCGAATTTCTTACTTCTAAATTCTTTCGCATTATCCATATGAATGATTTCAGGAACCCCGTAGTACGGATACCTTTCAATATCGATGCCCAATTTCTGCAAGAATGAGATTTTCGGCAATGCGGCATGATAAATTGCACTTGAAACAGAAACAGCAGACGGGGGATGCAAACTGAGGTAGTACCCAAGAATAACCCTAGTGTACTGATCGATGATTACTGTTAGCCATGGCCTTCCAAGAGGTTGGCGTCGAACATTATCAACCAGGATAACATCCACCAGCGTGTGATCCATTTGCACTCTTTCCAAGGGGCGAGAAAAAATTTTCTTACCTGGTCTAGCATCATGCCGTTGACTCGCTGCATCAGCGCCGTGCTTTTTCTTGCAAAGCTCTTTTTCGTCCCGCATTTTTATTCTCTTTCTAACTGCAGTCATTGAGGGATATGGAATGCCGTCCCTCAAGCATTTAGACTCAACATCACTCCAGACTTTAGAAATTGAGGCGGATGATCCTGAATAAACCTCATCAATGCTTTCCTGAATATATTTTTCAACTACACCCGTAAGTTTTAGAGAGCCCTTTGAATTCCCCCTGCTATATCTTAAGAGCGAAATCACCCCAATTTCCTCGCTATAATTTTTCCTTAATCTGTAAAAATTCGACTTCTTCATTTCCAGGGCGGTGAGAGCCTCCGCTAGACCAATCTCCCCACGCAAATATCGCCCCATTACATCAAAGCGCAATTCTGTTAGGGTGATCTCATCTTCGGACACATTGCTAGCCAACTCATCAAGTTCCGGCGAAATCAATGCAATCCCTTCATCAGTGACCGCCGGGAAAAACTCTATTTCATCAAGAGAAACTATGAACCGCTTGCCCTCCTTCTGGCTGACGACCGAAATATTATCGACGTTAATAACCCTAGAAACCTTACAGACCGCCCCCTTGGCCACCACCACAAGCCCTTCCCTTAAGTCGACGCGACTCATGACATGTGCCCCCATGAAATGCACAGTTATTTCCATCAACTTGAAAAAATGATGACGCTGCGCCCTCAACTTAGAAAGTGAATCAGGAGCCTCATAATTAACTTAGAGACCATATAGGTCCCGCAGTCAAGAATCTTCAGAATTTGATTTGATAGAAGATTTGCCGAGGTGAGATCAGCGTATTTTTTCGATGCAATGACGGGAGAAATCGCCAGCATTGCAATTAGCTCAATTCAGTCAAAACAAATTGAGGGAGTTTTTTAGCTTTACGCCGCCAGACTGCTTATTCGGAGCCGATTATTCTGTAGCACTAGGTAGTCCCAGTCTGGGACTGTTAACCGCCAGTCCCAGACTGGGACTTCAAGGAACAGGGGGATGATTTTCAAAAGCTGGAAGAGAGGCGACTTTCAACGTCTAGACTCCAGCTTTCAAAAACTTATTATTTATTTTTCAGCCACTTACCTAAGTCCACTCTTCAAGAAATCGCGACAGGATTTTGCTTCGCATAATCGACGTTATGTTCACTGACGCCTCCTTAACTCCATCCTTAGGCATCAAGGTTCGCGGTCCGCTGCGCTGGCCTGCACGGAAAGTCATCAGTGTCCAGTTCAGCGGATCATTCTTCTCGGCCTTCGTCATCAGCGCCGCCGTGGCCTCGGTATCCGCACTCGCGTATTTCGTGCTGCTGAAGGCGCCAGTGGCCGATGATTGGCTGGCCGTCGGTGCGCGTCTGGTCGCTCAGATGAAAGCACCCTGCCCGGCGGCGAACACCTTGCCGTCACACAGGGCGCCTCAATCCATCAGCTCTCGATGGCTCGCTTCAGCGCTGCCAGGCCATCCTCGTAGATGGTGGTGAATAGCGCAGTGGCTTCCGCGTCGCTGATGCCCTCGGGGATGAAGGAACCGAACCATTCCACGCGGGAACCCTGGCCATCGTTTCCGGGCAGGACACGCAGGGTCGCTTCGTAGTCGCGGACCGGGGCGGGCCCGCGGAGGATGGTGTAGCTGTAGCGACGCTCGGCTTCGTTGAAGTCCAGCAGGCGCTCGATGATGGTGTCGCCGGCGACGCTCTTCAGGGTGCGCACGCGGCCGCCCTCGCTGAGCGCGCTCTGCGGAATGAACGGCAGCCAGTCGGGCAGCGAGTCGAAGCCGCCGATCAGTTGCCAGACCTGGTCGATGTCGGTGTTGAGGTCGATGAAAGCAGTGGCCTTGGCCATGATGTTTCTCCCGGGGCATTGGCCCCAAATGATTCGATGATGGGCTGTGATGCACCGGGCCGCGAGGCCCGGCGACTGAGGGTTCAAACAGTCGGGACAGGCGCCACGGTGCTGATCAGGCCCTGGGCGCGCAGGTCGTTCCAGAACGCGGCCGGGATGACGGCGCTGAGCGCTGCATGGTCTTCGTTGGCGTGCAGCGGACGGGTCGAACCGGGAATCGCGGCGACCACGGCCGGGTGGGCCAGGGCGAACTGCAGGGCGGCGGCTTTCACGTCGACGCCGTGGTCGCGGGCCACCGAGCGGATGCGCTCCAGCTTCGCCAGCACGGCCGGGCTGGCCTTCTGGTACTCGAAGTGTTCACCGCCGGCAGTCACGCCCGAGCTGTAAGGGCCGCCGACGACGATGCCGACGCCTTGCTCCACCGCCTGCGGCATCACCCGCTGCAACGCGCGCTCATGGTCCAGCAGCGAGTAGCGGCCGGCGAGCAGGAAGCCGTCGGGGCGCGGCTCGTCCAGGTCCAGGGTCAGCTCGATGGGCTCGACGCGGTTCACGCCCAGCCCCCAGGCCTTGATCACGCCTTCTTCACGCAGGCGGGTGAGCACGCGGAAGGCGCCGGTACGGGCGATCTCGAACTGGGTCAGCCATTCGTCGCCGTAGAAGTCCTGGGCGATGTCGTGGATCCACACGATATCGAGGTGGTCGGTGCCCAGGCGCTTCAGGCTGTCCTCGATGGAGCGCAGGGTGGCGTCGGCGCTGTAGTCGTTGACGATGCGGTTGCGGTTGCCGTGCTCGAACAGGCCGCTCTTCTCGCCCAGCTCGCGGGCGGCCGGGTCTTCCAGTTCGTCGAGGATGACGCGGCCGACCTTGGTGCTCAGTACGTACTCGCCACGCGGGCGGTTGGCCAGGGCGGCACCCAGGCGGGTCTCGGAGAGGCCGGCGCCGTAGAAGGGAGCGGTATCGAAATAGCGAACGCCATTGTTCCAGGCGGCGTCGACGGTGGTCTGCACTTCCTCGGCGGGCACGGCGCGGAACATGTTGCCCAGCGGCGCGGTGCCGAAACCAAGGCGGGTGGGGATCAGGGACTTCAGACTCATGACGGGGTTCTCCGGGTTGGGGGGAGTCGCTTGTGAACTCCAGTGGCGGCAATCCTATGCCTGCCCAACTGAGACCGTCCAAGTCATAATTCGACAGACTTGAGACCTAACACATCATCAAGTCTCTTCCATCTGTTCGTCAGACCTGGGCGCCCGCCAGCACCATTTCGCGGAAGTCCCCCACGATCGGCCGCAGGTCGACGCGATGCCAGGCAGCCCATAGCCCGGTGCTCTGCCCCAGCCAGGGCAACTCGCGCAGCACCACGTTGGGATTGCGCTCGCCTCCGATGCTTTGCTGGATCAGCGCCAGGCCCAGACCGGCTGATACCAACCCGAGGGCGCTCAGCGGCTCGGCGGCCTCCAGGCGGATCTGCGGGGTGAACCCGGCTTCCACGCAACTGGCCAGAAAATGCTCGCGACGGCTCTGCTGCAAGTGGCCCTCAACCATGATCCAGTCCTGCTCGTGCAGGTCCGCCGGCTCGATCGCCGCCTTGTCCGCCAGCGGGTGCCCCAGCGGCAAGGCGAGGTGCAGCGGGTCGTTGAACACCGGCGAGGCCAGCAGGTCAGGGTCGTCAGCTTCCGGCGGCTCGCAGACCAGGGCAATGTCCAGGCTGCGCTGGCGCAGGCCCTCGAACTGCTCCCGGGCCGAAAGGTTGTAGAGGGCGATATGGATGCCCGGTCGCTCCTCGCGCACCCGGCGCAAGGCATCGGGCAGCACGCCGGCATGGATGGCATGGCTGACGTAGCCGATACACAGCCCGCCCGTCTCGCCCCGGCCCAGGCGACGACCCAGGGACTCCAGACGCTCGGCATGCTTGAGCAGCGCCTTGGTCTCGTGCAGGAAAGTGCGCCCGTCGGACGTCAGGCGCAGTCGCTGTTGGCTACGCTCGAACAGTTGCAGGCCGAGGCGCTCTTCCAGCTGGGCGATCTGCCGGCTCAGCGGTGACTGGGAAATGTGCAACTGCTCCGCTGCCTTGCCCACGTGCTCGACTTCGGCCACGGCGACGAAATAACGAAGTTGTCTGAGATCCAGCATATGACCTTCCAGGACTCAAGTATGTCGAATTAAGTTATGTACGATCTTACCGGCCATCCCTAGGATGTCGCCAGATCCAGTCGATTACCGGCACATCCCGTGCCCCTGAAAGAGGACCCCGACATGCAGATCGATCTCGGCGGCAAGACCGCCATCATCAGTGGCTCCACCGGCGGCATCGGCCTGGGCATCGCCCGCCAGTTGGCCGCCTCCGGCGCCGAGGTGGTCATCGTTGGCCGCAACGCAGCTTCCGTCGACCAGGCCGTGGCCGGCATCCGCGAAGCCAAGGGCAAGGCCCGTGGCGTGGTCGCCGACCTGGGCAACGCCGCCGGTGCCGAAACCCTGTTCGCCGCCGAGCCCCACACCGACATTCTGGTGAACAACCTGGGCATCTATAACGACGTCGATTTCTATGAGACCAACGACCAGGAGTGGCTGGACTTCTACGAGATCAACGTGCTCTCCGGCGTGCGCCTGGCCCGCCACTACACCCCCGGCATGGTCGAGCGCGGCTGGGGTCGGGTGATCTTCCTGTCTTCCGAATCGGGCGTGGCCATCCCGGCGCAGATGATCAACTACGGCGTCACCAAGGCCGCCAACCTCGCTGTCTCCCATGGCCTGGCCAAGCGCCTGGCGGGCACTGGCGTCACCGTCAACGCCATCCTCCCCGGCCCGACCTTCACCGAAGGCGTGGCGAATCTCGTGGCCGACGCCGTACGCCAGTCCGGCCGCACCGCGCGCGAGGAAGCGGATGAATTCGTGCGCCGCGAGCGCCCCAGCTCCATCATCCAGCGGGTGGCCGAGGTGGACGAAGTCGCCGCACTGGTGACCTACGTCGCCTCGCCCTACTCTTCCGCGACCACCGGCGCCGCCTTGCGCGTAGATGGTGGCGTGGTGGACAGCATGGCCATCTGATGCCGGCAAACAGAAGGCCCCGAGCGTTCTCCTCCCGGGGCCTTTTGCCATTTCGTCAGCAACTGGGTTTCGTCACACAACGGAAATCGCCGGCTTAAAGCAGATCTTCAACCCCCGCCCTATCCTGCTCGGCCGCGCGCGCAGCTAGCGCACAGGGACTATTTCAGTCCGTTCTCCCGGAGAATATGGTCGTAGGTGCCATTCGCCTTGATGGTGGCCAGCCCTTTGTTGAACACGTCGATGATGAGTTTGTGACGCGGGCTGTTCAAACTGCTGGTCACGTGCATCTGTTGGCTGGACAAGCCGTTTTGGGTGAACTCGAGCTGTTGCATAAGCGTGGGGGCATTGTGGTTGATGACCCAACGAGCAACGACCTCATCCTCCAGTGTCAAGTCGATCCGGCCGAGTGCCAACTTCTTGATGTTTTGCAGCGTGTGGGTAACTTCGGGCCGAGTGAAGTTGGTGGAATTGAGGAATTCGTCGCTGTAGCCATACCCTTTGACAATCCCCACTGTTTTTCCGGTCAGGCTCCCTAATCCATGGTATTCAAACGGATCGCCCTTGCGCTTGATGAACTTGATCTCGCTCCTCATATAGGGCTCGCTATACAGCAGGAACGCCGCCCGCTCTTGCGTCCACCAGGCATTGGGCAGGATGTCATACTCGCCGCTTTTCACACCGTTGACCGCTCGCGCCCAGGGAACGAATCGCATGTCGACCGTGTAGCCCTGACTGGCATACGCCGCCCGAACAATTTGTAAGCAGATACCCTGCGAAGGGTGGGCCGGGTCGGCAAAGGGGGGATAGACGTCAGCTGCCGCAATGATTGTCTGCGTCCAGGCAGAGGCGGAGAACAACAGACCGAGCACCAGGATAAGAACACGCGGCATACGCTTTCTCCTCAACCGTGGAGAGAAGCCCCGGTAGGTAGTTTAGTCAGGTCCTGCCATGGAACCGGGGTTGAATGCGAACGCGTCAATTTGGAAGTTACGGGTGGCGGTTCCCCGATCCCCGACATGGATGGAACCGCGATGATCAACACTTGCAACATCCCCCGCACCTACCTGCGCTACCACCGCCAATTGCGCGCCCTGCTGATCAGCCATTAGGCCTGGTTCAGCGCCAAGGACCTGTCGCGCCTGTTCAACTGCCACTTCAGCGCCCGCCTCCCCTCCATGCTCGACGAGGACCAGAGCCGGCGGGAAAACCTGCAGCTCCCTCCCCTGCCCTCCGCCCATGAAGCGCGCGCATTCGGTGAGAAGCCTGAAGCTAAAACCGTAATCGCCGAATGGACACCCGTGTCATCCGAGCCCCGAGCCCCGGGCCCGCGACGCCTAATCCGTGCGCTGGAGGAACGCTCGGTTCCCGATTCGGATCACTGGCGACAGGCTCTGCGGGCCGGCGTGCAAGAAAGACTGCCCTGCTCCCACAAGGCGGCCTCTCTCGCACGACGAAGCCCCGGACGATTACGAGACTTTCAGAGAGCTTCCCTGGAACTTATTGGCACCGAAAAAACGACTCAGCAGCGCGATTAAGGCACCGCTGACGATCGCAAACGCACCGAGGTACCAGGCCGTGTAGATGTCTTCCGGTGAAACCGGACTCGCCCCAGCCATGTAACCGATGTAGGCGAGCACCAGGATGGCCATGAGCGCCAAAGCTGAAAGCCCAGCCGCAACCAGCGGCTTCTGTTTTTTCCAGCACATCACGATGAATGCGGCAAGGGCGGAAACGTAGGACAGCACCAGCGTGATGGTAATGACGTCGTAGTACCAGATGATCTTGCCGATTGGCTTCCACCAGACCAGCACGATTCCCACCGCCGACACCAGCACCAGGGTGATCCAGGGCGCCTTGAAGCGATTGACCACTCGCAGCACGGAAGGCAGGTGCCCTTCTTCGCTCATTCGGTAGAGCGTCCGCGCAGCCGAATTGGAGGAAATCTGCAGTCCGGCACACGCGGACGTGATGACGACGAACAAGGCAATCCAGGCCATCGCCGGCGGCAGGTAGGTCTCGGCGACTACCGCGATGGGGCCGCCATTGCCATTTTCGACGATCGCGGCGAGCTGCTCGACCGGTACCGCGAACTGCCAGCCAATAGCCGCAAGGCTGTAAATGAGGAAGGCCGAGCTCAGGACAATCAAAAGCGAGCGCTGCACGGTGCGCACCGGTACGCGAGCCTCCTCGATGTAATTGATGGCCGAGTCGAAGTTCGCCAGCATCCATACGCCGAACAGCACGCCAGGGCCGATCGCGGCGAGCCCGCCGGCGCTCTCCAGGGAATACATGGTCGCGATCGATAGCCCTGTGGTCTGGGGATTGGCGATCCCCAGCAACCCCAGGCCGGCAACGACGGCGATCTCGAAAATCAGGAAGGTGGCGGCAACCCGCGCCGTTACTCCAACTCCACGCGACGAGACGACGAGGAACGTCAGGATCAGCAGGGTGCTGATGACCTTCGCCTGCAACTCGCCTTGAAGCGCCGGAAACAGCGCCTGAACGTACTGCGTACCGATCACCGCGCACATCGGCGTGACTGCCATGCACGCGATGGCGTAGGTCCAGCCCAGAACGACACCGCAGTTCGGATGCAGAAAGCGGGAGCAGAAGGTGAAGATGCCGCCGGCTGACGGAGCATGCCGTGTGAGGGAAACCATGCACACCGCCAGAACCAGCATCGGGAAGAAGAACGCGATCAGAATCGCCAGCGGCGCCTGTTTACCGGAGATGGAATACAGGATGGACATGGATGAAGCCGCCACCCATGCGGGGGCATTGAAACCCAGTGCGGAAAAAACGACGTCCTTTGTGCCGAGCTTGCCTTTGTTCAAGCCCGTGTCGAGCTCCTTGATCGTACCGTGCCGGTCATAACCGATGAGGTCGTGGAGTTTCATGTCATGCGGTCTCGCTGTTGTTTTTAGTCGGGAGGCGCCTCGATGAAACGTACGGTCCTATCGTCCAAGCAAAAATCCTGAGCTCCGAAAGTCAGCTTCCGCAGAAGCGAAAGTTAACGCCCCCATCAACGCACTTTCGCTTTGGTGAAAGTCAGGTTGCGCATCGCGGGATTTATTCCCCCAGAGGCTCGCACCATCCTGTCCTGGCCCATGGAGCTCTCAACAAATGCCATAAATGCGCATGGGACCAGCGAATGCGCCTTGTTTGGTCTTGTGCCGCTGAGAGCTCCGGGTACCGCTTATCGGACTTTCAATACCCGAATGCGCGCTGCCGTCTGACCAGCACGCATGGAGTAATCGTATGCACAATGACTTTCCCCAGCCGATGGACGCCGCTCTGATTCCTCGCTTCGCCGGCATTCCGAGCTTCATGCGTCTACCCATCTTCGAAGACCCGAGCCAAGTGCAACTCGCCCTGGTGGGGGTCCCCTGGGACGGTGGCACGACCAATCGCGCCGGCGCTCGTCATGGGCCGCGCGAAGTACGAAACATGTCGAGCCTGATGCGCAAGGTTCATCACGTGAGCCGCATCGCTCCCTATGACCTGGTGCGAATTGGCGACCTGGGCGACGCCCCGGTCAACCCGATTGACCTGCTCGATTCCCTGAAGCGCATCGAAGGCTTCTTCCGGCAGATCCACGAAGTGGGCACCGTTCCCCTGTCGGTCGGGGGCGACCATTTGGTCACCCTGCCCATCTTCCGAGCCCTGGCGCGTGAACGCCCCATCGGGATGGTGCACTTCGACGCGCACTCCGATACCAACGACCGCTACTTTGGCGACAACCCCTACACCCACGGAACGCCCTTCCGCCGGGCCATCGAGGAAGGCCTGCTGGACCCGAAACGGACGGTCCAGATCGGTATCCGCGGTTCCATCTACTCGGCTGACGATGAGGCATTCGCGGAGGAATGCGGGATTCGCGTCATCCACATGGAAGAGTTCGCGGACATCGGTGTCGAGGCGACGCTTGCCGAGGCGCGTCGGGTCGTGGGCGATGGCCCGACCTACATCACGTTCGATGTCGATGTGCTGGACCCGGCATTCGCGCCAGGCACTGGCACCCCCGAGATTGGCGGCATGACCACGCTCGAGGCCCAGCAAATGATTCGCGGCCTTCGTGGCCTGAATCTGGTCGGCGCCGACGTGGTGGAAGTGTCCCCGCCGTTTGACCAGGGCGGCTCCACCGCCCTGGTGGGGGCGACGATGATGTTCGAACTGATGTGCATCCTCGCCGAGTCCATCGCCAAGCGGTGACCGCTCGACCTGTCTATCAGCACCTCGCCTGGCCGGGATGGCGAAGGCCGACCGGCCAGGCACGAGCGCAGCCAATAAAAAGGACGTCCTCGAATGGTCATCTGGCCAAACAACAAGCGCTTCGCCGCCACCCTCTCCTTCGACCTCGATGCGGAATCTGCCTGGGAATCGTCCAGCCTGAACGGCCGCCGTCTTTCATTGCTGTCCATGGGCGCGTACGGCCGGCGGGTCGCCGTACCGCGCTTGCTTGACCTGCTCGAGCGGTACGACATCCGGGCCCACTTCTACATCCCTGGCCGTATCGCGCAGATCGATCCGGAGGTCGTGCGCAGCATCGCCAAGGCCGGACACGGAATCGGCTGCCACGGTTTCTTTCACGAGCGCGTGGATGAAATGGACCCGGTTCAGAACCTGCAGATCCTGAAGGACAGCAAGGCCATTCTGGAGCAGACCATCGACCGTGAGGTCCGCCACTACCGGGCCCCGCTCTGGGAAATCACGCCGGATGTGGTCCAGTCCCTGATCGAACTGGGCTTCCATACCGACAGCAGCCTCATGGGGGATGACCGTCCCTACCTCGTCGGTGGGCCTGAACACAGTCTGCTCGAGTTGCCCGTCAGCTGGTTGCTCGATGATTTCGAGCAGTTTGCCTATTCCGCCGAGCCCGCCGTCGGTGGCGTGATCGAAGAGCCCGACAAGGTTTACCGACTGTGGGCGGCCGAGCTTGCCGGCATGCGTGAGTTCGGCAGTCACTTCATGCTCACCATGCACCCTGAGGTGATCGGGAGACCGTCACGGCTGATGATGCTGGAGCGCCTGATTCAGCTGATGCGCTCCCACGAAGACCTGTGGTTCTGCACCCCGGACACTGTCCACGCCCACTGGCGTGCCGGGAACATCGAGCTTCCCGTGCATCCTTACTGAGGAATCCGTAGATGAACTATCTGGTAACCGGCTCCAATGGTTTCCTGGGCCAGGAAGTGGTCCGGCAGTTGCTGGCAGCGGGCCACGCCGTACTGGGATTCGATCGAAGCCTCAGCAGCGCGATAGCCGACAAAGGCTATAGCTATGTGCAAGGGGACCTCGCTGATCTGGCCACGCTGCTCCAGGCGTGCCAGGCGTTCAAGCCTTCGGCGATCATCCATACCGCGGCGATCTCTCACCCCGTCGACTCCCGACGGATTCCGCTGCAGACGGTGCTCACCAACGCACTGGGCACTACCCATGTCTTCGAATGCGCGCGCCTGAGCGGGATCGGCCGGATCGTCAATCTCAGCTCGGAATGCGCGTACGGGAATAACCTGGACCTCAGTGTGATCGATGAATCCGCCGCCCTGGAGCCTACGACGCCCTATGGCTGCACCAAGGTCTTCACTGAGAAGCTCGGCAAGGTGTACGGCGACTTGTACGGGATCGATGTGATCTCGCTGCGTCCCGGCTGGATTTATGGACCTGGGCAGTTCATGCAGTGCTACCTGAAATCTCTGCTGCGCCACGCCATTGATCGTGTTGCCCTCTACGAAGCCGAGGGCGGCGACTACCTCTTTCAGTACGTACATGTCAGTGATGTCGCGCAAGCCTGCATCCTCGCAACGCAGGTACCGGCAGAACGCCTCAAGCAGCGGGTGTTCAACGTGACCGCTGGCGAGCAGGAAAGCTACCGTGATGTGGCTCAGCGGGTGCTCGGCCTGTTCCCCCAGGCCCAGTTCGACATCGGTCCGGGCACGATCCCCGTTCTTGATGCCAACGCACGCTTCGATATCACGGCCGCGATCGAACAGCTGGCCTATCAGCCTCGATACAGCCTTGGCGAAGGCCTCGCCAGCTACGCCGACTGGCTCGTCGAACATCCTTACTGAGCAAGGAATCACTCATGAAAACCTACCTCGTAACCGGTGCCGCACATGGCATCGGCAAGGCCGTCGCACTCCGTTTGGGGGAGGCCGGTGACATCGCGATTCTGAATGACCTCGCCGATAGCGCGGACCTGCAGGCGGTCGTCGAAGCGCTGCGGGCGCGTGGGGTCCAGGCGTGCGTGGCGTTGGGAGACGTCTCCGACCCAAACACGGCCGCCCACGCGTTCGAAGGTCTGGATCGCCTGGATGTCTTGGTCAATAACGCCGGCATTCTCTTCGAAGCGCCGATCACCGAGCTGAGCCTGGAACAGTGGGACCGGATGATTCGCGTCCATCTTCATGGCGCCTTCCTGTTCGCCAAGGGGGCCGCAGCCTTGATGAAGCGTCAGGGCAGCGGGTCGATCATCAATATCGCTTCGGATCTCGGCCAGCTTGGCTGTGCCAACCTCTGCCACTACTCGGCAGCGAAGGGGGGCATCATTGCCTTCAGCAAGGCATTGGCAAGGGAGTTGGCACCCTGGCAGGTGCGGGTGAACTCCGTGGCCCCTGGCGGCACCCTGACCCCCATGGTCGAGCGTATGGGTGAGGACTACATTCGCGAAGAGGCTGCGCGCTATCCTTTGCAACGATTGGGATCTGCCGACGAGATTGCCAACGTCGTGGCGTTCCTGGCCTCGGACCAGGCGAGTTTCATGACGGGTCAGATCCTTGGCGTGAATGGCGGCGGTGCGATGGTTGGCTGATGCTGCCACCCAGGCGGACCTGTCGCAGGCCAAACCATAACGATGAGCAGAAATTATGCTGGGCAATCTGACTGACATTGACCTTCGGATGTTGCGGATTTTCTGCTCCATCGTCGAAGCGGGCGGCTTCACCGCTGCCCAGGTTCGCTTGAACACCAGCCTGCCACGCTTGAGCGTGCTGGTTCGTGACCTGGAAATTCGCCTCGGATACTCCCTTTGTACCCGTGGCAAGGCCGGATTCCAGCTCACGGAAGAAGGCCAGGCCACCTACGCGGCCGCCCAGGAACTGTTCACCGACATCAATCGTTTCCGCCAGCGCACCACCGCTCTGCACGGCGGCCTGCCTGACTTCCTGCAAATCGGCACGGTCGACAGCCTCACCACGTGCCAGGAAGCGCCGCTCCCGAGGGCGATAGCCCTGTACAGGAAGGAGTGCCCCAATACGCGCCTCGAACTGCACATCATGCGCCCTGACGAACTGGAGCAGGCGGTCCTGGAGGGACGCCTGCAGCTGGCCATCGGGGCCTTTCATCATCGACTCTCCGGCCTGGATTACCTGCCGATGTTCGAGGAAGAGCAGAACCTGTATTGCAGCGCTGACCACCCGCTCTTCGGCCGGGACGATGCGACCCTCGGGGTCGAAGAAATCTGTGCGGCGGATTACGTGGATCGCGGCTACATGGCAGAGAACCGACGCCCTCACGATCTGCGCTTCAGCCGCTCGGTAAAGGCCTTCTCCATGGAGGCGATCGCAACCTTGCTCTTGTCAGGCACCTACATCGGCTACCTGCCCACGCACTACGCCGCAGCCTGGGTCGCCGCAGGCAAACTGCGCGCGCTGCAACCGGAGAGTTTGTCCTATCGCTCCGAATTTCATTGCGCGACACGCCAGGGGCAAGAGGCGAAACCCGCACTGACGAAGTTCTTGAAGTGCTTATTCGTTTGCTGATGATTCGATGACCCTCCGACCTGTTTCGGGCAAATGGACCGGCGCCGAGTACTTTGGTGTGACCCCGGACCTGAGCTCCCTGGCAAAAACGCCTCCAACTCATCGGCAGCGAGGCCGGCGGCGATCAAGGCGGTTACATGGAAAGCCCCCGACGCTGTCCACATATTCGGCCTATACCTACAGCAGGGCCAAAACCCGCCACTCCGTATCCAATAATGATGAGCGCAAACATGACTTCGACCCTTGCGCATACGCCGCTGCGCGTGGCGACCTGCCTCATCCTGGCCGTCAGCGCCTCCGCCTACGCCACCGAGAACGGCGTGGACAACATCGCGCCGGGAACCGATGGCTTCTTCACCCTGCCCCTGGACGTGAACAACCTGCCCGACCACCTGTTCGCCTTCGTCGTCTACTACAACCACTACAAAGCCAGAAAGCTGAACATCAGCTCCCAGGGAGGCGAGGTGCCCGGCGCCGAGATCACCTCGGACTCGATCACCGCACGCCTGGACTACGTGAGCCCGCTGCGGGTCTTCGGCGGGCGGCTGGGGGGCTACGTCGCCGTGCCCTACGTACGGCAGCGGGTCTCCGCCTTCGGCCTGAACGACGAGCGGGGAAGCATCGGTGACACCACCCTGGCCCCGATCATCCTCTGGGACATGGGCAAGAGCCTCACGCTGGGTGCCGCGCTGGAAATCACCATTCCCACCGGCCATTACGATGCCGACCGGCTGGCCAACACCAGCACCAACTTCTACACGTACAAGCCGCTGTTTTCCTTCACCTGGCTACCCACGGAACGCACCGAGCTGTCGCTGAAGGCGACCTACAGCTTCAACGAGGAAAACCACGACACCGACTATCGCTCCGGGCAGATCTTCCATTTCGACTACTCGGCCAGCTACCTGGTGGCTGAAGACCTGCACCTGGGCCTGAATGGCTACTACCTCAAGCAGACCACCGACGACAAACAGCATGGACGGACCGTGCAGTTCCTCGGCGAGGATGTGGACGACGGCGTGCGCGGCCAGGTCTTCGCCGTCGGTCCGGCACTGCACTACACCTTCCTCGAGTACTGCAGCGCTGAGATCCGCTGGGCCAAGGAGTTCGACGTGGAGAACCGCCCGGAGGGCGACATGCTGTGGGCCAAGCTCAGCATTCCATTCGAGCTCTGACACTCCGGGAGGGTCCGGCAGCCCAGAGGACACCGGGCTGCCCCAGCGTGCAGCGGACCGCCCGCCACGCCTCGGGCGTAACGGGCCAGCGCCTGGCGATTTCGCGCACCCCCTTCCTACGAACCGGTAGCAGGAAAAACTGGAATAGGACGCCTATGTACTCAATCGCGAATGGCGTCCGTTCAGCACGGCCATCGCCACCTCGAGATCGCTGCTGAATCGGTGACCGCCCTTCCCTCCCCGTCCACCGGTGTTCGCCGTCTGCGGCAGCGTCGTTCAGCACGCCATCGTGGCGGTCACTCGGGCAACCCGGCCAGCCGCAGTCCATCGGCGAACAGCGCAAGATCCTCCGCCCGGTGAATCGGCAACCAATCCTTAAGCCCCGAGATACGCAAGGAGGGATCCAGCTCCTGCAGCCGCTGCATCGCCAGTTTCGCCTTGTCCATTCGCCCGCTATGGGCATGACTGGCCGCCAGCAGCGCAACCGCGGGCAGGAGACTGGGCAGGTTCCCCAGCGCCTTGTCCGCCCAGTCCGCAGCGGTATCGAAGCGCCGGGCGAAGAAATGCGCGATCGCCATCCCCACCTGCATCCTGAACATTTCCGGATCCAGCGGACTCAAGCGCGTGGCATGGGTCAGGTTTTCGATCGCGGCGTCTGTTTCCCCTCGGAGCGCGCGCAGGATGCCGCCCAGGTACCAGGCGGGGGCGAGATTGGGATTGAGCAGGCGTGCCCTGTCAATGAGCGCGATACCACCATCGAGATCGCCAGCAAGATGACCCAGTGCGTGTCCGCCGCGGGTCAGCGCCACTGCATCGTTCCGGCCGAGCTCCACTGCCAGACGCGCGAGCCTCGTCCCCTCGGCGATCTCTCGGGGCCGATCGGCCATCCAGCCATTCACTTTGCGCCAGAAGTAGCACCAGGCCTCCATGCCATAGGCCGACGCGAACTCCGGATCGAGCTCGGTAGCCTTGTAGAACAACGGCAGCGCCTCCGCGATGGCTTCCCGGGTTCCGTTGTGCAGTTTCGCCATGCCGCGCAGGTAATAGTCGTAGGCGTCCAGGCTTTCCGTGGGTTTGCGCTTGGCGCGCTCGATTTCCGCCCGTTCGAGCTGCGGCGCGATCGCGCCGACGACGCTTTCGGCGATTTGATCCTGCAGGTCGAAGAGGTTGTCGAGCAGGCCTTCGAATCGCTCCGCCCAGATATGCATCCCGGTCGTCGCGTCGATGAGTTGTCCGGTGATTCGCACCTTGTTCCCGGACTTTCGCACGCTACCTTCCAGCACGTAGCGCACGCCGAGCGCCTGGCCGACGTCTTTGACGTCCACCGCCCTCCCCTTGTAGGTGAAGCTCGAATTGCGCGCGATGACGAACAGCCAGCGGATGCGCGACAGGGCGGCGATGATGTCCTCCACCACGCCGTCGGCGAAATAGTCCTGCTCCGGGTCCCCGACCAGGTTCTGGAACGGCAGGACGGTGATGGACGGTTTGTCCGGCAGGAGGAGCGCGGAGGGTGGCGTCGCCTTCGAATCGACGGGAGCGGGTTCGTCGGCGCCTGGCCCGTCAGGCTGCGCCGCGTCCGCTGGCTCGCCGACCTTGATTTCGCCGACGAAGCGGTAACCCTTGCGGGCGACCGTCCGAACCAGCCGCTGCTCTTCTCCGGTGTCGCCGACAGCCTTGCGAACCGCGTTGATGTGGCTGGTGATCGTCGATTCCGAGACGATCCGGCCACTCCACACCGCGTTGAGCAGGTCGTCCTTGCTGACAACGCGCTCGCGGTTGCTGACGAGATGCAATAACAGATCGAAGACCTGCGGCCCGACGGCCACAACTTGCCCGCGCAAGGTCAGTTCCCGGCGCCCCTGATCGAGCACGTAGTCTCCAAACATGAATTGCAAAATCAGTATCCCCTGGACGAGCGCCTTCGGTTCCGTGTCCCCGACGGCCAGCGATTAGTGACTGATATTGATAACACGGCAGCGAGTAACAGGCTCGCACCATCCACGACAAGGGATACCGGGCGGGCAACAGCTTCCTTGGACGAAAATCCAAGCTTTCCCGAAGGACAACTCAAGACCGACACAAGGACTTCCCTGCAGCGCGCGCGCACTCTCCACCTACACCGACAGCAATGGCTGCCGTCGATAGAAACGGAGAGAAACCATGAAGATCGTCGTCATCGGAGGCACCGGCCTCATCGGCTCGAAACTTGTGAAGCACCTCCGCGAGCGCGGCCATGACGTGCTCGCGGCCTCCCCCAGCACGGGCGTGAACAGCATCACCCGCGAGGGCCTGGCCCAGGCGATGGATGGTACGGACATCGTCGTCGACGTGGCCAATGCGCCCGTGTGGGAGGACCAGGCAGTTCTCGACTTCTTTGAAACCTCCACCCGCAACCTGCTGGCGGCCGAAGCCGCCGCCGGCGTCCGCCATCACGTCGCACTTTCGATCGTCGGCACTGAACGCCTGCCCGACAGCGGCTACTTCCGGGCCAAGGTTGCGCAGGAAAACCTCATCAAGGCGTCCGGCATCCCCTACACCATCCTGCGTGCCACGCAGTTCTTCGAATTCGTCGGCGGAATTGCCGAATCCTTTGCCGTCGGCACAGAGCTGCATGTGTCACCGGCGCTGATCCAGCCGATCGCGTCCGATGACGTAGCGGCAGTCCTCGCCGACGTCACCCTCGAAGCGCCGGCCAATGGCACCGTCGAAGTCGCCGGCCCCGAGGCCATGCCCATAGACGAACTGATCCGGCGCCACCTGCGGGGCACGCAAGACACACGCAAGGTGGTGCCGGACGTACACGCCCGCTACTTCGGCGCCCTTCTCGACGATCAGTCGCTGACCCCCGGCAAGAACCCGCGCCTCGGTGCGATCCGTTTCGAGGACTGGCTCGGGCAGTCACGGGGCTGAGGCTCACAGGGGCAAATCGCACCCAGGGACAAGACAGGAAGGCGTAGCCCCCGTACAGATCGCGCCTTCACAGCACATACACGCGCGGGAGAATTGTCATGTTCACAAAAGCTTTCCTGGCCGCTGCCTTTGCAGCGCTCTCGATCACCACAGCGTCTGCCGGCGACCGGCCGCCGGGCAAGGTGACGGTGGTATTCGATCAACCCCTGCCGAACGCCCCTGGCAAAAGCATGAAGGTTGTGCTCGTCGAGTACGGGCCGGGCGCCGCTTCACCGTCCCACACCCACCCCAAATCGGCCTTCATCTATGCAACGGTCCTTGAGGGCCAGGTACGCAGCAGCGTCAACGGCTCCCCGGAAAAGGTCTACAAGGCTGGCGAGCACTTCGTCGAAGAACCTGGCTCCTTTCACGGCGTCAGCGCGAACGCCAGTGAAACCGAACCCGCACGCCTGATGGCCGTGTTCGTCCTCAACAGCAACGAGAAAGAACTCGTCACGCCCGCCAAAAAGTGACCGTTCAACGGGCTGAGGGAGCCCGGCAGCTCCAGGCTACGCCCGCCTGGGGCTGCTGGAGGTCATCGGAATAACAGGTAACGAGAAATGAAAGCGTGCGAGCACGAGATCACCAGCGCCACCGTCGAAAGCTCAGAGCCCTAGGCGGATTCCGCAGCACGAGTAAGACGCTTCGCCAGGAAATCGATGAAGGCTCGGACCTTGGCCGGCAGCCGCCGTCCCGGCGGGCAGACCGCATAGATCTGCGAACTGGGCAGCGGAAAGCCTGGCAACACCTCCACTAGTTGACCGCTGGCCAAACTCTCCTCCAGCAGAAAGCGTGGCAAAGACACCAGCCCCAGGCCATCCAGCGCGGCCTGCACCAGAACCTCGCCATTGTTCGCGATCAACCGTGGTCGGACCGCTATCGAGCGCCATTCCTGTCCCACGAGGAATTGCCACTGGCTGCTGTTGGCGCGGTTCTTGTAGCCCAGGCACTGGTGCTCGCGCAGGTCGTCCGGCCCCTGGGGCGTCCCATGGGCGTCGAGGTAACCGGGGCTCGCGCATATGGCATGGGGACAAGGCCCCAGCTCACGGGCCACTAGTGTCGAATCGGGCAGGCGGCCTATGCGAAGGGTCAGGTCGTAGCCCTCGTTGACCAGATCCACGAAGCGGTCGTTCAGATCCAGCTCGACCTCAAGCCCAGGGTGGACCTGCATGAATTCGTTGAGGACCGGCGACAGATACTTCAACCCGAAGGACATTGGCGCCGCCAGGCGCAGCCGCCCACGTAACTCGCTCTGCAGGCTGCGGGTTGCCTCTTCGGCCTCCGAAACCTCACGGAGGATTCGCTGGGCGCGCTCGAAATAGTCCAGCCCGGTTTCAGTCAGGCTCAGCCGGCGGGTTGTACGGTTGAACAATCGACACTCCAAATGCCGCTCCAGGGCACTCATGCGCCGGCTGACAACAGACTTGGCGATGTTCAGGCGCTGTGCCGCCGCCGAAAAGCCACCGGCCTCCACCACCACCGTGAATACCCGCATATCTTCGAACAGGTTCATCTCTTGCTGCCTTTGAGGGACGATCAGCTTTTGCAGGTTAGGCGGGAATGGGCATTGGCGTTTGCCAAGACACACCAGGACGGCAGCGCCCCTACAAAATGGTGGCCAGCCTCACCCCACCAGCACCACCCTCCCCTCCACGACCCGCATTGGCACCGCATCCAGTCGGCTACCTTTGCAGGGGCCTTCGACACAATGACCGTCCTCGAAACGGAACATGGCGCTGTGGTGGGCACACATCAACATTTGACGACGGTAGGTGCAGAACTCGCCGGGACGAAAGTCCAGACCCACGGAGAAGTGCGGGCAGCGGTTGTGATAGCCCCAGACCTGGTTGCCCCGACGTACCAGCACCAAAGGGTGGCGATGCCCTTCCAGCTCGGCGATCAGGGCCAGGGCGCCGCCGTCGGCGATGGCGTCCAGCGCGCAGAGTTCCATCATCCACGTAGCTCCGGATTACCCAGGCCCCAGTTCCAGGGGCGGATCTCGATGTGTTCGAACAGCCCGGCGCGCACGTAGGGGTCATCGCCCAGAAAGGCCTGCACCTCGGCCAGGCTCATGGCCTCCACCACCAGCAACGTGCCATTCATGCGACCGTTACCGCTGTCCAGGGTCGGCCCGCCCAGGCGCACCACCACCCGGTGCGGGTAGGGATTGCGCAAATGCTCGCGATGGGCCGGGCGCACCTGGTTGCGCAAGATGGCGTGGTCCGGCTTGTCGGTGGCGAAGACGGCGAAGTACTGGCTCATGGGGTTTCACGCTCCAATACGAAGTCGTAGCTGGCCAGGCGGAACGTGCCATTGATGTCATGAACGGACGCCAGGGCATGGTTCGCCTGGCAAGGTTGGTAGACCACCTTGAGAGAGTCCTTCACGCCGAACACCACATCCGAGTCCAGATAAGGGTCGTCATGGTTGAACAGGTGGGTGACCAGAGTGCGATGCCCCGGTGCCATGACCATGAAATGCAGGTGCGCCGGGCGCCACGGGTGACGGTCGCTGGCCTGCAGCAGGCGGCCCACCGGCCCATCGGTAGGGATGGGATAGCTCACCGGCATGATGGTTCGAATGGCGAAGTGCCCTGTGGCGTCCGTACGGTAGCGTCCGCGCAGGTTGGTCGGGGGCTGCTCCGGGTCCTGCCCTGAATACATGCCGTTTTCCGCCGTCTGCCAGACATCCAGCACAGCGTTGGCAATCGGCTCACCACCGGCATCCAGCACCCGGCCAACTACCAGGGCCTGGTCGCCCGGGGTGAAGGCCATGTTCTCGCCGTGGCTGCGCTCGGGCATACCGGCGATGTAGAACGGCCCGAATACTGTGGTTTCAGTAGCCGTTTCGGTGGCGCGGTGGTTGATGGCGTCCACTAGCATCGACAGGCCGATTACATCCGACAGCAGGATGAATTCCTGGCGTACCGCGCCGTCACACATCCTCCCGGTGTCGGTGAGAAAACGAATGCCCTCCAACCACTCCTCCTCAGTCAACTCCACCTCGCTGGCGAAGGCGTGCAGGTGGCGCACCAGACCCTGCACCACCTGGCGCAGGCGCGGGTTGGGTGTGCTGGCGAAAGCAGCTACGGCCTGGGCAGAGATTTTCGCTTCGTTGGCCGGGATGTTGTTCATCTTGTGCTCCCATTGAAATCAGTTCTGGCGGCGGTGTTCCGTAGGGTGCGCCGTGCGCACCCTACGAGAACGAGTCATGCCGGTGGCAGGCCCTTCCAGGCCCGCACGAGCATTGCCTCGATGGCCTCCTGCTCGAAGGGGCGCGGGTTGTAGTACGGACTGGAACAGGCGATCACCGCCGTTTGTGCCGGACCTTCCGTGGGCAGGCCGATCTCGGCCAAGGAGGCCGGGATGCCCAGCTTCTGGTTGAGGGCGAAGAGCAGCGGCCCCACCTCCTCCGCCTCACGGCCACCCAGGGCGCGGGCTGCGCGGCGCAGGGAATCAGCGGCGGCTTCGCAGTTGTAATGGGCGGCATGGGGCAGCACCACTGCGTGAGCCTGGGCATGAGGCAGATTGAAGGTGCCGCCGAGGGTGTGGCAGAGCTTGTGATGGATGGCCATGCCGACCGACCCCAGGCAGATGCCGGCCAGCCAGGCGCCATAGAGGGCGCGGCTGCGAGCCTCGACGTCTTCTGGGTTGGTTACCACGCCTGGCAGCGCTTCGGCCAGGGCACGGATGGACTCCTCCGCCATCAGCGTGATGATGGGGTTGGCGTCCTGGGCGTAGAGTGCTTCCACCGCGTGGGCCATGGCATTCATGCCTGAGCAGGCAGAAATCGCCGCCGGCAGGCTCAGCGTCAGCTGCGGGTCGTAGACCACCGTCTTCGGCAGCACACGGACGTCACGCCCGGTCTTCTTCAAACGGTTCTCGGTCAACCCGTAGATCGGCGTCATTTCCGAACCGGCGTAGGTGGTCGGCACCGCCAGGATCGGCAAGCCAGACTCCAGGGCGATGGCCTTGCCCAGACCGATGGTGGAGCCACCGCCAATGGCTACGCAGCAATCCGCGTCCAGCCGAGCCGCTTCGACGCGGGCGGCACGCGCCACTTCCACCGGCACGTGCATCACTGCTTGCGGGTAGACCCCGGCAGCACGCTCGCCGAGGATGCCAGCGACACGGCCGCCCAAGTGACACTGCTCAGGAGTGGTGAGAATCAGCGCGCGGCGGGCGCCGAGCTTGTCCAGCTCCTCGGCCAGTGTTTCCAGCTTGCCCCGGCCAAACACCACGCGTGAGGCCAACCCCTGATAAACGAATGGATTCATGATCGACCTCAGCGTTTGAAATGCGGCGGAATCTTCGCGTCCACATTGACCCACACGGAGCGGGCCTCGGTGTAATCGTGGATGGCCTCGAAGCCCATCTCGCGGCCATAGCCGGACTGGCCCACGCCACCGAACGGGCTGCCGGGGCTGACGCGCTTGTAGCAGTTGATCCAGCACATACCGGCATGGATGTTCGCCGCCATGCGGTGAGCACGCTGCAGGTCACGAGTCCACAGGCCGCTCCCCAGGCCGTACTGGGTGCCATTGGCGATGGCCAGTGCCTCTTCATCGGTGGAGAAGCGCAGCACGGTGACGAAGGGACCGAACACCTCTTCCTGGGCCACACGATGGTCAGGCTGGGCTTCGACCACGGTCGGCTCGATGTAGTAGCCCTCAGCCAGGGCCGGATCGGAAGGCGCCTTGCCGCCGGTCAGGATACGGCCGCCCTCGGCACGGGCGATGTCCACGTAGGCCAATACACGGTCGCGATGCTGCGTGGAGGTCAATGGCCCCATTTCGGTGTTCGGGTCCAGCGGACTGCCCAGGCGGATGGTGCGGGCCAGGCCGATGAAGCGTTCCAGGAACTCGTCGGCGATGCGCTCATGCAGGACCAGCCGAGAGCCGGCGATGCAGGCCTGGCCCTGGTTGTGGAAGATGGCCCAGGCCGCGCCGTTCACGGCCGCGTCCAGATCAGCATCTTCGAAGACGATGTTGGCGCCCTTCCCGCCCAGTTCCAGCTGCACCCGCTTGAGGTTGCCCTGGGAGGCTTCGACGATGCGCCGACCGGTCGCAGTGGAACCGGTGAAGGCGATCTTGCTCACGTCTTCGTGCTCGGCCAGGCGCTGGCCGGCGGTCTGCCCGTAACCCGGCACAACGTTGACCACGCCATCGGGGAAGCCCACTTCCTTCATCAGTTCAGCGATGCGCAGGGTGGACAGTGGCGTGATTTCCGAGGGCTTGATCACCACTGTGTTACCAGCAGCCAGGGCCGGTCCCATCTTCCAGCTGGTGAACATCAGCGGGAAGTTCCACGGCACGATCTGTCCGACGACACCAACGGGCTTGCGCTGCACGTAATTGAGGAAGCCGGTTTCCACCGGAATCACCGCCCCCTCGATCTTGTCGGCCATGCCACCGAAGTAGCGGAAACAGGCGGCGGTGCGCGGCACGTCGAGGTTGCGGGAATCGCGGATCGGGTGGCCAGTGTCCAGCGATTCGAGTTGGGCCAGTTCTTCGGCGTGTTCTTCGATCTTGTCCGCCAGCTTCAGCAACAGACGCCCACGCTCAGCGCCGGACAGCGCCGCCCAGGCAGGAAAGGCGCGCTTGGCGGCTGCCACGGCCAGGTCCACGTCCTCAGCCTCGGCGGCGGCTATATGGGTGATCAGCGAGCCGTCGTGGGGCGACAGGACTTCGATCGTCCCGCCCTTCAGGGCCGGAACGAATCGGCCGCCGATGAAGAGTTGGTTTTGCATGGAAAAAGCTCTCCGGGCGCCGCAGGCGAAGGGCGGCGCCAGTAGGTTGGACGGACTCCCTCCCCTGTGAGGAGAGGGATGGGAAGCGGGTAAAGCGGGCCTCAGAACTCCACCGGATACGGCTTCAGCTCACCGCTCTCGTAGCGTTGCGGCAGGTTCGGCGTCGCGTTCTCCCACACCAGCAACATGGAGCGTTTGGTGGAGTAACCCTGGTGACGGATGTCCGCCGGCATGGCACAGATGTCGCCGGGACGCATGGTGATGCGAGCGCGTGGCGTGCCATCGTCCTTGTCCGCCACATCCCAGATGATTTCGTCGGACAGTTGCAGGAACCACTCCACACGGTCGTTGCCGTGGAACACCGGAAGGATGAATTCCTCAGTGGTCGGGCAGAACAGGCTGGCCTTGCACACCGAGCTGACCGAGGGATTCCAGGTTACGTCCGAGCGGGACAGGTACTTGTAGAGATTGAATGCATGCAGTTCGCCCTCGAAGCCCTCGGCCGCATGGATTTCCGGCTCGTCCTGGGGCACATCGGCGAATTGGCGGTTCACCGGCAGGTCGTTACGCAGCGGCGAATCATCCGGCAGACCGGGCATGCGCTTGGTCGCGACGCGGAAGCGGTCGATGGCCTCTATGTTGTCGCCGTTCTTGCGGCCGAAGGCACTACCGGTTTCTTCCGGTGCGGCGAAGGGGTCGAATCCGGCGTTGGTCCAGTCGCGCAGGATGGCCTTGAAGGTGGCCATGATCTTCGGCGTTTCGAACTGCTCGGTGTAGTCCACCCCGGCTGCCTTGAGCACGCCGTTGAAACTACCGGCGTAGAGGTCGACTTTGCCGTAGTGGTTGCGGGTGCCGATGACGTCATCGAAGTTCACCCAGCCATAGAAAAAGCCCCAGGCCACATCACGCATGGTGGCGCGCAGGAAGGCGTCGGCGGGAATCAGATGGGAGCGTTCCTGGCCCTTGGCCGGCCACTGGATACGCACGAAGTATTCGTCGCGGGACAGGGTAAAGGCACCCAGCTTGAAGGTGCGGTAGCCGGTAATGGAATCGGGCAAGCTGGCTTCGACTTCATCGGCGGCGAAGCTGACGGAAGTGTCGGGCGTTTCGAGCATGGCCATGGTGGATATCCTCTTTTTCTGGTCGTCGGTCGGGGCTGTCACTTCAGGCAGATGTCTGCCCACTTCTCCACCGACAGCGGTCCCTTGATGGTCTGCAGCAGCAACACGCCGGGGCGTGCACTTTCAAAGCGATAGGCGCAGCCGGCTGGCAACAGCGTCTGGTGGCCGCGCTTTAGCAGCACGTAACCCATGGGCCGGCCCTTGGGCTGCTCACCAGCCAGCCGGGTGCCCTCGCCATCGGCGAGCGGCTCATCCAGCTTGAGGAAATCCACCCGCACTTCGCCGTCGACCGAAATGGCAAATTCGTCGTGGGCGGCGGTGTACCAGGGAGAAGTGCCTTCGGCACGCAAGGTCTCGATGACGTAGCCGAGATTCAGGCCGACCACCACCTTTTCGTAGGGGGTGGAGCGGCTGGCGACGTCGAAGATATTGGAGAACACGTAGTGGCGGGCTTCGCCCTGGATGATCTCGATCGAGCCCTTGCGATGGTCGTCGAGTGAGCCGAAGACGGTACGGAATGCGGCAGTGCTCATTTCATTCACCGTTTGTTGTTGTAGTGGGTGAGTGAACGTTACGAGCAGCAACTGCAACCAACAATTCCAAGCCAGGCGACAACAGTGTTTGCAAAACGCGAACAGTGACGAAGCGGCTCTAGCACGGCGCTTACAGCGGGATCACCATTCGATTCGGCAAGAAGAAATCCCTGGCCGTCGCTTATGGACAGACGCTGCTCGCCGGATCGGCCGAATGAATCGATTACACCAATCGAGCAAGATGCCTTCCAACTTTGCGCAATGACGCCAGCAACGCCGGAAATGGTAGGCACACAACGGGTTCCGACCGTACCGCTGCCAACCGCATCAGCTGATCCCGGAGCCGTTCAGAGGCAGGCAATCTCGATGTATGCAAACCCTCGAAAGGCAGAAGGCGCCACGTGTGGCGCCTTCAGTCTTTCTGGGCCTGGGAATTGGGCGAGACCCGCCCTACTCCTTCACCCACCCTCGCTCCAGCAGAGGCCGGTCCCAGGCTGGCTCATTGCTGGTGCGCTCCACCAGGAAGTCGATCAGGGTGCGCACCTTCAGCGCCTGGCGCTGGGTGGCTGGGTAGACGGCGGAGAAGTTGAAGGCCGTCAGCGAATAGTCGGTCAGCACCGGCACCAGGCGGCCTTCCAGCAAGTCGTCACTGGCGACCAATGTCGGCAGGCAGACCACGCAGGCACCGGTGATGGCGTAGTCCCGCAGCAGGTGCACGGAATTGGAACGCACCTGGCCGGTGAGGTTGAGCTCAACCTGCTCGTCGCCGTTGAACACCCATCGGTTGCGCGACGGGTAGCCCTCGTAGAGTGCCACCTTGTGAGCCTGCAGGTCCGCCGGCACTTCGGGCGCCGCATGGCGCTCCAGGTATTCCGGGGAAGCACAGAACAACCGGCGCACGGAAAACAGCTTGCGCTCGATCAACGACTCGGCCATCGGCGGGAACATCTGGAAGGCGACGTCGAAGCCTTCTTCAATCGGGTCCACCACCCGGTCGTTGACGATGACGTCGACCTCGATGTCCGGGTAGCGCTCGGTGAATTCGGCCAGCAGACCGCCGAAGTGGCCGAGGGCGAAGCCCGGCAGCATCTGAATGCGCAACTTGCCGGTCGGCTTGGCGCGTAGGTCGCGCATCTGCTCGGTGAGGCTGTTGAAGCTCGCCACCATATCGGCGCATTCCTTGTAGTAGGTCTCCCCTACCTCCGACAGCCGCACATGGCGGGTGCTGCGGTGGAACAGCGGCGCGCTGATGTAGTCCTCCAACTGCTGGATGCGGTGACTGATGACTGAGCGGGTCACCCCCAGTTGCTGGGCGGCCTTGGCGAAGTTGCCGGTTTCCGCGACGCGGACGAAGGCTTCGATGCTGAGCAAGCGGTCCATATTCGTTTCTCGACGGTATTTGTTCTTGTAGGAGCAAATTTATTCGCGAAAGGGCAGCAATGCAGCCCGGTATTGCCCATCGCGAATCGATTCGCTCCCGCAAGGTAAAAGCCAAGACCTCAGCCGCTCACCAACCGCCGCTGCATCGGGAACAACTGCCAGCCCAACCGTTCGCTCACCAGCCCCCAGACGCCCTGGGGCGCTTTCAGCATCATCACCACCGCCACACTGCCGAGGATGATCATGTACAGCGCGCCGAATTCGGCAAAGCAACTGCGCAGCACGAAGTAGATCAGGGTGCCGATCAGCGGCCCCTCCAGTGTCCCGATGCCGCCAATGATGACGATGAATATCACCGCGGCGGTCCAGTCCTGCACGCTGAAGGCGGCGTCAGGGGAGATGCGCAGCTTCTGCAGGAAGATCAGTGCGCCCACCACGCCGGTGCAGCACGCAGCCAGCACGTAGACCATCAGTTTGGTGCGGAATACGTTGATACCCAGGCTGCCGGAGGCAGGCTCCGAATCGCGGATGGCCGTCAGGGCCAGGCCCTGACGCGAACGCAGCAGCAGGTACACCACCAGTACGGCCGCCACGGCGATGGCCAGGGCGCTGAAGTACAGCAGCATCTCGCGGCCATCGCGGCTGCTGCCGATCTGCCGAACGATGGACGCCGGCAGGCTTTGCCCGGAACCGCCGCCCAGGCTCCCCACCTGGGCAAGCCCCAGGCGGAACACCTCGGCCACCACCCAGGTGCCAATGGCGAAGTAAGCGCCGCGCAGGCGGAACAGCACCAGGGCCGTGGGCACGGCCAGCAGCGCCACGACAAGGCCGGACAGGAACACCGCCGCCAGCGGCGGAACGCCCAGCTGCGAGGCCAGCACGAACAGCAGGTAGCCGCCGAGGCCGACGAAGGCCTGCTGGCCCACCGAAACCATTCCGGCATAGCCCGCCAGCAGGTTCCACATCTGCGCCAGCGCCAGGTAGTAAGCGAACTCCACGACCAGCCGGAGCACGGCGCGGTCGGCCCAGAACGGCAGGGATGCCAGCAGCAGGACCAGCACGCCCAGCATCGCCAGGCCCACCTGGCTGCTGCGGGTGGCCCGCTGGACGGCGTAGGCATTGTTCATCGCATTCATCAGTCGACACTCCGGGGAAATAGGCCACGCGGGCGGAAAACCAGGATCAGCAGGAACACCAGGTGGCCCGCCAGGATCTGCCAGCCCGGATCGATGCGCGCGCCCACCGCCTGGGCGACGCCGAGGATCACGCCACCGGCCAGGGTGCCCCAGAGGCTGCCGAGGCCGCCGATGATCACCGCCTCGAAACCGTAAAGCAGGCGCGCCGGGCCGACGCTGGGGTCGAAGCTGGTACGGACTGCCAGGAACACCCCTGCGATGGACACCACCGCCATCGCCAGCGCCATGGCCAGGCCGAAGATATGGCGGTTGTCGATGCCCATCAGTTGCGCGGTGGACTGGTCATCCGAGGTGGCGCGGAAGGCGCGGCCCAGGCGGGTCTTGTAGAACAGCAACTGCAATCCACCGATCACCGCCAGGGCACAGCCAAACACCAGCAGCGGCATCACGCCGAGGCTGAGCCCGCCCACGGCCACGCTGGCAACTTCCAACTCACCCTGGGAGAGTTTCTGGCTGTCGGCGCTAAAGAACTCCAACAGCACGTTCTGCAGGATGATCGACAGGCCGAAGGTCACCAGCAGTGGCGGCAGGATGTCATTGCCGAGGGTGCGGTTGAGCAATTGGCGCTGCAGGCAGTAGCCGACCACGAACATCACCGGCACCACCAGCACCAGGCTGGCCAAGGGCGACAGTCCGAGCACTTCCACCACCACCAGGGCCAAGTAGGACGCCAGCACGATGAAGTCGCCATGGGCGATGTTGACCAGGCGCATGATGCCGAACATCAACGACAGACCGACCGCGAACATCGCGTAGAGGCCGCCGAGCAGCACGCCCTGCACCAGGGTATTGAGCCATTCCATCGTCATGCCTCCGCCAGGCCGAAATAGGCCGCCTTGATCTGATCCTTGCTCACCTCGCCGGGCTTGCCGGACAGGGAAATGCGCCCTTCCTGGAAGCAGTAGAAGCGGTCCGCGACGCTGAGGGCCTGGTTGATGTCCTGCTCGACCAGGATCACCGCCGTGCCATCGGCCTTGATCGATGGCAGCGCGGCGTAGATGTCCTTGATGGTGGTGGGCGCGAGACCAAGGCTGATCTCGTCGCAGAGCAGCAGGCTCGGGCTCGACATCAGCGCGCGGCCGATGGCGACCATCTGCTGCTGGCCGCCGGACAGCGCGGTACCCGGGCGCTTGCGCAGCTTCTCCAACACCGGGAACAGGCCGTAGATGCGCTGCAGGTTCCAGGCGCCCTGGCGCTTGCTGTAGGCGCCGATCAGCAGGTTCTCCTCGACACTCAGCGAGGGGAACAGCTTGCGGCCCTCCGGCACCAGGGCGATGCCGCGCTCCAGTACCCGGTTGGCCGGCAGGCTGCCGATGTACTCGTCCTTGAAGCGAATGGCGCCGGGATCGTTTCGGATCAGCCCGGCCAGAGAGCGCAGGAAGGTGGATTTGCCGGCGCCATTGGAGCCGATGATGGCGACGGTTTCCCCTGCCGCCAGGTCCAGGTCGATGCCGAACAGCGCCTGGAAGTCGCCGTAGCCGGCGCGCAGTTTGCGGATCGTCAGCATGGCTTCAGCTCCCGATGCCCATGTAGATTTCCTGGACCTTCGGATTGGCCATCACCGCATTGGGCTCGCCCTCGTCCAGCTTGCGGCCGAAGTTGATCACCGCCAGACGGCCGACCACCGCCAGCAGCGCATGGACGATGTGCTCGATCCAGATGATCGCGGTGCCGGAACGGTGGATGCCCTGGATGGTCCCCACGAGTTCGTGGCACTCCGGTTCAGTGAGGCCGCCGGCGATCTCGTCCAACAACAACAGTTGCGGCCGGGTGGCCAGGGCACGGGCCATTTCCAGGCGCTTGCGCTCCAGCAGCGTGAGCGAACCGGCCAGGACGTTGGCCTTCTTCATCAGGCCGGTGAGTTCGAGGATGTGCGCGCACCAGGCGTAGCTGTCCTTCTCCGACTGCCCAGCACCGAAAGTGGCGCCCACCAGCAGGTTCTCGAACACCGTCATTTTCACGAACGGATGGGGGATCTGGTGAGAGCGGCCAATGCCACGCTGGCAGCGCTTGAACACTGGCTCGCGGGTGACATCGTCTCCCTGAAAATGAATGCGTCCGCTGTCGGCGGCCACACCCCCGGCGATCAGGTTGAACAGCGTGCTCTTGCCTGCGCCATTCGGCCCGATGATGCCCAGCGCCTCGCCCGGCGCCAGGGCCAGGCTGAGATCGTCGGTCACCTTCACCGAGCCGTAGCTCTTGTGCACCTGCTCCAGTACGAGGAGTTGTTGCATAGGTTGTTACCTGCTTCATACGACTCCCTCTCCCCCATGGGGGAGAGGGCTGGGGAGAGGGGGTAGGAAATCAGCCGCCGTAGGTGATCGCCTGCATCTCCCCTCCGAGGGGAATCTGCGGCGCGGTCTGGTTGCTGGTGATCACCAGGTCGTAGGTGAAGGGCCCACCCAGGCGCCACTGGCCGGACACCAGCGGGGTCTTGGCGACGTTCTTCACCGGGCCGTTCTTCCAGCTCACAGGACCGACCACGGTATTGAGTTCCGTCTTCAGCAGCGCATCGCGGGTGGCTTCGGGATTACCCACTTCCTCGGTGCGCTGGAGGATGTCCACCGCCAGCTCGAACAGCGCATGGACGAAGCCCAGCGGCTGGGTCCACTGTTTGCCGGTGGCCTTGGTGTAACGCTCGGCCAGTTGCCCGGCGGTGAGACCATTGAGCGAGGACGCGAAGGGATGACTCGGGCTCCACCAGATTTCCGTGGAGAGGTTGTGCCCGTCCTTGCCCAGGGCCTCTACTGCCGAGGGGAACAGCAGCGCCTTGCCCACCGACATGGCCTTTGGCTGGAAGCCCTGCTGGCGCGCCTGGGTCCAGAAGGTGGTGAGGTCCGGCGGAATGACCACGCCGGTGACGATCTCTGCCTCAGCCTTCTTGAAGGCGGAAATCTGCGCGGAGAAGTCGTCGGTCAGGCTCTGGAAGCGGCCCGGGTCCACCAGTTGGAAACCCTTCTGCGCCAGCACCGGCGGGAAGCCCAGCTTGCTGTCGCCCCAGGCATTGCCGTCGCCGTCATTGGGGAACAGACCACCGATCACCTTGTTGCTGCCCATTCCGCCCCACATGGCGGTGTAAGTGGCGATCACGTCTTCCAGGCCCCAGAAGAAGTGGTACGTCCACTGGAAGCCTTCGTCAGGCTTGCCACCGCGGGTGAAGAACCAGGGCTGCCAGGGCGCCACGGTGGAGATGCAGGGGACCTCGTTGATCTCACACTGATCCGACACCGGGTTGGTGGTCTCCGGGGTGGACGACACCAGCATCAAGTCGACGCCGTCGGAGAGGATCAGTTCGTTGGCCACTTCGGCGGCGCGGTTGGGGTTGGACTGGCTGTCCTTGACGATCACCTCAAGGCGGCAGCGCTGGCCGCCCACGGTGATGCTGTTCTTCAGCACCGACGCCAGGCTCTCGATGATGTACGTGTCCGCTGCGGCGAAGGGGGCCAGCGGCCCGGTCTGCGGACTGACGTAACCAATGCGGATGACCTTTTCCGCCGCCAGCAGCGGGGCTGAAGAAAAGCCTGCGAGCAACGAGCCGCCAGCCACGACGCCGCTGGCCCGCAGGAAATCACGCCGGGAGAGCCCGGCACCGAGGAGTTTCTTGTTGTTGTCCATGATGGAGACCTCGACTGGAGGATGAGGTCCGGCACGGCACCCACAGGGGCCAGCCGGGATGGCAGTTGGGTGGGTGCCGGATCAGAAGAAGACGGTGATGTCGAAGGAACCGACCAGTTGGCTGTCTTCGCGGCCGTCGCCGAACGCGTCGCGGCCGCTGCCGCTGTGAATGTCGTAGCGCAGCTCGGGGCGCAGGCGGACGTTGGGCACCGGCGTCCACGCCAGGTTGGTGGTGATGCCGTAGAAGCTGCCCCAGCTCGGATCGGGGATGCCGGTCTGTGGGTCGATGTTGGCCATTACCACGTGCACCGGGGCATCGGTGTAGAACCACTCGGCGCGGCTGTTCCACATCAGATTGCCGCCCAGGCGGTGGTACCAGTTGACGTCCGTGCCGTACCAGTGGGCGTTGTGCTTGTTGGCAAAACCGGCCAAGGCGGCGTCTTCCTGCTGGCCGTAGTTGAACTCGACGGCGACACGGTTGCGCTCGTCGAGCACATGGGAAACCGTCAGGTAGGAGGCGTAGCGGGTCAGGTCATCGTCCTCGGTCCCAGCCGGGATGGGCGAGCCGCAGGCGCACTCGGCAAAACTGTCGCCCGCGCCGTTACCGTAGATGTTTTCCCAGTCCACCCAGGTACGGAAGTCCGCCGAGCGCCAGCGCACGTTGGCGATCACGTCCGGGTCGCCATTGGGGTCCTGCATGTTGTTCCACCCCTGCACCACGCCCAACTCGAAGCCGAGCATGCTGCCGCCCTCTTCCTGGGGCAGCTTGAAGGAGTACAGCGCGCCGGTGTGCTTGGCCGGGCCATGCATGAAGGAATAGGTGTGGCTGTAGAAGTCCGCCGGGGCCGGGCTGCCCAGGGCGAAGCCGATCTCGTTCTCCAGCGGGGTGTGGAAGACACCGAGCATCAGGTTGGAGCCGCCGAGCACCGGGATGTAGAAGTCCAGGTACGCCTGGGCGATGTTGAAATTCTCGTCGTTGGCGTCGGCGCTGCGGTTGACGCCGAAGTCTTCGTCGAACCCGTAGGTCTTGAAGAAGCGCGCGTCCTTGCCGTAGAGCGCGGTGACGTTGAAGCCCCAGTCGGCTTCCTGCGGCATCGGTCCCGGGAACGGTCCGACACGGCCCACCACGTTGCCCTTGGGCGTCTTCTCGATGGCCAGAGCGAACTGGTTGAGGTTGAAGCCTTCGTCGTTGTTGAAGAAGGCCTGCTTGCTCACGTCATCACTGCCGTTGTCGTTGTAGATCCAGCCGGCCTGGGCCCAGCCATGGACCTTGATGCCGTAATCCTTTTCCAGGGCATCGCCAAAGGCACTGCGGAACAGCGAGCCGGACGGCCCCGGCTCGGCAGCCTGGGTAACATGGGGAAACAACGCGGCGGCCGCCAGGACCGGGGCGAACAGGGAGATTGCAGAACGATGCTTGCGAGGAATCATGGCAGCTACCTTGTTGTTATTAGTCAGCCTGATGCCGGCGCAGGCCCTGCTGGCAGTGCAGGCCTGGCTGTCCGGTTGGTTCGCAAGCTACAAGTGCCCTCCTCCGCCAACAATTCCGGTTTCAGCGATTTGAGTGTTCGTGCTTCGCGAACAATGGCGTGCGCGCCCGATCTAGAGCGGTTGGAGAGGACAGAAAGTGAGGCGGAGTGGGCGGTTATCGGACGGATTAGACGGCTCCCGCAGGCGCGGGGAAAAGCACCGCAGGCCTTCGCCCAGGCCGTTGTGGATGTCGACCAGTGCTGATCTGAATCCTGCGAACCTGAAAGGTATGCCCGAGGAGAACGGATAAACACGTGCCTCTGGCTTGTGTGGTGGCCCCTGTCTCGGGCAACGCCTCACAGATGCGTATGCCCGAGTTGGCTTGGCGTTTGAGGTACGCAGTGTCGATCAGCGAACCCGGCTACTGCCCGGACATGCGCTTGCCGAACGACACGGCATAGGACGAAGAGCGTGCCTTCAGGACCGGGTCGTCAGTGATCTGGATGCCGTCAGCCACCACAATGGGGTCGAAATTGATGGGGCCGCAGCTGCCGTCTTTCTGAGCCATGGCCTGGGTGATCGCCAGGGTGCCAACCTTGACCTTCTGGCGATCGGCCGGCCAGAGCTTGGAAGGATCATTCTCGGCGTCCCCCGGCTGGCCGAGGGTGATGTACATGTCCCATTTCGCTGGGGACTTCTGGGTACGGGCGATCAGCGCTGGCTCCAGGTAGTTGGCCGGCGCCTTGCTGGCTTCCTCGTCGGTGAGGTTCTTCACCCCGTCCACGGGCTCGAAATGCCAACGCACGAGGGTCTTTTTGTCGTTCTTGTCGACAAACCAGAACGCATGGAGGCTGTTGTAGAAACTGGTGTCAAAGCCCACAAAGGGATTGCGGCCCTGTATCGCTGCTCCCAGCGGATTGAAGTCCGGGTGCTTGGCCGTAAACGCCTTGAACACCTCGGGATTGGGCGCGCCGGTGGTCGGATCAGGCTTCAACGCCAGGACCAGGTCGCGAAAGCCTTCCGGCGTGGCGAAGAAAACCGGCACGTTGACCATGGTCATGTGCTGGAGCCCTCCGCCGGGCAGCTTGAATTCCAGGGCCATGCCCTGCACGGCCTTGGCGGCATCCGATTGCTGGGGATTGCCGCCATCCAGGGAGAAGCGCGCAATTACCGGAATGGCCTGGCCGCTGAACAAGGCCGATCGGCTGTACTTGGCGCCGTCCGCGATGCCGATGAACTCCCCTACTGCACAGGTCCCCTTGGCGTGATTGCGCCTGAGTCCCGGGTGGACGCCGAATGTGCCTTCGAAGGCGCTGATCATTTCCACGGGGTTGAACGCTGCTTCCTCAGCGGCGTAGGCAACTTGCGAAAGAACTGTGAGCAGCGCACTGGCGAGAAGAGTGCCGGCCTGTGTCATGGGGGTTTCTCCGCACTGGAATGGGTGGAAGATGGAGTTTAGGTCAATCTCCTGAACCTGATCCGCTGCCACCACTACCCGGGTCCACTTCCCCAGGTTCGAGTGTTGGACGCCCCACCATCGACCAAAGACGCGCTTCCCGTCACGCCAGCCTTGCTTCGCCCCTCAAGCTGCCTGACTTGACCCGACCTTTCCCCCTTACGAAAATGAGATCACTTATTCGCGTGCGAAGTTTTCTCTGCTCGTGAGAAGCGCTACAGCACAACCGGGTTCTGCGACCCACATCGCTGAAGCTAATAACAGCAACCCACGGCGTCTGTCCGAAGCAAGCATGACAACGCGGCGAGAAAACGATGAAACATCGATTGGTTTACCTACTCAACGCAGGGCAACGAAGATTGCACCGCTGGTCCCAGGCAAGCACCCCCGAAGGCGGCGTGACTCCCTCGCAGTCAGGCCTCCTGTTCTTTCTTGATAAGCAGGACGGAGCCTTGATGAGCGAGGCAGCCGCAGCGTTGGATCTCGGCCTGCCCGGCATGAGCGGCCTGGCAGACCGAATGGAAGTCCTGGGGTTGATCGAGCGGCGGCGCGACGAAACTGATGGTCGAGTCTGGCGGCTATGGTTGACCGATCAAGGAAAGACTGCAGCCGAGCGTTCCAAGGCGAATCTCGCAAAGATGAACGCGTTGCTGGCCGACGGCTTCAGCGAAGCTGAAATCGAGGTGGTCGCAAGGTGGCTGCAGAGCCTGCAGGACAAGTTTCCCGCTGCGGACGAGTAGTAATCCCGCCGGCCACGCGACCGCCCTGTGCGTGAGCCGGCGAGGCACCCGCGTAGCTAGCGAATCGTCGAGAAGTCGGGCTGACGCTTCTGCGCAAAGGCCGTGAACGCCTCTCTGGCTTCCGCACTCTTCAATCGCTCGGCGAAAACGAGCGACTCTGCATCGATTTGAGCGAGTAGCCGTTGCGGATCCCGCATGAGCTGTTTCGTTGCCTTCAACGACCCGAGTGGCTTGGTCGCCAGCTTCTCTGCAACACGCCTGGCCTCGGTGCGTAGGTCCTCGCCAGGAACCACAGTGTTCGCGATGCCCCACGCCACGGCGCTCTTCGCATCAATCGACTCGCCCAGCGAGAACAATTGGAAGGCCCGCACATGACCGGTGCGTGCCGGCAAGAGGTAGCTCGACCCAGCTTCCGGAACCAGAGCCAGATTCACAAAGGGCGCGGAGAGCTGCGCATCCTCGCTGAGCACTACGTAATCGCAGTGCAGGAGCATGGTTGTACCCACACCCACCGCCTTGCCTTGCACGGCTGCGACGATCGGAATCGTGGTCACTGCGAGGTTCTGGAGGAAACGCAGAACATTCAGTTCAGCCGGCCCCTTGCCCGTGGCCTGCTCGGCGAACTCGCCCAGGTCGTTTCCTGACGTGAAGAGCTCGCCATCGGCCTGGATCAGCACGACGCGCACGTCTGCGTCGCTCTCGGCTCGTTGGATGGCGTCTGCCAGGGCGCCGTACATGCCATTCGTGAGCGCGTTCTTCTTGTCCAGTCTCGATAGCGTGACGGCCAGTACGCCGCCAACCAGCTCGGTAGTCACTTCAGATGTCATGGCCCAAGTCTCCTGGATTTTTGGTGCTGGGGGTGGCGGCGGAACAACCGGTAACCGGGAGGCGCCGCTGATCGCAAACATACTTCGCATACGAAGTATGTAAAAGATTCGCACGCGAACCAAATATGCGCAAGCGGCGATCTCCGACCTCGACCTACGGCATAGCCTGGATGTACCGGTCTCCATTCGGCGCCTCCAAGCGCAACAAGCTTGGAAGACACAGAACACGTTGAAGAAGCGGGTCGCCAACGCCTGAACAGAGACGCTCGCCAAAATGCTGGGACTCCCAAAGCCCGCATGGATTCCGACTTTCTGTCCCCGAAGATGGGGTAACCCCTGACCGGAATCGGGCCTCCACACCCAGCGTTCGACTTGCAGGTCCGGAACCACGCCCCGCCCCTCCTCTGCTGCTCGGCCTGCCTGAGCGGCTGCCGGTATTCGCGCTGACCGCTGTTCCCCAACGATCAGTTCAGGTGCGTCCCTTGCATGGGCAGCAGTCAGACCGCCATGGCTTCCCGATACCCAGGGCGTAGAGCATCGATCCCGGCAACCTGGGATCGACGCGGAGCATCGCGTCTAAGGGCAAACGCATGGATAGAAAGACCTTGGTCCTTCTGGAAGAACTGTTCGAACAAGCGGCTGCTGATGTGGAGGCGAGCGGGTTCGTGAGGACAAGCATCCGGCTTGCCAACCCGACCCGCGAGCGCATCCGGCAAGCCGGAGAATTCCTGTTGGAGCGCGCAGCGGAGAGGTTTCCGACACTTGATCCCTATGTCTCATCCGATGCGGATGGAACTATCAATCTGGTCCTGGATCGCCAGAGGACAAGGTGAAGGTCGAACTCGCCGCATCAGACTTTGGTCGTATTTCGACATGCGGCCTGGTACGGCCAGCCGGTTGTGGTCTAGGGCTTTGAATGCGTGCCGGAACTTCAACGGCGTAGGAGGAGCCTCCAGTGGACAATCCTTTCAGTTGGGCCGAACCGCGCCGCCTCTCGTTGAACGCCTCTGCGTGCCACATCGCCATGGTGGATTTTCTTGAGCAGGCGATGGTGCCTTGGACGGCTGCCCAGGTTCTGGAATTCGAACGCCTTTCCGCCGCGAAAGCAGCGGCGCTCGACGAATACCGCAGTTTCTTCGAACGCATTCGCGGCGGCTATCCGACTCCACGTCAAGCGTTTCATCGTTCCAGTAGGCGGCAAGCCTGACCTTCAGCTGACTTCGAAACATCAGATCGCGGACTGACTCCATGGCGTTGACCTCTTCTACAAGGACTGGGGTCCGAAGAGCGGCCAGCCAATCGTGCTCCACCATGCTGGCCCCTCAGCAGTGACGAATGGGATAGCCAGGCCCTGGTCTTCGTTGGGCAAGGCTATCGCGTCATCGTGCACGATCGGCGCGGTCACGGCCGGTCTTCTCAGGTGACCGACGGCCACGACATGGACCACTACGCGGCAGACGTCGCGGCATTGGTGCAACACCTGGATCTGCGCAACGTTGTGCATAGCGGTGCCACCGATCATGGTGAAGACCCCGGCAAATCCAGGCGGTCTTCCCATCGAAGTGTTCGACGACTTCCGCAAGCAACTGGCAGCCAACAGAGCGCAGTTCTATCTGGATGTTGCCAGCGGCCAGCTCGGTGAGATTCACGACGCCAGCGATGACGAGGCAGCAGCGCTGTTCGGTTTCTTCGCAATCGGCGCCCAGCGCAGGCGAGCGATGGATGAAGCGGACCTCAAGGCGCTTTGCCGAGCCCAGTTGACTCGCCTGTTTGGCGACCCGTGTCGATCAGGCTCCGCCCCGCTGGCACAGCGCCCATGACTGATGCCCCCCTGACAGAAGCGGCTGCAACTCATCGGCAGCGAGGCCGGCGGAGATCAAGGCGGTTACATGGAAGGAGCCTTGATTGCAGCGGATACGGCCATACGGCAAGTAACGTGAAGATTGGTGGAGTGCGGGTGATGAATGGTCACTTGCGTGATGGAAGTGTCGTAATTATATTTTGACCATAATCTAATGCTGATCCGCAGTCCTTCCGTAGCGGTGCAGAGGGGCTATAAGCGACTCCCTTCGAGGTCTCAAACCGAGATCGGATTGCGCCAACGGCGACGCGATATCGATCCCCTGCCCTTGCGGAGGCCCCATGAAAAAAACCAGTTTCCAGCACATGCCCTGCCCCGTCGCCCAAGCCCTGGAGGTCATCGGTGACAGTTGGAATGTGCTGATCCTTCGAGAAGCCTTTTACGGCGCGTCCCGCTTCGATGATTTCGTCCAGGCCCTGGGGATTCCAACCAATACCCTGACCCGGCGACTCAAGGATCTGGTGGCTGGCGGCCTCCTGGAACGCCAGGCCTACAGTGAAAAGCCGACACGTTACGAGTACCTGCTCAGCGCCAAGGCGCGGGAACTGCGCTCCCTGATGCTCGTCCTGCTTCAATGGGGTAATCGCCATGGCAATGTGGACGTCGCGCAAACCATCCTGGTGGACAGCCTCACCGGGGAGCCTGCGGACCTTGTCCTGGTGGACCGTGTCACCGGACTGCCTGTCAGCTCGCGGCATCGCGTACTTCGCCCTAGCCGCGACAGCACCCCTGCCCGCTCTTTCGCGTTTCCCGAGCCAGAGACAGCGCTGAGCTGATCGCTGCGAAAGCGCCTGGAGCAACCGTTCTTCTCGGCCTCCCCATCTCTGTCCCGCCGAGACCTACCGCCTGTCCCCAGCACTTTCAGGTCACTTGCATCATGGAAGTAACCGTGATGGAATTACATCCATCATATTCATCGAGCGCTCCGCACTTTCTCCATCAGAAAGCCGCCTTCGATTCGCCCGATTGAATGATATGCAACATGTTAAAGAGCCGCTGCCGAGTCACCAACGGACCTGTCCCGACCAACGTCCACCTGAATTACTTCACCGGAGACCGCCATGAACCAGCCCGCTCAGATCCCCGCCAGCGAGGCCACCACCGTGGCTCGGCCGAAATCCCGCACGCTCCTCAAACTGGCCGCCGCCAGCCTGGTCCTGGTCGGCGCCGGCCTGTATGGCACCCATTGGTGGACCTCGGGCCGTTACCTCGAAGAAACGGACGATGCATACGTGGGTGGCGATGTCACCGTCATCAGCCCGCGAGTGGCCGGCTATATCGCTGAGCTGGCAGTGACCGATAACCAGTTCGTCCACGCCGGCGACCTGCTCGCGCGCATCGACGACCGCGATTACCGCGCCGCCCTGGCCCAGGCCGAAGGTGAGGTGCACGCCGAGGAGGCCCTGCTGGGCAACATCGATGCCCAGGCCGCGTTGCAGCAGGCGGTGATCCGCCAGGGCGAGGCCGACATTGATGCCACCGCCGCCGAAGAGTCCCGGGCACGGAACGATGACAAGCGCTACCGCACCCTGGTCCAACGTGCCGCTGTCTCCGTGGAAAGCGCCCAACGTGCCGAAGCGACCTGGAAGACTGCACGCGCCAACAGTGAGAAAGCACAGGCCACATTGCTTGCAGCCCAGCGTCAGCTCGACGTCATACACAGCCAGCGCCAGCAAGCCGTCGCCGCTCTTGAGCAAGCCATCGCCAAGCGCGATCTGGCGCGCCTCGAACTTGGCTACACCGAACTCCGCGCACCGGTAGACGGCTATATCGGCAATCGCCGTGGCCGGGTCGGCGGCTATGTGTCTGCCGGCACGCAACTGCTGGCCGTCGTCCCGGCCCAGGGGCTGTGGATCGATGCCAATTTCAAGGAAGACCAACTGGCGAGGATGACGGCCGGACAAGCCGTCACCGTCGAAGCCGACGTACTGCCAGGCAAGGTATTCCACGGGCACCTCGACAGCCTGGCACCGGCAACCGGCGCGCAGTTCAGCATCCTCCCGCCGGAAAACGCGACCGGGAACTTCACCAAGATCGTTCAGCGCGTGCCCGTGCGCATCCAACTCGACCCGGCCGACAATCGCCTCGGCGCACTGCGCCCGGGGCTCTCGGTCGTGGTCGAGGTGGATACCAAGGCACAACAGCGGCAGCACGGTGACGCGCTCGCACTGGAGCAGCGGCCGTGAACTTCTGGTCATCGGAGGTGGTGCCGGTCGAACAGCTCTCGACCCGGCAGAAGATAATTGCCTTCGCCTGCATGTGCGTGGGCATGTTCATCGCCCTGATCGACATCCAGATTGTCTCCGCCTCTCTGCGTGATATCGGCGGCGGTCTATCGGCGGGAGCCGATGACACCGCCTGGGTACAGACCAGTTACCTGATTGCCGAAATCATCGTGATCCCGCTGTCGGGCTGGCTGTCGAAGGTGTTCTCCACGCGCTGGCTGTTCGCTGGCTCGGCCCTCGGCTTCACCCTGGCCAGCCTGCTCTGCGCCGTGGCCTGGAACATCCAGAGCATGATCGCCTTCCGCGCCCTGCAGGGCTTCCTCGGCGGCTCGATGATCCCCATGGTGTTCACCACCGGCTTCATCTATTTCGACGGCCGCCAGCGCGTGCTGGTGGCCGCCACCATCGGCGCCATCGCCTCCCTGGCCCCGACCCTGGGCCCGGTGGTCGGTGGCTGGATCACCGACATCGCCTCCTGGCCCTGGCTGTTCTACGTCAACCTGGTACCGGGGCTGCTCGTGACCATCGTGGTGCCGATCGTTGTGCGCCTCGACAAGCCTGACCTGTCTCTGCTCAAGGGCGCCGACTACCCGGCCATGCTGCTCATGGCGGTGTTCCTCGGCTGCCTCGAATACACCATGGAAGAAGGCCCGCGCTGGAACTGGTTCAGCGATGACACCATCCTGCTCACCGCGTGGATCTCCGGCCTCTGCGGTATCGCCTTCATCTACCGCAGCCTCACCTCGACCAACCCGATTGTCGACCTGCGCGCTCTGCGCGAACGCAACTTCGCCCTGGGCTGCCTGTTCTCCTTCATCACCGGTATCGGCATCTTCGCCACCATCTACCTCACCCCGTTGTTCCTCGGCCGGGTACGCGGCTACGGCGCCCTGGACATCGGCCTGGCGGTGTTCTCCACGGGCATTTTCCAGGTCATGACCATTCCGCTGTACGCAGCCCTGGCGCGGCGCTTCGACCTGCGCTGGCTGCTGGCGCTGGGCATGGTCCTGTTCTGCCTGTCGATGTGGGAGTTTTCTCCGATCACCCACGATTGGGGTGCGGCTCAACTCCTGCTCCCTCAGGCCCTGCGCGGCATGGCCCAGCAATTCGCCGTGGCACCCACCGTCACCCTGGCCCTGGGCTCGTTGCCACCCGCACGACTCAAGCTCGCCTCGGGTTTGTTCAACCTGATGCGCAACCTGGGTGGTGCGATTGGAATCGCCGCTTGCGCCACCATCCTCAACGACCGCACCAACCTGCACTTCCTGCGCCTGGCCGAGCACCTGAACGCCAGCAACGAAGCGCTCAACAACTGGCTGGCACCGCATCTGGATGCGTCCGGGCAGTACAGCGAACAAGCCTTGCGACAGCTCTGGAACCTCACGTTCCGTGAGGCTCAGACGCTCACCTTCTCCGACGCTTTTTTGATCATCGGTGCCTGCTTCGCGGTCGCCGTCGCACTGATTCCCCTGCTGCACAAGATCGCCCCGCCCTCTCAGCCGTCGGCTGACGCCCACTGACCCCGAGGGCCTCCCGCCATGCCATCGTCCCTCACAAGAAGCACCGCAATTGGCGTGTTGCTGCACCCGCTCGCCGGCTGCACGGTCGGCCCTGACCCTGTTGGCCGTGAGCACTCAGGGGGCGGCTGAGTTCGAGCGCGAGTTGCTGGAGTGATCAGGCCAGATTAGCCGGATGAGCTGTCACACAGCTCGGTCATGCGTGCGGAAAGTGGATAGAACGTGCTCGCCCCTGCGAACGAAACTATCCCCGCGGCCTGGCAGCAGAACGCTGCAGGCGCGTTCTCATTCCGCAACCATGAACCTTCCGAGGCTTGTATGAACACCCCCGCCGAGCAACTGGAGCAACGGCTGAAACAACAAAAAATCACCGAAGTCGAATGCGTGGTCAGCGACCTGACCGGCATCGCCCGCGGCAAGATTTCCCCTACCAACAAGTTCCTCGGCGAAGGCGGAATGCGACTCCCGGAAAGCGTCCTGCTGCAAACGGTCACCGGTGATTTCGTCGACGACGACGTCTACTACGACCTGCTGGACGAAGCCGACATCGACATGGTCTGCCGCCCCGACCCCGACGCCGTCTTCCTCGTGCCCTGGGCCCTCGAACCGACCGCCATGGTCATCCACGACACCGTCGACAAGTACGGCAACCCGATCGAGCTGTCGCCGCGCAACGTGCTCAAGCGCGTCCTGAAGCTGTATGCGGATAACGGCTGGAGCCCGGTCGTGGCGCCGGAGATGGAGTTCTATCTGACCAAGCGCAGCGGCGACCCGGACTTCCCCCTCGAGGCGCCCGTGGGCCGATCGGGGCGCCCGGAGAGCGGCCGTCAGAGCTTCTCCATCGATGCCACCAACGAGTTCGACCCGCTGTTCGAAGATGTCTACGACTGGTGCGAAGCGCAGGGATTGGACCTGGACACGCTGATCCATGAAGACGGCCCCGCGCAGATGGAGATCAATTTCCGTCACGGCAACGCGCTGAGCCTGGCCGACCAGATCACCGTGTTCAAGCGCACCATGCGCGAGGCCGCGCTCAAGCACGATGTGAGCGCGACCTTCATGGCGAAGCCGATCACCGATGAGCCGGGCAGCGCGATGCACATTCACCAGAGCGTGCTGGATGTCGCCACCGGCAAGAACATCTTCGCCAATGCGGATGGCTCCAAGAGCGAGCTGTTCCTCCACTTCATCGGCGGCCTGCAGAAATACATTCCGAAGGTGCTGCCCATGTTCGCGCCGAACGTGAACTCCTTCCGCCGCTTCCTGCCGGACACCTCGGCTCCAGTGAACGTCGAGTGGGGCGAGGAAAACCGTACCGTGGGGCTGCGCGTTCCGCCCGCCTCGGCCGAGGCGACGCGGGTCGAGAACCGCCTGCCCGGCGCCGATGCCAACCCCTACCTCGCACTGGCCGCCAGCCTGCTTTGCGGATACCTGGGCATGATCGAGAAGGTTGCCCCAAGCAACCCGGTGCAAGGGCGTGGCTACGAGCGCCGCAACCTGCGCCTGCCGATCACCATCGAGGACGCGCTGGCCCAGATGGAGGACTGCGAAGTGCTCGGGGAGTACCTGGGTCGCAAGTTCGTCCAGGGCTACGTCGCCGTGAAACGCACCGAACACGAGAACTACAAGCGCGTGATCAGCTCCTGGGAGCGAGAGTTCCTCCTGCTGAGCGTCTAACCCGCCCCCACTCCGCCGTTCACAACAACAATTACGGGAGTCGATATGAGACTGCTACGCTACCTTGCGCCCTTCGCCCTGGCCACGATGGCCCAGGTCGCCCACGCTGAACCGACGGTCAGCGTCTACAACTGGACCGACTACATTGCCCCCGACACCCTGGGCGAATTCCAGAAGACCACCGGCATCAAGCCGATCTACGACGTCTTCGACTCCAACGAAACGCTGGAAGGGAAACTGCTCGCGGGAAGAACCGGTTACGACGTCGTCGTCCCCTCCAACCACTTCCTCACCCGGCAAGTGGATGCAGGGGTATTCCTGGAGCTCGACCGGAGCAAGCTGCCCAACTGGAAGCACCTCGACCCGGCGCTGCTCAAGCTGCTCGAACAGAACGACCCGGGCAACCGCCACTCGGTGCCCTACCTGTGGGGCACCAACGGCATCGGCTACAACGTCGAGAAGGTCAAGCAGGTGCTGGGCGTCGACCGTATCGACTCCTGGTCCGTGCTGTACGAAACGGAGAACCTCAAGAAGCTCCAGGCGTGCGGCGTCGCGTTCATGGACTCGGCCGACGAGCTGATCCCCTCGATGCTCAACTACCTGGGGCTCGACCCCAACAGCACGAACCCGGCCGACTACGCCAAGGTCGAGGCCAAGCTCCTTGAGCTGCGCCCCTACGTCACCTACTTCCATTCGTCCAAGTACATCTCCGACCTCGCCAACGGCGATATCTGCGTGGCCTTCGGCTACTCCGGAGACGTGTTCCAGGCCGCCGCGCGGGCCAAGGAAGCCAACAACGGCATCCAGATCGCCTACAGCATTCCCAAGGAAGGCGCCAACCTCTGGTTCGACCTGATGGCCATCCCTGCCGATGCCAAGAACCCGGACCAGGCGTTCGCGTTCATCAACTACATCCTGGAACCCAAGGTGATCGCCGGTATCAGCGAGTACGTCGGATACCCCAATGCCAACGCCGACTCGAAGGCGCTCCTGGACCCCGCCACGCTGAACAACCCGGAGGTCTATCCGAGCCAGGAAGTGCTCGACAAGCTGTACATCGCCAAGGCGCCGCCGCCCCGGATCATGCGCCTGATGACCCGCAGCTGGAGCAAGATCAAGTTCAACCGATGAATCGAGACCGACCCATGACTCGCACCGAGGAACATGCGGCGTCCTACTACGCCGCAACCGCCCGAGACAAACAGCTGTATCCCTCGCTCGCGGAGGACATTCGCGCGGACGTTTGCGTCGTCGGCGGTGGCCTCACCGGCGTCAACACCGCACTGGAGCTGGCCCAGCGTGGCCACTCCGTCGTGCTGCTGGAAGCCCGGCGAATCGGTTGGGGCGCGAGCGGGCGCAACGGCGGCCAGCTGATACGCGGTATCGGCCACGATGTCAGTGGCTTCGCCAAATACGTAGGTGAAGAAGGTGTCCGCTATCTGGAGCGCGCGGGCCTCGACTCGGTGACCCTGGTCGCGGAGCGCATCCGCGACCTGAACATCGACTGCGACCTGCGCTGGGGCTTCTGCGAGCTGGCCAACACCCCTGCTCAGTTCGCCGCCATGGCTCAGGAGCAAGAGGAGCTGAATGCGCTGGGCTACCCGCATCAGACCCGGCTGGTAGGGGCCGGCCAGATGCATGAGGTCGTGGCCAGCGATTGCTACGCCGGCGGCCTGGTCGACATGGGCTCGGGTCACCTGCATCCGCTGGACCTGGTGAAAGGCGAGGCCCGGGCGGCGAGCGCGTTCGGCGCGCGGATTTTCGAGCAGAGCCCGGTCCTGCGCATCGAGCATGGGAAGTCCGTGGTCATCCACTGCGCCAGAGGCCGGGTGATCGCGGATAACCTCGTGCTCGGCTGCAATGCGCACCTGGATGAACTCGAGCCGCGGCTGACCGGCAGGGTTCTGCCGGCCGGCAGCTACGTGGTGGCCACCGAACCGCTTCCCGAGTCGCTCGCCTCGGAGCTGATACCGCAGAACATGGCGCTGTGCGACCAGAAAGTGGGGCTGGACTACTACCGCCTGACGGCCGATCGGCGCCTGCTCTTCGGCGGGGCCTGCCACTACTCGGGGCGGGACCCGAAGGACATCGGCGCCTACATGCGGCCCAAGGTGCTCAAGGTCTTTCCGCAGCTCGCGCAGGTCAGGATCGACTACCAGTGGGGCGGCATGATCGGTATCACCGCCAATCGCTTCCCGCAGGTGGGGCGACTCAAGGCGCATCCGAATGTGTTCTTTGCCCAGGGGTATTCCGGTCACGGCCTGAACGTCACGCACTGGTCAGCCAAGCTCCTGGCCGAGGCCATCCATGCCGGTCAAAGCCAGGGCCTGGACCTGTTCAGTGCGGTGCCGCATCTGACGTTCCCCGGCGGCAAGCTGCTGCGCTCCCCGCTGCTGGCGCTGGGTATGGCGTGGTATCGGATACGGGAAATACTGGGCTGACGAATACCCGCGCCACGTACTGAAAAGCCCCCGACAAGGGGGCTTTTCTTTGTGCATCCGCTGGCGGCAAAGACGCTCAAGCAGGATGGGTCGAGCGGTGTTTCGCGAGCCTGCGAAACCCGCCGAAATCGAGCCGACAGCATGGGTTTCGCTCCGCTCTACCCATCCTACGATCTGAACTCAGAGATGAATTCTTGCTGTGCGCGGCCCCTTAGGGCCGGCAGCGCTGCTTGATGGTCGTCTTGGGGTACTCGCCGAAGAGCGCGTGGTAGGACTGGGAGAAGCGGCCCAGGTGCCAGAACGACCATTTCATGGCCACCTCGGCCACGCTCATGCCCGACTCAGCGGCCCCGAGCAAATCGCGGCGAGCCGCGTTCAGTCGACGGTTTCTGAGCCACACGATGGGCGGAACGCCGGCATAGCGCAGGAAGCACTGCTGCAGGCTACGCGGCGAGACGCCTACTTTCGCGGCCAACTCGGTCATCCCGAAGTTCTCTTCGGGACAATCGTTCACCACTTCCTTGACCCGTTGCACGACACGCTTGGCCTGGACGCTGGAACGCGACCGGTGCTCGTCGCCGAGCGGAGCCTCGCAGAGCAGGGAGAAACAGTCGGACACGATGGTTTGCGCGATACCGGGGGCATCCATAGGATGCTGGCCGCTGGATGCGCCGGTGAGCATGTTACTGAGTGAGGCCGCGACCGACCTGCAGCTATCGGACCGAAGCGGTGTCAGCACCAGGTCGGCGAATGCATCGAGCGGCTGGCCCCACTGCACCGCCTCCTTGATCACCACGGCCACCTCGCGATAGTTCTCCGGCGTGACCCAGGCGTTGCGGGTCTCGCCATCGAGCAGGTAGAGCGTGTTCTCCGACATGTCGAAGCTGAAGACCAGGGCGCCGGACGGCGCATGGAACTCCTGCTCCACGCGGAGGTTCATCTGCTCTTCATAGAGCTCGATCCCCTCGACTTCGGCATGCAGGATCCGCCCCGAAAATCGCCCGGCAGACATCTGCGTGTACTGCTGCTCCCAACCCGGAATGGCTATCCGCTGCTGATCTACTTCTTGTGCTTCGACAACCCTGATCACCATACCCGGGCCTGCTTGTTTTCAGGCCCGGAAGGCTATCAATCGCCATGAGCCGCGTGCAAGTCGGGAAGCATGGCCTAGGTCATTCGGGCAACCCGGCCAGCCGCAGCCCCGCCCAGAAACCGGCTGCCACACCGCGCAGGACGGCGTGGCAGCGAGTGGTTACCCGTCAGTGATCAGGCCACAACCGGGATCAGTGGATCAGCTGCGGCCAGTGCGACAGCGCGATCAGCCGCCGGCGGGTAGATCCAGAAGCCGTTGATCTGCTGCTTGATGGCCTTGCCTTCCTGGCGCTCGAACTTGATCTGGCGGTCCCAGCCTTCGGTGAATACCGCCCCCCAGGCGCCGAGGTCCAGGCAGGTCACGTATTTGGGCTGGCTATACGGGATGGGCTCCACGCCCAGCAGGCTCGCCGCCGCGTTGTTGCCGGCCGAACGCCCCAGGGCGATGGCGTGCTGGCAGGACATCAGTGCGTGGTTCCCCTCGTCATCGCACGCCGCCTTGGCCACGTCGCCGGTGGCGAACAGGCCGCCGAATCCCGGCACTTGCAGGTTGGCGTCGACGTGCAGGCGGCCCTGGCCATCACGCTCCGCCGGAACCTGCTCGGTCAGCGAGCTGGCTCGCACGCCCACGGTCCAGACCACGGTGTCGGCGTCGATGCGCTCACCGCTGGCCAGCGTCACGCCACGGGTATCAACAGAGGCCACGGCGCTGTTCAGGCGCCATTCCAGGCCCAGTTCGGCGGATGCCTCGGCGATGGCGCCACGCGGCCCTTCGCCCAGTGCCGCGCCGATCTCACTGCCACGGTCAACGACGATCACCCGCACATCGGCGCCCTCCCCCAGCGCTGCTCGCAGACGCGCCGGCATTTCCGCGGCGGCCTCGATACCGGTGAAACCTCCGCCAGCCACGATCACGGTATTGCGGCTGTTCGATGCCGGACGCTCGGCCAGGTTCTGTATATGGCGTTCCAGGCGCACGGCTTCTTCCAACTGATCCACATCGAACGCATGCTCGACACCGGCAAGCGCCGGACGTACCACCTGGCTGCCGGTGGCCAGGATCAGGCGGTCATACCCCAGTTCGGCGAACTGGCCATGGGCGTTGCGATAGCCCACCCGTTTGCCTTCAACGTCAATGCGCTCGGCAGAGCCCTGCACGAAGCTCACGCCCACCGCGTCGAACAGCTCGCCCAGCGGCGCCACCATCTTGTGTACGTCCGGCTCATAGAAGCGCGGACGGATCCGCAGTTCGGCCTGGGGCGCAAGTACCGCCACCTCGACATCGTCGCGACCATGCTGGTCCAGCAGACGGGCTGCGCTCAGGGCACTCCACATGCCGCCGAAGCCGGCGCCGACGATCAGGATGCGTTGTTTCATGGGTATCTCCACAAGGCGAAAAGTGAGGTTCTCGCGGGCAGGCACGCCCGACATGGTCCTGCCGGATTCTGAGGTTCTTGTCTCGAACCACACCGACTAACTACGACTGTATTGATCGCAGTTAAAATCGGCAAGCTTTTTTTCTTGCCCGGTGCCCCGCTCGTCGCCATCATCGTTTCCAGACCTCAATAAATCTGGGTCTATTACCGCAGACCCATTAGCATTGAGCCATTGCCGGACGTGATAGCACCGCGTGCAAGCCATCCTGAAAACGGCATGGCGTCAAAGAAAGGCCCAATAAAGGCGATTGTAGTAGTCGGAGTTATAAATGGCGTTGTATAGCGCGGGGGTTGAGTACGGCATCCACTGCCTCCTCTACCTGACAGACGAGAAAGGCGATGGCCGCGAAGCCAGCGTGCGCGCCCTGGCTGAGCTGCAGGGCGTTCCCCCGGAATTGCTGGCCAAGGTCTTCACCCGCCTGGCCAAGGCGGGACTGGTGAAGGCCACCGAAGGCGTGCGCGGCGGTTTCCGCCTGGCACGGCCGGCGGACGAGATCACGGTGCTGGACATCGTCCGCGCCATCGACGGGGACAAGCAGATTTTCGAGTGTCGGGACGTGCGGGAGCGCTGTGCGCTTTTCGACGGCAACTGCCCTGCGCCGGATTGGGCCACGATGGGCCCCTGCTCCATTCACGCGGTGATGATGCAGGCCCAGCAGCGCATGGAAGAAGCGCTGGCCCAGCAGACCGTGCTCGATCTGGTCCGCCGCGTGGCGCGCAAGGCTCCCCCGGAATTCGGCGAGCAGGTCCTGCGCTGGATGAACGATCGAAGTGATGGCAAGACGGAAGTCGGGCCGCTCTGAACCGGCTTCAGTGCGACCGTCTGGGCGGTAACGACGGTTACTGGAAGATCTCGCCGAGGCTGACCAGTGGAACGCCGAAGGCAGCGTTCGAGTAGTGAGCTTGCGGGTCGCTCAGCAGAGAAGCCAGAAGCATGGCGCCCAGCAGAGCAGGTGCAATGAGGAAAGCGAGATAGTGGCGCATGGTGGTCCTCCGCCATCCCGGCCGAACCGGCATGGAGCAATTTCTTGTTGTAGGTGCGCCCAGTGTGCCGCCATCGCCACCTCGAGACTTTTCATTGCGTGTCAGTGCCTTCGCAAATCGCGCCAATAGCCGACCGTTCATCGGAGTTGCAGTTGTGGCCTGACCTGAATCAGCCGCAGGTCGGCCGGGATCGCCGGCCCTCCCTATCGCAATCGAAAAATCAGGAATACCCCGGCTAGAAGTCCGGCGCGGCGCCCTACCTCCCCCTCACTGCTGCTTGCGCTTGCGGAACTCAGCAACCTTATGGCGGTTTCCGCACAGGGCCATGCTGCACCACCGGCGCCGATGAGATTTAGTGCGATCGTAGAACCACAGCACGCAGTCCGGGTGCTCACAGACCCTCACCAGGTTGAAGTCGCCTTCCACGAGTAATTCCGCCGCTGCCTCCGCCAGGGGCGCCAGATACTGCTCGGCCGTTGCACGGTCGCGCAGCCTATGCAGGCGAGGTTCACCGTCAACTGACCAGTCCAGGCACAGCCGACTGGGGGTGGCCAGGAACCGATTGAGTACGGTGGGGCGGCCGTGTTCGCCGGCCTTGCGCTGTTCTACCAGCTCGCGCACCGCTTCCCGCAGGGTCAACGCCGCTTGCAGCAACTCCCCTTGAGGAAAGCTCGCGGCAGGCAATTTCCATCCCGTGCGCACCAGCCACGCCTGCACATCTGCATCGCTGCGCCAGAACTCGAATGGAGCACTGTCTACCACGGCTCGCGTATTGAGCATGTCGAGGACCGGATGGTCAGCCAGCACCAGGGGCTCGCTTGGGGCGGTAACTGTGGTGTCAGTCATGGTGGCACTCCGTGAAAGGAATGCCTTGAAGTGTAACCCCATAAGACGTCCATGTGCAGTTACGACGAGCGACCAAGGTAACCTTTATAAAAAACGTTGACAGGTTACATGCTGAGATCATACTCAGACCTTGTAACCATTCATCAACGCAACACCAGTTACGGAGAAAAAGCCGCCATGACCTCGCCCCTCGCCCATATCCCGGTCCGCAACCGCTTCGTAGAAGCCGATGGCGTTCGTGTCTTCTATCGCGAAGCTGGAGACCCGGCGTCCCCCACCCTACTGTTGATCCACGGCTATCCCAGTTCCTCCCACCAATTCCGCGACCTGATTCCACTGCTGGCCGACCGGTTCCACATCGTCGCCCCGGACCTGCCAGGCTTCGGATTCACCGAAGTGCCGGCGGAGCGCGAATACCGCTATAGCTTCGACGTCCTGGCCGTCACCCTAGGTGCCTTCGTCGAGAAACTGGGCCTGAAGCGCTATGCCCTCTATGTCTTCGACTACGGCGCCCCTACCGGCCTGCGACTGGCGCTGGCCCACCCGGAACGCGTCACCGGACTGGTATCGCAGAATGGCAACGCTTATCTGGAAGGCCTGGGCGATGCCTGGGAACCTATCCGCGCCTACTGGGCCGAACCGAACAATCCCGAGCGCCGGAAAATGGTGCACGACGCCGTGCTGAACCTGGAAGGCACCCGCTGGCAATACGTTCACGGCGTGAAGGACGTCGAATTGATCGCCCCCGAGTCGTACTACCTGGATGCCTTGTTGCTGGAACGCCCTGGCAACAAGGACATTCAATTGGATCTGTTCCTCGACTACGCAAACAACCTTGCGCTCTACCCTGCGTTCCAGGCGTTCTTCCGTGATACACGGCTGCCGACACTGGCGATCTGGGGCGAACACGATCCCTTCTTCATCCCGCCGGGCGCCGAGGCCTACAAACGCGACAACCCCAACGCGGTCGTGGAGCTGCTGGATACCGGGCACTTCGCCCTGGAGACCCACGTCGGCCATATCGCCCAGCGAATCCGGGCGGTGTTGGGCGATATCCCCGCCTAACGCTTGCCAAGGCGAAGAGGGGGTGGGGGCGAGTTGATTCGCCCCCACTACCTTTCTCTGATTGATTCTCTAGACAATCGGTCTAAAATCCCCCGCCATGACCGACGCCCTTTCCAAACCACGCCGCGGCCGACCGCCCAAGGTGGACCGCGACTACCCAGACACCCGTGACGCGCTGATCCGCTGCGGCATGGAAATCCTCACCGAGCAGGGTTTCATGTCCACCGGCATCGACACGGTGCTGAAGCGCGTGGGCGTTCCCAAGGGCTCCTTCTATCACTACTTCGCCAGCAAGGAGGCGTTCGGCCAGGCGGTGCTGGACAGCTATTCCAGCTACTTCGCCCATAAACTGGATCGCTGGTTCCTGCAGGACGAGGTCCCCCCGCTCCAACGCCTGGAGAATTTCGTCGAGGACGCCAAGGCCGGCATGACCCGCTTTCAGTTCACGCGGGGCTGCCTGGTGGGCAACCTGGGCCAGGAAGTGGCCATTCTTCCGGACAGTTTCCGCCTGGAGCTGGAAGGCACGCTGCGCAGTTGGCAGGACCGCCTCGCTCGCGTCTTGCGCACGGCGCAGGACGCGGGTGAGTTGGCAGCCGGGGCCGATTGCGACGCGCTGGCGGCGTTCTTCTGGATCGGCTGGGAAGGCGCCGTGCAGCGCGCGCGGCTGACGCGGGACAATGTCCCGCTGGATGTATTCATCAAGGGTTTTCTCGCCGGATTACCGCGCTAGGTTTTCCGGGCCTATTTATAGACAACTGGTCTAAATGGAGGTGTGAGCATGTTCAACGCAATCCTGATCGAGAAAGACGAAGCCGGTTACCGCGCCAGCAACACCCAACTGGACGACGCCCAGCTGCCCGAGGGCGACGTGACCGTGCGGGTGGCCTACAGCACCCTCAACTACAAGGACGGCCTGGCCATTAGCGGCAAGATTCCGGTGGTGCGTCAGTTCCCCATGGTGCCGGGCATCGACCTGGCCGGCACGGTGGAAGCCAGCAGCCACCCCGACTACAAGGTGGGCGACCTGGTGCTGCTGAACGGCTGGGGAGTGGGCGAAACCCATTGGGGCGGGCTGGCGCAGAAAGCGCGATTGAACGGCGACTGGCTGATCCCCCTGCCCTCCGCCTTCAGCCCGCGCCAAGCCATGGCCATCGGCACCGCTGGCTACACCGCCATGCTCTGCCTGCTGGCCCTGGAGCGCCACGGCCTGAAACCCGGCCAGGGCGACGTGCTGGTGACCGGCGCCAACGGTGGCGTCGGCAGCTTCTCCATCGCCCTGCTCGCCCGCCTCGGCTACCGGGTGGTGGCCGCCACCGGCCGCACCAGCGAGGCGGATTACCTGAAGAGTCTGGGCGCTGCGGAGATCATCGATCGCAGCGAGCTGTCCGAGCCTGGCCGCCCGCTGGGCAAGGAGCGCTGGGTCGCCGCCATCGACTCGGTGGGCAGCCATACCCTGGCCAATGTCTGCGCCGGCCTGCATGCCGATGGCGCGGTAGCCGCCTGTGGCCTGGCCCAGGGGATGGACTTCCCGGCCACCGTGGCGCCATTCATCCTGCGCGGTGTGAGCCTGCTGGGAATCAACAGCGTCACCCGCCCCCGCGCCGAGCGGATCGAGGCCTGGAACCGCCTGGTTCGGGACCTGGACATCGCCCAACTGGATGCCATCACCCGCGAGATCGGCCTGGGGGAGGCCATCGCGGTGGCCGGCGACCTGCTGGCGGGCCATGTACGTGGCCGCGTGGTGGTCAATGTGGAGGCCTGATGGGCGCCATCGCGTTTCGTAGGTTGGTGCAGGGCGCAGCGAAGCCCAACGACTCGCGGTGACCCGCCGCCTGGTGGACAGCCCGCCAGGCGGAGCCGCCGGTAAGCGCGAAAGGTGGATCGATGGAGCGCGATCCACCCTACGACCAGGCAGGTTCCGACATTCAGCCGTCGTAGGCCTTCTTCAGCGTGGCGATATCCAGTTTTTGCATCTTCAGCATCGCGGTGAAGGCGCGCTGGGACTTCGCGGTGTCCGGGTCGAGCATCATGGCCATCAGCACGCTGGGCACTACCTGCCAGGACAGGCCGAACCTGTCCTTGAGCCACCCACATTGCTGGGCGTTCTTGTCCCCTCCGGCGGAAAGCCGGTCCCAGTAAAAGTCCACTTCGTCCTGGGTCTCGCAGTTGATCTGGAAGGACACCGCCTCGGTCAGGCTGAAGACCGGCCCGCCGTTCAGGGCGGTGAAGGTCTGGCCGTCCAGCTCGAACTCGACGGTCAGCACCGAGCCCGCTTCCTTGCCATGAACCTCCTTGCCCGCCTCGCCGTAGCGGCTGATGGCGTTGATCTTCGAGTTTGGAAAGATGCCGACGTAGAAGTTGGCGGCGGCTTCGGCCTGGTCGTCGAACCACAGGCATGGGGTGATGGTGTTGATCCGTTTGCTCATGGCGCACCTCCTGGTGAGTTGAAAGACGATAGCCAATCACTCACTGGTCGATTGGCCGTCCGGCGAATCGACAGCCCGCCCCCCAGATAGCGCACTTGCCGCGAAGCGACTCATTACACGAGGTATCAACTGAAGTGCTGGATGACTTATTTATCCGCAAATCCGGCACAAATATAGTCGGTTCCAACAGAGCGGCGCCCTCTGCACATCCTGAGTCTTCTCCCTCCAATCGAGGATCATCGTCATGCAAGGCACCAACAGAACTGTCGTGATCACGGGCGCTTCCAGCGGCATCGGACTTGGCCTGGCCCAGGCCTACCTGGCACGCGGCTTCAACGTCGTCGGCTCGGCCCGCAGTGAAGAACGCCTGGCAGCCGCCGCCGAACAACTGGGCAATCCCGCCAACTTCATCGGCGTGGCAGGCGATATCGCCAGACCGGACACCGCCAAGCGTCTGTTCGACCGCGCCATCGAGCGTTTCGGCCAGGTCGATGTGCTGGTGAACAACGCGGGCATCTTCATTCCCAGCCCGATCACCGACTACAGCGAAGAGGACCTGGAGTCGATGCTCGGCACCAACCTCAAGGGCGTGGTCTACGCCTCCCAGGAAGCAGCCCGACACATGATTCCGCGTCGCCAGGGGCACATCATCACCATCACCGCGTCTGTCGGCATTCAGCCTAACCGGGACGTACCGGCTTCGTTGCCGACCCTGATCAAGGGCGGCCTGAACCAGTTCACCCGTGCCCTGGCCCTGGAATTGTCGCCCCATGACATCAAGGTCAACGCCGTGGCCCCCGGCATCATCGAGACACCGATGCACGATCCGTCGATCCGCGACTTCCTCAATGGCCTGCAGCCGGTAGGCCATATCGGCCAGGTCCAGGACATCGCCGACGCGGTGCTCTACCTCTCGGACGCCAGCTTCACCACCGGCGTGGTACTGCCGGTTGACGGCGGCATGAGCACCGGCACCTGGTAAGGAGGAAAACACCATGCCTTTCGTCAGCGTACGCATTACCCGCGATGGCGTGACCCGCGAGCAGAAAGCCCAGGTCATCGCCGAAATCACCGAGACCCTGCAACGGGTCCTGGGCAAACGCCCGGACCTGACCCACATCGTGATCGAAGAAGTCGACACCGATAACTGGGGCTACTCCGGGATCACCACGACCGAATACCGCCGGCAGCAACCTGGCTGAGCGAACCGATCCGCCAGGGGGCTCGCCCCCTTGCCCGAATGACCGAGAGGTTGTTCGGGCTTTTTTATGGAGGGTGATTTACGTCGTTGGCGTGCATTCCCTTCCCGTTCCCCAACCCTCTCCCGCGAGCGGGAGAGGGAGAGGGAGTGGTCGTTGCGATCAGCCCTTCATTTCCTGCACCAGCAGCTTCACCAGTTCGGCGGCCGGCATCTCACGCGCCAGCGGCGCGCCCTGGCCAGCCCACTGCACGGCGAAGTCGTTGCAGCCCTTGGCGCTGGCGGCGGCGTGCAAGGCCTTGGCGGCGTCGTAGGTCGTTGGGTAGTCCGGCAGCGTCGGTGCATCCGGAGTGTCCAGATCAGCCCACAGACGGTTGACCATTCCCCGCGCCGCGCGGCCGGAGATGGCGGCGGTGATACGGGTGTGGTGGGCACGCTCGCTCTTGAGGGCGGCGCGGTAGGCGGCATTGGCGGAAGACTCCAGGCTGGGGACGAACGCCGTTCCCAGTTGTGCGCCCTGCGCGCCCAGCATCATCGCGGCACCAATGCCCTGCCCATCCATGATGCCGCCGGCGGCGATCACCGGCAGGTGGCAGTGGCGAGCGATCAGGCGCACCAGCGCCAGGGTGCCGATGCCGGCATCCCCCTTCTCCGGCTCGAAGACGCCGCGGTGACCGCCGGCTTCCACGCCCTGGGCGACAATCGCGTCCACGCCGGCGTCTTCTACCAAACGGGCTTCTTCCAGCGTGGTGGCACTGGCCAGCAGGCCAATGCCGGCAGTCTTCAGGGCATCGATCCACGCTCTCGGCGGCAACCCGAAATGGAAGCTCACCACCGCCGGGCGCTCCTCCAGCAGCATCTGCAGCATGTCCGGGTCATCGAGAAAGCTCTTGTAGATCTCGCGAATGGCGGCCGGCGGCTCGGCGCCGAACTCGGCGAACAGGGGCCGCAGGAAGTCCAGCCAAGCCGCCTCGCGCTGGGCGTCAGCGCGGGCTGGACGGTGACAGAAGAGGTTCACATTGAAGGGCCGATCGGTCAGGGCACGGGTTTCCGCGATCATGGCGCGAGCCTGAGCCGGGGTGCTCGCACCGATGCCGATGGACCCCAGGGCCCCCGCATTGGACACGGCAGCCGCCAGGGCCGGTGTGGAAACGCCCACCATGGGGGCCTGGATGATCGGGTGCTCGATACCGAGCAGGTGGGTGATGGACATGTCGCGGCAACTCCCCTACACGTGAAAACCTGGCCAATCTATCTCATATGGAGAATAATTTTAACCATTCATTCTCTATATGAGATCGTAAGCCATGGATCTATCCAGCCTGGAGATCTTCCGCGCGGTCGCGCTGGAACACAGCGTGACCCGTGCGGCCCAGCGCCTGCAGCGGGCGCAATCCAACGTCACCACGCGAATTCGCCAGTTGGAGGAAGCGCTGGGCGTCCCGCTCTTTCTCCGCGATGGCAAACGCATGACCCTCACCGACAGAGGGCAGACCTTCCTCGACTACAGCGAACGCCTGATGGCCCTGGCCGACGAAGCCCGCCAGGCAATGCACCCGCAACAGCCGGGTGGGCGCCTGCGCCTGGGCAGCATGGAGAGCACCGCAGCCAGTCGCCTTCCCGGCCCGCTTTCGCAATTCCACGGCCAGTGTCCCGATGTGGAACTGGAGGTGAGCACGGGCACCAGCCAGGCGCTGGTGGAGGGTGTACTCGCCCGTCGCCTGGATTGCGCCCTGGTGGCCTGGCCCGAGGGCAAGGCCACCTGGCAGGAGGAAGTCGCTGCCCTTGGGCTGGAGGCCCTGCCAGTGTTCGAGGAGGAGTTGCTGCTGGTGCTGCCTGCCAGCCATCCGCCCGTGAAAAGCGCCGCCGATGTCCAGGTGAACGGCCTGGCAGGCTTCGCCGAGGGCTGCACCTACCGGCAGATCGCCGAGAACTGGCTATCCGCCGACGGACGCACACCACCGAAAGTGCAGCAGGTGGGTTCCTACCACGCCATCCTCGCCTGCGTGGCGGCCGGCTCCAGCGTCGGCGTCCTGCCGCGCTCGGTGCTGGAACTGCAGCGCGAGCCACCCCGCCTCGGCCAATTGCCGCTGATGCGGGTGGTGACCCTGCTGGTCTGGCGTCAGGGCTACGCGACCGCCTCCTTCGAGGCATTCCGCGAGGTACTGCACAGCGCCAACTGACGCCCGGCGCCGGCGTTATCCAGCCTGCCAGGCTACCGGCTCACCGCTGTCGGCCCAGCCCTCGTGACGTGGCAGGCCGTCGTCCGGCAAGGTCAGGAGCGGGTGTTTTGAGCGCACGAAGACGTAGCGGTCGGGTTTGCCGCCCGGGTCGGAGTCGCGGTCCAGGGTGGGGACGTGCACCAGCTCGACGTCAGGGGCACCGTCCACGTGCAGGTACATGTGGCAGCCGCACTCGGAGCAGAAGTAACGGTGGCAGGTCGCCTTGGAGTGGTAGCACTTCAGCTTGTCGGCGTTGGCGGTGATCGTGAAGGACTTCAGCTCCACCACCGCGATGATGGCCATGGCGCCGCCGCAGATATCGGTGCAGTCGGTGCACAGGCAGTAATGCACTTCCAAGGGCCGCGAGGTGTATTGGTAGCGCACGGGGTTATCGTCACAGCGGCAGCCGCCGACCGCCTTGAATGACTCGGTCATCGTTGTTCTCCCTACGAGGTTGAACCCACAGACAACGCCGGTCCGCGCCAGCGTGCACCGGCAAAGGTCTGGTTCGTGGAAATGAGAAGAGTCCCGAAAATCACCCGAAGCGAGCCTCGATCCGTGTGACCACGGATCAGGTGGACCTTACCGCTGCATTGATCAGATTAGTTCAGAGCCGACCGTGGAGCGCCTTCTCGAAGATGCGGCTGTAGGTCTTCGCGTCGTACGGGACCGGATTGGTACCGGCCGACGGATCGACCTCGGCCATGCGCCCGACCTGTTCTATGCGCGCATCGTCGATGCCGATATCCCCCAGGCTGTGGGGGATGTCCAGTTCGCTGCGCAGGTTCACCACCCAGTCGAGCACCCCGGCGAAGCCTGCCTGAGGCAGACCGAGGTAACGCGCCAGGCGTGCCATCGGCCCTTCGATGTAGGCGCGGTTGGCCTGCAGCACGTAGGGCATGAGCACGGCATTGAGCAAGCCGTGGTGAGCGTCGTAAAGCGCCCCCAGGGGGTGGGCCAGTGCATGCATGGCGCCAAGGCCACGCTGGAAAGCGGTAGCCCCCATGCTGGAAGCCACCAGCATCTGCAGCCGGGCTTCCACGTCCCCGCCCCTGCTGGTGGCGCGCGGCAGGTAGTCCTTGACCAGGCGCATGCCCTCCAGCGCAATCCCTTCGGCCATGGGGTGGTAGAGCGGCGAACAGTAGGCTTCCAGGCTGTGGGACAGCGCGTCCATTCCGGTGGCAGCAGTGATCTTTGGCGGCAGGCCGACGGTGAGTTCAGGGTCGAGGATGACGATGGCGGGGAGCATCCGCGCATGGAAGATGATGCGTTTGATGTGCGCCTGATCGTCGGTGATGACCGCTGCACGCCCCACTTCCGAACCGGTACCGGCCGTGGTGGGCACCGCAACTACCGGCGCCATCCCGGCGACGTTCACCCGCGAGGCATTGTCACCGACGTCTTCGAAATCCCAGAGCGGGCGGTCCTGCCCGACCATCAGCGCAATGGCCTTGCCGGCATCCAGCGCCGAGCCGCCGCCGAAGGCGATCACACCGTCGTGGCCACGCGCCTTGAAGGCCGCCACACCGTCCATCACGTTCGGCCCGGTCGGGTTGCCCTTGATCTGGTGGAACAGCCCCGCCTTGAGCCCGGCATCGCGGCATTGGCGCAGGGCCGACTCGATCATCGGCAACGCGGCGAGACCCGGGTCGGTCACCAGCAGCGGCGCCTGCATGCCCAGTTCGCGGCAGGCCAGGTTCAGCTCGGCGATGCGGCCGACGCCCACCCGCACCGAGGTCGGATAGTTCCAGTTCATGCGGAATTTGCTCGCGTCCATGGCGCTCCTCACAGCTGGGTCTTGAAGTGGAAGGACTTGGGCCGGGTCAGGTGTTCGTAGCCCACCCGCGACAGGCTGCAGCCGCGCCCGGACTGTTTGACGCCGGTCCAGGCCAGGGCCGGGTCCAGGTAGTCGCATCGATTGAGGAAGACGGTGCCCGCCTCCACCCGGTCCGCCAGTGCCAGGGCGCTGGCCTCGTCCTGGCTGAAGATGGCGGCGGTCAGGCCGTAGGAGCTGTCATTCATCAGCGCCAGGGCTTCCTCGTCGTTGCGAACCTTCTGGATGCCCACCACCGGGCCGAAGGATTCCTCGCTCATGACGCGCATGCCGTGGTGCACGCCGGTGAGCACCTGGGGCGCCAAGTAGGCGCTGCCGGTCTTCTCCAGCGGGAAGGCGGCCGGGTCCAGATGCGCCCTGGCGCCCTGCCCCACAGCCTCCCTCACCTGGGCACGGACGAAGTCCGCCGCCTCGGCGCGGACCAGCGGGCCGAGGGTGGTCTCCGGGTCGTCGGAACGGCCCAGGCGATACGCACCCACCAGGGCCACGGCCTGTTCGACGAAGGCATCAAAGAGATCGGCGTGCACGTAGATGCGCTCGATGCCACAGCAGGACTGCCCGCTATTGAAGAAGGCACCATCGATGGCGGTTTCCACGGCGTGGGCGAGATTGGCGTCGGCGCGCACATAGGCCGGGTCCTTGCCGCCCAGCTCCAATCCTGAACTGATGAAGCGTCCGGCGGCGGCGCGCTCCACCATGGCGCCGCCTGCCACCGAGCCGGTAAAGGCCACGTGCCGGACCGGTTCGGCCTGGATCAGCCGCTCCGTGTCGGCATGGGTCAGGTGCAGGTACTGCAACACGCCCGGCGGCAGGCCGGCTTCGGCGAAAGCCTCCACCATGCGTTCAGCGCAGAGCGGCGTCTGGGCCGAGTGTTTGAGCAACACGCAATTGCCCGCCAGCAAAGCCGGGACAACGGCATTCACCGCCGTCAGGTAGGGGTAGTTCCAGGGCGCGATGACCAGCGCAAGCCCCAGGGGTTCGCGGCGGATCAGGCGGGTGAAGCCCGGTTTGTCCGGCAGTCGGATATCTGCCAGGGCTTCTTCGGCGATATCCGCCATGTAGCTGGCGCGTTCGACGAAGCCGCGAATCTCCCCCGGTGCGTAACGGATCGGCCGCCCCATCATCCAGCTGAGCTCCTCGGCCAGCTGCGCCTCGCGCGCGGCGAAAGCGGCAATGGCTCGGCGGGCGATGGCGACGCGCTCGGCCACCGGCGTGGCCTTCCAGGTGTTACGTGCGACTTCGGCTCGCTCCAGTGCTGCCGCGACCTCTGCGGACGAGGCCCAGGGCCGCTCGACATAGACCGAGCCATCGATGGGCGAAAGGGTCTGCAGCAGCTTGCTCATGGTACGGCTCCCTTGTTTGTCTAATTTTCAGCCTAGCCAACGCGCTACTGACCGAGGGTCTCCTTGAACAGCGCCTGCATGTCGGCCCAGGAGTTCTCGTCGGCGACCTTGCTGTACCCGAGGTCCGGGCCCTTCTCGCTGCCGTGGCCGGCATGGCTGAGGCGGTCGGCATCCGGGTTGGTGAAGCTGTGCTTGGCCTTGGGCTGGATGACCACGCGGTAGTCGGCCTGGGCCTTGTCGAACTCTTCCTTGAACGCGTTTACCGCCGACATGGGCACGAGGGTGTCCTTCGCACCATGCTCCACCAGTACCTTCGCCTTGACGCTGCCGGGCGTAGCCGGGGTGGTGGTGGCCAAGGGGCCGTGAAAACTGACCGCTGCGGCCAGGGGCACGCCCTGGCGAACCATGTCCAGCACCACCTTGCCGCCAAGGCAGTAGCCAATGGCAGCCAGTTTGTCGGGGTCGGTCTGGGGTTGCGCCTTGAGCAGGTCGAGCCCGGCGAGGAAACGCCCCTTGGCCGCCGGGGCGCTGGACATCGCAGCCTGCATGAAGGCCTGGGCTTCAGCCGGGTGCTCGGTGTTCTTGCCATCGCCGTACATGTCGATGGCCAGTGCGCTGTAGCCGAGGGCCGCCAGATCGCGGGCGCGGCGCTTGATATAGCTGTCGAGGCCCCACCACTCGTGGACCACCACGACACCTGGACGCTTACCGGCAATGGCGTCGTCGTAGGCGAAGTAACCGATGAGGGTCGTGCCGTCCGGCCCCTTGTAGGGCATTTCACTGGTCTTGATTTCGGCCTGGGCGAGACCGGCGCCGAGGAGCAGCGCAAGCAGCAAAGCGACTCTGGACATGATGCTTTCCTCCAACCTGGGTTGGTAACGAGCAGCAGCATCCAGTGTCGCGGGTTTGGCGAAATTCGCCAGAAATTGCAGTGAAAAACGTCTACTCGATGGGGCCGAGGACGCCGCTCAGCACAAGGCCATCGCGGCGCTCGAGCCTGATGTCACTCCCGGTCCAGCAGGTGGAAGCGCGGCAGTGAGAGTCTCCAGTGGATGGCCGCCAGCCGGATCAACAGCACCACCAGCATGGCCACGGCAGTGCCCAGCCAGTCTGGCAGCGCCACCTCGCGCAGGCCGATGAAAACCAGGGAACCCGCGATGCAGGCGATGGCGTAGATCTCCTTCTGAAAGATCAGCGGCACTTCGTTGCAGATGATGTCCCGCAGGACGCCGCCGCCGACCGCGGTGATCACACCCATGATCACCGCGGTGCCCGGTTCCAGATGGTGCTGCAGCGCAACCTGGGTGCCGTAGACGGTGAATACGGCGAGGCCGAAGGCATCCGCCAGCAGCAGGCCGGTTTCGTTGATGGGCCGGGTCAGGCGTACCCAGAGCACCGTGCCCACGGCGGCCAGGGACGCCACAAGAATGTAGGTGTCATCCCTGATCCAGCTCACCGGGTGGTTGCCGAGGATGACGTCACGCAGGGTGCCGCCGCCCAACGCGGTGATGACGGCGATGACCAGCACGCCGAACAGGTCCATGGATTTGCGCCCCGCCATCAGCGCACCGGTGATGGCGAAGACCGCCACGCCGAACAAGTCGGAAAGGTAGAAGAGCTGCGTCATTCAGGGTCAGGCACCAACCGGGGTACGCATGGTGACGAACTCCTCAGCGGCCGTGGGATGCACGCCGATGGTTTCGTCGAAGATGCGTTTGGTGGCGCCGGCCTTGATTGCCACGGCCAGACCCTGGACGATCTCGCCCGCCTCCGGGCCCACCATATGGCAGCCGAGGACGCGGTCGGTGTCGGCATCCACCACCAGCTTCATGAGGGTGCGCTCCTGGTTCTCGGTCAGGGTCAACTTCATGGGACGGAAGCGGCTTTCGAAGATCGTCACCTTGTGGCCCTTGGCGCGGGCCTGCTCCTCGGTCAGGCCAACAGTGCCGATGTTCGGCAGGCTGAATACGGCGGTGGGAATGTGCTCGTAATCCACCGCGCGGTATTCCTCCGGCTTGAACAGGCGCCGGGCGACGGCCATGCCTTCGGCCAGGGCCACCGGGGTGAGCTGGACGCGGCCGATCACATCACCCAGGGCGAGGATCGAGGGCTCGGTGGTCTGGTACTGGTCGTCCACCTTGATGAAGCCGCGCTCGTCCAGTTCGACGCTGGTGTTCTCCAGGCCGAGGTTATCGAGCATGGGGCGGCGGCCGGTGGCGTAGAAGACGCAGTCGGTTTCCAGGTGGCGACCATCCTTGAGGGTGGCCAGCAGGGTGCCGTCGGGCTGCTTTTCGATACTGGCGATGTCGGCGTTGAACTGCAGGTTCATGCCTTTCTTGCCCAGCTCATCGCGCAGGTGGTTGCGCACGGCGCTGTCGAAGCCGCGCAGGAACAGCTCACGGCGATAAATCAGCGTGGTCTGGGCACCCAGGCCATGGAAGATGGAGGCGAACTCGACGGCGATGTAGCCGCCGCCCACCACCAGCACACGCTTGGGCAGCTGTTTGAGGAAGAAGGCCTCGTTGGAGCTGATGGCATGCTCGCGGCCCGGGATATCGGGAATCTGCGGCCAGCCGCCCGTGGCGACGAGGATGTGCTTGGCCGTGCAGCGCTGGCCGGCGACTTCAACCGTGTGCGGGTCCACCAGCTTCGCGTGGCCTTCCAGCAGGGTGACGCCACTGTTCACCAGCAGGTTGCGGTAGATGCCGTTGAGGCGGTGGATTTCGCGGTTCTTGTTGGCGATCAGGGTCGCCCAGTCGAAGCCGGCATCGCCCAGGGACCAGCCGAAACCTTGCGCCTGCTCGAAGTCATCTGCGAAGTGCGCACCGTAGACCAGCAGCTTCTTCGGCACGCAGCCGACGTTGACGCAGGTGCCGCCCAGGTAGCGGCTTTCGGCGATGGCCACGCGGGCCCCGAAGCCGGCCGCAAAGCGCGCCGCACGCACACCGCCGGAACCGGCACCGATGACGAAAAGATCGAAGTCGTAAGCCATGGCAAGTCTCCAGAAACAAGCCGCCAGCATACCGGAAGATCTGTCTCTGACCAGTTGCCGGGCCTATTCTTGAGGCATCGAGGAGGAGAATCCCATGCGCCCCACCCTCACCCATGTGGCCCTGCATGTGCCGGAACTGGAGTCGTGCATCCGTTTCTACGAAGACTTCTGCGGCATGCGGGTGATCCACGAGCGTTGCGCCAAAGGTTCGAAGATCGTCTGGATGGCGGAACCCGGCAAGGAGCACCGGTTCATCTTCGTCATCATGCCCGGCGGCCAGGACCGCCATCTCGCCCCCGATGACTACAGCCACTTCGGCTTCGCCGTGGACAGCCGCGAACGGGTGGATGCCATCGCCGTCCAGGCCGAGGCCGTCGGCTGCCTGATCTGGCCACCGCGGGACGAGCCTTATCCGGTGGGTTACTACTGCGGCCTGCGCGACCCGGCGGGCAACTATGTCGAGTTCAGCTACGGCCAACCGCTGGGGCCGGGGTCGGAGGCCATGCCGATTCCGTAGCACGCCCGTTCATTCCAGTGGAAACACATGCAGCGCGCAGCCCTGCTGGAGGGTGGATGACGCGCTTATCATCCACCACCGGTGCCTGGCCGAGCCTCGAAAGGTGGACTGATGGCGCGTGGTCCACCCTACAAGTGCTGGGTAGCCCCCAAGGAAAACCACCAACCGAGAAAACGAAAAAGGCCGCCCGAAGGCGGCCTTTTCGCAGGTTCAGCCCGATCAGTAGGCCTTGCCGGTCTTATACAGATTCTCGAAGCAGTAGTTGGTCGCTTCGATGTAGCCTTCCGCGCCACCGCAGTCGAAACGCTTGCCCTTGAACTTGTAGGCCAGCACGCAGCCGTCCTGGGCCTGCTTCATCAGGGCGTCGGTGATCTGGATTTCACCGCCCTTGCCCGGCTCGGTCTGCTCGATGAGATCGAAGATGTCCGGAGTCAGGATGTAGCGGCCGATGATCGCCAGGTTGGAGGGGGCGTCTTCGGGCTTGGGCTTCTCGACCATGCTGTTCACACGGAAGATGTCGTCGCGGATCATCTCGCCGGCGATCACACCGTACTTGGACGTTTCCTCGCGGGGCACTTCCTGGATGGCCACGATGGAGCAACGGAACTGGTTGTACAGCTTGACCATCTGGGTCAGTACGCCGTCGCCTTCCAGGTTCAGGCAAAGGTCGTCCGCCAGCACCACGGCGAAGGGCTCGTCACCGATCAGCGGACGACCGCTGAGGATGGCGTGGCCCAGGCCTTTCATTTCCACCTGACGGGTGTAGGAGAAGCTGCATTCGTCGATCAGGCGACGGATGCCGACCAGGTATTTCTCCTTGTCGGTCCCCTTGATCTGGTGCTCCAGCTCGTAGCTGATGTCGAAATGGTCTTCCAGAGCGCGCTTGCCGCGGCCGGTAACGATGGAGATCTCGCTCAGGCCAGCATCCAGGGCCTCTTCAACGCCGTACTGGATCAGCGGCTTGTTGACCACTGGCAGCATTTCCTTGGGCATCGCCTTGGTGGCCGGCAGGAAGCGGGTGCCGTAACCGGCGGCGGGGAACAGGCATTTCTTGATCATTTCGATCCTTTGGGGTGGGTGTTATGGCGAATTGCCGCGCAGTCTAATCACGCGGCACGCGCCTTACAATGGCCGCTTGCGGGCCGTCCTATGCCTCGATACAGGAACCCTGCTTTAGCCAGCTGCGCCGGCTCGTAGAGGTTGCGTCCATCAAAGATCACGGGCATGCGCATAAGACCGCGAATCCGCTCGAAGTTCGGCTGGCGGAATTGCTTCCATTCAGTGACCAACACCAGAGCATCAGCGCCTTCGGCTGCGCTGTATGGCGAGTCCATCAGGCGCAACTGGCCGGACTCCACCGCCTTGGGGTAGCGCGCAGCGACACCGGCATTGGCCGCCGGGTCATGGGCCTGGACGCGCGCGCCGGCTTGCAGCAGTGCATCCAGCAGTACCAGGCTGGGCGCTTCGCGCAGGTCGTCGGTGCCCGGCTTGAATGCCAGCCCCCAGAGCGCCACCACCCTGCCCTGCAGGAAACCGTTGAAGTGCTCGCGCAGCGCCTGGAACAGCAGGGTCTTCTGCAGCGCGTTGCGTGCCTCCACGGCGCGCAGGATGCCAGGCTCCATGCCCTCTTGCTCGGCGGCACGGATCAGCGCCCGCACGTCCTTGGGGAAGCAGGAGCCGCCATAGCCGCAGCCGGCGTAGATGAAGTGGGTGCCGATGCGCTTGTCGCTGCCGACGCCGCGGCGCACGTCCTCGATATCCACGCCCAGCCGCGCGCAGATGCTGGCCATCTCGTTCATGAAGGAAATCTTGGTGGCGAGGAAAGCGTTGGAGGCGTACTTGGTGAATTCAGCAGCCCGCACACCCATGGCGAGTACCCGCTCGTGGTTGCGCAGGAACGGCGCGTAGAGGCGGCGGAGTTGTTCGGTGGCTTCCGGGTCGTCGCAGCCGATGATGACCCGGTCCGGGCGCATGAAGTCATCGATGGCCGAGCCTTCTTTGAGGAATTCCGGATTGCTCGCCACGTGGACCTGGAATCCCAGGCCACGCGCCGTCACGCCGGCGTTGATGTGCTGGGCCACCCGCTCCGCCGTCCCTACCGGCACCGTGGACTTGTCCACCACCAGGCATGACCGCTTGAGGCAGGCGCCGAGTTCCTCGGCCACCGCCAGCACATGACTCAGGTCGGCCGAGCCGTCCTCGCCGCTGGGTGTGCCGACCGCGATAAAGACGATGTCAGCCTGGTCGGCGCCTTCATCCATGTGTGAGGTGAAGCTCAACTGGCCGCTGGCGAGATGGGCCTGGAGCATGGGCTCAAGGCCGGGCTCGTAGATGGGCACCTGGCCTCGGGCCAAGCGCGACAGACGGAAGGGGTCCCGCTCCACGCAACTCACCTGGTTACCCATTTCGGCAAAGCAGGTCGCCGTCACCAATCCCACGTAACCCGCACCAATCACGCATATCCGCATGGAAAGCACCTCCGCCAGTGATAGGCGGATTCCATCCAAGCCTGATGGCAGGGACGTGACAACGGAATGACAGTAACGAGAAACGCCGGGAGCGCCTGGTTTCAGGATTCCAGCGGAAGTTCATTCAGCTCCATTTCGACCAAAGCCTCGGCGACTTCGTAGGGAATGGGCATGTCGCCGAAGGCCGCCAGCGCCTCCCAATGCTGGTCGAGGCCAGCGCCAATGAACGCCAGGTGATCAATCATGCGCCGCCCTGCGGTTTTCACTGCGGGGTCTTCACTGCGCATCATCTCGAAGGACATTTCACTCATCGCTGCCGTGAGATGAGTGAGACTGCGGGTGGTCAGGCTGAGCAAACGCACCAGTTGCTGCTCTTTCGATTCCATTCGTTTCCTCTCTCGCCTGATCCATTCAGGCCTTTGGGTGCCCGCGGATTCGCACTCCGGATTCGATGCGGACGTGCACCATGCTTACAGCCTTGGTCCGTTTAGCTGCAAGTAAGGTTCAACACCAGTATCGGAATGTTCCTACGACCGGGCGTTCACCGATGATATAGGAAGGAATGATTTCCCACCTATCACCGCGTGAAACGAACAGGCCCGCACGAGGCGGGCCTGGAATTCGTAGTAGGTGGCCGGTGCTGGTTTCCGGCTTGCAAGATTTTTCGGGCATCTGACAGAAGCATGTCATCTCTTCTGCTTCACACGGCGCAAGGGCTTGATCTCAGTAGGGAGATCTTTCTAACCGTGTACCCCAGGGAACGCGCCCCACGTCTTCTCACTACCCTCCTCGCGCATCAGTCTGCGTATCCACCTACTGAAATTCAGGGTAGCAAAGGCTCTGGATGCTGGCTGCGAGTTATTAGATCGTTTTCTTCCGGCCCCGCTGCGGGCAGGAACTGAACGCGAAAAGCCCGTCAATGCTGACGGGAAATAACTTGAAGAAAGGTGCGCAAGGCATTGATTTCAATGGTGCCCGGAGCGGGACTCGAACCCGCAAGCCCAAAGGGCGAAGCATTTTAAGTGCTCTGCGTATACCGATTTCGCCATCCGGGCAGGAGGGGGTACTGATGCAGGGCGCTGATTTAAGCCCAAATAAAATTCCGAATCAATCACTTAGGCGTGGATCGCCAGCCAGTCTCACCACTGACTTCACCCCTGGTCGACCTGCCGTACCGATCAAGAACGCATGAAAAAAGCCCCGTAGATGTTTGATCCAGGGGCTTTTTGATGGAATACGGAGCGGGAATCGAACCGGTGTACGCAGATTCGTAGCCCGATTACTAAAACATTTCCAATAACCACCTTACGAAACAATCGTTTTCGCAATGTGAAGCCAACCCATTGCTTCTTGCGCAACCCTGCTCAGGCAAGGCGGTCTACCGATGCCTGCGACCCACCGGCAGGCGCATGAGCGGCATTGAGTCGGTCGACCGATCGGCGCGCTGTTCGCGTTGCACTACCCCCTCATCCTGCGTGTCAGGTAAGACCGGAGAGCTTCGGTGGACCTTCTGGGAGAATGAATAGTGCCTCAGCAACCAATTCGCTCCCCGCCGGACATCATGTGGCAGATTGGTGTCACGGGATAATCCAACCAGTAAGTCCCAAGTCTGGTAGACCGACTCAGTTCGCAGATTCGAGAGATTCATACGGTGCCCCTAACGTTCGACTGAATGGTTAACGCCCATGGATCAACTCCATGAGGGGGTCAATGTATTGAATCCGGGCAGGGCCAAATATCGTCGTTCACAGCCACCTGCTGTGGCGATTTCAGCCAGGTGCCTGTAGTTGATCGACTACGGGGACGTGCTCGCCTGTCACGGCCGGCGTCTGGCATTGGCCGCCCCCATGGCCTGGAGGGCGAGCTCAACAATCACACGCACCATTCGCCGGCCGGACAAGCGACACGGCATCACTCAATCTGGAGAAAGCACCACTCGATCAGAACACTTAACTGGCTTGTCGCTCGATCCACCCTGCCGTTTGCTCGATCTCTGAGACCGGCGACTTGATATGCGATTGCTGGAGCCAACGGTATCTGGGGTTGTCGCTGACCAGACCAGCAGTTGCCTTAGCCACTATCTGGTCGCCCACACCTAGCTCCCTCGCAGCAGCCAGCACCGCCACCAATGCCTGCTTCAAAGCAAACTCTTTATCGCGTGCCATCGAAACCTCCGCAATACGGCGCCACGCCGCAAATCAAGGAACCCAAAAGATGCGACAGCGCCTTGCGACGCGGTGCTCTAATGCTCCGATGAAAGGAAGACGATGCCAGCTGGCTGCTGGGCCATAGCAAGGAAGGAATCACGGAGCGCGTTTACCGCCGTGCCGGTGCCGTTGCGAAGCCGTCGAAGTGACGGACGTTATGGGACGCGTCCCAAAACCATCCGTGCTACGAACTTTCGCAAGGCATGAAAAAAGCCCCGTAGACTTTTGATCTACGGGGCTTTTTAGATGGAGGCCGAAGTCGGAATCGAACCGGCGTACACGGATTTGCAATCCGCTGCATGACCACTCTGCCATCCGGCCTAAACGATGACGCCGCTTTCGGCGGCGTCATCGCGTGAAACTGGAGCGGGAAACGAGACTCGAACTCGCGACCCCGACCTTGGCAAGGTCGTGCTCTACCAACTGAGCTATTCCCGCTTTGTCGTGTTGACGGGCGCCATTCTATAGATTCATGAACTGCCGTCAACCCCTTGATTCAAAAAAACTTTTATTTTTCCTTCGGGTCAGTGCTGAGGTGCGGCAACGCGGCCAGCAGGTAATGCAGCATCGACCAGAGGGTCAGGGCTGCTGCCAGGATCAGCAGGAAATATCCGATTGCCACCCAGAAGTTAAGCAGCGGCGGGTTTGCCAGCAGGATGACCAGCGCCAGCATCTGCGCAGCGGTTTTCCATTTCCCGAGGTTCGACACCGCAACGTGGGCACGGGCACCGAGTTCAGCCATCCATTCGCGCAGGGCCGAGACCACGATCTCGCGCCCGATAATGGTGGCGGCCGGCAGGGTCAGCCAGAGGTTGTGGTGCTCTTCCACCAGCAGTACCAGCGCCACCGCCACCATCAGCTTGTCTGCGACCGGGTCGAGGAAAGCGCCAAAGGGTGTGCTCTGCTGCCAGCGGCGAGCCAGGTAGCCATCGAACCAGTCGGTGACCGCCGCGATAGCGAAGACTGCACTGGCTGCCAGATAGCTCCAGGAGAACGGCAGATAGAACAGCAGGATGAAGACAGGGATGAGCAGTACGCGCAGAACGGTGAGCAGGTTAGGAATATTCATCGTTACGGCTGGTTCTGAAGGAAGGCCGCATTCTACTCGCTGTGCAAGGCCGCATAAATCGACTCAGCAAGCTTTTTGCTGATACCAGGCGCCTTGGCGATTTCCTCGATGCTGGCGCGGTTCAGTTCCTGCAGCCCACCGAAGTGCTTGAGCAGCTCGCGGCGACGCTTCGGCCCTACCCCGGCCACGTCTTCCAGGCTGGATGTGCGCCTGGCCTTGCCGCGTCGCGCCCGGTGCCCGGTGATCGCAAAGCGGTGAGCCTCGTCGCGGATCTGCTGGATCAGGTGCAGCGCAGGCGAGTCCGCCGGCAGGGTGAATTCGTGCGCGGCGTCGTTCAGGTAAAGCGTCTCGAAACCCGGCTTGCGGGTAACCCCCTTGGCGACGCCCAGCAGGATGAGCTCCGGCACCGCCAGTTCCTGCAGCACTTCCTGCGCCATGGCCAGTTGGCCCTTGCCGCCGTCTACCAGCAGCACGTCCGGAAGCTTGCCCTCTCCGTCCTTCAGCTTGCTGAACCTGCGGGACAGCGCCTGGTGCATGGCCGCATAGTCGTCGCCGGCAGTAACGCCTTCGATGTTGTAGCGGCGGTAGTCCGACTTCAGCGGACCTTCAGGGCCGAATACCACGCAGGAAGCAACGGTGGCCTCACCGCTGGAATGACTGATGTCGTAGCACTCCAGGCGCTGAGGTGCTTCGTCGAGACCCAACGCTTCAGCCAGGGCCTCGAAGCGCGCCGCGGTGTGCTGCCGGTTGGCCAAGCGCGCCGCCAGGGCCTGCTCGGCATTGGTAACGGCCAGTTGCTGCCAGCGCGCGCGAGTGCCCCGCACCCTGTGGCTGATATCCAGTTCGCGGCCACGCAGTTCGGCCAGCGCCGAGATCAGGGTGGGGAAATCTTCATGGAGGGTGTTGACGATCAACTCGCTGGGCAGATCCCGCTCCTGGTTGCCCAGGTAGTACTGACCAATGAAGGCCACCAGGACTTCGCCCGCCTCTTCCTCTATCCCCACCTGCGGGAAGAAATTCTTGCTGCCCAGCACTCGGCCGCCGCGCACGCTGATCAGATGGACGCATGCACCGCCCGGCGTAGCGATGGCTGCGACGACATCAATGTCGCCCGTGCCGCCTTCCATGCTCTGCTGATCCTGGACCCGGCGCAGGATGGCGATTTGATCACGAAGTTCGGCCGCCCGCTCGAAATCCAGCCGTTGCGCCGCTTCTTCCATCCCGGTGGAGAGTTCCTGGCTCAGCGCATTGCTGCGCCCTTCCAGGAACATCACCGAATGACGCACGTCCTCGGCGTACTCGGTCGGGTCCACCAGTCCCACACACGGGCCTTTGCAGCGCTTGATCTGGTATTGCAGGCAGGGTCGGGTGCGGTTCTTGTAGTAGCTGTCCTCGCACTGGCGGACCAGGAAAGCCTTCTGCAGCAGATTGAGGCTTTCGCGAATCGCCCCGGCACTGGGGTAAGGCCCGAAGTAACGCCCCTTCTGCTTTTTCGCCCCACGGTGGATGCTCAGGCGCGGGAAATCGCCGTCACTGAGATGCACGTACGGATAGGACTTATCGTCCCGCAGCAGGATGTTGTAGGGCGGCCGCCATTCCTTGATCAGCGTCTGCTCGAGAAGCAGGGCTTCGGTCTCGTTGGCGGTGATGGTGGTCTCGACCTGAGCGATTCGCGCCACCAGCGCGGCGGTCTTCGGCGCCAGGCCTGTCTTGCGGAAATAGCTGGCAAGGCGCTTCTTCAGGTTCTTCGCCTTGCCCACATAAAGCAGCTTGCCGCTTGCATCGAGCATCCGGTAAACACCCGGACGACCGCTGCAGGCGGCAAGGAAAGCACTTGCGTCGAAGGAGTCGGACATCTTAGCTGACGGCGTCTACCATGCCGTGTCGGACTGCCAGCAACGCCAGTTCAACGTCGCTGGAAATGGAAAGCTTGTCGAAGATCCGGTACCGGTAGGTGTTTACCGTCTTCGGCGACAGGCAGAGCTTGTCGGAAATGCTCTGCACTTTCTGGCAGTTGGCGATCATCAGAGCGATCTGGATTTCACGCTCGGACAACAGATCGAAAGGCGAACCGGAAGCCTGCGGCTGGAACGATTTGAGCGCCAGTTGCTGGGCGATCTGCGGGCTGATGAAGCGCTGACCGGCGAAGACCTGGCGAATCGCCTGGATCATTTCCTCCAGCCCCGCCCCCTTGGTCAGATAACCTGCCGCACCGGCCTGCAACAGTCGCGTCGGAAACGGATCCTCTTCGCAGGCAGTCACCGCAACTACCTTGAGATCGGTATGGCTGCGCAGGAGTTTGCGGGTGGCTTCCAGGCCGCCAATACCCGGCATCTTGACGTCCATCAGGACTACATCAGGCTTGAGTTCCCGCGCCTTTTTCAGGGCTTCCTCGCCGCTGTCAGCCTGCCCCACCACCTGCAAGCCGTCCACATCGGCCAGCATGCGGGTGATCCCCGTTCTTACCAGATCGTGGTCGTCGACCACCAGCACCCTAATCAAGCGACACCTCTCAGTGCATCGCGCGCTGCCATGGCAGCAAGCTTGTTCGAATGAAGTCCACATTAGCAAATGACCCGAGAATGACCTAGCGCCAGATGCAGTGAACGTCAGATAACAAGCGCCAATTTATCACCCAGGAATGTTCAACAGGGATGAAAATCGGACGCGAGCGGATTTCCAAAGCGCGTAGTTTACAGCCAGTTGCGCCAATCGGCTGAAGTGTCGCCTGGCAAGCCAGGTATCAGAGGGTCAAGGGTGTCTCTGTTTTGATACAGAGACACCCTTCGGGGGGGCTGTCAGACCGATCCACGCCATTGTCTGTCAACATGATCAAGGGTGGACAGAATGTGCTGCGGCCCGGTCAACGCCGGCGCCATGGTCCAGCGCTGGAAGTTGTCGTCACCCATGCGGACCACGCCGGTGTGAGTGGTCAGGTTGCGATCGATTTCCGGATTGATGTCGTAGAAACCCAGACTGAAGCGAATGGCTTCAATGTCATCCGGATCACCCGTCAGAAATTGCCACCCCGGACCTATGTGGTACTTGTCGACATAGGCCTTGAGCACATCCGGCGTATCCAGGAGCGGCTGCAAGGTAATGGAGTGCATGAACACGCTCCGCCCTGCCCTGTCTCCCAGCAGCTGCTGAACCTGACGCAGGTTCGCCGTCATCGTTGGACATTTGCCAGCGCATTGGGTGTACATCATGTTGAAGGTGACGACCTTGCCGCGAATCAAGTCGTCGTAAAACCTCACCTTGCGGCCTTCGTGGGTATAGAGCGTGACATTGGGGAACGGGATCGCCCCCGCGCCTCGCTCCGGAGCAACCTTGCCCAGATCGGCGCTCCTGAGGGTCGCCGCCCAGCCGGCCAGCAACGCAGCCGCACCGCCCAGTCCAGCCAGCATCGTTCTTCGAGTACTCATGATGAATCCTCCCACCTCAAGGGTGCTTCGCAGCTGGCGTCAGACGATGTCCCAGCGCAGCATCATCGCGTGGTCTTCGTGGATCAGGTTGTGGCAGTGCATGGGGTACTTGCCCTTGTAGTCCCTGAAGCGCAGGAATATCCGCAGCGTGGTGAACGGTTCGATCACATAGACGTCCTTGCGCCCTTGCTCATGGGGCGGGATGGGAACGCTGACACCCCTGACGAGTTTCTGGAGGATGCGACCTTCCTCGAAGTGGATATGGATCGGGTGCGTCCAGCCGTCATCCACGTTCGAGAGCTCCCAAATCTCATAGCCGCCCTTGGGTATCTGCGCCCTTGCCTTGTTCACGTCGACGAACTGGCCGTTGATAGCCCACATTCCTTTGTCGCGCTCAAAGATCCAGCGCCGCACCGGTGCAGACTTGATCTCGTCCTGCGTGATGATCGGCAGTGGGCGAAGGGTTGCTGGAACCCGACTGAGGTCCGGCGCACTCGGATAGCGATCAACAATGATCTTCAGCACACGCACACCGGGGTCCTTGATGTCCTTGGGTCCACGGGTCAGTTCCTGGCGCGCGCGGTTGACCAGGTACAGCTGGGTGCCGATCACGTAGTTGGTGAAATCGACCACGATGTCCGCGCGCTCGGCCACGCCAATGCTCACTGCGGTCTGATTCAGCAGCGGCGCCGGAAACAGATTGCCGTCGTTGGCGATGTGGGTGAACTTCTGCATCACATCGGTCGGCGTGACCAGCGAGAAGGTATAGAAGCGACTCGGCCCCGTATTCAGCAGGCGGAAACGGTATTTGCGTTTGGCCACCCTCAGCACGGGCTCGATCCGGCCATTCACCAGCACCTTGTCTCCCAGCACCCCTTCCGGATTGACCTGGTCGTAGAACAGCTTGCCGCTGGCGTCGAAGCGTCGGTCATTGAAGTTCAGCGGGTAATCATAAGGATGACTGGGCAGACGCAGCGCGTTGGGATTCGGATCAGCTTCGTTGCCCGAGTCCAGCTCATCGAACAGGTAGTAGAAGCCGGCCAGCCCCCTGTAGAGATTCGGCGCCGTGAAGTCCAGGGTGTGGTCGTGATAGAAGAGCGTCCCCAACGCTTCGGTAGGGTCACCCACCAGGTCTTGGCGGGCTTCGAATCCGGCCTTCACGTTGGAATACAAGTGATCCTTGTATTCGCCGTTGGCCGACAAGGTCGGACCATGCTTGTTGGGGCTGTAGTAGTCACCGGGAAAACCGTCGCTTTCCGACCCGCAATGCAAATTGTGCAAGTGGGTCGAGATCTCCGGCGTGCCAAAGCCCACGTGATTCTGCGGCAACTTGTTATGGATGCGGCAGATCAACGGCTGCCCGTAGCGCGCAAAAAAAGTGGCGCTGGGCATGGTCAGATCCGGACCGTTGTTGGCGTGGTAGCCCCAGATCGACTGAGCGGGATAAGAAGGGCTGTAGACCCAATCCTTTCGCTCCGTCGCACTGATCTCGTAGAGCAACGCACCTGGCGAAAACTGCGCCCAACGCTGGTGGGGATTACGCCCCGCTTCCCCGGCGCGGACGTTGGCCACTTCCGTGGGCGCCGGATTGAGGGAGGACACTGGAACGATCGGATTTACCTGCTTGGGCAATTCGTGGGCCCAGGGCACCGTCGGTGGACTCGGTGGAAACACAGGAGGTGGTGGCTCGGCTGCCCGGCTCACTCGACCGGTCATCAGCAGGGGCGCCGCCATCGTCACCGCTGTCAGTTTCAGAAATGTCCTTCTCCCCTCGCCGTCAGCCGAATCCTCCGACCGACCTGTAGCGTGCTCGCAGTCAGGGCGTTTCATCTCTCTCTCCAGTTGCTGGCCCTCGACACTGGACGGACGCTTTAAGGCATCTCTAATGGAACTGCACCAGTGAGGTTACGGGCTGGTTTTCGCGTTGGCTCGTTGTTGTTTTGCACCGTGTAGCGTCAATAACATGACTAAAGAGCAGGTGTTACAGGTTGTAAATGACACCTAGCCAGCGAATTGGCGCGCTCGTCAGGAATGCCTGAAATGCTCGATTTAGAGCGGTTTATTGAGAGAAGACGAGAAATCTCAGCGCTCATCCGAGGATGAGCGGTCGAATTGAATGCGCGAAGTGACTGTTGAGGGAGCGAGGCGAGGAAACCAGATACCAGGGTGCAGACCGAAAAGCGGCCAAAACGACGATTGTTTGGCGACAAAGAAGCAAGCAGGCGCACTCACGGGTGCGCGTGTCGATCCGATGACGGGGAATCAATGCAGATTTCATCACCCAGCTCGGCCCCGACACCCTGGGTGGGCTGCGGCCGCTGCCTGGACATCTGAAACGATCCGAATCGACTTCAAGGTTGCGAGGTCGAGAAGTCGCGACTATCAAGAGTGTTCCACTTCTACCTACACAAGGAGTTCCACCATGAGTGCACGCTTCTCGGTGAAAAGGGTCCCGCGAGTCCAGATCAAAGGGATAAGAAATGGTGATGCGTACTGGTACCGAATTATCGACAGGGCTACCGGCGACTATGTCGGCGGCAAGCATCAAGAGGAGGCTTTTGCGATGGGTGAATGCGAGAGGCTGAACACCAGAACCTGATCACGCAAACGCGGCAACTGGAAAGCGCCGCATCCAAAACGCTTGTTCCTTGAAACGACACTGGGGCCCCTCATTCGAGGTCGACCCCAGCGTCCTTGGAGCAGGAACTCATAGGGCGGATGTGCTGAGTCTCGAGCTTATCGTCCTACAGCATAATCCGCTGTCGCTTACCGACGTCGACTCACCGGCACCACAGCCAGCGCAGGCTCGCTACGTTGGTTACGTAGTGAGATGAGCACCAGTGCTATCAGCACCACCGCAAGGATTGAAGACGAACCAATGGTTCCGAAATCCAAACCTCCTTTGTCGTGGGCCTTGGTCAACACATCACCAAGCGTTGCGCCAAACGGGCGAGTCAACACAAACGCCAGCCAGAAGAGCAAGACACGAGAGATTCGGGTGTAGTAGTACGCCAGCGCGACAACGGTAATCAGGCTGCCAATCAGCAGTGCACCCCCAGCAAAGCCAAGCCCGGAGTCGTCAGCCAGATAGTCGCCCAAGGCGGTGCCCAGGGTATTGGAAACCAGGATCGCGCCCCAGTAGAAGAGTTCGCCGCGACGACTGTCGATATGGTCTACAGCGAGTGATCTTTCACTAAGGCGCCACACGGCCAGCACGACCAGCAGGAGCGTGACCAGAATCGCCGATCCACTGGCGTAGCCCAATCCCAGGGTCCGATCCATGAAATCGGACATGGTAGTTCCCGCAGTGCTGGTGGTCAGAATCACCGTCCAGTAAAGCGCAGGGTGGAAAGTGCTTGCACGCAACTGGCCGACCAGTGACACCAGGAACAGGCTGATCAGAATCAGCGAGCTAAGGGCATAGCCGACATTCAAAGTCATCGACAGCAGATCGCCGGCTGTTTCACCGAGCGTTGTTGCACAGATCTTCATCACCCAGAACGCCAGGGTGATCTGAGGCAGTTTATTCATCGGAGCGCAATCCTCGCGTAAGCCTGCAAACTGCAGGGTGCACAAGGACTCTAGAGAGGACGTTGTCAATCCCGGGTCAAACCGGCCTCAAAATTTCGTCAAAACGCAGGAAGAACTTCTTCGCTTGCAGACGAAGACAGACACTCACTTTCGCACAGCACCGACGCATCGTGGCGTGATTGGCGTTCTTCCAACTCAACCACGGCACTTTTTTTGAAAACAGATTCCAGGGAGCGGCGACACCCCGCAGCTGAGTTGATCAACTACTTCCGGCGCCCCAAGCGGACATAAAAACAGAGCCACCCCCAGAGACACACACCCAGAAGCTTGGTCACCTCCAGAACGAGCGACCGATCCAGCACAAGAATTTCTTCGATCAATCCGCGGAGCGAGTCACTTTCGGCCGGAAAGGGAGCACCGACTCCCAAGATGATGACGACAGTCCATGAAATCCAGGCAAGCGATATGGCCACCATTAACGACTGATCAACAAACAATTTCTGGGCCTTGTTCATTGTGCGCTTCCTTCCGTGATGCGCCTGAGCATAGCAGCCCCTAGGCCAGCGTCGGCCCGGAGACCTGGCACACCCACGCCCCTAACGAACGACCTGCCGCCGCCGGCGGAGAGGTAATTGATCGGCTGTCCAAGACCAGGGGACCAGCGAAGTTCGGGAAGTAATGGAGCTACGCCTAGTTCATCAGCAAGGACGGGACCGACATTGAGCCCGCCACAATGTGGTGCGCGCCGCATTCCCCGCACTCCAAAAGCCCGCCCTTGACGTACTGGAGAGCTTCTTCAAGTGATATCATATTGATATTATAAAGATACTGCTTAGAGCGATACCGAATAACTACAAGGAGTTGGCGCATCAAAGCGCATCGTTTGATTCTGGCCGTTGGATAAGCTGTAGCTTGCACGGGTTGTGCAACCGGCCTGAACTCTCATCAGAAAGCCGAGCTGCGGCAGTATGAAGCCCGTGGTCAGGCGGTCCAAGAGAAGAACCCGGGCACTGCTGCAGCCCTTGGGCTGCTTCCTGGTGGTGGTTCCTTCTATGGCCGCGAGTACGGCTTGGGCGTAGCGAACCTCCTGTTCTGGCCGCTTTCGATCCTCTGGGATCCGGTGAGCGGACACGAAGCTGCTGAGGCCATTAACTACTACGCCACGAAGGAGCAAGTGCGTGAGAACCGTGAGAAGGAACTGAGCGCACTCGACACCAACCTTCAGAGCGGCCAGATCGACGTGGCCCAGTACGCCCTGGAAAAACGCAAGATCGATCAGAAATACGACCTCAACTGATCCGCACCGGCCTCGCCGTTCGCCACCTCTATTGCGAGGAATAGCTTGGCCGCATCGACGAGGCATCTGTAAGCCAGGAGACGCAGTTGAAAGCGCATAGAGCGCGACCACGCTCCTCGCTACGGATACAAAAAAGGGCCTCCAGAGAGGCCCTTTTTGCGCTATATCCCATTTTGTTCCCGAAACATTCCCTTCCAGGGACTTTTCTAAGAAGAAATCTATAGGGGTCAGCTAGTTAGATGGCGGAGGCGGTGAGATTCGAACTCACGGAAGAGTCTCCCCTTCGGCGGTTTTCAAGACCGCTGCCTTAAACCACTCGGCCACACCTCCGCTTGCGCGGGGCGCCATAGTACCGGAACGCAACACACTGTCAAACTCTTGTAATTGGCGCCTTCGGGCCCTCTGCTATCATCCGGAACTGACTCAGGTTACGGATATCAATTTCGGGAGTGTCGTGATGAACGAACAGAACTACGCCCTCAACCCCTCGCAGGCCGAGCAGCTGGAAGTCAGCCGCGTCCTGCGCAATACCTACGGCCTGCTGGCCATGACCCTCGCCTTCAGTGGCCTGGTCGCCTACGTCGCCCAACAAATGCGCGTCCCCTACCCCAGCGTCTTCGTGGTGCTGATCGGCTTCTACGGCCTGTTCTTCCTCACCGTGAAGCTGCGCGACTCGGCCTGGGGCCTGGTTTCCACCTTCGCGCTCACCGGTTTCATGGGCTACACCCTGGGCCCGATCCTCAACATGTACCTCGGCCTGCCCAATGGCGGCGAGGTGGTCAGCTCGGCCTTCGCCATGACCGCCCTGGTGTTCTTCGGCCTTTCCGCCTACGTGCTGACCACCCGTAAGGACATGAGCTTCCTCGGCGGCTTCATTACCGCGGGCTTCTTCGTGCTGCTGGGCGCCATGCTGGTCAGCTTCTCCTTCAACGTCAGCGGCCTTCAGTTGGCAATCAGCGCTGGCTTCGTGGTGTTTTCCTCGGTCTGCATCCTTTTTCAGACCAGCGCCATCATCCATGGCGGCGAGCGCAACTACATCATGGCCACCATCAGCCTCTACATCTCCATCTACAACCTCTTCATCAGCTTGCTGCAATTGGTTGGCGTAATGAGCAGCGACGATTGATCGCCAACCGCATCCTCGGAACTAGCCCGCTTCGGCGGGCTTTTTTCTGCCCGGACGGGCAAAAGAATGCGTCTGGCCGTATCATTCCAGCTGTTTTCCACTCGCCCGAGCGACCATGAAATTCGCCATCGCCCTGTTCGCCCCGCCCCACGCGCCCTCTTCTCGGCGCGCCCTGCGTTTCGCTGAAGCCTGCCTCGCGGGCGGCCATGAGATCGTTCGCCTGTTCTTCTACCAGGACGGCGTCCACAGTGCCTCCGCCAATGTCGTTGCCCCTCAGGATGAGCCGAATCTCTCCGCGGAATGGAGCGCCTTTATCCGCGAGCATCAGCTGGACGGCGTCGTCTGCATCGCAGCAGCACTGCGCCGTGGCGTGCTGAATACGGAAGAGGCACAGCGCTACGACCGCCCTGCCGCCAACCTGGCCGAGGGCTGGGAACTCTCTGGGCTGGGGCAACTGCACGAAGCAGCGCAAATGGCCGATCGACTGGTCAGCTTTGGAGGCTGTTGAGATGAAGTCCATGCTGATTATCAGCCGCCAGGCGCCCTGGAGTGGTCCCGGCGCTCGCGAGGCACTGGATATTGCCCTCGCCGGCGGCGCGTTCGATCTGCCCCTAGGCCTGCTCTTCCTCGATGACGGCGTGTTCCAGCTGCCCACGGCTCAGCAGCCGACTGCGCTCCAGCAGAAGGACCTGACCGCCAACCTCCAGGCGCTGCCCCTGTTCGGCGTGGAATCGCTGTATGTTTCTGCGCGTAGCTTGGAGGAGCGTGGCCTTGCGCCGACCGCCCTGGGCCTTGCAGTGGAAGTCCTCGACGACGCTGCCCTGACCGCCCTTATCGACCGTTATGACCAGGTGCTCACACTCTGATGGCCACCCTGCACATCCTTTCCCACTCCCCCTTCGCCGACAGCCGCCTCGGCAGCTGCCTGCGCCTGCTGGGGCCAAACGACGGCCTGCTCCTGTGTGGTGACGCCACGTACGCCCTGCAGCCCGGAAGCATTGCCCGCCAGGCACTGGAACTGATGTCGGACGCCGTCGCCCTGTACGCGCTGTCCGAAGACCTCGACGCCCGCGCCCTGACCGATCTTCCGCAGCGTGCGAAGCCGCTGGATTACCCGGCCTTCGTCGAACTCTGCTGCCACTACGACAAGGTGAACAGCTGGCTATGAGCGAACTGTTGATCGAAGGCCGCAGCATCGCCCTGGACAAGGACGGCTATCTTCAGGAACTGGCCGACTGGAGCCCTGCAGTCGCCCAGGCCCTGGCCGAACGCGAAGAGCTGGCGCTGCTGCCGGAACACTGGGAGATCCTCGACCTGCTGCGCGGCTTCTATGCCGAATTCCAGCTTTCCCCGGCCAATCGCCCGATGGTCAAGTACGTGGCGCAGAAGCTCGGCCCGGAAAAGGGTAACAGCCTGCACCTCAACCGCCTGTTCAAGGGCGCCCCGGCCAAGCTTGCCGCCAAGCTCGCCGGCCTGCCAAAGCCGACCAATTGCCTATGAACCTCGTCACGCCATCGGAACACCCCTTCGCCCAGTTCGTTCGCATCCTCGGCAAAGGCAAGCGCGGTGCCCGCAACATGACCCGCGAGGAAGCCCGTGAAGCCATGGGTATGCTCCTAGATGGCAAAGTGGAAGACACCCAACTCGGCGCCTTCCTCATGTTGCTCAGGCACAAGGAAGAGAACGCTGAGGAACTGGCCGGCTTTACCGAAGCCTTCCGCCAGCGAAACCCGGCACCGAAAATCGATGTCGACCTGGACTGGCCGAGCTATGCCGGGAAGAAACGTCACCTGCCCTGGTACCTGCTGTCGGCCAAGGCCCTGGCCGACAGCGGTGTTCGCATCCTGCTCCATGGCGGCGGCGCCCACACGGCTGGCCGGCTCTACAGCGAGCAGTTGCTGAACGTGCTCGACATTCCCCTGTGTCAGGACTGGAACCAGGTCGCCAACGCCCTGGACGAACGCCGGCTCGCCTTCATCCCCCTGGGTGCCTGGGCGCCGCAATTTCAGAGGATGATTGACCTGCGCAACACGCTGGGTCTGCGCTCCCCCATCCACTCTCTGGCCCGCCTTCTCAACCCGCTGCAAGCCCGTTGCGGACTGCAGAGCATCTTCCATCCGGGCTACCAAGCGGTCCATCGCGAAGCCAGTCAGTTGCTCGGCGATCACGCCATCGTGATCAAGGGCGAAGGCGGCGAAATCGAGGTGAACCCCGACGCTACCTGCCACCTCTATGGGGCCACTGGCGGGGAAGCCTGGGACGAGGAATGGCCGGCGCTATCTGCATTGCGCCACGTAAAGCCGGAAAGTCTCGATACCAACCCGCTCCTCACCGTCTGGCGTGGAGAGACCGAGGATGCCTACGGCCAACTGGCCATCGTTGCCACCATGGCGCTGGCCCTTCGCGGCCTTGGAATGGACCGTGACCAGGCTTTCGAGGAAGCCAGGAAACGCTGGATGGATCGAAAGATATCGACCTGACCGATCATTAAAACCATCAAATTGCGCTTTTCCATCGATCCAGCGTCGATAGACTGATCAGCAAACCCAACCTTGGAGGTCGATCATGGGCCTGTTGATCGATGGAAAATGGCATGACAAATGGTACGACACGGCCAGGGACGGACGTTTCCAACGGGAAAGTGCGCGGCGGCGCAACTGGATCACCGCCGATGGCGCGCCCGGCCCCTCGGGCGAAGGTGGCTTTAAAGCAGAAGCCGGCCGTTATCACCTCTATGTATCCCTGGCCTGCCCCTGGGCACACCGCACCCTGATCTTTCGCAAGCTGAAAGGTCTGGAATCCCTGATCGATGTTTCGGTGGTCAGCTGGCTGATGTTGGAACAGGGTTGGACCTTCGACCCACAGTTCGGCTCCACCGGCGACAAGCTCGACGGCCTGACGTACCTCCACCAGCGCTATACCCAGGACACTCCCGACTACAGCGGCCGGGTCACCGTACCCCTGCTCTGGGACAAGCAGACTGGGCGCATCGTCAGCAATGAATCGTCCGAGATCATCCGGATGTTCAACAGCGCCTTCGACCACCTGACCGGCAATGACCTGGACTTCTATCCCGAGGCATTGCGCACGGAAATCGATGGGCTCAACGAGCGCATTTATCCCGCGATCAATAACGGCGTCTACCGTGCTGGTTTCGCCACCACCCAGGAAGCGTACGAAGAGGCCTTCCACACCCTGTTCAATGAGCTGGACCGCCTGGATTCACTACTGGAAACGCGGCGCTTTCTGACGGGCGAGCACATCACCGAAGCCGACTGGCGCCTGTTCACCACCTTGATCCGTTTCGACGCTGTCTACCACGGCCACTTCAAGTGCAACCTGCGTCGACTGGAGGATTACCCCAATCTGTCAGGCTGGCTGCGTGAGCTGTACCAATGGCCGGGCGTGGCGGAAACGGTGAACTTCACCCATATCAAGCATCACTATTACGCCAGCCATCGCACCATCAACCCCACCGGTGTAGTGCCGCTGGGGCCGGTCCAGGACTTCAGCCGACCCCACGGCCGTGGGCACTTGAAGACGATGTCGGTAGCACGAAGGGATCAGGCGTTGGCCTGATCGCCCTCGAACCAGGCCAGCTTGTCGCGCAGGGTCACCACTTCGCCCACGATCACCAGCGTGGGCGCGTGGACTTCGTGCTCTGCAACCAATTGCGGCAAGTTCGCCAAGGTGCCGGTAAACACCCGCTGGCGGCTGGTGGTGCCTTGCTGCACCAGAGCCGCAGGAGTTTCAGCGGCGCGTCCGTGCTTGATCAACTGTTCGCAGATCAGCGGCAGACCGACCAGCCCCATGTAGAACACCAGCGTCTGGCCGGACGCGGTCAGGTCGCCCCAGGGCAGATCACAGCTGCCGTCCTTCAGGTGACCGGTGACGAAGCGTACAGACTGGGCGTAGTCACGATGAGTCAGGGGAATGCCGGCATAGGCAGCGCAGCCCGACGCTGCGGTAATGCCCGGCACCACCTGGAAGGGAATGCCATTGGCAGCCAGCTCTTCGATCTCCTCGCCACCACGGCCGAAAATGAAGGGGTCGCCGCCCTTCAGCCTCAGTACCCGTTTGCCCAGCTTGGCTTGTTCGATCAGCAGTCGATTGATCTCGTCCTGGGGCACGGCATGGTCTGCGCGTCGCTTGCCGACATAGATGCGCTCTGCATCGCGGCGGCACAGTTCGATGATTGGCGAGGCCACCAGGCGGTCGTAGAGCACCACATCGGCTTGCTGCATCAGCCGCAGCGCGCGGAAGGTCAGCAGATCGGGATCGCCTGGGCCGGCCCCCACCAGGTAGACCTCACCCAAGGCTCTCGGAGCCCCTCCAGCCACCCGCTCGGCCAACAGGCGCTCGGCTTCGGCGCCCTGCCCGGCCAGCATCCGCTCGGCAACGGGCCCCTGGAACACCTCCTCCCAGAAAACCCGGCGCTGCTGGACATCCGGTAGCAGTGCCTTCACCTGATCACGGAATTTCTTCGCAAGACCCGCCAATTGGCCATAGGCCGCTGGAATCCAGGTCTCGATCTTGGCGCGAATCAGCCGTGCCAGCACCGGGGCATCACCCGCGCTGGAGACCGCCACGATCAGTGGGGAGCGGTCGACGATGGCCGGGAAGATCACGCTGCAGAGTTTGGGAGCATCCACCACATTGACCGGAACTCCTCGGGCCTGCGCATGGGCTGAAACCTGGGCATTCAGCGCCTGGTCGTCACTGGCGGCAATAGCCAACACGCACGCATCCAGGTCGGGTTCCTGGTAGCCACGCAGGCGGGACTCGCCACCGCTGCGCTCGACCATTTCCAGCAGTTCGGAATCGATCTGCGGTGCCACCACCCTCAGTTGGGCTCCGGCATCGGCCAACAGGCGCGCCTTGCGCAGGGCCACTTCGCCCCCACCCACCACGAGCACCTGACGCCCTTGAAGATTGTGGAACAGCGGGAGGAAATCCATAGCAGCGCCTTCTTGCGATAACAGGTGGAAGCAGAGCTTTAACGGTCACCGCCCGCGTGCAGCCTGGCTGCGACGCGGGCGGTGGGCCTTCCTATGCCCCTGCCAACGCAGGGGAACAGGGCAATCAGCCGATGACTTCGAGGCCGCCCATGTAGGGCTTGAGCACCTCGGGCACACGGATGCTGCCATCGGCTTGCTGGTAGTTCTCCAGCACGGCTACCAGGGTCCGGCCAACGGCCAGGCCGGAGCCGTTCAGGGTGTGCACCAGCTCAGGCTTGCCGGTTTCCGGATTGCGGTAGCGCGCCTGCATGCGGCGAGCCTGGAAGTCGCCGCAGTTGGAGCAGGAGGAAATCTCGCGGTACTTGTCCTGGCTCGGCACCCAGACCTCCAGGTCGTAGGTCTTGGTGGCGGAAAAGCCCATGTCGCCGGTGCACAGGGCCAGAACGCGGTAGGGCAGTTCCAGCAGCTGCAGTACGCGCTCGGCGTTGGCAGTCATGCCTTCCAGGGCCTCAAAGGACTTGGACGGCTCGACGATCTGGACCATCTCCACCTTATCGAACTGGTGCTGGCGGATCATGCCGCGGGTATCACGACCAGACGCGCCCGCCTCACTGCGGAAGCACGGGGTGTGGGCCACGAACTTGATCGGCAGTTGCTTGGCGTCGACGATCTCGCCGGCCACGATGTTGGTCAGAGAGACTTCCGCGGTCGGGATCAGGTAGAAGTCAGCCTCGTTCTCGCGGGTGATCTTGAACAGATCTTCCTCGAACTTGGGCAGCTGGCCCGTGCCCTGCAGAGCCGGAGCCTGGACCAGGTAAGGCGTGTAGGCCTCTTCGTAGCCGTGGTCGGTGACATGCAGGTTGATCATGAACTGCGCCAGGGCGCGATGCAGGCGGGCAATGGGACCGCGCAGCAGAGCGAAACGGGCGCCGGAAAGCTTGGCCGCGGTCTCGAAGTCCAGCCAGCCGTGCTGCTCGCCCAGGGCAACGTGGTCCTTGATCTCGAAATCGAAGCTGCGCGGAGTACCCCAGCGACGGACTTCGACGTTGGCTTCTTCGTCCTCGCCTACCGGCACGGATTCGTGAGGCAGGTTCGGGATGTTCAACAGCAGGTTGTCCAGCTCGGCCTGGATGCTCTCCAGCTCGCGCTTGCCCTCTTCCAATTCGCTGCCCATACGGTCCACATCCGCCAGCAGCGGTGCAATGTCCTCACCGCGCTGCTTGGCCTGGCCGATCGCCTTGGAACGGGCGTTACGCTCGGCCTGCAGCTGTTCAGTACGGGTCTGCACGGACTTGCGCTGGCTCTCCAGCGCGTCCAGGCGCGCTACGTCCAGTTCAAAGCCACGGGTGGCGAGGCGTTCCGCGATTTCCCGAGTCTGGGTGCGGACCAGTTTGGCATCGAGCATGTCAGGTTCTCGTCTCTCAGATTTTCGTCAGTATCAGGCCAGCCCAGGTCGCGAGCAGGCCGCCCAACACGCTCAGCGCCGCGTAGCCCAGGGCCGTTGGCAACTGGCCGCTTTCCAGCAGGCGCAGCGTGTCGAGGGAAAAGGATGAAAAGGTCGTCAGGCCGCCAAGGAATCCCACCATAAGCCCGGAGCGAATTTCTACCGGGATCTCTGGGCGTACCAGGAAAAGACCATATAAATAACCGATCAGCAGGCAACCGACGATATTGACCGCAAGGGTACCGGCGTAGAAGTAGCGTGGCCAGTAGGTAGTAATGAGATTGCCCGTCGCGAAGCGCAGCAAGGTACCCGCCACGCCGCCCGCGGAGATGGCCAGGATCAGCCCGATCATGACTTTCTCCGCTGCCAGGGGCTATTGCGGTCGAGGCTTTTCAGGTGCTGCAGCTTGTCGCGAATCTTCAGTTCCAGGCCGCGCGGCACCGGTTGGTAGTACTGGCGTGGCTCAAGCTGCTCGGGGAAGTAGTCCTCGCCCGCGGCGTAAGCATCCGGCTCGTCATGGGCGTAGCGATATTCCTCGCCATAACCCAGCTCCTTCATCAGCCGGGTCGGCGCATTGCGCAGGTGCAGGGGCACTTCCAGCGAGCCGTTCTCGGCGGCGTCACGCATGGCGGCCTTGAAGGCCATGTAAACGGCATTGCTCTTGGGCGCGCACGCCAGGTACGTAATGGCCTGGGCCACCGCCAGTTCGCCCTCGGGACTCCCCAGGCGCTCCTGCACATCCCAGGCCGAGAGGCACAGGCTGAGGGCGCGGGGATCGGCGTTGCCGATGTCCTCGCTGGCCATACGCACCACGCGGCGGGCGATATAGAGCGGGTCGCAGCCGCCGTCCAGCATTCGCGCGTACCAGTAGAGCGCTGCATCCGGATCGGAGCCACGCACGGATTTGTGCAGGGCGGATATCTGGTCGTAGAAGGCCTCACCGCCCTTGTCGAAACGACGACGGCTGTCTCCCAGCAGGTTCTGCAGGAGCTCGACGCCGATCTCACCGCCATCCTCAGCCAAGTCAGAGGCATTCTCCAGCAGGTTCAGCAGACGCCGACCGTCGCCGTCTGCCGCAGCCATGAGGATGGCAAAACTCTCTTCCGGCAGACTCAGATTGCGTTTGCCGAGGCCCTTCTCTTCGTTCAGTGCGCGCGCCACCAGCTTGCGCAGGGCGGACTCGTCCAGGCTCTTCAGCACATAGACCCGGGCACGGGACAGCAGCGCGTTGTTGAGTTCGAAGGACGGATTCTCGGTGGTGGCGCCGATGAAGATCAGGGTGCCGTCTTCCACATAGGGCAGGAAGGCATCCTGCTGGGACTTGTTGAAGCGGTGCACTTCATCGACGAAGAGGATGGTGCGGCGACCGTACTGGGCGGCCTGCTGCTTGGCCACCTCCACCGACTGGCGAATCTCCTTGACCCCCGATAGCACGGCGGAAATGGTTTCGAAGTGCGCGTCGGTGACCTGGGCCAGCAGTTTGGCCAGGGTGGTCTTGCCCACCCCGGGCGGGCCCCAGAAGATCATCGAGTGAAGCGCACCCTGCTCCAGGGCCTCACGCAACGGCTTGCCCGGGGCCAGCAGGTGCTCCTGGCCGACGTACTCGTCCAGACAGGTGGCGCGCAAGCGCGCCGCCAGGGGCTGGGCGATGGGTTCGGAGCGAAACAGGTCCATTGGCGTACAGCTTATTCCTGGATGACGTCAGCGCCTTCCGGAACCTTGAAGGTGAACTGGGAGGCATCGATCGCCTGGTTCATCTTGATCCCGAGGAAGAGGATGTTGGTGCGCTGGCCAACGCTGTCGATCAGTTGCATGTCGTTGATCACACCATTGCGGAACGACAGGCGCAGGGTATCGAACAGGGTGTCCTTGGCCTTCGGCTTGAGGATGAAGTCCACTACGTCGCCGCCTTCCTTGTGGGTGATCTCGAAGTTCTCACTGATTTTCGAGATATCACCGGACAGCAGCAGTGCCGGCGTGTGGGTCAGCCGCTGGTCCAGGGTCTGGATGGTCACTTGCTGCAGGTCCGGGTCGTAAAGCCAGACTTTTTCGCCATTGGAGACCAGCAACTGCTCCATTGGTGCGTCAGTGTGCCAGCGGAACAGGCCCGGACGCTTCAGCGAGAGCTCGCCGGACGTTTCCTGGAGCTGGGTGCCGGAGCCATCCAGGGTCAGTTGGGAGAAGCGGCCGGTAATGGTCTGGGCCTTGTTCAGCATTTCGGTCAGGCGGCTGATGGCCACCTTGTCGTCGGCCTGGACCTGCAGGGCGGCCAGGCCAAGGACCGCTACCATCAGCATGCGGATCAGTCGCATGGAAATCCTCATCAAGAATCCGTTTCGGATCAGTCTCGCACCGGTGACGGCGCGATGACTTCGCGCGACCCGTTGCCGTTCATGGGGCTTACCACCCCAGCCATTTCCATCGCCTCGATCATGCGCGCGGCGCGGTTGTAGCCAATTTTCAGCTTGCGCTGCACTGCGGAGATCGAAGCGCGGCGGCTTTCGGTGACGAAGCGTACGGCTTCGTCGTACAGCGGGTCGTCCTCGCTGCCTTCGCCGCTGCCCTCACCGCCGTCGAAACCACCGGACGAGCCACCACCCTCCTCCGCACCGGCGAGAATGTCTTCGATGTAGTCCGGCGCGCCACGCAGCTTCCAGGCTTCCACCACCCGGTGCACTTCATCGTCGGAGACGAAGGCGCCATGGACGCGGATAGGCAGGCCGGTGCCTGGCGGCAGGTAGAGCATGTCACCGTGGCCCAGCAGCTGTTCGGCGCCACCCTGGTCGAGGATGGTGCGCGAGTCGATCTTGCTGGAGACCTGAAACGCCATGCGGGTGGGGATGTTGGCCTTGATCAGGCCGGTGATCACATCCACCGAGGGGCGCTGTGTGGCGAGAATCAGGTGGATACCGGCGGCACGCGCCTTCTGGGCGATTCGCGCGATCAGCTCTTCCACCTTCTTGCCGACGATCATCATCATGTCGGCGAATTCGTCGACGACGACCACGATTGTCGGCAGCGTCTTCAACAGGGGTGCTTCGTCTTCCATGCTCTCCCGGCGGTAGAGCGGGTCGGTCAACGGTGTACCGGCCTCTTCGGCATCCTTCACCTTGCGGTTGAAGCCCGCCAGGTTACGCACGCCCATGGCCGCCATCAGCTTGTAGCGCCGCTCCATCTCGGCCACGCTCCAGCGCAGCGCGTTGGCGGCCTCCTTCATGTCGGTGACTACCGGGCAGAGCAGGTGCGGGATGCCTTCGTAGATCGACAATTCCAGCATTTTCGGGTCGATCATGATCATCCGCGCCTGCTCGGGCGTGGACTTGAACAGGATCGACAGAATCATGGCGTTCACGCCCACCGACTTACCGGAACCCGTGGTACCGGCCACCAGCAGGTGAGGCATCTTGGCCAGATCGGTGATGATTGGCTTGCCGCCGATGTCGTGGCCCAGGGCCAGGGTGACCGGCGATTTGGCCTCGTCGTACTCCGACGAGGACAGCACTTCGGAGAACCGCACGATCTGGCGATCCTCGTTGGGGATCTCGATACCGACGGTCGTCTTGCCCGGAATCACCTCCACCACGCGAACGCTGATCACGGCCAGAGAGCGCGCCAGGTCTTTCGCCAGGTTGGAGATGCGGCTGACTTTGACGCCTGCGGCAGGCTGGATCTCGAAACGGGTGATCACCGGACCGGGGTGGACCGACTCCACCAGCACTTCGACGCCGAATTCCTTCAGCTTGATCTCCAGCAGACGCGACATCGCCTCCAGCGACTCCGGGGAGAAGCTCTTCTGCTTCTTCTCGGCCACGTCGAGGATGGAAATGGGCGGCAGGGTACCTTCCACGGCGGTGTCGACGAACAGCGGTGCCTGCTTTTCCTTCTGCACACGCTTGCTCGGCTCGGCTGGCTTGGGCGGCGGAGGCGGCGTGATGACCGGGGCCGGGCGCTTCTCACGCTCGGTCATGTGCTTCTCAAGCGAGTCTTCGCGCTCGATCAGACGTTCCTTGACCTTGGCCTGCTCTCGCCGGTCGGGCACCACCGGCGCTGCGACCTCGTTCACGCGCACATCCACCTCACGCAACTTGGCCACCAGCTGCTTGCGCTCAAGACGCTCGCTCCACCAGCGGTTCACAGCGTTCTGGATGAGTTCGAAAAGGTCCAGGGTGATCTTGCCCGTCAGGTCCATGACCTTGAACCAGGACAGGTCGGTGAAGACGGTCAGGCCAAAGAGGAACAGCGCAAAGAACAGCAAGGTGCTGCCTTGCACGTTGAGCGCGTTGACCGCCAGGTGGCTGAGGCTTTCACCGAGGGCGCCGCCGGCGGAGGCCGGAAGCCAGGAATGATCCTGGAAGTGGATGTCAGCCAGCGAGGCACCGGACAACACCAGGAACACCAGGCCGATCAGGCGCCAGGAAAAGAGCCAGCCGCTCCAGTCGATGGGTTCGTGGCGGTGACGGAAAACCTGCAGGGTCTTGATGGCCAGCAACAGCGGGAATACGTAGGCGAAGTAACCAAGCGCCATGAACAGGATGTCGGCGAACCAGGCACCGAGGCGGCCAGCTGCGTTCTGCACCTGCTCGACGTTGCTGGTGTGAGTCCAGCCCGGGTCTGAGGAATCGTAGGTGAGCAGCGCCATCCACAGGTAAAGGCAGACTGCGCCAAGCGCGATCAACGCACCTTCCTTGAGGCGATAATGCAATTGCTGGCGCCAGACGGGTGTCTGGGCTCTGGTCGTGGAATTCTTCAAAACGCGTCTTTTCCTGCGCCCCTGGCGCGTTCAAGAGTCGGTCGAGGGTGGAGTACCACCTGACGATGTGCCATCAACGGGGTCCAGCCCATTCGGAACGCTGCCCATTGTACGGATTTGCCCACGCGATGCCACGCGGGGATGGGATGCCGCCGCTGCGTTTTGGCGCAGTGTTGCGCTTCGGTGTAGCATAGCCGCCAACGATTTGCGCAATGCTCAATTGGAGCATGCATTCTCTTTCATGACAAAGACTTATGGGGCCTTTTTATGAGTGAAGTCAAGCATTCCCGATTGATCGTACTGGGCTCCGGCCCGGCGGGTTACACCGCGGCTGTCTATGCCGCCCGCGCCAACCTGAAGCCCGTGGTCATCACCGGCATCCAGCCCGGTGGCCAACTGACCACCACCACCGAAGTGGACAACTGGCCGGGTGACGTCGAAGGCCTCACCGGCCCTGCCCTGATGGAGCGCATGCAGAAGCACGCCGAGCGTTTCGATACCGAGATCGTTTACGACCACATCCACACTGCCGAGTTGCAGAAGCGCCCGTTCATCCTCAAGGGTGACAGCGGCACCTACAGCTGCGACGCACTGATCATCGCCACCGGAGCGTCCGCCCAGTACCTCGGCCTGCCGTCCGAGGAAGCCTTCGCCGGCAAGGGCGTTTCCGCCTGCGCCACCTGCGACGGCTTCTTCTATCGCAACCAGGTGGTCTGCGTGATCGGCGGCGGCAACACTGCGGTCGAGGAAGCGCTTTACCTGGCCAACATCGCCAAGGAAGTGCATCTGATCCATCGTCGCGACAAGCTGCGCTCCGAAAAAATCCTTCAGGACAAGCTGTTCGAGAAGGCCGCCAACGGCAATATCCGCATCCACTGGAACCACACCCTGGATGAAGTCCTGGGCGACAACAGCGGCGTGACCGGCGTGCGCCTGAAGAACACCCAGGACGGCAGCGCCAAGGAACTGTCCCTGGCCGGCGTCTTCATCGCCATTGGCCACAAGCCGAACACCGACCTGTTCCAGGGCCAGCTGGAAATGCGCGACGGCTACCTGATCGTCCAGGGCGGCCTCGAAGGCAACGCCACCGCCACCAGCACTCCGGGCATCTTCGCCGCCGGCGACGTGGCGGACCACGTCTACCGCCAGGCGATCACCTCCGCCGGCTCGGGCTGCATGGCTGCGCTGGACGCCGAGAAGTTCCTCGACGACAACTGACAGGAAAGGCGGGCCTCGGGCCCGCCCTCCCCTCCCCATGCTCACCTGGCTACGACGCGATTCCCTCGAATTCCCTCCACTTGGACGCGCACTGAGCGAGCCCAATGGCCTGCTTGCCGCTGGTGGCGACCTGTCTCCAGAGCGGTTGATCCAGGCGTATCGCCATGGCTGCTTCCCCTGGTATCAGGAAGGCCAGCCGATTCTCTGGTGGTCCCCCGACCCGCGCACCGTCCTGCTGCCCCAGGAGATCCATATTTCCCGCAGCCTCGCCAAGCTGATGCGCCAGGAACGCTTTCGCGTAACTTTTGACCAGGCCTTCCCGGCGGTCATTGAAGGCTGTGCCGGCCCACGCAACTACACCGACGGCACGTGGATCACTTCAGCCATGCAGGCGGCGTATATCGAACTGCATCGCCGTGGCGTAGTTCACTCGGTGGAAGTCTGGAACGATGACGAACTGGTCGGCGGCCTGTACGGCCTGGCGATGGGCAAGCTGTTTTTCGGTGAGTCCATGTTCAGCCGAGCCGACAACGCCTCCAAGGTTGGTTTCGCGACCCTGGTGCACCACCTGCATAAATGGGGCTTCGTTCTGATCGACTGCCAGATGCCCACTCAACATTTGCAAAGCTTCGGCGCCCGCACCATCAGCCGGGAGAAGTTTTCCCGCTATCTCCAGCTCTATCTGGACCAGCCGAACGTCGCTGACTGGAGCGCCTAGGCGAGCCCCGCAGCCTGACATACACTTGCTGAAGGGTTCTCCCGGGGGTTCACCATGACCGAGTTGGCTCGTCTCAAGTTTTACGCCACTCAACCGCATCCATGCAGCTACCTGCCCGAGGAACAGGCAACCACTCTGTTCCTCGACCCCAGTCAGCCAATGGATGTGGATGTCTACGCGGAGCTGTCGGAAATGGGTTTCCGCCGCAGCGGGGACCACCTCTACCGACCGCACTGCCAGCGCTGCAATGCCTGTGTGCCAGCACGCATTCCCGCCGACCAGTTCATCCCCAATCGCCAGCAGAAGCGCATCCTCAAGCGCAACGCCGACCTGACGGTCACGGCCGTTCGCCCCGCCTTTACCGAGGAGTATTACGCGCTCTATGTCCGCTACATCGAGCAGCGCCATGCCGACGGCGACATGTATCCGCCCAGTCGGGACCAATTCTCCACGTTCCTGGTGCGCGACCTGCCCTTCTCCCGCTTCTATGAGTTCCGCCTGAATCGCGTTCTGAAGGCAGTCGCGGTTACGGATGTGCTGCCCAACGGGCTTTCTGCGGTCTACACCTTCTACGACCCCAGTGAGGAGCGGCGTAGCCTCGGTCGCTATGCGATTCTCTGGCAGATCGGGGAAACCGCACGCCTTGGCCTGCAGGCCGTCTATCTCGGCTACTGGATCAAGAATTGCAGGAAGATGAACTACAAGACCCAATACCGCCCGATCGAGCTGTTCGTCAATCAGCGCTGGGTGACGCTCAGCTGAAGCCCTTGGCGAGCAGTGCTGTTTTCGGGCACAATGCACGCCGTTTTTGCCCGCCGCCCTTTGCGGCAGGGCCCATCTCTGAATACCGAGGGCTTTACTGCATGTCGAAAGAAGACAGCTTCGAAATGGAAGGCACTGTCATCGACACCCTGCCCAACACCATGTTCCGTGTGGAGTTGGAAAATGGGCACGTCGTCACCGCGCACATTTCCGGCAAGATGCGCAAAAACTACATCCGCATCCTCACCGGCGATAAAGTTCGCGTCGAGCTGACGCCGTACGATCTGAGCAAGGGCCGCATTACCTACCGCGCCCGCTGATCGGATAGTCACAAAAAAGCCCGGCAATTGCCGGGCTTTTTTGTGGGTGGCCGTCAGGCCATTTCTGCCGTGGTTTCGAACTCGAAGTCGAGTTCTCCGTCCTTGACGTCGACGTGCACCAGGCCGCCGTGCTCGGCCAGCTCACCAAACAGGATCTCCTCCGCCAGCGGCCGCTTGATCTTGTCCTGAATCAGACGAGCCATGGGGCGAGCGCCCATTTGCGCATCGTAGCCGCGCTCGGCCAGCCAGCCACGCGCTTCGTCACCGACAACCAGCTGCACACGCTTGTCTTCCAACTGCGCCTGAAGTTCGGTTAGGAACTTGTCCACGACGCTCTTGATCACTTCGTGGCTCAGACGGCCAAACTGGATGACGGTGTCCAGGCGGTTGCGGAACTCCGGCGTGAAGCTCTTGCGAATAACTTCCATGGCATCCGAGGAGTGATCCTGCAGGGTGAAGCCAATGGAGGCCCGAGCGGCCGTTTCAGCGCCGGCGTTGGTGGTCATGATCAGGATCACGTTGCGGAAGTCCGCCTTGCGACCGTTGTTGTCGGTCAGCGTGCCGTGGTCCATCACCTGCAGCAGCAGGTTGAAGACTTCCGGGTGAGCCTTCTCGATCTCATCCAGCAGCAGCACGCAGTGCGGCATTTTGGTGATCGCCTCGGTCAGCAGGCCGCCCTGGTCGAAACCGACGTAGCCGGGAGGCGCACCGATCAGGCGCGAAACAGTGTGCCGCTCCATGTATTCGGACATGTCGAAGCGCACCAGTTCGATACCCATGGCCTTCGCCAGCTGACGCGCCACTTCCGTCTTGCCAACGCCTGTCGGACCAGCGAAGAGGAAGGAACCTACCGGCTTGTCCGGCGCCTTGAGGCCGGCACGGGACAGCTTGATCGCGGTGGACAGGGAATCGATAGCCGCATCCTGGCCGAACACCGTCAGCTTCAGGTCACGCTCCAGATTACGCAGCAATTCCTTGTCGGAACTGCTGACGTGCTTCGGAGGAATCCGCGCAATCTTGGCGACAATGTCTTCCACCTGGGCCACTTCGATGCGCTTGGCACGCTTCTCTTCCGGCTGCAGGCGCTGATAGGCACCGGCTTCGTCGATCACGTCGATGGCCTTGTCCGGCATATGGCGATCGTTGATGTAGCGAGCCGCCAATTCGGCCGCGGCACGCAGCGCCTCATCGCTGTACTCGATGTGGTGGTGCTGCTCGAAGCGCGCCTTGAGCCCCTTGAGGATGCCCACGGTGTCTTCGACCGACGGCTCGGTGACATCAACCTTCTGGAAGCGTCGCGCCAGGGCGCGATCCTTCTCGAAGATGCCGCGGAACTCCTGGAAGGTGGTGGAGCCAATGCAACGGATCTCACCGGAGGACAGCAACGGCTTGAGCAGGTTGGACGCATCCATCACACCACCGGACGCCGCACCGGCACCGATGATCGTATGGATTTCGTCGATGAACAGGATGGCATGCGGACGCTTGCGCAATTCATTGAGCAACGCCTTGAAGCGCTTCTCGAAATCGCCGCGGTACTTGGTACCTGCCAGCAGTGCGCCGAGGTCCAGGGAGTAGACCACACTGTCAGCCAGCAGGTCCGGCACCTGATTATCGACGATGCGCTTGGCCAGGCCTTCGGCAATGGCGGTCTTGCCCACGCCGGCCTCACCCACCAGAAGCGGATTGTTCTTCCGGCGGCGGGCGAGAATCTGGGCGACGCGTTCCACCTCGTTCTCGCGCCCCACCAACGGATCAATGCGCCCCATGCGGGCCAGTTCGTTCAGGTTGCTGGCATAGGCATCCAGCGGATGACCGGAGGAGGAAGACTCCCCGCCCTCCTCGTCCTGCATCTCCTGATCGTGATCGTGCTGCTCGCCATGACCAGGCACCTTCGAGATGCCGTGGGCGATGTAATTGACAACATCGATCCGGGCCACACTCTGCTGCTTCAGCAGGAAAACGGCCTGGCTCTCTTGCTCACTGAAGATGGCCACCAGCACGTTGGCACCCGTCACTTCACGCTTGCCGGAACTCTGCACATGGAACACCGCACGCTGAAGCACGCGCTGGAAGCCGAGCGTCGGCTGCGTTTCGCGATCTTCATCGTGCTGCGGGATCAGCGGCGTTGTGGAGTCGATGAACTCCTGCAGGTCGTGACGCAGCTTGTCCATATTTGCGCCACATGCACGCAGTACAGTGGCAGCGGCTTCGTTATCCAGCAGGGCGAGCAGAAGATGCTCGACCGTCATGAATTCGTGACGCTTGGCGCGGGCCTCCTTGAAGGCAAGATTGAGGGTGACTTCGAGCTCGCGGTTCAACATGGCTTCACCTCATACCCAAGCGGCGGCGTTAACCGTCCTTCTCGATCTCACAGAGCAGCGGGTGCTGGCTCTCTCTCGCATATTGATTGACCTGCATGGCCTTGGTTTCGGCAATGTCGCGAGTGAACACGCCACAAACCGCCCGGCCCTCCGTATGCACGGTCAGCATGATCTTGGTGGCCAGTTCCCGGTTCATCCCGAAGAACGTTTCGAGCACCTCGACCACGAAATCCATAGGGGTGTAGTCATCGTTAAACATCACCACCTTATACATAGGTGGCGCCTGCAGGGCCGGCTTGGCCTCCTGCACTGCCAGGCCGGTGGAGTCGTCCTCATGATGCTGCGGACCGTCCTGATTGAATGTTAGTCGAATCTGGCTGCTTGCATGCATGCTGGAAATAAAGGTCATGGAGTGGAAGAAAAACGGTCGTTGAAAAGACTTTGATCCGCTTCTCAGGCGATGCGGACAGCGCCTTGACTAACGGCAAAACGGTGTTACAACCAGTGGATACCCGTCTTCGGGTATCAGGGGTTCCACGTGCGCGGCCAGTGAGGCCTCCAAGGCGTGGAGTCGAAGTGGATGATACTCCAGTGATGGAGTCCTTTGCAGAGGGATATCAGCATGCTTAGCGGTAAGGTCAAGTGGTTCAACAACGCCAAAGGCTATGGATTTATCCTTGCCGATGGCCGAGATGAGGACCTGTTCGCCCACTACTCGGCCATCCAGATGGACGGCTATAAGACGCTAAAGGCTGGACAGCCGGTAAGCTTCGATATCATTCAGGGTCCGAAAGGGCTGCATGCCGTGAATATTCGCCCGGTCACGGCAACCACCGAAGCACCCGCCGCTATCAGCCAACCCCAGGGCAGCACAGTAGAAGTTTGAGCCCCTGCAATATTTGGGCATAAAAAAGGCCGGTCAGTTGACCGGCCTTTTTGTTTCCGCTTTCAGGCTCACATGTGGGCGATGATCGCATCCCCGAACTCGGAGCAGGACAGCAGCTTGGCGCCATCCATCAGTCGCTCGAAGTCGTAGGTCACGGTTTTCGCGGCAATGGCGCCGTTGGTGCCCTTGATGATCAGGTCAGCCGCTTCGGTCCAGCCCATGTGGCGCAGCATCATCTCGGCGGAGAGGATGACCGAGCCCGGATTCACCTTGTCCTGGCCAGCGTACTTCGGCGCGGTACCGTGGGTGGCCTCGAACATGGCAACGGTGTCAGACAGGTTGGCACCGGGGGCGATACCGATGCCGCCCACCTCAGCCGCGAGGGCGTCGGACAGGTAGTCGCCGTTCAGGTTCAGGGTGGCAATCACATCGTACTCGGCCGGGCGCAGCAGAATCTGCTGCAGCATGGCGTCTGCGATCACGTCCTTGACCACAATGTTCTTGCCGGTGCGCGGGTTCTTGAACTGCATCCACGGGCCGCCGTCCAGCAGCTCGGCACCAAATTCGTCACGGGCGATTTCGTAGCCCCACTCCTTGAAGGCACCCTCCGTGAATTTCATGATGTTGCCCTTGTGGACGATGGTCACAGAGCTGCGATCGTTGTCCACGGCGTACTGCAGGGCCTTGCGCACCAGGCGCTTGGTGCCGTCCAGCGATACCGGCTTGATGCCGATGCCGCAGTTTTCGGTGAAGCGGATCTTCTTGACGCCCATTTCCTCGGTGAGGAACTTGATGACTTTCTCAGCCTCGGGGCTGCCAGCCTTCCACTCGACGCCGGCATAGATGTCTTCGGAGTTCTCGCGGAAGATCACCATATCCACGTCACCAGGCTTCTTGACCGGGCTCGGCACGCCTTCGAACCAGCGAACCGGACGCTGGCACACGTAAAGGTCCAGCTCCTGGCGCAGCGCAACGTTCAGGGAACGGATGCCACCACCCACCGGCGTGGTCAGCGGGCCCTTGATGGAAACCACGTAGTCACGCACGGCTTCCAGGGTTTCCTTCGGCAACCAGGTGTCCTGGTCGTAGACCTGGGTAGCCTTCTCGCCTGCGTAGACCTCCATCCAGGAGATCTTGCGACTACTGCTGTAGGCCTTGGCGACAGCCGCGTCCACGACCTTGATCATGACCGGGCTGATGTCGACGCCAATGCCGTCACCCTCAATGAACGGGATGATGGGGTTGTTCGGTACATTCAGGGACATATCTGCATTGACGGTGATTTTGTCACCGGCTGCCGGCACCTGGATCTTTTGGTATCCCATGCTGAACTCCGTGTTGTGGTTGAACCCTGTTGCAGCCCTTGAGGGTAGACCAGTTGATCGGTCATCGACCAGATGTTCCTTAGTCGAACGTGAGTGCCGGGCTCCCATCGCGCAATACGGTGGTATAATGCGCGCCGTGACTTGACAGTCATCGGGGTCCGGGCGGTCTGGCACCAGACTCACCCTCCTCGTGGCGATGAAACTATTACCCCGGTTCCATCGCGCAAAGCTCTACTGGCGCTCCATTACCCCCGCGGCAATTCTCGGCCGAGCTCAACATCGACATTGAGCGAGTGCGTCACCAGTGCGCTTCGAGAGTCTGTGCACGCCCAGAAAAGAAGAGAGTAAATCGCTAATGTCCAACCGTCCGAAGATAACCTACACCTTCACCGACGAAGCCCCCGCGCTCGCCACCTACTCCCTCCTCCCCATCGTCAAAGCCTTCGCAGCCTCCGCCGACATCGACGTCGAAACCCGCGACATCTCTCTTGCAGGACGCATCCTCGCCACCTTTGCTGACAAGCTCGACGCCGACAAGCGCATCGAAGATGACCTGGGTTACCTGGCAGTCCTGGCCACCGCGCCGGACGCCAACATCATCAAGCTGCCGAACATCAGTGCTTCCGTACCCCAGCTCAAGGGCGCCATCGCCGAGCTGCAAGCGCTGGGCTATAGCGTTCCGAACTTCCCGGAAGACCCGCAAACCGACGAAGAGAAGGAAATCCGCGCCCGCTACGCGAAGGTACTGGGCAGCGCCGTGAACCCGGTTCTGCGCGAAGGCAACTCCGACCGCCGCGCTCCGGCCGCCGTGAAGGCCTACGCCCGCAAGCACCCGCATTCCATGGGCAAGTGGAGCATGGCCTCCCGCTCCCACGCTGATTACATGCGTGGCGGCGACTTCTTCTCCAGCGAGCAGTCCATCACCATGGGCAAGGCTGGCGACGTGCGCATCGAATTCGTCGGCAAGGACGGCAAGGTCGAGGTCAAGAAGCAGCTCTCCCTGCAGGACGGCGAAGTCCTGGACAGCATGTTCATGAGCTGCCGCAAGCTGCGTGATTTCTTCGAGGCGACCCTGCAGGACTGCAAGGAATCCGGCGTCATGTGGTCCCTGCACGTCAAGGCGACCATGATGAAGGTCTCCCACCCGATCGTCTTCGGCCACGCCGTGACCGTCTACTACAAGGACGTGTTCGACAAGTACGGCGAGCTGTTCAAGGAACTGGGCGTCAACCCGAACAACGGCATCAGCAGCGTCTACGACAAGATCAAGGCCCTGCCCGCCTCCCAGCAGGAAGAAATCCTGCATGACATTCACGAGGTCTACAGCCACCGCCCGGAAATGGCGATGGTCGACTCCGTGAAGGGCATCACCAACCTGCACATCCCGAGCGACGTGATCGTCGACGCCTCCATGCCGGCCATGATCCGCAACTCCGGCCAGATGTGGGGCAAGGATGGCAAGCAGAAGGACACCAAGGCGGTGATGCCGGAGAGCACCTACGCCCGCATCTACCAAGAGATGATCAACTTCTGCAAGACCAACGGCGCCTTCGACCCGACCACCATGGGCACCGTGCCGAACGTCGGCCTGATGGCCCAGAAGGCCGAGGAATACGGTTCCCACGACAAGACCTTCGAGATGACCGCCGACGGCACCATGCGCGTCGTGGCTGCCGATGGCACCGTGCTGATGCAGCACGAAGTGGAAGCCGGCGACATCTGGCGCGCCTGCCAGACCAAGGACGCCCCGATCCGTGACTGGGTCAAGCTGGCCGTTACCCGCGCCCGTCTGTCCAATACCCCGGCCATCTTCTGGCTGGACCCGGAGCGCGCCCACGACCGCGAACTGCGCAAGAAGGTCGAGCTGTACCTGCAGGACCACGACCTGACCGGTCTGGACATCAGCATCAAGGGCTACAACGAGGCCATCCGCACCAGCATGGAGCGTCAGCTGCGCGGCCAGGACACCATCTCGGTGACCGGCAACGTACTGCGCGACTACCTGACCGACCTGTTCCCGATCATGGAACTGGGCACCTCGGCCAAGATGCTGTCCATCGTTCCGCTGATGGCGGGCGGCGGCATGTACGAGACCGGGGCCGGCGGCTCCGCTCCGAAGCACGTACAGCAGCTGGTTGAAGAAAACTACCTGCGCTGGGATTCCCTCGGCGAGTTCCTGGCCCTGGCCGTTTCCCTGGAAGAAACCGGTATCAAGACCGGCAACGCCAAGGCCAAGGTCCTGGGCAAGACCCTCGACGAAGCCACCGGCAAGCTGCTGGACAACAACAAGTCCCCGGCGCGCAAGGTTGGCGAGCTGGACAACCGTGGCAGCCATTTCTACCTGGCACTGTACTGGGCCCAGGCCCTGGCCGCGCAGAACGAAAACGCCGAACTGAAGGCGCACTTCGCTCCCCTGGCCAAGACCCTGACCGAACAGGAAGCGACCATCGTCGCTGAGCTGAACGGCGCCCAGGGCAAGGCTGTGGACATCGGCGGCTACTACCGTTCGAACCCGGAGCTGACCAGCCAGGTGATGCGCCCCAGCACCACCTTCAACGCTGCAATCGACGGTCTGCTGGCTTAATCGCCACAGCGCTGTAAAAGAAACCCCGGGCATTGCCCGGGGTTTCTTTTTTCTGCCTGCCGCGCCGTATCATGGCGCCCCTTTTCCCGGAGCCCTCCCCATGACCTGGCAACCCCACATCACCGTCGCGACCATAGTCGAGGACCAGGGCCGCTTCCTTCTGGTGGAGGAACTGGCCAATGGTCGCGCCGTGTTCAACCAGCCCGCCGGCCACCTGGAAGCCGACGAAACCCTGCTCGAAGCGGCCGTACGTGAAACCTTCGAGGAGACCGGCTGGGAGGTCGAACTCACCGCCGTGACCGGCATCTACCTCTACACCGCCCCCAGCAACGGCGTGACCTACCAACGTGTCTGCTTCGCCGCCCGCCCCCTTCGCCACCATCCGGATCAGCCACTGGACGACGGCATCATTGGCCCGCGCTGGCTCACCCGTGACGAACTGCTCGCCGAACAAGACCGCTGGCGCAGCCACCTGGTCCTGCGCTGCATCGACGATTACCTGACAGGCGAGCGTTTCCCCCTCAGCCTGATCCGCGTCGCCTGAGCACCGCAGCCCTGATAGAATTCCGCTTTTGCTTACCAGTCAGTGCAGAGTCCCATGCGTGATCCAGCCAATACCCGCGTCATAGTCGGCATGTCCGGCGGCGTCGATTCCTCGGTTTCCGCCCTCCTGCTCCTCGAGCAGGGCTACCAGGTCGAAGGCCTGTTCATGAAGAACTGGGACGAGGACGACGGCACCGAGTATTGCACCGCCAAGGTAGACCTGGCCGACGCCCAGGCCGTCTGCGACCGCATTGGCATCAAGCTGCACACCGCCAACTTCGCCGCCGAGTACTGGGACAACGTGTTCGAGCACTTCCTCGCCGAATACAAGGCCGGCCGTACACCGAACCCGGACATCCTCTGCAACCGCGAGATCAAGTTCAAAGCCTTCCTCGACTACGCCCTGTCCCTCGGCGCCGACCTGATCGCCACCGGGCACTACGTGCGCCGCCGCGACATCGACGGCCGCACCGAACTGCTCAAGGGCCTGGACCCGAACAAGGACCAGAGCTATTTCCTGCATGCGGTGGGCGGCGAGCAGATCGCCCGCACCCTGTTCCCCGTGGGCGAACTGGAAAAGCCGGAAGTACGCGCCATCGCCGAGAAATATGGCCTGGCCACCGCGAAGAAGAAGGACTCCACCGGGATCTGCTTTATCGGCGAGCGTCGATTCACCGACTTTCTCAAGCAGTACCTGCCCGCCCAGCCGGGAAACATCGAAACCACTGAAGGCGAGGTCATCGGCCGCCACCACGGCCTGATGTACCACACCATCGGCCAGCGCCAGGGCCTGGGCATCGGCGGCATGAAGGACGCCACAGACGATCCCTGGTACGTCCTAGCCAAAGACCTCTCCCGCAATGTGCTGATCGTTGGTCAGGGTAACGAGAACCCCTGGCTCTTCTCCCGCGCCCTCAAGGCGACCGAGATCTACTGGGTCAACCCCGTCGACCTTGGCCAGCCGCGCAGGCTCAAGGCCAAGGTGCGCTATCGTCAGAGCGACCAGCCCTGCACCCTGGAAAAGACCGCCGACGGGTACATCGCGGTATTCGACGAGCCCCAGCGCGCCGTCACCCCGGGCCAGTCCGTGGTCTTCTATGATGGCGAAGTCTGCCTCGGCGGCGGCGTGATCGAGACGACCGAACCCTGGGATGCGGGAGTCAAGCTTCCATGAACCAGACCCGCGAACAACTGGTCGCCCTGGGCGCGGTCTTCGAGGCTGCCGCTCTGGTGGACCGTCTCGCCAAGACCGGCCAGATCAGCGAACCACCGCTGGGCTGCATGCTCGGCAGCCTGCTGGTGCGCGACCCCAAGGACACCCTGGAAGTCTACGGCGGCGACGATTTCAACCTGCGGGAAGGCTACAAGGCCCTGGTCAGCGCCCTGGAGCGCGAGCCATCCAGCCTGCAACGTGAGCCCCTGCGCTACGCCCTCGCCCTGCTCACCCTTGAACGTCAGCTGGCCAAGCGCGGCGACATGCTGGAAGTGATCGGCAACCGCCTGGACCAGATCCAGCAGCAGGTACAGCACTTCGGCCTGGTGCACGACAATGTCATCGCCGCCTGCGCCAGTCTCTACCAAGACACCCTCAGCACCTTCCGCCAGCGGATCCAGGTGCACGGCGACATGCGACACCTGCAGCAATCCAGCAACGCCGCGAAAATCCGCGCCCTGCTCCTCACCGGCATCCGCGCCGCGCGCCTCTGGCGTCAGCTGGGCGGCAACCGCTGGCAGTTGCTGTTCAGCCGCCGCAAGCTGCTCAACGAGCTCTACCCCCTCCTTCGCGGCTGATCCCTACGCGCCATGTGTCGAATGACCGTGGCGCGGAAGCGGCGATCGGGACGAAAACCATGTATGATGTGCGCCCCTTTTTCGTTGACCGATTGTCCGAGAACGCACTCATGCAGCTTTCCTCGCTCACCGCGGTTTCCCCCGTAGACGGCCGCTACGCCGGCAAAACCAGCGCCCTGCGCCCGATCTTCAGCGAATACGGCCTGATCCGTTGCCGCGTCCAGGTAGAGGTCCGCTGGTTGCAGCGCCTTGCCGCCCATGCCGGCATCCCGGAAGTCGCGCCCTTCTCCGCCGAAGCCGATGCCCTGCTCGACCAGCTGGCCGAAAACTTCCAGCTGGAGCACGCCGAGCGCATCAAGGAAATCGAGCGCACCACCAACCACGACGTGAAAGCCGTGGAGTACCTGCTCAAGGAGCAGGCCGCCAAGCTGCCCGAACTGGCCAAGGTCAGCGAATTCATCCACTTCGCCTGCACCAGCGAGGACATCAACAACCTGTCCCACGCCCTGATGCTGCGTGAAGGCCGCGACCAGGTGATCCTGCCCCTGATGCGCCAGCTGGCCGACGCGATCCGCGACCTGGCCGTGCGCTTCGCCGACGTTCCCATGCTGTCCCGCACCCACGGCCAGCCGGCCTCGCCCACCACCCTGGGCAAGGAAATGGCCAACGTCGTCTACCGCCTGGAACGCCAGATCGCCCAGGTAGCGGCCGTGCCCCTGCTGGGCAAGATCAACGGCGCCGTGGGCAACTACAACGCCCACCTGTCCGCCTACCCGGACGTGGACTGGGAAGCCAACGCCCGCGAATTCATCGAAGGCGACCTGGGCCTGAGCTGGAACCCCTACACCACCCAGATCGAGCCGCACGACTACATCGCCGAGCTGTTTGACGCCATCGCGCGCTTCAACACCATCCTCATCGACTTCGACCGCGACGTCTGGGGCTACATCTCCCTCGGCTACTTCAAGCAGAAGACCATCGCCGGCGAGATCGGCTCGTCCACCATGCCGCACAAGGTCAACCCGATTGACTTCGAAAACTCCGAAGGCAACCTGGGGATCGCCAACGCCCTGTTCCAGCACCTGGCCAGCAAGCTGCCGATCTCCCGCTGGCAGCGCGACCTGACCGACTCCACCGTGCTGCGCAACCTCGGTGTCGGCTTCGCCCACAGCGTCATCGCGTACGAAGCAACCCTCAAGGGCATCAGCAAGTTGGAGCTGAACGCTCAGCGTATTGCTGAAGACCTGGATGCCTGCTGGGAAGTCCTGGCCGAGCCGATTCAGACCGTGATGCGTCGCTACGCGATCGAGAACCCGTACGAGAAGCTCAAGGAACTGACCCGCGGCAAGGGCATCAGCCCTGAGGCCCTGCAGACGTTCATCGACGGCCTGGACATTCCGGCCGAGGCCAAGGCTGAACTGCGCAAACTCACCCCTGCCAACTACATCGGTAACGCCGTAGCCCAGGCCAAGCGCATCTGATCAGCAGCGAACCAATGCACGCCCGGCTGTGCCGGGCGTTTTTATTTCAAAGGCTTAGATATGAATCCTGATACTCCTCTTCAACTTCTGGGCGGCCTGACCGCGCGCGAATTCCTGCGTGACTACTGGCAGCAGAAGCCGCTGCTGATCCGTCAGGCCATCCCTGGATTCGAAAGCCCCATCTCCCCCGACGAATTGGCAGGCCTCTCCCTGGAAGAGGAAGTCGAGTCCCGTCTGGTCCTGGAGCACGGCGAGCGCCCCTGGGAACTGCGTCGCGGCCCCTTTGCCGAGGACACCTACCAGAACCTGCCGGAGAAGGAATGGACCCTGCTGGTTCAAGCCGTTGACCAGTTCGTCCCGGAAGTCGCCGAGCTGCTGGAGCACTTCCGTTTCCTGCCCAGCTGGCGCATCGACGATGTGATGATCAGCTTCGCCGCCCCCGGTGGTGGTGTAGGGCCGCATTTCGACAACTACGATGTCTTCCTGCTCCAGGGCCACGGCCGCCGTCGCTGGAAGATCGGCCAGATGTGCGACGCCGACAGCGCCCTGCTGCCCCACGCCGATCTGCGCATCCTCGCCGACTTCCAGCAGACCGAAGAATGGGTGCTGGAGCCCGGCGACATGCTCTATCTGCCACCGCGCCTGGCCCACTTCGGCATCGCCGAAGACGACTGCATGACCTACTCCGTGGGCTTCCGCGCCCCCAGCGCCGCCGAAGTGCTAACCCATTTCACCGACTTCCTCGCCCAGTTCCTGCCGGACGAGGAGCGCTACAGCGACGCCGGCAGCGCTCCCGTCAGCGACCCGCACGAGATCCAGCGTGACGCCCTCGATCGCCTCAAGACCCTGCTCGCCGAGCACATGAGTGACGAGCGCTTGCTGCTCACCTGGTTCGGCCAGTTCATGACCGAGCCGCGCTACCCCGAGCTGGTGGCCGGCGCGGACGTGGAAGAAGACGACTTCCTGGCCGCGATCGAGGATGGTGCCGTGCTGGTGCGCAACCCGAGCGCCCGCCTGGCCTGGTCCGAGGTCGACATCGGCCTGGTGCTGTTCGCCAGCGGCCAGAGCCGACTGCTGCCAAGCAACCTGCGCGAACTGCTGAAGCTCATCTGCGCAGCTGACGCACTGCATCTTGAGAATCTCGGCCAATGGCTGGCCGACGACGAGGGGCGTAAGCTTCTTCTGGAACTGATCAAGCAAGGAAGTCTGGAGTTTGCCGATGAGTGAGATACACGTCCGCGTTGCCGACTGGCAGAAGGACAATGCCGACCTCCGCCGCATCCGTGAAGCCGTATTCATCGCCGAGCAATCGGTCGCGCCGGAGCTGGAGTGGGATACCGAAGATGCGGACGCCGTGCACTTTCTCGCCTTCGAGCGGGACTATGCTATCGGCACCGCCCGCCTGCTTCCCGACGGCCATATCGGCCGTGTCTCGGTGCTCAAGGACTGGCGTGGACTGAAGGTCGGTGACCGCCTGTTGCAGGCCGCCATCGCAGAAGCCGAACACCGTGGTCTGAAGCGTCAGATGCTGTCCGCCCAGGTCCATGCCACCGCGTTCTATGAACGCCACGGCTTCAAGATCGTCAGCAGCGAATTCCTCGAGGCTGGCATCCCTCACGTGGACATGGTGCGCGAAAGCCAATAGAGGCCCAGATGAACGAAAACGCCCCGGAACCCGCTGAGAACGACGTCGAATTACCGGCCATCGAGTTCCAGTCGCCGGGGCGTTTCAGCGTTCACAACCCAGGCCCGGCCCAGCCCGAATCCTCCAACTGGGAGCCAGCTCCCTTCGCCCTCGGCAGCCACGATCACCTGGAGCGTTTCAGTACCCCGGACCAGGCCCGCGCCCATGCCCTGGCGCTGATGCAACAGGCTCGCCGCCACCTCTGCATCTACAGCCCTGACCTCGAACCCTGGCTCTATCACAACAGCGCCATTCAGCACGCCTGTACGCGCTTCCTGATCAGCGACCCGAAATGCCAGCTGCGCATCCTGGTTCGCGACCTGAGCCGCGCCGTGAAAGAAGGCCACCGCCTGCTCAACCTGAGCCGGCGCCTTTCCAGCAATTTCCAGATTCGCCGGATCAACCCCGACCATCCCTCGGAGGAGCTGGCCTATCTCATCGCCGACGACCGTGGCCTTCTGGTTCGCCCCGAACCCGACCAGTTCGCCGGCTACACCCTGTACAACGACCCCGGAAGAACCCGGCTGCAGCAGACCCGCTTCGACCAGGCCTGGGACACGAGCATTACCGACCCTGATTTGCGGAGTTTCCTGATATGACCCCACGCGCGCTGTTCGCCGCCCTCCTCCTGCTGGTCTGCCTGCCGCTGCAGGCGGCGACGGAGCTCATCCAGCTGCGCTATCGCACAGCGGACGAGCTGCTGCCGACGGTGGAGTCGGTGCTGGGCAACGAGGGCCGCGTCAGCGCCTATGGCAACCAGCTGATCGTCAATGCCGAGCCGGCGAAGATCGCCGAACTGCGCAACCTGCTCGAACAACTGGACAGCCGCCCCCGGCGCCTGCTGATCAGCGTCGACACCAGCGACAGCAATTTCCAGAGTGATCGGGGTTACTCAGTGAATGGCACAGCCAGCGCTGGCGGCGTGGAGGTCCACTCCGGGCGCGGCGAGGTGAACGGCCGCGACCAGGTGCGCATCATTCGCCGCAGCACCGACAGCCGCGGCGCCGGCGTCCAGCAAGTGCAGACCACCGAAGGCTATCCGGCCCTGATTCAAGTGGGCCAGAGCGTGCCCATCACCACCACCAGCTCCGGCCCCTACGGTGAGCTCTACAGCAACACCGAGTACCGCAACGTCACACGCGGCTTCTACGTCACGGCCACCGTCTCTGGCGAACTTGTGCACGTCAGCATTTCCAGCAACCGCGACCGCCTCAACAGCAATCAGCCTGGCGTGATTGACGTGCAGAGCACCGACACCAAGGTCAGCGGCCGCCTCGGCGAGTGGATCACCATCGGCGCGGTGAACGAGGACAGCCAATCCGACCAGAGCGGCTTCCTGCGCCGCCGCACCACCCAGGGCCGCGAAGATATGACCCTCCGTCTCAAGGTCGACGCGGTCGACTGATCGCGCTTTTTTCGACCGGTCAGTCCCCTCCTAAAGTCTTATGTAGTAGTCAAAAAAAAACACTACAAAACGATTGACGAACACTTGTTTGAAAGAGCAAGATGGCCTCGCTCCCGCTAGCCAGGGGCTCTGAAAAGGGCCTCCGGATCGCGCTCCCAGCCAACCAGCCGAGCCGATCCGTGTTGCGACAGCCCATAAGGCAGTGCGACGAGGTTGCGACTGGAACGAAGTTGTCCTGAGGGACGGGGAAGCACCAGCAACAATCGCAAGATCGAAGGCAGTGCCCGGCAGATCGCCCAACGGTTACCACGAACCGGCAAGTGATCGAAGAGCGCAAAACCACCCGACGATCGCGCGAGCGTGTGCAGTTCATCACCCTACCTTCAGCTCCACCTCCCTCCAGTCCATCCTTCGCGCGCTGCGGTGAGCAACCCGCAATTACCTTCAGAAAGCAGGTTTTTGAGTGGGTAAGCCGGTGCTCAACCAATACACACTTTGAAGGATTGACCATGTCCGCATATCAGAACGACATCAAGGCCATTGCCGCACTGAAAGAAGTGAACGGTAACAGCTGGAGCGCTATCAACCCCGAGTCGGTTGCCCGCATGCGCGCCCAGAACCGCTTCAAGACCGGTCTGGATATCGCCAAGTACACCGCAGCCATCATGCGTAAGGACATGGCCGAGTACGACGCTGACTCCTCCGTTTACACCCAGTCCCTGGGCTGCTGGCACGGCTTCATTGGTCAGCAGAAGCTGATCTCCATCAAGAAGCACCTGAAGACCACCAACAAGCGCTACCTCTACCTGTCCGGCTGGATGGTTGCCGCGCTGCGCTCCGACTTCGGCCCGCTGCCCGACCAGTCCATGCACGAAAAGACTGCCGTTTCCGGCCTGATCGAAGAGCTCTACACCTTCCTGCGCCAGGCTGACGCCCGCGAACTGGACCTGCTGTTCACCGCGCTGGACGCCGCCCGCGCCGCTGGCGACAAAGCCAAGCAGGACGAAATCCAGGCTCAGATCGACGGCTACGAAACCCACGTTGTACCGATCATCGCTGACATCGACGCCGGTTTCGGCAACCCGGAAGCCACTTACCTGCTGGCCAAGAAAATGATCGAAGCGGGTGCCTGCTGCATCCAGATCGAAAACCAGGTGTCCGACGAGAAGCAGTGCGGCCACCAGGACGGCAAGGTGACCGTTCCGCACGAAGACTTCCTCGCCAAGATCAACGCTGTTCGCTACGCCTTCCTCGAGCTGGGCGTTGACGACGGCGTGATCGTTGCCCGTACCGACTCCCTGGGTGCCGGCCTGACCAAGCAGATCGCCGTGACCAAGCAACCGGGCGACCTGGGCGACCAGTACAACTCCTTCCTGGATTGCGACGAAATCAGCCCGGCCGAACTGCAGAATGGCGACGTGGTGATCAACCGCGGTGGCAAGCTGCTGCGTCCGAAGCGTCTGCCGAGCAACCTGTTCCAGTTCCGCAAGGGCACCGGCGAAGACCGCTGCGTCCTGGACTGCATCACCTCGCTGCAGAACGGCGCCGACCTGCTCTGGATCGAAACCGAGAAGCCCCACGTTGGCCAGATCAAGGGCATGGTTGACCGCATCCGTCAGGTCATCCCGAACGCCAAGCTGGTGTACAACAACAGCCCGTCCTTCAACTGGACCCTGAACTTCCGTCAGCAAGTGTTCGATGCGTTCGTCGCCGAAGGCAAAGATGTTTCCGCCTACGACCGCACCAAACTGATGAGCGTCGAGTACGACGAAACCGAACTGGCCCAGGTTGCAGACGAGAAGATCCGCACCTTCCAGCGCGACGGTTCGGCCCACGCCGGCATCTTCCACCACCTGATCACCCTGCCGACCTACCACACCGCCGCGCTGTCCACCGACAACCTGGCCAAAGGGTACTTCGCCGACCAGGGCATGCTGGCCTACGTCAAAGGCGTACAGCGTCAGGAGCTGCGTCAGGGCATCGCCTGCGTCAAGCACCAGAACATGGCTGGCTCCGACATCGGCGACAACCACAAGGAGTACTTCGCTGGCGAAGCTGCTCTGAAGGCGAGCGGTAAAGACAACACCATGAACCAGTTCCACTAAGCGGAACTGCCACCGGCCGACCACGCATCGGCTGGACATGGCGAGTCAAGGAACCCCGGTGCTTGCACCGGGGTTTTCTTTTGTCTCCTCCACGGCGGGTTGCCAGGCCGCTGCGCATACTTAGAATCGGCACAAATCCGAGGAGACCCGGTCGTGGCGCGAACCCTGCTCTTGATACTGCTGCTCATCTCCCCCGCGCTGCACGCCGGCGACCTGGAACTGCTGGTCTCCCAGCCTTCCCTGGACGAAATCCTCAGCGCGCTCAAGCGGAACCGGCACCCGCACTTTGCCGTGATCGACTATGGCCGCCCTTCCACCCTGCCGCGCTTCTATCTGTTCGACAGCCGCAGCCACGCCCTGCTGGCCAGCTTCCGCGTCGCCCATGGCAAGGGTTCGGACCCAGACCACGACAGTATCGCCGACAGCTTCTCGAACGCCCTCGGCAGTCGCGCCACGTCCCTTGGCCTGTTCCGCACCGCCGAGGTCTTCGACAGCGACGAACCGGGCCACGGCCGCTCCATGCGCCTGCTCGGACTCAGCCCCAGCAACAGCAATGCGGAGGAACGCGCCATCGTCATCCACGCCAACGGCTACATGGAGGACGATTTCATCCGCAAGCACGGGATACCTGGGCGCAGCTACGGCTGCATGGTCCTGGCCAGCAACGACCGAGACCGGGTAATCGAGCAACTGGAAGGTGGCGCGCTGATCTTCTCCATCGATCAGAGGCCCCAGGCGCTTACACACCGATGAAGGTCGGGGGACTGTGCAACAGTTCCCATGCAACAGCATCTCCATCCTACTGTCACCGTTCCGTCGCCTTTAGACATTAGCGTCAGATCTCCGTCGATTCGCCTGCATGGAGATCCACCTTGAATCAACACAACGAGAATGCCGTGCTCTTTGGCAACGGCGACGAGCTTCCCAGCAACCCCACAAACAACCCGCACATCAATGACCTGATCGGTGGCCTCAGCCGCCGCCAAGTGCTGGTTGGTGGGGCCACCATGAGTGCCCTTGCCTTCCTCGGCGCCGCCCTGCCGGGCGACGCCATGGCCGCCGACACCCAAGCCAGCGGACTCCCGTTCAAGCGGCGCTCGCGCCTGCCCTTCGACGCCATCCCCACTGGACGTGCGGACACCATCAGCGTTCCTCCGGGCTACAAGGCCACACCCTTCATTCCGTGGGGCACCCCGATCACCGGACGCTACCCGGCCTTCCTCGACGACGCGAGCAACAGCGCGCAGGACCAGGCCGAGCAGACCGGCATGCACCATGACGGCATGCACTTCTTCCCCATCGACGCTCGTCGCGGCCCGGGCATGCGCTCCGACCACGGCCTGCTGGTGCTCAACCACGAATACATCGACGCCCCGCTGCTGCACCCCAACGGCCCGACCGTGGTAGGCGGCAAGCGGGTCAGCGCCGAGGAAGTGCGCAAGGAAATCAACGCCCACGGCGTTTCGGTCGTGGAAATCCGCAGAAATGTAGTGGGTGATTGGGAAGTAGTGCCCAGCAGCCGCAACCGCCGCATCACCGCCGCCACGCCGATGGAAATCACCGGCCCGGCCCGCGGCCACAAACTGCTGCAGACCCGCTACAGCCCGACCGGCACCGCCACCCGCGGCACCCAGAACAACTGTTCCAACGGCTTCACGCCTTGGGGCACCTACCTGACCTGCGAGGAAAACTGGTCCGGCTACTTCGCCACCCGTGACGCGGACCTGCCGCGGGAACTCAAGCGCTATGGCTTGCGGAACGCCAGCCGCTTCGGCTGGGAAACCCTGGCCGGCGACGAGTTCGAGCGCTTTGACGCCACCCGCAAGGCCGCTGAAGCCAAGGACGACTATCGCAACGAACCGAACCACTTCGGCTGGATCGTCGAGATCGATCCCTTCGACCCCGACTCCACACCCGTGAAGCACACCGCCCTTGGCCGCTTTGCCCATGAAGGTCTGATCTTCGCACCGGTGAAACCGGGCCGCCCCGTGGTCTGCTATTCCGGCGACGACTCCCAGAACGAGTACATCTACAAGTACGTCAGCCGCGACAAGTACCGCCCGGGTCAGGCCACTAGCCGCCTGCTGGACGAAGGCACCCTCTATGTCGGCCGCTTCAACGCTGACGGCAGTGGCGACTGGCTGCCCCTGAGCCTCGACGACAGCAACTTCCGTAAAGCCTGCCAGGCCGCCGGCGTCACGTTCGCCGACCAGGGCGAAGTGCTGATCAACACCCGCCTGGCCGCCGACATCGTCGGCGCCACCCGCATGGACCGTCCCGAGTGGGGCGCGGTGAACCCGGAAAATGGCGAGGTCTACTTCACCCTCACCAACAACACCGCCCGCACCACCGCCGATGCGGCCAACCCCCGCGTCGCCAACGCCTACGGCCACATCATCCGCTGGCGCGAGAACAGCCGCGACCACGCCGGCAACCGCTTCGACTGGAACATTTTCCTGCTCGCCGGCCCGGCAACCGACAGCCGCGGTCCCGACGGCAAGGCCCTGGGCGCCCAGAACATTCTCGCCAGCCCGGACGGGCTCTGGTTCGACGATGAAGGCCGCCTCTGGATCCAGACCGACATGAGCGGCAGCCAACTGAGCGCCGGCCCCTTCGGCAACAACCAGATGCTGGTAGCCGATCCGCGCAGCGGCGAGCTGAAACGCTTCCTGGTCGGCCCCCTGGGCGCAGAAGTGACCGGCATCAGCGCCACGCCGGACTTCCGCACCCTGTTCGTCAACATCCAGCACCCGGGCGAGGGCTCCACCGCCACCAACCTGCTCAGCACCTGGCCGGACGGCCCGGGCAAGCGCCCCCGCTCTTCCACCGTCGTGATTACCCGCGAGGACGGGCGCCGGCTCCTCTGACCCCTCGAGGCTCTTGGCCGACCCACTCGGGTCGGCCATTTTTTCTTACGGGAATTTAGGACGCGAGAGCAAAAACAAATGGATTTGTCGCAATTATGAAAGAGCTCCGAATAACAACTTTGGGCCGTGCCGAGGATATTTGATTAGGCAATTTCTTACTTCTGCAGGGCAATTTCCGTGTAGTGACTAATTAACCACCAATCAAACGCTAATGACTATCATTAAGGCACCTGGATCGACCTCATCTGCGACATAAGGCCGCAATCAGACCAAGGCCTAAGGAAATCCTGAAAGTCCCGTCACTCGTGGCCTGCAGACGAGCACGCAGCTCAAAAACGGGCTCCGCGGGCAATTTTTTGGCGTGAAAAATTTACTTGCACACCCGGTCAGGCATAAAATTGTCGGAATCGATTGCCAGGGCATCATTGATACCCTGCATTAAACCTTTAAACACAAGAGAACGCCGTTCCTTGTCTTAAGGAGTTCCGGCATGTCGGAAGCTACTGCCATCATGTCCCACAACTGGGGTTTTGCTGTTTTCCTGCTTGGTGTCGTCGGCCTCTGCGCCTTCATGATCGGTGTGTCGAGCCTCCTGGGCAGCCGCGCCATCGGTCGCAGCAAGAACGAACCCTTCGAATCCGGCATGCTCCCCACCGGCACCGCTCGCCTCCGTCTCTCCGCCAAGTTCTATCTGGTCGCGATGCTCTTCGTGATCTTCGACGTCGAAGCCCTCTTTCTCTTCGCTTGGTCCGTTTCCGTCCGTGAAAGCGGTTGGGCCGGTTTTATCGAAGCAACCATTTTCATAGCAATTCTGTTGGCAGGTCTTGTCTACCTTTGGCGCATCGGGGCGCTTGATTGGGCTCCCGAAGGTCGTCGCAAGCGGCAGGCGAAGCTAAAACAATGAGGCTTTGGCGATGCAATATAAACTTACTCGGATCGATCCGGATGCGACGTACGAGCAGTATCCGATCGGCGAACGGGAGACCGTTTCCGACCCGCTGCTAGAAGATCAGGTGCACAAGAACATTTTCCTGGGCAAGCTCGAAGATGTTCTCAGCAATGCAGTCAACTGGGGTCGCAAGAACTCCCTGTGGCCGTATAACTTCGGCCTGTCCTGCTGCTACGTGGAAATGACCACCGCCTTCACTGCCCCGCACGACATCGCGCGGTTCGGTGCGGAGGTTATTCGTGCATCACCGCGCCAGGCTGACTTCATGGTCATTGCCGGCACCTGCTTCATCAAGATGGCGCCGGTCATCCAGCGCCTCTACGAGCAGATGCTGGAACCCAAGTGGGTGATTTCCATGGGTTCGTGCGCTAACTCCGGCGGCATGTACGATATTTACTCGGTCGTTCAGGGCGTGGACAAGTTCCTCCCCGTGGACGTCTACATTCCCGGCTGCCCGCCCCGTCCGGAGGCGTTCCTGCAAGGCCTGATGCTGCTGCAGGAATCCATCGGCCAGGAGCGCCGCCCGCTATCCTGGGTCGTGGGGGACCAAGGCATCTACCGTGCCGACATGCCCTCCGAGCGAGAAAAGCGCCGCGAACAGCGTATTCAGGTCACCAACCTGCGCAGCCCCGACGAAGTCTGAGCCTGTTCTTCCCCGGAAGACCCCAGGCTCATTCTTTACGTTGACGAATAGCGACCGAGACCATGACTGCAGACACCGTTCTGTCCATTCCGCCTTACAAGGCAGACGACCAAGACGTCGTCGTAGAGCTGAACTCCCGTTTTGGCGCCGAAAGCCTGACCATCCAGTCGACCCGCACCGGCATGCCGGTGATCTGGGTCGCCCGTGACAAGCTGATCGACGTCCTCAAATTCCTGCGCAATCTCCCGCGCCCCTACGTCATGCTGTACGACCTGCATGGCGTGGACGAGCGCCTGCGCACCCAGCGCCGCGGCCTGCCGAACGCCGACTTCACGGTGTTCTACCACCTGATGTCGCTGGAGCGTAATAGTGACGTAATGATCAAGGTCGCCTTGTCCGAGGGCGACCTCAACCTGCCCACCGTCACCGGTATCTGGCCGAACGCCAACTGGTACGAGCGGGAAGTCTGGGACATGTACGGCATCACCTTCGCCGGCCATCCGCACCTGTCGCGGATCATGATGCCCAACACCTGGGAAGGTCACCCGCTGCGCAAGGATTACCCGGCGCGCGCCACCGAATTCGACCCCTTCAGCCTGACCCAGGCCAAGCACCAGCTTGAAGAAGAAGCCGCGCGCTTCCGCCCGGAAGACTGGGGCATGAAACGCCACGGCGAGAACGAGGACTACATGTTCCTCAACCTCGGCCCGAACCACCCCTCCGCCCACGGTGCCTTCCGCATCATCCTGCAACTCGACGGCGAAGAGATCGTCGACTGCGTGCCGGAAGTCGGTTACCACCACCGCGGTGCCGAGAAAATGGCCGAGCGCCAATCCTGGCACAGCTTCATTCCGTACACCGACCGTATCGATTACCTCGGCGGTGTGATGAACAACCTGCCGTACGTTCTCGCGGTCGAGAAGCTCGCCGGCATCAAGGTGCCGCAGCGCGTCGATTTCATCCGCGTGATGATGGCCGAGTTCTTCCGGATCACCAGCCACCTGCTGTTCCTGGGTACCTACATCCAGGACGTGGGCGCCATGACCCCGGTGTTCTTCACCTTCACCGACCGCCAGCGTGCCTACAAGGTGATCGAAGCCGTTACCGGCTTCCGCCTGCACCCGGCCTGGTACCGCATCGGCGGCGTCGCCCACGACCTGCCTCGCGGTTGGGATGGGCTGGTCAAGGAATTCGTCGAATGGCTGCCCAAGCGCCTCGACGAGTACGAAAAGGCCGCCCTGAAGAACAGCATCCTGCGTGGCCGTACCATCGGCGTGGCCCAGTACAACACCAAAGAAGCCCTCGAGTGGGGCGTCACCGGTGCTGGCCTGCGTTCCACCGGCTGCAACTTCGACCTGCGCAAGGCCCGCCCCTACTCCGGCTACGAGAACTTCGAGTTCGAAGTTCCGCTGGCCCACAACGGCGACGCCTACGACCGCTGCATGGTCCGCGTGGAAGAAATGCGCCAGAGCGTCCGCATCATCGACCAGTGCCTGAAGAACATGCCGGAAGGCCCGTACAAGGCGGATCACCCGCTGACCACGCCGCCGCCGAAAGAGCGCACGCTGCAGCACATCGAAACCCTGATCACCCACTTCCTGCAGGTTTCCTGGGGCCCGGTCATGCCGGCCAACGAAGCCTTCCAGATGATCGAGGCGACCAAGGGCATCAACAGCTACTACCTCACCAGCGACGGCAGCACCATGAGCTACCGCACCCGGATCCGGACGCCCAGCTTCCCCCACCTGCAGCAGATCCCCTCGGTGATCCGCGGCAGCATGGTGGCAGACCTGATCGCCTACCTGGGCAGTATCGACTTCGTAATGGCTGACGTGGACCGCTGATATGAGCACCCTTATCCAGACCGACCGTTTCGTTCTCAGCGAAACCGAGCGCTCGGCCATCGAGCACGAAATGCATCACTACGAGGACCCGCGCGCGGCGTCCATCGAAGCCCTGAAAATCGTCCAGAAAGAGCGTGGCTGGGTGCCGGACGGCGCCGCTGACGCCATCGGCGAGATCCTCGGCATCCCTGCCAGCGACGTTGAAGGCGTGGCGACTTTCTATAGCCAGATCTTCCGTCAGCCAGTGGGCCGCCACGTGATCCGCGTGTGCGATAGCATGACCTGCTACGTCGGCGGCCATGAGTCCGTCGTGGCCGAGATGCAAAAGCAACTCGGCATCGGCCTCGGCCAGACCACCACCGACAATCGCTTCACCCTGCTGCCGGTCTGCTGCCTGGGCAACTGCGACAAAGCCCCGGCCGTGATGATCGACGACGACACCTTCGGCGACGTCCAGCCCAACGGCGTTGCCAAGCTGCTGGAGGCCTACGAATGAAGACCCTGACGTCCATCGGACCGGCCAACCGCATCAGTCGCAGCGAAGAAACCCATCCGCTGACCTGGCGCCTGCGCGAAGACGCACAGCCGGTATGGCTGGAGGAATACCAGCAGAAGAACGGCTATGCCGCTGCCCGCAAGGCCCTGACCGAAATGGCCCAGGCCGACATCGTGCAGCAGGTCAAGGACTCCGGCCTCAAGGGCCGCGGCGGTGCGGGCTTCCCCACCGGCGTGAAGTGGGGCCTGATGCCGGCTGACGAATCCATGAACATCCGCTACCTGCTGTGCAACGCGGACGAAATGGAACCCAACACCTGGAAGGACCGCATGCTGATGGAACAGCTGCCCCACCTGCTGGTGGAAGGCATGCTGATCTCCGCGCGCGCCCTCAAGGCCTATCGTGGCTACATCTTCCTGCGTGGCGAGTACGTCGACGCGGCGAACAACCTGAACCGCGCTATCGAGGAAGCCAAGGCCGCCGGCCTGCTGGGCAAGAACATCCTCGGCAGCGGCTTCGACTTCGAGCTCTTCGTCCACACCGGCGCAGGCCGCTACATCTGTGGTGAAGAGACCGCACTGATCAACTCCCTGGAAGGCCGCCGCGCCAACCCGCGCTCCAAGCCGCCCTTCCCCGCCGCTGTCGGCGTCTGGGGCAAGCCCACCTGCGTCAACAACGTCGAGACCCTGTGCAACGTGCCGGCAATCGTCGCCAACGGCGTAGACTGGTACAAGACCCTCGCCCGCCCGGGCAGCGAAGACATGGGCACCAAGCTCATGGGCTTCTCCGGCAAGGTGAAGAACCCCGGCCTCTGGGAACTGCCCTTCGGCGTCCCTGCCCGCGAACTGTTCGAGGACTACGCGGGTGGAATGCGCGACGGCTACAAGCTGAAGGCTTGGCAGCCCGGCGGCGCCGGCACCGGTTTCCTGCTCCCCGAGCACCTGGACGCCCCCATGTACGCAGCCGGCATCGCCAAGGTGGGTACCCGTATGGGTACCGGCCTGGCGCTGGCCGTGGACGACAGCATCAACATGGTCTCCCTGCTGCGCAACATGGAAGAGTTCTTCGCCCGTGAGTCCTGCGGCTGGTGCACTCCCTGCCGCGACGGCCTGCCCTGGAGCGTGAAGCTCCTGCGCGCCCTGGAACGTGGCGAAGGCCAACCCGGCGACCTGGAGACCCTGGAGCAGCTCGTCGGCTTCCTCGGCCCAGGCAAGACCTTCTGCGCCCACGCACCGGGCGCTGTCGAGCCGCTGGGCAGTGCGATGAAGTATTTCCGTCCGGAGTTCGAGGCAGGCATCGCCCGCCAGATTCCGGCAGCGCGACCGATTCCTGTCGGCGCCTGAGAAGAAGAATTCGCGCAGCGGCGGCCGCTCACCCGGCCCCGCGCGCACGCTGATTCCATTAGCCAAAGCCCGGTCACACGGGCAGATGAAGACTGAACCATGGCCACTATCCACGTAGACGGCAAGACGCTCGAAGTCGATGGTGCAGACAACCTCCTGCAGGCCTGTCTGTCCCTCGGACTCGACATCCCCTACTTCTGCTGGCACCCGGCGCTCGGTAGCGTCGGCGCCTGCCGCCAGTGCGCGGTCAAGCAGTACACCGACGAGAACGACAAGCGTGGTCGCCTCGTCATGTCCTGCATGACCCCCGCCACCGACAACACCTGGATTTCCATCGACGACGAAGAGGCCAAGCAGTTCCGTGCCAGCGTTGTCGAATGGCTGATGACCAACCACCCGCACGACTGCCCGGTGTGCGAGGAAGGCGGCCACTGCCACCTGCAGGACATGACGGTAATGACCGGCCACAACGCCCGTCGCTACCGCTTCACCAAGCGTACCCACCAGAACCAGCAGCTCGGCCCGTTCATCTCCCACGAGATGAACCGCTGCATCGCCTGCTACCGTTGCGTGCGCTACTACAAGGACTACGCCGGCGGTACCGACCTCGGCGTCTACGGTGCCCACGACAACGTCTACTTCGGCCGTGTCGAGGATGGCGTGCTGGAGAGCGAATTCTCCGGCAACCTGGTGGAGGTCTGCCCCACCGGCGTGTTCACCGACAAGACCCATTCCGAGCGCTACAACCGCAAGTGGGACATGCAGTTCGCCCCGAGCATCTGCCACGGCTGCTCCAGCGGCTGCAACATCAGCCCCGGTGAGCGCTACGGCGAGATCCGCCGCATCGAGAACCGTTTCAACGGCTCGGTGAACCAGTACTTCCTCTGCGACCGCGGCCGCTTCGGCTACGGCTACGTCAATCGCGAAGACCGTCCGCGCCAACCGCTGCTGGGCAACCAGCAACTCAGCCTGGATGCCGCCCTGGACAAAGCCGCCGAGCTCCTCAAGGGCAAGCGCGTGATCGGCATCGGTTCGCCCCGTGCCAGCCTCGAAGGCAACTTCGCCCTGCGCGAACTGGTCGGCGCCGAGAATTACTACTCCGGTATCGCCGCCCAGGAGCTGGCCAACCTGCGCCTGATCCGCGACATCCTGCAGAACGGCCCGCTGCCGGTGCCCACCCTGCGCGATGTCGAGAAACACGATGCGATCTTCGTGCTCGGTGAAGACCTGACCCAGACCGCCGCCCGCATGGCCCTCGCCCTGCGCCAGGCCGTCAAGGGCAAGGCCACCGAAATCGCCGCCTCGATGAAGATCCAGGACTGGCACATGGCTGCTGTTCAGAACGTCGCTCAGGACGCCCTGAACCCGCTGTTCATCGCCAGCGTCGCCGCCACTCGCCTGGATGACGTTGCCGCCGAAAGCGTCCACGCCGCACCGGCCGACCTCGCTCGCATCGGTTTCGCCGTGGCTCATGCTATCGACCCGAGCGCCCCGGCCGTTGAAGGCCTGGAGAGCGAAGCCGCCGAGCTGGTCAAGCGCATCGCCGATGCCCTGCTGGCCGCCAAGCGCCCGCTGGTGATCTCCGGTGCGTCCCTGGGCGAGAAGGCCCTGATCGAAGCCGCCGCCAACATCGCCAGCGCACTGAAGAACCGTGAGAAGAACGGCTCCCTCAGCCTGGTAGTACCGGAAGCCAACAGCATGGGCCTGGCCCTGCTGGGTGGTGAGTCCGCTGACGCTGCCCTGGATGCCCTGACCTCCGGCAAGGCCGATGCCGTCGTCGTCCTCGAGAACGACCTGTATCGCCGCGCCGACGCCGCCAAGGTGGATGCCGCCCTGGCCGCCGCCAAGGTCGTGATCGTCGCTGACCACCAGCAGACCGCTACCGTCGAACGCGCCCATCTGGTGCTGCCGGCCGCGAGCTTCGCCGAAGGCGACGGCACCCTGGTCAGCCTGGAAGGCCGCGCCCAGCGCTTCTTCCAGGTCTTCGACCCGACTTACTACGACGCCAACATCCTCGTCCGCGAAGGCTGGCGCTGGATGCACGCGCTGCACAGCACCCTGCAGGGCAAGCCCGTGGACTGGACCCAACTGGACCAGGTCACCTCGGCCTGCGCCGACAGCAGCCCGCTGCTGGCCGGCATCCGCGATGCCGCGCCGACCGCGTCCTTCCGCATCAAGGGCATGAAGCTCGCCCGCGAACCGCACCGCTACAGCGGCCGGACCGCCATGCGCGCCAACATCAGCGTGCACGAGCCGCGTCAGCCCCAGGACAAGGACTCCGCCTTCGCCTTCTCCATGGAAGGCTATGCCGGCACTGTCGAACCCCGTCAGCAGATTCCGTTCGCCTGGTCTCCGGGCTGGAACTCGCCCCAGGCCTGGAACAAGTTCCAGGACGAAGTCGGCGGCCACCTGCGCGCCGGCGATCCGGGCGTACGCCTGATTGAAGCCAAGGGCCAGGTACTGCCGTGGTTCAGCGTCAATGCCGCCTTCAACCCTACCCAGGGCACCTGGCAGGCCGTTCCGCTGCACCACCTGTTCGGCAGCGAAGAGAACAGCTCCCGCGCCGCCCCGGTGCAGGAACGCATCCCGCAGCCCTACGTGGCCATGGCCAAGGATGAAGCCGACCGCCTCGGCGTCAACGACGGCGCCGTGCTCGCCCTGACCGTCAATGGCCAGACCCTGCGTCTGCCGCTGGCCGTCAAGGAAGAGATGGGCATCGGCCTGGTGGGCCTGCCCGTCGGCCTGCCGGGCATCCCGGCCGCCTTCGCCGGCGCAGTCGTCACCGCCGTACAGGAGTCCGCACAATGAGCTGGCTGACCCCCGAACTGATCGACATCATCGTCGCCGTCCTCAAGTCCATCGTCATTCTCCTGGCGGTGGTCGTGAGCGGCGCGCTGCTCTCCTGGGTGGAACGCCGCCTGCTGGGCCTGTGGCAAGACCGTTACGGTCCGAACCGCGTCGGCCCCTTCGGCGCCTTCCAGCTGGGTGCGGACATGATCAAGATGTTCTTCAAGGAAGACTGGACTCCGCCGTTCGCCGACAAGCTGATCTTCACCCTGGCGCCCATCATCGCCATGAGTGCCCTGCTGATCGCGTTCGCCGTGATCCCGGTCACCCCCACCTGGGGCGTGGCCGACCTGAACATCGGCATCCTGTTCTTCTTCGCCATGGCCGGCATCGCGGTGTACGCGGTGCTCTTCGCCGGCTGGTCGAGCAACAACAAGTTCGCCCTGCTGGGCAGCCTGCGCGCCTCGGCCCAGACCATCTCCTACGAGGTGTTCCTGGCCCTGTCGCTGATGGGCATCGTGGCCCAGGTCGGTTCCTTCAACATGCGCGACATTGTTGATTACCAGGCCCAGCACCTGTGGTTCATCATTCCGCAGTTCTTCGGCTTCTGTACCTTCATCATCGCTGGCGTCGCCGTGACCCACCGTCACCCGTTCGACCAGCCGGAAGCGGAACAGGAACTGGCCGACGGCTACCACATCGAGTACGCCGGCATGAAGTGGGGCATGTTCTTCGTGGGTGAGTACATCGGCATCGTGCTGGTCTCCGCCCTGCTCGTGACCCTGTTCTTCGGCGGTTGGCACGGCCCGTTCGGCATCCTGCCGCAGATCCCGTTCATCTGGTTCGCGCTCAAGACCGCCTTCTTCATCATGCTGTTCATTCTGCTGCGCGCATCGATTCCGCGCCCGCGCTATGACCAGGTGATGGCCTTCAGCTGGAAGGTCTGCCTGCCGCTGACCCTGATCAACCTGCTGGTGACCGGTGCCCTGGTGCTGGCCTCGGCCCAGTAAGGAGTAATGCCATGATCAAAGAAATCATCCACATCGTGCATGGCACCTTCACCCAGCTGAGAAGCCTGGTGATGATTTTCGGCCATGCCTTCCGCAAGCGTGACACCCTGCAGTACCCGGAAGAGCCGGTATACCTGCCGCCGCGCTACCGTGGCCGCATCGTCCTCACCCGCGATCCCGATGGCGAAGAGCGCTGCGTAGCCTGCAACCTCTGCGCCGTGGCCTGCCCGGTCGGCTGCATCTCCCTGCAGAAGGCCGAGACCGAGGACGGCCGTTGGTACCCCGAGTTCTTCCGGATCAACTTCTCCCGCTGCATCTTCTGCGGCCTGTGCGAAGAAGCCTGCCCCACCACCGCAATCCAGCTGACCCCGGATTTCGAGATGGGCGAATTCAAGCGTCAGGACCTGGTGTACGAGAAGGAAGACCTGCTGATCTCCGGCCCCGGCAAGAACCCGGACTACAACTTCTATCGCGTGGCGGGCATGGCCATCGCCGGCAAGCCGAAAGGTGCCGCGCAGAATGAGGCCGAACCGATCAACGTGAAGAGCCTGCTGCCTTAAGGAGACGCGCGTGGAACTCGCTTTCTATCTCGCCGCCGCCGTGGCGGTGGCTTCCACAGTACGGGTGATCACCAACACCAACCCGGTGCACGCCCTGCTTTACCTCATCGTGTCGCTGCTGGCGGTTTCGATGTCCTTCTTCGCCCTGGGTGCCCCGTTCGCGGGCGCCCTGGAAATCATCGTCTACGCCGGCGCCATCATGGTGCTGTTCGTCTTCGTGGTGATGATGCTGAACCTCGGCCCGGCCATCGCCGAGCAGGAGAAGAAGTGGCTGAAACCCGGCATCTGGACCGGCCCTGCCCTGCTGTCCCTGGCGCTGCTGGCCGAGTTGCTCTACGTGCTGTTCGGCAACTCCACCGGCGCCACCATCGGCCACACCACCGTGGACTCCAAGACAGTCGGCATCGTCCTGTTCGGCCCGTACCTGCTGGCCGTGGAACTCGCCTCCATGCTGCTCCTGGCAGCCCTGGTCGCCGCCTTCCACCTCGGCCGCCACGAAGCTAAGGAATAACGCCATGAACGCAATCCCAATGGAACATGGCCTGGCGGTCGCGGGCATCCTCTTCTGCCTCGGCATGACCGGCCTGATGGTGCGCCGCAACATCCTCTTCGTGCTCATGAGCCTGGAAGTCATGATGAACGCCGCCGCCCTGGCCTTCGTGGTCGCAGGCGCCCGCTGGGCCCAGGCTGACGGCCAGATCATGTTCATTCTGGTGATCAGCCTTGCAGCCGCCGAGGCCAGTATCGGCCTGGCGATCCTGCTGCAGCTGTATCGCCGCTTCCATACCCTCGATATCGACGCTGCCAGCGAGATGCGCGGATGAACCTTCTATTCCTCACTTGCCTGTTCCCGCTGATCGGCTGGTTCATCCTGGCCTTCTCCCGCGGGCGTTTCTCCGAAAACACCTCCGCCGTCATCGGCGTGGGCTCCGTGGGCCTTTCGGCCCTGGTCGCCGCCTCGATCATCTGGCAATTCAACGTGGCCCCGCCGGAAGGTGGCGTCTATACCCAGGTGCTCTGGCAGTGGATGAGCGTGGCGGGCTTCGCCCCCAGCTTCACCCTCTACCTGGACGGCCTGTCCCTGACCATGCTCGGCGTGGTCACCGGCGTCGGCTTCCTGATCCACCTGTTCGCCTCCTGGTACATGCGCGGTGAAGAGGGTTACTCCCGCTTCTTCGCCTACACCAACCTGTTCATCGCCAGCATGCTGTTCCTGGTGCTGGGCGATAACCTGCTGTTCCTCTACTTCGGTTGGGAAGGCGTGGGGCTGTGCTCGTACCTGCTGATCGGCTTCTACTTCAAGCACACGCCCAACGGCAACGCGGCGCTGAAGGCCTTCATCGTTACCCGCGTGGGTGACGTCTTCATGGCCATCGGCCTGTTCATCCTGTTCTTCCACCTCGGCACCCTGAACATCCAGGAGCTGGTGAAACTGGCCCCCGAGAAGTACGCGGCCGGTGATGCCTGGCTCTGGGTCGCCACCCTGATGCTGCTTGGCGGCGCCGTGGGCAAATCCGCCCAGCTGCCGCTGCAGACCTGGCTGGCCGACGCGATGGCGGGCCCGACTCCGGTTTCCGCGCTGATCCACGCGGCCACCATGGTGACCGCGGGCGTCTACCTGATCGCCCGTACCCACGGCCTGTTCCTGCTGACTCCGGAAATCCTCGAACTGGTGGGCATCGTTGGTGGCGTGACCCTGGTACTGGCGGGCTTCGCCGCCCTGGTGCAGACCGACATCAAGCGCATCCTCGCCTACTCCACCATGAGCCAGATCGGCTACATGTTCCTCGCCCTCGGCGTTGGTGCATGGGACGCGGCGATCTTCCACCTGATGACCCACGCCTTCTTCAAGGCCCTGCTGTTCCTCGCGTCCGGTGCAGTCATCAACGCCTGCCACCACGAGCAGAACATCTTCAACATGGGTGGTCTCTGGAAGAAGTTGCCGCTGGCCTACGCCTGCTTCATCGTCGGTGGCGCGGCCCTGGCTGCCCTGCCCCTGGTCACGGCAGGCTTCTACTCCAAGGACGAGATCCTCTGGGAAGCCTTCGCCAGTGGCCATGCCGGCCTGCTCTACGCCGGTCTGGTGGGTGCCTTCCTGACCTCGATCTACACCTTCCGCCTGATCTTCATCGCGTTCCACGGTGAAGCGAAGACCGAAGCCCATGCCGGCCACGGCATCGCCCACACCCTGCCGCTGGTCGTGCTGCTGGTGCTCTCCACCTTCGTCGGCGCCCTGATCACTCCGCCGCTGGCGGGTGTGCTGCCGGAAAGCGTCGGCCATGCCGGTGGCGAAGCCAAGCACAGCCTGGAAATCGCCTCGGGCGCCATCGCCCTGGCGGGTATCCTGCTGGCCGCCCTGCTCTTCCTCGGCAAGCGTCGCTTCGTCAGCGCCGTCGCCCAGAGCGCCCCGGGCCGCTTCCTCGGCGCCTGGTGGTTCGCCGCCTGGGGCTTCGACTGGCTCTACGACCTGCTGTTCGTCAAACCCTACCTGCTGGTCTGCCGCCTGCTCCGCCGCGATCCCATCGACGGCAGCATCGGCCTGATCCCGCGTGTAGTGAAGGGTGGCAACTTCGCCCTGAGCCGTAGCCAGACCGGCCAGCTGCGCTGGTACGCCGTGTCCATCGTCGGCGGAGCCGTGCTCGTGCTCGGCGCCGTGCTGCTGACCTGAATCTTCTTAAGGAATTGAGCCCGTCATGATTCTGCCCTGGCTAATCCTGATTCCCTTCATCGGCGGCCTGCTCTGCTGGCAAGGTGAGCGCTTCGGCACCACCCTGCCTCGCTGGATCGCCCTGCTGACCATGACCCTGCTGTTCGGCCTCGGCCTCTGGCTGTGGGCGACCGGCGACTTCACCCTGGCTCCCGCGCCCGGCACCGAACCGGTGTGGGCCGAAGAGTTCAAGGTGCAGTGGATCGAGCGTTTCGGCGTCACCATCCACCTGGCCCTGGACGGCATCTCCATCCTGATGATCGTCCTCACCGGCCTGTTGGGCGTGCTGTCCGTACTCTGCTCCTGGCGTGAGATCCAGAACCGCGTCGGCTTCTTCCACCTCAACCTGATGTGGATCCTCGGCGGCGTGGTTGGCGTGTTCCTCGCGATCGACCTGTTCCTGTTCTTCTTCTTCTGGGAAATGATGCTGGTGCCGATGTACTTCCTCATCGCGCTCTGGGGTCATAGCGGCAGCAAGGGCAAGACCCGCATCACCGCCGCCACCAAGTTCTTCATCTATACCCAGGCCAGCGGCCTGATCATGCTGGTGGCCATCCTCGGCCTGGTACTGGTGAACTACAGCAACACCGGCGTGCTGACCTTCAACTACGCCGACCTGCTGAAAGCCCAACTCGCCCCCGGTACCGAGTACCTGCTGATGCTCGGCTTCTTCGCCGCCTTCGCGGTGAAGTTCCCGGTGGTGCCGGTGCACTCCTGGCTGCCCGATGCCCACGCCCAGGCCCCGACCGCGGGTTCCGTGGACCTCGCCGGCATCCTGCTGAAGACCGCCGCCTACGGCATGATCCGCTTCGCCCTGCCGCTGTTCCCCAACGCCTCGGCCGAGTTCGCGCCCATCGCCCAGTGGCTTGGCGTGTTCGCCATCGTCTACGGTGCCCTGCTGTCCTTCGCCCAGACCGACATCAAGCGCCTGGTGGCCTACTCCAGCGTGTCCCACATGGGCTTCGTGCTGATCGCCATCTACTCCGGCAGCCAGATCGCGCTGCAGGGTGCGGTGGTCCAGATGATCGCCCACGGCCTCTCCGCTGCCGCACTCTTTATCCTGTGTGGCCAGCTCTACGAGCGCCTGCACACCCGTGACATGCGCGAGATGGGTGGTATCTGGCATCGCATGCCCTACCTGCCCGGCGTCAGCCTGTTCTTCGCCGCCGCCGCCCTGGGCCTGCCGGGTACCGGCAACTTCGTGGGTGAGTTCCTGATCCTGGTCGGATCCTTCCAGCAAGTGCCCTGGATTGCCGTACTGGCCTCCACCGGCCTGGTCTTCGGCTCCGTCTACTCGCTGATCATGATCCACCGCGCCTACTTCGGCCCGGGCAAGAACGAGAACACCTACGAAGGCCTGAGATACCGCGAGCTGATCATGGTCATGGGCCTTGCCGGCCTGCTGGTCCTGCTCGGCATCTACCCGCAACCGGTGCTGGATACCTCCGCTGCAAGCATGCATGGCGTGCACCAGTGGCTGGACTCCGCCGTCAATCAACTCGTTGCCCGGTAAGCAGCTCATGGAATTCACGACTCAACACTTCATCGCCCTGCTACCGCTGCTGGTGACCAGCGCCACGATCGTGGCGGTCATGCTGGCCATCGCTTGGAAGCGCCACCACTCCTGGACCTTCGGCCTCTCGGTCATTGGTCTCAACCTGGCCCTGGTTTCCATCCTGCCGGCCCTCAAGGTCACCCCGCTGGCGGTCACCCCGCTGATGATGGTGGACAACTTCGGCTGCTACTACATGGCCCTCGTCCTGGCGGCCACCCTCGCCTGCGTGACCCTGACTCACGCTTACCTGGGTGGTGAGTCCGGCAAGGGCTATCCGGGCAACCGCGAAGAGATGTACCTGCTGATCCTCCTCGCCGCCGCCGGCGGTCTGGTGCTGGTTACCGCGCAGCACTTGGCCGGCCTGTTCATCGGCCTGGAACTGCTGTCGGTGCCGGTCTACGGCCTGGTGGCGTACGCCTTCTTCAACAAGCGCTCCCTGGAAGCCGGCATCAAATACATGGTGCTGTCCGCCGCGGGCTCCGCCTTCCTGCTGTTCGGTATGGCGCTGCTCTACGCCGATGCCGGCAGCATGAGCTTCACTGAACTGGGCAGCCGTCTGGCCGCCGCCGGTAGCCCGGGCGTGCTGTCCCAACTGGGCATCGGCATGATGCTGATCGGCCTGGCGTTCAAGCTGTCCCTGGTGCCGTTCCACCTCTGGACCCCGGACGTGTACGAAGGCGCCCCGGCGCCGGTGGCCGCCTTCCTGGCCACTGCCAGCAAGGTCGCCGTGTTCGCCGTGCTGCTGCGTCTGTACCAGCTCTCCCCGGCCACTGCCGGCGGCTGGATGAACGACCTGCTGACCGTGATCGCCATCGCCTCCATCCTGTTCGGCAACCTGCTGGCACTGGTGCAGAACAACCTCAAGCGTCTGCTCGGCTACTCCTCCATCGCCCACTTCGGCTACCTGCTGGTGGCACTGATCGCGAGCAAGGGCCTGGCCGTGGAGGCCATCGGCGTCTACCTGGCCACCTACGTGCTGACCAGCCTCGGCGCCTTCGGTGTGGTGACCCTGATGTCCACCCCCTACAGCGGCCGTGACTGCGACGCCCTGTACGAGTACCGCGGCCTGTTCTGGCGCCGTCCGTACCTGACCGCCGTACTCACCGTGATGATGCTGTCCCTGGCCGGCATCCCGCTGACCGCTGGCTTCATCGGCAAGTTCTTCGTGATCGCTGCCGGTGTGCAGTCCGGCCTCTGGTGGTTGCTGGGCGCCATGGTCCTGGGTAGCGCCATCGGCGTGTTCTACTACCTGCGCGTCATGGTCACCCTGTTCCTGGTGGAGCCGAACCTGCGCCGCCACGACGCCGACATGCACTGGGCCCAGCGCGCCGGCGGCATCATGCTGCTGTTCGTTGCCCTGCTGGCCTTCGTCCTCGGTGTCTACCCGCAGCCGCTGCTGGACCTGGTCCAGCACTCCGGCCTGGTGGCCCTGGCCAACTAAGGCGAAGCCCGAGAAACAAGAAACCCGGCCAAGTGCCGGGTTTTTTGTGGGCGTCATTTCCACCAGCGGGTGCCAAGTAGGTTGGCGCTGAGCGAAGCCCAACAAGGCGACGCTTGCGTCGCCCAAGGCCTCGCAGGCTCGGCACCAACCTAGGTCGAAGACGTGCCTTACCGCCGGCCAGGGCTCGCGCGGCTCAGAGCACCATCGCCGCCACCCAGCCAAACGCCAGCAACGGCAGGTTGTAGTGCAGGAAGGTGGGCACCACGGTGTCCCAGATGTGGTTGTGCTGGCCGTCCACGTTGAGGCCGGCGGTCGGGCCCAGCGTGGAGTCGGACGCTGGTGAACCGGCATCGCCAAGGGCACCAGCGGTGCCGACGATGCTGACGATGGCCAGCGGGCTGAAGTCCAGTTGCACGCAAAGCGGCACGAAGATGGCCGCGATGATGGGCACGGTGGAGAAGGATGAGCCGATGCCCATGGTCACCAGCAGGCCCACCAGCAGCATCAACAGGGCGCCGAGTGCCTTGCTGTGGCCGATCCATCCCGCTGAGGCGTCCACCAGCGTGGCCACCTGGCCGGTCTCGCGCATCACCTCGGCGAATCCCGAGGCGGCGATCATGATGAAGCCGATCATGGCCATCATCTTCATGCCTTCGGTAAAGAGGTCATCCGCCTCCTTCCAGCGCACCACGCCCGATAGCGAAAAGATCACGAAGCCCAGCAGCGCGCCGATGATCATCGAGTCCAGCCACAACTGCATCGCAAAGGCCACCAGGATCGCGACGCCTGCTACACCGAGGCTCAATGGGTTGTAGGCGATGCTCACCTGCTCCGCCTGAGCGATCCGTTCCAGGTCATAAACACGCTTGCGACGGTAGCTGACGAACACCGCGATCAGCAGCCCCGCCACCATTCCCATTGCCGGTATCAACATGGCTTCGGTGACACTCACGCCGGTAACGTCGACGCCACTTTTCACCACATTCGCCAGCAGGATTTCGTTCAGGAAGATGTTGCCGAAGCCCACCGGCAGGAACATGTACGGGGTGATCAGGCCGAAGGTAATCACGCAAGCGATCAGTCGGCGGTCGATGGCCAGGCGCGTCAGCACATACAGAAGAGGCGGCACCAGCAGCGGGATGAACGCGATGTGGATCGGCAGGATGTTCTGCGAGGAAATGGCCACGCACAGCAGCAACGCCACCAGCAGCCATTTCAGGAAACCACCGCCATTGGCCTCCTGCCGGCCCACCAGGGCCAGGGCCTTGTCCGCCAGCGCGTGAGCCAGGCCGGAGCGCGCAATGGCCACGGCGAAAGCCCCGAGCAGCGCGTAGGACAGCGCCACGGTCGCCCCACCGCCAAGCCCCTTGTTGAAGGCCGCCAGCGAGCCCTCGATACCCAGGCCGCCGACCATTCCACCCACCACGGCGCCAATGATCAGCGCCACCACCACATGCACTCGGCACAGGCTGAGAATCAGCATGATCCCCACCGCCGCCACAACCGCATTCATTGCCTCTCCTCAGGGTTCCAGACCACGCCAGCCGCGGCTTTTCCGCGAAAAAAAGCGCGCACTCTGCCGAAACCGACCCCCTCTGTCAAAAGCGTTCAGAATATTGGGCGGATTGTGCACAATTCTTGCCTGCAAATTGCGCCCTCGTGCATTTCGCACGGCTATTCGTGGTCCTCGCGTCAAGGAATTGCCGCCCGCGCCGACAACGAATGAAGTACCGACGAGAGAGAAGGAAGCCCCAATGCCGTTCAATCGCCTGTCCATCCAGTGGAAGATCACCCTGCTGGCCGGCCTCTGCCTGTTGGCCATCGTGACCCTGCTGATCGGATCGTCCCTGTATCAGGCCAAGCGCAGTGCCGAGTTGGTGAAAGCCGACAGCAGCCAGATGCTCGACCAGAGCGCGCGCCTGCGCCTGCAAGCCCGGGCGGAGCTGCAGGCCATCCGCATCCAGCGCTACTTCATGGACAACTACCAGTACGGCAAGGGCTTCTCCCGTCAGGTCCTGTTCCTCAAGGAACAGGCGGAAAAACGCTTCCTCGATGCCTTCGACCTGCGCGAGGACTTGACCCGCCAGGTCCGCACCAGCCTGGAAGCCAACCCGGAAATCCTGGGCCTCTACCTGGTCTTCGAGCCCAACGCCCTGGACGGCAAGGACGAACTCTTCGCCGGCCAGGCGGAACTGGGCAGCAACGACAAGGGCCGTTTCTCCCTCTATTGGTCGCAACCCTCCCCCGGCAAGCTGGAATCCGAATCCATGACCGAATCGCTGCTGGCCGACAGCAGCATCGGCCCCAGCGGCGCCCCCTACAACGCGTGGTACACCTGCCCGATGAAGACCGGCCAGGCCTGCGTACTGGACCCGTACTTCGACACTGTCGGCGGCAAGAAGACCCTGATGACCAGCATCGCCTTCCCGCTGCAACTCAACGGCAAGGCCGTGGGTGTCATGGGTCTGGATATCAGCCTGGAACGCCTGCAGCAGCTCAGCATGTCCGGTAACCGCGAGCTGTACGACGGCAATGGCCACGTCAGCATTCTCAGCCCCGCCGGCCTGCTCGCCGGCCACAGCCGCGACGCCGGCCTGCTCAGCGCCAAGCTGGACAAAGCCTTCGGCGAGGACGCCGGGGAACTGTCCGCCAACCTCCAGGCCGGCAAGGCAGCGGAAATGGACCACAACGGCATGCTGCGGGTCATGGAGCCCTTCAAGCCGATTCCCACTGCGGCGCCCTGGAGCGTGCTGCTGGAAGTCCCCGAGAAGGTGCTGCTCGCCCCAGCCCTGGAACTGGACGCCAAGCTTGACCAGCAGAACCACACCGCAAACTTTGTTGGCCTGCTGATCGGCCTTGCCGCCGCCATCGCCGGCCTGCTGCTGGTGTGGCTCACCGCCCGCGGCGTGACCCGGCCGATCCAGGGCGTCGCCGCCATGCTCCGCGACATCGCCAGCGGCGAGGGCGACCTCACCCGCCGCCTCGACTACGCCCGTCAGGACGAACTGGGCGAGCTGGCCGGCTGGTTCAACCGCTTCCTCGACAAGCTCCAGCCGATCATCGCCGACGTCAAACGTTCGGTGCAGGACGCCCGCAGCACCGCCGACCAGTCCGCCGCCATCGCCAGCCAGACCAGCGCCGGCATGCAGCAGCAGTACCGCGAAGTCGACCAGGTGGCCACCGCCTCCCACGAGATGAGCGCCACCGCCCAGGACGTCGCGCGCAGCGCCGCGCAGGCCGCCGACGCCGCCCGGGGCGCCGACCAGGCGACCCGCGAGGGCCTCGGCGTGATCGGCCGCACCACCAGCGCCATCGAGCAACTGGCCAGCGAGATGAACGTCGCCATGGAGGAGGTGCAGGCCCTGGCCAGCAGCAGCGAGCAGATCGGCTCGGTGCTCGAGGTGATCCGCGCCATCGCCGAGCAGACCAACCTGCTGGCGCTCAACGCCGCCATCGAGGCGGCCCGCGCCGGCGAGGCCGGGCGCGGTTTCGCCGTGGTCGCCGACGAGGTGCGCAACCTGGCCAAGCGCACCCAGGACTCGGTGGAGGAGATCCGCCAGGTGATCGAAGGCCTGCAGCACGGCACCCGCGAGGTGGTCGGCTCGATGCACAGCAGCCACCGCCAGGCCCAGGGCAGCGTCGCGCAGGTCGAGCAGGCGGTGGCGGCCTTGCAGCGCATCGGCGACGCGGTGACCGTGATCACCGACATGAACCTGCAGATCGCCAGCGCCGCCGAGGAGCAGAGCGCGGTGGCCGAGGAGATCAACCGCAACGTCGCGGCGATCCGCGACGTCACCGAATCCCTCTCCGGCCAGGCCGAGGAATCGGCGCAGGTCAGCCAGGCGCTGAACCGCCTGGCCAACCACCAGCAGGGGCTGATGCAGCAGTTCCGCGCCTGAGCCGCGGAACGGCAGGGGAATCGCCTGGCTCCTCGCCCAGACGTAGGGTGGATGTCGCTTTTTACATCCACCTTCGTCGCCCGGCCCAGCGCCGATGGTGGGTCGGTGAAGCGTGACCCACCCTACGCCTGTAGGGACCTCCGACTGCCCTCTCCCCCAACCCCTCTCCCGCACGCGGGCGAGGGGTGACTCGCGCCGGCGCCTCCGTGCCATCCGGCTGACGGGGGCATGGCTCTTCGTAGGATGGGTAGAGCGGAGCGAAACCCACCGGCGGAGGTGATGGGGATCGCACCCTCTGCTGAGCAGCACGCAGTCCTGCCCTGCCCCCTGGCGCCATCCGTGTCTCACTCTGGCGCCTTCTCCCTTGCCGACACGCAATCGGCCAGCTAGCCTCCCCCGCGGTCTGAACAAGGAACCCCTAGATGCTGAACATCGTCCTGATCGCCGGCTCCAGCCGCGCCAACAGCCAGTCGGGCAAGGTTGCCCGCTTCATCCGCCAGCGCCTGATCGACCTCGACAAGGTCAGTCCCAGCTCCTGCAGCATCATCGACCTCGGCCAGGGCCCGCTGCCCCTGTGGCCGGCCGAAGACACCGGCCCCTGGTCCGGCTACCAGCAGCAATTGCGTGATGCCGACGCCGTGGTGGTGATCGCCCCCGAGTGGAATGGCATGGCCTGCCCGGCCATCAAGAACTTCTTCATCTACGCCAGCAAGGCCGAACTGGCCCACAAGCCAGGGCTGCTGGTGGGGGTGTCCTCCGGTATCGGCGGCGGCTACCCGATCAGCGAGCTGCGCGCGTCCAGCTACAAGAACTGCCGCCTCTGCTACCTGCCGGAGCACCTGATCATTCGTGGTGTGGAGAAAGTGCTGAACGACGCCGACGCCGTGGGTGAAGACGACCAGCGCATCCGTGCCCGCATGGATTATGACCTGGACATCCTCGCCCGCTACGCCGAAGCCCTGAAGCCGGTGCGCGCTGCCATCGACATGAGCAACCCGGCCTTTACCAACGGCATGTAACCCCCGCCAGGAGCGAACGCCTTCGGGTTCGCTCCTACCCCACCGCCCCTACAGCAACTGATGCTTGTGCAGCAGCCGGTAGAAGGTCGGCCGTGACACCCCCAGCACCTTGGCCGCATGGCTGAGGTTGCTGCTGTAATGGGCCAGCGCATCGCAGAGCGCCTGGTACTCAGCCCGCCGCTTGTAGTCCTCCAGCGTGCCCAGCAGGGCACCGTCCACCGGCGCGCTCTGTAGCCCCAGGTCATCCGCCTCGATCTGCCCGCTCTCCGCCAGGGCGTAGCCGCGCCTTACCCGGCCGGCCAACTCCCGTACATTGCCGGGCCAGCGGTGACGCGCCATCGCCGCCAGGGCTTCCTCGCTGAAATGCGTGGGCCGGCGCCCGGCTTCCAGGCTGTAGAGATCGGCGAAATAGCCCGCCAGCAGCGCGATATCACCCTGGCGTTTGCGCAGCGGCATGATGGACAGCCGGTTCTGCTCCAGCCAATGGAGCAACCCGGGATGGATGCGCTCCTGTTCCACCAACTCGCCCATCTCTTCCCGCGTCGACGCCAGCACCCGCACGTCCAGCGGCACCACCTCCCCATCTGCATGGCGCAGTGATCGGGATCGCAGGCAGGTCAGCAACCGTTCCTGCTGGGCGAGGGGTAATTCGTGAATGGCATCGAGGAATAACGTGCCGCCACTGGCCGTAGCCAGCTTGCCCTGATGGCCGAACAGCAGGTTCACGGTTTCCGGCTCAGGCAGCACGCCGCAGTTGAAGCTGACGAAGGGCCCTGCCACCCGCCGCGACATGCGGTGCAGGGTGCGCGCCACCAGCTCCTTGCCGCTGCCGCTTTCACCGCAGATGAGCACCGGCTTGTCGCTCGGACCGAGGCGCGCCAGTTGCTTACGGAGGTCCCGCAGCGGTCGGCTCTGGCCCAGCAGCTCATGCTGGTCACCCCGGCGGGTGCCGATGCCGCGCAGCCGAGCAATACCGAAGGCGCGCCCCAGCAACCCCTGCAGCCGGGGCACATCCACGGGCAGCGTCAGGGCATCGAAGAACCACTCGCCAATGAACTCATCGACGCCCGACAACGGATCGGCCAGAGGGTCGATCAGGGCGATCCATTCGGTGCCACTGCGGCTGATCAGCTGCTTGATTCCCTCCGGGCGCTCCAGGTGGTCGTTCCTCAAGCGCAGCAAGCCGATGTCATAGCTCGCCGCCTGGGCCTGATCCAGCGACTGGCTGGAAACCGACCAGCCGGCTTCCTCCAGATGCGGCAGGATGCGCCGGCAGTGGTCGCACGCATCAACCAGCAGTAGCCGCCGCGGGGCGGAAGAGATGGCTTCCAAGATACAGATTCCTTGACGCCAAAATTTTGATAAATCAATAAAAACAATAGCTTGAGACAGCTATCTGTAACGCTAGCAAGAACTTTCCAGGCCTTTGGAACGATTCTCTATAACGCCAATTACTCTTCCACACGAAGCCGATCAGGCCAGGTCCGGAAGCGTCTCGACAGCGTTCCAATCCAGGCCAATACTCGATCGACTCCTTCCCTGCCTTGCGGGGCCAGCCATGAACCTTCTCCTGCGTCGCGCCGCGCTCGACGACCTGTCGGCATTGGTGGAACTCGAAGGCCGCAGCTTCGAAGTCCCTCGACTCAATCGACAGCAGTTCCGCTGGATGGTGCTGGGCGCCAACGCCAGGCTCTCAGTGGCGGAGGGAGATGGCCGGATCCTCGGCTACACCCTGGTGCTGTTTCGCCAGGCCAGCACCCTGGCCCGCCTCCATTCCATCGCCACCGATCCTCGCGCCCGCGGGAACGGCATCGGCCAACGCCTGCTGGAGGCGGCCGAGACCAGCGCCCGGGAGCACGACTGCGCCTACCTGCGGCTGGAGGTCTGCCCGGACAACCGTGAGGCCGTGTCGCTGTTCGAACGCAATGGCTACACCAGCCTGGGCCTTTTGCCGGACTTCTTCCCCGATCACCGGGAAGCCCTGCGCCTGGAGAAGCGCGTGGCGCACCATCCCCAGGCGCGCCAGCGGCACGTGCCCTACTACCACCAGACCACCGAATTCACCTGCGGCCCCGCCTGCCTGATGATGGCCATGGGCGCTCTGGGCGGCGCCTCTCCCGGCAACGACCAGGACGAACTGCGCCTCTGGCGCGAGGCCAGCAGCGTGCACATGCCCGGTGGGCACGGCGGATGCAGCCCCCACGGCCTGGCCCTGGCCGCCTGGCGCCGGGGGTATCGGGTGCGGCTTCACCTGAGCCACCAGGGACCACTGTTCCTCGACGAGGTCCGCAACGCCGGAAAGCGCGAGGTGATCCGCCAGGCCCATGAGGACTTCTGCAGCGCCCTGCAGAACACCGACGTCGAACAGCACCTGGGCGACGAGCTGGACCTCTGCCACGTGCTGGAAACCGGCGGCCAGCCCCTGGTGCTGGTGGACGGCCACCGCCGTAGCCGCAGTCGTGCCCCCCACTGGGTGCTGGTCACCGACTGCGACCACGCCTTCGTCTATCTCCACGACCCCAACGCCGAACGCAGCCTGTTGCGCCAGCCTCAGGACTGCCAGCACGTACCGGTGACCTACAGCGAATTCGAGCGCATCAGCCGTTTCGGCCAGGGCAAGCAGCGCGCCGCCGTGGTGCTCTATCCGCGTTCTTAGGACGAATGCGTAATAGCACCTTGCCAACACCCCCATCGATTGGCATAAGGTAGGAAATTTCACCGAGCTACAAGGAAGTACCCGATGCACGCCCTACGTCGTGTCCTGAAACTGGTGCTTGTTCTGATCCTGGCAGGCCTGGCCGTCGTCCTTTATTACGTCGCCAATCCCAACCTTCCGACCTACCAGCCGGCGAGCCAGTTGCACTACCTCGGCCAATGGACCGAGCAGGATCGCCAGACCTACTACTACACGCCCCAGGGCACCACGGTTAAGGGCCTGCGCTACGAGTGGTTCACCGCTCTGGAACTGCCCTTCTCCCGCGATCGATTCACCCGCCCGGAATACCTGGCGCGCTTCGGTTTCCTGGTGGACCCACAGCAGAAACCCACGCCGCAGAACCCCGGCAACCTGCCGGTGGGCCTCACTCGCCACGAAGACGAAAGCACCGGCGAGCACTACCTCGACATCAGCTGCGCCGCCTGCCATACCGGCGAGCTGCGCTATCAGGGCCAGGCCGTGCGCATCGACGGTGGCGCCGCCCTGCACTCCCTCGCCTCCACCGTACCCACCCTGCGCGGCGGCGGCTTCGGCCAGGCGCTGGGCATGAGCATGGCCTTCACCTACTACAACCCGCTGAAGTTCAGCCGCTTTGCCGAAACCGTACTGGGCGAGCGCTACCCCGAAGGGAAAAAGGAGCTGCGTGCCGAGTTCAAGAAAGTGCTCGACCGCCTGCTGGGCACGGCGTGGAACGACACGCACCGCGGCCTCTACCCCACCGAGGAAGGCTTTGGCCGCACCGATGCCTTCGGCCGCATCGCCAACAGCGTCTATGGCGATGCCATCAGCCCGGACAACTACCGCGTAGCCGATGGCCCGGTGAGCTACCCGCACCTCTGGGACATCTGGAAGTTCGACTGGGTGCAGTGGAACGGCTCGGCCATGCAGCCCATGGCGCGCAACATCGGCGAATCCCTGGGCGTCGGCGCCACCCTGCACCTGTACCAGCCGGATGGCAGCCAGGTGCCGGAAACCGCCCGCTATGAATCCAGCGTGCGCGTGCGCGACCTCCATACCCTGGAAGAAACCCTGAAGAAGCTCGCCCCGCCCACCTGGCCGGAGGCGGTATTCGGCAAGGTCGACCTGGCCCGCGCCAGCCAGGGTCGCGCACTCTTCGTCGAGAACTGCGCTTACTGCCACGCCCCCAACGTGGTGCCGGCAGACAAACGCATGGCCCCCGGCCGCAATCCCGAGTGGCACATGCGCATCGTGCCTGTCGACGTCGTCGGCACCGACTCCACCACCGCCGACAACATCGCCGACCATCGCTACGACATCAGCAAGCTGGGCTGGACCCGCGAGCAACTGGCCAAGCTGGATGTGAAGCTGTTCGGCGCCAGCCTGGAACAGGTCGACTTCCGCAGCATCTCCAGCGCCAAGGGCCTGGCCTACATCACCTCCTTCGTCGCGGAACAGGCCTACAAGCAGGCCGGCATTTCCGGTGAAGAGCGCGCCCGCATGGACGGTTTCGGCCTGCCCATCGGCGTGCAGGAAAAGCGCGGCTACAAGGCGCGCCCGCTGGATGGCATCTGGGCCACCCCGCCCTTCCTCCACAACGGTTCGGTCCCCACGCTGTTCCAGTTGCTCTCGCCGGCCTCCGAAAGGGCCACCCAGTTCCATGTCGGCAGCTTCGAGTACGACCCGAAGTTCGTCGGTTTCCAGACCTCGGCCTTCCCCGGCAGCTTCCTGCTGGACACCCGCATCAAGGGCAACGGCAACCAGGGCCACGAGTTCCGCGACGGCTGCCGCAAGGACGGCGTGATCGGCCGCTTCCTGCAGCCCGATGAACGCCTGGCCCTGATCGAATACCTCAAGGTGCTGGGCAATGCCGAACTGGAAAGCCGGCTCACCCCAGTCGAAGCCCGCCCCTGGAATCCGGGCCCACCCTGCGAGGGCTGAGCCCTCGCCGCCCCTGAAGCCCATAAAGGACACAAGCACCCATGCTCAAGCGCTTCTGGCTCTGGCTCGGCCGAGTACTCGGCAAGCTACTCGTCATCCTGCTGGTGGTCGGCCTCGGCGGCTGGCTCGTGGGCGAGGCCTACTACGGCTGGAAATATTCCGGCCCGGTCCCGACCGAAGAAGTGATTCCCGCCGATGAAGCGGCGCAGACCCGCGCGATCATCAGCGACGCCGTCCGCATCGTCGAACAGCACCGCGACAACACCCGCGTGCAGCGCGACGCCCACGCCAAGGCCCACGGCTGCGTGAAAGCCGAAGTCACCGTACTGCCGGAGATCGACAGCGACCTGCGCGCCGGTGTCTTCGCCGAGCCGGGCAAGACCTGGCAGGCGGTGATGCGCCTCTCCAACGGCAACGCCTTCCCGCAGTTCGACAGCGCCCGCGACGCGCGCGGCATGGCCATCAAGCTGCTGGACGTGCCCGGCGAGAAGCTGATGAAAAGCCCGGTGCACCAGGCCGAGCAGGACTTCGTGATGTTCAACCACCCGGTGTTCTTCGTCCGCGACGTGGCCGAGTACCGACAGAACTTCAACGCCCAGTCCAACGGCGAGCAGATCGGGGCCTTCTTCCCCGGCTGGGACCCGCGCACCTGGGAAATCCGTCACCTGATCATCGCCCTCAAGACCCTGGCCCCGGCACCGGACAGCCCGGTCGATGCCACCTACAGCTCCATCTCGCCGTACAAGCTGGGGCAGGCGAACATCAAATACCGCGTCATTCCCGACCCGCAGAGCTGCCCGCCCTACCAGGTGCCCGAGCAGAACACCGCACTGCCCAACTTCCTGCGCAATGCCCTCTACCAGCAGTTGTCCCTCGACCGCGTGCCGGCCTGCTTCGCCTTCCAGGTGCAGAAGCAGAATGCCCAGCACTACATGCCCATCGAGGACACCAGCATCGAATGGGACGAGTCCGTCTCGCCCTTCGTGACCATCGCCACCATCAAGGTCCCGGCGCAGGACTTCGACAGCCGCGAGCAGAACGTCGCCTGCGACAACCTCTCCTTCAACCCCTGGCACGGCTTGCCTGAGCACCGCCCCATCGGCGGCATCAACCGCCTGCGCAAGGCGGTGTATGAAGCCGTGAGCGCCTATCGCCATGAACGCAATGGGGCGAGCGACGCGACCAGGCCCTGAAGCAAACCAACGGCTCTTTGCGTGGGGGCGAATTCATTCGCCCCCACATTATTGGGTTCCCCTCACAATCCATACCTGCCTCAACCAAAGTCCCACCCATCAGTCCATCTCAGCCGCGCTCCGTGCTGGTGCTAGCCTTTTTTGGTACGCACCGGGCGCCCAGCGCCCGCCCGGCGCACCGCCTGCGGGCCTGCCCACACACTACGGAAACCGCCCGAGGCCAGCCTGGCTGTCCGCCCCGCTTTCGATCCGAAGCCTGACCGGACAGCAAACGTCCACAGGTCACGGAGTCAAGGCCATGGCCCAATATCGCAGCGCCTTACCGCAACTGGAGGGTGAACTGTTCCTGACTGATGGCGGCATAGAGACCTCGCTGGTCTTCCACGAGGGCATTGCCCTCCCCGATTTCGCCGCCTTTGTATTGCTCAACTATCCCGACGGCAGGGAAGCGTTGCGCAAGTACTTCCGCGCCTACTGCGCAATCGCCAGCCACTACGGCACGGGACTTGTCCTGGAGAGCCCCACCTGGCGCGCCAATCCCGACTGGGCCAACCACATCGGCTACACCCCCCAGGGACTGGCCGACGCCAATCGCCAAGCCATCACCCTGCTGCAGGAGCTGCGTTCGGAAGTGGAAAGCGGACGCACGCCCGTGGTGATCAGCGGCTGCGTCGGCCCGCGTGGTGACGGCTACGACCCCGACGAGGCCATGGACGAGTTCCAGGCCCAGCAGTACCACAGCGAGCAGATCGGGATATTCGCGGAGACTGCGGCTGACATGGTCAGCGCCCTCACCATGAACTACGTGGAAGAAGCCCTCGGCGTCGCCCTGGCCGCCCGCGAGGCGCGCATTCCGGTGGTCATCTCCTTCACCCTGGAAACCGACGGCAGGCTGCCCACCGGCCAAGGCTTGAAGGAAGCCATCGAACTGGTCGACAGCGCCACCGCCCACTACCCCGCCTACTACATGATCAACTGCGCCCACCCCGACCACTTCGAGGATGTGCTGACCCCCGGCAGCCGCTGGGTGCAGCGCATACGCGGGCTGCGCGCCAATGCCTCACGCCAGAGCCACGCCGAGTTGAATGACGCCGTCGCCCTGGACAGCGGCGATCCTGAAGAACTGGGCGCCCAGTACGCCCGGCTGCGCCAGCGCCTGCCGCACATCAATGTAATGGGGGGCTGCTGCGGCACCGACCACCGCCACATCGAGCAGATCGCCAGGGCCTGCAAGCCGCTGTTCCGAGCGGCCCTCTGACGCGCAAAACGTGTGGGGGCGATTTCAATCGCTGAGGGCTGCGCAGCAGCCCCCAACGTGAATCGGCAGACCTTCGGCCTGCTTGGCGAATGAATTCGCCCCTGCAAAACGCCTCCAACTGCAACGCCCCCACACATATCCCGTTGCACCTGCACGCCCCCGCGTAAATACCCGACAAGGGCCCTCAACTATGCTGTAAGTGAACACGGTGTAGCGGGAGGCTCCCATGATCGGCCGGCTGCTGCGCAGGCTCCTGTACCTGGCCCTGCTCTCGCCCGGCGTCCTGCTGGCCGCCGGAAGCGTCACCGTGTTGACCGTCGATGGCCCTATCGGCCCGGCCACAGCGGACTACCTGACCCGGGGTATCGAGCGCGCCGAGGAGGACAAGTCCCAACTGGTGGTGGTGCAGATCGATACCCCCGGCGGCCTCGACACCTCCATGCGCAGCATCATCAAGGCGATCCTCTCCAGCCCGATTCCGGTGGCCAGCTTCGTCGCGCCCAGCGGCGCGCGGGCCGCCAGTGCCGGCACCTACATCCTCTACGCCAGCCACATCGCCGCCATGGCACCCGGCACGAACGTCGGCGCCGCAACCCCGGTACAGATCGGCGGAATGCCCGGCCAGCCCGAAGGCGACAAGCCCACCGGCGGAAAGGACGAGAAGAAGGATGACAAGGCCGGCGGCTCCAGCAACGAGGAAACCCTGGCCCGCAAGCAGGTCAACGACGCGGCCGCCTACATCCGTGGCCTGGCCCAGATGCGCGGGCGCAACGCCGACTGGGCCGAACGCGCGGTGCGCGAATCCGTCAGCCTCTCGGCAGAGGATGCCCAGCGGCTGAAAGTGGTGGACCTCCTGGCCCAGGACGTCCACGACCTGCTCAAGAAACTCGACGGCAAGACCTACGAGATCGCCGGCCAGTCCATCACCCTGAGCACCGCCAGCGCCCCCTTGATCCAGCGCGAGCCCGACTGGCGTGCGCAGCTCCTTTCGGTGATCACCAACCCCAGCGTGGCGCTGATCCTGATGATGATCGGCGTCTACGGCCTGATCTTCGAATTCTCCAATCCCGGTAGCGGCGTCGGCGGTGTGATCGGTGGCATCTGCCTGATCCTCGCCCTCTATGCCCTGCAGCTCCTGCCGGTGAACTTCGCGGGCATCGCCCTGATCCTCCTCGGCATCATCTTCATGGCCGCGGAAGCCTTCATGCCCAGCTTCGGCATCATCGGCTTCGGTGGCATCGCCGCCTTCATCGTCGGTGCGGTGATCCTGATCGACACCGAAGTGCCGGGCTTCGGCATTCCCCTCTCGGTGATCATCACCGTCGCCCTGTCCAGTTCGCTGCTGATCTTCGCCATTCTCGCCATGGCCATCGGCGCCCGCCGACGTGTGCTGGTCAGTGGCGACGCCGGGCTGGTAGGCAGCCAGACCATCCTGCTCGACCAGTCCGTGGACGATCCCTGCAGCGGCTGGGTGCAGTTGCAGGGCGAGCGCTGGCAGGTGCGTAGCGATTCCCCCCTGAGGAGCGGCCAGCGCGTACGGGTGCTGGCACGCAATGGACTGTTGCTGGACGTGACCGCGGATGAGCATCCGCCCACAGGAGACTGAACATGGCCTTTCCGATCAGTTTTGCCACCCTACTGTTTCTGCTGATCGTGCTGGCGGTATCGGCCATCCGCATCTTCCGCGAATACGAGCGCGGCGTGGTCTTCCAGCTCGGGCGCTTCTGGAAGGTCAAGGGACCGGGACTGGTGCTGATCATCCCGGCCATCCAGCAGGTGGTGCGGGTGGACCTGCGCACCGTGGTGCTGGACGTGCCGCCCCAGGACGTGATTTCCCGCGACAACGTCTCGGTGAAGGTGAACGCGGTCGTCTACTTCCGGGTGCTCGACCCGCAGCGCGCCATCATCCAGGTGGAGAACTTCCTCATGGCCACCAGCCAGCTCGCCCAGACCACCCTGCGCGCCGTGCTCGGCAAACACGAACTGGACGAGATGCTGGCCGAACGCGAGCGCCTCAACGTCGACATCCAGCAGGCCCTGGACTCCCAGACCGATGCGTGGGGGATCAAAGTCTCCAATGTCGAGATCAAGCACGTGGACATCAACGAATCCATGGTCCGCGCCATCGCCCGGCAGGCGGAGGCGGAGCGGGAACGGCGGGCCAAGGTGATCCACGCCGAGGGCGAACTCCAGGCCTCTGAAAAGCTGATGCAGGCGGCGGAAATGCTCAGCCGCCAGAAGGGCGCCATGCAGCTGCGGTACATGCAGACCCTGGGTTCCATCGCCAACGACAAGACCACCACCATCGTCTTCCCGTTGCCAGTGGACTTGCTCGCGGGTCTGCGCGACGGGAAGCAAAAGAACCAAGGAGACTGACGAGCTGCCTGCGACGCCCTGTTTTCCCCGGGGTTTTCAGGGAGATCCCCTGAAAACCCGTCACTATTCGGCGGGGGCACGGCAACCGGGTTTCTACACTTGTTCAAAGGACAACAAGAACCCTGGAGATCGCCATGCGTATCGGAGTGCCGAAGGAGATCAAGAACCACGAATACCGTGTCGGCCTGACCCCACTGTCAGTGGCCGAGTTGACCCGCCTCGGCCACGAGGTCTGGGTAGAAACCAAGGCAGGCGCGGCCATTGGCTTCTCCGACGAGGACTACCAGGCAGCCGGTGCCAAGGTGGCCGGCAACGCCGCCGAGGTCTTCGAGCAGGCCCAACTGATCGTCAAGGTAAAGGAACCCCTGACCCAGGAACGCGCGCGCCTTCGGCCCGACCAGACCCTCTTCACCTATCTGCACCTGGCGCCTGACCGGCCCCAGACCGACGAACTGATCGCCTCTGGCGCCACCTGCATCGCCTACGAGACCGTCACCGACAGCCATGGCCGCCTGCCCCTGCTGGCGCCGATGTCGGAAGTGGCCGGGCGCATGTCCATCCAGGCCGGCGCCAACTGCCTCGAAAAGGCCAAGGGCGGTCGTGGCGTGCTGCTGGGCGGCGTGCCCGGCGTAGCACCGGCCAAAGTGGTGGTCCTGGGCGGCGGCGTGGTAGGAACCCATGCGCTGGCCATGGCGGTTGGCCTGGGCGCCGATGTCACGGTGCTGGACAAGAATGTCGACGCCCTGCGCCGGCTGGACTCCCTGTACGGCAACCGCATCACCACCCTCTACTCCACCCACGGCACGGTACGCGAACAGGTGCTGGCGGCGGACCTGGTGATCGGTGGCGTGCTGATTCCCGGCGCGGCGGCGCCCAAGCTGGTCACCGCCGAAATGGTCGCGCGGATGCAGGAAGGCGCGGTGCTGGTGGACGTGGCCATCGACCAGGGCGGCTGCGCGGAAACCTCGCGGGCCACCACCCATGCCGAACCCACCTATCTGGTGGACGGCGTGGTGCACTACTGCGTGGCCAACATGCCCGGCGCCGTGGCGCGCACCTCGACCCTCGCGCTGAACAACGCCACCCTGCCCTTCGTTCTCGCCCTCGCGCAGAAGGGCACGCGCAAGGCCCTGGAAGATGACCTGCACCTGCGCCACGGTCTGAACGTGGCCAAGGGGCGCTTGACCAACGGCAGCGTCGCCGCCGCTCACCACATGGATTACGTCCACCTGGAGGACATGCTCAAACAGCTCTAGCCTTGGGGCCCTGACCGGCCCCGATGACCACGTCGCAGCAGGAGTCCTAGGCCCTCAACTGCGCCGTGGTCATTTTTATGTCCCTACGAAACTGCAAGGCAGACCGTAGGTTGGCGCCGAGCCTGCGAGGCCCAACGAGCCTGGAATCAGCTCCGCGTGTTGGGCTTCGCTTCGCTCAGCGCCAACCTACAAGAGCGGTTCCCCTAGAAACCGGAAAGGCGCCCTAAGGCGCCTTTTTTGCTAATCCAACCAACCTCACCCGCAGGTGAACTGTTTGACGACGTCAGTCTCGTTTACCTCGATATTCAGGCGGCGGGAGTTGTAGTCCATGGTGATCGGCTGATTAGGACGCAGCACGCGCGCGGTCTCTGCACCGGACTGGCGCTTGGCCTGCTCGACCAGGGCGACATTGGCGGTCTTGCCCACCAGGGACGCTACGGCGGAAGAGTCGCAGGTGTCGGAAGGCGCGGCGGCGCTGGTGCTTTCCTCGGCGGCCGGGGCGGCGGTGGGCGCCTCGGGCTTGTCAGTCGAGCTGCAGCCGGCCAGGAGCAGGCCAGCCAGGGCAAGACCGAAGGAAACAGATTTGAAATACATACACAGGTCCTCTTCTGAACAAATTTCCTGGCGTGCGCCTGCGATGGTTCAGCCATCACGGCGGGGCTCCTGCCCGCGGGCGCACGACCGGTGCATTCTATCCTCTGCCTTTGACTCCGGTCAGTTGTGTGCGGCCTAATGCCCCGCTCGTGAAACGCGCCGAAACACTCCATGTCCCATACCCCCAGCATCCGCCCCAGCACCCTCCACCTTCCCCAGGGCCCCTGGTCCACGGTGCTGGACTGCCTCTGCGACCGCTTTCCCGCCATTCCTCGCGCGACCTGGCTCGAGCGCATGGCGAGCGGCAAGGTGACCGATGGCGAGGGCACGCCGCTCGGCCCGGAGCACCCTTATCAGCTGGCACTGCGGGTGCATTACTTCCGTGAGGTGAAGGACGAACAGCCGATTCCTTTCGAGGAGGACGTGCTGCATGTCGATGAGCACCTGGTGGTGGCCGACAAACCCCACTTCCTGCCCGTGATGCCCGCGGGCGAATACGTCGAGGAAACCCTGCAGGCGCGCCTGACCCGGCGCCTCGGCAACCCGCACCTGGTGCCGCTGCACCGCATCGACCGCCACACAGCTGGCCTGGTGCTGTTCTCCGCCAATCCGGCCAGCCGCAACCTCTACCACGCGCTGTTCCGTGACCGGGAGATCCACAAGCGCTACGAAGCCATCGCCCCGGCCTTGCCCGGCCTGGCATTCCCGCTGCTGCGGGAAACTCGCCTGGGCAAGGGCGAGCCCTTCTTCCGCATGCAGGAAGTGGACGGCGAGCCCAATACCCGCACCCGGCTCGACGTGCTGGAGCGTAACGGCGACCTCTGGCGTTACGACCTCTACCCCATCACCGGCAAGCAGCACCAGTTGCGCGTACACCTCGCCGCCCTGGGCGCGCCCATCTGCAACGACGGTTTCTACCCCGACCTGACCGACAAGGGCGGACCGGACGACTACCAGCGCCCGCTCAAGCTGCTGGCCCGCAGTCTCGCCTTCGATGACCCCATCAGCGGCGAACACCGTCAATTCGAAAGCAACCTGCGCCTGGACTGGTAACCCCTCGGTTTGACGCCGCCTCAGGGGGTGGACGCCAGCGCAATGGTATTACGCACATAATCCCAGCAGGATGTTGCCGGGCTGGAAGGCTGGTGGTTGTCCACTAGGCTTCACCATTCCCCTTACGACTATTCAACCGAGGTAGATCCCATGAGCGCATATGACGTAGTGGTGATAGGCGGCGGCCCGGGCGGCTACAACGCGGCGATCAAGGCCGGCCAGCTGGGGATGAAAGTGGCCTGCGTCGAAGGCCGCGAAACCCTGGGCGGCACCTGCCTGAACGTCGGCTGCATGCCCTCCAAGGCGCTGCTCCACGCTTCCGAACTCTATGAAGCCGCCGCCGGCAAGGAGTTCGCCACCCTCGGCATCCAGGTCCAGCCGACCCTCGACCTGGCGCAGATGATGAAGCAGAAGGCCGAGAGCGTGACCGCCCTCACCAAGGGCATCGAGTTCCTCTTCCGCAAGAACAAGGTGGAATGGGTCAAGGGCTGGGGCCGCATCGACGGGGCCGGCAAGGTGGTGGTGACCGCCGCCGATGGCCAGCAACAGACCCTGGAGACCCTCAACATCGTCATCGCCACCGGGTCCGAGCCCACTCCCCTGCCCGGCGTGACCATCGACAACAAACGCATCCTCGACTCCACCGGAGCCCTGTCCCTGCCGGAAGTACCCAAGCACCTGGTGGTAATCGGCGCCGGGGTGATCGGCCTGGAACTGGGTTCGGTCTGGCGCCGCCTGGGTGCCCAGGTGACGGTGGTGGAATACCTCGGCCGCATCTGCCCTGGTCTCGACGACGAAACCGGCAAAACCCTGCAGCGCGCCCTGACCAAACAAGGCATGCACTTCAAGCTCAGCTCCAAGGTCACCAGCGCCAAGGCCAGCAAGAGCGGCGTGGAGCTGTCCATCGAGCCTGCCGCCGGGGGGCTCGCGGAAACCCTCAAGGCCGACTACGTGCTGGTGGCCATCGGCCGCCGCCCCTACACCGAAGGCCTTGGCCTGGAGACCGTGGGCCTGGCCACCGACACCCGCGGCATGCTCGCCAACGAACGCCACCAGACCAGCGCGCCGGGCGTCTACGTCATCGGCGACGTCACCTCCGGCCCGATGCTCGCCCACAAGGCCGAAGACGAGGCCATCGTCTGCATCGAGCGCATCGCCGGGCAGGCCGCCGAGGTGAACTACAACGTCATTCCCAACGTGATCTACACCCGCCCGGAAGTGGCCACCGTGGGCAAGAGCGAAGAACAGCTGAAGGCCGAAGGGCGGCCCTACCGGGTCGGCAAGTTCCCCTTCACCGCCAACAGCCGCGCCAAGATCAACCACGAGACCGAAGGCTTCGTGAAAGTGCTGGCAGATGAACGCACCGACGAAGTCCTGGGCGTGCACATGGTGGGCCCGAGCGTCAGCGAGATGATCGGCGAATACTGCGTGGCCATGGAGTTCTCCGCCTCGGCCGAAGACATCGCCCTCATCTGCCACCCCCACCCGACCCGCTCCGAGGCCCTGCGCCAGGCGGCGATGGATGTGCATGGCGGGGCGATGCAGGCCTGATATGTGGGTGACCCGTAGGGCGGGTTGAGCCACGAAACGCATCGTCCTCGCTCCGCATGGGTTTCGCTTCGCTCTACCCATCCTACGGACTCGCCCCCATGCAGCTCCGTAGGTTGTGGCAGAGCGAAGCCCAACGAAGCGTTTCTCTTCAGCGGGCTCGCGGCCCCCTGATCGCCAACCTACTCTTGTTCATTGATTCCACGTGCGGGTAATCGCCCCCTGGCCGAAATGATTCGGGAGAAGAAAATGTCAGAGGCATTTGATTCGCATCGGCGTGATTTCATGCGTATGGCGGCACTGGCTGTAGTAGCGGCACAGTTCGAGATGCCGCGAGCTGCAAGCGCTCAAACCAGCCAGCCGGAAGCGGCGTCGCTACCGCCGGTCAAGCCGGGCGCCCATACATCTTTTGCCTCGATCAAGCAGATCGACGCAGGGCTTCTCAACGTCGGCTACGCCGAGGCAGGACCGCCCGATGGGCCACCGGTCCTGCTGCTACACGGCTGGCCATACGACATCCACAGCTTTGTCGATGTCGCGCCACTGCTGGCGTCTCAGGGGTTCCGAGTGATAGTCCCCTATCTGCGTGGCTATGGGTCGACGCGCTTCCTGTCCGATCAGACCATGCGCAATGCTCAACCCACCGCGGTGGCATCCGACATCATTGCCCTGATGGATGCGCTCAAGATTCAGAAGGCTATCCTTGCGGCTTTCGATTGGGGAGCACGCACCGCCGACATCATTGCAGTGCTGTGGCCGGAGCGTTGCAAGGGATTGGTATCGGTGAGCGGCTACCTGATCGGTAATCAGGAGGCCGGCAAGAAGCCGCTGACTCCGGAGGGCGAGCTTCTGTGGTGGTACCAGTTCTACTTCGCAACGGAACGCGGCCGCGCCGGCTATGCGAAGTACACGCACGAGTTTGCCAAGTTGATCTGGAAGCAGGCCTCTCCCAAGTGGAACTTCGATGACGCGACGTTCGAACGCAGCGCCAAGGCCTTCGACAATCCCGACCACGTCGCCATCACCATCCACAACTATCGCTGGCGGCAAGGCCTGGCCGAGGGTGAAGCGAAATACGACGACCTTGAGCGGAAACTTGTTTCAGCCCCGCCCATAACCGTTCCCAGCATCACCCTGGAGGGCGATGCCAATGGGGCATTCCATGTGCCGCCCAGCGCCTACGCCGGCAAGTTCACCGGTAAATACGCGCACCGAACCCTCACCGGTGGCATCGGCCACAATCTTCCCCAGGAAGCACCGCAGGCATTTGCGCAGGCGGTGGTAGACGTAGACAGGCTTTAACGTCCGATGACCTATCCAATCCAAATGGCCGACTGAGAAGTCGGCCATTTTTGGCAAGGGCTCTTACCAGGAGAGAGGGCAGCTTCAGCACGGATAAGGCAGCACTACCGGCGATGCTCGTCGAGCAGGCCCCGCTGCCGAGCAAACATGGCAAGCCGCGTAAAGCAGGCATCTCCCGCATCAGCCCTGCCCTTCTCCATGCCCTCATCCAGCGAAGGGCCGCTGCCTATCGGGGTGGCGCGCTCCTCCATCGAATCGAGTACGAGCGAGCGCCGCAAAAAGCGCCAGATGCCCTCGCGCTTCTCGTAGCGGTCGAGGTAGCGTCCCCGGGCAATGACCTCACGCGAATTCGGGGCGGGCGTGCGGTGGTAGGCCAGCACCACCAGTTCGCCTTCGGCCTGATTCCCATCGATGAGGAAGAGCATGTTCGAGATGACGTGTGAGGTGGCTTCCCAGTTGGCGAGCATGCCGGGCAGCCACGCGACATACTCATCGGGCGATCCGCGAAACATCGGGCCGTGATCGTCAATCGCGTCGTCGTGGTAGAGGCTGCGCACGAGCTTCAGATCTCCCCGGTCGATCGCGTGGCAATAGGTCCAGGCGAGCTGCTGGAGCGCGAATTTTTCGACCATTTCCGACAGGTCGACGACGTGCGGCTCCAGCGTCGCAGTCCCGGTCGCGGAACTACGCCATGTAGTCATCTCGAATCTCCTAGATGCCGTACCCGCCGGACACGTTCAGTTGCTGCCCGGTGATGTAGGCCGCGTTGTCGGATGCCAGGAACACGGCGGCACGACCGATTTCCTCGGGCTTTCCCCAGCGCTTGAGTGCAAGCATGTGCATCGTTTCGTCGATCCACCGCTGGTCGAACTGTCCCTGCTCCAGGAGCTGCGGGAACATGCCGGCCTCGATGACACCGACCAGGACGGAATTCGCACGGATGTTGAAGCGGCCTTCCTCGCGGGCAAGGCCCTTCACAAGCGATTCATTCGCGGCCTTCGGCGCGACTGACAAGCCGTCGCGATCCGGCCAGCGCAAATGGCCGGCGGAGCCCAGTGTGACGAACGATCCGCCCCCCGAGGCGCGCAGGTGCGGCAGCGCAGCCTTGGCGGCATTGAAGAACCCCATGACTTCGACATCGATGGCGCGCTTCCAGTCGTCACGGCTCATTTCGCTGATATGGAGCTGATTCACGAAAGGGCCAGCCGCCCAGACGATGGTGTGCACGCGGCCGTGAGCTTCAATGGCGGCGTCCAGCGTTGCCTTGACCTGGGCGGCATCGGTTACGTCGACTTGGTGGGTGCTCGCGTTGACGCCCTCTTCCCGGATCTGGTCGGCGACGCGCTGTGCCACATCGGCCTTGCTCCGGTAGCCGACTGCGACCGGTACTCCAGCGCGTGCGAACTCAAGGGCAACGCCTTGTCCGATGCCACCGCTACCGCCAAAAACCAAGGTGGCGCCAACTGGGAATGCGCTCGTTCTCATCTTTGCCTCTCCTGTCCTCGGGATATCGACACGATGTCGTTGAGGAAAAGTATCAGCAGCAGATCCTGAGCTAACAGTTCAACGCTTGGCTTTCTATAAAGTATCTCGGAGTGATACTTGGCGGTGGCGCGTTGCGGTACATCGCGCGAATGGCGGCACCACGGCCGGTGTCACGTGGTCCAGAAGATTCGCGGATCGGTAAGGCGAGCCATGCACAGCATGCTGTACCAGTCCGTCTGCCCGTCAGGCAGGGAGCGATCGTCGGTCGCGAGTTCTCGCATGCGCTGCGAAAGCGACGCCATCATCTGGCGCAACTGGTCGATCGATCCGCGCGACAACTTGACGGTTTCGAGCTGCCAAAGCGACTGTGGGTCGTGGAAATCCATCGCTTCAAAATGCCGGCGCATCGCGTCGTGAACGGCCCGTCGCAACGGGCCTCCCGGAATCCACTCCGGATGCCGCACCGTCAGCAGACGGACGCGGTTGCCGGGAAACAGGTCGAGCAAACGGAGTTTTTCGAGTCGCCGCAAGTGAAGGAAGGTGCCCGGCTCGTCCAGGCCGAATTCCTGCTGGATCTCCCGGGGTGTCCAGTCATAGCGCAACAGCAGGAAGATGAACGCCGTGAACGGGGCATCGGCCAGCCCCTGCTCCTGCTCGACGCTCAATGCGTGAATCTTGCTATCGCTGCGCCGCGCCGCCAGCTCGGCAAGATCGATGAGGCGGACGCCTGCAATGGCACACACCGACTCCAGCATCGCGACGCTCAGACCATGCCCGGTCAACTTGCGCTTGATGGTCGTCTCGCTCACGTTCAACTGCTCGGCGATATCGCAATAGCGGATATTGCGATCCTTCAACAAGCGCTTCAGCTCCGCGAGCAGCAGTGATTCATCGGTGGCTCCATCGAGGTTCTTCGGATGCATTGTCGGGGGTCCTTCCAGTCGCACATTCGGAACGTTCGCAAAGCCGTGCCGAGTTGCACTACTCGGTGGGCATGACGGGTGGGCACGCACTATATCGCCAGCCACCGTGGCTGAGTAGGCGATGCGCACCTGCGTGCATGCCCGGCGCAGAGCCTACAGCGCTCCGCGCCGAAGCAGCGGGCCGACGCCTCAAGCCGGTGCTGGCTCCGTTACCGAAAACCCGGGCGTGGAGAAGCTGGCGGTGGCCGCCGTCAGTTGGCCCGAGTCGACATCGAAGGTCAGTTGGAAGGTGGCCAGCACCGTCTCCGTGGCCGAGGACTTCTTGGCGTTTGCCGGCGAGATGGGGAACGTCAGCTCCACCACGTCGGTCGCGACCAGTAAGCGGAGCACCTGGTTCTCGCCATGGACGAGATAGAGGGTCCCGCTCTGCTGGCCGACGCCGGTCGCCTCGATGATGTCGATCAGCAGAAAGACCCCCGGCAGCGCGCCCGGGTCGTCATCGGTGAACGCGGTGGAAATGATGCGCGCGGTCCCGTTGATGTCGATGTCCTCGGTCTTACCCGCCAGGGTGCCGGCAATGGGGACCGTTTTCACGTCCGTGCGGCGCTGGAAGGCGTTCGTGGAGGAGCGCGAGGAGGCCGCACTGCTCGACTCCAGGACGGCCACCAACCCGGCGAATGCCAACAGTGCTGGCGGGAATCTTCCGTGCTTGATGTTCATGATTGGCTCCTGGGCTCCCGGCGGAGTCGTGATTGTTGTTGGCCACGAGGCCGTGAGGCGCAATGGGGCACACTGACACCCGTCAGCGACATGCACGCCGCCAGCCTCGCCCACCGCCTCGCAGCACTCATGTTGTGCCTCCTATCTGAAGGCGGTCGGCAAAATCTCGGTCGGGTCCACGAAGCGCACACCCTGGGGCGTCGGGATCGGCGTTGGCAGCGGGCGCAGGAAGGCGCCGCCAGCGTCGTCGATTTCCCAGCGCAGCAACATGGCGTTGTCCTCGTGGGTGGTGTTGTGACAGTGCTCCATGAACATCCCACCGAAATCGCGGAATTGCATGGTGAGGGTGACGCTGGTACCCGGGTGCAGGCGATAGACATCCTTGCGGCCGCGTTCCCAGGTCGGGACATTTTCCGGCCGTCCATTGCGAGCGAGGATCTGGCCCTCCTCGAAGTGGATGTGGATCGGGTGGTCCCAGCCCGCGCCGCCGTTCTTCAGCGTCCAGATCTCGCGGGTGCCGAAGCGTGGCGCCGCCGAGATGCGGCCAAAGTCCGCGTCAAGCTTGGCGCCGCCATCGGTCCCGATGCCCCATGGGCCGACGAACGATGAGATCGGGTCGCTGGTGGTCTGGATGGCGCCGCGACCGAACACGAAGGTGCGCTCGGCTGCCACCGGAATTTGCGACAGGTCGGGATTCGGTACGAGGAAATCGGGAATCTGGCTGGTATCGGGTCGAGCCGGATCGCGGACGATGCGGAATTCCAGGAAGCGGCCAACACAGGGATCGCCGGACGTGCCCGACATCGCATCGCGGAGCGAGAGATCCTGCATGGGCCGACGGCCAGTCTCGTGCTCGGCGAGATTCACCATCCAGACCTTGTCCCCGACTCTGTAGCGGGAGAAATCGATGACGATGTCGTAGCGCTCGGCGATACCGATTTCGTCGAGGGTCGTGAGCGTCACCGGGGTCGGCAGCAGGTTGCCGTCATTGGCGATCTGGACCATCGGCGACGCATCGCTCAGGGACAGCTTGAAGAACCGCGCCACCGCCGCGTTGAGAATGCGGAAGCGGTACTTGCGCCGCTCGACCTCGAAGAAGGGCTTGTAGACCAGGTTCACCGTCATCACATCACCGAGGAACCCGTCGAAGTCGAAGATATCCATCGCCAGTTGACCGTCCTGGTCCCAGGCCTTGTCGGCGAGCATCAGATTCACGTCGTAGTCGAGGTTGCCGAACGATTTGGCCGAACCACTGGGCAGGCGCAGGTTCACGCCGTCGTCGATCTCTTCGTTGCCACGATCCAGGCTGCTGTAGATGTTGAACATCCCGGCGTTGCCCTTGTACACGTTCTGCGAGGTGAAGCTGAACATGTGGTCGTGGAACCAGTGGGTGCTCATGGTTTCGTGGAAGTCACCCTGAAGGTTGTCGATGCCACCGGCGTCGTTGGGTGAGCCGCAGCGTGGGTCGTTGGCGCCCTGGTTGAAGCTGAAGTAGCCACCGTGGCAGATCGGGTAGTGGTAGTCGTAGAACTCGCCGGGGAAGAAGTAGGCGCCGGTGAAGCCATCGTTCTCCGCGCCGTGGTGACCGTTGTGCTCATGGGTGGTGATGGTGTGAATGCCGAAGCCGCCGTTCTGGGTCGGGTCTTCAGGCAGGCGGTTGTGGTGCCGCAGCAGGATGTGTTCGTGGTAACGGCCGATCAGCAGTTTGGGCGGCAGGGTGCCGTTGAAGGTCCAGAGCTTCAGCTTCCCTTGATCCGGCAGGTCGGGATGGAACGCCGGGCGCAAAGCCTGCGCCGGGTCGATGCCGGAATTCAGGGATGAGGGCACACCCGGATCGTAGACGGTATTGGGCTTGGCACCCTCCTGGGTGACCTCCACCACCACCTTGGGCGGAAATTCGCCCCAGTGCTGGTGCGCCCAGATCGGTCCCGGTGGCCGACCCTCGATCGGGCCGGTACCGCCACCCAGCACGGCCGGTACCGGTTGCTGCGTGGTGTTGGCCTGCTCGGCCGGATCAGGACCGGGCACGCCCGGGAAGGCGGGTATGGGGTTCATCAGGCCCGCGCCGAAGGTGAATGCCTTGCGAGGCAGCACGTCGAAGCGCGGCATGGGCTGGGTGAAGGGAAGCACGCCGAACAGCGGGCTGGGTGACAACCCCGTGGGGATGTCGAAGGTTCCCGCATAAGCGCTGCTGGTGAAGGGGCTCAAGCCATGCACGGGCACCAGAAGTCCGCTGGAAGTGGCCAAGCCCCATTTTATGAAGTCCCGTCGCGTGACTTCCCCTTTGGATAAGGCAGTGGCCAGTTCCGCGAAATTCCGACGGGCAATTTCCGCTTCGCGCAGGCGTGCCTTGGACGCATCTTTCGGAAGGTACATCAACCCCTCCTCGCCATTGACCCCTGTAGGCAAATTGCCAGGGAACGATATCGGCGAAGAGCGCCAAAGAAGTTGAAACCGAGTGATCGCTCACGGTGTCGCGAGGCGGGAACCAAACGCTGTCACGGTTGTGGCCGTAACGGGTGGTAGAGCCGAGACGGGTCCTGCTGCGGCTTTCACCTTGTCCCTTCAATACGAAACATCCTGTTACACCTCCTACATGCTGTCAATCAGGCATAGGACCGCCATCAGGTTGATTGCGCCTTAGGAATAAAGATTGATCGCGGCCGGCGATATCGCGGTTGATTGTGTATCGCTGGCCTTACCAAAGCTCGCCTCAGCCTGATTCAGGAATTAAGTTGATCGCCTCCAGGCGCAAGGTGTCCAAACAGTGTGACGCCTTCGGAGAGCATCATGAAAAAGCCCACCCAACAGCACGTAGCAGGCCTGGCGATGGCCAAAGAGGTCGTCACCCGAGAAGGCACATGCATCAGCGATCTGCCAGCCATGCTCGACGCGCTGATCGACGAAGCCATCGCCTCACCCCACGGCCGCCCGGCACTCATGGAATTGTTCGACCTGGTCAGAGAACTCAGGAAAGCCGGCGCCACTACCAAGCAGCAGCTGCACAAGACGGATTACGACCGAGGCCTTGGGTTCGCGCTGGTCCTGGTCCTGAAGCGGATCAAGGCGCTGCGGTGACATCAGCGCCTGGAGCGTGGTCACCTCGGACCCCGTAGGTTGGTGCCGAGCGCAGCGAGGCCCAACAACCGACACATCGCTGGGCTTCGCAGGCTCAGCACCGGCCTGCGAAATGTCCTTCAGCAAGCGTCACAGGCAGAGCCGGTGCCCCATGACCACGTTCAAATGAAAGCGCCCCCGGCAGTACATCAGCCTGCCAGAGGCGCAGACGCCCCCTATGAGGGTGGGGCACCAAAAAGCCTAGCCGTCTACCTGACGACTGCCGCTCCATCCATTTCCCCAAGAAAACCACCCATCTACCTGGACCGGCTGCCACTTCACGGCCGACGGTCAAGGCTCCAGGCGCCACCACCAGCCGCAGCCAGGTACAAGAATACGAAGCAGAACACGATCGCCAGTTCACCGCCATTCAGCAGCGGGAGCAGCCCCTTGGGGGCATGTCCGATGAAATAGGCAAACGCCATTTCGCCGGACAGGATAAAGGCGACCGGTCGCGTGAACAGACCGAGCATCAACAGCAGTCCGCCGACCACTTCCAGCACACCGGCAAAGCCGATCAGGGAAAACAGACTCAACTCATCGAAAAACGCGACATGCGGAAAGCCGAACAACTTTGAAGTGCCGTGCTGGAGAAACAGGAAGGCCGTGATGATCCGCAGCACACTGAGCAAGCGCGGCGCCCAAAGCTCACTGAGTTGGGAAACGAATGCAGACATGGACTGATCTCCTGAGTGAAGTTGAGCGCTGGACGCCCTCTCGAAAAGACGAAGCACACCGCGCAAGAGTGATTGTAGTCACTGGCGAGACATCTCTTCTTCGCGCCCAAAGCATTCGGGGAGATTGGCGTTAGGATCGTTAGCGGTGGGTAGTTCCGCGTCAGGCTCCGTCGCAGTTGCCATTCTTTGAAATGGCTCTGGCGTGTGTTTTCAAGCGGGATATCTCAGGTTTTAGATTGAAAAATAAGTCTATCCCGTACTTACGTAGTACCCTTTTTCCGCTGCTACCGAGACGTGAGTCGCCTGAGTTCGGGCCAAAGTAGCAACACGTAGGTCGTGATGCAGATAAGCGTCAGTGCAAGGGTGTGAGCTAACAACAGAAGGCCTTCCCCTCTGTCATGGAGCACGCTATTTAGCTGTGCTGCAGCCATCCAGGTAAATAGAGCGGTAGGGATACTTAGCAGCAAGACAGAGATACCGCGCACGCACTTTTGGAGGAGAGCGAAACGGGTGGGTATTAGTGCGGCTAGCCAAATGGGCAAGGCAACGAGCGCGCCAATAGCCAACCACGCTAACGGAGCATTAGGGTCGTGATGTGCCGGCCCAAGCGACTCGATCGCAGCGCTACCAAGACGCACTACCGAGTTGATGCAGAGAGCGGTTAACAGCAATAGGGCCAACCGGGTAGTGAGGGGCATGCCTATATCTGGCCAGAGGCTGTAAGGTGCGATGAATTGATCTTAGTCAGATCAACACTAGCTGTCCCCTTAGAGTCGAAATCCGCTCTTATAAAATGGCTGGTTCGGGTCGAACGCAGCCCCCATCAACTCCCCTCCCCTTGCCCTCTCGCTCCCCCATCCCTATCCTGCCCCGGCCACGGTCAATCCCGTGGCCGGGTTTGACAGCCTGAAACTAACGGGCGCGATTGCGCCGCAAGGTGCATGCGAAAAACGGCGGACGTTTTTTGCAGGCTCTTGCTCGCATGCAGTTTTTAACTGCACTGCTCTATGGCAGATCGCGCGGGGAGATCCTCGTGGTCTGCCGGTTCCCGTTAGCCGGTCTGTCAACCCCGCGCGGTCTGCCGCCCTTCGATTGACAGCGAACGGTGGCAGCTCCTGAACCCATAACGGAGAACCACCATGCACGACGCATACACCCCCCTCGTTTTCTTTCACCACAACCAACGCCTGCGCGCCCTGATGATCGACAACCAGCCCTGGTTCGTCGCCCAGGATGTCGCCCGGTTGATCGGCATCCGCCCTCCCCGCCGCCTGCTCCGTGCCCTGGAGCCACACGAGCGGCGCTCCGTCACCCTGGAATACACCGACGACTTCCACGAAGAGGTGCAGGCGATCAACGATGCCGGCGCGTACAAGGCGCTCTATCGCTTCGCCCGCCCGGAGCGTCGGGATCTCGCCCGCTGGCTGAGTGACGTGCTGGTGCCGACGCTGCATGACTATCACCGCGTACCGGATGCGTCGCCGCGCCGTTCCTTCATGAGTTGTGAAGGCCGGCAGATCGACGTGGTGCGGTGGCAGGGAGAAGTCTGGGTGGCCTGGCGGGACCTGCCGGCGCTGATGGCCAGCGGCAAGGAGGTGCAGGCATGACTGCCCATCATGAGCAGTGGCGGCTGGAGCAATGGGTGCAGCGCCTGGATGCGCGGTTGCATACGACCCAGGTGATCGCCGAGATAATCCTTGAAAATGCAGCGCTGCGAGAGGGCATCCCCGCGCCCTTCCCCAATGACTACAAGGAGGGGGCGTTGATGGATGCGGTGGTCCATCTGTCCCGCAGCAACTACGAGGACTTCTGCCGGCTGGTGCAGATGGAGGAGTTGCCGTTGGGGCGCAGCGTGATTTGAGTGAGTGGCCCCTCTTCCGTGTGGGGAGAGGGGCATTTGGGGCAGCGGAATTGCCCTTTGCGACTAAACGAACATGGACTTGCGGTAGCCCCCGTTCGCAGGGTCTGGACCGTAGGGTGCGCTGTGCGCACCGATTTCGACCCGTCAAACCGCCGGTGCGCACGACGACCCTACCGCATCGGCTCCCCTCACGGAGTGCGTCCTGCGGCAAAAGAGCCCGGCGGACTCAGAACGAAAGCGCTTTCCCCAGCACCTCCCCACGCGGGTCACCGTCCTGGCTGACCAGCGCGTAGTTATAGCCATCCCTCGACCAGTACCTGGCCTCCAGCCCGCCGTCGCGACGCTGGCCCTTCTTCATGCTTGGATAGAGCGTGCTCGGCGCCCGCAGGTAGAGACTGACCCGCTGCCCCTGGCCGTCCTCGAACACCAGCAGCGCGGCGGCCCCCTGTTCGGTGACCAGCCAACGGCCGCCCACCGGGGTGAAGCCGTAGGGGGTGAGATCGGGAATCCGTGCCGCGTGGCTGAAGCGCTGATCCAGCCAGGCCTGCAATTCACCCGACCGGTGCACCTGGATGTCCACGGTCGGGCTGGCGGCGAACAGACGGTGGGCCTGCAGGGCGTCCTGCATGGGCGGGTTGGCGGCCAGCAGGCTCATGTCCCGTGCCTGCCAGCCACCCAGCCCACCGGCGCCCAGGGCCAGCAGGAAGGACGCCGCCAGGGCGAAGCGCCGTTGCTTGCGCACGCGCAGGGAGGCGCGAATCGCTACCGGGTCGAGGCGCGGGTTGGGGGCCTGGCGCGGGAGGGCCAGGGCTGCGCGCAGCTGCTGGGCGTCCTTTCGCCAACCCTCCACCTGAGCCGCGACCTCGGGGTTGGCCGCCAGGTAGGCCTCCACCGCTTGACGCCGGTCAGCATCGAGCTGGCCGTCGAGGTAGGCGTGCAGGTCGTCTTCGCTGGGATGGAATCTGTTCATTTGAGTACCCGGAGCTGAGGGTTGGGCATCTCGCCTTCGGCCAGTTCGCGCAGCGCCTTGCGGGCGCGGGACAGCCTGGACATCACGGTGCCGATGGGAATCCCGAGGGTTTCGGCGGCCTCCTTGTAGCTGAGCCCCTCCACACTCACCAGCAGCAGAAGCGCGCGCTGCTCCGCCGGCAATTGGCCGAACGCTTCCAGTGTGGACTGGTTGACCACCAGTTCTTCGGTGGATGGCGCCTCCTCGCTACGCCCACCGCTGAAGAACTCCAGCAGCCGCGCATGGCGGCGAGCCCGGCGCTGCCCGTCGAGGAACTGCCGATAGAGGATGGCGAACAGCCAGGCGCGGAGGTTGCCGTCACCCTTGCTGCCCCATCTGGAAAGCGCCCGCTCCAGGGTGGCCTGGACCAGGTCATCGGCACTGGAGGCATTGCGCGTCAGCCACAGCGCAAAGCGCCGCAGCCGCTGCAACATCTCCCGCAGTTCCGCGTCATCGATCATGTTCATAGCCCGTTCTTGCGTCACTCTCGCCAAACATGCGACAGGAAGACGCGCGGCGAGGAAATTTATTCCCGGCCTGGGAATAAAGCCCCGGGAGCCTGCGTCTCACCGGCTCATGGACAGGGCAACAATGCCCGGGAGTATCGCATGAGCAAGGTACCACCCAAGGGATTCGACCTGGCGTCACGGCTGGCCCTCATTGGCCTCGCCGTCGGCGGACTGGCGGCAGGATTCGGCTATGCCGCCGGCTGGTTCGATGGCGACCGCCTCACCCCGCAACGCATCCTCGACGCCTTCGAGGCCAACGCCGGGAAGTTCCCCGGCTATCGCAAGAACCACGCAAAAGGCATCTGCATCACCGGCTATTTCGAGAGCAACGGCCAGGCCAAGCGCCTGTCCCGCGCCAGCGTCTTTGCGCCCGGCCTGGTGCCGGTGGTCGGGCGTCTGGCCATCGGCGGCAGCAACCCCCACGCCCCGGACGCCGGCGTGCCCGTCCGGAGCATGGCGCTGTTGTTCCAGCTGCCCGGCGGCGAACAGTGGCGCACGGCGATGAACACCCCGCCCGTGCTGCCGGTCAGTACGCCCGAGGCTTTCTACGAGCAGATCCTGGCTTCACGCCCGGACCCCGCAACCGGCAAGCCCGACCCGGCAAAGATGCAGGCCTTTTTCGCCGCTCACCCGGAAAGCGCAGCCTTCCGCCAATGGGCCCAGGGGGCCAAACCCAGCAACAGCTTCGCCAATGTCGCCTACCACAGCATCAACGCTTTTCGTCTGGTGAATGATGCCGGCGACACCCAGTACGTGCGCTGGTCAGTGCAGCCGGAGTCCCCCTTCGAGCCGCTGGGCGAGGCCGGGCAGGACCCGGACTTTCTCCGCCATGACCTGCAACAGCGCCTGGTCAAAGCACCGCTGCGCTGGCACCTCGTGCTGACCCTGGCCGAGCCCGGCGACCCCACCAACGACGCCTCCCGCCCCTGGCCCGCCGACCGCCGCCAGCTGGACGTCGGCACCCTCGTGGTGGAAAGCGCCGTGCCCCAGAACCAGGGCGCCTGCCGCGACATCAACTTCGACCCGCTGGTGCTGCCGGACGGCATCCAGGCGTCCGACGACCCGATCCTCGCCGCCCGTTCGGCCACCTATGCGCTGTCCTTCAATCGCCGCACGCGCGAAGGTGCGCCCAGCCCGGAACAAGGAGCCCAGCCATGAACACTCCGACGCATTTCACCCCGTTGTTGCGGGTACTCCACTGGCTGATGGCGATCCTGCTGCTGGCCATGCTCTTCATCGGCGTCAGCATGGTGGGCGACCTGTCCCCGCGCCATGACGCCCTGGTGGCGCTGCACAAACCCCTCGGCCTGATCCTGCTGGTACTGGCCCTCGTTCGGCTGGCGGTGCGCATGGCCTGGACCACGCCGCCGCTGCCCAGCGACATGCCCAACTGGCAGCAACATGCCGCCAGGCTGTCCCACGTGCTGCTGTACGCGCTGATGATCGCCCAGCCCCTGGTGGGGTGGAGCATGCAGGCCGCCGGCGGTTACCCGCTGGTCCTTCACGATTCGCTGGTACTGCCGCCCATCGCCCCGCCGGACGCACGGCTCTATGCCGTGCTGCGCCTGGCCCACACTGTACTGGCGTACCTGCTGTTCATCGGCATCCTGGCGCACCTGGCGGCGGCCCTCTATCACGCACTCATCCGCAGGGATGGCGTGCTGTCGAGCATGACCGCCGGCAATGGCGCTTCTCCGGAGCCTGATGGTCGTTAGGCGCGGGGTCTCCCGCCACTTCCCTCTCCAGTTGGAGAACGCACCATGAAAAGCCTCGTCATCGCCCTGAGTCTCAGCCTCGCCTCCACCGTCGCCATCGCCGCGGGCACCGAGCAGTCCTCGCCTCCGGTCACGCAGTACGAGTACGGCGTCCACCTGGACATCGCCCGGATCGTGGAAATGACCGATCTCTCTACGTATTGCGGAGTGGGCCCGGCGCGGATGACTTATGAGGACAGCCAGATGCAGCTTCAGACCATCGAGTACCTGGCGTGGGGAACCGGGTGCAAGAACGAGTACTGAGAAGCCGTAGGTTGGGCTGAGCGCGACGAGGCCCAACAGCGCATCGTTGGGCTTCGCGGGCTCAGCGCCAACCTACGAAACCCGGGCCCTCGTCGGCGGTCCGTAGCAGGTACCCTGCTGGGCGCGCGCAAGCGCTGAATCAGAGCCAGCCTTTCCACTTGAACCAGGCGAAGGGCAGGATCGCCGACACCACCATCAGCCCCAGCGCCACCGGGTAGCCGAAGGCCCAGTCCAGTTCCGGCATGGCGCGGAAGTTCATGCCGTACACCGTGCCCACCAGGGTCAGCGGCAGGAACAGCACGGCGGCAATGGAGAAGACCTTGATGATGCCGTTCTGCTCGATGTCGATCAGTCCCAGGGTGGCGCTGAGCAGGAAGGCGATTTCGTCGAACATCTTTGCCACGTAGTCCACCAGCGAACGGATGTCCCGCTCGATGGAGCGCGAGCGATCCAGTCCCGATTCGCTCAGCCAGAGACTCGCCCACTGCATGGAGTAGTCCAGCACCCGCGCCATGCTGATCAGGCTTTCCCGCAGTTTCACCAGCCCCGAGTTATGCCGCCCCAGGCGCTTGACCACCTGTTGCAGGTCGGTGCGATTGCGCTGGGGCGCGGCGCCGCGCTCGTCGCTGAACACCTCGCCGGACATCTCGTCCAGCTCCCGCTGCATCAGCTCCAGCAAGTCGGCGATATGGTCCACCACACTGCCGCACAGAGAGAGGAAAATCTGCTCGCTGGAGGCATGGGTTTCCGGCTCGCGGAGGAACTTGTCCTGCAGGTATTCGTAGAACGACAGATTGGCGTAGCGCACCGTCACCAGGTGATCGGGCGCCACCACGAACATCACATCGCTGGACACCGGCCGCTTGGCGCGCAGACCGCTTACCAGGGTGGCGTTCATGTAGAGGGTGCCGGTGTGCTGGTAGAGGCGGGAGGTTTCCTCGATCTCGACGATGGCCTCGCGGCCGGGAATTTCCACCCCCAGGGCCTGGCCGATGAAGGCGGCTTCCTCCGGCTCAGGGTCCATCAGGTCGATCCACAGGGTGCCAGGGGGAATGGCCATGCCGGGCTGGCCGGCGGTGGCGTGCAGGACGCCGCCGTCCTGCGCGTAGTAGTGGATCATCCAGCGTTGCTCCTTGGGCGTCTGGGAATGAGTAAAGCACCGGGAGGGCTCTGCGAAGACGCCGGCAACTCCGGCTGAGGCACGCAGCGGGCATTTGGTCTAGCTTGAGTTCAGGCCAATGGAGGCAACCATGACCCAGCGCAGTTCACCCGTGGAGCCGGGCGAAGCGGTGCCCTGGTTCACCAGCAGCACCCCCAGCCGAGAACGCTTCACCTTCGACACCGTCGCCGGGCGTTACATCGCCCTGAGCTTCCTCGGCTCCGCTACGGACCCGACCGCGGCGCGGGTGCTGACCGATCTGCTCGCCCGTCGCGAGCGGTTCGACGACGTCCGGGCCAGCTTCTTCGGTGTCAGCGTCGACCCCCGTGACCGTGAGCAGCAGCGGATCCGCGACATGCTGCCAGGCATCCGCTTCTTCTGGGACTTCGACCGGGCCATCTGCAACCTCTACGGGGTGCATCAGCCGAGCGGCGCGATTCGCCAGATGACCTACCTGCTGGACCCGCGCTTGCGGGTGATCACCGTGTTGCCGATCCAGACCGGCGGCGAAGGCCATGTGGACGCCCTGCTCGCCCTGCTCCAGGCCCAGGAGCCGATCCCGCCTGCCGTTCCGGCCCGTGCCCAGGCGCCGGTCCTGGTGGTGCCGCGCATCTTCGAGCCGACCCTGTGCCAGTCCCTGATCGACTACTACGACCGCCACGGCGGAACCGACTCGGGATACATGATCGAGCAGGACGGCAAGACCGTCGAAGTGGTCAAGCACGACCACAAGCGCCGCCGCGACTGCGCCCTGGAGGACGAGGCGCTGATCCGCAGCTGCATGCATCGCATCACCGCGCGCCTGGTGCCGGAGATTCACAAGGCCTTCCAGTTCAACGTCACGCGCATGGAACGCTATCTGGTGGCCTGCTACGACGCCGAGGAACGCGGCCACTTCCGCCCGCACCGCGACAACACCACCAAGGGCACCGCCCATCGTCGGTTTGCCGTGTCCCTGTTCCTCAACAGCGGCGAATACGAAGGCGGCCAGCTGCGCTTCCCGGAATTCGGCCAGAGCCTGTACAGCGCGCCCAAGGGCGGCGCGGTGGTGTTTTCCTGCTCGCTGCTGCACGAGGCCACAGCTGTTACCGCAGGGCGCCGCTACATGTTCCTGCCCTTCCTTTACGACGAGGAGGGCCGACGCATACGCGAGGAGAACCAGCAGTTCCTGGAAAGCCCGGACGAGCAATGACGGGCGCCCTGGCTTATCATCCCGCGCCCGTTACCCCATTGATGGATGCACGCCCATGACTCACCCGACCCTGCTGGACGCCCTGCTGTCCGCCGACATGCTGGAAATCGACGACCTCCACGCCTGGGAATTCGACCTGGACGAAGCCCTGCTGGACGCCCTCGAAGCCGGCCAGCCGGGCCAGCCTGACGCCCAACTGCTGCGGGTGGAATGCATGGACGGCCGCACCCGCCGCGAATGGCGCTTCACCCAGGCCGCCGTTCAGGCCGCGACCTTCGACGCCGAGAGCGGTTGCTGGAAGCTGGCCGGCGCCGACGGCGAACACGCCCTGCGCTGCATGGACGCCTTCGGCGGCGATGCCGAGGATGAAGACGAGCAGGAGTAGAACGACGTCGCCGACGGTCGAGACAGGTACAGACGTCGCGCCTCGAAGCAGAATTCAGGTCAGCACATTGCGGATAAAACGCACCAGGCCCTCGCCCTCGTTGGCGTAGGTGTAGGGCTGGTCGCTGCCGAAGACCAGGAAATCACCCGCCGCCACCCGTTGCCGCTCCTCGCCACGCAGGACGCTCAGGCTGCCTTCGATCACGTAGATCATCTCCCGCCAGCCTTCCTTGTCCGGCTCGGCGGTGTAGCGTTCGCCCGGTTCCAGGGACCAGCTCCAGAGTTCCACTTCATGGCGGGCCGAGGCGCTGGCCAACAAGGTGGCGCGACTGCCCTCCCCGGCGCCGACCCAGGCCAGGACGTTGATCCGCGAACGGTCGGGGCGATCCGGCTGCTGCACCAGGTCGGGAAAGAGCACACCGAGGGCCGCGGCGATACGGTCCAGGGTGGCCAGGCTGACGTTCACGTCGCCACCCTCGATGCCCACCAGCATTCGCCGGCTTACACCGGCCGCGCTGGCCAGGGCTTCCTGGCTGAGGCCCGCCGCGCGGCGCAGGCGGCGGACATTTTCGGAGACGTGTTCCAGCACATTGGGACGGTCATCGGATTTGGGCAACATATTGCTCACACCCTGGCTTTTGCGCATTATGTTGCACATAACCATCGCAACATGCCAGCCCTGTTGAACCTGCCGGATCAGCCCAAATGCCTTCCCTGAAGAGTCGCCTTGCTTCGACCCTGTTGCCCGTCGCCGTACTCATGGTGGCCATGGCGTCCATCCAGAGCGGCGCGTCCCTCGCCAAGAGCCTGTTCCCGGAAGTCGGCGCCCAGGGCACCACCACCCTGCGCCTGATCTTTGCCGCCATCATGCTCACCCTGATCCTGCGCCCCTGGCGCACGCGGATCAGCGCCGGATCGCTGTGGCCGCTGGTCATGTACGGCCTGGCACTGGGCGGCATGAACCTGCTGTTCTACATGTCCCTGCGCAGCATCCCGCTGGGCATCGCCGTCGCCCTGGAATTCACCGGCCCGCTGGCGGTGGCGCTGTTCGCCTCGCGGCGGCCCATCGACTTCCTCTGGATCGGCCTGGCCTCCCTGGGCCTCTGGCTTCTGCTGCCCCTGGGCAAGAGCGAAGGCCATCTGGACCTGACCGGCATGGCCTACGCCCTGGGCGCGGGCGTCTGCTGGGCGGCTTATATCCTCTACGGCCAGCGTGCCGGCAACGACCACGGCATGCAGGGCGCGGCCCTGGGTGTGCTGATTGCGGCCCTGTTCGTTGCCCCGATCGGCATCGCCCACGCGGGCAGCGACCTGCTGCGGACGGAACTGCTGCCCGTGGCCCTGAGCGTGGCCCTGCTCTCCACGGCGATTCCCTATACCCTGGAGATGATCGCCCTGACACGCTTGCCGGCGCAGACCTTCGGCACACTGATGAGCATCGAGCCGGCCTTCGGCGCGCTCTCCGGGCTGATCTTCCTGGGCGAGCATCTGTCCTTGCTCCAGTGGCTCGCCATCTGCTGCATCATCCTCGCCTCGGTGGGCTGCACCGCCACCGCGACGCCCAACCAGCCGGCCAAGCCCCTCGTACCCGCCGACTGATCGCAGCGGATTCCGGTGAATCACCTCTTGCAGAAATCAGGTGATTCTCCTCAGGCTATAGCGTTCCGGACCGCGCATTACAGGTACCCCCATGAACAGACTTCCCTACGTCGCCACCGGCTGCCAGCCGGTCAATTGGCAACTCGACCAGATCGTCAGTGAGTTGCGCAGCGCCCGCGCCCAGTGGCGCAGCCAGCACGACCGGCTGCAAGACCGCGGCGGCCGCGAACTGCCTTCCCGCGTCACGGTCGGGCACATCATCGAGGCCCTGTCCGGCGCCCTCTTCCCCATGCGCCTCGGCCCGGCCGACCTGCGTGAGGAAAGCGAGGACTTCTACGTGGGCCATACCCTGGACCTGGCCCTCAACGCCCTGGCCGGCGAAGTGCGCCGGGAGCTCTCCCATGCCGCACGCCAGAACGGCGTCAGCGCCGATGACATCGCCTGCCAGGCCATCGAAATCGTCAAGGGATTCGCCGCCACCCTGCCGAAGCTGCGTCTGCTGCTGGATACTGACGTGCTGGCCGCCTACCAGGGCGACCCGGCGGCCCGCAGCGTCGACGAAGTGCTGATCTGCTATCCGGGCGTCCACGCGGTGATCCACCACCGTCTCGCCCACTACTTCTATCAAGCGGGCCTGCCGCTGCTGGCGCGGATGATCGCCGAGATCGCCCACTCCGCCACCGGCATCGACATCCACCCCGGCGCCCAGATCGGCAAGAGCTTCTTCATCGACCACGGTACCGGTGTCGTCATCGGCGAAACCGCCATCATCGGCGAGCGTGTGCGCATCTATCAGGCGGTAACCCTTGGCGCCAAGCGCTTCCCCGCCGACGAGGAAGGCAACCTGCAGAAGGGCCAACCGCGCCACCCGATCGTGGAAGACGACGTGGTGATCTACGCCGGCGCGACCATCCTCGGCCGCATCACCATCGGCAAAGGCTCCACCATTGGCGGCAACGTCTGGCTGACCCGCAACGTGCCGGCGGGCAGCAACATCACCCAGGCGAATCTGCAGAACGAATCCGGGGTGTAATACGGAAACAAAAAGCCGGCCCCTGATGGGCCGGCTTTTTTGTGCCTGTGACTCGGCTTCGTAGGGTGGAAATCGCTTTTCATTTCCACCATCCGCCGTCCAGGCCAGCTACGAACGGTGAAACCGGCCCATTTGTGGAGCCGGTTCCCCTCTGCCCTCAGCGCAGCTTGTCCACCATCGCCGCGATCACCGTGAGCACATCCTTGCCCAGTCGCTTGGAGCGCTCGCCGTTCCAGGCCGTGCGCGGGTGCGGGTTGTCGTCGTGGTCCTTGAACGGCATCTCGATGGTGAAGGACAGGCAGTCGAACGCCATGCCCACGGCGTTGCAGGCCAGGGTGGTGTTGGCCTTGCCCGGCTCGTCGCGGGCGTAGCCGAACGCCGTCTGGAACTCTGCCCCCATGTCCACCAGGCGCTGGCGAAACTCGGTTTCCAGGGCCTCCAGGCGCGGCGTGTAGCCGGGGTTGCCTTCGCAGCCCGCGGTGAAGACGTGGGGAATCTCCTCGTCGCCATGGATATCGAGGAAGAGGTCCACGCCCACCTTGCGCATCTGCTGCTGGACGAAGAACACCTCCGGCGTCTCGGTATCGTCAGCCGACTGCCAGGCACGGTTGAGGTCCTTGCCCGCGGCGTTGGTGCGCAGGTGCCCGCGGAAGGCGCCGTCCGGGTTCATGTTCAGCACCAGGTAGAGGTCGGCCTTGCTGAGCAGCGCGTCCATCTCGGCGTCGCCCTCTTTGGACAGGCGCTCGATCACCCCTTCCATGTACCACTCGGCCATGTGCTCGCCGGGGTGCTGCTGGGCGATGATCCAGACCTTGCGCTGGGCGGCGGGGTTGCGGCTGACGCGCAGCAGCGGGATTTCGCGGCCCTCGACGCTCTTGCCGACGGCAATCACCTCGGCGCCGGCCTTGTCCAGGGCCTCGCTGAGCAGCCAGTCGTGGCGGGCGCGGCTGTACGGTTCAAAGTAGGCGAACCAGATCTGCTCGTGGGTGGGCTCCAGGGCGAAGTGCAGGCCCTTGTCGTCGAAGCTGCTGGGCACGCGGAACCAGTTGACCTGGTCGTAGGAGGCGGCGGCGTTGTAGCCGGTCCAGGCGTGGCTGTAGGCGGACTGCCCTGCGTTGGTCAGGCTGAAGCCGTAACGCTGGCCGGGGGTCAGGCCCTCGACCTTGAAATGGAACCACTGGAAGTGGTGGCTTTTCAGGTCCGGGCGGATGGCCAACTGCACCTGTTGCGGGTTGCTGGCGTCAATCACTTCGATATTGCCGCTGTCGAAGTCCGAGCTGATCTTCATGGATACCTCAGGGCGGTGTTTCACGGTCGGAAAAGGATCGCAGGTCGCGTCGTGTGGGGAAATCGTCGGGGCGACATCGACGGACAGCCGGCGCGCCCCGTGGGGTTCATTCGCCCCGATCTTCCAGCCGGGCCAGGCGGGCCTCCAGGTCGGCGACCCGGGCTTCCAGTTCTTCGATGCGGGCCTCGGCGGCGGCGCGGGACTCGCCGCGTTCCGGCTGACTGGCACGCGCTTCCAGCAGGGCCTCGAGGTCGGCCGGCTCGCCCATCAAGTGCATGTAGCGATCTTCACGCTGGCCGCCCTGGCGCGGCATCAGCACCGCCAGGCCACGACCGATCAGGCGCTCCAGCTGGTGGCGGACATCCTCGGTGTCGTCGAAGTCGGACATGCGGTTGCTGCGGGTCAGCAGCTCGCCCAGGGTCTGCGGGCCACGCAACAGGAGCAGGCCGATCAGGATCAGTTGCGGCTGCACCACCTCCAGCACCTTGTCCGTGCGCTGCTCCCAGCGGTCGGCGCGGCTGCCCATCACGAGCTTCACCAGCCCGCGTGCCTCCAGGTTGCGCAGTGCCTGGCCGGCCTGGCCGGGGGTGACATTCATCACCGGCTCACGACTGGTCTTCTGGTTGCAGGCCAGCACCAGGGCATTGAGGGTCAGCGGGTAGGCCTCGGGGGTGGTGGCCTGCTTCTCGATCAGGCTGCCGAGGAGCCGGGCTTCGATGGCATTGAGGGGCGCGTCGGCGAACTGGGCATGGATCTCGGTGGACATAGCACTATCCGTCTGCTGAAAAGTGCCAATAGCCTAGTCCCCGCCGGCTAGCGAGAAAAGCACTGCATCAGGAAGTCAGCGTGGTGGCGGTCTTCTCCCCGGACGTTTTTGCTCGAACGCTGGACGGGGCATCGATGGAGATCCTCTATCACGCTTACTGATCGAGTTAATCGATTTTTTTAGGCCTGACAGAAGGCTGTTCGATCTCACAAAAAATCCACAAAAAACTTATCTAATACGTTGTTTTTACAAGGAATAATCTAACTATCATATGCATCAATGGTAACCATCACGCAGGATCACTTCTTCATCGAAATCACATCCGTAACATGGGCCCCGTAGACGAATTTCACCCCCCTTCACCGAGGAGCCCGAAAATGAAAAAGCAAATCCTTGCCAGCCTGTTCTTCGCCAGCCTGTCCGCCTCTGCGTTTGCGCTCACTGTCGCTGAGGGCGGCTCCGACCACACCAACCTCTACCGTGTCGCTGAAAGTGGTGCCGAACGCTCCGAGTCCCTGCGCGTTGCCGAAGGCGGCTCCGATCGCACCCAGAGCGTCCGCGTAGCTGAAAGTGGTTCCGATCGCACCGGTTCCTTCCGCGTAGCCGAAGGCGGCTCCGACCGCACCCAGGGCTTCGACGTGGCTGAAAACGGTTCCGAGCGCACCAATGCCTTCCGCGTAGCCGAAGGTGGCGCTGACCGCAGCGGTGCCAACCGCATCAGCTGATCCCGGAGCCGTTCAGAGGCAGGCAATCACGATGTATGCATTCCCTCGAAAGGCAGAAGGCGCCACTTGTGGCGCCTTCAGTCTTTTTGGGAGACAGGAAAGCTGCTTTTCCTGTAGGGGCGATTTCAATCGCCAAGCGGACCGCAGGTCCGCCCTTCGGCCTCGACAGGGGCAGCTGCGCCGCCCTTGGCGAATGAATTCGCCCCTACAAAAAGGACTGCTGCAATGAATTCAGCAGACCGTCCCCTACTTCACCATGCTCAGGCGCTTGTCGGTGAACACGCAGATCACCCCCGCCTCGTTGTACATCACCTGATGATTGAAGTCGCAGTACGCCGCCGCCACGCTCAGGGGCAGTGCCTGGTTGATCGCTTTACCCGCCTTGAACCAGGACATCTGACCGGGCTTGCACAGCTTGGCCTCGGCATCGGTGCTGTAGGTGCAGAGCACCGCCTGATCGACGGATTCCTCTTTCATGCAGCCGACCAGTGGCAGGGCGGCGAGACCGAGCAGCGCGAGTTTCTTCAAAGGCGACATGGATAGCTCCGTAGTAGGACGATCCGCCGAATATGCGGACCCGGGGCCTTTGATCCATGGCCCCACGCCGGGTTCCGCGGTCGGATCAGGAATAGCCGGTATAGAGCAGCAGCCCCCAGGACATCAGGAAGATTGCCGCCAGCCCGACCAGGTAGTAACCGCCCGCCAGCAACAACGTTATGGCCAGTGGGCGGGGTGAATCGTGGATCAAAGGCAACGCCGACAGCGCCGGGACCAGGTACATGCCAAAGGTGCTCAGACTCGAATTGAACAGCCAGTGGATCTGGAAGAACTCATGGAGGAATTCGGCCAGGAAAATGAACAGCACGGGGGACCATATCGGAGCTAGCAGCAGTGCTGCCTCCACCGGGTCCCACAGTGATCGTTTCTGCTCGCTCTGGATGCTCATGTCGCCCCCTGTGCAGGTGGCCCGGGGTTTGGCAGCCGCTCTTTTTTTGTGAGGCTAGCCAAGCTGGCCAAGGGCGCAACCCCGCACCGGCTGTAGCCGACATGCTGCCGCTGGGCGGCCCTGGCCGGTACAGCGTCTATAGTCGATGGAAGTCTTTTTTGTTCCACGCCCACACGGAGGCCCCCAAATGGACACCAGCCATCACTCCCTGAGCGCCCTCTTCGACCAGCTCGGCCTGCCCTCGAGCAAAGGCGAGATAGAGCGCTTCGCCGCCAACCATCGGCTGGCGCTGGGCCAGGCACTGCCCGACGCGCCCTTCTGGAACAAGGCCCAATCCGCTTTCCTGCGGGATGCCCTGCTGGACGATTCCGACTGGGCCGAGGAAGCCGACGAACTGGCGGTCATGCTGAGCAAGTGACACCGCTCCCGCGCTCCCGGCAGACGCGCCCTGCTGGGAGCGCCTTCATTCGCGAAGGCGGTCACGCCCTCGGCGGCGCCATGCGGCCAGGGTGAAATTCAGTTATCGGAAGAGACGCAGAAAGGTCGCAACCATTGACGGGAATGATGTCCACCATCACCCCCTTTCAATTCCGCGCTGGACTGCCCGGCGGCACTATCACTCCATCGGCCCTGTGGCCAACGGAACGAGACCACCGCCATGTCCGCCCACCCCCGTATCAGTGAAAGCCTGTACCAGGTCACCCACGTGACCCTGGACGAACTTCGCCTGCACTTCGAAACCGAAGTGGCGGTCAGCCTTGAGGACGGCAGCCTGGCCGTGCGCTCGGCCCCCACTCCGGTCGCCGAGCGCAAGGCCCTGCGCGAGCTGATCTGCGCCGCACGCGCGGCCTGATTCAGGCCTGCTGCACCTGCCGTGGCAACGGCAGTTTGTAGATCCGCTGTCCCACTGCCGCATACAGGGCATTGGCCACCGCCGGCGCGATGGGCGGTACGCCCGGCTCACCGACACCGGTGGGCGCGACTTCGGACGGCACGATATGTACCTCCACCACCGGCATCTCGTTGATCCGCAGCACCTGGAAGTCGTGGAAGTTGGACTGCTCCACCGCCCCGTCCTTCAGGGTGATGGCCCCGTGCAGGGCCGCTGCCAGGCCGTAGCCGATACCACCTTCCATCTGGGCGCGAATCACGTCCGGGTTGATGGCCAGGCCGCAATCCACCGCACAAACCACCCGATCCACCTTGAAGCTGCCGTCCGCCTTCACCGTCACCTCCGCCACCTGGGCGACGAAGGAGCCGAAGGACTCGTGCACGGCAATCCCGCGCCCGCGTTTCTCACCCTCGGCGCCCGCTTTCAACGGCTGCGTCCAACCCGCCTTCTGCGCTGCCAGCTCCAGCGCGCCACGGTGGCGAGGGTGCTTGGCGAGCAGATCACGGCGGTACTCGTAGGGGTCCTTGCCGGCCGTCGTGGCAGCCTGGTCGATCAGGGTCTCCACGGCGTATGCGGTGTGGGTGTGCCCCACGGAACGCCACCACTGGACCGGTACGCCGATGCCTTCTGGCGTATGCAACTCCACCTGCCGGTTGGGCACCTCATAGGACAGGTTGGCCGCGCCTTCCACCGACGTGTGGTCGATGCCTTCCTTCACCAGCGCCCCTTCGAAAGCCGTCCCCTTGAGGATCGACTGGCCCACCAGCCGCTGGTGCCAGCCCTGTAGCTTGCCCTCGTTGTCCAGGGCCAGGCGCGCGCGGTGCAGGTAGAGCGGCCGGAAGAAGCCGGCATGCATGTCATCCTCGCGGGTCCAGACCAGCTTCACCGGCACGTCTTGCCCCTTGGCATGTGCCGCCTTGGCAATGGCCACCGCTTCCAGCAGGTAGTCCGAATGCGGATTGGCCCGGCGACCGAAGCTGCCGCCCGCGTAGAGTTGGTTAAGGCTGACCTTCTCCACCGGAATGCCCAGGTACTTGGCGATGGCCAACTGATCCACGGTCTGCAACTGTTCGCCGTTCCACACCTCGCACTGACCGGCGGACAGTTTCACCAGGCAGTTCATCGGTTCCATGGCCGCATGGGCCAGGTAGGGGAACTCGTAATCGGCCTCGATCAGCTTGGCAGGCTGGGCCATGGCGGCGGCGATATCGCCCTGTTTGTCGGCGATCAGGCCTTCCTTGCCGGCCGCCTCCCGGTAGCGGGCGAAAATTTCCTCACTGCCAAGCTTGAACGCCTTGCTCTCGTCCCATTCCACCACCAGGGCATCACGGCCCTGGCGCGCGGCCCAGGTGTTCTTCGCCAGCACCGCCACCCCGGCGCGGCCGTGGGGGGTGTCCTTGAACTCCACCACTTCCACCACGCCCGGCACCGCCTTGGCCTTGCTCGCATCCACCGACTTCGGCACGCCGCCAAAGCGCGGGGGATACGCCACCACGGCCACCAGCATGCCGGGCAGCTTCATATCCTGGGTGAAGGTGGCGCTGCCGTCCGTCTTGTCGGCGCTGTCCTTGCGGGACAGGCGCTCCTGGCCGATCAGGGTGAAATCCTTCGGCGACTTGAGTGTCACCTCGGCAGGGACGGGCTGACGACCTGCGGCCTCGGCCAACTCGCCAAATCCGGCCTTGTGCCCTGACGCGGCATGGCTGACCACGCCCTTGCTCACGGTGATTTCCGCGGCCGGCACCTTCCATTGCTCGGCGGCGGCGGCCACCAGCATGGCGCGAGCGGTAGCCCCGGCCTTGCGCAGCTGTTCAAAGGAATTGGCGATGGCAGTACTGCCCCCGGTGCCCTGGATAGTGCCGAAGGCCAGGTTGTTGTAGAGCCCGGCATTGGCCGGGGCGCCCTCGACCTTGACCTGGCTCCAGTCGGCATCCAGTTCCTCGGCCAGCAAGGTGGCCAGGCCCGTGTAGGTGCCCTGCCCCATTTCCACGTGCTTGGCCAGGATGGTCACGCTGCCGTCGCTGGCGATGCGCACAAAGGCGTTGGGCATGAAGGACTCGCTGGCAGCCAGCGCCTCCCCGCCGCGCATCAGCGGCGCAAAGAACATGCCCAGGGCAAGCCCGCCACTGCCTTTGAGGAAAATGCGCCGGCTGACATTGAGGATGCTGCCGCCGGCCCGGGTATCAGATTCGAATGTGCCCATGGCAAACCTCCTCAGGCCAGGTTGCTGGCGGCTTCGTGGATGGCGGCGCGTATCCGCACATAGGTGGCGCAGCGGCAGATGTTGCCGCTCATGGCCGCGTCGATGTCGGCATCGCTGGGCTTGGGATTGCCCCGCAGCAGCGCCGTGGCCGACATGATCTGCCCGGACTGGCAGTAGCCGCACTGCACCACGTCCAGCTTGCGCCAGGCGGTCTGCACCGCTTCGCCCACCTTGTCCTGGCCCACGGCTTCGATGGTGGTGACCTTCTTGCCCACCACCGCCGACACCGGGGTAATGCAGGAGCGGGTCGCCTGGCCGTCGATATGCACGGTGCAGACGCCGCACAGGGCCATGCCGCAGCCGTACTTGGTTCCCGTGAGATTGGCGACGTCCCGCAGCGCCCACAACAGGGGCATGTCCGCAGGCACGTCGAGTTCGTGGTCCTTACCGTTCAGGTTGAGGGTAATCATCAGGCTCACCACCTCTGGCTGGATGGTTCAGGGAAGCCGGCCGGACATTCCGTGCCGGCAAGTCATTGAAGACTAGCCCGTCAGATACGGGCGCAGGTCTCAGGCCGACTGACGCAACCGCGCGATGTCCCGCAGCGGCGGAGCACCGAACAGCCGGCTGTATTCGCGGCTGAATTGCGACGGGCTCTCGTAGCCCACCCGGCCGCCGGCACTGGTGGCATCCAGGGCCTCCACCAACATCAGCCGGCGCGCTTCCTGCAAGCGCAGCTGCTTCTGGAACTGCAGCGGGCTCATGGCCGTCATGGCCTTGAAATGGTGGTGCAGGGCCGAGGTGCTCATGTTCACCTCGTTGGCCAGCCGCTCGATCTGCAGCGGCTGGTGGAAATTCTGCCGCAGCCAGTTCACCGCCCGGCTGATGCGGTGACCCTGGGTGCCGCTGCTGGCGATCTGGCGCAACTGGGCGCACTGCTCGCCGCGCAGCAGGCGATAGAGGATTTCGCGGCGCACCAGCGGCGCCAGTGCGGGGATGTCTTCGGGGGTCTCCAACAGCCGCACCAGACGCAGCACGGCGTCCTGCAGGGATTCGCCCAGGCCACTCACAGCCAGGCAGCGCGGACAGGACTGGAGCGCCGGCGCGGGAAGCGACAGTTCCATCAGCAGCGCGCTGATTTCCTTGGGATCGAGGGTCAGGCGCAGGCTGAGGTAGGGCACTTCGGGACTGGCTTCGATGACCTGGCCGATCACCGGCAGGTCCACGGAGACCACCAGGTAATGGGAGGGGCCGTAGACAAAGGTTTCCTCGCCCAGCATCACTTTCTTGCGACCTTGCACGGTCAGGCCAAGTGCAGGCTCGTAGAGGCAGTGAATCGGCTCGCTGGGCTGGGTGGTGCGGTACAGGATGAGGCCCGGAACAGCCGTCTCTTGCAGGCCATCCTGGCGAGTGAATCGTTCAATGAGCTGCACCAGCTCCTGCTGCTGGCGCGCGGCGGTGGTGGACTCCTGCGCGGCAAGGAAAGCGTGTGCATTCATGGTTTGGTCCCTCGAAGTCGATGGGCCAACTCTACCCACGGCTTGCTGGCTAGTCTCGCCCTTTGGCGACGGTTAGGAGGATCAGGCAATAATCCAGCAGGATTCGGCTATCAGCCCGGCCGCCTCGCGCGGCACACTGCCTCCCATTCCAGAACAAGACAGATTCGGGGCGGACCCAGTGGCCCGCCCCGCCTTCCTCAGTCGGCGACCTTCATCACCACCCGGCCACCCGCCGGGCAGGTTTCCATGTGACGGTTGGCCTCGACGAAGTCCTCGAACGCGAAGACGCGATCAATCGGCGGCTTCAGCAGATGATCACGGGTCAGCTGGTTGATATGGTCCAGCGCCCGCTTGACTGAAGCCTCATTGGCCTCGATGCCCAGCTCCGGAGAACCGGTGAAGTCGAGTACGCAATGGCGATAGAACTGCAAATGTTTCTTGAACGCGGCGCAGGCCGGGAACGCGGTGTCGTTACCACCGTTGCAGCCGTAGACCACCAGCTTGCCGCGCTGCGCGGCGACGTCGCCCAGGAGCTTCATCTGCTGGCCGGCACACTGGTCCAGGACCACTTCAACGCCCTTGCCCTGGGTGAAGCGCTCCACCTCCAGGACGAGGTCCTGCTCTTCGGTGACGATGATCTTGTCGGCCCCCAGCGCCTTGAGGAAGGCACGACTCTCGGGATAGCTGGTCGACGCGACAACCTGGGCACCCAGAGCCTTGGCCATCTGCACGGTCTGCGGCGCCAGGCAATGGCCAGCCTCGGTGACCAGCACATGCTGGCCGGGCTTCAGGCCACCCAGGTCCATCAGGGCGAAGTAGGCCATCAGCAGCGGCGTGTAGTGAACGCTGGCCTCCTCCGGCGTCAGGACGTCGGGATAGGCCACCAGACCATTGCGCGGCATCAGCACCAGATCACCCCAGGCCGGATGGTGGCTGGGGGTGCCGGCCGGGAAGCTGGCCACGGGCGTGCCCGGAGCCAGGTCATCTACGCCTTCGCCCACGGCTTCCACGATGCCAGCCAGCTCGGAGCCGAGGCCGGAAGGTAGTTGGGCCGGTTGCTCGGCCGCCAGGTTCTGCCGCCAGAGCACGTCCCTCCAGCCCACACCCAAAGCCTGGGTGCGCACCAGGACTTCGCCCGGGCCCGGAACAGGGGTCGGCAGTTCGTCCAGTTTCAGGACCTCTGGGCCCCCGAACTGGTGAAAACGGATCATGCGGGACATCACATACCTCGCCTGTGACTCATCTATAGGCACGGACTCTATCCGGGCTTTTTCCACAAAACCACCCGCGGCCATTGATAGTTGTCATAAACGTCGCTGATACGAGCCTTGACGTTCGGACACGGGAACTGCACCTTTCACACATTATTTACGGATGATTCCATGAACCGGAACGACCTGCGAAGAGTTGACCTCAACCTTCTAATCGTGTTCGAGACGCTCATGCATGAGCGCAGCGTGACGCGGGCGGCAGAAAAGCTGTTCCTCGGCCAACCGGCCATCAGCGCGGCGCTGGCCCGTCTGCGGACCCTGTTCGACGACCCGCTGTTCGTCCGCACCGGCCGCAGCATGGAGCCCTCGGCCCGGGCCATGGAAATCTTCGCCCTGCTGTCCCCGGCCCTGGACTCCATCTCCACCGCCGTCAGCCGCGCCGCCGACTTCGACCCGGCCACCAGTAATGCCGTGTTCCGCGTCGGCTTGTCCGACGACGTGGAATTCGCCCTGCTCCCCGCCCTGCTCCGCCGCCTGCGCGCCGAGGCCCCTGGTGTGGTGCTGGTGGTGCGCCGCACCAACTATCTATTGATGCCCAACCTGCTGGCTTCCGGCGAGATCTCCGTGGGCGTCAGCTACACCGACGAACTGCCGGCCAACGCCAAGCGCAAGACCCTGCGCCGCTCAAAGCCCAAGTTGCTGCGCGCCGACACGGTGCCCGGCGCGCTGAGCCTGGACGACTACTGCGAGCGGCCCCACGCCCTGGTGTCCTTCGCCGGCGACCTGAACGGTTTCGTCGACGACGAGTTGGCCAAGGTCGGCCGCAAGCGCCGGGTGGTGCTGGCGGTGCCTCAATTCAATGGCCTCGCCACCCTGCTGGCCGGCACCGACCTGGTGTCCATGGTGCCGGACTACACCGCCGCCGCCCTGACCGCCGCTGGCGGCCTGCGCGCCGAAGACCCGCCGCTCCCTACCCAGCCTTTCGAACTCTCCATGGCCTGGCGCGGCGCCCAGGACAACGACCCCGCCGAGCGCTGGCTGCGCTCGCGCATCCAGATGTATTGCGGCGATCCGGATAGCCTGGAATAACCGCTCCCGCATGAACGCTTTTTTGTAGAGGCGAATTCATTCGCCAAGGGCTGCGCAGCAGCCCCCTGAAGCCCAGATAGGCAGACCTTCGGCCTGCTTGGCGAATGAATTCGCCCCTACAACATCACGCCCCCATCACCCGAAACATCAGCAATTCCACAACTCCGATCAAATCAATCACTTCCAGTGATAGTCATCTTCAGGCCGTTCGATTCGTCTGTCACAACCGCTGAAAGCAGACTCCGCCCAATCAAAAAACCAAATGGCGGAGCTGTCCCATGGAAGCATTTCACAAGAATCTCTGGCGTTATCCCCTCACCCTTGCGGCGGCGGTAGTGCTGGTGGCCTGCGGCAAGGCACCGGAAGCCGGCCTGAACCATGCGGCCCCCAAGGTCAGCGTCGCCGAGGTGATCGAGCAGCCCCTCAACGAGTGGGATGAGTTCACCGGTCGTCTGGAAGCCCCCGAGTCCGTCGAAGTCCGTCCGCGCGTCTCCGGCTACATCGACCACGTGGCCTTCGATGAAGGCAGCCTGGTGAAGAAGGGTGACCTGCTGTTCCAGATCGACCCGCGCCCCTTCGAGGCCGAGGTCAAGCGCCTGGAAGCCCAGCTGCAGCAGGCACGCGCCAACCAGAACCGCGCGGCCAATGAGGCCCGTCGCGGCGAGCGCCTGCGCCAGACCAACGCCATTTCCGCCGAACTGGCCGACGCCCGCACCACTGCCGCTGTCGAAGCCCAGGCCGCCGTCGCCGCCACACAGGCCGAGCTGGACAACGCCAAACTGAACCTCAGCTTCACCCGCGTCACCTCCCCCATCAACGGCCGCGTCAGCCGTGCCGAGATCACCGAAGGCAACCTGGTCAACGCCGGCCAGTCGCTGCTGACATCCGTGGTCTCCACCGACAAGGTCTACGCCTACTTTGACGCTGACGAGCGCGCCTTCCTGAAATACGTGGAACTGGCCCGCAAGTCCGGCTCCGACACCCGCGCCGCCAGCCCCGTGTACATGGGCCTGTCCAGCGAAACCGGCAACCCCCACCTGGGCCAGCTGGACTTCCTCGACAACCAGGTCAACCCGCGCACCGGCACCATCCGTGGCCGCGCCGTGTTCGACAACGCGGACGGCCAGTTCACCCCCGGCCTCTACGCCCGCATCAAGCTGGTGGGCAGCGAGACCTACCCGGCCGCGCTGATCAAGGACGAGGCCATCGGCACCGACCTCGGCAAGAAATTCGTCCTGGTCCTGGGTGACGACAACAAGGTGAGCTACCGCGCCATCGAGCTGGGGCCGAAGCTGGAAGGCCTGCGCATCGTCCGCCATGGCCTGGCCAAGGGCGAGAAGATCGTCGTCAACGGCCTGCAGCGCGCGATGCCCGGCGCGCCGGTGGAACCGCAAGCGGTTCCGATGGCCGACGAATCCACCCTCGACCAGTTGGCGCGCCTGCGCCAGTCCGTGGAAGAGCGCGAGTCCCCGCGTGTGGCCGAGCGCAACGCCAAAACGTCAGTCGGCCCGCGCGGCTGAGGTAGCACGCCATGAATTTCTCCCAATTCTTCATCCAGCGGCCGATCTTCGCCGCCGTGCTGTCGCTGCTGATCCTGATCGGCGGCGCCATCTCGCTGTTCCAGCTGCCCATCAGCGAATACCCGGAAGTGGTACCGCCGACGGTGGTGGTGCGCGCCAACTTCCCCGGCGCCAACCCCAAGGTGATCGGTGAGACCGTCGCCTCGCCCCTGGAACAGGCCATCGTGGGCGTGGAAGGCATGCTCTACATGTCGTCCCAGGCCACCAACGACGGCAAGCTGAGCCTGACCGTCACCTTCGCCCTGGGTACCGACCTGGACAACGCCCAGGTGCAGGTGCAGAACCGCGTCACCCGCACCCTGCCCACCCTGCCCACCGAGGTGCAGCGTCTGGGCGTGACCGTGGACAAATCCTCGCCGGACCTGACCATGGTGGTGCACCTGACCTCGCCGGATGACCGCTACGACATGCTCTATCTGTCGAACTACGCGGCGCTCAACATCAAGGACGAGCTGGCGCGGCTGGACGGCGTGGGCGACGTGCAGTTGTTCGGCATGGGCAACTACTCCCTGCGCGTCTGGCTCGACCCGAACAAGGTGGCCTCGCGCAACCTCACCGCCAGCGACGTGATCAACGCCATCCGCGAGCAGAACCGCCAGGTGGCCGCCGGTGCCCTCGGCGCACCGCCGGTCGACGGTGGCAACAGCTTCCAGCTCTCGATCAACACCCAGGGCCGCCTGGTCACCGAGGAAGAGTTCGAGAACATCATCATCCGTGCCGGCGACGACGGCGAAATCACGCGCCTGAAGGACATCGCCCGCGTCGAGCTGGGCTCCAACCAGTACGCCCTGCGCTCGCTGCTGAACAATAAGCCGGCGGTCGCGATTCCGGTCTTCCAGCGCCCGGGTTCCAACGCCATCGATATCTCCGATGCGGTTCGCGCCCGCATGGCCGAGCTGAAGCAGAAGTTCCCCCAGGGCATGGACTACGAAATCGTCTATGACCCGACCATCTTCGTGCGCGGCTCCATCGAGGCGGTGGTGCACACCCTGCTCGAAGCCATCGTGCTCGTGGTGCTGGTGGTGATCCTGTTCCTGCAGACCTGGCGCGCGTCGATCATCCCGCTGGCGGCCGTGCCGGTCTCGCTGATCGGCACCTTCGCGGTGATGCACCTGTTCGGCTTCTCCCTCAACGCCTTGTCGCTGTTCGGCCTGGTGCTGGCCATCGGCATCGTGGTGGACGACGCCATCGTGGTCGTCGAAAACGTCGAACGGAACATCGGCCTCGGCAAGTCGCCCATCGAGGCCACCCGCCAGGCCATGAAGGAAGTGACCGGCCCGATCATCGCCACCGCCCTGGTGCTGTGCGCCGTGTTCGTGCCGACCGCGTTCATCTCCGGCCTCACCGGTCAGTTCTTCCAGCAGTTCGCCCTGACCATCGCCATCTCCACGGTGATCTCGGCCTTCAACTCCCTGACCCTGTCGCCGGCCCTGGCCGCCGTGCTGCTGAAGGATCACCACGCGCCCAAGGACCGCTTCTCGCGCATCCTCGACACACTGCTGGGCCGCTGGCTGTTCAACCCGTTCAACCGCGTGTTCGATCGCGCCGGATTCGGCTACGTCGGCACCGTGCGTCGCGTGCTGCGCGGCAGCAGCGTCGCCATGCTGGTCTACGGCGGCCTGCTGGTGCTCGGCTACCTGGGCTTCTCCAGCACCCCCACCGGTTTCGTGCCGCCCCAGGACAAGCAATACCTGGTGGCCTTCGCCCAACTGCCGGACGCCGCGACCCTGGACCGCACCGAAGCGGTGATCAAGCGCATGTCGGAAATCGCCGGCAAGCACCCGGGCGTGGAGAACTCCGTGGCCTTCCCGGGCCTGTCCATCAACGGCTTCACCAACAGCCCCAACAGCGGCATCGTGTTCACCCCGCTCAAGCCGTTCGATGAGCGCAAGGACCCGTCCATGTCCGCTGGCGCCATCGCCGCCGAGCTGAACAAGCAGTTCGCGGACATCCAGGATGCCTATATCGCCATCTTCCCGCCGCCGCCAGTGCGGGGCCTGGGCACCATCGGCGGCTTCCGCCTGCAGGTGGAGGATCGCGGCAACCTGGGCTACGAGGAGCTGTACAAGCAGACCCAGAACGTCATCGCCAAGGCGCGGCAGCTGCCGGAGCTGAACCCGATGTCGCTGTTCACCAGCTACCAGGTCAACGTGCCCCAGGTGGATGCCGCCATCGACCGCGAAAAGGCCAAGACCCACGGCGTGGCCATCAGCGACATCTTCGACACCATGCAGGTGTACCTGGGCTCGCTGTACGCCAACGACTTCAACCGTTTCGGTCGCACCTACCAGGTCAATGTCCAGGCCGACCAGCAGTTCCGCATGGAGCCGGAACAGATCGGCCAGCTGAAGGTGCGCAACAACCGTGGCGAGATGATCCCGCTGTCCACCTTCGTCAAGATCGACAGCACCTCGGGCCCTGACCGGGTGATGCACTACAACGGCTTCATCACCGCCGAGATCAACGGCGCGGCCGCCCCAGGCTACAGCTCCGGCCAGGCCGAGGCGGCGATCGAGAAACTGCTGAAGGAAGAACTGCCCAACGGCATGACCTACGAGTGGACGGACCTGACCTACCAGCAGATCCTCGCCGGCAATACCGCCGTGTTCATCTTCCCGCTCTGCGTGCTCCTGGCCTTCCTGGTGCTGGCCGCCCAGTACGAGAGCTGGAGCCTGCCGCTGGCGGTGATCCTGATCGTGCCGACCGTGCTGGTGTCCGCCATCGCCGGGGTGATCCTGGCCGGCAGCGACAACAACATCTTTACCCAGATCGGCCTGATCGTACTGGTGGGCCTGGCGTGCAAGAACGCCATCCTCATCGTCGAGTTCGCCAAGGAGAAACAGGAAGAAGGCCTGGACCGCGTCTCCGCCGTCCTGGAAGCCTGCCGCCTGCGTCTGCGCCCGATCCTGATGACCTCCATCGCCTTCATCATGGGCGTGGTGCCCCTGGTGCTGTCCTCCGGCGCCGGCGCGGAAATGCGCCATGCCATGGGCGTGGCGGTGTTCAGCGGCATGATCGGCGTGACCTTCTTCGGCCTGCTGCTGACCCCGGTGTTCTACGTCCTGATCCGTGGCTTCGTGGAAAAACGCGAAGCCCGCAAGGCCGCCCGTGCCCCGCAACTGAAGGAAGTACACGCATGATGCACAAGGCTTTCGCCCCCGCCCTGCTGGCATTGGCCCTTTCCGCCTGTGCCGTGGGCCCGGACTACAAGGCCCCGGATAGCGCACCCGCGCGGCTCGCCGCCGCGGATGCCGGCAACTACGACCGCGCACGCTTCGAAAGTGTCTGGTGGCAACAGTTCGACGACCCGACCCTGAACCAGTTGGTGCAGGAGTCCCTGAAGGAAAACCGCGAGCTGCGCGTGGCCTTTGCCCGCCTCAAGTCGGCTCGCGCCATCCGCGACGACGTCGGCAACGACCAGCTGCCAGTGGTCACCGCCGGTGCCAGTGCCGAGATCGGCAAAGGCCAGCAGCCCGGCGTCACCGAGGAGCGCGTCAACTCCGAGCGTTACGACCTGGGCCTGAACATGGCCTGGGAGCTGGACCTGTTCGGCCGCATCCAGCGCCAGATCGAGGCCAGCGAAGCGGAGACCGACGCGGCCCAGGCCGACCTGCAACAGTTGCAGGTCAGCCTGATCGCCGAGCTGGTGGACGCCTACGGCAGCCTGCGCGGCGCCCAACTGCGCGAACGCATCGCTCGCGACAACCTGGAGAACCAGCGGGAATCCCGTGACCTGACCGAACAGCTGCGCGGAGCCGGCATCGGCAGCGAACTGGACGTGCTGCGCGCCGAAGGTCGCCTGGCCGCCACCGAGGCCACCGTGCCGCAACTGCAGGCCGAGGAAGCGCGCGCCCGCAACCGTATCGCCACCTTGCTCGGCCAGCGTCCGGAGCAGCTCAGCGTGGACCTTTCGCCCAAGCCGTTGCCGGTGATCGCCAAGGCCCTGCCCATCGGCGATCCGGCGGAGTTGCTGCGCCGCCGCCCCGATGTGCGCTCGGCGGAACGCCAGCTGGCCGCCGCCACTGCCGGCGTGGGCGTGGCGACTGCGGACCTGTTCCCCCGCGTGAGCTTGTCGGGCTTCCTCGGCTTCACCGCCGGGCGAGGTTCGCAGATCGGCTCCTCCGCCGCCCGTGCCTGGGCCGTGGCGCCGACCATTTCCTGGGCGGCCTTCGACCTCGGCAGCGTGCGGGCCCAGATCCGCGCCTCCGAAGCCGACGCCGAGGGCGCGCTGGCGAGCTACGAGCAGCAGGTGCTACTGGCCCTTGAGGAATCCGAGAACGCCTTCAGCGACTACGGCAAGCGCCAGCAGCGCCTGGTCTCGCTGGTACGCCAGTCAGAGGCCACTCGCGCCGCCGCCGAGCAGGCCGCCACCCGTTACCGCGAAGGCACCGAGGATTTCCTCGTGCTGCTGGACGCCGAACGTGAGCGGCTGGCCGCCGAGGACGCCCAGGCCCAGGCCGAAGTGGACGTCTATCGCGGCATAGTCGCCATCTACAAGGCCCTTGGCGGCGGCTGGCAGCCCCAGGCCTGACCTTCTCCTCCCATGCCCGGCGCCGGCCGGGCACCTTTCCCCGCGGCACTCGGTTCCCCGCCGCGGGTTTTTTTTCAGGTCCGCAGGGATTACCACGGCTGACCGGCGCGACCGGCCACCCGAAACCCACCGACCTCGTCAGGGATGGCTGCAACGGATTCGGAGCTTGCTCTGGATAAACCAACCCTTGATCTCGACAGGAGACACCCCATGAAAACCCTTATCACCTCTGCCACTTTGCTTGCCGTCGTCCTTTCCGCCGGTTCGGCCATGGCTTCCGGTGGCGGCGATCGCACGATCTCTCGCTATCAGGCCCGACTGGCCAAGGTCGAACTGAAGAAAGAACAGGCGCAACAAGAAGTCGTGCAGCAGAAGGAACTCACGGAACAAGCGAAACGTGGCTAAGCCCTGGGGAAGAGGTGGGTTCGCCTGCCTCTTCCTGCCCTGAGCATCGCCTCCATTCACGCCCGGCAGGTTGGCCGGGCGCCCTCCCCGGGCAACGCGACTGATATCTTCGCCCTTGCCTGCGCGGCAGCTGCCGGCTAGCGTCCTGTCGACACCCGACGAAGCCAGCCCCATGCCCACCGACGCCCAGATACTCGCCACCCTCGATGCCGCCTTCGGCGACTGCCCGCGCCCGGAGCATTTCACCGATTACCGGCACTGCTGCGAGTGCGCCGAGCACGACGAAACCCTCCGCAGCCGCGACCGCGAAACCCTGCGCCACGCCGATGTCGGCAACGCTGGCTGGGACCCGCTCTGTTTCTGTTCGGCCGAGGGCATCGCCTATTACCTGCCGGCGCTGGCCCGCTTCGCGCTGGAAGAACCGACTCCGGAGCTGGACTGGTACGGCTGGCAGTTGGTCTTCCACCTCTATTACGGCGCTGCCGACAACCGCCTGCTCCTCCATTGCGATGCCGCCCAGCGCCAGGCGGTGGCCGCGCTACTGGCCCATCTGGTGGATACCCGTGCAGAGTTGCTGGAACTGGATGTGGACGACGTACTACGCGCCTACGAAATCTGGTCCGGCATCACAAACGCCCACTGACTCAGCGCCCAGGCGTGCGGCGCTCGGCTTCCAGCTTGCGGCGCGCCACCAGCGTTTTGGCAGCGGTCATGTGAACGGGGCCGCCCAGGTAGGTGGGCAGTTCGCAGGACACCCAGTCGATGCCCCGGCCGTGCCAGATCGCCTCGCCCGCTTCCAGCTTCATTTCACGCAGCAGCTCGCGAATCACCTGGCGAACGCGGTCTTCCCTGTAGAGCACCTCACTGTCGATGGCCCTGTGGATGACCTTGCCGGCCTCATCGCTCAGCGTCAGCAGCAATGAGCCGTCCGGACGCAATTTGATGACGACGCGATGTTGGGGGAATGCGTCGTAGAACGCAGTGAATGGCAGCTTCATCGGGTGACTCCTGCCGTGGGCTTCAATCCTATTTCCAAGCAGCTGCCGTGCCTGATCAGCCGGACACCGAAATCTCTTGCGGATCAGTTACATGCCCTGAGTTTCGCCATGGCCCGCACGGGCAACTTGCACGATCAACACCTTTGGAGCCGTGCATTGCGCACGATGAGCGATGCGTGACTGGGGGCGCCTGTTGCCAGCTCGCCGAATTCCTGCGAAAAGGCTGCCCCCAATGGCCGGACTCGGCTGAAGAACCAAGGAGCACGATCCATGAGCGACGAACTGCAGATCACCGATATCCAGTTGGGCGACGGCAAGGAGGTGGTCAAGGGCGCCCTGATCACCACCCAGTACCGGGGCACCCTGGAAGACGGCACGGAGTTCGATTCCTCCTACAGCCGCGGCAAGCCGTTCCAGTGCGTGATCGGCACCGGCCGCGTTATCAAGGGCTGGGACATCGGACTCATGGGGATGAAGGTGGGAGGCAAGCGCACGCTCTTCGTTCCGGCACACCTCGCCTACGGCGAACGCCAGGTCGGCGCCCATATCAAGCCCAACTCCAACCTGCTGTTCGAAATCGAACTGCTGGAAGTGCTGACGCGGGACGATTGATCCGCCGCCGCAGCCAAGGGGTGGACCTACGTCCAACCGCTGGTGCGCACGGCGCACCCTACCAAGTCAGTTACGCCGTGCACCCAGGGGGACGGTAGGGGGGCGTTGTAGGGGCGAATTCATTCACCAAGCAGGTCGAAGGCCTGCCCTGCCGCACCCTTCCGGCTTGCGCCGAACAATATCTCAACGACACTCCAGACAGTCCCGCTCCGGCAGTCGACCGCCAGCAGGTGTACGACTGTCGAATTCTTCAGGCGGCAAACGACCAATCAGCGAATCCAACCCCGTCCCAGGAGTCGCCCCATGTCCCTGCAACTCTTCTCCCATCCCTTCTCCTCCTACTGCCAGAAGGTCCTGATCGCGCTCTACGAGAACGACATTCCGTTCCAGATGCGGCTCCTGTCACCAGACGATCCGGCAACCTTTGAAGAGTTTCAGCGCCTGTGGCCGCTCCAGCGGTTCCCGCTGCTGCTGGACGGCGAGCGGGCGGTGATGGAGTCGAGCATCATCATCGAGTACCTGCAGCAGCACCATGCCGGGCCTGTGAGGCTGATCCCCGAAGCGCCGGATGCGGCGCTGGAAGTGCGGATGCTGGATCGCTTCTTCGACCTCTATGTGATGACGCCGATGCAGAAGCCGGTGGCCGACCGTCTGCGTCAGGAGGAGCAACGCGATGCGTTCGGCGTGGAGGAAGCGAAGCGTCTGCTCAGACGCAGCTATGTCTGGCTGGACGAGAAGCTCGCTGGCCGCACCTGGGCCGCCGGCAATGCCTTCAGCCTGGCGGACTGTGCGGCGGCACCGTCGTTGTTCTATGCCGACTGGGTGCTGCCGATCGATGAGACCTTGGCCAATCTCCGCGCCTATCGGCAACGCCTGCTGGCGCACCCGTCGGTCGCCCGTGCGGTGGACGAAGCACGGCCCTATCGGCCGCTGTTCCCGCTGGGGGCGCCGGATCGCGACTGAACCGCCGTCGCCGATTCAATAACCCTGAATCTTCCGCCGGACAGCCACCGACAGGTAAGGTTGCCCGTCTACCTCTCAATCTCGAACAGGGAGTTCCCATGTCCGATCTGTCGGTTTTCCCCATCACCCGCAAATGGCCCGCCACCCGGCCTGACGTGCTGCAGCTCTATTCCCTGCCGACGCCCAACGGCGTCAAGGTCTCCATCATGCTGGAGGAGACCGGCCTGCCCTACGAACCGCACCTGGTGAGTTTCGAGCGCAACGACCAGATGTCGCCGGAATTCCTCTCCCTCAATCCGAACAACAAGATTCCCGCCATCATCGACCCCAATGGCCCGGACGGCCGCCCGCTGCCGCTGTTCGAGTCCGGCGCCATCCTGATCTACCTGGCGGACAAGACTGGCCAGTTGATCCCCCAGGACCCCGCCCGCCGCTACGAGTGCATCCAGTGGCTGATGTTCCAGATGGGTGGAATCGGCCCGATGTTCGGGCAGGTCGGCTTCTTCAACAAATTCGCCGGCAAGGCCTATGAGGACAAACGCCCTCTCGACCGTTACGTGCAGGAATCGGCGCGCCTGCTGGCGGTGCTGGACCAGCGCCTGGAAGGCCGCGAATGGATCATGGGTGACGACTACAGCATCGCCGATATCGCCATCTTTCCCTGGGTGCGCAACCTGATCGGCTTCTATGAAGCGAGCGAACTGGTGCACTTCGAACGCTTCAAGAATGTGGAGCGGGTGCTGACGAGCTTCCTGTTCCGTCCGGCGGTGGTTCGCGGGCTGGGCATTCCGAAGCGGGATTGAGTCCTGCCGCGCGCTTGTTGTGGGGGCGAATTCACGCGCTCCCACATGAATGGCCTTACAACCCCTTCTCCCTCAGTTCCTTCGAGACCCGGAACTGCAGCTCGTAGGCCGGCCCTTCGACGCTGTCCGGGTCCAGTGCATAGCGTGCGGTGAACTCCTCGACGCCCCAGTCCCGATACTGCTGCACATGGACCAGCTCGTGAGCCCAGAGCGCCACGTCATCCGCCGCCCCTTCCGGGGTACGGAAGACGATGATGTCGATCAGGGTCACCGCCTGGATATCCGAATTCTGAAGCATGGTGCTGGCGGCGCCGAGTTCGTCGCTGCCGCCGACCCGGTAGCGCACGGCGTCGAGCAGGTCGGCGGTGAAGTAAGGCCCCAGCCGGCGCCGCATGTCCGCCGGGATCGGCTCGACGCCACGGGCCTCGGCAGCAGCGCGTTCCTGCAGCAGCCATTTGTGCAGAGGCGCGGAAGCCACCCGGGCCGCTTCGCCTGACAGCGGCCCCGCTACCTCCCTGGGGTCAGGCAGGCAGAGGCAGACGGTCATGCAGACCTCGTACTGCCCAGGTGGGCAACCCTGTGCGACGGCGCTGGGGCAACAGACAGCGAGCGCCATCACGAGCCCCGGAACCAGATTGGCCATGTGCCCCTCTCCTGCAAATGCTGACCCGCATCCGTTCTGACAGCATTCCGGTGAGAACGACGCCGTCATCCGTCATTACAGGATGGCCCAGGCCTCTGCTAACGTGATGCAGGCCAACCGTGGAACGGAATTCATGCTCGCACTCATCCAGAACCACCCCCTCGTATCCGGTGCTTCCCTGCTGCTGATCGACCTGCTCGTCTGGCGCGCACTCGCGGCCACGCAGCGCACCTGGCAGGTACTCGCCCGCGTGGCCCTGTTCCTGCTGTTCAGCACGGTGATCATCGAAGCCGGCCTGAACCCGCTGCAGCCGCCGCCCTGGCAGGACACCACCCTCAATCTGGTGGCCACGGTGCTGGAGATCGTCTGGTGGCTGTTCTGTGCACGCACCCTCACCGTGGTGCTGGGGCTGCTGATGCCGCGCATCGGCCATGCCGGCCGGTTGCTGCAGGACGTACTGGGTGCGGTGATCTTCCTGGTGGCGGTGGTGGCCGCGGCAGCCTACGTGATGCAGCTGCCGGTAAAGGGCCTGCTGGCCACCTCCGGGGTCATGGCCATCGTCATCGGCCTGGCGTTGCAGAGCACCCTGAGCGACGTGTTCTCCGGCATCGTCCTCAACACCACCAAGCCCTACCAACTGGATGACTGGATCTCCATCGACGGCACCGAAGGCAAGGTGGTGGAGATCGACTGGCGCGCCACCCACCTGCTCACCAACCTGGGCAGCACGGTGGTGATTCCGAACTCGGTGGCAGCCAAGACCAAGGTGCACAACTTCAGCCGCCCTTACGAACTGACCGGCGTGTCCATCAGCCTCAAGGTGTCCGCCCAGGTGCGCCCTCGCCGCGTGCTGGACGCGCTGGAGAAGACTGTTCAGGGCATCAGCGCCCTGCTCGTGTCGCCCCCGGCCAAAGTCGCGGTCAAAGGCTCCGATCTGGAGTTCATGGAATACGAAGCCAGCGGCTTCATCCGCACCGGCGAGAACAAGACGGAAGTCCGCAACCTGATGTATGACCTGGCGCACCGCCACCTGGAAGCCGCCGGCATCGCCTTCACCAGCGAAGCCGCGCTGCAGCCCTGGTCGCGGCCACGCCTGCTGCTGGAGGAGGTGAAGATCTTCCGTGCCCTGAGCAGCGAGGAGAAGGACCGGCTCAGCCAGCTCATGGCGCCCCTGGCCTTTTCCGCCGGCCAGGTGGTGCTGGGCCTGGGTGATGTATCCGACAGCCTGCTGGTGATCGGTACGGGCGTGATCTCCGCGTCGGTGCCGGACGGCGCCACCCTGGTGGAAGCCGGGCGCATGGGCCCCGGGGAAATCCTCGGCGAGGAAGGCATCACCAGCGACTCACCGTCCCGCGCGCAGTTCACCGCCCTCAGCTCCTGCGTGCTCTATCGCATCGAGAAGGACGCCATCCGCAGTTGCCTGGAGCAACGTGTCGAGGTTCGCGCCGCCCTCACCCGCCTGCTGGCCTTCCGCGAGCAGGCCAGCCGCAATCTCCTGCTGCAGAAACCCCAGGCGATCAAGAAAGGCGGCTTCCTGAGCTGGCTGCACAAGAAGTACTAGAGCGACCGTTCGGCGGATTTCCCGACAAAACCAATAATGGCATTTTTTTATGCTTTAATTGATTTTGTAGGACAATCCGCAACGCGAGGAGCCCGTCATGAAATTCAGGACACTGGCTTTACTACTGCTTGTCACGCTCGTCCAACCCCTCTGGGCCCAGGCCGCACAGGAAACGGCCAAGGCCACATCCGATACCCCTGCACTGACCACCCGCCTGGCCCTGCGCGACCTCTGGGTGGAACACATTTTCTGGACCCGGAACTACGCCTTCGCCAACCAGCAGCACCAGAAGAAGGAAGCCGAAGCAGCCGCCACCGAAGTGGTCGCCAACGCCAAGTCCATCGCCAACAGCATCGCCCCGCTCTACGGGCAGCCGGCGGCTGACCAGTTGCTGGAACTGCTGGCCGGCCACTGGAGCGCCGTGAAGCACTACAGCGATGCCAGCGTGGCCAAGGACGCCGATGGCAAGAAGGCCGCGGTCAACGACCTGACCCGCAACGCCAAGGGCATTGCCAAGTTCCTGTCCAGCGCCAACCCCAACCTGCCGGAAGACACCCTGGTCAGCATGCTGGGTGCCCACGGCGGACACCACGTGGCGCAGATCGACGCCCTGGCCAAAGGCGACTACGCAGGCGAAGCGAAGAACTGGGCAGCGATGCGCCAGCATATGCTGGTCCTGGCGGACACCCTGACCGCTGCACTGGTCAAGCAGTTTCCGGACAAGTTCTAAACGGCGGAATTTCGAGGTAGCCGAATGTTTCAAGGACTGGGACGTACCCAACAGGATCTGCTCGGTGCCCTGCTTTACCAGCCTGGTGGCATGAGCATCGACGAACTGGCCAACCACCTGGCGGTGACCCGGACGGCGATCCGCCAGCACCTGGCCGCGCTGGAGCGCGATGGGCTGATCCTGCGGGGCGAAACGCGGCCCACCGGCCGCCGCCCCGAGCAGCTTTATGTGCTCAGCAGCGGCGGCCGGGAGCTGTTTCCGCGCCAGTACCATCTGTTGGCAGACCTGCTGATTGGCGAAGTGGCCGGCCTGATCGGCCACGACGCCCTGGTCCGGCTGATGCGCGGCCTTGGCCGCAGGCTGGCTGCCGAGATGGAGCGGCAAGTGGTGGACGAGGCACGCATTGCCCAGCACATGCACGAAGCCGGCTACGAGGCCGAAGTCTTCTTCCGTTCCACGGGCGAACCGGAAATCGTCGCCCACAACTGCATCTTCCATCACCTGGCCGTGACCCACCCGGAGGTCTGCGAGCTGGACCTTGCACTGATCGGCGCCCTGGGCGGCGGCGAGGTGGAACACGTCGAATGCATGGTCCGCCACGGCCACGTCTGTCGCTTCCGGGTGGATCGCAAGGGCTAGCCGGCGGATTTCCGCCCTCCACCCCCTGCAAAAGCGGCGCCTCATGGCGGACTTTCGCCACCGTCCAGCCGTTTCCACCCCCCTGAACCTCGCGTAATGCACGGATTCGCCGGCTTCCGGCCATTCCGGCACGCCCCTTGCCTACGGACCGCCCTTTTCGAGAAAAGCAAAGGGAACGTCCCCCATGAAGAAAGTCCTCACAGGACTCCTGTGTCTTGCGCTGCTGGGTTGTGCCAAGCAACCGGAACCGGAGAAAACCGTCGACGTGCTGCTGATCGGCGCCGGCATCATGAGTGCCAGCCTCGGCACCTACCTCAACGAGCTGGAACCGGGCTGGTCCATCGACATCTATGAACGCCAGGACCAGGTGGCCACTGAAAGCTCCAACCCCTGGAACAATGCCGGCACCGGCCACTCCGCCTTCTGCGAGCTGAACTACACCCCGGAAACCGCCGATGGCGGCATCGACATCAGCAAGGCCGTGGCGATCAACGAATCCTTCGAGATCTCCAAGCAGTTCTGGGCCTACCAGGTCGAGCGCAATGTGCTGAGCAACCCGAAGTCCTTCATCAACGGCGTGCCGCACATGAGCTTCGTCTGGGGGGACGACAACATCGCCTTCCTCAAGAAGCGCCACGCCGCCCTGCAGCACAGCTCGCTGTTCCGTGGCATGGAGTACTCCGAGGACCCTGCGCAGATCGCCCAATGGGTGCCCCTGGTGATGGAAGGCCGCCCCGCCGACCAGAAGGTGGCCGCCACCCGCATGTCCATCGGCACCGACGTGAACTTCGGCGAGATCACCCGCCAGTTGGTCTCCTCGCTGACCCACAGCGACAAGGTCAAGCTGCACCTCAAGCACGAAGTGCGTGACATCAAGCGCAACGACGACGGCACCTGGACCGTCACCGTGGCCGATCTGGGCAACCACGAGGCCGAAACCAGCGTCAGGGCGAAGTTCGTCTTCATCGGCGCCGGCGGTGGCGCCCTCAGGCTGCTGCAGATGTCCGGCATCCCAGAGGCCGAGGGCTACGCCGGCTTCCCGGTGGGGGGTCAGTTCCTGGTCACCCGCAATCCCGACGTAGTCGCCCAGCACCAGGCCAAGCTCTATGGCAAGGCCTCAGTGGGCTCGCCGCCCATGTCCGTGCCGCACCTGGATACCCGCGTGATCGATGGCCAGAAGGTGCTGCTGTTCGGACCTTTCGCCACCTTCTCCACCAAGTTCCTGAAGAACGGCTCGCTGCTGGACATGTTCAGCGCCCTGACCACCGACAACATCGGGCCCATGACCCACGCGGGCCTGGACAATATTCCGCTGAGCACCTACCTCATGGGCCAGCTGATGCTGAGCCAGGCCGACCGCATGCAGGAACTGCGCGAGTACTTCCCGCAAGCCAAGGACGAGGACTGGGAACTGCTGACCGCCGGCCAACGCGTGCAGGTGATCAAGAAGGACGCCGAGAAAGGCGGCGTCCTGCAGTTCGGCACCGAAGTCGTCAGCTCCGCCGACGGCAGCATCGCCGCCCTGCTGGGCGCCTCGCCGGGCGCGTCCACCGCCGCGCCGATCATGCTCAACGTCCTGGAGAAGACCTTCAAGGACAAGGTCCAGACCCCCGAATGGCAGGCCCGCCTGAAGGCGATCATTCCCTCCTACGGCCGCAAGCTGAACAACGACCTGGAACTGACCAACCAGGTCCGCGCCTGGAGCAGCGAGCGCTTGCAGTTGGAGTACGTGCCCGTGCTGCCTGAGGTGGCTGTGCAGTAAGGCATTCCGCACTGCCCTCTCTCCCAACCCCTCTCCCGCACGCGGGCGAGGGGTGACTCGCACCGGCGCCTTCGTGCCCGCCTTCCCTGTAGGGGCGAATTCATTCGCCAGGCAGGACACAGTCCTGCCCTTCCCCCCAACACTCCCTTCACAAACCCAACAAATTCCCTAGGTTTTCTTCACAAAAAATTGACCCCGCCGTTTCCAGACTTGGCGCTGTATCCATGAGGGATGCATCGATCAGCGAGCGGTCCATGTTCAAACGCATTTCACTACGTCCGGAAAGCCTGACCTTCCTGGCCAGCCTTCTCCTCCTGTCGCTCTACAACATCCCGCTCTGGCAGCACATCTTTTCCATCGTCCCGGCAGATTCCGGCGGCTTTGGCATGCGTGTGGCGTTTGGCGTCATGGTGCTGGCCATCTTCAACTTCGTACTGGTGCTGGTGTCGTTCCGCTGGGTGTTCAAGCCAGTCCTGATCTTCCTGTTCCTGGCCAGTTCCGGCGTGGCCTATTTCATGAGCCAGTACGGCGTGCTGATCGACGCCAACATGCTGCGCAATGTCGCGGAAACCGACGTCAACGAAGTGCGCGACCTGCTCTCCATCAAGCTGGTGCTGTTCGTCCTGCTCCTGGGGGTGCTGCCCAGCTGGTTGCTGTGGAAGCTGCCGGTCCGCCACCGGCCGCTGCGCCGCGAGCTGCTGGGCAAGTTGGGACTGGCCGTCGGTTCGGTGGCGGTGCTGGGTGCCGTCGCGCTGCTCAATTACCAAGGCCTGGCCTCGCTGTTCCGCAACCACCACGAGTTGCGCCTGCTGGTGGTGCCCAGCAACTACCTGAACGCTTCCTACGGCTATGTGCGGGAGGAGCTGGCCCTGGCCAAGGAACCGCTGCGGCAGATCGGCACTGACGCCCACAAGGCGCCGTCCTGGCAGGCCCACCAGCGCAAGTCGCTGACCGTGCTGGTAATCGGTGAAAGCGCGCGGGCGGAAAATTTCGGCCTCCTTGGCTATTCCCGCGACACCACGCCCCTGCTCAAGGGCCAAGCCGGCGTCACCGCCTTCAGCAATGTACGCTCCTGCGGCACTGAAACCGCCGTCTCGGTGCCTTGCATGTTCTCCAACATGGGGCGCGGCGACTACGACGCCACCGAGGCCCGCAGCCAGGAAGGCCTGCTGGACGTACTCAAGCACGCCGGCCTCGCGGTGAGCTGGCATGACAACCAGTCCGGCTGCAAGGGCACCTGCAACCGCGTCTCCCAGGAAAACCTCAGCCATCTGAAGGACCCAACGCTCTGCATCGATGGCGAATGCCACGACGAAGTCCTGCTGAAGAACCTGCAGGCCTACATCGACCAGTTGAAGGACGACTCGGTGCTGGTGCTGCACCAGATGGGCAGCCACGGCCCGGATTACTTCAAGCGTTATCCCGCGCGCTTCCAGAAGTTCTCCCCGGTGTGCACCAGCAATGCCCTGAACGACTGCAGCCGCGAAAGCATCGTCAATGCCTACGACAACACCCTCGTCTACACTGACTACGTGCTGTCGAGCCTGATCGATGTGCTGCGGCGGAACCAGGACAAGCTGGACACCGCGATGCTCTACATCTCCGACCACGGCGAATCCCTCGGCGAGTACAACCTCTTCCTCCACGGCACGCCTTACCTGATGGCCCCCGACCAGCAGAAGCACGTGGCCATGCTCACCTGGTTCTCCGACAGCTACCGGCGGGACTTCGCCCTGGACAACCGCTGCCTGGGCAACGAGCGTGACAAACCGCTGAGCCAGGACAACTTCTTCCATTCGGTGCTGGGCCTGCTGCAGGTGCAGACCGACGAGTACAAGGAAGGCCTGGACCTGTTCGCCCCCTGCCGCACCGCGGACTCGGCCCTGGCCAAGCGCTAGGAACCCGCCATGCTAGGGAAGCAGCCGCTGGAACGGCGGATCATCATCGCGTTCGTCCTGATGACCCTGATCGTCAGCGGCACCTTTTCCCTGGGCATCGTCGCCATCGTGCACTTCATCGAGGAGCACCTGGTGTCGGATGAGCTCGGTCATGAGCTGGAAATCGCCATCAACGAAGAGCTCCAGCATGACCAGCCGGCACGGATCGACGCCAATACCCGTTTCTTCAGCGACCACGCCGGCCACGACGACGTGCCGCCCCGCTTTCGCCATCTGCCCGAAGGCTTCTCCGAAGTCGTAAGCGGCGACGACGCCTACTACGTGTTCAAACGCAGCCACAGCGGCCACGACGACGTGATCGTGCAGGAGCAGCGGGAGTTCGAAGCCCGGGAACGGGTGCTGTTCGACGTGGTGCTGGCCGGCTTTCTGTTCAGCGTGCTGGGCGCCTGGGGTCTGGGTCGGCTGCTGGCCCACAAGGTCATGGCACCGGTCCGTCGCTTGGCGCAGCAGGTCCGCCACCGCGACCAGTTGCTGCCCATGGCGCCGAAGCTCGCCCCGGACTATCCCGACGACGAGATCGGTCACCTGGCCGCCTCGTTCGACGAGACCCTCGGCCAGCTGCGCCATTCCCTGGAGCGCGAGCGGCTGTTCACCAGCGACGTCAGCCATGAGCTGCGCACGCCGCTGATGGTGATCGGCAGTTCCTGCGAGTTGCTTCAGAACGCCCCGCACCTGAGCCCCGCGGAGCGTGCCCAGGTGGCGCGCATCGCACGGGCCAGCGCCGAGATGTGCGATCTGGTCCAGACCTTCCTGCATCTGGCGCGGGCTGACGAGGGCGATGTTTCCATTTCAGAAAAGATCGCTCTCCCGGACCTCGCCGCCGAGCAGTACCGGCAGTGGGCGCCGCAGTTCCAGACCAAGGGGCTGGCCTTCGAGTTGCGGGATGAAGGCCCGGCGCAAGGCCGCTACGCGGCACCGCAACTGCGCACCGTGATGTCCAACCTCCTGCGCAATGCCTTGCACTACACCGAGCACGGCGAGGTGAAACTGATCCTGGGAGCCGAGGGTTTCCGTGTCGAAGACAGCGGCCTGGGTATCCCTCAGGAGGAAACGGAGCTGATCTTCCACAGCTTCGTCCGGGGCCAGCGGGCGCGGGGCGAAGGCCTCGGGCTGGGGCTATCCTTGGTCAGGCGCATTTGTCACCAGCAGGGCTGGGACGTGCGGGTGGAATCCGGTGCGGAGTCGGGCAGTTGCTTCTCGGTGACCCTGGGCGACGGCGATTGACATTTTTTTCACAGCCTTTTGACCAGCCCACCACGCCCCAGCCGATAGATTGCAAAGCCTCCGTAATTCCAGGAGCCGGCCTCGATGCCTCAATCCCTGAACCTCGCACGGCCTTCCCTCCCGCGAGGCGCCCCGGACGCAAACGCCTGCCATGGTCGTTGAAACCACCCCCGTATCCCGACACCGTATCGGCCGGCGGCCGCGCCATAACCTGCTGCCACTGATGCTGCTGCTCGACCGCCGCTCGAGTCGCTGGCTGCTGGCGACCGTCGCGCTGCTCCTGCTGGCAGGCGCCGGTATTCCGGCCTGGCGCCACCTTTACCCGGTCAGCGCCGCCCCAGGCTGGAGCTACCGGGTCAAAATCGATGAGGTGGAAAGGGTCAGCGCGCTGGTTCCGGACGACCAGGGCGGTCTCTACATCAGCCAGGAGATGCAGGACGGCAACGGCCGAATCCTCCGGACAGGCAAAGGCGACAGCCGCAGCGAGGTGCAATCCGGACTCTCCAAGCCCGACGGCATGGTGCGTTATCGGGGCGGCGTAGCCTTCAGCCAGGAACAGGGCGAATACCCGGTGTACTGGATGAACGGCCACGGCACCCGGCAGCTGTTCACCGCCAACAGCGTCGAGGGCCTGGCCACCGATGGGCATTACCTCTATGGAGTCGAGGATCTGCACGGCAACGGCCGGCTACTGCGCTATGACCCCGAGTCCGACAGTGTCACTACCCTGCGCAGTGGCCTGGACCAGCCCGAGGGCGTGGCGTCCTGCCCGGACGGCCGCCTGTTCTACACCGAAAAAGCGCGCGGCCAGGTCCGACTGATGCAGCCGGACGGAAAGGACCCGGTGGTCCTGGACGGATTGCGTGAGCCGGGCTTTCTGCTGTGCAACCGGGACGGCTTGTGGATCACCGAAGACGCCACCCATATGGCTCGCGTCCTCCTGCTGGACGGCGCAGACCACCTGAGCACCGTGCTGTCTCACCTGCGCTCGCCCCAATCCATGGTCGAGGTTGCACCAGGGCGCTACCTGGTGGCCGAACAGGGGCGCAACCGCGTCCTCGAACTGCAACAAGAGCAACGCTGATGGCCCCAAATGCTTTGCTTCCGGCAACTGCATCGCCGGTTTGTGGTAGATACCGGAAAAAAATCAACCATTTGAAATTGTCACAACACAATTTTCACAATTGTATCGTTAGGTTACCTTCACGCCCGGGAGCCGGCCCGGTCGGAGGGGATTTGGGTCGGCAGTCTCGTCGGGACGCCGAGCGTACGATGGAAAGAAAAACAAACAGGCTCTGAATGAAGATCACCATTTTTGGTACCGGTTACGTCGGTCTGGTCCAGGCTGCATGCCTGGCGGAAGTCGGCCACACAGTCTGCTGCGTCGATATCGATGCCAACCGCATCGAACTCCTCAATCAGGGCCACTCGCCCATCTACGAACCCGGTCTTGAGCCCCTGTTGCACAGCAACCTCGCTGCCGGCCGCCTGCGCTTCACCACGGACGCCGCCGAAGGCGTGGCCTTCGCCAGCGTCATCTTCATCGCCGTGGGTACGCCGCCGGATGAGGATGGCAGCGCGGACATGAAGTACGTGTTCGCCGTAGCGGAATCCATCGCCGGGTTTGCCCAAGAGGGCAAGCTGGTGATCAACAAGTCCACCTCCCCCGTAGGCACCGCCCAGCGCATCAAGGCGCGCATGGACGAGGTGCTGGCCGGCCAAGGCCGTGCCCTGGACATGCGGGTGGTGTCCAACCCCGAGTTCCTCAAGGAAGGTTCGGCGGTAGAAGATTGCATGCGCCCCGAGCGCATCATCATCGGCGTGGACGGCGACCAGGACATCGACCTCTTCCGCGAGCTCTACAAGCCCTTCAGCCGCAACCATGAAAAGCTGATCGTCATGGACAGCCGCAGCGCCGAGCTGACCAAGTACGCAGCCAACAGCATGCTGGCGACCAAGATTTCCTTCATCAACGAGATGGCCAACCTGGCCGAACGCCTCGGCGCGGATATCGAGATGGTGCGCAAGGGCATCGGCTCCGACTCGCGCATCGGCTACGACTTCATCTACGCCGGCTGCGGCTACGGCGGTTCCTGTTTCCCCAAGGACATCCAGGCACTGCAACGCACCGCGCTCGAGGTGGGCTATCGCCCGCAGTTGCTGGAAGCGGTGGAAGCGGTCAACCACCGGCAGAAGCACAAGGTCTTCGAGAACATCAGCCGCCACTACAACGGCGACCTCAGCGGCAAGACCTTCGCCCTCTGGGGCCTGGCCTTCAAACCCAATACCGACGACATGCGCGAAGCGCCCAGCCGCGTGCTGCTGGAAGCCCTCTGGGCCGCTGGTGCGCAGGTCCGCGCCTACGACCCCGAAGCCATGCACGAAGCCCGGCGCATCTACGGCGAACGTAGCGACCTGCTGCTGGTCGACTCCAAGGAGGCGGCCCTGGAAGGCGCCGATGCCCTGGTGATCCTCACCGAGTGGCTCAACTTCCGCGTTGCCGACTTCAGCCTGATCCGCGACCAGCTCGCCGACCAGGTCGTCTTCGACGGCCGCAATATCTTCGAGCCGGCGCATCTCGTCCGCGCAGGCCTGGCCTACTACCCCATCGGGCGCAACGCTGTCGGGGTGAAGCTGTAATGAAGATCCTGGTCACCGGCGCCGCCGGTTTCATCGGCTTCCATACGACCCGGCGCCTGTGCGAGGCCGGCCATGAAGTCGTCGGCGTCGACAATCTCAACGACTACTACAGCGTCGAGCTCAAGCTCGCCCGCCTGGAACGGCTGCAGAGCCTTCCCGGCTTCAGCTTCCTCAAGCTGGATATCGCCAACCGCGAGGCCATGGCCACGCTGTTCCGGGAGCACCGCTTCGAGCGCGTCATCCACCTCGCGGCGCAGGCCGGGGTGCGCTACTCCCTGGACAACCCCCACGCTTACGCCGATTCCAACCTGACGGGCTTCGTCAACATCCTGGAAGGCTGCCGCCACGGCGACGTCAAGCATCTGGTGTACGCCTCCAGCAGCTCCGTCTACGGCATGAACAGCAAGGTACCCTTCTCCACCGAAGACGCCGTGGACAGCCCGGTCTCGCTCTATGCCGCCACCAAGCGCGCCAACGAGCTGATGGCCCATACCTACGCGCACCTCTACGGCATTCCCGTCACCGGCCTGCGGTTCTTCACGGTCTACGGCCCCTGGGGACGCCCGGACATGGCGCCGTTCAAGTTCACCAAGGCGATCCTGGAAGGCCAACCCATCGACATCTACAACGGTGGCGACATGTCGCGGGACTTCACCTACGTCGATGACGTGGTGGAAGGCATCGTCCGCATCCAGGACTGCCCGGCACCCTATGCCGACGAATCGGACGAGGTCAGGAACGGCCCGCCGGCCCGCCTGTTCAATATCGGCCTCGGCTCGCCGGTCCGACTCCTCGACTTCGTCGGCTGCATCGAGGCGGCCACAGGCGTCCAGGCCATCAAGCAGATGAAGCCCATGCAACCCGGCGACGTGCCGCAGACCTGGGCCGATGCGAGCGCCCTCGCCCATCGGACCGGGTTCCGTCCCGCCACTCCGCTGGCGGAAGGCGTCGCACATTTCGTCGACTGGTACCGGTCGTTCTACGGAGTGTGATGTGACATGGAAAACCAATCCGGTCAGTTGGCACTCTCCGCTCGCGCGGATGACGCCCAGCCGAAGCAGGCCACATCCATGATGAGTGTGCGCATCATCCTCAAGGGGCTCGGGCTGATCCTCAGCCTGGCCCTGTTGGGCTATCTGTTCGACACCAGCGACCTCGGCAACGCGATCAATGAAGCCTGGATCGATGCCCACATTCGCGGCCACGGCCTCGAAGGCACCCTGCTATTCCTGGCCATGGGCGCTCTGTTCACCGCGGTAGGCCTGCCCCGGCAGATCATCGCCTTCCTCGCCGGCTATGCCTTCGGCCTGCTCCCCGGCACCCTGCTGGGGACCCTCGCGGCGCTGCTGGGCTGCCTCACCACCTTCCTCTACGCCCGGCTGTTCGGCCGCGGCCTGCTGCGCGACCGCCTCGGCAAGCGTGCTGCCCGCTTCGACCAGTTCATCCACGAACATCCGTTCTCGATGACGCTGCTGATCCGTCTCCTGCCGGTGGGCAGCAATGTGCTGACCAACCTGGCCGCCGGCATCTCCAGCACCCGCATGGCGCCGTTCCTGGCCGCCAGCTTCGCAGGTTTCCTGCCGCAGTCCCTGGTCTTCGCCCTCGTGGGCAGCGGCATCAACGTCGCGCCGACGCTGCGAATCGGCCTGGCGGTCGTGCTGTTCCTGGTCTCCGGGATGCTCGGCGCCTACCTGTATCACCGCCATCGCCACGGCCTGAGCATCGATGACAAGGTTGACGCCGCGCTGGGAGAAGCGAATCAATCGTGATGCCCAAACCGCGCCGTGCTGATCGATGGCCAGCAGGTCGGCCGTGCAGCGGATCGGCCTGCACCGAATAACTTTCATGGGCTTCGGACCCTCGATACCGTCCGCTGACCCAAACGAACACATCAAGGAATGGATCCAGAATGTCGAACACGCCCTACCTCTCCGTATTGATCCCGGCCAAGAACGAGGCCGAGAACCTGCCCTCGCTTCTGGAAGAGGTTCGCCAGGCGCTGTCCGGCGAATCCTTCGAGGTGATCGTGGTCGACGACGGCAGCACCGATAACACCGCGTCGCACCTGCTGGCCATGAAGCGCGCCGGCTATCCGCAACTGCGCGTGCTCAGCCATGACCGCTCGCTGGGCCAGAGCACGTCGATCTATCACGCCGCCAAGGCCGCCCGGGGCACCTGGCTGGTCACCCTCGACGGCGACGGCCAGAACGACCCGGCGGACATCCCCGGCATGCTGGCCATCGTCCGCGCGCCGGAAGCGCCGCTGAACCTCAAGCTGATCGCCGGTCACCGGGTGAATCGCCGCGACACCGCCAGCAAGCGCTGGGCCTCGCGCTTCGCCAACCGCCTGCGCGGCTACCTGCTCAAGGACAACACGCCGGACACCGGTTGCGGGCTCAAGATGATCGAGCGCGAAGCCTTCCTCCAGCTCCCCTACTTCGACCACATGCACCGCTTCATCCCCGCGCTGATCCAGCGCCACCAGGGCGGCATGCTGGTACACCCGGTCAACCACCGCCCGCGCGGCGCCGGCATCTCCAAGTACGGCAACCTGGACCGCGCACTGGTGGGCATCCTCGACCTCTTCGGGGTCTGGTGGCTGATCCGCCGCACCCGCTTCAACACCACCCCCCGCGAACTGGAGGGTTGAGCATGGCCGGCAGCACGCTGCTCCTGGACAAGGAGCAATGAGCCCATGCGCTTGATCCGTTCCCAACGCAGCTCCCTGCTGCTCCTGCTGTTGCTGGCCGCAGCCATGATCAGCGCCGGCCTGGGCATGCGCCAGCCGTCCAACGTGGACGAGGAGCGCTTCCTGGGCGTCGCCCTGGAAATGATCCAGAGCGGCGACTGGCTGATCCCCCATCGCGCCGCCGAGATCTACCCGGACAAGCCGCCGCTGTTCATGTGGGCCATCGCCCTGCTGAACCAGCTCGGCGTGTCGCCGACCATCGCCCTGTTCCTGCCGGCCCTGCTGGCCGGGGTGGTCACCACCGCCTGCCTGCACGACCTGGCCTCGCGCCTGTGGAACCGCCGGGTGGGGATGATCGCCGGCCTGCTGTTCCTCGCCACTTACCAGACCTACAGCATCCAGCGCGCCGGACAGATCGACGGGTTCCTCTGCCTCTGGACCGCCATCGGCCTCTACGGCATGGCCCGGCACCTCTTGCTCGGCCCGGCCTGGGGCTGGTTCTACGCCGCCTGCGCAGCCATGGGCTTCGGCATCATCAGCAAGGGCGTGGGCTTCCTCCCGGCGCTGATGCTGATTCCCTACGCCTATGCGGCCCGCAAGGGCTGGAGCGGCGTGGCGCGGATGCCGGGCGAAAGCCGTGCCTGGCTGCTCGGCCTGCTGGTCGCCCTGGCGGCGATCGCCACCTGGCTCGTGCCCCTGGTGGTGAAGGTGGCGCTGTTCGGCGATGAAGCCAGCCGCGCGTACCTCAGCGAGATCCTCCTGAAGCAGACCGCCAAGCGTTACGCCAGCGCCTGGCATCACCGCGAGCCTTTCTGGTTCTTCTTCACCCAGGTGATTCCCAAGTACTGGCTGCCCATGGTCCTCGCCCTGCCGTGGCTGGTTCCCGCCTGGCGCCGCAAGCTGGCCGGCAAGGACGGCCGCTACCTGGTGCTGCTGGGCTGGGTGGTGTTGGTGCTGCTGTTCTTCAGCCTCAGCAGCGGCAAGCGCAAGCTCTACATCTACCCGGCCTTGCCAGGCCTGATCCTGGCGGTCGCACCCCTGGTGCCCTGGCTGCTGCGCCGCTGGTTCGCCCAGCGCCCGCGCGGACGGCAGATCTTCATCGGCCTGGCCGTTCTGTGGTTCTTCGCCTGGTTCGCCCGCGGATTCATCGAGCCCGTCAAGGAAGGGGTCAACGCGCGCCAGGCCCTGATGCAGCAAGTGGCCGATACCAGCGGCGGTGGCGATCTGGTGCTGACCAACTGGCGCGAGGGCCACTGGCTCTTCGCCCGCCAGCCGCTGGTGCACTTTGGCGTGAACGCGTCGCACCAGGCTGAAAAGGCCGCCGAATGGCTGCGCAACAACCCCACCAGCCATGCCCTGATCCGCCCCGCCGACCTCGAGCGTTGTTTCAAGGCCGACAAGGCCAAGCGGGTCGGCGATGGCGACGATGAAGACTGGTACCTGGTGCAGGCCGATGCCGACAACGGCCAGTGCCACGACAGCGAGGCCACCGCGCCTTACCGCTTCACCTGGAACACCCCGCTAGATTGATGTACCGCAGGCCGCCCAGCCCCCGACTTGAGCGGGGGCTGGGGCAGGCCTCGACCTCGGACAGGACACCCCGATGCACAGTGCAGTGGAAAACAACAATATGAACATCAAGCCGGTACGCCGGCTGCGCAACCGCGCCGTCTACGGCGCGGGACTGGCGGCACTGATCCTGGCCGGAGTGGCCTCCGTGAAATTCCATTGGCATGAACGGGCCTGGTTCTACGCCGTGAGCCGCCTCCATGCCGATGAATGGGCAGGTCGCAGCGTCTGGCTGCCGGATTACCAGGTGGAGATCGAGGCGCGCCCCGTCTCCGGCATCGACGACGACCTGTCCGCCATCGACTACGCCTCCGATCGCAAGCGCCTGCTGGCGGTGACCAACGCCGCCCCCATGAAGCTGCTGGAGCTGGACACCGAGGGCACCATCACCGCCCAGTACCCGCTGGTGGGTTTCGAAGACGTGGAAGCCCTGGCCTACATGGGCGACGGCATGGCGGTCATCACCGATGAAGTCCTGCAACAGCTGGTGATCATCAAGCTCCCTGAACAGCCGGGCCAGGCCATCGACAAGAAGGATGCCCAGACGCTCTCCCTCGACATGGCCTCCAGCGCCCATAACAAGGGTTTCGAAGGCGTGGCCTACGACGCTGCCCACGACCGCATCTTCGTCGCCAAGGAACGCGACCCTCGGGAGCTCCTCGCGGTCACCGGGGTCAAGGCGAGCCTGGGCGGAAAGATGCAGATCAAGGTGCAGGACCTCAGCGACTGGATCGATCGCAGCGTCTTCGCCACGGACATTTCCGACCTGCACTTCGACGCCAGGACCGGGCACCTGCTGGTGCTCAGCCATGAGTCGAGGCTGGTGATCGAACTGGGCGAAAACGGCGAAATGGTCAGCTTCCGCACCCTGCTCGGGCACGTCGGCGACCTGAAGGAAAGTGCGGGCCAGGCCGAAGGCCTGACCCTGGACGACGAAGGCAGGCTCTACGTGGTCAGCGAGCCCAATCTGTTCTACCGCTTCACGAAACGCTGACCTCGGCCGCGCCTATGACGGCCGCTTCCACCGGTGCCGGGCGATAGAGCACCAGGCGGTAGCAGACCAGGCAGATCATCCAGTCGAACAGCAGCGTCCAGACGTTGTGGGAGAGGAAATGCGCTCCCTGCATCATCCGGCCAACGGAGAACAGGCTGCCCAGGGCCAGGGCGCCCACGAGCGCGGCCCGAGCCAGGCGCGGACGGCGATCCCGCAGGGCGAAGAACAGGGCCAGCAGGGAGAAACCGGCTGAAGCGTGGCCACCGGGCCAGCAGCGGCCGGGCTTGTCGACGTAGGGGTGATGCCCCAGCAGCGGCGCGTAGGGCTCGACGCCGCCGAACTCCGCCAGGCTCCAGGGGCACTGGACGGCGGTCACCGCCTTCAGCGGCGTGACGATGGCGGTGGAAAGGCCCAGGGCCAGCACCAGATAGCCCAGGGGGCGGCGCAACCGGCGCAGGCGGGTGGGCATCAGGCTGACGACAAAGCCCACCACCGCCAGCACGCCGAGAAAGATCACCGCCTGTTTGGCGCGGTCGTGCAGTACGTCTTCGAGGAAGGCGCTGTGGCGACCGATGAAGCCCCCCTGGGGGTCGTAGAACAGATGTGCCAGGGCGAAGTCCAGCCGGGGCACGTCGAGGAACAGCAGGAGCGCCATGACCGTCAGGGGCAGGACGCTCCAGAGCAGGAAGTTGAAGGGACGCGAGTGGGGCATTGTGGGGGCCTTGTGCGAGTAGGACCGCCGCAGTCTGCCCGCCCCTGCGTGAGCAGTCGGTAAAGGACTTGTGAAAAATCCATAAACGGCGCCACGGCGCTGTACAGGGGGACATCCGTGCGCGTACTGATCATCGAAGACAATCGCGACATCCTCGCCAACGTGCTGGACTACCTCCAGCTCAAGGGCTACGTCGTCGATTGCGCCCAGGACGGCCTCAGCGGCCTGCACCTGGCGACCACCCAGCACTACGACCTGATCGTGCTGGACATCATGCTGCCCGGTATCGACGGCCTGCAGCTGTGCAACCGCCTGCGCCAGGACGCCCGGCGCGACACGCCGATCATCATGCTCACCGCCCGCGACACCCTGGACGACCGCCTGGCCGGACTGAAAGCCGGTGCCGACGACTACCTGGTCAAGCCCTTCGCCTTGTCCGAGCTGGTGGCCCGCATCGAGGCCGTCGTGCGCCGCAGCCAGGGCGGGCGCAAGACCCGCCTGCAAGTGGCCGACCTCTGCTACGACCTGGACACCCTGGAAGCCACCCGATCCGGCCAGCCGCTGAAACTCAACCCCATCGGCCACAAGCTGCTCACCACCCTGATGCGCAAGAGCCCGGCGGTGGTACGCCGCGAAGTGCTGGAAGAAGCCCTCTGGGGCGACAACTGCCCGGACAGCGACAGCCTGCGCAGCCACATCCACCAGCTGCGCCAGGTGCTGGACAAGCCCTTCGACCGGCCGCTGCTGCACACGATCCATGGCGTGGGTTACCGACTGGCGGAGCTGGAAGAGCGGGACTGACGGCGGGCTTCATTGGGTGCGACGGATCCAACCTCGTAGGGTGCGCACGGCACACCCTACCCTGCTAGCCAGGCATTCGAGTCGTCACAGGCGCCTCACCGCCCTCTTGCTAACCTGAGACCAGCCGCCCCGACAGGACAGGGACATGCCCATCTCCGCCACCACCCGCAGCATCCCGCGCACGGTCTGGGCACTGGGCTTCGTCAGCCTGTTCATGGACCTTTCTTCCGAGCTGGTGCACAGCCTGCTGCCGCTGTTTCTGGTGGGCAGCCTGGGCGCGAGCATGCTCGCGGTGGGCCTGATCGAAGGCCTGGCGGAGGCCACGGCGCTGATCGTAAAAGTCTTCTCGGGGGCCATCAGCGACTACCTGGGCAAGCGCAAGGGGCTGCTGCTGTTCGGCTATGGCCTGGCGGCCCTGACCAAGCCGCTCTTCCCCCTTGCCGCCTCCGCCGACCAGGTACTGGTGGCCCGACTGCTGGACCGCGTCGGCAAGGGCATTCGCGGTGCACCACGGGATGCCCTGGTGGCGGATGTCGCCCCGCCGGAAATTCGTGGTGCCTGCTTCGGCCTGCGCCAGGCCATGGACACCGTCGGAGCCTTCCTCGGGCCACTGCTGGCGATCCTGCTGATGACCCTGCTGGCGGGCGATATCGGTCTGGTGCTCTGGTTCGCCGTGCTTCCGGCGCTGGTCTCCGTGGGGCTGATCGTGGTCGGCGTACAGGAACCCTCCGTCGGCCACGGCACCCACCGCATGCGCTCGCCCATCCGGCTCTCGGTCTGGCGCCGCTTCCCGCCGGCCTACGGGTGGGTGGTGGGCCTGGGCGCCCTGTTCAGCCTCGCCCGCTTCAGCGAGGCCTTCCTGGTGCTGCGGGCGCAGGACGCGGGTTTCTCCGCTACCTGGGTGCCCCTGGTGATGGTGGTGATGGCGGGCTTCTACATGCTGTCCGCCTACCCCGCCGGCCACTGGTCCGATCGCCTCAGCCGCACCCGGCTGCTGGCCTTCTCCCTGGTCCTGCTGATCGTCGCGGACCTCCTGCTGGCTCGGGCCGATTCGCCCGCCCTGCTGCTGGCCGGCGTGGCCTTCTGGGGCCTGCACATGGGGTTCAGCCAGGGCATCCTCGCCGCGCTGGTGGCGCAAACCACACCACCCGATCTCAAGGGCACCGCGTTCGGCCTGTTCAACCTCGCAAGCGGCGTCGCCCTGCTGCTGGCCAGCGTGCTGGCCGGGTGGCTCTGGCAGAGCCTGGGCGCGGCGAGCACCTTCCTCGCTGGTGCGGGCTTCTGTGTGGCAACGCTGGTGTTGCTGGTACTGCGGAGGCGCGCCGGGTAGTCGGGCTCAGCCGCGAACCGGCCCCCTACCCTTGCGCAGCGGCTCCAGCAGCGGCTTCAGCCCGTTGTGGTCGATCTCCTGCATCAGCATCAGCAGCCGGCCGATCTCCCCCTTGGGAAAGCCCTCGCGGGCGAACCAGTTGAGGTAGTGCCCGGGCAGGTCGGCGATCAGGCGGCCCTTGTACTTGCCATAGGGCATTTCTCGGGTGACCAGGAGCAGCAGGTCTTCGGGGTTCATCAGGAAGCCTTGTCAGGAGATGAAGGCGGCGATTGTCGCAGAGCCGCCGCTCAGGCATCCACCGGTGCCCCCAACACGCCGAACTCGGCTGCCACCTTCACGTAGAACAGGGTCAAGCCCGCCAGCTCCAGACGCTGCAGCAGGGCGTCGCATTCGGCTTCGGTCAGGGCCATGACGATCAGCATCGGCTGGTCGGCCATCTCGAAGAAGTGGTGGGAATGGAATTGCCGGGTGTGGCCGAAGCCCTCGATGCCGGACACCAGGGTGGCACCGCGCAAGCCCATCTCCATGGCGAGGCTGACGATCCAGTCAGCCAGCATCTTGCCCTCATGCCGGCGGTTCTGCTGGGTGTAGAGGGTGAGCTGGTAGCCGTTCATGATTGACCTCCTTCCTGGAGCCTGACCACGATCGAGCCAGCGACGCGCAGCCGGTCGTGGCGCAGACTCTCAGACGATCCCGCCATTGACCCGCAAGGTCTGACCATTCACCCAGGCGCCTTCCGGCCCGACCAGGAAGGCCACCAGGTTGGCGATGTCCTCGGGGTTGCCCAGCCGCTCCAGCGGAGCCTGCTTGACCAGGCGCTCCACGATCTCCTGCGGCTTGCCTTCCAGGAACAGATTGGACGCCGTGGGGCCCGGCGCAACGCAGTTGACCGAGATATTCCGCCCGCGCAGCTCGCGGGCGAAGATTGCGCTCATGGTTTCCACCGCCGCCTTGGACGCCGCGTAGATGGCGTAGCCCGGCAGGCTCAGCCCCACGACGCTGCTGGACAGGTTGACGATGCGCCCGCCACTGCGCAGACGCGTGGCAGCGAGTTTCAGGGTATTGAAGGTGCCCCGGGTGTTGATGGCAAAGAGCCGGTCGTAGAGCGCCATCTCGGTATCGGCGAGGGGGACCAGTCCGGGCTGGATCACCCCGGCGTTGTTGACCAGGATGTCGACGCCTCCGAACTCCATTTCCGTCTGGTCGAAGAGGACGGTGACCGCCACCGGGTCGCTGACATCGGCCAGCACCGGATAGGCCCGCCCTCCGGCCCGCCTGATGTCGTCCACCACCTGTTCTGCAGCCTCCGGTCGCGAGGCGTAATTGACCACTACCTGGATACCTTCCGCAGCAAGGCGCCGCGCGATGGCAGCGCCGATGCCACGGGACGCCCCGGTGACAATCGCGGTTCTGGCAGCTTGTGGCATGCGGATCTCCCCTACAGGCCCTCCAAGCCACGGCTAGTGCCGATTTCAGGGCCTTTTCAGTGGTATAGCCGCAGTTATCGTGTTGTGCGGGACCGGTTATCAGGGGGTAGCGACGCTCCGTACCCTGCCGGGGCGAATCCATTCGCCATGGGCAGCACAGCGACCCCGGGAGTGACCTACGCCGGTTCTGCCAAAGGTGCCTGGCCGACCATCGGCCGATAACTGGCCGGGCTGAACAGCCGGGTGACGCCGAGCATCAGCACCACACCCACCACCAGCACCAGCCAGGCCGCGGTGAAGCCTCCCGTCAGCTCCCGCAGCCAGCCGCTGAGCCAGGGCGACACCGCGTTGATCAGGAATCCCACGCCCTGGACGAACGCAGCCAGTTGGCCGGCCTCGCGGGGGTCGCGGCGGTGGTCGAGGGTAAGAATCAGACTGAGGGCGAAGCAGGCGCCCAGACCGAAGCCGATCAGGGCGATCCACAGGGCGAACAGCTCCAGCGGCGCCCAGATCAGCCCGGCAAAACCCACCGCCTGGGCAATCAAACTGACCGAGAGCAGCGGTCGGCGGTCGGTACCACGCTGGGCCAGGGCCGGCATGGTCAGGGCCGCCAGCACCTGGAAGAGGGTCATGAACGCCAGCAGCGAGCCGCTGCGGGTCGGGCTCCAACCCAGCTGCTGATAGTAGGCCGGCAGCCAGGCCACCATGCTCATGTAGCCGCAGTTCACCAGGCCGAAATAGAGGGCCAGCAACCAGGCACGGCGGTTACGTATGAAGCTCACGGATCGCCCTGCGGCGACGGGCGCAGAACTCGGCAGGGGCCGCGCCAGCCAGAGCACCAGGGCCAGCGACGCGGGCACCAGCCAGAGCCCAAGGCCCGCCTGCCAATGCTCGAAGTGATGGGCCAGCAGCGGGCTGGTCAGTGCCGCCATGCCCCCGCCCCCCATCAGGGAGGCCGAATAGACGCCCATGGCCAGGGCCACCCGTCCCTCGAAGCGACGCTTGATGACGGCCGGCAGCAGCGCCTGGATCAACGCCACCCCGGCGCCCCCCAGCAAGGCCGTGGCCAATAGCGGGCCGGCTTGGCCGCACAGCAGGCGCGCCAGGCAGGCGCCGGCGATCAGTGCGAGCCCGAAGCCGATGCCCCGCCGCTCGCCCAGGCCACCCAGTCGATTGCTCAGCAGCGCCACCAGGCCCATGCAGATCACCGGCAGCGTGGTGAGCAGCGAGGCGGTCTGGAAGCCCATTCCCGTGGCGTTGCGGATATCCGCCAGCAACGGGCTGACCGAGGCGAGGATGGGCCGCAGGTTCAGCCCCAGGACCACCAGCAACGCCCAGCCGGCCAGGTTTTCGAAGCGATCAGCGCGTGGCATGCAAGGCCTTCCAGCGGGCGTAGATCTCGGCCATGGCCGGCTGCGGCAGGTGCTGGATATCCAGTTTCTGCGCGTCCAGGGGCAGCGCCATCTGCTGATAGACGGCAGCGGTGGACAGGCCAAAGGGTTCGCCCACGGCATTGGCCGCGGCAAACACCACGCGGCTCACGCCGCACAAGTGCATGGCCGCCAGGCACATGGGGCACGGTTGCCCGCTGGCATAGATCACGCAGCCGTCCAGGCGCGGACCGAGTTGCCGGCTGGCGGCGCGGATGGCCTGGAGTTCGGCGTGGCAGGTCGGGTCCTGGGTCAGGTGTATCTCGTTCACCGCGCGGGCCAGTACCTGGCCGTCGCGCACCAGCAAGGCGCCGAAAGGACGGCCGCCCTGCTCGACATTCTGTCGCGCCAGTTCCACGGCCTGTTCGAGATAGTTGCGATCTTCAGACATGGGGTTGCTCCATCATTCAGCGGGCGCCGGCCGCGCGCAGCTTGGCGGCGATGGCCTGCTGGCCGCGCTGTTCGGCGTGTTGCAAGGGGGTGATGCCATCGTTGTCCGGCAGGTCGAGGTCCGCGTCGGCGGCGATCAGCATCTCGACGATGCGCTGGTGAGCGGGGCCGCCGTCACCCAGCAGCACGGCTTCCAGCAGGCAGGTCCAACCCAGCTTGTTGACGTGATCGAGGTCGACACCAGCGGCGATCAAGGTCCGCACCGTCTCCACATGCCCGCGCTCGCAGGCCGGGATCAGGGCCGTGCCGCCAAAGCGGTTGGTGCTGCGCAGGTCGGCGCCGTGGGCCAGGGTCATCTCGAGAATTTGCTGGTGACCGCTGGCACCGGCCAGCAGGTAGGCGCTGTCCTGCATGCGGTTCTGCAGGTTGACGTCGGCACCGGCGTCCATCAGCCGGCGAGCCACGTCCACCCGATTGGCGGCGGTGGCCAGCAGCAGCGGCGTATTGCCAGCGTCATCGCGCACATCCACCGACACGCCCTGTTCCAGCAACGCGCTGACCGTGGCGAGGTCGCCTTCGCCGGCCGCCTGCAGGAGACGCTGGGCCGGGGTATCGCCCGCGGTTGCCTGGCCAGCCAGAAAGAGCCCGGTGGCCAGGAACAGGCTGGTGATGATTCCGCTACTCATGGGCTGCCTCCGCACGGGGGTCGAATGGGCGAAATTATGTCTGGCTGGTCAAGTATTCTGAAATTAAATATAACCATGCTTACCAGTGGACACAGGCATACAACCATGTTCGATCCCCTCCTCCTGCGCAGCTTCGTGGCGGTGGCCGATTGCGGCAATTTCACCCGCGCCGCCGAACGGCTGCACCTCACCCAGTCCACCGTCAGCCAGCAGTTGCGCCGGCTGGAGGAAAGCCTCGACTGCCGCCTGCTGGACCGCAGCCAGCGCCAGGTGGTGGCCACGCCCGAAGGCGAACAATTGCTGGGCTACGCGCGGCGCATCCTCGCCCTGCAGGAGGAAGCCACAGAGATGCTGCGCCACCAGCCCGGCGGCGGCGTGCTGCGCCTGGGCGTCCCCGAAGACTTCGCCGCCGAACGGCTGATGCCGGTGCTGGCGGAATTTTCCGCCGCCCATCCCGGGGTGCGCCTGGAGGTGACCAGCGGTCTCAGCCCGGAGCTGCTGCGGCTGTACCAGGGCGGCGAATTCGACCTGCTGCTGGTCAAGCGCATGGGGGATGGCGGCGACAGCCTGGCCTCCTGGCCGGAACCCCTCGGCTGGGTGGACAGCGCAAGTCGACCCACCTATGGCCGCGAACCCTTGCCGCTGGTGGTGTTCCCCGCCGGAGGCCTGTACCGCAGCGAAATGCTCCACGGCCTCGATGTGCAAGGCCGGCGCTGGCGCATCGCGTACTCCAGCGCCAGCCTGGCCAGCGTACGCGCGGCAGTGGCGGCGGGCCTGGGGGTCAGCCTGCTGCCGCTACGGGTGCTGGGGCCGGAGCATCGGTTGCTTGGCGAGGCAGAGGACCTGCCGGAGATCCAGGGGCTGCGCCTGGCATTGTATGGGCGGGCGGGGTTGGGGCGGGCGGGAGAGGAATTGGTGGAGCGGTTGAAGGTGCTGTGCGAGGTGCCAGTAATGACCGGGTAGCTCTGTGATTCCCTGCCAACCCTGGCCTCCCTCACCCAGGGGGAGCAGTAACGTAGGATGGGTGGAGCTTGCGATACCCATCAATCGGTGCTGTTGGGTATCGCTTCGCTCCACCGCATCCTACGGCAGACCAAACCGGCCTAAGGCGTCTCGTCCGAATCCGAATCCACCGCCTCAAGCTGCCCCTGCTCCCAGCCCCCGCCCAGCGCGGCGATCAGTTGGACACTGGTGGTCAGGCGGCTGCCCGTCAGGGTCAGGACGGTGCGTTCGTTGTTCAGCGCCGTGGCCTGGTTGGTGACCACGCTGTTGTAGTCCACGGTGCCGGCCTTGTACTGGTTGGTGATCAGGCGCAGGGCATCGCGGGCGGCGTCCAGCGCTTCCTGCTGCACCCCGCTCTCTTCTTCCAGCACGTCCAGCTGCACCATGTAGTCCTCCGCCTCGCGGAAGCTGTCCAGCACGGTCTGGCGGTAGACGGCCACGGTCTGGTCGTAGCTGGCTTCGGCCTGAGCTACCTGGGAGCGGATCAGGCCGCCGTCGAACAGGGTCATGGCGAATTCCGGACCAATGGACCAGAAGCGGTTCGGCGTGGTGATCCAGTCGTGCAGGCTGCCAGTGCGATACCCCCCGGCAGCGCTCAGGCTCAGGCTGGGGAAGTAGGCGGACTTGGCGACGCCGATTTGGGCGTTGGCGGCCATGACGTTGCGCTCGGCGGAGGCCACGTCGGGGCGACGCTCCAGCAATTGCGACGGCAGCAGCGCCGGCACGTCGGGCAGCGCCGGCACGCTGTCCACTTCGGCGAGGCTGAAGTCCGCCGGCGGCACGCCCACCAGCACGGCAATCGCGTTCTCCAGCTGCGCACGCTGGAACTTGAGGTCGATGGCCTGGGCCTGGGTGCTCTTCAGCTGGGTGGTGGCCTGGGCCACGTCGGCGCGGGTGACGATGCCGGCCTTGTACTGGTTCTCGGTCAGGGTCAACGAGCGCTGGTAGGCGGCAACGGTGGCCTCCAGCAGGCGTTTCTGGGCGTCCAGCACCCGCAGTTGCAGGTAGTTCTGCGCCAGCTCCGATTGCAGGCTGAGGCGTGCGGCAGCGAGGTCGGCGGCGCTGGCCTCCATGCTCGCGGTGTCGGACTCCAGCTGGCGACGCAGCTTGCCCCAGAGGTCGATTTCCCAGTTCACCCCGAGGCTGGCGTCGTAGCTCTTGGACACACCACCGCCGCCGGAGCTGGTGACCGTGGAACCGTCGGAAAGGCGTACGGTGCTGTCGCCACCGCCCTGCCCCGAGCGAGTCTTGCTGACATTGCCGGTGACCGAGGGGAAGAACGAGGAACGGGCGCCACGGGCCAGAGCCTGGGCCTGGCGGTACTGGGCGACGGACTGGGCCAGGGTCTGGTTGGAGATTTCCAGGCGCTGCTGCAGGTCGTTGAGGGTCGCATCGCCGTACAGCTCCCACCAGCGACCACGGTGTTCGAGGTCCGCCGGGCTCGCCAGGGTCCAGCCTTCGGCGTGCTTGAACTGCATCGGCACCGCTTGCTCGGGGCGCTTGTAATCCGGGCCGATGGCGCAGCCGCCGAGCAGCAGGCCCGCCAGGGCCAGGGCCACGGCGCGACGCAGGGGGTTCAGGGAAGGAACAGCGGTGTTCATAGCGGTGTTTCCAGAGCAGCGTCAGTGCGCACACCGCGCCAGCGGTTGAAGCGATGGCGCAGGCGGTCGAGGTAGAGGTAGACCACGGGGGTGGTGTAGAGGGTCAGCAACTGGCTCAGCACCAGACCGCCGATGATGGCCACGCCCAGGGGTTGGCGCATTTCCGCCCCCTCGGCGCCGCCGATCAGCAGCGGTACGGCGCCGAGGATGGCGGCGATGGTGGTCATCAGGATCGGCCGCAGGCGCAACAGGCAGGCCTGGCGGATGGACTCGTCCGGGGACAGGCCGTCGTGGCGCTCCAGTTGCAGGGCCAGGTCAATCATCATGATGGCGTTCTTCTTCACCACGCCGATCAGCAGGAACAGGCCCAGCAGCGAGATCAGGCTGAACTCCCCGCCGGTGAGCAGGATCGCCAGCAGCGCGCCGACGCCCGCCGAAGGCAGCGTGGAGAGAATGGTCAGCGGGTGGATGTAGCTCTCGTAGAGGATGCCCAGCACCAGGTACACCAGCACCAGCGCGGCGAGGATCATCCACGGCTGGTTCTGCTGGGTGGCCTGGAAGGCATCCGCGCTGCCGCCCATGCGGGCGATCACCGAACTGGGCAGGCCGATGGCGGCCACCGCTTTCTCGACGGCCACGGTGGCCTTGTCGAGGCTGACGCCAGGGGCCAGGTCGAAGGCGATGCTTTCCGAGGCGAACTGGCCCTCGTGGTTGACCCGGTCCTCCTCCAGGCTGCGTTCGTAGCGGGCGAAGCTGGACAGCGGCACGCGCAGGCCATCGGCAGTGACCAGTTGGACCTGCTTGAGGGTTTCCGGGTCCCGGGCGTATTTCGGGTTGACCTCCATCACCACCTGATACTGGTTCAGGGTGTCGTAGATGGTGGAGATCTGCCGCTGGCTGTAGGCGTTGTTCAGCGCCGAGCTGACCATCGCCATGTCTACCCCGAGGCGCTTGGCGGCGTCGCGGTCCACGTGCAGGGTGATCTGCTGGGCGCCCTCGCCTTCGTTGGCGTCAATGGCGGTGAGTTCCGGCAGGGACTTGAGCGCGGCGGTGACCTTCGGCAGCCAGGTGCGCAGGTCGGACAGCTCGCCCGTCTGCAGCACGTATTCGTACTGTGAACTGCGCTGTTCACGGCCCCCACCGAATTGCAGGTCCTGGTCGGCCATCAGCATCAGCCGGCCGCCGGGCACCTTGGGCAGATTGGCACGCAGCCGTTCGATGACCTTCTGCGCCGAGTCCTTGCGCTCCTTGATCGGCTTCAGGCGCACGATCATGAACGCGTTGTTGATGCCGCCACTGCCACCGATGAAGCCGGCCACGCTTTCCACCGCCGGGTCCTTGAGCACCGCGCGGCGGAAGGTTTCCATCTTCGGCTGCATCACGCTGAAGGACAGGCCGTCATCGCCACGGATGAAGCCGATCAACTGGCCGGTGTCCTGCTGCGGCAGGAAGGTCTTGGGCACCAGCACATAGAGGGCAACGTTGCAGGCGATGGTCAGCAGCAGGCTGGCCAGGGTCAGGCGCGGATGGCGCAGGGCGACGCCCAGGGTGCGGTCATAGAGGGCCACCATGCGGTGATGCAGCGCCTCGCTCCAGCGTTGCAGGCGGCTGTCCTTGTTCGGCACGTGGGGCTTGAGCCAGCGGGCGCAGAGCATGGGCGTCAGGGTCAGGGAGACCAGCAGCGAGACCAGGATGGCCACCGCCAGGGTCAGGGAGAACTCGCGGAACAGCCGGTCGATGATGCCGCCCATGAAGAGGATGGAGACGAACACCGCCACCAGCGAGAGGTTCATCGACAGGAGGGTGAAGCCCACTTCACGGGTGCCCTGCAACGCCGCCTTGAAGGGCGCCATGCCGTCATTGATGTGCCGCGAGATGTTCTCCAGCACCACGATGGCATCGTCCACCACCAGGCCGGCGGCGAGGATCAGCGCCATCAGCGACAGCACGTTGAGCGAGAAGCCCATCAGGTACATCGCGGCGAAGGTGCCCACCAGGGAGACCGGCACCGCCAGCGCCGGAATCAGCGAGGCGCGCAGGTTGCCGAGGAACAGGTAGACCACCAGGATCACCAGGCCCACGGCGATCAGCAGGGTGCGTTCGGCCTCGTGCAGGGTGGCGCGGATCACCGGCGAGCGGTCCATGGCCAGGTCCAGCTTGACGGTGGCCGGCAGCACCGCCTGCAAGGCCGGCAACTGCTGCTTGATGCTTTCGATGGTCTCGATGATGTTGGCGCCGGCCTGGCGGTTGATCACCAGCAGCACCGCCGCATCGTCGTTGAAGAAGCCGCTGTTGTAGCGGTCTTCCACCGCGTCGCGGACCTTGGCCACATCGCCCAGGCGCAGGGCCGCGCCGTCCTGGTAGCGGAGGATCAGCGGCGCATAGTCGGCGGCCTTCTCCAACTGGTCATTGGCACCCACCTGCCAATGGCGGCTGTCGTCTTCCACGGCACCCTTGGGCCGACGCTGGTTGGCCGCGGCGATGGCGCTGCGCACGTCGTCCAGGGCGATGCCGTACTGGGTCAGCAGTTGCGGCTCCAGTTCCACCCGCACGGCCGGCAGGGAGCTGCCGCCGATCTGCACCTCACCCACGCCCTTAACCTGGGACAGGCTCTGGGCCAGGATGGTGGACGCCATGTCGTAGAGCTGGCCTTTTTCCAGCACGTCGGAGGTCAGCGACAGCACCATGATCGGCGCCTGGGACGGGTTGACCTTCTTGTAGGTGGGCATGCTGCGCATGCCGCTGGGCAGCAGGTTGCGCGAGGCGTTGATGGCCGCCTGCACGTCGCGGGCGGCGCCGTTGATGTCCCGGTCCAGGTCGAACTGCACGATGATCCGCGTCGAGCCCTGGCTGGTGCGGCTGGTCATCTGGCTGATGCCGGCGATGGTGCCGAGGGACCGCTCCAACGGCGTGGTGACGCTGGACGCCATGATCTCCGGGCTCGCACCGGGCAGGCTGGCCTGCACGGTGATCACCGGGAAATCCATCTGCGGCAGCGGCGACACCGGCAGCAGGCCGAAGCTGACGCTGCCCAGCAGCAGGATCGCCAGGCTCAGCAGCATGGTGGCGACCGGGCGGTGGATGAAGGGGGCGGAGAGGTTCATTTCCATTCTCCCTCTGGGAGAAGGTGGCCCGAAGGGTCGGATGAGGGATGGTGGGCGTTGCTGGACTCCGAGCGGGGCATAGCACCCCTCTCCCCAGCCCTCTCCCAAGGGGAGAGGGAGCAAAAGCGACTCATACCGCTACCCCCGCCGCACTGCGGCCGGTGAAGCGGCGGGCCAGGCGATCGAAGGCCAGGTAGATCACCGGCGTGGTGAACAGGGTCAGGATCTGCGACAGCAGCAGACCGCCGACCATCACCAGACCCAGCGGCTGACGCAATTCGGCGCCGGAACCGGTGGCGAGCATCAGCGGGATGGCGCCGAACAGGGCCGCCAGGGTGGTCATCAGGATCGGCCGGAAGCGCAGCAGCGCCGCCTGGTAGATCGCCGCCTCAGGGCTCATGCCCTGGTGCCGCTCCGCCTCCAGGGCGAAGTCGATCATCATGATGGCGTTCTTCTTCACGATGCCGATGAGCAGGATGATGCCGATGATGGCGATCAGGCCCAGGTCATTGCCGGTCAGCAGCAGCGCCAGCAAGGCGCCGACGCCTGCCGAGGGCAGCGTGGAAAGGATGGTCACCGGGTGGATGTAGCTCTCGTAGAGCACGCCCAGCACGATGTACATGGTCACCACCGCGGCGAGGATCAGCAGCAGCGTGCTGGACAGCGAGGCCTGGAAGGCCGCCGCCGCGCCCTGGAAGCGGGTCTGGATGCCTTCGGGCATGCCGATGTCCTGCTGCACCCGCTCGATCACCGCCACCGCCTCGCCCAGGGCCACGCCCGGTGCCAGGTTGAAGGACAGGGTCACGGCGGGGAACTGGCCGATGTGGTTGATGGCCAGTTGCGTCTGGCGCTCCTCCACACGGGCCAGCGTGGACAGCGGAACCTGCCCGCCGTCGCGGTTGGCGACGTGAATCTGCTGCAACGCCTGCGGACCGATCACTTCGCCGGCGGCGGACTCCAGCACCACGCGGTACTGGCTGGCCTGGGTGAAGATGGTGGAAATCTGCCGCTGGCCGAAGGCGTCGTAGAGCGCGTCGGTGATGGCGGAGATTTCCACGCCCAGGCGTCCGGCCATGTCGCGGTCGATGTTCAGGTAGACCTGCAGGCCCTTGTCCTGCAGGTCGCTGGCCACATCGGCGAGCTCCGGCTGTTGGCGCAGGGCGTCCACCAGCTTGCCGGTCCACGCGTTGAGCAGGTCGGCGTCGGGGGACTCCAGGCTGAACTGGAACTGGGTACGGCTGACCCGGTCTTCGATGGTCAGGTCCTGCACCGGCTGCAGGTACAGGCGAATGTCGCTCTGCTGATCCAGCTCCGGTTGCAGGCGCTGGATTACCTCGGTCGCGGTCACATCACGCTCGCCGTGGGGCTTGAGGTTGATCAGCATGCGGCCGCTGTTGAGGGTGACGTTGTCGCCGTCGACGCCAATGTAGGACGTCAGGCTGGCCACGGCCGGGTCCTTGAGGATGAGCGCGGCGACCTTCTGCTGGCGCTCGCTCATGGAACGGAACGACACCGACTGCGGCGCCTCGGTGATGCCCTGAATGACGCCGGTGTCCTGCACCGGGAAGAAGCCCTTGGGCACGGCGAGGTAGAGCACCACCGTGAGCGCCAGGGTGCCCAGGGCCACCAGCAGGGTCAGGCCCTGGTGCTTGAGCACCCAGGTCAGGCCACGGCCGTAGCGGGCGATCATGCCGTCGATGAAGTCACCGCTGGCCTTGTAGAAACCACCCTCCTCTTCGTTGGCTTCGCGCTTGAGCAGCCGCGCGCACATCATCGGCGTCAGGGTCAGGGAAACCACCAGCGAGATCAGGATCGCCACCGCCAGGGTGATGGCGAATTCGCGGAACAGCCGGCCCACGACATCCGCCATGAACAACAAGGGGATCAGCACGGCGATCAGCGAGAAGGTCAGGGAAATCAGGGTGAAGCCGATCTGCCGGGCGCCCTTGAGCGCGGCGTTGAGCGGCGTCTCGCCCTCCTCCAGGTGACGGGCGATGTTCTCCAGCATGACGATGGCGTCGTCCACCACGAAGCCGGTGGCGATGGTGAGCGCCATCAGGGTCAGGTTGTTGATGGAGAAACCGGCCAGGTACATCACCGCGAAGGTACCCACCAGGGACAGCGGCACGGCAATGGACGGGATGATGGTGGCACTCAGGCGACGCAGGAACAGGAAGGTCACCATCACCACCAGGGCGATGGCGAGGAACAGCTCGTGGCGCACGTCGGTGATGGCGGCGCGGATGGTCTGGGTGCGGTCGGTGAGCACCACCACGTCCAGGCCCGCCGGCAGATTGGCGGTGATGGTGGGCAGCAGCGCCTGGATACGGTCCACCACTTCGATCACGTTGGCGCCGGGCTGGCGCTGGATGTTCAGCAGCACCGATTCGTTCTGGTTCGCCCAGGCGGCAAGGCGTTCGTTCTCGGCGCCGTCGACGATTTCCGCCACATCCTTCAGACGCAGGGCCGCGCCATTGTTGTAGGCGAGGATGAGGTTGGCGTACTCCTCGGCGGACTTCAGCTGGTCATTGGCGTCCAGCATGGAGACGCGGGTCGGGCCATCGAAGTTGCCCTTGGGCTGGTTGACATTGGAAGCGCCCACCAGGCTGCGCACGTCGGACAGGTTCAGGCCGTTGGCGGCCAGGGCCTCGGGGTTGACGCGAATGCGCACGGCCTGGCGCTGACCGCCGGCGATGCTGACCATGCCGACGCCGTTGATCTGCGCCAGCTTCTGCGCCATGCGGGTGTCCACCAGGTCATGCAGCTTGGGCAGCGGCATGGTTTTCGAGCTGATGGCCAGGGTCAGCACCGGCGTGTCGGCCGGGTTGACCTTGTTGTAGACCGGCGGCGCCGGCAGGTCGTTGGGCAGCAGGTTGGTGGCCGCGTTGATGGCCGCCTGCACCTCCTGCTCGGCCACGTCCAGCTTCACTTCCAGGCTGAATCGCAGGGTGATGACCGAGGCCCCGCCAGAGCTGGTGGACGACATCTGGGTCAGCCCCGGCATCTGCCCGAACTGGCGTTCGAGCGGCGCGGTGACGGCGCTGGTCATCACATCCGGGCTCGCGCCCGGGTACAGGGTGAGAACGCGGATGGTCGGGTAGTCCACTTCCGGCAGCGCGGAAACCGGCAGCAGGCGGTAGGCGATCAGGCCGGCGAGGAGAATCGCCAGCATGCTCAGGGTGGTGGCGACCGGTCGCAGGATGAACAGGCGTGAGAGGTTCATACGCCGCCTTTCGCGTCCTGGCCTTCAGGCTTGGCGCCCTGCAGCTGCTCGGCGGGCTGGGCGGGAACCTGGTCGGCGTCGTGGACCACTTCCACTTCGCTGCCATCGCGCAGGCGGTCGGTGCCTTCCAGCACCACGCGCTCGCCCGGCTGCAGGCCGCTTCTGACTACCGTGCGCTCGCCGTCGTCCGGGCCGGTTTCCAGCATGCGCACCTTGACCTTCTTCTCGCCATCCATCACGTAGGCGAAGGAGCCCTGACTGCCGAACTGCACTGCGGCCGACGGGATGAGCACGGCCTGGGGCAGCATTTCGGCGCGCAGGCGGATGTTCACGAACTGGTTGGGGAACAGGGTTTCGTCGTCGTTGGCGAAACGGGCCTTCAGCTTGAGGGTGCCGGTGGTGGTGTCGATCTGGTTGTCCAGGCTCTGCAGCACGCCTTCGGCCTGCTTGGCCTTGTCGTTGCGATCCCAGGCCTCCACCACCAGCGGCTGGCCGGAGCGGAAGCGGCTGACCACCGTCGGCAACTGGCCTTCGGGCAGGGTGAAGGCAACGCTGATGGGCTTGGTCTGGGTGATGACCACCAGCGGCGTGGCGTCCCCGCTGGTCACCAGGTTGCCCAGGTCCACCTGACGCAGGCCGAGGCGGCCGGAGATGGGCGCGCGCACCTGGGTGAAGCCGAGGTTCAGGCTGGCCTCGGCGACGGCTGCCTCATTGGTCTTGACGGTGCCGCGGTACTGGGCCACCAGGGCTTCCTGGGTGTCCAGGGTCTGCTTGGCGATGCTGTCTTCGGCATAGAGGCCACGGTAGCGGGCCAGGTCGATCTCGGCGTTCTTCAACTGCGCGCGGTTCTGCGCCAGGGTGCCTTCGGCCTGTTGCAGGGCCACCTGATAGGGGCGCGGGTCGATCACCGCCAGCAGGTCGCCGGCCTTCACTTGCTGGCCTTCCTCGAACTGCAGCTTGACCAGCTCGCCATCCACCCGGCCGCGCACGTTGACGGTGTTCAACGCGGTCACGGTGCCGAGGGCCTTGAGATAGACCGGGAAATCCCCCTGGGTGATGGTCGCCACGCGCACCGGGACCGGTCCGGAAAACGCGCCGAACCCCGGACGGCCTGGCCCTCCCCGGCCACCCTGGTGATTGGGCTTGGCCACCGTCTCCGGCCAGAGCCACCAGATCAGGGCAAGAAGCGCCAGCAGTGCGACCGCGATGGTCAGCCAATGGCGGAGGGAGCGGGACTTCGGGGATTTTTCAGTGATCAGGGACATGATTCAGGTCGAGCTGTACGGAAGCGTGAACGATAAGCAGTTGAAAGCAGGAGGCAAAGTCAATTTACCGGCTATTTACCTAGTGCTTACGCTACTTACTATGCTTACTGACCTGCCGCCGTGAGTTGACGGCGGCGCCAGCACCGATTCATCCGGGCCATGGAGCGTTCCGTGTTCGACAGTTTCAGGCAGCGTTTTGCCGCCCTTGCCAGCCGCGCCGAGTTCCATTCGCTGCGCATCGTCCGCCAGACTTCTGAGCAGGCCATGCTGCGTCGCGGCGTCGCCGAACCGCCGTTCCTCAGTCAGGACATGGGCGCCATGGTCAGTGTGCGCCTGACCGGCGTCGAAGCCTACGCAGCCACCGCCGACCTCAGTCTTGCCGGCCTGCAACGGGCCCTGGAGCGGGCCGAGGAACTGGCGCGGCAAATCGCCCGCTACGCCCTCGTGGACCAGAGCCGCCTGGAACCGCCCCGCAGCAGCGCCCATTACCAGTCGCCGGGCCTGGACACACCCTTTCCCGGTCTCGCCGAGCGCTTCGAGCTGCTGGCTGAAGAGTCGGCGCAGATCCCCACCGACTCGCGCCTGGTCAACTGGAATCTCTTCCTGGACAGCCAGCGCCACGAGCAGCTCTACCTTAATAGTGCCGGCGCCGAGCAATGGCAGGACCTGCACTTCACCTACCCCGGCATCAGCGTCACCGCCTTCGACGGCGGCGACAGCCAGACCCGCAGCTTCGGCGGTTACGGCAGCGGCCAGCAGGGCGGCGCCGAAGTACTCAGTCGCCTGGGCTTCGAAGGCGCCGCCGCGCGGGTGGCGGACGAGGCCCTGCAATTGCTGCTGGCACCCAATACCCCCAACGGCCGTACCGACCTGTTACTGATGCCCGACCAAATGATGCTGCAAATCCACGAGTCCATCGGCCACCCGCTGGAGCTGGACCGCATCCTCGGTGACGAACGCAACTACGCCGGCACCAGCTTCGTGAAGCTCGAAGACTTCGGGCGCTACCAGTACGGATCGCCGCTGCTGAATATCAGCTTCGACCCCGGTATTCCCGAAGAGTTGGCCAGCTACAGCCACGACGACGACGGACAGCAGGCCCGCAAGGAAATGCTCATCCAGGACGGTCTGCTGCTGCGCCCACTGGGTGGTGCGCTGTCCCAGCAACGCAGCGGCCTGCCGGGGGTCGCCAACAGCCGCGCCAGCAACTGGAACCGCGCCCCCATCGACCGCATGGCCAACCTCAATCTGGAGCCCGGCGACCAGTCCCTGCAGCAAATGATTGGCAGCATCGAGCGCGGCATACTGATGAGCACCAACCGTTCCTGGTCCATCGACGACGCCCGCAACAAGTTCCAGTTCGGTTGCGAATGGGGCCGATTGATCGAGAATGGTGAACTCAAGGGTGTCGTGAAAAACCCCAACTACCGGGGCGTATCCGCACATTTCTGGCGCAGCCTGGCGGCGGTGGGCGATGCCAGTACCTTCGAAGTGCACGGCACGCCCTATTGCGGCAAGGGCGAGCCCAATCAGGTGGTGCGCGTGGGCCACGCTTCGCCGGCATGCGTGTTCAGACAAGTGGAAGTCTTTGGAGGAGACCAGTGATGGCCGACGCAGAATCCCGCTTCACCGCCTTGGCCGAAAGCCTGGGCTCCAGCCTCCAGGCAGGCGAGGACTTCAGCCTCTGGTACAGCGCCGAAGAGTCCGAATTCATCCGCTTCAATCGCGCCCAGGTGCGTCAGGCCGGCCATGTCAACCAGGCCACCGGGCGCCTCAAGCTGATCCGCGATGACCGCAGCGCGGAAATCGCCATCACCCTCTCCGGGGATCTCGACACCGACCGCCAACGCCTGGCAGAGGGCCTGATTCAGCTACGTCTGGTCATCGCCCAGTTGCCACCGGACCCGTACCTGCAACTGGAGCGCTCGGCCTGGCACCGCCGCTCGACCGGCGAGGCCACGTTGCCCGACACCAACAGCGTGCTGGCAGAGATCAACGCAGCCGCCGATGGCCTCGATCTGGTGGGCATCTACGCCGCCGGGCCGCTCTATCGGGGCTTCGCCAACAGTTTCGGCGCCCTCGGCTGGCACGCCGCCCATTGCTTCAACTTCGACTGGAGCCTGTTCCACCCCAATCATCAGGCGGTGAAAGCCGATTACGCCGGCGCCCGCTGGGACGCCGCCGAGTTCGCCACACGCTTCACCCGCGCCCGCCAGCAACTGGAACACCTGGGCAAGCCGGTACGGCATCTACAGCCCGGCGACTACCGCGCCTATCTGGCGCCGGCGGCAATCGATGAAATCCTCGGCATGCTGTCCTGGACCGGCTTCTCCGCCCGCGCCCTGGCCAACAAGGAAAGCCCTCTGCAACGCCTGCAGGACGGCAGCGCCCAGTTCAGCCCGATGTTGAGCCTGGACGAGCAGGTGGCCGGCGCCCTCGGCCCCGCCTTCGGCCCCGAAGGCGTGCCCCGCAGCGATGTGGCCCTGGTGCGAAACGGCCGCCTCACCGGCCAGCTGGTCTACCCGCGCAGCGCCCGCGAATACGGCCTCGACGCCAACTGCGCCGACGCCAACGAAGCCACCCAGTCGCTGGTCATGGGCGCCGGTGCCATGCCACAGGCCAAAGTTCTGGAACGCCTGGGCAGCGGTCTTTATATCGGCAACCTCTGGTACCTGAACTGGTCCGACGTACCCGCCGCCCGCATGACCGGCATGACCCGCTTCGCCACCTTCTGGGTGGAGGACGGCTGCATCCAGGCGCCAGTGGACACCATGCGCTTCGACGACAGCCTGTACAGCCTGCTCGGCGACCAGTTGGAAGACCTGACCCGGGAACGCCAGCTGCGCCTGTCCAGCAGTACCTACGGCGAACGCCAGACCTGGTCGGCGCTGTTGCCGGGGGCGTTGGTGGGGCGGTTGAAGCTGACGCTTTAACCCCTTTCATTCGCGAAAGCTGCCTCGCCGTAGGATGGGTAGAGGTACGAAACCCATCGAACGGAATTGATGGGTATCGCTTCGCTCCACCCATCCTACGAATCCGCTGCCGGGAGCCGGGGTGAGGGAAACCAGTCCCCGCGCAAGGCAAAAAAAGGGAGGCCCAAGGCCTCCCTTTCTCATTTCGCCACTTCTTACAGAACGGCGATCGCAGCCGCGTAGTTCGGCTCGTCAGCGATCTCGGCGACCAGCTCGCTGTGCAGGACCTTGTCGTTCTCGTCCAGCACCACTACGGCACGGGCGGCGACGCCGACCAGCGGGCCGTTGGCGATGGCAACGCCGTAGTCCTTGAGGAAGTTGGCGCCGCGCATGGTGGACAGGTTCACCACGTTTTCCAGGCCTTCAGCACCGCAGAAGCGCTTCTGGGCGAACGGCAGGTCGGCGGAGATGCACAGCACCACGGTGTTCGGCAGCTTGCTGGCTTCGACGTTGAACTTGCGCACGGAGGTGGCGCAGGTGGGGGTGTCGATGCTCGGGAAAATGTTCAGCACCTTGCGCTTGCCGCTCAGGCTGGCCAGGGTCACGTCGGACAGATCGCCGCCGACCAGGCTGAATGCCGGGGCCTGCTGGCCTTTCTGCGGCAGTTGGCCTTCGACGTTGATCGGGTTGCCCTTGAGGGTTACTTGAGCCATTGCATAGGTCCTTGTTTCAGGTGGGGTTGTACGAGATCGCAAAGTTAAGCACGGGCGGCAGGAAATGTCCTGACTTTCGAGTCAACCAGCGCCAGAAAATCCTTCCGGATGCTAGCGCATTCGATCTCACGGATGAATGCCGTGTCTTCCCCTGAAGACGCCTGTTTCAGACCTTGAAATGAGTACGCGCGCGGAACTGGCCCGGCGCGATGTCGAACTTCTCGCGGAAGCAGCGGTGGAAGTGCGGCAGCGTGGCGAAGCCGCTGGCAACGGCGATTTCGATCAGCGACTTGTTGGTGTGCTGCAACAACTGGCGTGCGTGGGTGAGGCGAAGTTCCAGGTAGTAGCGCGGGGGCGTTGCCTTCACGTAGCGCCGGAACAGGCGTTCCAGGTGGCGCCGGGAAATGCGGGCGTAGCGGGCGATCTCGTTGATATCGATCGGGTCTTCGATGTTGCTGTGCATCAGCTCCAATGCGAGCTTGAGCGTTCTTGGCAGGGTCGGATCGAAGTCGATCGAGACGACCGAAACATCCACGACCTCCCGCATCTTGTCGCAGCCCAGGACTTCCTCGACGGCGTCCACGAGTTCCTGGCCTGCGCTGTGCTTGACCACTTCGAGCATCATGCCGAGCGAACTGTTCGCGCCCGCACAGCTGATCCGCTTGCGGTCGAGGACCTGGGAATTGCTGGTCACCCTCACCAGGGGGAAAAGCTCGGACATCATCGCCCGGCCATCTGGATGAAAGGCGCACTCATGGCCATCCAGCAGGCCCGCCTCAGCCAGGAAGTAGCAGCCATTCCAGAGCCCGCCGAGCACAGAACCCGCGGCATCGGCATGACGCAGCTTGGCCCGCAGCACGGGGTCGCTTTCCAGGCGCACACGGAAGCCGCCGCAGACGACGATGATGTCCTGCTGCTTTTCATCCAGTTCCGCCAGGGAACAGTCAGTGGCAATGGCGATCCCGAGGTCGCTCAGGACCAGGTTGTTCTCGCCGCCGACCACCTGGACCTCGAACACCGGCTTCGAACTCATCAGGTTGGCCGTGACCAGGGCATCCACCGCGCCGGTAAACGCCATCATCGAAAAGTGCTCGCGCAAGATGAACGACACGCGGCGGACGGGGGTGGTCAGCCCGGCGCGACTGGCCCTGTCCAGATGGGCCAGGTTCTTGCTCTTCAAGACACTTTCGAATGACGTTCTCATCGCTCGACTCACAGGAATTCTGCGGATTGCCGCCGGTGCCCGGCTCCCGGGCAACAAGACCGCTCATTGGCGGGCTGAAGCCCGTATCAGGTGGCTGCAACCTCTGCCGCGCCGAACAGCAGCGTAAACAGCTTCGCACAGTCAGGACTGCCAGGCAGTGCCGCAACCGCCTCCTCTATAGCCCGTCGCGACTCCACCCCCAGGTTGATGCCGGCCAGCAGATCGAACTTCACCCGGAACTCCGCGTGGCTCATGGCGGTTTCGGGATCGCCCTTGGCCGCTGTGATCGGGCTGTTGAACGCCTGGCCATCCTTGAGCCACACCAGGACACGCGAAAGGATTTCAGTGGGGAAACGCGCGGAGAGCTCTTCGCTCTCGACGATTTCGATTCGCTGGCTGACGGCCAGGATATCGGGCGCATGGATGGCTTCGCCGGTCACCTCCAACGGGCCGACCTGGCCCCGCACCACCAGGGCGGCAAGCGGGAAGGCCAGCGCGTACTGGGCCTCGTCGGCGTTGGCCGGCGTATGGCCCTGAAGGCGCATGGACTCATGGAACGTCTGCACCTGAATCCTCTCGACGTTCTCGCCGCAAATCTGCGGATGCTCGGCCATCAGGGCGGTCATCGCCGTCAGGGCCGGCTGCGCCCAGCGGCAGACGGGCCAGGGCTTGAAGTACTGGGCATCGATTTCCCAGCGCTCGCCCAGGTCACGCCAGTGATCGGCCACCGCCATGGTTTCCACCGACACGGCGGGTGCGCCGGTGACACCGGCTTGCGCCAGCAGCAGGGCATTGAGGCCGGCGAAGGCCCCTGCCCCATGGGCGTCACGCAGCATCGAGGGATAGTCGACCAGACGCATCATCGGGCAGCGCGGGCCGAAGTACTCGGCAATGCCCAAGGCATGGCGGAAGTGCTCCTCACACAGGCCGAGCAGGCGCGCGCCGCCACAGACAACGCCGATCCCGGAAAAAGCGCCGGAGGCGTGATATTCGGGCGCCGTCGCCATCAAGGCGGCGCCGGCGCGCAGAGCGGTCTCGTAGCCGATGCACAGGGCGCTGAGCAGCTCCTCACCGCTGATGGCCCTGCCCTGATCCCGACAGGCATCGACCAACGCCAGCAACGCCGGCACCACGGTCGCTCCGGCATGTCCCTTGGAGGTGAAGTGGCCTTCATGGGCATCCAGGCTGTCAACGCTGAAGCCCCCCGCCCACGCTGCGCCCAGCGGATGAACCGGGCGGCCATCGAAGAGCAGGCGGCTGGCGAGCGTCGTGGCCGGGTAATGATTCAGCGCATAGCGCTTGAGCGCTTGGCTGGTGTCGTTGTCGCGGGCACCGGCGGCGACCCCGAGGATATCCAGCAGACAGGTCTGCAGCAGGTTGCGGGTATGGGACGGTGCCTGGCTGAAACGAAACTCACGAACGAACGAATAGAGCGACATGTGGACACTCCACAATCGAGATTCGGTTGGCTTGGGAAAATAGGGTGCCCGGCAACGGACACCCGGTGCATCGGTCAATTGGCTGCTTGCGCCTTGCTGGCGGCAGCACGGGAGTCCTGCAACCAGGCATCGAACTGTTGGCGGTGCGCGGCGACCCACTCCTTGGCATGACGCTGGATGTCGGCGGGCTTCTTCTCGCCCTGCTGCATCTTCAGGTTCTGTGCACTCTCGTCGTCGGTGCTGATCTGCACCAGCGAGAGAAACTTCACAGCCGCCGGGTTCTTCTCAGCGAAGTCCTTGTTCAGCACGGCCACGACCTTGTCCACGGCAAACCCGAGGTTCTTGCCCTTGTACATGGTGTCCACGTCGTTGTTGCCGTCCGGCAGGTCGGTCTTCGGCACTTCCAGCCAGACCACGTCCGTGTTCTCGACCAGCACGCTGGCGATCCACTGCGGCACCCAGGTGAAGTACAGGATCGGCTTGCCTTCCTTGTAGCGGGTGATGGTGTCGGCCATCAGGGCGAAGTACGAGCCCTGGTTGACGTGCACGCTTTTTTCCAGGTCATACGCCTTCATGTGGTGGGAAATGACCAACTCGCAACCCCAGCCCGGGTTGCAGCCGGTCAGATCGGCCTTGCCGTCGCCGTCGGTGTCGAACAGCTTGGCGATCTCCGGTTTTTTCAGGTCGGTGATGTACTTGATGTTGTATTGGTCCGCGGTTTTCTTATCGATCAGGTAGCCCTGGCTGACACCCGGCAGGATGTCGCCGGTCTTGACCATCACCTCGTCACCGCCGGCCTGCTGGTAGAACTTGTCGTGCAGCTTTTCCCACAGGTGCACGGTGAAATCAGCATCGCCATTGGCCAGGGCCACCATCATCACGCCGTACTCGGTTTCCTTCGGCTCCTGGACGTCGTAGCCCAGTTCACGCAGGCCTTCCATCGCCACCTCGCCGCGGAAGCGCTCTTCGGCGATGGAGGGGAAGATCGGCGTGACCTCGACGCCCTCGCCGGGCTTGTCGGCCGAAGCGCTGGCACTCAGGGCGGCGACCGTCAGGGACAGGGCCGTGGCGCATTGCAGGAGGCTGCGGGAGAACTTGGATCGATGCATCGTCTCGTACCTATATTGTGGCTTTTGTCGGGTTCGGCAGATCGAATCAGTCGGCTCAGGCGGTCTTGCGCCGCCCTGAGGATTGCCCGGCACCGCACAGACGCAGCAGCGCGCCAACGGGGCCGGTGTGGTACCAGCGCAGGCTCGGGTCGGCGCTCGTGCGCGCTCCCATGGCCTGGGTAAGGCGGTCGAGGAAGATGGCCAGCAACACCAGCCCTACCCCGCCGACGGTGGCCAGGCCCATGTCCAGGCGACCGATGCCGCGCAGGACCATCTGTCCAAGGCCGCCAACCGAGATCATCGAGGCGATCACCACCATCGACAGTGACAGCATCAGGGTCTGGTTCATGCCGGCCATGATGGTCGAGGTGGCCAGCGGCAATTGCACGCGGGTCAGCATCTGCCGTGGGGTGCAGCCAAAGGCGCGGGCCGCCTCGATCTTGTCTTCGGGCACCTGGCGGATACCCAGGTTGGTCAGGCGCACCAGAGGCGGCAAGGCGAACACGATGGTCACCAGCACGCCTGGCACGTCGCCGATGCCGAACAGCATCACCACGGGCACCAGGTAGACGAATGCCGGCAGGGTCTGCATGGCGTCGAGCACAGGCCGCACCACTCGCTCCATGTGGTCGCTGCGGGCGCAGAGGATACCCAGCGGGATGCCGATCACGGCGCAGAAGAACACCGAGGTCAGCACCAGCGCCAGGGTGGTCATGGACTCCGACCAGACGCCGATCAGGCCGAGCAGGGTCAGGGTGACGAAGCAAAGCAGTGCCATGCGCTTGCCGGCCAGCTGCCAGCCAAGCAAGGAGGACAGGATGATGCCGATGGTCGGCGGGATGCTCTGCAAGATGTACTCGATGCCATTGAGCACCTGGTCGATGGGCCAGCGGATGGCACGGAATACATCGCGGAAATTGTGCACCAGGAAATTCAGGGTGGTTTCCACCCAGTCACCCAATGGGATGTTCGCGGTTTGGAAAGGATCGAGAAGACTGAACTCTGACATGCTGGCTACCTACTCTCCGACGTTGCGGCTGCTGCTTGATCGATGGGGCGCGCTCAGTGGCGGCTCAGGGTCTGCAGCAGCAAATTCTTGGAAATAGTGCCCTTCAGAGCACCGCTGTGATCCAGGACGGGCACCGGGTAAGGCAGTGCCGCGACGATATCCAGCACGTCGTGGAGAGGCGTGTCGGTGTAGACGGGTTTCTGCTTGTGCAGGCTGAACTGCTCCTCCGGCTGCCCGCTCGCCACACCGCCGGTTTCGTCTGCACCCACCACGGCCAGCAGTTGGTCGCGCTCGTCGATCAGGTAGCCGTAAGGCACTCCGGCCTGGAAGTGCGGGGCCTTGCCGTTCACCCGGCAGACCGTCGCCGGGTCCAGCTGGGCCACGTCACCGGCCTTGAGAACACGGGAGCTGTCGAAGCCCTTGAAGAAGGTCTCGACGTACTCATTGGCGGGCTGGTTCAGCAGTTCCTGCGGAGTGCCAATCTGCACGACCCGGCCGCCTTCCATGATCGCGATGCGATGGCCGATGCGGATCGCTTCCTCAATGTCGTGAGAGATGAAGATGATGGTGCGCTGCTGCTCTGCCTGGAGGCGTATCAGCTCGCCCTGCATCTCGCTGCGGATCAGCGGGTCGAGGGCGGAGAAGGCTTCGTCCATGAGCAGGATGGCGGGGTCGTTCGCCAGCGCACGGGCCAGGCCGACGCGCTGCTGCATCCCACCGGAGAGCTGGTGCGGGTAGCTGTGCTCATGCCCGCCCAGACCCACCTGACGCAGGGCTTCACAGGCACGGGCATGACGCTCGCGCTCACCCACGCCGGAGATTTCCAGGCCGAAGGCGGTGTTTTCCAGGACGCTCATGTGTGGCATCAGCGCGAAGGACTGGAAGACCATGCCCATTTCCTTGCGACGCACATCGAGCAGTGCCTTGTCCGACAGGCCGGTGATCTCGCGTCCGTTCAGGTGAATGCTGCCGGAGGTGGGCTCGATCAGGCGGTTGAACAGCCGCACCATGGTGGACTTGCCCGAACCGGACAGCCCCATGATCACGAAGATCTCACCGCGCTTGACGGAGAAGCTGGCGTCGAACACACCGACGACATGCCCGGTCTTACGGAAAATTTCATTCTTGTCGGCACCTTTGCGCAACATGTCCATGGCAACTTCGGGATGGGGCCCGAATACCTTGAAGATGTTCTTTACCGAAAGAATCTCATCGGCCTGGCTCATACAACCCTCATTCTTATGCTTATAACCAATTAGAAACTTCCCACTTTCACCATTCACCGGTGACAGTGCGGAGCAGATCGGCCGGTTATTCTTTCTGAGCTCACTTGAGCGAACCGGCGTGCAGAAATTCCTGCCCTATAAAAACGACATCTAAATGAGATGTCGCGTTGCAACTCCAAATTAGGTTTTGCCTATCGCAGCGTCCAACGACATTTGTTCGCCCTAAACCATAACTTGAAGTTATCGGTCAGAAGTGGCTCCTCCCTGCACGGTGGACACGTCCCGCTCCGCCGCCCCCTGGCGGGCCAGAAACACCGCCGCGAGCATGACCATCACCCCGCCCAGGAACATGGCGTACGTGAACGCTTCTCCCATGAGCAGGACGGCAATGGTCACCGCCACCACGGGTTCCACGGTCGAGAGCGTCGCGGCCGTAGAGGGGCCTATTTGCGGGGAGCCGGCCAGGAAGGCCGCGACCGGCACCAGCGTGGCAAACACCGCCAACCCCAGAGTCGCCCACCAGGCAGAGGCCGTTGAAGGCAAGGCAGCGCCTTGAAGCAGCGCGGCCACGGCGAAGGTCAGCGCGCACCCCAGAAGCAGCATGGCGGCGGACGCCAACGGGTTCTCATGGGTGATCCGGTGCGTGCCATAGATGATCGAGGCGCCGTAGCAGACGGCGGCGAACAGCGCCCAGAGGGCACCCATTGATACGCCGGACAGGCTGAGTCCGGTGGCCATCAGGACGCCGCCCAGTGCGAGCACCAGACTGGCCAGCTTGAAGATGCTGAGGCGTTCACCCAGGCACAGGATGGACACCACCGTGACGAATGCCGGGAAGCTGTACACCAGGATGATCGCCAGGCTGACCGACGTGGAATGACAGGCGCTGTAGTAACCCAGTGCTGCCAGCCCATAACCGACGCCCAGCAAAAGGTTTTGCCGCGCCAGCCGCCCTTTGGGCAGGCCGATTCCCCGACCGCGCAGAATCAGCAGTAACACCGCGGCGGCCAGGGTGAAGCGCGCCAGCAATAACCCCACCGGGTCGGCGCCGCCGGCGTAGGCGTATTGGGCGAAGAGCGGCTGCAGGCCGTAGCAGAACGCTGCCAGCAGCACCAGGCAGAAGCCCCTGGCATGGCCGTCGAGACGAGAAAGGAAGTTCAGCGAATGCATTACCGGGTCCTTGGCCGCAGGGCCATCCAGACAGACGAAAGCCCCGCCTCACCGGACCGATGAGACAGGGCTGAATCGAGCGAAAGCGGGCGATCAGTCGGCCAGTCGGCCGGTCATGGTCGCGCAGTACCAATCCACGAACTGGCACACGCCGTTCTCCGCAATCGATGAGTACGGACCGGGTTCATAGGCAGGCGAGCTGACGCCGGCCTGGGCGCCCTCGACCAGGCGCCGGTCCTGGTCATTGGTGGCGATCCAGACACGGGTCAGGCGCTCGATGTCGTAGTCGATGCCTTCCTGGGCGTCCTTCGGCACCAGCCATTTGGTGGTGACCAGGGTCTCGTTGGGGCCTTGCGGCAGCACCCGGAAACTCAACGCGTGATCGCCCAGGAAGTGGTTCCAGGTCGAGGGATAGTTGAAGTACAGCAGCGCACCGATATTCTCCTCGCCGCTGCGATCCAGACGCCTGGCCACGGCAGGCTTGCCGTCCATGGTGTAGCTGACGGCCCCGGTCGAAAGCGGAATACGCGTCATGCGGTACTGCCCGGCATCGTCCATCACCAGTCGGCTGGGCAGCCCGGCCGCTTCACAGCGGTTCCAATGCGCGACCAGTTCCGGGTCTTCTTCCCCGCCGACACCGGCAACGGACAGGTTCTCGACAAAGGAATTCAGCAGTTCCGGATGGCTGCCGTCGCAGTGGTAGCACTCGCGGTTGTTCTCGAAGACCAGCTTCCAGTTGCCCCGCTCCACCAGGTTGGACTCGAACGCCACCTTGCAGTCTTCCAGGTTGTGCGGGGTGATGAACGGGGAAACGGCGTCGCGGAACCGGGAGAAATCCGGCGCCGTCTCGGCGACGCAAACGTAGATGTAGCTGTTCACGACCTGACAGTGAGCCGGCTTCAGACCGTAGTCGGCGGCGTCGAAATCAGGGCCCATGTTGCGGGCGAACAGCAGCTTTCCATCCAGATCGAACGCCCACTTGTGATACGGGCAAACCAGCCTGGCGACCTTGCCCTTCGCTTCGGTACACACCTTGGACCCGCGATGCCGGCAGGCATTGTGGAAGGCACGGACCTGGCCATCGCCACCCCGCACCACGGCAATGGGGTAGTCGCCGATCTGCAGGGTCAGGTACTGGCCGGGCTTCTCCAGTTCGAAGGTATGGCCCGCGAAGATCCATTCCTTGTGCCAGATCTGTTCCAGGTCCTGGCGATACACCTCGGCGGCGCTGTAGGCAGCGCCAGGCAGGGCATGGCGCTCCTTGCGCTGGCGAATCAGGTCCAGTACGGCGGCGGCGTTATTGTTCATTGTCATGCGCACTCCAGATCAGGCACGGGAGGTTTTGTCGGGATTTGCCAATTGCGGCGAACACGGAGTGCGGACTCGACAGTTCGCATTTTCCGATGTCAGGCTTATGCGCAAGTACCCGCCGGGAGACCCAGGCTGTCTGCAAAGCCACTGCGCCGCGATTGCCCGCAGTCTAGGATCAGGTTGCCGGCCGGCAGAATCGACTTTTTATCCAGGCTCTTGATTACCTGAAGTTATGGTTAAACACACCGAACCCGATCAGACCCTGATCAAAATGCCCTCCCTTCGCGCCGTGAAGTCGTTCGTCGCGGCGGCGAAGTACCAGAACTTCACCCGCGCGGCGGAAGCCCTGTGCGTGACCCAGGCCGCGATCAGCCGCCAGATTCGCGAACTGGAAACCTACCTGGGCGCGGAGTTGTTCAAGCGTGTGGGACGCGCCGTGGAGCTCACTGCAGCCGGCTCGATCTTCTTCGATGCGGTGCAGTTATCCTTCGTCAACATCTCCCAGGCCGCCGAGCGAATCCGCAGCCACAGCACGACCAAGCGCGTGCTCACCCTCTGCTGCTCGCCGGCGTTTTCCGCGCTGTGGCTTTCCCATCGCCTGCCGAGCTTCTTCAGCGCGAACCCGGATGTGGACCTCAACCTGATCACCACGCAGAACTTCCTCTCGATGGAACCCGGCGTGCGCCCCGACATCTTCGTCACCAAGATGGCCAAGATTCGGGAGGGCTATCGCAGCTACCCGCTGATGCACGATGTGATCTACCCGGTGTGCACACCCCAATACCTGGAGCAGCACCCGGAGCTGGGCAGCCTGGAAGGGTTGCGCGACAGCGTGCTGCTGAACCTCAGCCCCTATGGCCGCTCCCAGGTGGCCGAGCACGTAGACTGGAAAGTCTGGCTGGCCTTCCACGACATCGACATCGAGACACGCACGGCCAATGCCCCCCACTTCTTCAACGCCAACGACTACAACCTGCTGATCCAGATGGTCCTGAGCCACCAGGGCGTCGCCCTTGGCTGGAATCACCTGGTGGGTCACCTGGTTGCCCAGGGTCTGCTGGTTCGGCCGGTCGAACACGAACTGGTGCTCAAGGACAGCCAGCACTACCTGACCTTCAACGAAGACAAAGAGGATGACGAGGCTTGCTGTCGTCTGCGCGACTGGCTGATATCCCAGGTTTGAATACCTGGCGTTATTGTCAGCCCCAACTTCTGGTTGTTATTAGCGGCAGTCACGACTCGATAGTATCGACTGCAACAATCTGATCGCTAAAAACCAAAAGACCTGCCTTGCGCAGGTTTTTTATTTTCTGCACTCCTATCAGAAACCCATAACCTCCGATCATTGATTGCCAGCCCTAAATGTTGCTTGTTGGCGTAAGAATCGCGTCATTAATCTTCAAGCCGAAATTCCCAACAAATACAACTTGTTCGGCTAGGTGATTACATGAACTTTGATGGTGTCTGGACCCCCGTTGTTACGCCCTTCACCCAAGAGGGTTCCATTGACTTCGCTGCCTTGACCCCGGTGATCGACAGCCTGATCGGCCACGGCATCCATGGCCTGATCGTCGGTGGCACCACCGGCGAGTACTACGCCCTGAGCAATGGTGAGAGGAAGAAGCTGTTCGACGCGATTGCAGAGCTGGCGGCGGGACGCATCCCCCTGATGGCGGGCATCAACGCCACCACCACGGAAGAAAGCCTGGACCTCGGTCGCTACGCCAAGTCGGCCGGCTTCAACTGCATCCTCCTGGCCGCGCCCTACTACTGCCAGCCGACCCAGGATGAACTGCTCGCCCATGCCTGCGCCGTGGACGACGCCCTCGACATGCCGACCATGCTCTACAACTTCCCCGCCCGTACCGGCACGGCCATGAGCTTCGAGTTCATCGACGCCCTCAAGCAGCGTCCGAACTTCCAGGCGATCAAGGAAAGCACTGGCTCCATCGAGCGCATGCACACCCTGACCCAGGAATACGCCGGCCAGCTGCAGGTCAGCTGCGGCATGGATGACCAGGTGCTGGAATTCTTCACCTGGGGCGCCCGTAGCTGGGTTGCCGGCGCCTCCAACTTCCTCGCCCCCGAGCACATCGCGCTGTACCGCACCTGCGTAGTGGAGCAGGACATGATCGCCGGCCGGAACCTGGCCAGCCGCCTGCTGCCGATGCTCAACCTGCTCGAACAAGGCGGGAAGTTCTGCCAGTACATCAAGTACGGCTGCGAACTGGCCGGCCTGCCGGTAGGCCCGACCCGCCGTCCGCTGCTGCCACTGAGCGCGAACGAGAAAGCCACCTTTGCTCGCACCTACGAGCAACTGATTGCCCATCGCGGTTAGTTCGCTGGTACTGGAGGCGTCCCATGCAGCTTCAATGCAATTTCCTGCCCCAGAATGACGGCCGCTGCGGTTGGTATGAAACCCTGCCGCCGCCACCGCCCGGCACCTCTCTGCGCGGTACCGTGCAGGCGGATTGGGTAGTGCTGGGCGCCGGGCTTTCCGGGCTGGCCGCTGCCCGCCGCCTGGCGGAGCTGCAGCCGGAAGCGTCGATCGTCCTCATCGACGCCCGGCGGGTCGGCTTCGGCGCTGCCGGACGCAACTCCGGCTTCATGGTCGACCTGCCCCACGACCTCACCTCGCACAGTTACACCAACAGCCAGGAGGCCGATCAGAAGATCATCCGCCTGTGCCGTGGTGCCATCGACTACGTGCGCGGGATCGTCAAGCAGCACGGCATCGACTGCGACTGGCGTGAACAGGGCAAGCTGCACGGCGCCGTGAACGAACGGGGTGCCCACTCCCTGGAAGAGTTCGCCAAGGGGCTTTCGGCCCTTGGCGAGCCCTACAGGATGCTGAACGCCCAGGACATGAAGGCCGTCACCGGCACCAGCTTCTATCAGGCCGGCTTGCACGCGCCCGGCGCAGTCCTGGTGCAGCCGGCGGCGCTGTCCAGAGGTCTGGGGCAGACCCTGCCGGGTAACGTCAGGCTGTTCGAAGACAGCCCGGTGCTGACCATCGAAGTCGGCAAACCCCACACCCTGACCACCGCGCAAGGGTGCGTGAAGGCACCGCGCCTGGTGCTGGCGAACAACGCCTACGCCTCCACCTTCGGCCAGTTGGGCCTGAAGGGGCGCATCCTGCCCGTGTACACCTACGCGAGCATGACGCGACGCCTGAGCCCGCAGGAACTGGCCACCCTGGGCGGCGAGGACTCCTGGGGCCTGATCCCGGCCGACCCGCTGGGCACCACGGTGCGACGCCTGGCCAACGGGCGGATTTGCATCCGCAACTCCTTCACCTACAACCCGCAGGTCCAGGCCAGCGCCAGCACGCTTGAACGGGTCCGGCGCGCCCATCGCAAGTCCTTCGAGAACCGCTTCCCGATGCTGCCCGGCGTCGAGTTCGAATACACCTGGGGTGGCGCGTTGTGCCTGGCGCGCAACTCCGGCTCGGTGTTCGGCGAGATCGCCCCCGGCGTCTACAGCGCGGTCTGCTGCAACGGCCTGGGCCTGACTCGCGGCACCATCTCCGGGAAGCTGATCGCCGAATACGCGCTGGGCATGGACAGCGACCTGCTGCGCAGCATGCTCGAACAACCCAAACCTTGCCGCAACCCGCCCGAGCCCTTCCTGGGCCTTGGCGTGCGCTCGTCCATTGCCTGGAAGGAATGGACCGCCGGCGCAGAACTTTGAGACCCCGACCTATTCTGGAGAACAACAATGACCGACGCTCTCACCCGCAGCGCCATCGATCAGCAGCTTGAACGACTCGAGTTCCGCAACCAGGCCTTCATCAACGGTCGCTTCGTTTCCGCCCGCTCGGGCGCCACGTTCGCCACGCTCAACCCCTCCACCGGACAGGTGCTGACCGACGTCGCCGCCTGCGATGCCGAGGATATCGATCTGGCAGTGAAGGCGGCCCGCGCGGCATTCGAAGCCGGCGTCTGGTCGAAACTGGCGCCGGCCGGCCGCAAGGCGATCATGCAGCGCTTCGCCGACCTGATCGACGCGCACCGCCTGGAACTGTCGGTGCTGGAATCCCTGGAGTCCGGCAAGCCGATCGGCGAGTGCTTCGCCATCGACATCCCCGACACCGCCGCGACCATCCGCTGGCACGCCGAAGCCGGCGACAAGCTGTACGACGCCATCTCGCCGTCGAACCCCAGCAACATCGGCATGATCAAGCGCGAGCCGGTTGGCGTCGTGGGCGCCGTACTGCCCTGGAACTTCCCCTGCATGATGGCGGGCTGGAAGCTCGGCCCGGCGCTGATCACCGGCAACAGCGTGATCCTCAAGCCTGCCGAGCTGACCTCCCTGGCCACCCTGCGCCTCGCCGAACTGGCCTTCGAGGCCGGTGTTCCGGCCGGCGTGCTCAACGTGGTACCCGGCCTCGGCCACACCGCCGGCAAGGCCATCGGCCTGCATCCGGACATCGACCTCGCCGCCTTCACCGGCTCCACCGAGGTGGGCCGGCTGTTCCTGGAATACTCGGCCAGGAGCAACCTCAAGCGCGTCGTGCTGGAGTGCGGCGGCAAGAACCCGCAGGTGGTCATGGCGGACGCTTCTGACCTGCAGACCGTGGCCAGCAATGTGCTCAGCGCGGCGTTCTGGAACATGGGCGAAAACTGCTCGGCGGGGTCCCGCCTGATCGTCCATCGTTCCATCAAGGACGCCCTGCTCGACGAGCTGGTGCGTCAGTTGGAGGACTGGACCACCGGCGACCCGCTGGACCCGTCCGTTCGCCTCGGCGCGCTGATCGAGCAGGCCCATATGGAGAAGGTGCTGGCCCATATCGAGCAGGCCAAGGCGGAAGGCGCCCGGCTGGTTAACGGCGGCGTGCGCCTGTATCCGGAAAGTGGCGGTTACTTCGTCGCACCGACGATTTTCGACAACGTGACCAATGCCTCTTCCGTCGCTCGAGACGAAATCTTCGGCCCGGTCCTGGCGGTGATCACCTTCGACACCGAAGAAGAAGCCATCGCCATCGCCAACGACACCTGCTACGGCCTGGCCGCCTCGCTCTGGACCGACAACATCAACACCGCCCATCGCATGGCCTCGGCCATTCGTGCCGGTACCGTCTCGGTCAACTGCTTCTCCGAAGGCGATATCTCCACCCCCTTCGGCGGTTACAAGCAGTCCGGCTTCGGCGGTCGCGACAAGTCCGTCTACGCCCATGACCAGTACTGCGAGCTGAAAACCACCTGGATCCAACTGGCCTGACGCCACTCCTGCCCGGCCGGCAACGGCCGGGCAGCGGCATGACGCCAGCACTTGGCTGACGGGGTGTGCTGTGCGCACCGATTCCGGGATCGGCTTCGGCACCTCAGCAAACCGCCGGTGCGCGCGGCGCCCCCTACAGGCTTGCTCGCGGCCCTTTCGCGAACGGATTCGCCTCCACGCGCACGCTTAGAAATCCCGCTTGTAGAACAGGTCCAGAGAGCTGGCCAGGCCGCTGGCGGCTTCCAGGTAAAGGCGCTTGGTCAGTTCGTAGCGCAGTGCCACAACGCTGGTGGAGTCCACCACGCCAAGGCCGTAGCGGATGCTCAGGCGGTCGGTGAGCTGGCCGGTGGCACCGTCGTCGCCCAGATGCAGGTCCTTGAGCCCCAGGCGCTCGGCCAGTTCGCCGGTCAGCGGCGCGCTGCCGGACAGGCCCATGGCCAGGGCCGCCTGGCCCACGGCGTTGCCGTCGCCGCCGCCCCCCATCGGCCGGCCGAGGACGAGGTAGGACAGCGCCTGCTCCTGGCTCATGGCCGGGTTGGAGAAGACTTCGGTGCTGGGCTCGTCGGCGCGGCCGTTCAGGCGCAGGCCAGCGGTGACATCACCAACGATGCGGACAGCCTCCACGTCCAGGTAAGGCTGGTCCAGCGGGCCGGCGAACAGCAGACGAGCGCGGCGCAGATCGAGGCGTTGGCCATAGGCCCGGTAGCGCCCGTTCTTTAACACCAGCTCACCACGCCCGCTCAGGTTGTCGCCCACCTTGAGGTGGCCCTGGAGGTCCGCCGTCAGGCCGAAACCGGAGAACTGCAGGCGCTCCTGGCCCACCTCCACATCCACGTTCATGGCCATCTGCAGCGGCTGCTGCTCGGCCTGCTGCTCGCCCACCACGCGGGCGTCCGGCGACACCTTGACCGCTTGCGGAGGCAGTTCGCGGATCTTGATCCTGCCGCGCGGCACCAGCACCTTGCCGCTCACCGCCAGGCGCTCCCCGGCCAGGCCGAGGCGCAGGTCGGGCTCCACCTCCAGGTTGGCGTAGGGCTCCACCACCAGAGGCAGGCGCGAGCCGCGCAGCGTCAGGTCGAGGTCCAGCCCCCGGGCCCAGCCCAGGTTGCCGGCAAGGCTGCCCTGGCCCTGCTCGCCGCTGCGCCACTGGCCGTTCAGTTCCAGGCTCTCCCCGGCGATACGGGCGTTCAGACCCAGTGCCTCGAAGCTCATCGGCAGCTCGCCGCCGCTGATGCGGCCGTCACGCAGGCGCAGGTTGCCCAGCACATAGGGGGACTGAAGCGTCCCGCTCAGGCTCCCGCTCCCTTCCAGGCGGCCCTCCAGTTTTTCCACCTTGGACACGAAGGGGCGCAGCACGGCGAGATCCAGCCCGTCCAGGCGGAACTGCCCGGAGAGCGGCTTACTGGCCGGGCGCGGATCGATCCGGGCGTCCACCTGCAACTGGCCGAGCCCCTGGCCCTGGAACGCCAGCTGGCTGTCGATGCGCTGCGGGCGCAGCGTGCTGTCCAGCAGCAGGCGCTGGTAGGGGAAGTCGACCCAGTGGTCTTCTTCCTTCAGGCGCAGCACGCCGCTGCCCGCGTCCAGGGTGATGTGGCCGTTGGGCCCGCTGGCCGGCAGATCGAGCTTGAGATCACCGTTGAGCTGCCCCTGCCAGGCGAAATCCTCCGGCAGCCAGCGCGCGAGGCTGGCGAGGGGGAAGTCGCGCAGGCGGTAGTCCAGCTTCGGCTCGGGCAGCAGGCGCTGCTCGCCGCCACAAAGGCTTGCCGGCCCTGAACGCCAGCAATGGGCACCGAAATTCATCTTGCCGCCAGCCAGCCGCTCCAGCTTGGCCGGGGCTTCCAGCCGCCAGTCCTGGGCACCGGCCTGGACCTCGCCCCGCGCCAGGCGGCCACGCCAGTCGCTGCCGTCGAGCTTGCCCTCCAGGGCGAGCAACAGGTCGAGCAGCGGGCCCTTGAGGTTGAGGTCCAGTTGCTGACGCTGGCGATCACCGGAGCCGTCGGCGGTCAGGGTGCCAAATTCGTTGTCGCCCGAGGCCAGGCCGTCCACCTGCAACTGCACCCGCCCACGCTGGGCGGCGTCCAGTTGGGCATCCAGCTTGAGGCGGTCGAGACGGTTCTCGCCCTGCCCCATGCGTTCGCCAGTCAGCGTCAACTTGCCTTGCGGCGCTTGCAGAGTGCCGGCGAGGTCGAGGTGGCCCTGGGCCTTGCCGAAGAGCTTCGGCCAGAGCTGACCGAGGCGGTTCAGGGCGAGATCGAGGTGACCGTTGAGTTTCTGGTCCAGCTGCGCCTTGCCTTCGACCTTGTTGTCGCCCAGGCGCACCTGCAGCGCATTGAGCAGCCAGCGCTCGCCCGCGCCTTCGGCCTTGGCCTGGAGCAGCGCCGGCTGGCCACGCAGCTGGCCCTTGAGGTCAAGGTCGGCGGCTAGCTCCAGGCGCTGGTTCCGCCAGGCACCTTTCGACTGCAATTGGCCGGCCAGCCTGCCCGGCAGCTCGGCCAGCCAGTAGGAGGGGTCCAGATCGCTCACTGCCAGCTGGCTGTCCCAGCCGACGCCTTGTGCGAAGTCGATCTTCACCTGGCCTTGAGCCCTGCCCTGCCCGGCCTTGAGCTGCAGGTCGGGCAGGCTGACGCTGGCCAGATCGCCGGCCACCGGGCTGGCCAGGCTGAAATCGCCAGCCGGGCCCTTGAGACTGGCGTCGAATTTGCCCTCGTAGCGGGCCTCCGTGTAACGCATTTCGGCGTCCAGCTGATGCAACGCCACCGGTGGCGGTTGCTCCTGGGGGAACAGCCGCTGCCAGGGGAAATCGCGCCATTGCAGGCGGCTGTCGATGACCAGCGCCTGCTGCCAGTCGACCCGGCCCTGCAGCGCCAGGGTCTGCTCGGGCTCCCCCGTCAGTAGCAGTTGCTGGACGTCCGCGCCCTTGGCATCCACCCGGCCGTCCAGGCCCAGCGCCACCGCGCCACCGTCGCCGGGCAAAGTGGCCTTGCCCTGCACGACGTAGCCCTTGTCGAGGTCGCCCGTGGCGCTCAGTTCCACCTGGTTGAGCGTCAAGGTATCCGGCAGGTCGGCACTGCCCTTGAAGCCATCCGCCCGCAGGCGGGCGCTGGCCGGCAGGTGTTCCGCCAGCGGGCGCAACTCGCCGTCGAGCGTTCCGGCCAGATAGCCGCTGCTGTCGGCCCGGAGCTTGAGCGCACCTTGCAGGTCACCGTCCGCCTTGAGCGCCAGCGTCCAGGGCGCATCCCCTGGCGCGGGCAGGCGCAGGCTGCCCTGCAGCGACAGCGGCCAGCCGCCTTCGGGGTGCAGGGAGCCTTGCAGGTCCAGGGCCAGGCTGTCGCGGCGCAGGCTCAGGCGTTCCAGTTGCAAGCCGTCAGCCTGCCAGTGGGCGGCGAGTTCGAGCTGCTGCAACTGATCGGTGCCATCGAGGATGAAGCGGCCGATGCGCACTTGCCCGACCTGCAGCGCCAGGGGCAGGCGCAGTTCCGGCAGGCTGATCGGGCCGGAATCCGAATCAGACTCCGACGGGGGCAGATCGAGCCGGATGCTGTCGCTGGCCAGCTCGTCGATGCACAGGGTCCGGCGCAGCAGGCAGGTGGGCGACCAGTCCAGCAACGGTGCCTTCACTTCAAGGGCAGTGCCTTCCTGCTTCCACGCCAGCCGCTCGGCACTCCAGCGCCCGCCGAGCCTGCCGCTGTAGCCCTCCACTTCCAGCCCGGGCACCTGCCCCAGCAGCCAGCGTCCACCGGCTTCGCTGAACAGCAGTACGGCGGGAACCGCTACCACGGCCGCGACGACGACAGCGAGGCCCGACAGGCCGATCTTCAACGCGCGCCTCACAGTTCCGGCCCCATCGAGAAGTGGATGCGATAGCCACCCGGATCATCCAGGGCCTTGGCCAGGTCGAGGCGGATCGGCCCCACCGGGGAGACCCAGCGGACGCCGAAGCCGGCGCCGGTTTTCATCGCTGCGTTGAGGGAATCCATGGCATTGCCACGATCGACGAAGGCGGCCAGGCGCCAGCGGTCGGTGATGGGGTACTGGTACTCGGCGCTGCCCACCAGCAGGTAGCGGCCGCCCACCTTTTTGCCGTTGCTGTCTTCCGGTGAGAGGGTCTGGTAGTCATAGCCGCGCACACTCTGGTCGCCGCCGGCGAAGAAGCGCAGGGACGGTGGGATGGCGTCGAAATCGGTGGTGGCGATACCGCCGGCCTGGGCCCGGCCCAGCAGGCGATGGCCGCCAGGCAAGGTGTAGAGACCCTTGGCCATGGCGCTGGCGTAGGTGAAATCGGTGTCGGAGAGGATGCCTTCCTTGGCGCCCCGCACATCGAATTGCAGGGAGTAGCCGCGGTTGGGATCGAGCTTGTTGTCGCTGCGGGTCACGCCATAACTGATGCCGGGAATCAGGAAGCTGCTGCGGCCATCGTCGCTGCCGTCGCCGAAGTCGAAGGTTTCCTGCTCCCAACGCAGGGAGACGATGCGCTGCCAGTCATTGGGCAGCTTTGACTGCCACTGGCCACCCAGGGTGAAGCGCTGGCTCTCGACGTCCACCAGGTCCTCCCGCTGCAGGCCGCTGGTGAAGCGCAGGGTATCGGTCAGCGGCGGGTCGAGGGGAATCTCGTACCAGGTGCCGACGTTCTGCCGCACCGGCGACACCTCGGTCTCGGCACCGAGGCGATGGCCCTGGGGGTTGATCCAGTGGCGCGTCCAGTTGGCCCGCGCACGGGGGCCGACGTCAGTGGAGAAACCCGCGCCCAGGCCTACGGTACTCGGCTTGACCGTCGTCAGTTTCACCTTTACCGGTATCAGCTTGCCGGCGTCCTTGACCGGACTGGCATCCACCCGCACTTCGTCGAAGTAGCCGCTGGCCTGGAGGTTCTGGCTGAGTTTGGCGACCTGGTCCGAGTCGTAGGGGGTGTTGGCCGGAAAGGGCACCAGCCGCGCCAACAGTTCCGGGTCGAACGGCGTGTCGCCCTCGAAGCTCACCTTGCCCAGGCTGTAGCGCGGGCCGCTGTCATACACCAGTTCGATGTCCGCCACGCCGGCGCGCGGGTCGATAGCCAGTCGCTGGCGGGTGAAACGGCCGTCGAAGTAGCCGAAGCGCAGCGCCTGGTTCTGGATCAGTTTCTTGGCATCCTCGTAGGCGCCGTGGTTGAGCTGTGCACCGGGCTTCAGCACCTTGCTCTCGGGCACCCGGAACCCCTTGTGCGCGCTGGCCTCGCCCTCGATGCGCAAATCCACCTTGCGCAGCCGCACCGGTTCGCCAGGGACCACCAGCAGGTGCAGGGAGGGGTTCTTGCCGCCTTCGACGCGGCTGTCGATCTCGGTCTGGTAGTAACCCAACGCCTGGGCGGCCAGGCGCGCCTGTTCCTCGGCGGCACGCCGGAAACGTCGCAGGGCCTCTTCATTACGGTCACCAATGGCACCGATATAGGCCTCGATATTGGCCTTCAGCGCCGAGTTGGCAGGGTCGACCTTCACATCCAGCGTGGCCTTGGCCAGCGCCAGACTGCTTGTACAGAGCAGGGCCAGCAGCAGCGGCCCGCGCAATCCTTGGCAAAAATTCATGCGCGGCATGCTACCACGGCAATCCGCCGCTTCCGTCGCAAAAGCCTGTCAGCCGCTGGCCTGCATCACCGGCCGCGGATTGGGATGGAAGAACACGTGCTCGACCAACGGGCCCAAGGCGACCTCCCCCACCTCTTCGTAACCCTGGCGCTTGTAGAAGTCGAGGTAGCGTGCATTGCCGGTATCCAGCACCACGCCCTGGGAACCGGCGTCCTCGGCGCACCAATTGTGCAGCGCCTCCAAGAGTTTCTCGCCGAGGTGGCGACCCTGGAATTCGGGGTGAATGCCCAGCAGCGGCAGCACGTGATACGGGCCGGGCGGCAGGCAGGCGAGCACGGCGTCGTGGTAATCGAGGTAGCGGCGGGTGCAGCGGAAACCGGTCGTCAGCAGCATGCGCAGGCGCCAGCCCCAGCTTTCGGTGATATCCAGGCGGCGCTGCGGGGGCGCGATCAGGGCGATTCCCACCAGGCGCTCCTCGATCAGCAGGCCGATGGCCGGCAAGTCTTCCAGGAAATGTTGCTGCACCAGCTCCCGTATCGTGGCCCGTACCCGCTGTTCATATCCGGGGCGCTCGGCCTCGAACAGGTAGGCGAAGGTAGGTTCATGGCGATAGGCGTGATACAGCATCGAGCGCGCTTCGCGGGCATAACCGCCGTCCAGCATGCGCACCTCGACCGGCGCAGTAGGAATGTAACCGGGCATTCGCGGCACCTCATTTGTTATGGGTTTGTCGGGCCAAGAGGGAAATTAGCACCAGTTCCCTTACCCGGCCATGCTCCGGCCACAGCGCGGTTTCAAAGAGTGAGTATCCAAGCGCTGTCCGTTGTCCGGGAGGTTTTTCAATGGCGAGCCATGGGCTAGCATCCACCTTTTCCCAGGATGCCTCCGCGATGAAAATCGTTTCTTTCAATATCAACGGCCTGCGCGCCCGTCCCCACCAACTCGAAGCGCTGATCGCCAAGCACCAGCCGGATGTGATCGGCCTGCAGGAAACCAAGGTCTCCGACGACCAGTTTCCGGAAGCGGAAATCCGCCAGCTCGGCTATCACGTGCACTACCACGGCCAGAAAGGCCACTACGGCGTCGCCCTGCTTTCCCGCCAGGAGCCGCTGTCGCTTTCCAAGGGCTTCCCTGGCGATGCAGAGGATGCCCAGCGCCGCTTCATCTACGGCACCTTCGCCGATGCCCAGGGCAACCCGGTAACCGTGATGAACGGCTACTTCCCCCAGGGCGAAAACCGCGATCATCCGGTCAAGTTCCCGGCCAAGGAGCGCTTCTACGCCGATCTGCAGCAACTGCTGGAAAGCCAGTTCCAGCCCAGCCAGCCGCTGGTGGTGATGGGCGACATCAACATCTCGCCGGAAGACTGCGACATCGGCATCGGCGAAGAGAACCGCAAGCGCTGGCTGAAGACCGGCAAGTGCAGCTTCCTGCCCGAAGAACGTGAATGGCTGGCCCGCCTGAAGAGCTGGGGCCTGGCGGACAGCTTCCGTCACCTCAACCCCGAAGTGAACGACCGCTTCAGCTGGTTCGACTACCGCAGCCGCGGCTTCGAGGACAACCCCAAGCGCGGACTGCGCATCGACGTCATCCTCGCCAGCCAGCCGCTGCAGGCGCGACTGAAGGACGCCGGCATCGACTACGAATTGCGCGGGATGGAAAAACCGTCGGACCATGCGCCGATCTGGTTGGAGTTGGCGTGAGTCGACGCTGAAACTGCTCGTATGAAAAAAGGCCCATCACTGATGGGCCTTCTTTCATTCACCGCCTGTCTCAGGCTTCCTTCACCTGCTGGGTTCCGCCCACTCGGCTGATCGTTTCGATGGCCCGTTCGAGGGCCTGCTCGGAATCGTACAGGTGGCTGCGGGCAATGATCTCCTTGTTCGCCGCCCGCAGCTTGAAGTAGTTCTTGCCGCTCGAATCGATGCGCCTCGTATAGCGCTCGTCATGCCTGCTGTTTTCGCGGAACAGGACGATGGCCTCCTCCGCCGCGGCGCGGCTCTCATAGATACCGGTATCCAGCAGGGTCTGCGCGTCGGCCGCTTTCAAGCGCAGGCGCCAGGTGCCTGCCGTGTTCTTGCGCAGCTCGAACCAACCACTCATCACAACACTCCTTCAGGGATTTCAGGGAATGCGCACAAGCGCCGCTGCGGGCCTCTCCGAGGGGGCCCTGCAGCAACGGGCTACCCTACCCCGCCAGGATTTTCCGGGCTGTAGGAGCGAACTTACTGATCCGTAGGAAACGCCAAGCCACTGCCAGCGATTTTTCCCCATCCAGACGCGAAGCTGCGGGACAGAGCGCTTACTGTCATATCTCCGTCACCCTGCTGACTTAATCTCGCGGCTCCCTTCTCCTCCCTCGAATAAGGTGTCTGCCCATGCCGCGCGCCACGACCGCCAGCGACAAGGACCTGTGGGGCCATGCCCTCAGCATGTTGCTGCTCGGTTTCATCTGCTATGCCTTCCCCTGGTCGGTGTTCGCCGCCCAACCCGAGACCGTCCTGCGTATCCAGGGCTCCAACACCGTCGGCGCCAAGTTGGGTCCGGCACTGGTCAAGGGCATGCTCGAAGAGGAAGGCCTGCGTGCCGTTCACCAGACGCCAGGCGATCACGAGAACGAAGTGCACATCCTCGGCCACGATGCCCAGGGCAAGGAATTGCAGGTGGAACTGGCAGCCCATGGCTCTTCCACCGGTTTCGTTGCACTGAAGGACGGCAGCGCCGACCTCGCCGCGTCCTCCCGTCCGATCAAGGATGCGGAAGTTCATGACCTTGCGACCTTCGGCGATCTGCGCAGCCGCCACGCCGAACAAGTGATCGCCATCGACGGACTGGCCATCATCCTGCACCCGGACAATCCCCTTCGTGCGCTGACCACCACCCAGCTGGCCGCAGTGTTCGCCGGTGAGGTGAAGACCTGGGAAGAGCTCGGCGGCAAAGGCGGTGCCATCCATCTCTACGCCCGCGATGACCAGTCCGGCACCTACGACACCTTCAAGGAGCTGGTGCTCGCCCGCCAGGGCAAGAGCCTGGCTGCTGGCGCCCAGCGCTTCGAATCCAGCGACAAGCTGTCCGCCGCCGTCAGCGCCGACCCGCAGGGCATCGGCTTCGTCGGCCTCGCCTCGATCAACAAGGCCCGCGCCCTGGCTATCGCCGATGGCGAATCCCAGGCCATGCCACCCAGCACCGACCTGATTGCCACCGAGGATTACCCGCTGTCGCGCCGACTGTTCTTCTACATCAAGCCGGGCGAGGAGAATCGCTGGGCCAAGGCCCTGGTGAAGTTCGCCCAGAGCCCGCGTGGCCAGGCGATCGTCGACCAGAGCGGCTTCGTCGCCCAGCAGGTGCAGGCAATCAAGGTCCAGCCGCAGCCGGACATGCCGCCCCGCTACCGCGAACTCGCCAGCCAAGCTCAGCGCCTGTCGGTGAACTTCCGCTTCCAGGAAGGCAACGCCAACCTCGACAACAAGGCCCTGCACGACGTGGAGCGCGTGCTGGATTACCTGAAAAAGACCGACAAGCTGCAGCAGAAGGTGGTGCTGGTGGGCTTCGGTGATCCCAAGGCGGACCCGCAGCGCGCTGCACTGCTGTCCAAGCTGCGGGCCATGGCGGTACGCCGTGAACTGGCCAAGGGCGGCGTTGCCTTGCGCGAGGTCACCGGCCTTGGTGATGAATTGCCGGTGGCGGCGAACACGGCTGAGGAAGGCCGGATCCGCAATCGCCGCGTTGAAGTCTGGGTGTACTGATCCCGCGAGCCCCTCTCCTGCCCGGGTGAGGGGCATCACCCGCCTCCCCCTTGCCTGCCTCGCCCGCCCCCCTGCGGCCCACCACTGATCCAAATCCCGCCGATCTTCAGCGCACAGCCGCAAGCCGAACTCGGATGCATGTTCCTGCGCAAAGCTCAGACAATCCGCCCAGTTCCTAGGAGATTTCGTACAAAGGGCAAAGATTTGTTACAGCAGCTCCATTCCTCCTTTCCCCGGCCAACAGTTAGGCTTTTCCCTGTGACGCCGGGCCCCTCTGACGGCTTGCCAGCCGCCATGTCGGAGTCACCTTTCTATAACGACAGAAGGAGGGGCTCATGGCAGCTCTACATGCTTTTCTCACCGCCGACTTCCTCGGCACCGCCACCTGGTTGTGGCTCGTCTTCCTCGGCATCGTCCTCGCCCTGCTGGTCTTCGACCTCGGGGTGCTTCATCGCGACCAGCACGAAATCGAAATGCGCGAAAGCCTGCTGCTCTACGGCGGCTACTTCAGCGTGGGCGTGCTGTTCGGTATCTGGGTCTGGTTCGAACTGGGTGCCCAAAGTGCCCTGGAGTTCTACACGGGCTTCCTGATCGAACAGTCGTTGTCGATGGACAACGTCTTCGTCATGGCCATGATCTTCGGCTTCTTCGCCATTCCCCGCCGCTACCAGCACCGCGTGCTGTTCTGGGGCATCCTCGGCGTGGTGGTGCTGCGCGCCATCATGATCGGTCTGGGTAGCGCCCTGGTGAAGGAGTTCGACTGGATCCTCTACGTCTTCGGTGCCTTCCTGTTGTTCACCGGCGTGAAGATGCTCTTTGCGCGGGAAGAGGCGCATCCGGACCTGTCGAAGAATCCGGTGCTGAAGTTCGTCCGCCGCCACATCCGCGTGACCGATGACCTGCACGGCTCGCATTTCTTCGTGCGCCTGAAGCCGGTTGGCGAAAGCAAGGCCCTGCTCTACGCCACTCCGCTGTTCCTGGCACTGGTGCTGATCGAGCTGGCTGACCTGGTGTTCGCGGTGGACAGCGTCCCGGCAATCTTCGCCATCACCCAGGACCCGTTCATCGTCTACACCTCGAACATCTTCGCCATCCTCGGCCTGCGCGCCCTGTACTTTGCCCTGGCGGCGCTGATGCACCGCTTCGTCTACCTGAAGTACGCCCTGGCCCTGGTGTTGATCTTCATCGGCGGCAAGATTTTCCTGCACGGCTTCATCGGCAAGATTCCCCCGCTGCTGTCCCTTGGCGTAACCTTCGGTCTACTTGCCGGCGGTGTGATCCTCTCCTTGTTGAAGACCCGCGACCGCCCGGCCCAGAGCACGGGAGACCTGGAGAAACATGGATGAAGTGCGCATTGAGCCCTTCGAGAAAAATGGCCGGATATTCTGGCGCGTCCGCATGGGACCTCGCGCCCTGACCTTCCAGGAGGAACTGGCCGCCCGCGCCTTCGCCGCCCAGTTGCACCTGCGGATGGGGTGGCTGAGGGCCCGGAACCCGCAATCGGACGAGTGAAGTCCGTAGGGTGGATCACGCTTTTCACGTCCACCAACGGATGGCCCGGTGGCGCCGATGGTGGACGTGAAAAGCGACATCCACCCTACGAACCAACAAAAAAGCCCCGCGAATGCGGGGCTTTTTTCTGGCTGGCGATCAGTGACCGCTGCGCAGCATTTCCTTGGGCACGTGCTTGCCGACCTCGTACTTGCCGATGGCCGCGCGGTGCACTTCGTCCGGGCCGTCAGCCAGGCGCAGGGTGCGCTGCATGGCATACATGTACGCCAGCGGGAAGTCGTTGGAGACGCCGGCGCCGCCATGGATCTGGATGGCGCGGTCGATCACCCGCAGGGCAACATTGGGCGCCACGACCTTGATCTGGGCGATCTCGCTCTTGGCCACCTTGTTGCCCACGGTGTCCATCATGTAGGCCGCCTTCAGGGTCAGCAGGCGGGCCATGTCGATTTCCATGCGCGAGTCGGCGATCTTGTCGATGTTGCCGCCCAGACGCGCCAGGGGCTTGCCGAAGGCGGTGCGGCTGACGGCGCGCTTGCACATCAGCTCCAGGGCGCGCTCAGCCATGCCGATGGAACGCATGCAGTGGTGGATACGGCCCGGGCCGAGGCGGCCCTGGGCGATCTCGAAGCCACGGCCCTCGCCCAGCAGCACGTTCTCGTAGGGCACACGCACGTTGTCGAACAGCACTTCGGCGTGGCCATGGGGCGCATCGTCGTAGCCGAACACCGGCAGCGGACGGACGATCTTCACGCCGGGGGCGTCGGTGGGTACCAGGATCATCGAGTGCTGCTGGTGGCGCGGCGCGTCCGGGTTGGTCAGGCCCATGAAGATCATCACCTTGCAACGCGGGTCGCAGGCACCGGAGGTCCACCACTTGCGGCCATTGATCACCCACTCGTCGCCCTGGCGCACGGCGCGGGCTTCCATGTTGGTGGCGTCGGACGAGGCCACGCCCGGCTCGGTCATGGCGAACGCAGAGCGGATCTCGCCACGCAGCAGCGGCTCCAGCCAGCGGCGCTTCTGCTCTTCATTGGCATAGCGCACCAGCACTTCCATGTTGCCGGTATCCGGCGCGGAGCAGTTGAAGGGCTCCGGCCCCAGCAGGGAGCGGCCCATGATCTCGGCCAGCGGCGCGTATTCCATGTTGGTCAGGCCCGCGCCGTATTCGGACTCCGGCAGGAACAGGTTCCACAACCCCTCGGCCTTCGCCTTGGCCTTCAGCTCTTCCATGATCGCGGTGGGCTGCCAACGGTCGCCCTCGGCAACCTGCTGCTCGAATACCGGCTCGGCCGGGTAGACATAGGCGTCCATGAATGCGGTGACGCGTTCACGCAGTTCCTGGACCTTCGGGGAATAGGCGAAATCCATGCGGGCTTACCTTTTTGCGGTGACTAGTGGTGAGGTCTGGTAAGGATGCTAGAACAGGGCGTAAGATTTCCCTAGTCTATTTTCGGCATCTATGAACATTCATCACCGATATATGATCCGCTGATAAGAACAATTTTCAGGAGCACGTCCGGCATGAATCTGAACAAGGTAGACCTCAACCTCTTCATCGTCTTCGACGCCATCTATACCGAGGCCAACCTGACCCGCGCCGGCCAGATCGTCGGTATCACCCAGCCCGCCGTTTCCAACGCCCTCGCCCGCCTGCGGGAAACCTTCAACGATCCGCTGTTCGTGCGTACCGCCCAGGGCATGGTGCCGACGCCCATGGCGCAGAACATCATCGGCCCGGTGCGCAACGCTCTGCAGCTGCTGCGGGTGTCCGTGCAGGAAAGCCGCACCTTCAACCCGGCCCAGGCGAACAAGACCTACCGCATCAGCATGACCGACCTCACCGAGACGGTGATCCTGCCGCTGCTGTTCCAGCGTCTGCGCCGCCTGGCGCCAACGGTGCAGATCGAGAGCTTCCTGGCAAAGCGCCGGGAAACCACCAAGGAACTGGCCGCCGGCCGTCTGGACTTCGCCGTGGACGCTCCGCTGAACACCGACCCCCAGGTGCGCCACGTCAAGCTGATGGAAGACCGCTACGTGTGCGCCATGCGCCGCGGCCACCCGCTGGCCAAGGGCAAGATCACCCTGGACGAATACCTGTCGCTGTCCCACATCCAGATCTCCAGCCGCCGCAGTGGCCTGGGCTATGTGGACCTGTCACTGGGCAAGATGGGCTTCCAGCGCAAGGTGACCCTGCGCTCGCAGCACTATCTGATGGCGTCCACCGTGCTGCACAGCACCGACATGGCCATCACCGTCCCCGAGCGCTTCGCCCGTCGCCATGACCTGCACTTCGTGGACCTCCCGGTGCACGACGTGCCCGCCCTGGAAACCCACCTCTACTGGCACGAAAGCACCGACCAGGACCCGGCCAACCGCTGGATGCGCGAACAGATCATCGAGATCTGCCAGCAGGTGACGGCGCAGGAGCTGAAGGAAAGGGCTTGACCCTTTGCGGGGCTGAACACCCTGTAGGGGCGAATTCATTCGCCAAGCAGGCCGAAGGTCTGCCCATCGACCTAAAAAGGGGGGCAGCTTCGCTGCCCTTGGCGAATGAATTCGCCCCTACAAGAACAACATTCCGCCCTGAATTACCGCCCGAAATTCGGCTTGCGCTTCTCGATGAAGGCGCCCATGCCTTCCTTCTGATCCGGCGTGGCGAAGACGGCCTGGAACATCCGCCGCTCGAAGCGCAGCCCCTCTCCCAGTGATCCCTCATCCACCCGGTTGACGCACTCCTTGAGCATCATCACCGCCGTGCGCGATTGCCCGGCAATGCGCGTCGCGGTGTCCATGGCCTCGTCCAGCAGCTCCGCCGCCGGCACCACCCGCGCCACCACGCCGCAGCGATCGGCTTCGGCGGCGTCCATGGTGCGGCCGGTCAGGAGCATTTCCATGGCCTTGGCACGGCCCACCAGGCGCGTCAGGCGCTGGACACCGCCGGCACCGGGGATCACCCCCAGCTTCACCTCCGGTAGGCCGAAGCGGGCGCTGTCGGCGGCGATGATGAAGTCGCACATCAGCGCCAGCTCGAAGCCACCACCCAGGGCGTGACCGGCCACGGCGGCAATGATCGGCTTGCGCCGTTGCGCCACCCGGTCCCAGCGGCCGAGGAAGTCGTCGAGGTAAGTGCCGGGGAAACACAACTGGGCCATTTCCTTGACATCGGCGCCGGCGGCGAAGGCTTTGGCGGAGCCGGTAATCAGCACGCAGCCGATGGCGGGGTCACGTTCGAATCCGTCGAGCACCTGGTTCAGCTCGTCGATGAGCTGGGTGTTGATGGCGTTCAGCGCTTCGGGGCGATTGAGGGTGACCAGGCCGACAGCGCCAGCCTGCTCCACCAGCAGGGTTTGGTGGGTCATGGGAGGGTTCCTGAATGAGGGAGAAGGCCGGGCCTGCGGCCCGGTTGGCGAATGAATTCGCCCCTACAGGGAAAGCAGCCCGTTGTAGGGGCAATTTCATTCGCCAAGGGCTGCGCAGCAGCCCCAACAGGTCAGAGATTGCGGGCGATGACCATCCGCTGCACGTCGCTGGTGCCTTCATAGATCTGGCACACGCGCACATCGCGGTAGATGCGCTCCACCGGGAAGTCCTTCAGGTAGCCGTAGCCGCCGAGGGTCTGGATGGCCGCTGAGCACACCTTCTCCGCCATCTCCGAGGCGAACAGCTTGGCCATGGACGCCTCGGTCAGGCAGGGCATCCCGGCCTCGCGCAGGCTGGCAGCGTGATGGACCATCTGCCGCGCCACGGCGATCTGGGTGGCCATGTCCGCAAGACGGAAGGCCACGGCCTGATGCTCGATGATGGCCTTGCCGAAGGTCTTGCGTTCGTGGGCGTAGTCGCGCGCCGCTTCGAAGGCCGCCCGCGCCATGCCCACCGACTGGGCGGCAATGCCGATCCGCCCGCCTTCCAGGTTGGACAGGGCGATGCGGTAGCCCTCGCCCTCCTCGCCCAGGCGCAGGGACGCCGGGATGCGCACCTCGTCCAACTGGATCTGGCAGGTATCCGAGGCGTGCTGGCCGAGTTTGTCCTCCACCCGCACCACCTGATAACCGGGGGTGTCGGTGGGAACGATGAAGGCGCTGATGCCCTTCTTGCCCGCCTGTGGATCGGTCACCGCGAAGACGATCACCATTCCCGAATGGCTGCCAGAGGTGATGAACTGCTTGGCGCCGTTCAGCACGTAATGATCGCCGTCGCGGCGGGCGCGGGTGCGTAGGTCGCTGGCGTCGGAGCCGGCCTGGGGTTCGGTGAGGGCAAAGGCACCGATCATCTCACCCGTGGCCAGCGGAACCAGGAAGCGCCGCTTCTGCTCCTCACTGCCGTATTTGAGGATGGGCATGCAGCCCACCGAGTTGTGCACGCTCATGATGGTGGAACAGGCGCCATCGCCGGCGGCGATCTCCTCCAGGGCCATGGCGTAGGCCAGATGGCCGGTAGCTGCACCACCCCACTCTTCCGGCACCAGCATGCCGAGGAAGCCCAGCTGGGCCATCTCGCGGATCGCCTCGGCGGGAAAGCGGTGCTCGCGGTCCCAGTCGGCCGCGAAGGGCTTCAGCCGCTCCTGGGCGAACTGCCGGGCCATGTCGCGGATCTGGATTTCGTCTTCGTTCGGGATCATCGCAGTTTCCTCAGCTCATGCGCTCGATGGCCACGGCAGTCGCTTCACCGCCACCGATGCACACCGACGCCACGCCGCGTTTGAGGCCGTACTGCTGGAGCGCACTGAGCAGGGTCACCAGCACGCGGGCACCAGATGCCCCAATCGGGTGGCCCAGGGCGCAGGCACCGCCGTGCACGTTCAGCTTGTCGTGGGAGATGTCCAGGTCACGCATGGCCACCATGGGCACCACGGCGAAGGCCTCGTTGATTTCGAAGAGCTCCACATCGCTCAGGGTCCAGCCGGTACGTGCCAGCAGACGCTGGATGGACCCCACCGGCGCAGTGGTGAAGAGGTTCGGCGCCTGGGCGAAGGAGGCATGACCGGCAACGCGCGCCAGCGGGGTCAGGCCGCGCTTTTCCGCCTCGGACAGGCGCATCAGCAGCAGCGACGCGGCGCCGTCGGAAATGGAGCTGGAGTTGGCCGCGGTGACGGTGCCGCCTTCGCGGAACGCCGGTTTCAGGGTCGGGATTTTCTCCAGGCGGGCCTTGGGCGGCTGCTCATCCTGGGAGACGGTCACCACGTCACGGCCGGACTTGGCTTCCACCGCTGCGATCTCGGCGGTGAAGCGGCCGTCGGCCATGGCTTTCTGGGCGCGGGTCAGCGAGGCGATGGCGAAGGCGTCCTGCTGCTCGCGGGTGAAGCCATAAGCCTGGGCGCAATCCTCGGCGAAGGTGCCCATCAGGCGGCCCTTGTCGTAGGCGTCCTCCAGGCCGTCGAGGAACATGTGGTCGAGGACCTTGCCGTGGCCCATGCGGTAACCGGAGCGAGCCCGCTCCAGCAGGTACGGCGCGTTGGACATGCTCTCCATGCCCCCGGCCAGCACCACATCGGCACTGCCGGCGACCAGCAGGTCGTGGGCCAGCATCACGGTTTTCATGCCGGAACCGCACATCTTGTTCACCGTGGAGCAGACCACGCCCTGGGGCAGGCCCGCGCCGAGGGCGGACTGGCGAGCCGGCGCCTGGCCCTGACCGGCCTGCAGCACGCAGCCCATGATGACTTCGTCCACGGCGTCACCCGGCAGGCCGGCGCGCTCCAGCACGGCACGGTTGGCGGCGGCGCCGAGCTGGGCGGCGGTCATGTCCTTGAAGTCGCCAAGGAAGCCGCCCATGGGGGTACGGGCAGCGCTGACGATAACGATGGGATCTTTGTTCATGGCGTCCTCCTTACTTGGCGGCCATGCGCAGCGCGCCATCCAGGCGGATGGTCTCGCCGTTGAGCATGCTGTTCTCGATGATGTGGCGGGCCAGCGCGGCGTATTCCGCCGGACGGCCGAGGCGCGGCGGGAACGGCACGTTGGCGGCCAGGGAGTCCTGCACGTCCTGGGGCATGCCAGCCATCATCGGCGTCTCGAAAATGCCGGGGGCGATGCACATCACGCGGATACCGGAGCGCGCCAAGTCGCGGGCCACCGGCAGGGTCATGGCGGCCACACCGCCCTTGGAGGCCGAATAGGCGGCCTGCCCCATCTGCCCGTCGAAGGCGGCTACCGAGGCGGTATTGATGATCACGCCGCGCTCGCCCTCGGCGTTGGGCTCGCCACCGGCCATCTTCTCGGCGGCCAGGCGCAGCATGTTGAAGCTGCCGATCAGGTTCACTTCGATCACCCGGCGGAAGCTGTCCAGGCCGTGGGCCCCATTGCGGCCCACCACCTTTTCGGCCGGTGCAACTCCGGCGCAGTTGACCAGCCCGTGCAGGCCACCAAAGGCGTCGACAGCGGCGGCCACGGCGGCGCAGGCGTCCTCTTCACGGGTGATGTCAGCCTTGACGAAGCGAGCGTTGGCGCCCAGCTCCTCGGCACGGGCGGCGCCGGCTTCGGCATTGATGTCCACCAGCACCACCTTGCCACCCTGCCCCACCAGTTCGCGGGCGGTGGCCAGGCCCAGGCCGGAGCTGCCGCCGGTCACCAGGAAAACGGAATTCTCGATACGCACGTTCTCTACTCCTCGGATCAATGAGCGGCGGCCGCCTGGGCCTTGGCGATCTCCTGGTTGCGCAGGAGGAAGCGCTGGATCTTGCCGCTCGGGGTCTTGGGCAATTCCGCGACGAACTCGATTTCGCGCGGATAGGAATGGGCGGACAGGCGCTTGCGCACGTATTGCTGCAGCGCTTCGGCCAACTCGGCATTGGCATCAAAGCCGGCATGCAACACGACGAAGGCCTTCACCAGTTCGGTGCGTTCCGGGTCAGGCTTGCCGATCACCGCGGCCTCGATCACGGCCGGATGCTCGATCAACGCGCTTTCCACATCAAACGGGCCGACCCGGTAGCCGGACGTGGTGATCACATCATCGGCACGGCCGACGAAGCTGATGCTGCCGTCGTCGTTCAGCTCCACGGTGTCACCACTCAGATAGTAGTCACCGACGAATGCCTTGGTGGCCATGCCCTGATAACCGGGGAACCAGAACAGCGGCGAGCGCGGCATGTCCAGGGCCAGGATGCCGGGCTGGCCGGCGGGCAGTTCGCGATGCTGGTCGTCCAGCACCACGACGCGGTGGCCGGGCATGGCGAAACCGGCTGCGCCCAGGCGCACCGGATGCTCCAGGGCGTGATGGTTGCACAGCACCATGCCCAGTTCGGTCTGGCCGTAGTGGTCGTGGATGGTGCAGCCCAGGCCCTCGGCGAACCAGCGGATCACCTCCGGGGTAAGGGGTTCACCGGCACTGCTGACGGTACGCAGGTTGCCCTTGATGGCCGCTTCTACCTCGTCGCGAGCGGCCAGCAGCAGGCGGTAGGCCGTTGGCGAACCGGCCAGGTTGGTGATGCCGTATTCGCGGATGATCCGGCAGGTGCTTTCTACCGTGAAGCCGCCCTCGTAGAAGGTGGTGGCATGCCCCATCGCCAGCGGGCCGGTCACGGCGTAGTAAAGACCGTAGGCCCAGCCCGGATCGGCGAGGTTCCAGAAATTGTCTTGCGGGCGCAGGTCCACCGCATCGCGCATGTAGCTGACGAAGGCGACGATCGCCTTGAGCGGCACGGTCAGCGGCTTGGCCAGGCCGGTGGTGCCGGACGTGAACATCAGCAGGAAGGGATCGGAAGCCTTGCGCAGCACCGGCTCGAAGCTGGCCGGCTGGCCTTCCAGTTCGCTCCAGAAATCGTTGCCCACGGTCAGCACCGGCGGCACGCCTTGCACGTCATCCAGCTTGGGGCGGTTGGCGAGATCGGTGACCACCAGCTTCGAACCCGCGCCCTGCACCCGGTGTTCGATGGCCTTGGGGCCGAAGGCGGTGAACAGCGGCTGGTAGACAGCGCCGGCACGCCAGGTGCCGAGGATGGTGATCAGCAGTTCCGGCGTGCGCGGCAACAGGCCCGAAACGCAATCCCCGGCGCCCACGCCACGGCTGGCGAGGTAGTTGGCGAAACGGGCGGAGGCTTCCTGGAGCTGATCGAACGTCCAGGTGGCGCGCTCACCGTTACGCCCCTCCCAGACCAGGGCAACGCGCCCTGCCCCGGTATGGCGGTCGCAGCATTCGACGCAGGCGTTGAGGGCATCGAGCTCGCCGGCCAGGGTGGCGGAAGCGGCGTTGGCGTAATCGAACTCGCGGGCAACGGTGAAGTAATCGCGCATCGGGTGGCCTCCCGGTTTGTTTTTGTTTGATGACCGGGATGGTCGCGCCGGGGCGGCATGGCGGCAATGTCGAAAGGCATCAACCTGGGTGAGCGGATTTGACAGGGAAGCTGGGAGGGCAGGACTGCGTCCTGCTTTCGCGAATGAATTCGCTCCCACAGGGGAAACGGGTCAGCCGGTGGGCACGGAGGCGCCGGCGCGAGTCACCCCTCGCCCGCGTGCGGGAGAGGGGTTGGGGGAGAGGGCAGTCGGAGGTCCCTACAGGCGTAGGGTGGGTCACGCTTCACCGACCCACCATCGGCGCTGGGCCGGGCGACGAAGGTGGATGTAAAAAGCGACATCCACCCTACGTCTGGGCGAGGAGCCAGGCGATTCCCCTGCCGTTCCGCGGCTCAGGCGCGGAACTGCTGCATCAGCCCCTGCTGGTGGTTGGCCAGGCGGTTCAGCGCCTGGCTGACCTGCGCCGATTCCTCGGCCTGGCCGGAGAGGGATTCGGTGACGTCGCGGATCGCCGCGACGTTGCGGTTGATCTCCTCGGCCACCGCGCTCTGCTCCTCGGCGGCGCTGGCGATCTGCAGGTTCATGTCGGTGATCACGGTCACCGCGTCGCCGATGCGCTGCAAGGCCGCCACCGCCTGCTCGACCTGCGCGACGCTGCCCTGGGCCTGGCGGTGGCTGCTGTGCATCGAGCCGACCACCTCGCGGGTGCCGTGCTGCAGGCCCTCGATCACCTGGCGGATCTCCTCCACCGAGTCCTGGGTGCGCTTGGCCAGGTTGCGCACCTCGTCGGCGACCACGGCGAAACCGCGCCCGGCCTCGCCGGCGCGGGCCGCCTCGATGGCGGCGTTGAGCGCCAGCAGGTTGGTCTGCTCGGCGATGGCGCGGATCACCTCGAGCACCGAGCCGATCTGCTCGCTGCTGCTGGCCAGGGCCTGCACCTCCTCCATGGCGACGTTCATCTCGCTGGCCAGTTGCTCGATGGCGCTGGTGGTGCGGCCGATCACGCCGAGGCCCTCGCGGGTGGCCTGGTCGGCGCCCCGGGCGGCGTCGGCGGCCTGCGCGGCGCTGCGCGCGACGTCCTGGGCGGTGGCGCTCATCTCGTGGGAGGCGGTGGCCACCTGGTCGACTTCGCGGTACTGCTGCTGCATGCCGGCGCTGGTCTGGCTGGCGATGGCGGCGGACTGGTCGGCGGTGCTGCGGGCGTCCTGCACCGAACGTTTGACGTCGGCGATGATCGGCTGGAGCTTGTCGAGGAAGCGGTTGAACCAGCCGGCCAGCTCGCCCAGTTCGTCCTGACGGGCGTAGTCGAGGCGGCGGGTGAGGTCGCCCTCGCCGCTGGCGATGTCGCGGAGCATGGCGGCGACGCCCAGGATCGGCCGGGTCACGCCGCGGGCGGTAAGCCACACCAGCAGCAGGCCGGCGATGGCGGCGGCAAGGCCGAACAGCAGCTCCAGCCAGGTGCCCTGGGCATTGCGGCTGTCCAGGTCCTTCTGCAGTTCCAGGGCCGGTGCCAGCAGGGTCTGCATCGGCACGTCCAGCAACACCGCCCAAGGCTTGGAATCCGGGATGGGCTGCAACGGTGCAAGCACCTGCAAGTGGTCGCGGGACTGCTGCTCGTAGGGCTGGCCCTGGCGCTGCAGGCTCAGCAACTGGGTGGCTTCGGTCGGGTAGGCCTTGGCGAGGCCCTGGCCGAGCAGGCCGGCGTCCTTGCTGTAACCGGCGAGCAGGCCGGCGGGGCTGAGGATGCTGATGGCGCCCTCGCCCTGGTAGAGGCCCTGGCTACCGCTGGCGGCCAGTTGCTGGAGGTTGCTGAGGCTGATGTCCATGCCCACCACGCCGAGCATGCGGCCATCTTCGATCACCGGGAACGTCAGGGTGGTGATCAGGGTTTTCTGGCCCGAGGCATCATCGAAATACGGGTCCAGCAGGCAGGGCTTGAGGGTCTTCTTCGGGCAATTGAACCAGGTATTGAAGGGGCTGCCATCGAGCATCGGGGTCGCGTCGATGATCATCTGCTCGGTCGGCGCGAGGGTACTCAGGTTGCCGCCACGCTGGGCCCAGTAAGTGGAGAAGCGCCCGGTTTCGTTGCTGCCGAGTTCGGCGCGATTGGCATAGAGGGCATCGCTATTGTCCAGGGCGTTCGGCTCGAACACCACGTAGAGGCTGAGCAACTGCGGGTTCGCCTGGAGCGCCTCCTTCACCTGCTGGTGCAGCGCCCCGCGCAGGGTCTGGCTGTCCACCTGAAGCTGTTGGGCCTGGCGCCGCTGCAACAGCACCTGACGGGAGAAGTTGAGGCCGTCCTGGTAGGCCGCCATGAAGTAGCGCTGGATGGTCAGCGCCTGCACCTTGCCCTCCCCCTGCATGCGCTCACGGGCGGAGGCTTCCAGCATCTGCGCGCTGTTGGCCTTGACCAGCTCGGTGCCGGCCCCCATTCGGTAGAGCGAGATGCCAATCAGCACGGCAACGATGGCCAGCAGGCAGAGGCCGGCCAGCAGGGTGATCTTCCACTGGATGGAAAGGCGATTGAGGGACATGGGCATGGGTCCTGTGTACTTCGATTCGGCTGGCGGGCTTGGCAAACGCACGCCCTTCTCTATAGCGGCGGAAATTCGCCTCAACTTGAATCGGGATGGATCAGCGCGCGGTATTGCCCCGGCGTCGAGCCGGTCCATTTCTTGAAGGCCTTGTAGAAGGCGCTGGTGTCGGCGAAGCCCAGTTCGAAGGCCAGTTCGCTGAAATTGCCCTCGCCGCTGTCCAGCCGGGCGATGGCCAGGTCGCGCCGCACCTGGTCTTTCAGCCCCTGGTAGGACTGGCCTTCCAGGGACAGCTTGCGGCGCAGGGTGGAGGGCGCCATGTAGAAGTGGCTGGACAGCCCCTCCACATCGGGCCAGCGCTCCGGTTTCAGGCTGCGCAGGTACGCCTTGATGCGAGCGGCCAGGCTCTGCGGGTCGCGGTAGCGCACCAGGATGTTCGCCGGCAGACCGGCGAGGAAGCGCTTCAGGTCACGCTGGCTGCGGCGCACGGGCAGCTCCAGGCAGTCGGCGTTGAACAGCAGGCGGGTCTGGGGCCGGGAGAAGCGCAGGTTGGTGCTGAACATCACCCGGTAGTCCTCGACGTAGTCCGGTGCCGGGCAGCGCAGGTCGACGCCGAGGATGGGGATGCGCCGCCCCGCCAGCCAACACAGCAGGCCGTGGATCATCAGCCACAGGGTGAAGTAACTGAAGGCGCGGCACTGCTGGCCCGCAGGCTCGTCCAGAATGATTTCCGCCAGGCCGCTGTGCCGCTCAAGACGCGGCGAGAGGCCGTCGAAGATGAGGTCGAGCCATTGCAGCGACAGCGCCAGGGCCGCCTCCACCGTCGGTTCCTTGACCGCCGCGCGGGTCAGGTAGGCGAAGCTGCCGGACTTCATCCGTCGCGGATTCATGCCGAAGAACTCGTCGTCCATGGCTCGCGCGATCAGCAGCCAGAGTTGCCCGTACAAGTGCGACGACACCCGCCCATAGGGCTTGGCCAACAGTTCGGCGGGAATGCCGGCCTGGCTCAGAAGTCCGGAATCGTCGAAGCCCCGCTGGCGCAGTTCCAGCAGGGCTTCATGGACCAGGCGGACGGAGATGGTGCCTTTCTCGGCGGACGTGCCTGTCATGGGCTCCCTTGGGTAGCGATTGCCGTTGGAACGGCCATTGTAGGGGCGAATTCATTCGCCAAGCAGAACGCAGTTCTGCCCTTCCAGCTCGGATGGGGGGCAGCTTCGCTGCCCTTGGCGAATGAATTCGCCCCTACAGGAGATCGACCACCCCCACCAAGCGCTACCGAATCGCCGTCACCTTGTCGTCCTTCGGCGGGGTCAGTTCTTCGATGCTGATCTCACGCATGCGGAACTTCTGGATCTTGCCGGTCACGGTCATCGGGAAGGCCTCCACGAAGCGGAAATGGCGCGGCACCTTGAAATGGGCGATGCGTTCCTTGGCCCAGGTGCGCAGCTCCTCTTCGGTGGCGCTGTGGCCGGGGTGGAACTTGATCCAGGCGACGATCTCTTCGCCGTACTTGCTGCAAGGAATGCCGATCACCTGCACGTCGGCCACGGCCGGGTGGGTGAAGAAGAACTCTTCCAGCTCGCGCGGGTAAATGTTCTCGCCGCCGCGGATGATCATGTCCTTGCTGCGGCCGACGATGCAGACGTAGCCGTTCTCGTCCATGGAGGCGAGGTCGCCGGTGTGCATCCAACGGCCCGGATCGATGGCGTCCGCCGTGGCCTGGGGGTTGTTCCAGTAGCCCAGCATCACGCTGTAGCCACGGGTGCAGAGTTCACCGATGGTGCCGCGCGGGACGATCCGGCCCTCGGCGTCGACGATCTTGCTTTCCAGGTGCGGCTGGGTGCGGCCGACCGTGGTCACGCGGATCTCCAGTTCGTCGTCCGGGCCGGTCTGCAGGGAGACCGGGCTGGTCTCGGTCATGCCGTAGGCGATCTGCACTTCGCTCATGTGCATCTCGTTGATGACCCGGCGCATGACCTCGATCGGGCAGGTGGCGCCGGCCATGATCCCGGTGCGCAGGCTGGACAGGTCGAACTCGCCGCGCTGCGGGTGATCCAGTTCGGCGATGAACATGGTGGGCACGCCATAGAGGGCGGTGGCCTTTTCCTCGGACACGGCGCGCAGGGTCGTCAGCGGGTCGAAGGCATCACCCGGATAGATCATGGTCGAGCCGTGGGTCACGCAGCCCAGATTGCCCATCACCATGCCGAAGCAGTGGTACAGCGGCACCGGGATCACCAGGCGGTCGTGCTCGGTCAGGCCGAGGCTCTCGCCCACCATGTAGCCGTTGTTGAGGATGTTGTAGTGACTGAGGGTGGCGCCTTTCGGGAAGCCGGTGGTGCCGGAGGTGTACTGGATATTGATGGGGTCATCGAACTGCAGGCTGGCCTGGCGCTCGGCCAGGGCTTCGGCGCTGACTTCCCCGGCCTTCTGCTGCAGCGTCGCCCAGGGCAGGAAACCGGCGGGCGGCGTGGCGGAGAGGCTGATCACGCCGCGCAGCTCGGGCAGCTTCTCGCAGGCCAGCGAACCCGGCTCGGCACTGGCCAGCTCGGGCACCAGCCCCTGGAACATGGCGTGGTAATCGGACGTCTTGAACGCATCGGCACAGATCACCCAACGGCAACCGGATTGCTTCAGGGCGTATTCCAGTTCGCTGCTGCGGTAGGCCGGATTGATGTTCACCAGGATGGCGCCGATCTTGGCGCTGGCGAACTGGGTGATGCACCACTCGGCGCAGTTGGGTGCCCAGATCCCGAGGCGGTCGCCGCTGTTCAGGCCCAGGGCGAGCAAGGCGCGGGCGTGGCGGTCCACCGCTTCAGCCAGCGCCTGCCAGCTGAAGCGCAGCCCCTGATGCCGCACCACCAGCGCTTCGCGCTCGGGGAACTGGGCAACCGTGGCATCGAATGCCGCGCCGATGGTCATGGCAAGCAGGTCCTTGTCCTGCCGCCCCCGGGTGTAGCTCTGGTGATTCATGGCTTTCCCTTCTTGTGTTTGTACTGGGACGCTAAGAACCGCCGGCTCCCGCGTGATTCGGGAGCCCGGGGTACGTATTCGGCATTATTTACCTTTACGTAAACGTCAAGGTAAATAAAGCCTGATTTCCTGTCTAGTGACCCATTGGTCTTACTTGGATCTATGGGGCGAATTAAGTGTAGGGGCGAATTCATTCGCCCCTACAACAGAGCAGTCGCCCCCACAAACACCTGTCGTCAGCGCACGAACACCTGCGTCGTGGTGATCGCCATATCGCCGCCCGGCAGCTTGATGTTCTTCACCTTCTCCAGGCTGTCCGGGTCGTACACGGCGATGTCGTTGAAGGTACCGGCCAGGTACAGCTTGGTGCCCTTGGTGTTGAAGGCCACGCAGTAGTAGGAGTGATCCAGGTTGGCGGCCTTGATCAGCTTCTGCTCCTTGATGTCGTACTTGGCCAGGCGGTTGAGCACGCCGAACATCTGGTTCGGGTCCTTCGGCGAGCGCAGGCCGGTGAAGTACAGCTCGGTCAGCGGCGCGAAGTCCTGCACCGTGGCCTTGCCGGTCTTCAGGTCGATGCTGACGTAGCCATAGATGTAGTCGGCGGTGGCCAGGTCCTGCTTATCGTCCTTGAACTTGGCCGTGGTGTAGAGCATCGAGAACTCGTGGAACGGCGTCTGGTGCGGCCAGAAGTACAGCACGTCCGGTGCGCTGTAGAGCGGACGCTGCCAGTTGCGGCCAGGCACCGCCACCTCGTACTTGCCGGTCTTCACGTCCATCTTGTAGATGTCCGGGCCGGCGATATACAGGGTGCCGTCATCACCGGCGCGCATGATGTAGAGCTGGCGCGGCACCGGGAAGCTGCGCACCGGCTTGGCATCCAGGCCATCCGCGGTATTGAAGACTTCCAGGCGCGGCTGCTTGACCACGTAGTGGTCGTTCAGCATCTCGGTCGGGTTGACCACGCTGTACAGCTCCTTGCCGTCCGGGCTCAGGGCGAAGGCGAACATGGAGCGAACCTTCTCGCCGGGCTTCTGCGACAGCTTGGCGTGGAACACCGTCTTGCAGGTGTCCAGGTCGACGCCGTAGAGGTCGCCGAAGTGGTTGTTGAGCAGGTAGGCGGTCTTGTGGTCCGGCGCCATCATCGCGGTGCCGGGGCCGAAGGCGTCAGGCAGGCGGCAGGTCTTGTAGAGGCTGTCGGTGGCGAGATCCACCACGTGCAGGTTGTTCGGGTAGTTGGTGGCGATCATGTACTCATGACCGGGCTTGAGTGCCGGACCGGACGCGTCCGCGGCCCAGGCATTGGCGCCCAGTGCGAGGCCGGCGACGGCGGTGGCCAGGCTGGCGATGGCTTTGAATTTCATCAGTGTTTCCCTCTTGTTCTTGTCGCCGGTCATTTGTCTTTCGGGAATACGGTGCCGAGGTTGCGCCAGTCCTCTTGCGAGCTGACCGCCTGGGCGTTCCAGTCCTGATAGGTGCTCATCATGTCCGGCACCTGGGCGGGCCACCAGCAAGGGTCGGAGCAGCCGTAGAGGTCGGCTTCCATCGGCTGGCAGAGGGAGGCGACGCCACCAAAGGCATCCACTTCCCAGCCCGGGTCGGTGGTGGCGGTGCAACCGGCCACCGCGCTCATGGCGATGACTTCCTCGATGCGATCTTCGGCTGCGGCTTTTTCGAGCATTTGTGCTTTGTTGTTGAGCGGCTTCAGATGTTTCATGTCAGTGCGCCTTCCGCGGAGAGATGTAGCTGCTGATGAAGGCCGGATTGACGGCCATGATGCGGCTGTAGACTTCGATGCCGAAGTCCACCCAGTCGCGCATCAGCTCGCAGTAGTGATAGGTCGGGTGAGTGGGGTCGCCGTAGCGGGCGTAGCTCTCGTGGTAGCAGCCGCCGGAGCACAGGTTGCGGATGCGGCAGCTGTCGCAACCGGTGCCGGTGCGGTCCAGGCGCTGGGAGAGGAAGTCGTTCAGCTCGACTTGCTTCACGCCGCTGTGCACGTTGCCGAAGGTGGGCAGGCTGGAGCCGGTGAAGCGGTGGCACAGGTTCAGCTCGCCCTTGTGGTCCACCGCCAGCATCTTCAGCCCGGCACCGCAGGGCAGCGCCTTCTTGTGACCCTCATGGATGTCGGTGATCAGCTGGTGCAGGTTGGAGAAGCCGATGTTGCGGTGCTCCAGCGCCGCCTCCAGGTAGCGTCGCCCCAGGGCCTTCATGTTGGCGAAGACTTCCACCAACTCCTCGTTCGTGAGGTTGAAGTTGGCCATGTCACCGGATGTGACCGGCGCGAAACCCACCTCGGCGAAACCCAGTTCGTTGAACAGGTGGTTCCAGATGGTTTCGACGTCGGTGATGCCACGGGTCAGCGTCACCCGCGCGCCCACCGGGCGACTGCGGTAGCGCGACAGCAGCAGGTCCACCTTGCGCCGCACCACGTCATAGGTGCCCTGCCCGCCCACGGTGATGCGGTTGCGGTCGTGCACCGTCTTCGGTCCGTCGATGCTGATCGACAGCCCGAAGCGATGGGCGTTGAGGTAGTCGATGAGCTCCTCGGTGAGCAGCGTGGCGTTGGTGGTCATGATGAACTCCACCTGCTTGCCGGCCTCGGCGAAGCGACGCTCACAGTAGTCCACCATGTGCTCGATCAACGGGCGGTTGGACAGCGGCTCACCCCCGAAGAAGACCACGCTGTAGCGTTCTTCATCAGGCGATTCGCGCAGCAGCATCTCCACGGACGCCTCGGCGGTTTCGGCATTCATCTTCTTGCCGGCCGAGGGCTTGTCCAGGTCTTCCTTGTAGCAGTAAGTACAGCTCAGGTTGCAGCCGGTGTTGACGTTCAGCACCACAGTGTTCAGCGCGGTGCGCTCGACCTTGCTGATGCCGATTTCCGGCGTCAGCGGCGAGCCGTCACTGACCACTTCCAGCGCGATCAGCTCGCGCAGGGTCTCGTTGATTTCCTGCCCGGCGAAACGCCCACCCAGGCGTTGCACCAGGTCTTCCGAGGTACAGCCCTGCTGACGCAGGGCGTCGATGATGCCGCCGGTGACTTCGTCGGCGGCGAACAGCGAACTGCTCGGGATATGGAACAGCATGCGGTCGGCATCGACCCGTACTTCGTGCAGATTGCGTTCGACCAGATTCAAGATTGCGCCCATGGCGACCTCCCGGAATTCATCCCAATCGTCGTTGCGAATCCGGGCAGAGCCTCGCTCTGCCCGAGCCATTGCCGGTTACGGCAGTGGCGGGTTGTTCCAGCGCTGTACGGTGACGATCAGGTGGCCTTCGCCCTTCTGACCGCCGTCCTCCAGCTGGGCGACCACCTTCAGGTTGCCCGCGTTGTTGGTCATCATCTTGCGTTCCGGGTTCGGACCGGCGCCGCCGGGCACGAAGATGCCGTCCTTCTGCATCACACCAGCGAACTTCACGTCCTGGTCTTCCTTGGCGCGCTCGTCGAAGGGCTCGACCGACCATTTCGCCGGCAGGTAGCCGATGCGATACGGCTGACCGTCAGCGCCCTTGCCCCAGGCCTCGGCCTCGAAGCGGCCCTGGACCTTGGGGGTGGAGCCGCCGTTCTCGCCGATGCGGGCGATGGAGAACTCGGGCACCACCTTCACCTCACTGATGTCCTTGTAGACGGCCAGCTCGACACCCTTGAGCGAACCCAGCGCCACGCTGTGTACGCCCGGTGCGGCATCGGCGGCAGCCTTGACCTTGACGCGGATCTGCTTCGGCGTGACTTCCAGCACCTTCACCACTTCGATGCCCGGGCCGAACTCCGGCGAGCCGGAAAGGCCGCTGCCCACCAGGGTCAGTTCAGCTTCGCTGCCTGCCTTGAGGTGCGCCGGCTGGACGGCCAGCAGCTTGGCGTTGCCTTCCTTCGCGGCGCTGAAGTCCAGGCCACGCTCGTCATGGGCGGCTTCGAACATGCGGCCCTTCATCTCGCCGTTCAGGGCAGCGAAGACCTGGCGCAGGGTGGTGTCGCCGATCTTCACGTTGCCGCGCCATTCGTAGCCGTTGTAGAGGATGGCCGAGCCGCTGCCGGTAAAGGGCGTGCCGTCGGCGTACTGGCCCTTCACATCCACCTTGAAGGTGTCGCCTTTGTCGGCGGTCACGGTCATCACGCCGCGCACATCACCCTTGGTCAGCATGTGGCCGCTGAAGCTCCACTGCCCCGGCAGGACATCCGCCTTGGGCTTGGCTTTCTGCCAGTCGGCCCAGGCCTGGTTTTCCAGCGGGAAGCGCTTGGCCAGCTCGGGCACGGTTTCCTTGAGGGCGATGTCCAGCCAGTCACGATCGCGGGACTGGGCCTGGTATTCGAGGGACGGCCACTGGCCGAGGTGGAAATTGACCAGGTGCTCCCACTCTTTCGCGGGACGACGCTGCAGGGCGACACGGGCGCCCGAGTGGCAGCGGCCACACATCTGGCTCAGATGGTCGTCGAACTTCTCGACGGTGTTCAGACGGCGCTCCATGGCGTAGCGCACACCCTCCGTCTCGCTGGGCGCCAGGCCTTGCTTGTCCGCGAGGTACTTGACCAGGGTGCGACGGTCTTCGTCGCTGATCTGGAGGCCGTGCATCACCTGCATGCGACCGATGCTCATCAGCCAGCCTTCGGGGGTCTTGCGCTGGTGGCTGATGCGGCTATAGGAGTCGTTGCCTTCGGGGATGTGGCACCCCATGCACTTGGACTTGAGGAGGGCCGGCCCCTCCTCCGCTGCATGGGCCTGGGCGAACATCAGAGACGCCATGGCCAGAGCCAGGGTGCCTGCATGCTGCCGGAGTCGAGTCGTCTTCAAGGTCGGACCTCCACGGTGTTGTTCTTATGATTTGCACCCCGTTGCAAGGCAGGTGCAGCTGTCACGGCAAATACACATTGTGTGCCATGCCAGTGAAAGTCCTTTTATAACAACGAATTAGCCTTAAAAGTCAGGCTTGGCGAGGAGGCTGGCGAAGGGCCTGGGCGTCTAATTTCGCGACACAGTGTTCCAGCCTGAGACGTGACCGCGCAGCACCTGCCAAGCGTAGACGACGCCACTGTTACAGCGCCGTCTCAGCCCGTCTCAAACTGCAACAGCACGCATGCGACGGGCCGACTGAACGCCACGATAAATATCTTTACTATCAAGGCATTACAAGCATTTCCCTGCTTTGGCATGGGGGTTGCCCAAGTCCGGTACAACTTCAATGAACCGAGGCGAATCCCATGCTTGCTGACCTGCCCATACTCCCGAAAACCCAGGCCTTCCTCGGCCGCCAACTGAAGATGCTGATCGGCGAGCAATGGTCGGATGCCGCCAGCGGCAACACCATGAGCTTCCGCAACCCGGCCACCGGCGAGATTCTCGGCGAGGTGCCCTCCGCCAGCACCGAGGATGTGGACCGCGCCGTGCAGGCCGCCCGCCAGGCCTTCGACGATTCCCCCTGGAGCCGCATGCGCCCGCGCGAGCGGCAGAACCTGCTGTGGCGCCTGGCCGACCTGATGGAGCGCGACGCCCAGGAACTGGCCGAGCTGGAGTGCCTGAACAACGGCAAGAGCGCCGCCGTGGCCCAGGTCATGGACGTGCAGCTGGCCATCGACTTCCTCCGCTATATGGCCGGCTGGGCCACCAAGATCGAAGGCAGTACCGTCGATCCGTCCCTGCCGCTGATGCCGAACGACCGGTTCCACGGTTTCATCCGCCGCGAAGCGGTGGGCGTGGTGGGCGCCATCGTCGCCTGGAACTTCCCCCTGCTGCTGGCCTGCTGGAAGCTCGGCCCGGCCCTGGCCACCGGCTGCACCGTAGTGCTCAAGCCTGCCGACGAAACCCCGCTGACCGCCCTCAAGCTGGCCGAGCTGGTGCTGGAAGCCGGCTATCCGGCGGGCGTGTTCAACGTGGTGACCGGCACCGGCCTGAACGCAGGCGTCGCCCTCACCCGCCATCCGGGCGTGGACAAGCTGACCTTCACCGGCTCCACCGAAGTGGGCAAGCAGATCGGCAAGGCGGCCATGGACAACATGACCCGCGTGACCCTGGAACTGGGCGGCAAGTCGCCGACCATCGTCATGGCCGACGCCAACCTGCAGGAAGCCGCCGCCGGTGCCGCCACCGCGATCTTCTTCAACCAGGGCCAGGTCTGCTGCGCCGGTTCGCGCCTCTACGTACACCGCAAGCACTTCGACAACGTGATCGCGGATATCGCCGGCATCGCCAATGGCATGAAGCTGGGCAATGGCCTCGACCCGAGCGTGCAGATGGGCCCGCTGATCTCCGCCAAGCAGCAGGACCGCGTCACCGGCTACATCAACCTGGGCCGCGAACTGGGCGCCACCATCGCCTGCGGGGGTGAAGGCTTCGGCCCCGGCTACTTCGTCAAGCCGACGGTGATCGTCGACGTCGACCAGCAGCACCGCCTGGTGCAGGAGGAAATCTTCGGCCCGGTGCTGGTGGCCATGCCCTTCGACGACATCGACGAGGTGGTACGCCTGGCCAACGACAACCCCTACGGCCTGGGCGCCAGTGTCTGGTCGAATGATCTGTCGGCGGTGCACCGGATGATTCCGCGCATCAAGTCCGGCTCGGTCTGGGTCAATTGCCACAGCGCCCTCGACCCGTCCCTGCCCTTCGGCGGCTACAAGCTCTCCGGCGTTGGCCGCGAAATGGGCGCCGCCGCCATCGAGCACTACACCGAGCTGAAGTCCGTACTGATCAAGCTTTGAAGCCCTCGATCCGATGGGTATCGCAAGCTCCACCCATCCTACCGAAGCCCGACCGTAGGATGGGTAGAGGTACGAAACCCATCAAGGTGGATCACGCGTCACCGATCCACCTGCCGGGCTCCGGCCCGGCTCCGTCGGAGGCTCAACGCCCCTGCAGTTCCCGCAGCTGCTGCTCCAGTTCGGCCACCCGCGCCTCCAGTTCGAGGCGCGCGGCACGGCTGGCGGTGATGTCGTCGTAGACGCTGATGATGTGCTCCGGTTTGCGGTCGGTAGCATTGCGCTGAACCGAGGAACGCACCCTCACCCAGATGTACTGGCCGTCCTTGCGACGGAAGCGTTTCTCCATGGTGCTGACCGCTACCTCACCGTCCAGCAGGCGCTTGACGCTGGCGAGATTCTCGGCGAGGTCGTCGGGATGGGTCAGTTGCTGGAAGGTCAGTTCCGCCAGTTCCTCGGCGCTGTAACCGAGCAGATCGCAAAGCGGCTGGTTTACCCGCTGCCATCGCCCATCCAGGCCGATGTAGGCCAGGGCGCCGCCGGCCAGCTCGAAGATGGCGCGGAAGCGTTCCTCGCTCTGGCGAAGCTCATCCTCCACGCGCTTGCGTGCCGTGCTGTCCAGGCTTACGCCGACCATCTTCACCGAGCGCCCGGCCGCATCCTTCAGCGACGTGGCGCGGGAGGTAATCCAGCGCAGCTCGCCATCGGGGCGATAGATGCGGAAATTGAATTCGTAGCCTTTGCCCTCGGCCACGCACTCCCGGTAGATGGCCTGCAGCGCGGTGACGTCGTCGGGATGCAGGTGGCGCCAGAAGTCTTCGTTACGGCGCACCGGCCAGCCATATACGGCCTCGACGTTGGCCGAGTAGGAGACTTCGTCGGTGATCAGGTTCCATTCCCAGTTCACGATGCCGGCGCTTTCCTGGGCCAGCTTCATGCGTGCTTCGCTCTCCATGATCTCGGCGGTGTATTTGCGCCGCACATCCGTCATGGGCAGGTCCACCACTTCCACATGCTGGGCGTCCTGCAGGGCCTCATCGCCATAGCGCAGCCAGATCCAGTTGACCTTGAGGAAGGTGGCCAGCTTGCGCAGGTTGTCGTAGTCGATCTCGCCGCCACGGGTCCACTTGTGCACAGCGGTGCGGGAGATACCGAGCACGGTGGCGACCGCTTGCAGCGTCAGTTTCTGGTGTTCGAGCAGTTCTTTGAGGCGGAAGGCGAAGCTGTTTTCTGTCATGGCGAGCATGTCCCTGAGCCAGGCGACGCAGTATACGTCGCCAGCTCCGCCCAATCCCACCGGCTTAGAGGTCTAGAACAAGGCGCTGTCCCCTGGCCCGCGACACGCACAGCATCATGGTCTGCTGAGCGGCCTTTTCCTCGTCGCTGAGGTACTGGTCGAAGTGCTCGGCCTCGCCTTCGAGGATGCGGGTTTCGCAGGTACCGCAGACGCCCTCGCGGCACAGGCACTCCACCTGGGCGGCGTTGGACTTCTCGATGGCCTGGAGGATGGTCATGCCCTCCTCCACCTGCAGCTCGCGGCCGGACTGGGCCAGCACCACGGTGAACGCGCCACCGGTGACCGGCGCGGCGGCGAACTGTTCCCAATGCACGCGGGCGTCAGCCACGCCCTGGGCCTTGGCGGTGGCGATCACCGCGTCGATCAGCGGCTTGGGGCCGCAGACGTAGACATGGGCGTTCGCGTCCATGCCGCCGATGAGTTCGGCGAGGTTCAGCGAGGTGCCCAGGCTGTCGACGTAGAAGCGCACCTGCCCGGCATGAGGACCGTTGGCCAGTTCCCCTTGGAACGCGCCGTGCTCCGGGCTGCGGAAGGCGTAATGCAGCTCATAGTTGGCGCCCTGGGCGCGCAGCTCGGGGAGCTGGGCGAGGAACGGGGTGATGCCGATGCCGCCGGCGATCAGCACGTGCTTGCCGGCGCTGGAATCGATGGCGAACAGGTTGTTGGGGCTGGAGATCACCAGTTCGGTCCCCACCTCCACCTGCTGGTGCATGAAGGCCGAGCCGCCCTTGGACTGCTCCTCCAGGCGCACGCCGATCTGGTAGCGGGTGGTATCGGCCGGGTCGCTCATCAGCGAGTAGGCATTGCTGAACTGGCGGCCGTCGGCGCCTTTCATCTGCACGATGATGTGGCTGCCGCCGGTGAAGGCCGGCAGCGGCTGGCCATCGGTGCGCTCCAGGGTGAAGCGCTTGATCTGGGGGGTTGCCTGCTCCACCGCGGTGACACGGGCAAGCATCATTTCATAGGAGTTGGCCATCGCTAACCTCTGCTGCGGCTGCGGGCGGCGCCAGGCGCCGCCCTGTGGTGCGTGGTGCCCGCCGTCAAACGGCGAGGCACAGGTACTTCATTTCCAGGTAGTCCTCGATGCCGTACTTCGAGCCTTCGCGGCCGAGGCCGGACTGCTTGACGCCACCGAAGGGAGCCACCTCGTTGGAGATCAGGCCGGTGTTGATGCCGACCATGCCGTACTCCAGCTGCTCGGCGATCTTCCACACGCGGCCGATGTCGCGGCTGTAGAAGTAGGCCGCCAGGCCGTAGAGGGTGTCGTTGGCCAGGCGCACGACTTCCTCGTCGGTGGAGAAGCGCACCAGGGGCGCCACCGGGCCGAAGATTTCCTCGTCCAGCAGCTGCATGCCCGGCGCCACGCCGGTCAGCACCGTGGGCTGGAGGAAGTTGCCGCCCAGTTCGTGGCCCTCACCGCCTACCAGCACTTCGGCGCCCTTCTCCACCGCGTCGGCCATCAGGCTGCGGACCTTGTCCAGGGCCTTTCCGGTGATCAGCGGACCGATCTGGCTACCACCTTCCAGGCCGTGGCCGACGCGCAGCTCGCGTACTCGCGCGGCGAAGCGTTCGGCGAAGGCGTCGTAGACGGCGTCATGGATGTAGAAGCGGTTCACGCAGACGCAGGTCTGGCCGGCGTTGCGGTACTTGGCGACCAGTGCGCCTTCCACCGCCGCGTCGATATCGGCGTCGTCGAAGACGATGAAGGGGGCGTTGCCACCCAACTCCAGGGAGACCTTCTTGATGGTGGGCGCGCACTGGCCCATCAGCAGGCGGCCGACCGGGGTGGAGCCGGTGAAGCTGAGCTTGCGCACCAGCGGGTTGCCGGTGAGCTGGGCGCCGATGGCTACGGCGTCGCCGGTGACGATGCTGATCACGCCGTCCGGTACGCCGGCGCGCTTGGCCAGCTCGGCCAGGGCCAGGGCGGAGAACGGGGTCTCGTTGGCGGGTTTGACCACGATGGTGCAGCCCGCCGCCAGGGCCGGCGCCACCTTGCGGGTGATCATAGCCGAGGGGAAGTTCCAGGGCGTGATGGCGGCGCAGACGCCGATGCCCTGCTTGATCACCACCAGGCGCTTGTCGCCGGCCGGCGAGGGGATCACGTCCCCATAGATGCGCTTGCCCTCTTCGGCGAACCACTCGATGAAGGAGGCGGCGTAGCGGACTTCGCCCACGGCTTCGGCCAGGGGCTTGCCCTGTTCCAGGGTCATCAGGCGGGCCAGGTCATCTTCGTGCTGGAGCATCAGCTCGAACCAGCGGCGCAGGATCTGGGCGCGTTCCTTGGCGGTACGGGAACGCCAGGCCGGCAGCGCGGCATCGGCGGCCTCGATGGCACGCAGGGTCTCGGCGCCGCCCATGTCCGGCACGCGGCCCAGCCGTTCGCCGCTGGCGGGATCGGTCACGTCCACCGTGCGGCCGTCATCGGCGTCGCACCAGGCACCGGCGATGAAGGCCTGCTGGCGGAACAGGTCGTTGTCTTTCAGGTTCACTCTTAGAGTCCTCTTGCACGCGAGGCGGGCCGCCGCGCTCGGGCGGCGGCCACGGCCATCAACGGTCCAGGTGGGCGACGGCGATCAGGTTGTGGAAGTGGGCGATGCCGTGCTCGCTCTGGCCGCTGCGCTGGCGGTCAGCCATGATCCGGCCCTGGCCGCGATAGCCACGGGACTTCAGGCCCTTCTGCACGCTCTCCACCAGGCGCAGGTCCTCCGGACGGAAGACGTCGCGGTACCACTCGATCAGCGCCTGCTGCTCGGGGGTGATGTCCTTGTTCAGGAAGTAGACGTCGTAGTGCTGCAGGGTCACTTCGGCGCTGACCGGGAACTCGTAGATCACGGTCATGAAGTTGCCACCTGGCGGGGCGTTGAACATGGTGCACGGCCAGACCCAGAAGCCGCTGAAGGACGGATCTTTCACCGACTCGTCGAACTTGAAGGACTTCTCGGAGGGCTTGGCCACGCCGTACTGCAGGGACCAGTTGCCGAACATGGTGTGGGTGTACTGGCCGACGTCCACGGAATCGGAGAAGCCCGGGTGGGCCGGGGCGCAGTGGTAGCACTCCATGTAGTTGTCGACGATGGACTTCCAGTTGGCCGGGGTCTCGGTGACGAAACGGGCGGCCAGGTGCAGGTCATCCACCACCGGGCAGGCCTGGCGCAGGCGGGCCTGGAGGCCGGGCAACTGCTCTTCGACGCTGCCGGCGTCCTTGTTCATGTTGACGAAGATGAAGCCGGCGTATTCCTCCACGCGCAGCTGCACCAGGCTGGAGTTGGCCTTGTCGAAGTTCGCCACGTGGTCGCAGTTGCGCGCGTGGGCCAGCTCGCCGTCGAGCTTGAAGGTCCAGGCGTGGTACGGGCAGGTGATGACGTTCTTCGCCTTGCCGTCGCCCTGCAGCAGTTGGTGGCCACGGTGCGGGCAGACGTTGTAGAAGGCGCGCAACTCGCCGTCACGGCCGCGCACGACGATGATGCTTTCGCCGATGTACTCGCGGGTGATGTAGGCGTTGTTCTCGGCGACCTCGCTGCGGTGCCCAATGCAGACCCAGCTGTTGGCGAAGATCTTTTCCTTCTCGTAGTCGAAGATCTCCGGACGGGTGTAGTAGCCGGCGGGAATGGTGTAGGCCTCATCGGCGTTGGCGCAGAAGTCGGCGGGCAGGCGTTGGATATCGTTCATCTTCTGTACTCCAGGCATTTTCAAGGCACCGGCCGGGGCCGGGGCATTACAGCTATTTACTTTTGGTTAACGTAAATCTGTCAGTTAACAGATCGGGCAAAATTTTTTGGCCGAAGCCGTCGGTGGAACGCGATACCCATCGTCGAGTGGGAATGATGGGTATCGCTCCGCTCCACCCATCCTACGAAAAGCCCGCGCATCCCTGCGCGGGGCACAACTCAACTCATTGCGCGGTGGCGGTTTTCAGGCGCACGCCCTCTTCCGCTTGCGGCGGCTCGACGCTTTCGTCCAGGCCACGGCGTACCGCTTCTTCCTCGATCAGGTGGGCCGGCATGCTGCCGTAGTCCTGCACCATCCATTTGAAGAAGCCGTAGATCTTGGTCAGCAGGATCACCAGGAACGGGATCGCGGTCAGCACCACGGCGGTCTTCATGGTGGACAGCGAGGCCTTGGCGAACAGCATGGCCAGCGGGATCAGGGTCAGCATCACGCACCAGAACAGGCGGTGGGTCGGCGTCGGGTCCTGGCCTTCCTGCAGGTTGCGGGTGCTGGTGGCGGCCACGGCGTAGGCCGCCGCGTCCATGTGGGAGGCGCAGAACACCGCCATGATGAACAGGTACACCGCCAGGAACACCTTGCCGAAGGGCAGCGCGGTCAGGAGCATTTCCACGGCGGTCTCGCCGCCTTGCTCGCTGAGGATGCGCGGCACGTCGATAGCGCCGCTGATGAACTGGTGCATGCTGTAGCTTTCCAGCGCGCCGAAGAAGAACCAGCAGCCGACGCTACCGCCGAGCAGCAGCGCAGTCACCACTTCCTTGATCTTGCGGCCTTTCGACACGCGGGTGACGAACATCGCCACGCCCGGTGCGTAGGACACCCACCACAGCCAGTAGAACACCGTCCAGTTGCGGGTGAAGGCACCGTCGCCCGCCGGGTCGGTGAACAGGCTCATGTGCACGTAGTTCTGGATCATCAGGCCGATGGCGTTGGCGGTGTTGTTCAGGGTGAACTGGGTCGGGCCGACCAGGAACACCACGCCAGCGAAGCCCAGGGCACCTACGCAGACCATCTTGGAGAGGCGCTGCATGCCGTCATCGATGCCGATGTAGGAGCTCAGGGAGAAGATCACCGCGACGACACCGATCACCACCAACTGCGTCACGAAGGTGTCCGGAACACCGGTGAGGCCGGCCAGGCCACGGGTCAGGGTGGATGCGGTCAGCGCCAGGGAAACGGTCAGCGCGCCGAACATGGTGAGCAGGAAGATCAGGTCGACCAGACGGCCCACCGGCCCGTTGGCGCGGAAGCCAGTGACGGCTTCGATGATTGACGCCAGGCCCAGGCCGCTCTTCTTGCGCACGTGGAAGTGGTAGGCCAGCGCCAGGGACGACAGCGCATAGAGCGACCAGGCGCTGATGCCCCAGTGGAAGAAGGAATAGCTGACGCTGAAGTCCAGCGCCTCACGGGTACCGGCGGCGATGTTCAGGCCGGGGGTCTGGTAGTAGTACGCCCACTCCATCACGCCCCAATAGAGGGTCGACGAACCCATGCCGGCGCAGATGAACATGAACACCCAGGTCATGTTCGAGTATTCCGGCTTGCCGTTGCCGAGACGGATATTGCCGTACTTGCTGAAGGCCAGGTACAGCACCGCCAGGGCACTGCCGAAGACGAACAGCTGCACCGTGGTACCGAAGGTGCGGGTGGATACTTCGAAGAGCCGGTTGGCGAGCGCCTCCGCCTCGGCGGGGAACGCAGCAAGGCCGAACACGGTCAAGGCCACGGCGATCAGGCTCGCCGTGATCAAGAACATGTCTTTCTTATTGTTGTTGGACATTGGTGTCTCCTGAAACTGGATAACCCGGTGCCCCATCAGGCAGGGGGCCTCCGGATCACGTTATTTGTTAATCATTGGTTTACGTTAATCCATTGGTTAACAGCTTGTCCGAAACAGGCCCTTAAAGCAACCGTTGTCGGACAATTTGCAGGCCGTCTATCGCCTGCAGAAACGCCCCGGCCGCCTTTTCTCAAAGACGGCCGGGGTAAGGCTTACAGCGCGTCGGCGATCGCCTTGCCTACGTCCTGGGTCGAAGCCTTGCCACCCAGGTCCGGGGTCACCGGGCCTTCGGCGATTACCTGTTCGATGGCACGCAGGATGCCGTCGTGGGCCGCCTTGTAGCGCTCGTCGCCGTTGCCGAGGAAGTCCAGCATCAGCGCGCCGGACCAGATCATGGCGATGGGGTTGGCGATGTTCTTACCGTAGATGTCCGGCGCCGAGCCGTGCACCGGCTCGAACAGGGACGGGAAGTTGCGCTCCGGGTTGAGGTTGGCCGAGGGCGCGATGCCGATGGTGCCGGCGCAGGCCGGGCCCAGGTCGGAAAGGATGTCGCCGAACAGGTTGGAGGCCACCACCACGTCGAAACGGTCCGGCTGCAGCACGAAGCGCGCGCAGAGGATGTCGATGTGCTGCTTGTCCCACTTGATCTCGGGGTACTTCTCCGCCATCGCGGCGACCCGCTCGTCCCAGTAGGGCATGCTCACAGCCATGCCGTTGGACTTGGTGGCGGCAGTCAGTTTCTTGCGCTCGCGGGTCTGGGCCAGGTCGAAGGCGTACTTGAGGATGCGGTCGACGCCACGGCGGGTGAAGACGGACTCCTGCAGCACGAATTCGTGCTCGGTGCCTTCGAACATGCGGCCGCCCAGGGAGGAGTACTCGCCCTCGGTGTTTTCACGGATCACCACGAAATCGATGTCGCCGGGCTCACGGCCGGCCAGGGGGCACGGCACACCGGGGAACAGGCGCACCGGACGGATGTTCACGTATTGGTCGAAGTCGCGGCGGAACTTCAGCAGCGAGCCCCACAGGGAGATGTGGTCGGGCACCTTGTCCGGCCAGCCCACGGCGCCGAAGTACAGGGCGTCGAAGCCCTTGAGTTGCTCGAACCAGTCGTCCGGCATCATCTTGCCGTGCTGCAGGTAGTAATCGCAGCTGGCCCACTCGATGGTCTCGAAGGACAGGTCCAGGCCCCACTTGCGGGCCGCCGCCTCGACGACCCGCAGGCCTTCGGGGAGAACTTCGTTGCCGATGCCGTCGCCGGGAATGGCGGCGATCTTGTATGTCTTGTTCATGCTCGTCGTGCCCTTGGTGAAGACGCCCTGTTCAGGCGGTGTGACGACCATGCTATAAGGACTCTCCGCAAAGATAATCCTGCGCTTCATTGATAGATAAGACACGAATCGTGAATAGTCTGCCGAACCTGGAAGACCTCCGCGTCTTCGTCCTCGTCGCCCGCCGCTCCAGTTTCGCCGCCGTCGCCAGCGAGATGGGCACCTCCCCCGCCTTCGTCAGCAAGCGCATCCGCCTGCTGGAAGAAAGCCTCGGCGTACGTCTGCTGCACCGCACCACCCGACGCGTGGCGGTGAGCGAGGACGGCGAGCGGGTGTACCGCTGGGCGCAGCACATCTTCGACGCCGTGGAGCGGATGACCGACGAAGTCTCCGAACTGCACCAGGAACCACGGGGGCAACTGCGCATCGTCAGCAGCTTCGGCCTCGGCCGGCGCCTGGTGGCCCCGGCGCTGTCGGAGCTATCGGCGCGCTACCCGGCGCTGGACATCCGCCTGGACCTGTTCGACCGGCTGGTGGATCTGATCGATGAAGGCTTCGACCTGGACATCCGCATCGGCGACAACATCGCCCCCAACCTGATCGCCAAGCCCCTGGCGGAGAACAGCCGCATCCTCTGCGCCTCCCCAGGCTACCTGGCGCGCCAGGGCACACCCGGCAGCCTGGCGGAACTGGCGGGCCACGACTGCCTGGTGATCAAGGAGCGCGACCATCCCTTCGGCCTCTGGCGGTTGCACGGCCCGGCGGGCGAGGAAAGCGTGAAGGTCACCGGCCCGCTGTCGGCCAACAACGGCGAAATCGTCCACCAGTGGGCGGTGGATGGACGCGGCATCGCCCTGCGCTCCTGGTGGGACGTCAGCGAAAGCCTGGAAAATGGCCGCCTGGTGCATGTACTCCCCGAGTACCGCCAGCCGGCGAATATCTGGGCCGTGTATGCGGCGCCATTGGATACCTCGGCGAAGATCCGGGTAACGGTGGAGTTCTTTCGGCAGTACTTCCAGCAACAGCGGGGCCTGCCGTAGGGTGGATCTCGCGTCATCGATCCACCAACGGCGGCAGCCGGGGCGTTGTAGCTCGTAGGAAGGGTTGGGCGGCATTCCGCGAGCTTGCGAAATCCATCGAGCCTCGCTGATGGGTATCGCAAGCTCCACCACATTCTACGGGCGCACCATAAGCCTCCTGCGCCGATACCGATCTAGTCCGCCACCTTGAAGCTCAGGCAGACGCAGGTGCCCTCGTTTTCCCGGCTGGTCAGGCTGGCCTTGCCGCCGAAGCGCTCCATGATCTGCTTGACCATGATCAGGCCGATGCCCAGCCCACCCTGCTTGGTGGTGTAGAAGGACTTGAAGGCCATCATCTCTTGCTGCCGCGACATGCCCTTGCCAGTGTCGTCGATGGACAGGTGCAGCCAGCGTCCGCCGGCGTCGAGCCGAGTCCTGATGATCAATTGGCCGCCATCCGGCATGGCCTCGATGGCGTTGGCGATGACACTGTTGAGCACCTGGGCCAGCAGCAGTTGGTGACTCACCACCAGGGGCGCGGCCTCATCGCTGCACTCCACCTCGATCTTCGACTTGGCCAGTTGCTGGTCGAAATTGCCCAGGGTGGCGCGCACCGCTTCCATGGGCTCCACCTGCTCCGAGTCTCCCTGCAACGGCCGTAGACACAACAGCAGGTCGCGCACCCAGGCGGACATGCGGTCCACCTGGGTGACGATATCGTCGATGCATTTGCGCGCCGGCGGCCCCTCCAGTTCCTGCGCCAGTTCCGCGCTGGAGCGGATCGAAGCCAGCGGGTTGCGCAGGCTGTGGGCGACGGCCGAGGACATTTCCCCCAGGCCCACATAGGTGCGGTTGGCCACCAGTTGGTTCTGCTGGGCCGCCAGCAGCAGCGACGCGCGGCGGACGATCCAGTACAGCCCGAAGTAGATCAGCACCCCGCCAATGACCGTGGCCAGCCAGATCATCCGGTAGCCACGGTTGACCCGGTCGATCAGGTCCACCGGCTCCTTGTAGATCTCCACCATGGCCGTCACCTTGCCCTGGGCGTCGATGAGCGGGATGTAGTTCTCGATGAAGAACATCTTCGGCGGATGGATGAATTGCTGCTCCTCCTTCCCCTCCTCCACCTCGCTGTACTCGGCGGAAACACGACCACCGGACTGGAAGGCCTCGTCCAGCGCCTCGTCGTCGGCGAATCGCTGGCCCACCAGATCAGGGTTGGTGGACCAGACCACGGTGCGGTCCGGGGAAAAGATGGTGGCCAGCAGCGAGTCCGGCAGGTGGCCGAGATGATCGAGGAACTCAGAGCGGGCCTGCTCCCGGGCATCCGCCATGCTGTGGGTGAGCATGCCGATGTGATGGGGCACCAGCACATCGCCCATCTCCATGCTTTCCAGGCCATGGTGGCGCATTTCCCCCAGGGCCAGGGTCTGGATGAACTGCGCCGAGAGCATCGCGTCGCGCTCCAGGCTTTCGCTCACCAGAAACCGCGTGGACACGGTGCCAATGCCGAAGGCCACGGTGCCGATGATGACCAGGCTGATCAGGGAGAACCAGCGCAGCAGATTGAACTGCGCCACGGGCGCAGCCTCGCCCTCGTCCGGCCCCGAACGGCCCCTCCCCAGGAATGCCGCGATGTCCATCCGGTGCTCCCCCGATTCGGCGTTCCCTGACTTATAGCAGCCGTATCGGAGGCGCGTGGTCCCGGCGCCTCCCTCAATCGGTCTGCCCGGGGACGGGCCGATACGGTCCGGATTGAATGCCGGCTCACGGGTAATGAAGCACCACCCAGGCAACGTCCTGACAAACGGCGTTACATCTTCCCCAACACCCCCTGTTCGAGTGCCAGGGCACAGCTGGAAACCGTCGACTACTGTGAATACGTCCCCTTGCGAAGGACATTTGAAGCCGTCACGGTGGCCGCCTCCCCCGTAAGTGTTCGTACCGTGACGGCTTTTTTACGTCCGCCACTTCCCCGCATCATCCGCAACCATCCGATGACAGGACCGACCTGTGGGGGCGAATTCATTCGCCAAGGGCAACGCAGTTGCCCCTTCGGCCCATCAGGGCAGACCTGCGGTCTGCTTGGCGGCTGAATTCGCCCCCACACCAAGCGCCCCGTAGGATGGGTTTCGCTCCGCTCGCGGAACGCCGCCCGCCCCATCCGACGAAAAGCATTCAACGCAAATCGCCTCACTCCCTTTCCACCAGCCCGCCTACCACCTTGCGCGCCACTGGGGTGACCAGCACCACTGCGGGAAACGCAAACAGCCAGGCGGTGAGCCAGGCACCGGACCAGAGGCCGAGGAAATCCGGCACCCAACCCGCGGCGCGGTAGGTGGAGATGCCGGAAACCAGCAGGGACATGAGCCCGGAAAGGATCAGGCTGAACAACAGCGGTGCAAAGCGCTTGGGAATCATGCCGGCACCTCTCGGGTCAGGCTGCACAGGCGAGCCGGTGCAGGGCTTCGGAAACATTCCGGCCGAATAGCCTCGCCGTCCGGATATCGCCCGGCGCGAAGGCGTCGGCCGGAGCGGAGTGGCTGGACTGGGCCATCAGCCCCGACCAGGAGCCCAGGCGGTTTGCTGCCTCGTCATAGGGCACACCTGCGTGCTGCTCGGGCAGGATCGGGTTTCCTACCCAGAGCATGCCGTGCTGCATGCAGAAGACGAACAGGGACAGGAGCGTCGATTGCTTGTCCCCCGCCGGCAACGACGACACGGTGAAGGCCGCCGCGAGCCGGCCCTTGAGCCGCTGGGCACGCCACAACGGCCCGGTGGCATCCATGAAGCACTTGAAGGGACCGGAGACGCCGCCGAAGTAGGTCGGCGAGCCGAAGATATAGCCGTCGAACTGCAGCAGGTGCTCAGGCGCCTGGGTGAGGTCTTCGGCCTTGAGCAAGTGCACCTCGGTGTTGGCGGTAGCCTGGGCGCCTTCGCAGATCTGCCGGGCGATGTGCTCGGTGTGGCCGTGGGCGCTGTGGTAGATGACGGCGAGTTTTTTCATGCTGGATGGTTCCTGTGATTGGGGAGGCGAAGAGGCGCCGGGCTTAACGCAGAGCCCAGTCGATCAGGACGGCGGAGAAGAAGAGGCCCAGGCCGAAGACGCTGTGGTTCACGAGGCTGCGCAGGCAGTTCCTGAGGGGAGTCGGCGTCCTGGACGCCGCGAAGCCGGCGCCCATGGCCGGCTGCATCACGAACAGCGGTGCGACCACGGTGCCCATCCCCACCAACACGGCTGGCAGCAGGGTCGGATTCGCCGCCCAGTCCATGCCACGGAGCACCACCAGCAAGACCGCAAAGCCGATGCCGACGGCGTAGTGGGTTAGCCAACCCAGCGCCAGCTCGCCGGAAACGGGTTCCGACCTGGCAATGGCCTGGTGGGCGATGCGGCCTCGGAACAGGTGCCCGACCCAGCGGCCGATGAACGCGAAGTTGAGAGTCTGGACGCCCATCCGCTTGAGGAAGGTGAGCCAGATATCCATGACGGCGGTGGCGCCTACGCCGATGAAAACAACCTTGATGATGTCGTGCAGGAGATTCATGTGAGCCCCGTGATCGTTGACGGTTGGAGGTGTCGAAGCTCACTCTAGAAGTTGAAGTCAACTTCAAGTCAAGGGATCACGGATGGACATTGCCGAAGTCGCCAAACGCACGGGTGTGCCCGCGTCGACGCTGCGCTACTACGAGAAGAAGGGGCTGATCACCTCCCTCAGTCAGCAGGGCACGCGGCGCTGGTTCGCCCCCGGCATCCTCGATCAGCTGGCGCTGATTTCCCTGGGCCAGGCGGCGGGGCTTTCGCTGGACGAGATTGGCTCGATGTTCTCGCCCAACGGCGAGCCGAATATCGACCGGCAATTGCTGCTGACGAAGGCCGATGAGATCGACGCCCTGATCAAACGGCTGAAAGCCATGAGCCATGGGCTGCGGCATGCGGCGGCCTGCCCCGCCCCAAGTCACTCGGAATGCCCGACCTTCAAGCGGTTGCTGAAGGCGGCGTCATCAGGCGTCATCGAGCGGCGCTGGAACAAGGGCGCGCCCAAGCGGCCGGCAAAATAGCCCGCCTCTGCATGCCCCGCCGCGTGGCTGACCGTAGGGTGTGCTGCGCGCACCGATCAGCGCAGCGCTCAATCGCTGGTGCGCACGGCGCACCCTACCGACGGTTCCGTCGCTCCAGGCAATCGACGTGATTTGCCATCGCCCGGCGGACGGCCAGGGCCCCTTAGTTCAGCGTCAGCATCAGGCAGAGCGCGATCGTCAGCATCGCCGACGCGGCCAGGGCCGTTCCCGTACGCACGTGGTTCCAGCGTGTCCACTCCTCCACATAGGTCCGCCATGCGGCCTCGGAACCGGGGTTGCTGACATCCAGCCGCGCCAAGGCGTTGTTGCGCGGGACGTTGCACACCAGCGTCACGCCGAAGGTGCCGAGCAGATACAACAGGCTGCCGATGAGCAGGAAGAAGGTACCGGGTACCTCCCAGTGCACATAGGCGTACAGCGTCAGCAGTCCGCAGGCGGCGCTGGTGCCCAGGAACGTGGCGAGAAAGAGCCGATTGAGCACCGTCTGGTTGATGGCCTGCATGGCGGCGATGCCGGCTTCCGGAGACAGGCGCGCCAGCGCCTGCATCACGAAGTTGGAGAAGGCGAAGAACAGGCCGCCCATCAGGCCGCAGGCAATGGCGCAGAGGAAGGCCAACAGGAAGGCGATATCGTCGATGAAGGGCATGGTCGATTCCTCCGGGGTCGATTCAGGGCTGCGCCTTTCCGTTCAGGTTTCGCAGCCGGCTGCCGCCGCTGTCGCCCGGAGTACGCGCATCAGCGCACCCGGCCCCTGCACACGCCATCATCCGTTTGTCACTCATTTTCCTGCCCTCCGCTGCATCCATGCATTCTGGACCAGCCGGGAAAAACTGCAGCCCCGGCGAAGATGTCACTGTCTGGAGGGCACTGTCATGACCGAAGAACATGACTCCAGCCGGCGTGGGCGCGAAGCCCGACCCTCGCCACTCCCTGCCTGGGCGCAATCGATGCAATGGTTCGGGCTGACGATGCTTCTGGTGGCCGTGGGCCTGGCGGTATTCACCCAGATCGCCAGCGAATCCAGTGGTGCCGTGCTGATTGCCGCCTTTGCGCTGTTCGGGTTCCTGACGCTGATCGTGGAACGCTGCGTCCTCGCCTTCAGACATTGAATCCGAAGGCATCAGACGCGGCCGCGCCCCTTGAGCCAGCCTCTCGTCGCCCCGGCTGGAGCACCCGCTCAGACCTCGCCGTAGAGCTTGTCGCTCACCAGCATGTGGCCGGGGGCATGGGTGATGTAGAGCTCGGGCTCGGCTTCGGCCAGCACGGCCTGAGGGGTGACACCGCAGGCCCAGAACAACGGGATCTCATCCGCCGCCACGGGGACGGCGTCGCCATAGTCCGGGGTGGCGAGGTCGCGGATGCCGATCAGTGACGGGTCGCCAATATGTACCGGCGCACCGTGGGTCATGGGGAATCGTGCGGTGATTTCGATGGCGCGAACGGCGTCGGCGGCTTTCATCGGGCGCATGGACACCACCGTCTGGCCCGCGAGGCGCCCGGCCGGGTGGGTTTCGATGGCCGTGCGATACATGGCGACATTGCGCCTCAGTTCGATATGGCGCAGGCGGATGCCGGCATCCAGCAGTGCCTGTTCGAAGGAGAAGGAGCAGCCGATGGCGAAGGCGACGAAATCCGCTTCCCAGAACTCGCCTATGTCGGTCACTTCCGCGAAGTCCCGCCCACGGCGATGGATGCGGTAGCGCGGCACGTCGCTGCGCACGTCCACATCCACGCCGAGCTTCTCGAAATACGGCGACCCCGGTTCAGTCACGTCCAGCAGCGGGCAAGACCTTGGGTTGAGCACGCAGAAGTGCAGGAATTCGTCCGCCCAGGACTTCTGCAGGATCACGATATTGGCCTGCAAGTGGCGTTGGCCCAGGCCGCTGGTGTGACCGCTGTAGTCGCCGCGACGGATCAGTCGGCGCAGTTCACGGGGGGAAAGTTGGGCGAGTTGCTGCAGGTCAGGCGTGCTCATCGGCCGGCTCCGGTTGTTGTTCTGGCCGCTATTCAGGGGCGCGCGGGCCCGGCCGTCCAACAAGAAATTTCCGGGACCGGGCATCGGGAAAATTGAATTACAGCGGACGCAGACGCCCTTCGCCCTTTTTCAGCTCGGCCGGCACGAAATGCGCCTTGCCCACGTTTTCGGCGTAGTGCGCCACCACCGACTTGCTCACGTCCACCACCTGATCCACCAGCTCCAGGCCGGTGCCGCCGCGCCAGGACATCACCAGCGGCAGGCTCGGCGGCATCGGGCTGATGCGCAGGATGGTCAGCTCGCCCCGCTCCAGTTCCTGGCTCACCAGGGCCGGCGGCAAGGCGCCTATGCCGAAACCGTCGCGCAGCAGGCGGGTCATGGCCGCCACCGAATTCACGCAGCTCAGGCGTGGTGCCGCCACACCATTGGCGTGCAGCAGGCCGAGCACATCCTGGTGCGGCCGCGAATGCTTTGAAAAGGTCACCACCCGCTCGCGCGCCAGCTCCGCCAGGGAGGCGTAGTCGCGGTGATAGATGGAGCCGGTGGAGACGATCCAGCACAGCGGATAGCTGCCCAGCTCGAGGTTGAGCACCGACTCGTGGCGCAGCGGGTCGGTCCCGAAGATCAGGTCCAGGTAACCTTTCTGCAATTGCTCGGAAAGGTTGCGCGCGGTGTCGGCCATCAGCTCGATCTCCACCGCCGGGTACAGCTCGTTCACCTTGGACACCAGGGAGCTCAGCCAGGTGTGGATCACCGTGTCCATGGCACCGATGCGGATTCGCCCCTGGGTGGCCGAGCTGGTATCGATGGCCTGCTTCAGGGCATGCATGGTGTCCATCATCTGCTCGGCGTACTCCAGCACCTTGTGCCCCTCGGGGGTCAGGGTCACGCCCCGGGAATCCCGCACGAACAGCTTCACGCCCAGTTCGTCTTCCAGCACGGCGATGCGGCTGGAAATGGACGCCTGGGTGCTGAAGAGCTTTTCGGCGGTCAGGCGAAAGCTTTTCAGACGGGCGACCCAGACGAAGGTTTCGAGGAACTTCAGGTTCATGGCGGTTACCGGCAAGCAAGGGATCAAACGCAGAAAGGACGAAAAGATACAGTAGATTCAAGCACTTCCTGCGCCAGACGAACGCCTGATCGACAAGCGCCGCACGCTGGCGGCCGTGCATCTTCGTTCCTGGCACCGTTGATCGGCTATCGGAATTTCTTATCCCCGGCGGACGCTTTAATTAGTTGGACGCTCCTGCAAACTCGGCACAAGAATCCGCCCACAGGCTGCGGGCACTGACCCCGCATCCCCCGAATGCTCATACAACGCCAAGAACAGCGATCGGAGAACCCCATGCAAAAACAAGCGACCCAAATGGGTGGGCTGGACGTCGACCAAGGCGGCCATTTCGGCTGGTACCGGGCCCTCAGCAAGCAGGAACGCCGGACCTTCTGGAGCTGCAAGATAGGCTACGGCCTGGACGGCATGGACACCCAGATGCTCAGTTTCGTCATTCCCACGCTGATCGCCATCTGGGGCATCACCACGGGTGAAGCCGGTCTGATCCACACCCTGACCCTGCTCGCTTCCGCCGCTGGCGGCTGGATCGCCGGCATTCTCTCCGACCGCATCGGCCGCGTGCTGACCTTGCAGCTCACGGTGCTCTGGTTCGCCTTCTTCACCTTCCTCTGCGGCCTCGCGCAGAGCTACGAACAGCTACTGATCGCCCGCACCCTGATGGGCTTCGGCTTCGGTGGCGAATGGACCGCCGGCGCGGTGCTGATCGGCGAAGTCATCAAGGCCAAGGATCGCGGCAAGGCGGTGGGGCTGGTGCAGTCCGGCTGGGCAATCGGCTGGGGCCTGACCGCCCTCCTCTACGCCGTGATGTTCAGCATCCTCGCACCGGAAGACGCGTGGCGCGCGCTGTTCATGCTCGGCCTGCTGCCGGCGATCTTCGTGATCATCGTTCGCCGCCTGGTGAAGGAACCGGAAATCTACAAGGAGGCGCAGAAGCACAACCAGGGCGCCGAGAAGGTCAACTTCTACGAAATCTTCGCCCCCGGCATGCTCAGCATCACCCTGCGCGCCTCGCTGTTGACCACCGGCGCCCTGGGCGGCTACTACGCCATCACCTCCTGGCTGCCGACCTTCCTCAAGGCGGAACGCGGCCTGACCGTACTCGGCACCGGCGGCTACCTGGCGATGGTGATCCTGGGGTCCTACGTGGGCTATGTGATCAGCGCGTTCCTCACTGACCTGATCGGCCGCAAGAAGAACTTCATCCTCTTCGCCGTCGGTTCCTTCATCGTGGTCCTGCTCTACACCCAACTGCCGGTCAGCAACGGCGCCATGCTCTGGCTGGGCTTCCCCCTGGGTTTCTTCGCCTCGGGCATCTTCAGCGGCATGGGCTCCTTCCTCACCGAGCTGTTCCCCACCCGCATCCGCGGTTCGGGCCAGGGCTTCTGCTACAACATCGGCCGCGCCGTCGCCGCGTTCTTCCCGATGCTGATCGGCATCCTCAGCCAGCACGTCTCGCTAGGCGTGGGCATCGGCGGATTCGCCGCGGTGTCCTACGGGGTGGTCATCCTCGCCGCCCTCAGCCTGCCGGAAACCCGCGGCAAGCAACTGGAAATCTGACCGGACCGCCTCCCACCCAGAATTCCCCCTGCACCCGAACACCCGTCTGGCTGCCGCGCTGATAGCCGGCAGCGGACTGGGCCGGCCCCTGCTCGCCCAGTCGCAACCAACCCTGAAGGACAGACCATGAGCAGACTGCTGCTGAATTGCGATATCGGCGAAAGCTTCGGCGCCTGGACCATGGGCCTGGATGCCGAAGTCATGCCCCTGATCGACTGCGCCAACATCGCCTGCGGCTTCCACGCCGGCGACCCTGGCACCATGCGCCGCACCATTGCCCTGGCGGTGAAGCACCGGGTGAGCATCGGCGCCCACCCCGGCTACCCGGACCTGGTGGGTTTCGGCCGCCGCTCCCTGGCCTGCTCGCCGGCTGAGGTGGAAGACCTGATGCTCTACCAGGTCGGCGCCCTCGACGGTCTCTGCCGGGCCCAGGGTGCCCGCGTCAGCTACGTAAAGCCCCATGGCGCGCTGTACCAGGACATGATGCGCGACCCGGCCATTCTCGCCGCCGTGATGCGTGCAGTGGCCGCCTACGACCCGCAACTGCCGCTGATGCTGATGAGCACCCGCGACAACAGCGCCGCCCAGGCCATCGGTGATGAGTACGGTGTGACCCTCTGGTTCGAAGCCTTCGCCGATCGCGCCTACGACGGCGACGGCTTCCTGGTGTCGCGCAGCTTGCCCGGTGCGGTGCATCACGACCCGGAACTCGTGGTGGCCCAGGCCCTCACCCTCGCCCGTGGCGAATCCCTGCGGGCCAGCGATGGCAGCGACCTGCCGCTAAAGGCCCACACCCTCTGCGTACATGGCGACAACCCCGGCTCGGTCGCGGCAGTCAAACGCATACGCGAAGCGCTGGAGGCCCAATGAACACCCCGCAGCTGCACATCGAAGTGGCATCCATCGACGCCTTCATCCTGCGCCTGTTCGATCGCATCGACGAAGCCAACATGCCCTGGATGCTGGCTGCCGGCACTCGCCTGCGGGAGACCTTCGGCACCGCCCTGGTGGATCTGGTGCCCTCCTACACCACCCTGCTGTTGCACTACGACCTGGAGCAACTGGACCCGCGCCAAGCCCGCGAGCGGGTCACCGCAGCGCTTTCCGGGCTCAGCCCCGAATCCCGCGCCACCGGCCGCACCCATGTCATTCCCACCTGGTATGACCCGAGCGTGGGTCCGGACCTGGAGCCCCTGGCCCAGCGCAAGCACATGAGCATGGCGGAACTGGTGGGGCGCCATAGCCAGCGCGAGTACCAGGTGTTCGCCCTGGGCTTCACACCCGGCTTCGCCTTCATGGGACTGGTCGAAGACGCCCTGACCGCCCCGCGCCTGACCACCCCGCGCAAACGCATCGCGCCCGGAAGCGTCGGCATCGCCGAGCGGCAGACAGCGGTCTATCCGGTGGAAAGCCCCGGCGGCTGGAACCTGCTGGGCCGCACGCCGGTGCGCCTGTTCGACCTGGACCTTCCCGGCTACAGCCTGCTGCAGGCCGGCGACCGGGTGCGCTTCGAGCCCATCGACCACGCCGAATTCATCCGCCTGGGCGGCGACGACACACCGCTGGAGACCCTGCAATGAGCCTCGTCATCGACAGCAGCACGCCCTTCATCCTCCTTCAGGACAAGGGTCGCTTCGGCTGCCGCCATCTGGGCGTGACCCAGGGCGGTGCGCTGGATTGGGTGTCCATGGGCTGGGCCAACTGGCTGCTGGGCAACGACCTGGACGCCGCCGTGGTGGAAATCGGACTCGGCGCCTTCAGCCTCACCTGCCAGCGCGACGGTACCCTCGCCATCGCTGGCGCCGACCTCGGCGCCACCCTCGACGGCCAGCCCCTGTCGGCCTGGGGCGCCTTCAAGGTGCGCAGCGGGCAACGCCTGGCTTTCGCCCATCCCCGCCAAGGCGCCCGTGCCTACCTGGCAGCGCCGGGTGGTTTCCCGGGTGAGCGCCAGTTGGGCAGCCTTGCTTGCGTGGCCCGCGAAGAGCTGGGTGGCCTGCATGCCGACGGCAAGGCCCTGGCCGTGGGCGACCAGTTGCACTGGCATGGCGAAACCGGGCAGATACGAAACATGCCGCGCGCGCAGACGCCCGACTTCAATGGCGACGCCCGGCTGGAGCTGATCCTCGGCGCGCAGATCGGTGACTTCTCCGGCCAGAGCCTGTTCGATGCCTTCAACAGCCAGTGGACAGTGGACACCCGCGCCGACCGCATGGGCGTGCGCCTGCTCGGGCCGAAACTCGAGTGCAAACGTCAGTCGATGATCTCCGAAGGGATTGCCCTGGGCGCCGTGCAAGTCCCGCCGGACGGTCAGCCCATCGCGCTGCTCAACGACCGCCAGACCATCGGCGGCTACCCCCGCCTCGGCGCCCTCACCCCACTGGCCGTGGCCCGCCTGGCGCAATGTCTGCCCGGCACGTCGCTGTGCCTGGTGCCAACCGTGCAGGAGGCAGCCCATCGGGAACACCGGAAGGCCTTGGCCGGGTGGTGGGCTGCCTGACATGGGCAGAGAGCTGTCGTAGGGGTGAATTCATTCGCCCAGCAGGCCACAGGTCTGCCCTCTCGACCAGGAATGGGCTGCTGCGCAGCCCTTGGCGATTTCAATCGCCCCTACAGGCAGGAAGCCCACAGAAAGGCTTCCAATGGGTTTACCATTGCGCCCTTTCCCTTCCATTGGCTGCCCCCATGACCGACCCCATCCGCTTGTCCAAACGCGTTATCGAACTCACCGGCTGCTCCCGCCGGGAAGCGGAACTCTATATCGAGGGCGGCTGGGTCACGGTGGATGGCGAGGTGGTGGAGCAGCCGCAGTTCAAGGTGGCGGAACAGACCGTGGCCCTGCTGCCCGGCGCCACCCCCGATTTGCTGGAGCCGATGACGCTTCTGCTCAACCAGCCCGCCGGCCTGACCTTCGACGAGGCCCAGCGCGTGCTGACCCCGGAGAGCCGCTGGGCGGACGACCGCGCCGAGGTCCGCCTGCTCCGGGGGCACTTCGCCCGGCTCACCACCGCCCTGCCCCTGCAAGCCGGCGCCAGCGGCCTGCTGGTACTGACTCAGGACTGGCGCGCCCTGCGCAAGCTGAACGAGGACGCCAGCAAGCTCGAACAGGAGTACGTGGTGGAGGTGGCCGGAACCATGGTCGATAACGGGCTGGACAAGCTCAAGCGCGGCATCCGCGTCAAAAACGGCGAGCTGCCCCCGGTCAAGGCCAGTTGGCAGAACGAAACCCACCTGCGCTTCGCCCTCAAGAACCCCCGCGCCGGCTTGATCGCCAAGCTCTGCGAGGCCGTCGGCCTGAAGGTGGTGGGCATGAAGCGCATCCGCATCGGCGGCGTGCCCATGGGCAAGGTGCCCGTCGGGCAGTGGCGCTACCTGGGGCAATCGGAGCGGTTCTGACGTCTTGAAGCTCCTCTCCCGTTCAGGGAGAGGGTCACAGAGTGCTACAGCCGGATTCCCACCGGCTCATCGCGCTCATTTGCGTGCTTGTCCTGGCGGGGCTTCTCCCCGGCCGATGCGGTGCGTTCAGCCGGGTTGGCGCTGAGGTGCTGGAACTCGAAGACCGGCGTCTTGCCCGGTCGGCTGGGGACAAGGTCGATTCCGGCTCCCCGCCCCGCGTACTGACCGTAGACCCCGAGCAGGAACATGCCGATCGCCATATAGATGCCGAAACGCTCCACTGATCTGGGGTTCTTGCCGGAAGGCGGCAGGACCTGCAGCCTCGGCTGGCGGGATGCGTGCTTCATCAGTCCACCAGTACCTTGTCCATCAATTCCAGGCCCAGGCGCTGGGTGCTGGCTTCGTTCTCCAGCTCACGCTGACTGATGCCGGCTACCGTTGTTCGCGGGATCGCGAGCAGGTGATTGCTGAGGGTGATGGAGCAACTGCCATCCGCCTCCCACAAGCATTCGAACTGGAAGGTGACGCTCATCTTGTTCAGGGTGTCCTCAACCTGGCGAAGCATCAAATTGTTCATTCGCAGTCCTCTTACCAATCGAGTAAGCCGGACTGGAAAACCTAGCAGGGAAAATCGCCACGTAAATGTCATCCGGCGACTGTTCATCGGAAAGCTTCCCTCCCGATGATGACACCCCCGTTGCAGAGCATTTGCAGACAAGCGGTCCTTGAAACCTTGCCAATCGGGTACGTCACTTGCTTTAAGGACCGATCGAGACGTCTCCATGCCCAACCCTCCACTCGCGCCCAGTTTCGGAGTCGAGGAAACCTTTTTCCTGGTAGACAGGCGCAGCCGCAATCTGCCACCGCAGCTGCCCGAAGGTCTCCTTCAAGCGGGACGGGCAGCGTTCGACGGTGGGTTCAGTCAGGAAATGTTCCAGAGCCTGGTGCACCTGGACATGGCACAACCCAACCTGGTGGAAATGGCGGAAGCGCGAGCCAGCCTGCTCGAACGGCGTACCCGCCTGGCGGCCATCGCGGACGATCATCATCTGGCGCCGGTCTGTGTCGGTTCCCACCCCTTCGCCGACTGGCACGTGCAGATGCCGTCGGTTGACCCGCACTACCAATCATTCTTCGAAGACCATCGGATGATCGCCCACCGCAGCCTGGCCTGCGGCATGCGCGTCCAGGTGGTCGTGCCTGAGAACGTCGACCGCATCCTGGTGATGAACCGGGTGCTGGACTGGCTGCCCCTGCTGCTGGCCCTGAGTACCTCATCGCCCTTGTGGGCTGGGCGCCCCACCGGGCTGATGAGCTATCGCCAGGCGCTCTGTGCGGAATGGCCGCACAAGGGCATTCCCGAACACTTCCCGGACGAACCGTCGTTCACCGCCTACGTGCAGTGGCTGATGGCGTCAGGGTCGATCCGTCGCGAGAGCGATCTCAGCTGGCGCATCCGCCCTTCCCCGCGCTTTCCAGCCCTGGAGTTGCTCGGCATCGACGCCTGCCCATCGGTGGAAGACGCCCTGTGTGTGGCCTCCCTGTTCCGCGCCCTCGTCGCCTGGTCCATGGACCAGACGGCGGATGAGCCGCAGGACCCTCTGCTGCAACGCTTGATACTGAAGGAGAACCACTGGCGCGCCATGCGCTTCGGAATCCACGGCCTGTACCTCGACGCCTCGGGCGAGGCCAGCCTGTCGGCCGGCGCCTGGCTGGCACGGGCCCATGCCTGCTTTGGTGAGTTGGCCGAGGCCGAAGGTGACGGCCTGGCCTTCACCCGTGGTCGCCACATATTGCGCTACGGCAGCAGTGCCGACCGGCAATTACAGCGTTATCGGGAAAGCCTGCAGGCCGGCCTGCCCCGGCAGCAGGCCCTGGTGGCGGTCGTGGATGAGCTGATCGCGGAAACCTGTGGCGGCTGAGCGCTGCCAGATCGGCGAACGTCGAACCCCGACCTAACCTACGGGGCTCAGCTTCAGCACGCAGGAAATGCTCTGGGTCCGGCCATCCCAGATGTAGCGGAAGTGCTGCCCCTGCACCGGCAGGCTGACCGCCGGCGGGCGAAACGCCGCCACGCACTCATGGCCCGGCAGGCGCACGCTGTTGTACAGCAACCCCCATTTGCCGGCATTACGGTGCTGGCCGGCGAACGCCTGGCTAGGGCCGTAGTTGGTCGAGTCCGGGTCATGCAGGTCGGCTCGGTCGCGCACATCCACCATCGGGTGGACCACCTTGTTCACATAGGAACGCATGGTGATCTCGATGCTCGCCTCCTGAGTGGCGCGCCAGAAGCGCTCCTGGTGGTAGCGGGTTTCGGCGATGGCGGCGTCGATGGAGTTGGCGCAGTAGTAGACGCCGAAGGAACCATCGGAAAAACGACTGGCGCGTCCGATGTGGGTGAACACCGCCATCACCACCGTGGCCCCGGAGCCGCTGACGCGGTCCTCCGGGGCGACACGGCTGATCTCGCCCACCTGGTCGCGCAGGCGGTCATTGGTCATGGCCTCGATGGCGTAGGCGATTTCCAGGTCGTCGGGGTCGAGGGTGTCTTCGAATACGGAGATCGGCGGGAAGGCGCTGTTGACCAGGCGATAGGCCTTGTTCCATTCGGGAATCCGTTCCAGCAGGCGCTCGTCGGTCATCAGCCACGCACTCCGTCGAGGTAACGACGCACATCGGCCACATCCACCACCTGGCCACCGAGCATGTACTCCAGCGCGCTGCGCCCGTTGAACGGCGCGGCACTGTTGGGTTTGTGCACCCACTCATAGGCGCGTTCCTCGTGGTTGCTGAAGAGGATGCGCAAGGACTTGTGGATGCCCATCAGGTAGGAAATGCGTTCCAGGGTGTCATGGGGCAAACGCACGCTGGGCAGCTTCTTGTAGCTGAAATAGGTGGTGTTGCCGATGGAGCCGAGCAACGTGCGCTGCTGCTCCTTGGTGCAGCCCCACTTGTCCATCAGGTTGAAGAAGAACTTCAGGGCGACGCGGCCGGCTTCGCCGCTCTGTACGTCCGGGCTGGCATGGCTGGCGGGAATGTTCATGGCGCCTCCTGGGTAACGTGCTATGGCTTGGAGTCTACTCCTGATCCGAATTTTTTCAATATTTAAGTTCGCATCAGTATCAATCGATCATCCCCGCTCCGGTGCGATTGGAGACGGACACTGGCAAAAAACGCCAACCAGACCGAGCGATTTCGACCTAGGCCCTTGTCCCGGCACTGGATAGAGTTCCATGCGTGTCATTCGTGAGGGGCATTGTCATGCTCGAAACCGCTTCCGCCCACCGTTCCCGCTACCTGGAAAATCGCCACTTGGCGCTGGCCCTGTTTGCCGAGCAGGGGTATGGCCAGGTGAGCATGCGTGATCTCGCCGCGCAGATGGGCATCAAGGCCGGCTCCATCTATCACCATGTGGAGAGCAAGGAAGCGATGCTCTTCGAGTTCATCGAAGAGCTCTACGAACGCCTGCTGGACAACGCGGTCCTGATCGCCCGCCGCCACAAAGAGCCCGCCGCGTGCCTGGCCGCGCTGATCGATGCCCACTTGGCCCTGCATGAACCCATGGGCCTGCATTTCCGCCTGGCGGAACTGGAAGCCCGTTGCCTGTCCGGTGAACGCCTCGAACAAGCCCGCGCCCTGCGCCTGGCCTACGAGGAAACCCTGCTGGAGCCGCTGCAAAGACTGGCTGATCAGCCCATGGATGCCGCTGGTCGCGGGGCGGTGGCCAGCATCGTCTCGCTGCTCAATCAGCTGCCGACCTGGCTGGATGCCAGCGGACTGGCGGCCGACCAGGGACGGGAACTGATGACCCGGATGATCCTGGGCACCGTGCGCGGGGCATTGCACTTGCCTTGATTCCAGGGCTGGATTTCGCGTCGGCCTTTAGGTGCGCTGCGCACCCAAATCACCACACGGCGCTTCTGGCTCGTACATCGTCCCCTGCAACCAGCACCACCCTGCGCACTCCCGCTCGATGGCCTAGCCTTTCCGGTATCAGCAGTGGAGAAAGCCCGATGTACCAGCCGATCAATGCAGTGGTGATCATGGGAGTCGCCGGCAGCGGCAAATCCGCTGTGGCGCGGGCCTTGGAGTTGCGCAGCGGGACGCGGCTGATCGAAGGCGATGCGTTCCACCCCGACCGCAATATCCAGAAGATGAGCACCGGCCAGCCCCTTACCGACAAGGACCGCGCCACCTGGCTGCGCGCCCTGGAGAAACAGCTGCAACAAGCCTATGCCGCCGGCGAACACCCGATCCTCACCTGCTCGGCCCTCAAGCGCTGCTACCGGGACGGCCTGCGGGAAGCCATTCCCGCGCTGGGTTTCGCCTACCTGCAACTCTCCCCGGAAGCCGCCGCCGAGCGGATGGCCCGGCGCCGCGGGCACTTCATGCCGTCCAGCCTGCTGGACAGCCAGTTCGCCGACCTGGAACCGCCTGTGGACGAGCCCCTGACCCTGATCCTCGACGGCACCCAGTCAGTCGAGGCCCTGGCCAACGCCATCCACCGGTGGTGGCAGCAGCACGCGCCGGCCTGAGCCGGACGCCCGCCTGGCACCAATCCGCCACCATCCTGTCTTCGCGCAAAAGCGCTTATGATTCCGCGCTTTGCCGTGGTCACAGGGATATTTCCATGCTGTCTGCCGTTCGACGCTACAAGGCGCTGCTGTCAGGTGCCCTGGCGCGTTACTTCCCTCGCACCACCGAGTATCTGCGCGCCGAGAGCGAAGCCGCCGCGCAGCTGCGCAAGCCCAAGCCAAGGGCGAAGAAGGCCGCGACGACGTCCACCAGGCCCAAGACCAAGAAAACTCCGGGCGATGGCCCCGCCAAGCCCGCCAAAGCAGAACCCGAAGGCATCTACCCCGGCGCGCGGCTGAAGGTGACCGAAGCCCAGGAGCAGGCCATGCGCGAGCGCGTGGCCCAGGCGGTGAGCGCCGGCGTGGTGGGTGCGCCGTCCGATGAGCAGTGGGCGATGATCCTCGGCCGCGCTCCGCTGACCCGCATCTTCGCCGGCGCCGGCTCTGGCAAGTCCACCACCCTGGTGCTGCGGGTGGTGTTCATGCTCTGCCACATGAACGTGGCGCCAGAGCGTCTCACCGTCATTTCCTTCACCAATGCCTCCTGCGCCCAGTTGCGGGAACAGCTGCTGAAGGTGCTCGCTTTCTGGCAGTTCCCCTTCGACGCCGCCCAGGCGCGCCAGTGCGTGCGCACCTTCCATTCGGCCATGGGCACCCTGGCCAAGGACCTGCTGGGCAATCCCCGCTGGTTTGAGCAACTGGACGACGCCAGCGCCGGGGAACTGGACAACCCACTGCTGGCCGGGCGCCTGCGCCCAGCCCAGCAGCGACTGCTGCAACAGGCCTACCAGGCGTGCTACGAAGCGGACGCGGACTTCCGCGAGGGCGTCCACAGCCTGCTGGACCTGCCGCCCCTGCCCGCTCCCGCCGACGGGCAGCCCCCGCGCATTCCCAAGGCGCCCCTGGATGGCTTCAAGCTGGCCGGCGAGTTCACCCCGCTACCGCTGTACGAAGCCTTCTATGTGCAAGCCGGGTTCATGGAAAGCATCGGCATCCGCCTCGACCGCCTGAAGCCCCGCGACCTTGCCTGCTCGGCGCGGGAGCGCAGCTTCGTCGAAGCCCTGGTGCAGTTCTGGAAACACGTCGAGGCGCTGCTGCAACAGCAGGGGCTGATGACCTTCAACGCCGCCTTCCAGCGTCTGGGCGAGCGGCTGGCCAAGGGCGACGGCGTCTCCACCGACGCCCTGTTGCCCTACTGCCACCTGCTGATCGACGAGTTCCAGGACATCTGCCCGCAGATCGTCCAGTGGCTGCAGGCCCTGCACCGAGCCCTGGCGCGCAAGGGCGAGGCGGTGAGCCTGATGGCCATCGGAGACGACTGGCAATCCATCTACGGCTGGCGCGGCAGTTCGCCGGAGCTGTTCATGGACTTCGACAAGCACTTCCCCAGCAAGGGCAAAACGAAGAAAAGCACCGTGCTGATGCTGGAAACCAACTACCGCTCCATCGAGCCGATCCTGAGGGATGGCGAGAAAGTGCTGGAGGGCGTGGCCTTCAAGCAGGCCAAGACGAGCAAGGCGTTCAAGGCCACGCAACCCGGTGACCACGGCGCCAGGCTGGTGACCCGCTTCGACCTCAAGGCACGAATGCCAGAGCTGGTGAAGGACATCCAGGAGCAGTGCGCCCACGTCGCCAACCGCCCCAACGCCGACCGCAATCCGGTGCTGGTGCTCAGCCGGCGCAACGAACCGCTCAAGCAGATCCAGGCGCAGCTCGACCCGACACTGCCGGTGAAGACGTACAGCATCCACCGCGCCAAGGGCCTGCAAGGGGAAGTGGCGATCATCGTCGACGACTGTGTCCCGCCGGAAAAACACCCCCTGCGCAACGCCCTCTACGCCCACTCGGGCTTCTTCCGCAACAGCTACGACCAGGCCATGCAGGACGAAACCCTGCGCCTGGCCTACGTGGCCATCACCCGGGGCGTGAGCCGGGTCATCTGGTACACGAACAAGGTGCAGGGAGCGGTCCAGGTGCTGGCCAGCCGCGGTTGAGGCGGATCGCCAGCCTGCCGGGATGACGTGCATGACCAAGGGCAACCCGGTTGCCCTCTCCTGCCTGGGGCGGACCTGAGGTCTGCCTCACGATTGAGATCGCGCCGACACCATCGGCCCCTCCCCCGCACGCCCCACCTCCAACTCAAAGCGTCGCGCAGCCCCGTTTCGCCCCAGGCGAGAAACCGGGGCCCCACGGCGTTCGGCCGTTCTTCACATGACCGGTCAGCGGTCCCACGTCGGCAAACGCGGTCGATGTCATGAAATGAAAATCCGCTGTCACTAGATGAAAGGTGTCCGGCCGACATGAGGCCTACAGTCGCTGACGATTCATCACGGACTAGAACCATGGTCCCGATGGGCAAGTGTCAGCCTCGTTGATCAGGTCGGGGCTCGGATGCTGTGTCCCCTGGCACGGGGTCCGAATCAGGGACGGGGAGCCACGACCTCTCCGTCTCTGATTGGCCTTGCTCGAATGAAACGCCTGCAGGTGCTCAACGCCACATTCCCGCAGAGGGTGGGTGGGGAGTGAACGGCCTGCGCCCCTTCATGAAACGCTTCCAAGAAAAACAAAGAGTGTCGCAATGAGCATTTCCCCCAGTACGCCCCAGACCGCATCAACCGCCAAGCGACGCCCGTCAGCCGCCAAGCCCCGCCGCCGCAGCAAAAACGACGATCCGGCGAGTGATTCCCCCCAGCACGAACTGATTGGCACTGCGTCCAACCAGACCCTCGCCGGCAACCCGCTGGTCAGCGTGCGCCCCGCCGACCTGGCCAGCTCCGCCGGCTACCTGCTGAAGGCCGTGGGCAAGTCACCGCTCAAGGCCGGCTATCACCTCGGCGGCTACCTGAAATCGCTGGGCTCCATCGTCCGGGGCAACTCCGAAATCGCGCCGGACCCGAAGGACAAGCGCTTCGCCGATCCGGCCTGGCAATCCAATTTCCTGTTGCGCGCCCTGCTGCAGAGCTACTTGGCGGGCCAGAGCGAATTCACCCGTTTCATCGAGTCCACCGATCTCGCGCCCCTCGAAAAGAGCCGGGCCCAGTTCGTCGCGTCGCTCCTGGCCGATGCGGTGGCACCCAGCAACTTGCCGCTGACCAACCCGGTGGCGCTGCGCAAACTGGTGGACACGGGCGGCATGAGCCTGGCCCGGGGCATTCGCCAGTTCACCCACGACCTGGTCAACAACCGTGGCCTCCCGGCGCAGGTCGACAGCACGCCGTTCAAGGTGGGAGAGAACATCGCCGCCGCCAAGGGCGAGGTGGTCTTCCGCAATGAGATGTTCGAGCTGCTGCAGTTCGCACCGACCACCGAGAACGTCCATGCACGTCCGCTGGTGATGTCGCCGCCGCAGATCAACAAGTACTACGCCATCGACCTGTCGCCGGAAAAAAGCCTGATCAAGTGGATTCAGGACAGCGGCGTGAACCTGTTCGTCATCAGTTGGCGCAACCCCACCGCCGAACATCGCGACTGGGGCCTCTCCGACTACGCCCTGTGCCTCGACCAGGCCGTGGATGTGGCATGCAAGATCACCGGCAGCCCGGACGTGAACATGTGGGGCTCCTGCTCGGGCGGCATCACCCTGGCGGCGTACCTCGGCTGGCTGGCGGCACGTGGCGAAGGCCACAAGGTCGCCAACACCAGCTGGGCCGTGTGCGTACTCGACATGCCCTCGGCACTGGACGACACCACCCTCGGCCTCTTCACCACCCCGTCCGCCCTGCGCGCCGCCAAGGCCAGCTCGCGGCGCAAGGGCGTGCTGAGCGGCCAGGACATGGCGCGCATGTTCGCCTGGATGCGCCCCAACGACCTGATCTGGAATTACTGGGTCAACAACTACCTGCTGGGCAACAAGCCGCCGGCATTCGACATCCTGGCCTGGAACAACGACACCACCCGTCTGCCGGCCCAGCTGCATGCCGACTACCTCGACCTGGTCCAGCTGAACCCCTACAGCAACCCGGGCACCATGGAGATCGCCGGCGAGACGATCGACATGACCCAGGTAAAAGTCGGCGCCTACGTCATCGGCGGCACCACCGACCACATCACGCCCTGGCAGGGCTGCTACGGCACCGCCCGCCTGTTCGGCGAGGACACCACCTATGTGCTGTCCAACGCCGGCCACCTGCAGAGCCTGGTCAACCCGCCCGGCAATCCGAAGTCCTTCTTCTACGCAGCGCCTGCTGCCGCCGAAGACCCGGAAACCTGGCTGCAGAACGCCGGCGAGCGCCAGCAAGGCAGCTGGTGGCCCCATTGGCGCGAGTGGATTCAGCAACGCTCCGGGGACAGCCTGCCGGCGCCGAAGAAGCTGGGCTCACGCAAGTTCCCGCCCCTGTGCCCCGCCCCCGGCACCTATGTGCTGGAACGCTGACAGCCACACCGAAAGCGCGTTCAGCTCGTAAGGTGGACCACGCTTCATCGGTCCACCATCGGTGTATCGCATGGCAGGAACGGTGGAAATGAAAAGCGATTTCCACCCTACGGTGGGCGCGGGAGAGGGACTGGTAAGCGGGGCAGAACATGAAGCTGCCCCTTGTTCTGAGTGGGGCCAGAAAATCTACTACATTGATTTTCGTCGAATAACAGACGGCGGCCCTCCCATTCATAGCCGGGCCGAGCCGAGCTATCAAAAGTCCGTCATTGCTTCACATTGCGTTCGAAACAGGCTGCGCTTGCGTGTAGACGTCTGGTCTCTTATTCAACGACTCATGACCACTGGAGGGTATGGCGCGTGCCGAACTCTGTATTGAGCAGCTTTATTGAGCGGGCCACTGAGCTGAGCCGTATGCAATCGAAACCTTGCGACTGCGTGGCGGCGCTGGCACCGCTCATGATGGACCTCATCGACAAGGCGCCCGGCTTCCTGGAAGAGCAGCACTATCGCAGCGACCCCAATCATTACTCGCGCAATCTCATCTACCGCGCCGAGGATGACGGCCTGTCGCTCTATGCCCTGGTGTGGATGCCCGGCCAATGGACGCCTGTTCATGACCATGGCAGCTGGGGCGTGGTGGGTATCGTCGAGGGCGTGCTGGAGGAACGCAGTTACGTCTGCCTGTCGCCGGATCGGACGCGCGATGAAGGCATCGATCTGGTTCGCGGCGGGATGATTCTTTTGCCGCCAGGTGCCGTCACAAGCTTCGTGCCGAACCCCGATCACATTCACATTACGGGCGTTCCCGCTGAACGAGGGCGTGCCGTGAGCCTGCATCTGTACGGGCGAATGATGAACAACTTCCACATATACGATGTAGAAGCTGGCAAGCGGTATCTGACGGAACTGCAACACAATCCCAATTGATCAGGCAGGCCGTTTTCAATGCAGATCAGCCGCCGTCTTTAACGTTGCCGATCGCGCCGATCCCCCCGAACACGAACAAGAAAAACCTCCATCCGGCGCAAGCATCCCGCGCTGAGCGAGATGGAGGTTTCAACTTCAGCCCTTAAACCGCGTCCCTCGTACTCACCCCGTCCACCAGCCGCTGAATGCTCAGCGGATTGGCATTCTTCAGGGCATCCGGCAGCAGCGCATCGGGGTAGTTCTGGTAGCACACCGGCCGCAGGAATCGGTCGATGGCCAGCGTTCCGACCGAGGTACCACGGGCATCCGAGGTGGCGGGATACGGGCCGCCGTGGACCATGGCGTCGCAGACTTCCACGCCTGTGGGGTAGCCGTTGAGCAGCAGGCGGCCGGCCTTGTGTTCCAGCAGGCTGGCCAGGTCGCCAAAGGTGGCGAGGTCCGCCGGTTCAGCGATCAGGGTGGCGGTGAGCTGGCCGCGCAGGCTGTGCAGGGCGCGGGTCAGTTCCGCCTTGTCGGCCACTTCGACGACCACGGTGGTGGGGCCGAAGACTTCCTCCTGCAGCAGTTCATCCCCTTCCAGCAGCAGGCTCACATCGGCCTTGAACAGTTGGGCACGGGCCTGATTGCCTTCCTGTTTCGCCCCGGCCAGGTGGCTGACGCCGGGGTGTTGCTCCAGGTGCTCCAGCCCCTGGCGATAGCTCGTGAGGCCGCCGGCATTGAGCATGGTCTGGGCCGGCTGGTCGCCCATCAGGGCAGCGAAACGTTCGAGGAATGCGGAGAACTCCGGCGAACGGATGCCGATCACCAGCCCCGGGTTGGTACAGAACTGCCCTGCCCCCAGCACCACCGAGGCGGCCAATTCCTGAGCCACCTGCTCGCCACGGCTCTTGAGGGCTTCGGGCAGCAGCAGGACGGGGTTGATGCTGCTCATCTCGGCGAATACCGGGATGGGTTGCGGACGCGCGGCGGCCATGTCGCAGAGGGCGCGGCCGCCACGCAGGGAACCGGTGAAGCCCACGGCCTGGATGGCCGGATGCTTGACCAGCCATTCCCCGACCCCGCCGCCGTAGATCATGTTGAACACGCCTGCCGGCATGGCGGTTTTCTCTGCCGCGCGAACGATGGCGTCGGCCACCCACTCAGCGGTGGCCATGTGGCCGCTGTGGGCCTTGAACACCACCGGGCAGCCGGCAGCCAGGGCGGCGGCGGTGTCGCCACCGGCCGTGGAGAAAGCCAGGGGGAAGTTGCTGGCGCCGAACACCGCCACCGGGCCGACGCCGATGCGGTACTGACGCAGGTCCGGGCGCGGCAGGGGCTTGCGCTCGGGCAAGGCGCGGTCGATGCGGGCGCCGTAGAAGTCCCCGCGGCGCAACACCGTGGCGAACAGGCGCATCTGGCCACTGGTGCGGCCACGCTCACCCTGGATGCGCGCCGTAGGCAGTGCGGTTTCGCGGCAGACGGTGGCGATGAAGTCGTCGCCCAGGGCGTCCAGCTCGTCAGCGATGGCGTCGAGGAATTCGGCGCGGCGGCTGGCGGGCAGGTTGCGGAACGCCGGATAGGCAGCCTCGGCTGCGCGGGCGGCGGCGTCCACTTCGGCCTGGGTGGCCTGGTGGAACAGGTAGGGCAGCGCTTCGCCGGTGGTGGCGTCGAAGCTTTGCACGGTGAGGGTGCCGGCGGCGCTGCGGCCACCGGCGATGAAGTTGAAGCCGCTGATGACGGTCATGCTCGTCTCCCTGATCTCGTGGGTTGACGGGGGACTTTACGAATCCCCCTGTGGCCTGCCTAATGAGAGCTCCTGATCCCGTGATAACTATTCGTCATCCCCATGATCGCCTCCCTCCCCGCCCTGGTTTCCCGCCTGCGCCTGAAGCAACTGCGCCTGCTCATCGCCCTGGATGAACAGGGCTCGCTGCACAAGGCGGCCGAAGAGATCGCCATCACCCAGCCCGGCGCCACCAAGGCGTTGAACGAGATCGAAGCGGCCTTCGGCGCGCGTCTGTTCAGCCGCACCAGCCAGGGCCTGGAACCCAATGACCTGGGGCGCTGCGCCATTCGTTATGCGCGGCTGATCCATACCGATCTGGCGCACCTGCGGGACGAGATGATCGGCATTCTCCAGGGCCAGGGCGGGCGCTTGTCGGTGGGGGTGGTGATGGGCGCGGTGCCGCTGCTGGTGCGCAGCCTGGAGCGACTGCGGGAGGCCCAGCCGGAGCTGTCTGTGGAGGTGGTGGAAGACACCAGCGCGCGCTTGCTGGGACTGCTGGACCAGGGCCGGCTGGACCTGGCCATCTGCCGAACCAGCGTCAGCCCTCGGCCGGATGCCTACGACAGCCATGAGCTGTATCAGGAGCAGCTGCGCGTGGTCGCCAATCCAGCCCACCCCCTGGCCAGCGCCACGCATCTGGACCTGGAGCAGTTGGCCGGCTACCGCTGGGTGGTCTTCCCGGCGAACATGCCGATGCGGCTGGTGCTGGAGCGCGAATTCAGCCAGGCGGGCCTGGAGTTTCCGCGCTACCCGGTGGAAACCGCGTCCACCTTCACCACGCTGATGCTGCTGCGCCAGGACCCGGACCTGATCGCCCTGATGCCTTCGGAAGTCGCCGACGCAGCGGTCGGCCTCGGCACCCTGACGACCCTTCCCCTGCAATTGCATTCCCGCAGTGAACCCTTCTCCGTGGTGGTGCGCCGCGGCGCCCCGCTTTCCCCACCGGCGCGCCTGCTATGGACCGAACTGGAGGCCGAAGACCAGCCCATTTCGGACTGACGCCGCCCTCGCACAGTGGAAATAGTCGCTATGCGGAAGTGTTCTGAGCGCTCACGGAAAGCGCTTGCCTGCTTGGACTAGGCTCCATCTCCAAGTCACTGCAACGGTGCCGTCACATGGCAAGCAGCACGAGGAAGCTGACCGCCGAGCTGGTCGCCCGCGTCGAGCGGATGGAGCCGGACCCGGGCCCCGAGCCCGGCACCCGGGAGCACACGGAAGCCGAGTTCGCGGCCATGGCCGAGGCACTCCTGGATGAATACCGCCCGACCGAACTCTGGGTGTTCGCCTACGGTTCGCTGATCTGGAACCCGGAGTTCGATTTTCTCGAGAGTTGCCGCGCCACCGCCTTCGGCTGGCACCGTTCCTTCTGCCTCACCCTCACCCGCTGGCGCGGAACCCGCGAGTTCCCGGCGCTGATGCTGGCCCTGGACCGGGGCGGCAGCTGCCAGGGCATGGCGTTTCGACTGCCGGCGCAGGATCACTCAGGGCAGCTGGCGCAACTGCTGGCCCGTGAAATAGACGCCAACCCGCCCACCAATGTGCCGCGCTGGATCACTGTGCGGACCGGGCAAGGGCTGTTGCGCGCCCTCGCCTTCGTCGCCGCCCGCGATGGCAACGCCTATGCGGGCCAGCTGCCGCCGGAGCGGGTCGCCCATGTGCTGGCGAGGGCCGCCGGCCACTGGGGCTCGGCGGCCCAGTACCTGTTCCGCACCGTGACCATGCTGGAGGAGCACGGCATCCGCGACCGCAACCTGTGGCGCATCCAGAGTCTGGTGGCGGACGAGATCGAAGACGCCGGCCTGGACGGGCATCAGGTCCCGGAAGCGCGTTTCATGCAGCGCTGATAACGCTCGTCCACCCGCTTGGCGAACCACTCGGTGGTGAGCTTGCGGGTAATTTTCGGGCTTTTCAGGGCAATACCCGGCATCACCTGGCGCGGCAGTTTGCGCCGCTCGCTCTTCTCGGCCAGGGCGAACGCACGCTCATACAGGTCGGTTTCCTCGAACTCCAGACTGTCGCCCTTCAGCAAGTCGCGGCGAATCGCCGAGTCGCTGAGGTCCAGCGGCTTCTGCAGGGCGCGCACCGCCAGCTCGGTGGAGCCGGCCTTGCTGGAGCCGTGGATGATCAGGTCGCCGTCCAGATCCAGGGAAATCCCCGAAGCCCGGCTCACGGCGTTCTGGAAGGCGGCATTGCGGCTGGCGTACCAGCCGGCATTGAAGTCGGCGAAGCGGTACAACGGCTTCGGGTAGCTGGCCGGGTAACCCAGCAGATGGGCGATGCCGAAATACAGGCCGCCACGCCGGGTGAAGACCTCCTGGCGGATGGAGCCCTTCACCGGATACGGGTAGTCCCGGGCGTTGGCTTCGGCGAAGGCAATGCTGACCTGCATGGGGCCACCGGTGTGCACGGGGTTGAAGCTGCCGAACAGCTTCTGGCCAAGGGGCACCACGCCGATGAAGTCGTCGAAGATGGCGCTGAGTTCCTTCTCCGTACGGACCCCGTTGAGGCGCTGGTCGTAGGTCTTGCCATTGGGCGAGTCGATCTTCAACGCGGAATTCACCAGAAACGCCGGCACATGCACGCGCCCGGCGCGGCGCAGGATTTCCTGCCGGGCGATTTTCGCCAGCCCCGGCACCTGCGGGTCGACCTGATAGGTGGATTCCTGCTCGGCCACTGCCAGTACCGCGCAGAGGTTGCTGGCGCTGGGACGGATGTCCTGGGCGGCGAAAGCGGCCTGGATGTCGGCTGCCCAACCCTGGCGGTCGGGCACCTTGGCCGGCATCAGCTTGACCACCTTGGCGCGCACCTCGGCTGGCGTCAGGGTGGGCTCCAGCGGGCGCTGGGTGCCGCAAGCGGCCAGGGCCAGTAGCGCGGCGAGGGTAATGAAGCGGGTAAAGAACGGGATCGGGGAGTTGTCCATGAAGGGGCTGCCTTGCGATTCATGCCGGCAGAACATGGCATGAAAAGCACGATCCGGGCCAGAAGCCACGGAAGGCCTATGGGCAGTCATCCGGACGGCTTCAGCGACTGGACGCTGCGCTACGGGAAAGGCCACGCTCTAGGACGAGGCTTTGGGACTCGGGACCAGAAGTCCAGCATTCTGAACACTCGTTTTAGATGCTGAACCGAAAAATATTTTCTCATCAAGCTATTTATTGTTTTAAATCAATAGCTTATCCATGAAAAACCGATAAAAATCGGCCATTATTTTTTACGTTTTCGGCTGACATCGTTTGACATATTTAACGGCTCTGGCAGGCTATATAGCAGGTCTCGACCGGAAATCGCCCCGACGATTGCCGGCAGTGCTCGAGATCTCAGGTAGCGCCAAACCTCACTGGCGCGCCTGCACAGCAACGATAGGCTGAGCCTGTCCCAAGGTGAAATATGTCCAACAGCAACATTGGCAATAAGAAACAGACCACTCGTAAACCGGTCGTCCTGATGTCCATGGGCGCCCAGGAACGCAAGGGCCACGACTACCAGGTGATGACCCACAAGTACATCGTCCCGCTGGTAGAAATCTCCGAATGCGTACCGGTCCTCGTGCCCACCTGCTGCGGCACCGAAGACCTCCAGCAGTACCTCGATATGGCTGACGGCGTGTACCTCACCGGTGCCGGCAGCAACATCGACCCGACCCTCTACGGCCAGGAAAATCTGACCCCCGAAAAGGGCCAGGACAAGGATCGCGACCTCTTCGACCTGCCGCTGATTCGCGCTGCCATCGAGCGTGGCCTGCCGATCTTCGGCATCTGCCGTGGCATGCAGGAAATCAACGTCGCCCTGGGCGGCGACATGTACCAGAAGGTCTACGCCGAGGCCGGCTTCAACGACCACCGCGAAAACCCGGAAGACCCGGTTGACGTGCAGTACGCCCCCGCCCACAGCGTTCGCGTGAAGGAAGGCAGCTGGCTGCAGAAGGTGCTGGGTACCGACACCATCCAGGTCAACTCGCTGCACGGCCAGGGCCTGAAGACCCTCGGCAAAGGCATCGAGGCCATCGCCCAAGCCGAAGATGGCCTGGTCGAAGCCATCCACGCGCCGAGTCTTTCGCCCTTCCTCTTCGCGGTGCAGTGGCACCCGGAATGGCAGGCGGCGAAGAACCCCGATTCGGTGAAGATCTTCGAAGCCTTCGGTGAAGCGTGCCGACAGCAGGTGGAGCGCAAGGCCAAGGGTAAGAGCTTCGACCACGCGGCCTGAGCTGAGGATACCCAGTCAGGGGGCTTGAACCAGCGGCCTGATACGCCGGTGGACGGAAGCCCACCCTACGGGGAGATCCCATGAAACAGCCCGGCAATTGCCGGGCTTTTTCATGCCCGCTTCAAAAGGCCCGCAAGCCAGAGGCTGACCAGCACCACCAGGCACATGCAGCCGAAGGCGAGCCAGGCGTTCGGCCAGAGCAGCGGCATGCCGAACAGGATCAGGCTGTCGTTTCCGCCAGGCACCAGGCTGGAGCCCAGCCCCATCAGCACGCCGCCGCAGAAGCAGTCCACCAGGGCGCGTGGGCTGGGCCAACGAAGTTGCCAGATCCCCGCCGTCCAGCCACCCAGCAAGGCCCCCGCGAACAGTGCCGGCAACAGCAGGCCGCGTACGCCCAACTCCATGAAACGTCCCGTGGCCAGCTCCGCGAGGACGTCCGTGTAGGCCCAGGCGCCAACGCAGACGAACAGCAGCAAGAAGGTGACGCCGAGAACGATGGTGGCGTGATGGGGCGACCAGATGGAGGCATCAGACGTTCCGTTGTAGCGGTTCCAGGCCAGCCAACCCAGCCGCGCCACCAGCGCCGCGATGATCATGGGCGCCAAGCCGATGGGTACCTGCTGCAACCAGTCCGGAATCGCCACCGGCATCGCGGAGGTCATGCCCAGGTTGCTGCCCGCCAGAGCGAAGCCGGTGAGAAAACCAAAGGGAGTCGCCAGCCAGGCCCACTGTCCGGAGCCGATCCGCGCCACCACGCCAAAGGCGCAGCCGCCATTGATGAACGCCCCCACGCCCAGCAAGGCGCCCCCCAGCGCGGCGTGCCAGTGCAGCGGAAAGCCCATGGGCACCTGGGGCAGGCGATCGAAGGCCCGCAACAGGACGAACCCGCCCAGTACCCAGAGGGAGGTTTCCAATAGGGCCCGCAGCCGCGTCCAGCGATGCTTCTGCACCACCTCCTCCAGCGCGGCCACCAGGCAGGTACCGCCACGCTGCACGGCAAAGCCCATCAGCAGGGCCAGAAGGACACTCGCCACCAGGATCACGCCCTCGCCCTCCGCAGACCGGGTCTTACGCCAAGCTTAGCGGCTGGTCGTCACGCAGGGCGCGCAGTTGGCCGAGCATCCAGGCGTGGGCGTCGCTGCGTGCGTACTTGGCGTGGCTGTAGATGCGCAAGGCGTAGGGTGGGATGTCGAACGGCGCCGGATAAAGCTCCACGCCGGCCACCTGTTGCAGGGTACGGGCGGCGTGCCCGGGTACGGTCATCAGCAGCTCCGTGGTGCCGACAATGAAGGGCGCGGCCAGCACGTTCGGCAGCTGAACCGCCACCTCCCGACGCAGGCCCATCCCTTCCAGCACGTGATCGATGACGCCGGTGGCCTCGTTCCAGGGCGTCACCACGACATGACGCTCGGCCAGATAAGACGCCAGGTCCAGGGCCCCACGTATGCGCGGATGATTGCGACTGGCGATGACCTGGTACTGGTCGATCAGCCAGTCCAGGGTTTCCACGCCGCCAGGCAACTGGTCGCGCCCCTCGCTGTAGCCCAACGCGAAGTCGATGCGGCCACTGGCCAGGTCCTCGATGGACACCTTGCGCTCCGACTGCACCAGTCGCACCCGAATGCCCGGCGCCTCCCGCTCCAGGCGCCGCATGAGCATCGGCAGCAAGGCGAAGGCCGTGTAGTCGGTTGCGGCGAAGGTAAAGGTGCGCTGGCTGCTCGCTGGCAGGAAGGGCTCCCACTGCCCCAGCCCCTCACCGAGAACCTTCAGCGCGACGGCCACAGGCTCCACCAGCAACTCGGCGCGATGGGTCGGGTGCATGCGGTTGCCCTGGCGGATGAACAGCTCGTCATTCAGCGCCTCCCGCAATCGGCCCAGTGCGTGACTGAAAGCCGAGGCGCTGATGGCCAGTTCAGCGGCGGCGGAGGTAACGCTGCGGTGTCGGTACAGGGCGTCGAAGGCGACGAGTAGATTGAGGTCGAGCCGGCGGAGGATGGAATGCATGACTTTCATTTTTCACTGAGATAAATGCACTTCATGCACTCTAGCAAAGGCTCTAGCATGAACGCTTCAACCCTAGCCGGAGCCCCACCGTGAATATCGAGATCCGCCCTGCCCGCCCTGACGACGCCCAACAGATCCTCGACTTCATCATCGAGCTGGCTGTCTACGAGCGTGCCGGCCACGAGGTCATCGCCAGTGTCGAGGACATCCGCCGCACCCTGTTCGCCGACAACGCCCCGTCCCGCGCCCTGATGTGCCTGAAGGACGGCCAGCCCGTCGGCTACGCGGTGTACTTCTACAGTTACTCCACCTGGCTGGGTCGCAATGGCATCTACCTGGAAGACCTCTACATCACCCCGGAGCAGCGCGGCATCGGCGCCGGTCGCCGGCTGTTGCGGGAGATCGCCCGGGAAGCCCGCACCAACGACTGCGGCCGCCTGGAATGGAGCGTGCTGGACTGGAACCAGCCGGCCATCGACTTCTACCACTCCATCGGCGCCCTGCCCCAGAACGAATGGGTGCGCTACCGCCTGGACGGGGACGCCCTGAGGGAGTTCGCCGAAAGCAACGGCTGAGTTGCACATTTCCATCCAGTCCCGCCCCGAAGCCCCGTGCTTCGGGCTGCATGTCGAGCGTCAGAAGAGCTCACGCGGGTCCGCAAGTCAGCCTGAACGCTGGCGAAAGACAGCACCTGTGCGAAAATGGCGAAATTGCAATAAATGATGTCGCTGGAGACTGTATGGAAATTCTGGATTACGAAGACAGCCTTGAAACCTATCTTGGCGAACTGAGCGGAAAGAAGGTCACGATAGTTTCCGCCCTCGCCAGCGGCACCGAGCCCCTGATCGACCAACTGATCGAAAACGACAACCAACTGGACATCGTGGTCGGCACCATCAACTCGCTGACCTCGCCCGACTTCATCGAACACTGCCTCAATGAGAACAACCCGGCCCTGGCGCTGGCGGTGGACTTCCGCTCCCACGCGAGCATCAACTGGAAGCTGATCCTCATCGAGCCGGACATCGTGATCCTCGGCAGCGCCAACTTCACCCAGGTGGGTGTGAGCCTGGTGCGCGACACCTGCGTGGTGACCACCGATGCCGCCCTGTACGACGCCTACCTGGCCAAGGTAGCGGCGCTCAAGGCAACCGAAGGGGTGCTGACCTGCGACCATTCGCTGGCCTTCGAGGAAGCGCTGGACACTTACAAGCAGAACCACCGCCGCATGCAGGCTGGCCTGGCGCGTACCGCCCAGTACCTGGACACCGAAGGCTGGCTCGGGGACGACAGCAACCAGAGCATTCCGCTGTTCATCTGGTACAGCGACCACTCGGAGCAGTCCGAGGACGAAGCTCGCAAGCACCTCAAGTCCAGCAGCGACGGCGTGGCCTGGGACGATGTCCGGGAGTTCTTCACCTATGAATGTGCCGAAGGCGCCCTGCCGTACGAGGAAGGCGACGTGGTGCTGACTGCGCGCTGCAACGGCTCGCACATCGGCTTCTACACCTTCGACCGCATCCTCTACCGCGACGGCACCTACTACATCTACGCCTACCGCAAGAAGCGCTACACCCAGCCGTTCAAGCTGGATGGCGACAAGGAACTGCTCAAGGAAGCCATTCCGCAGTGGTACGAAGACGGCCGCACCGAACTCAACCGCGGCGACATCCTGCGGGTCATTGGCTGACCCCGGAGACTGGAAGCTGCGCAGCCAGGAAGACTTGTAGGATGGCGTAGAGGGAAGCGAAACCCATCAGCGATGCTTCAATGGGTTTCGCTTCCCTCTAGCGGAACGCCGCCCGCCCCATCCTGCGTTCCTGTCTCGGGCGTCGGGTTTCCAACCCTCAGCGCTCGGAATTGTCCAACTGCTCGCGAATCCGCCGATTGAGCGCCGCGAGACGCTGGGTGACGTCTTCCGGCTCGTGGGGCCGGCTGGGGGCGCTCAGCTGGCGTGCGCACAGGTTGAGCGCAGCCAGCACCACCAGCTCGCTGCCGGTGACGTAGGGGAATTTCTTGTTGTTGGCGGATATCTCCGCCTGCAGCATCGCCGCCGCATCCCGCAGTACATGCTCCTCGCCGGGTGGCGCCTTGATGCTGTACTCGCGCCCCAGGATGCGCAGTACGCGGATGCCATCCCTGTTCATGCGCTAGCGCGGCTGTCGCTGACGCGGCGGACCAGGGCCTGCAGGCGCTCGGCGGTGGCGTTGTTCTTCTCTTCCTGTTCCATCATCGCCAGTTGCAGGCTGTCGTTGTCTTCGCGGGCCTTGCGCAGCTCGGCACGGATCCGGGCGTTGTCATCGGCGATCGCCTGGTTCTGTTGCAGCAGTTCGCTGACGAGCTCTTCGAGTTGTACGAGGGTGTTGTCCAGCATGGTCGTCTCCCGGACGGGTGAAAATGGCCGCGGAGGATAAAGAAAAGCCCCCTTTCTGGCCAGGAAAAATAGGGTTGCTCAGACAGGATGTATGCTGTCAATTCAATGGCTTAGCCAATGTTATTAATGTCAACAGACAGTATGAGCGGCACTCTTCCCGACGCGCGCGGCGGGTCGATGACGAGTAGAATCCCGCAGTGAAAAAAGGTTCCGAGGTTACAGCGGTGGAGTTACAGCAGGGGTTCGTCCTGACCCGGCATTGGCAGGACACACCCGAAGGGACGGAGGTCGAATTCTGGCTGGCCACCGACGCAGGCCCACGCCAGGTTCGGCTGCCCGTGCAGACCTCGGTGGCCTTTGTTCCCGCTGAACACCGCGAGCGCGCCGAGACGCTGCTGCGCGGCGAGAAGGACGTCGAGCTCCGCCCCCTCACCCTCTGTGACTTCCAGCACCGTCCAGTGCTGGGCCTGTACTGCAAGCACCATCGGCAGCTGATGCGCCTGGACAAGGCCCTGCGCAAGGCTGGCGTGGACGTCTACGAGGCCGACATCCGTCCGCCGGAGCGCTACCTGATGGAGCGCTTCATCACCGCGCCGGTCCTCTTCGGCGGCACCCCGGACGCCCGCGGCCTGCTGCTGGACGCCCAGCTCAAGCCCGACACCGACTACCGCCCACGCCTGAAACTGGTGTCCCTGGACATCGAAACCACCGAGCGCGGCGAGCTCTACTCCATCGCCCTGGAAGGTTGTGGCCAGCGCCAGGTGTACATGCTCGGCCCGGCCAATGGTGATGCCGGCGAGCTGGACTTCCAGCTCGATTACCGCGACAGCCGCGCCGAACTGCTGGAAGCGCTCAATGAGTGGCTGGCCGAGCACGACCCGGACGCCATCATCGGCTGGAACCTGGTGCAGTTCGACCTGCGCATGCTCCAGGCCCATGCCGAGAAGCTGAAGGTGCCGCTGCGCCTGGGCCGGGGCGGCGACCCCATGGGCTGGCGCGAACATGGCAGCGGCAACAACCACTACTTCGCCGAGGCCGCCGGGCGGCTGATCATCGATGGCATCGAAGCCCTGCGCTCGGCCACCTGGAGCTTTCCGTCCTTGAGCCTGGAGAACGTCGCCCAGACGCTGCTCGGCGAAGGCAAAGCGATCGACACGCCCTACCAGCGCATGGACGAGATCAACCGCATGTTCGCCGAGGACAAGCCCGCCCTGGCGCGCTACAACCTCAAGGACTGCGAGCTGGTCACGCGCATCTTCGACAAGACCGGTCTGCTCGACTTCCTCCTCGAACGCGCCACCGTCACCGGCCTGCCCACCGACCGCAGCGGCGGCTCGGTGGCGGCCTTCACCCACCTCTACATGCCGCTGATGCACCGCCAGGGCTTCGTTGCCCCCAACCTCGGCGAGAAGGTTCCCGAGGCCAGCCCCGGCGGCTTCGTCATGGACTCGCGCCCCGGCCTCTACGAGTCGGTGCTGGTGCTGGACTACAAGAGCCTCTACCCGTCGATCATCCGCAGCTTCCTGATCGATCCGGTGGGGCTGATCGAAGGCCTGCGCCAGCCGGACGACGAACACTCGGTACCGGGCTTTCGTGGCGCGCGCTTCTCGCGCACCCGGCATAGCCTGCCGTCGATCGTGGAGCGTGTCTGGCAGGGCCGCGAGGCGGCCAAGCGCGAGGGCAACAAGGCCCTGTCCCAGGCGCTGAAGATCATCATGAATGCCTTCTACGGGGTGCTCGGTTCCAGCGGCTGCCGCTTCTTCGACCCGCGCCTGGCCTCCTCCATCACCATGCGCGGCCACGAGATCATGCGCCGTACCCGCGAGCTGATCGAAGCCCAGGGCTACAGCGTGATCTACGGCGACACCGACTCCACCTTCGTCTGGCTCAAGCGTCCCCACGGGGAAGAAGAAGCCGCGCGCATCGGCCGCAGTCTGGTGCTGGTGGTCAACCAGTGGTGGCGCGAACACCTGATGCAGGAATACGGCCTGGAAAGCGCCCTGGAACTGCAGTTCGAAACCCACTACCAGCGCTTCCTGATGCCCACCATCCGCGGCGCCGAGGAAGGCAGCAAGAAGCGCTATGCCGGCCTGGTGGCCCGCGCGGACGGTAGCCAGGAGATGGTCTTCAAGGGCCTGGAAACGGTACGCACCGACTGGTCGCCGTTGGCCCAGCAGTTCCAGCAGGAACTCTACCAGCGCATCTTCATGCGCCAGCCCTACCAAGACTATGTCCGCGACTACGTGGCCCGCACCCTCTCCGGCGAACTGGACGACTTGCTGGTCTACCGCAAGCGCCTGCGCCGCCAGTTGGACGACTACACCCGCAACGTCCCGCCCCACGTCCGCGCCGCACGCATCGCCGACGAGTTCAACGACCGACAGGGCCGCCCACGCCAATACCAGAACGGCGGCTGGATCAGCTACCTGATCACCGTCAACGGCCCCGAACCGTTGGAAACCCGCTGCTCCGCCATCGACTACGACCACTACCTGACCCGCCAGCTACAGCCAGTGGCGGACGCCATCCTGCCTTTCGTGGGGGATGATTTCGTTTCGCTGATCGATCGGCAGATGGTGTTGTTCTAAAACGGATCGCAAGCGATTCCCGCACTAATTATGGGAGCTGATTCATTCGCGATATGACCGAAAGGCAGCCGTTCCGTCTGCTTGGCGAATGAATTCGCCCCCACAAAAAAGCAGCTCGTAGGATGGGTCGGGCGGCGTTCCGCGAGCGAAGCGAAACCCATGCAGTCGGGCTCGATAGGTTTCGCAGAGGCGCCGTTCTCCTCAGGGCATACTTGCCTGGCAAGCGCCCTTCTCTGGTCTCAGGCTGATGTCGACACGCCGGTTGGCGGCGCGGCCTGCTTCGGTTTCGTTATCGGCAATCGGCTGGCTCGATCCGTAGCCCCGCACGGCGAAGCAGTCGTCGGGGACGTCACCCATGCTTTGCATCCAATCGCGAACCGCCTCGGCACGGCTGCGCGACAACTCCAGGTTCTGCTGGGTGTCGCCCGTGGCATCGCTGTGCCCGGCAATGACAATCACCCATCCGGGCTGCGCCTTGACCGTAGCCAGGGCCTTGATCAGCATCTTGGTCGACTCCGACTTCAACTCGGCGCTGCCGGAAGCGAACAGCAATTGGTTGTCCAGGCGTACCGGCCCGGGAACGCCAACCTGAGCGGATTCGGGTGTCCCCACCCATTCTGGCAGCCAGCCCCACCACCACAGCGCACTCAACAGCATCACAGCGACGGAACCCGCCAACAGCCAGAGGAGGACACGCCGCCCACGGCGTCCCGTTGCGGGCGCAGGGGCCGAGACCATGGCGATTTCCAGCTCGACGACAGTGGGCGCCGTTGGATCGGCGCTGGTCGCAAGCACCTGATTGACGGCCGGGGCGGCGTCGCCGAACGGCACGCGCACAATCACGCGGCCTGCCTGGGAAATCGTCGCGACGCCACGTTCCAGGCGTATGGCAAGTTTTTCTACCTGCTGGCGCAACGCCCGCAGCGGCACGGGCGGCGGTTGCAGATGCTGGCCAAGACTCTCCTCCACCCCCGCCAGCTCCGCATCCAGACGACGGGCCGCCGGCAACTCTCTCTCGCCGACCTCCAGTCCTCGCAGCAGCGGCTGCAACTGCGTGAACAGCCAGGCAAGAATGTCCGTGCGCTCCTGGAGTCTCAGAGGCCATAAGCGATCCCATCCGCTGGCCAGCAATTGCGCCAGCAGCGCCATGCCATCGGCCATGCCCGAGAGACCACGCCGATGGCTGAGCGCCAGCGCGAAGAAAGCAGCCGTCTGCAGGTCACCACCGCTCTCCCGCAACAGTTCCCGGCACCACTGCTCGACCTTGTACCAGTCGACGTCCGGGCGGGCGGGATGATTCAGTTTCGACAGCTCCTCGCACAGCGCGGCGAACTCGCTGCGTCCGCGCGGATCACCGGCTGTATGTATTCCGAGTTCACTCATGACGCTCATTTCCTTTGGCATTCACAAGGGTCTACCGCGACAGGTAATGCTGCCGTTTGAGGTGACGCACCAGTACCTTGCCCTCCGGCGCGAGGGTGGCGCCGAACGTCGTTTGCTCTCCGCTCTTCAGGCGCATGTCGAGGCTGTATTCCAGGTGCCCCGGCTGGGACTGCGGCTGTAGCTGAATACGCAACGCCGCCAGACGCGGCTCGTACCTCAGCAGGGTGTTGCTCATCGTGCTCATCAACCCGTGCGCGGCGGCGGGCAGCCCCTGGAGAATCTGGCTCATGTCAGGCAGGCCGTAGTCCGGCAGATGGCTGAGCGCGCCGGCCCGGCTGTTGAGAATGCGCTGGACGTTATCGAGCACCGACAGGATGGCCTGGTCCTCTTCCCGCACCTGGTGCAACTCCAGCTCCCCGCTGAAGTTCTGCAGGAGCATTTCGTAGAGCGATGGATTGTGCTCGGCCATCGGTCACTCCCTGGGCATCGGGCGCAGGGTCAGGCGGTTGTCGGCGAGCTCCACCACCCGCGGGCGATCCGGGTCCAGGTCATCCCGCGCCAGCACCAGCCGCCAGCTGTCCTTCGCCCTATCCGGCTGGCGAAACAACGCCATCACCACGACGACCTGCGCAGCCTGGTCCATCGGCACACTCAGCTGCGCGCCTTCGCCGGGCCTCACCACCACGGCCCGTTCGTCCAGCAGGTCGGCGCCCAACAGGGTGTTGCTGTCACTCAGCAGGCGGTCGTAGGAGGCCTTCCCGAAGGCCTTGCCATCGCGCAATTGATAGACGCGCACCAGGGTCGGCACGGCAAGTGCGGACATGTCCTGGCTGTCGGTGTTGATCGCCGCACGGCCACTGAAATCCAGATGCAGGGTCATCACCTGCTTGTAGAAAATCGACCTGGCGATGGACGCCGACGTGTCCTCCACACTCTGGTACAGGCCACAGCCGCCAACCAGCGTCCCCAGCATGGCCAGCAGCAATAACTTAAAAACGGTACGCGACATGCTGTGTCTCTCTTTCCTTGGGATTATTCCGCAGGCCCTGGTAACGGCCCAGTTCGATCGTGACGGCGCCCTGCTCGTCGGCTCGCCGACTGCTGCCCAACCCCAGCACCCCGGTCATGCCAAGCAGTACCGGCGCCCGCCCGAGTACCGGTTGCGGCAGACAGTGCTTCGGCAGCGACAGCTGCATCCGAGCCGTGCAACGCCAGCCGAGGTAAACGCGCAACAGCGCCAGCAGATCGCCGTGCAGCCGGGCGCCCGGCAACCAGCCCAGCGCCTCCTCGGGATCTTCGGTGAACAACACCAGGAGCAACTGACTGTTGGCATCGCGGCCAACGCTTCCCAGGGGTGTTCCCTGGGACAGACTCACCGGACGGCTGGCCGACAGACTGGCCGGCTGCGTCAGCGGTATGCGCTGTGGCCAGTGCGGTGTAACGCGCGCCTGCGTATGCGGCGCCAGCAGCTTCACCAGCGCCGACACGCCTTCGGCATTGCGGGTGGGCAGACGCATCACACCCAGCAGCGCGAGGAAGCGCGAGATGGGCGTCGCGACATGCTTGGCCGTACCCGGAATGCCCAACCCGATCAGTCCCAGCAGGCACTGGGAGGCCGCATCGGCCCCACCCGCCTCAAAGGTCGCCGGGTACGAATACTTGCGCCAGATCCGATACAGCTGGGTGAATACACGGTGATTGAAGATATCGAGGAAGGCCTCCAGGGCCTCATGCCCCTCGCGGCGCTGCGCGATGTCGTCCACGTAGGTGGTCGGCAGGGGCGAATCCACGCCATACAGGCCCAGCAGGCGCGTACGCACCGTGGCCGGGCGTAGCGGTTGCTCGGCGTCGGTCTCAATCGTCCTCAGCTCTCCTGCGGGGAACGCCATTCCAGGGTCCGGACGGAAGCGCACCGGGTCGTCCGCCAGGCGCGCGGTACTGCCCAGGGGCGGATGACCCGGCAGCGCCTGCTCCAGCAGTTGGCAGAAGCGGTACAGGTTGGCTTCAGCCACCCGCCCCTCCAGGGCTTGCAGCAGTCCGCTGGCTTTCAGCCGGGAATACGCTGACTGTGGTTCTCGTTCCATCGCAGGCACTTACCGGTGGGTTGAAGGACCAGCGTGAGCTGGTTGAACAGGTGGAGATCGGCGTAGAGCGCGAAGAAGCGGCTGAGCATTTCACCGAACAGGCTGATGTCGCCCTCACCGGAAAAGCCGTTGGCGTCCAGCGTGACTTCGATGGCTACCCCGCGCAGCAGAAAACCCTTCTCGAAGCGCTGGATGAGGTGATGGCGAACCTCGACTATGGCCTCCAGGCGCCGGCGGTTCAGCTCGCTGCCGGTCCAGTCGTAGAGCGCCAGGGTGCCACGCAGCACCTCGGCGTTATCCAGCATGGGGAGGAAGTTCGACCCCAGGTGGCTGAGCACCCGCCAGTGGAAGCGGTCGCGATTGGGCGGGTAGCACGGCAGCGTCGGTGCGCACAGGTTGCGCACCCGCAGGCCCGCCCGGGACGATTGCACCAGGGTATCGAGCAAGGTGCTCTGCAACGCCTTGCGCGGCAACTGGCCGTTGGTGCCGGTCAGGCGTAGGGACAGGCTTTCCTCCGCCAGCAGGCGGTCGGTGTCGAACCCCTCGCCGCCGAGGATCAGCCAGGTATCGTGCAAGCCGTTCGCGCCGCGTTTGACGCGGGTATGGAAATAACGCTCCGGTGCGTCGTCCCGCAGCATGCCGCCCTTGTGCCGGAAGCTGGTGAAGGGGACGTAATCCTCGCGCTCGGCATTCTTCGAGGCGGTGACCCGGTCCACCGAATAGATCTCCGTATGGCCGTCCTGCAAGCGCATGGGACGCAGCAGGTAGTCGCTTTGCAGGGGGGCCAGCCGCAGCGGATCGGCCTCCAGCGGAAACAGATTGATCACCGGTACGGCGTGCAGGCGGAGGTGCTCGGTGCGCGGCTCGAAGTCGTGCGGCCAGGCTTCGGCCAGCACCACCTCCAGCTCGAACCAGGACGTGCCTTCCGGGACGTTCAACCGCTCCAGCCCGTGCAAAGTGACGAACATGAACTTCTCGCGGAAGCTGAAGTACTCCAGCAACAACTGATAACCACTGAAGGCGCTGTCGCCCTTGGGCCACAAGCGATCGTCCTCGGCGAACCCCTTGGCGGCGAAATAGCCATCCAGCGCCATGCGCTCCGGCGTGCCGGGCAGACGCACATAAAGGGCCTGCGCATGCCGGGTCAGCGCCAGGTGCAGCGCGCTCGCCAACGGTGCTTCAGCATTCAGGTACAGGGGCAGGCGGCTCAGGTCCATGCCGGCGTGCAACAACCAATTGGTGACGGAATGCCCGTAGCTGCCCGGCCAACACTGCGACGTCGGCGTGTTCTCCCGGATTGATGATGTAGAGAACGCAGAGCTGACCACCCCAATGCGATCGATACGCCAGGATGCTTTCGACCATGCGCGGCAAATGTTCGGTGCTCGCCACCCGCAGATAGCAGCCCTGCGACGTGATGCGCAGGGCGACCTTGTCGGCGCCTGTCGTCTCGAACAGCCCCTGCAAGCCATCACCACAGACCAGGACTACCGGCTGGCGGTATGTCGCTGGAGGGAGGGACATATCATTGGCCAGCGAAAAAGCCTGGCGTCGCCAGGCGGCTCGCCGCCCCGCCCGGCGCCACGCCAGGTACAAAGCGAGCGCGATAGCCAGGGCACCACATGCGCGTTGCCAACCTGTCAGCGGAACGATGAGCAGCAGCGCCAAGGCAAGCACGGCTGCCCATATCCAGAGGCCTCGCGTCAGCTTCAACGTCATTCGGCCTCCTCACACCCTACCGGGCAGGAGCGAGGAAATCGCGTCGCCCAGCAGATAGTTCAGTCCCCACCAGGCGCCAACGAGCAGCACTGCGACCACGAGGCATTGCATGAACGGGGAGCTCAGCCAGCGCCGCACGCGGAAACCGCCAACGCGACCGACGCGTGAGATCAGCGCATGGCGAGTGACCAGGGGCGCAACCCGCGTACTCAAGACACGCAGGAGTTGCTCGCGCTCAGGGTGTTGAAGATCGCTGTAGCGTCCCTTGAATCCCAACATCAGAACACGTTGGAACGCTGTCATGACGTGCAGGTCCGGTGCCGGTTCGCGAAGGACTTCATGCATGTCCTCATAAAGGAATTCCCCCGCCTGGTGGCGGTTGAAGAACTTCGCCTGCAAGGGTTCAGCCGCCCAGTCGGCATGGGCTTCTTCCTTGGCAAAGCCGAGCACCGTTTCATCCAGCAATGCACATTGGGCGTAGCTGATGTGATCGACGCTGCGTTGGCTCATTCCGGCATCCTTGAGCCGTTGCCGGACTTCCTCGACCTGGTTCGAACAACGCTTCCACAGGTCTCTGCCACTCCCTGCCGTAGCGCCCCCACGCAGCTCCACGACCAGCAGGTAGCTGTCCTGCAACAGCGCGTCGACATCGACAGCAGACAGCGTCTGCGCTTCGGTTTTCAGGCTCATGTGCGCAGCACCGCGAACAGCTCCAGCTTCGCATCGATCAGCGTGGAGGGGACGTAGAAAGCGCAGACGCCTTCGGCCAGCATGGCCTGCCCTTTGGGATGGCCGAGATCCAGCGCGAAGTACTGGTTCTCCAGGCGCAACGGGATGGCGGCTGGAACATGGCTGAGCGGCTGCAACGGAATGCCATCGAGCGCCGCATTGACCAGATGATCGACATCATCCGGGGTGCCGACCTTACACAGACGCGGGAGTTGGTTCTGCAGCTGTGCCGCCGACAAGCGCGAACGTACGGACAGGTAGAAATCGGCGCCGTCCGGTTCGCGCAAGCGAGGGTCGTTGAGCTCGACCTTCCAGCGGTTGGCGCCATTCTCTTCCAGTACCAGCGCGATGACGCGTGACGGCAGGCTGGCTTCGAGCAAGGTCGATATCGTGCTCATCAGTGGCGGGAATACCGCCTCCAGATGCGTGTGCCGATAGGCCGGAATCTTCTCGACGTCGTGCTCCAGCGAGAAGGTCAACAGGCTGCCGGCGAGTTTTGCCAGTTCCACGTAGACCTGTTCGGGATGGCGTGCAGGATGAGCCTTAAGGTCGGCCAGAATCGGCTGATAGGTATTGAGCGCATTGAGCAGCCAGAACAGCGAAACGTCAGCCACGGCGAAGTCGGCCATTCGCTGATTGCTTTCCCGACGCATGCCCATAAGGCGCTGGCGCTTGGCAGACAACTGCGTCAGCAGGTTGTCCAGCTGTGTCAGCAGGCCCGAATGGGCGGCGAAACTCAGCAGCGGCGGCACATAGCTAGGGTCTACCGTCCAACCGCCCTCCGCACCGCGCGTCAGACGCGCGATCGGACAGGTCAGGTAATCACCATTGTCGTCACTGGCCAGACGCAGGGTGAGTTGGTGTTCCATCACGCTGATCGACTGGCTTTCATCGCCGTACAGGTCCTGCACCTCACGCCATTCCTGGCGATAGCGGGTGGGCCGGTCCTCCTGGCCGCCGTCGAGGATGCAGTTGTTGCCATTCCCCTGCTCCAGCGGTAAAGCCAGCAGCAGGCTCGCGCTCCGGACGTCATCGGCCAGCACGCGGGACAGCTCCTGGGCCGGCGGCAGGCGGTCGACCCGGTCCGTGTCGATCAGGGTGCCGTCGGGCATACGCACGTGCAGCCGTGATGCCTTCAGTTTTCCCAGTCGCAGCGCGTCCGTATCGAACGCTACCGCCAGCACTCCCCAGGGATGGACCAGGGAGAGGTGAGCAAGGCATTCGTTGGTCCATGCCTCCCAGCGCGCCTGCTGCTGGAATTGCTGCGGGGACAGCAATGTCCCCGCAGCCCATAGGGGGCGGTCGATGTTCATGACGTCGTTTCCTATGGGATGGCTCAGGCTTTGGCCTTGGGCATCTGCGAAACCAGCGACAGGTTGACGTCCATGCCTTCCACCTGGAAATGCGGAACGGCATAGAGCTTCACGCGGAAGAAGCCGGGGTTGTCGTCGATGTCTTCCACCGTCACCTTGGCGTCGCGTAGCGGGTGCGAGGCCTGCAGGTCGTCGCTCGGATCGGTCATCTCGGTAACCAGTCCGCGAATCCAGTTGTTCAGCTCCAGTTCGAGCAAGCGGCGATCCTTGGTGGTGCCAATGTTCTCGCGCTGGATCAGCTTGAGGTAATGGGCAATTCGCGACAGCAGGAAAATGTACGGCAGGCGCGCGTTGATCCGACTGTTGGCGGTGGCATCCACCGTCTCGTACAGCGCTGGCTTCTGCGCCGAGTTGGCAGAGAAGAAACAGGCGTAATCGCGGTTCTTGTAGTACGAGAGCGGAATGAAGCCCAGGTTGGCGAATTCGAATTCGCGGGTTTCCGGGATCATGACTTCCGAGGGAATCTTCACCTGGTTGCCGGTCCCCAGGTCGTAGAGGTGAATGGGCAGGTCGGTAACCGCTCCACCTGCCTGCGGACCACGGATCTGTACGCACCAGCCGTTGTTGATGAAGCTCTTCACCATGTTTGCGGCAAAGGCGAAGGAGGCATTGGTCCAGAGGTACTTGTCATGATCCGGGCCCTTCACGCTTTCGACATAGTTGAAACCGCGAACCGGAATCGTGTCGGGACCGTAGGGCAGCCGCCCCAGCACACGTGGCATGGTCAGGCCGATGTAGCGCGCGTCGTCGGAGTCGCGGAAAGACTTCCACTTCAGGTACTCGGCACGCTCGAAGTAGTTGCCGATGTCCTTGATCGCCGCCACTTCCTCCATCGACTCCTTGCCGAAGAAGGCCGGCCCCACCGAACCGATGAAAGGCATGTGAGCGGCCGCCGCCACTTTCGAGATGTTGCGCAGCAGGGCGATATCCTGCGGGTTGCGATCGAACTCGTAGTTGGAGATAGCTGCCGCGATCGGCTCGCCGCCGGGTGTGTCGTATTCCTGGATGTAGGTGTGGGCGTACAGGCCGCTCTGGGCAATCTCCGGTGCGTCCTCGAAATCCTGCACCAGATGATCCTTGCTGATGTCGAGCAACTCGATCCGTACGTTCTGGCGGAAATCGGTCTGATCGACCAACGACTTGACTCCACGCCAGGTGGACTCGACCCGCTGGAAGTCAGGGTGATGCATGACGGCATCCAGCTGCCGGCTGATCTGCTCGTCCAGCTTCGCGATGTGTTCATCCAGCAGGCTCTTGTCGAGACGCTCGACCTTCTGCGAAGAATGTTTGAGCAGATCGAGAAAAACACTGACCGCTGCGGTGACACGTTCATCAGCGGACACTTCCGACAAAGCATCGGTGCTCTGGAAAACTTCGATATCGGTCAGAGCCGCTACCGGACTGAGGTTGATCTTGTCGAACAGCGCGGCGTAAACGCTTTGCCCATCACGGCTCAGCACGTCGGCGCCCAGGGTTTGTGCAGCAGTTCCTTCTACGGACATCTTCTTCTCTCCAATTCATCGAACCAGGACGTTCAGCGGTCTTGCGGGGCGAGTGCGGCCAGTTCGTCGCGCAGTTCGCTACTGAGCGCGTCATCCTTGAGGATGCGTTCCAGCTCGCGGCGGAAAGTGACGTTGTCCAGCAGGTTCGACTTGAGGTCGCGCAGCAGATTGCGCATGGCCAGCAGGGCTCGCAGATCGGGTAGCTGACGTGCAACCTGCTCGGGCTCGAAGTCCTTGATATGGCGGAAGGACAGTTCGATGTTGGCCTGCGAGCCGTCATCGGCCAGCGTGTTATCCACGGTGAGTTTCAAACTCGGATGAAAATCAGCCAGCACGCCGTTGAAGTTGTTCTTATTGATATCAATCCTGCCGCGCTCGGAGAGCGGGCGATGTTCTTGCCCATTGCTATAGTCACCCATCATCAAAAGTTTCAGCGGCAATTCGACTTTCTTCTGGGCACCACCAGTGTGCAGATCAAGCTTTATATTGACCCGAGCCTTTGGAACTTCATTCTGAAAGCTATCTAAGGACATCGAAATACTTCCCTATATTGTGTCTTTGTTTTTTCACATCAAAACGGCAAGCCGCGAAAGCAGCGCGACAGACCGCTCAAAACCCCATGCAAGAAGTTTTTAACCCTCAAAAAAGGACTGAATCTCGAACCCGTGAAAACCTAAAACAAAAAGCAAAACCAATTGAAGACTTCTCGAGCAAAAAAGAAATCACCACCAAACGGTCGGATTAATCCCACATAAACAAACATAAAAATCAGACAAGCCTGCCCATCCACGCCACAAAAACCACAAGAACTGGATGCACAGGAAATAACCCGCAAACACGCAAACTTATTTGTCGTGCGTTAGGCATGATCCCAACTCGGAGGATCGCCATTGACGTGCGTGCCCGGTCACCTCCGATGTGGAAAGCCAGTCGGATTTCGTTCGGGTGGTCTCAGCGATCAGACGCTGTATGCGAAGGCGGTGATTGGCTGGAAGCACGCATCAAGGGGTACTCCCAGGGGCGGCTTTGGGAGCAGATCAGGAATCTGACTTCCCCAGAAAAGCGGATAGGTCGTCCGTGATGGAGAGCCCTGGGCCGCTCCTGCGGACCGGTTAGCGATTGAAATCACCCCCACAGGGGACCGGCCTGGTCGCTTTTCTGTGGGGAGAATTCATTCGCCATGCAGCCGGAACGGCTGCCCTGCTGGATCGACTTAGATGGAAATCAGCCCATGCTCCAGGGCGTACTTCACCAGCGCGGCGGGGGTGTCGATGCTCAGCTTGCGGCGGATGCTGAGGCGGTAGGTTTCCACCGTGCGCACGCTGATATCCAGTTCGCGGGCCACTTCCTTGTTGTTCAGGCCCTTGGCGAGCATGGACAGCACCTGCAGCTCCCGCGGAGTCAGTTCGTTCTCGTCGCGGACATTAGTGGCCAGTTTGCGGGCGATTTCCGGGCTGTAGAAACTGCCGCCGGCGACTATGGCCTCGATGGCGGCGATCAGTTCGGTGGAGGGCGCGTTCTTCAGGACGTAGCCGAAGGCGCCGGCATTGATGGAGGTGCGCACGTACTCCTGGTTGTCGTACATGCTCAGGATCAGAATCTTGATGCCCGGATAGAGGCTGCACAGCTCGCGGGTCAGCTCCAGGCCGTTCATGTCCTTGAGGCCGATATCCACCAGCAGCAGGTCCAGCTCGGTGGACGCCACCAGTTCCAGCGCTTCGGCACCCGATTCGGCCTGGGCCACCACTTCGAAATGCGGCAGGGCCGACAGCAGGGATTTCACCCCATCGCGCACCAGCACGTGATCGTCGATCAGCGCGATTCGGATGGGTTTGGCAACGCTCATTACGGCCCCTTGGTTCGTATGGATAGCGAGCCATTCAAGCTCTTTGCACGGGAATCTCGACCTGCAGTTCCGTACGGCCGGGAGAAGAGAAGATGCCGAAGGCACCCCGGTGGTGGTCGACCCGCTCCCTGATGTTGCGCAAGCCGATTCCGTGGCTTCTGTCCATCAGTCCGGGATCGAATCCTACCCCGTTGTCTTCGACGCAAAGGGAAATGGACCCCTTCGACGTGGAAAGCGAAATTATAGCGGCGCTGGCTTTCGAATGGCGCTCGATATTGCCCAGGGCCTCCTGGATGATGCGGAACAGCGTGACGGACACTTCCTTGTCCACCTGTGCGTCATCCAGCTCGCGCTCGTACTGGGTGCGAATGGCGGTGCGCTGCTCGAACTCGCGCACCAGCTGGTCGATGGCCGGCGACAGGCCGAGGGTGTCCAGCAGCGACGGCCGCAGGTCGTGGGAGATGCGCCGGACCTCGCCGATGGCCTCGCCCAGGCGCGCCGTGCCCGCGCGCAGGTTCTCCAGCCCCCTGCCCTGCCCGTTCTCCAACTCCAGGCTGGCCAGCTCGAATTGGAACTTGATGGACACTAGTTGCTGACTGATGCCGTCGTGCAGCTCGCGGGAGACCCGCGAACGCTCTTCTTCCTGGAGGTGGACGATGCGCTGGTTGAGGGCCGACAGCTTGCGGTCGGCCAGCCGATGCTCGGTGAAATTCAGCATCAGACCGCCGGTGAACACCACCAGCACCGCGACCAGGGCGAAGGAAGCAATCGCCAGCACCGTGGTCAGCACGCCCGAGGCCACCTCCTGGCGAGACTTGAGGGTGGCCACTTCGACGTCGTCAATGTAGATGCCGGTGCCCAGCATCCAGCCCCAGCGGTCCAGCATCACCACGTAGGACAGCTTCTCCGTCACCAGCCCGGTGGAAGGTTTTTCCCAGGCGTAGAGTTGGTAGCCGTCGCCATTCTGGGCGCTTTCCAGCAGCGCCTGGATCACCGGCAGGCCGTTCTTGTCCTTCATGCCGATGAGTTCCTTGCCCACCAGGTTCGCCTGGCGGGGGTGCATCAGGTTCTTGCCGTGGCGATCGTAGACGAAGAAGTAGCCATCGAGGCCGAAGCTCGAGCGCGACAGGATGCGCAGCGCCTGCTGCCGTGTCTCCGGGTCATCCCGGCCGCTGTCGTACAGCGGAGCGATCTGGCTCAGGGCGAGGCCGACATAGTTCTTCAGCTCGGCCTTCTTGGCCGCCATGATGCTGCTCTCCACCAGCTTCGCCTGCTGCTCCTCCAGCTTCCGGCTCTGGGCGAAGACCAGGACGCAGATGAAGAGCACCGAAACGATGAGCGGCAGGACGCCGAGTATCACGATCTTGTACTTGAGTTGCATGGTCACTTGCCTGAGTGCGCCCCACGGCGCCGCAATCATGAGGGACGAAATTCGCCACGCAGGCCGACGGTTTGTCCGTAGGAACCCTCCGCCAGCCTGAAATCACCCTCTTCCTCGCCGATAACGAGGGGGAAAATCACACCTGGGCCGCCTCGAAGCCCGCACGGATCTTCTCTTCCGGCAGTTCGTCGCCGATGAAGACCATCACGCTTTCCTGCGCCTCGCCTTCCTGCCACTCGGTGTCCCAGTCGAAACCATAGAGTCGCAGCACGCCCTGGAACACCAGGCGGCGCGGCTCGCCGTCGATGCAGAGCACGCCCTTGTAGCGCAGCATGGAATTGCCGTGCTCTTCCAGCAGCCCTTCCATGAAGGCGCTGAGCTTGTCCATGTCCAGGGGACGCTCGCTTTTCAGCACCAGGGTGCCGATGCGGTCCGGGGTGCCGGCAGGCTTCAGCGCGCGCAGGCTCAGCGCCGGGCCGACGTCGGCATTGAGGTTGAAGCCGCGCACGTCCAGCAGTTCGGCGAGGTCAATGCGGCCGTGGTCCACCACACGGATTGGAGCACGGCGGTTGATGCGCGAGAGACGCTGGCAGAGGGCGTCGAAGTGCACCTCGCCGACCAGGTCGCGTTTGCTGACCAGGATGCGGTCAGCGAAGCCCACCTGGGCCTGGGCCATGGTTTCCTGCAGGTGGCGCTCGGCGTTCACCGCGTCCACCAGGGTGATGATGCCGTCCAGCACATAGCGCTCGCAGAGCTCCTCGTCGGCGAAGAAGGTCTGTGCCACGGGAGCCGGGTCGGCGAGGCCGGTGCATTCGATCACCAGGCGGTCGAAGGCCAGCTCGCCGGCGTCCAGACGCTCCAGCAGGAGGAACAGCGCCTTCTCCAGCTCCACGTGGATGGAGCAGCAGACGCAGCCGTTGGCCAGGGTCATCACCTGCACCGGCTCATCGCCCAGCAGTTGGCTGTCGATAGGCGTTTCGCTGAATTCGTTCTCGATCACGGCGATCTTCAGGCCGTGCTCGGCCTTGAGGATGTGCTTCAGCAAGGTGGTCTTGCCGGCACCAAGGAAGCCGCTGAGCACGGTGACGGGAATGGGGAGATGGGCGGGCATCGGGGCAATCCTCGAAATCAGTCGCGTAGGGTGGACCACGCTTCGTCGGTCCACCCGCGGAGTTCGGCCAGGCCACCAAGGGTGAACATGACAAGCGATGTCCACCCTAGGGGTACATGGCAACTGTTGCAGGCGCGGAAACAAGAGCGCCACGACAGGCGTGGCGCTCAGGTTACCGCAATGAGGGTTCAGCAGCAGCGTACGGGACGTCCGTTGCCGCCGCCGTAGCGGGCGTCCTGCCGCTCGCGGAAGAACTCCTCGTAGGACATCACCGGTTTGTCCGGATGCTTATTGCGCATGTGCTCGACGTAGTTGTCGTAGTCGGGCATGCCCACGAGCATGCGGGCGGCCTGCCCGAGGTATTTCCCCATGCGGCTCAGGTCATTGAACATGCTCGCGGTCTCCTCAAGCGTCCGGAATCGGCTGGAACGGCGATTCCTTGTCGGTGCGCTCGGACTTCATCCAGGCGCTGCGCCCTACCTTGATGGCGTAGAACAGCACGCTCAGCACCACGAAGAGGAAGAGCACGGTCAGGGTCGCGTTGGTGTAGGCGTTGAAGATTACGTGCTGCATCTGGCCCATGTCCTTGGCCGGGGCCAGGATCTGGCCGGCGGCTGCAGCATCGCTGTACTTCTTCGCCAGAGCCAGGAAGCCGACGGCCGGGTTCGGGTCGAGCAGCTTGATCAGGCCCGCGGTGGTGGTGCAGATCAGCAGCCACACGGCCGGCACCAGGGTGACCCAGATGTAGCGCTGACGCTTCATCTTGATCAGCACCACACAGCCCAGCATCAGGGCGATGCCCGCCAGCATCTGGTTGGAGATACCGAACAGCGGCCACAGGGTGTTGATGCCACCCAGCGGATCGATCACGCCCTGGTACAGCAGCCAGCCCCAGAGCGCCACGCAGCCGGCGGTGCCGATCACGTTGGCGGTCCAGGAGTCGGTCTTCTTCAGGGCCGGGACGAAGTTGCCCAGCAGGTCCTGCAGCATGAAGCGCCCGGCACGGGTGCCGGCGTCCACCGCGGTGAGGATGAACAGCGCTTCGAAGAGGATCGCGAAGTGGTACCAGAAGGCCATGGTGTTCTCACCCGGCAGCACCTGGTGGAGGATCTGCGCGATGCCCACGGCCAGGGTCGGCGCACCGCCGGCACGGGCCAGGATGCTGTGCTCGCCGATATCGGTGGCGGTCTGCTGCAGCACTTCCGGGGTGATGGCGAAGCCCCAGCTGCTGACGGTGGTGGCGACGGCGTTGACGTCGGTGCCCACCAGCGCGGCCGGGCTGTTCATGGCGAAGTAGACACCCGGCTCGATCACCGAGGCGGCGACCATGGCCATGATGGCGACGAAGGACTCCATCAGCATGCCGCCGTAGCCGATGTAGCGGGCATGGGTTTCGTTGGCCAGCAGCTTGGGCGTGGTGCCGGAGCTGATCAGCGCGTGGAAGCCGGACACCGCGCCGCAGGCGATGGTGATGAACAGGAAGGGGAACAGGGTGCCCTTCCACACCGGGCCGGTGCCGTCGACGAACTGGGTCAGGGCCGGCATTTTCAGCTCGGGGGCGATGACCAGGATGCCGATGGCGAGACCAACGATGGTGCCGATCTTGAGGAAGGTGGACAGGTAGTCGCGCGGAGCGAGGATCAGCCACACCGGCAGCACGGCAGCCACGAAGCCGTAGCCGATCAGCATCCAGGTGATCTGCACACCGGTGAAGGTGAAGGCCGGGCCCCAGACCGGGTCGGCGGCCACTACGCCGCCGAGCCAGATGGAGGCCAGCAGCAGCACCACGCCGATGATGGAAATCTCACCGATGCGGCCCGGACGGATGTAGCGCATGTACACGCCCATGAACACCGCGATCGGGATGGTCGCCATCACGGTGAACATGCCCCACGGGCTTTCGGCCAGGGCCTTGACCACGATCAGCGCCAGCACGGCGAGGATGATGATCATGATCAGGAAGCAGCCGAACAGGGCGATGGTGCCCGGAACCCGGCCCATTTCCTCGCGGACCATGTCGCCCAGGGAGCGGCCATTACGACGGGTGGAGAGGAACAGCACCATGAAGTCCTGCACCGCGCCGGCCAGGACCACACCGGCGATCAGCCAGAGGGTGCCGGGCAGGTAGCCCATCTGCGCGGCGAGCACCGGGCCCACCAGCGGGCCGGCGCCGGCGATGGCGGCGAAGTGGTGACCGAAGAGGATGTGCTTGTTGGTCGGAACGTAGTCCAGCCCGTCGTTGTTCAACACCGCAGGCGTTGCACGGGTGGGATCGAGCTGCATCACCTTGTTGGCGATGAACAGGCTGTAGTAGCGGTAGGCAATGAGGTAGATCGCAGTTGCAGCAGTAACGATCCAGAGGGCGTTGATGGCCTCGCCTCGACGCAGCGCCACTGTACCCAGCGCGAATGCGCCCAGCAGGGCAACGGCGAACCAGGCAATTCGGGTAGCCAGTTGGGTCATTGAATGGTCTCCTGCCGCTGGGGATTACCTGCGGCAACTATTGTTGTTGTCTATGCCCGGATTAGGGCAGCCGACACTATCGGCGCCCAGCGCCCGCGGAGACATTCGCACAACTACGAAAGACGGCTACGTAGTTCTACGTAGCCGGATGACAGGTAAAGCCGGCTGCTCATGACCACGCCCCAAGGACGTGGCCTCTCAAATTCAAATGAATTGCCCCCAAAGGAACGCTGAAAGGCGGCTCCAGTCAGCTCGCCGGCCGCACCACATCCAGCAGCGATTGCAGGGAATACCCCAGGCTCGGCGCCAGGGCGTCGGCCTTGGCCTTGAGCGCCTTGAGATCAAGCTGCTGGTCCAGGTCAGCCGGCACGAACAGCACCACATTGCCCTCCTTCACCGGGCACTCCCAGTAGTGCCGGTGGAAGAGCCCCCGCAGCAAGGCGGCCCCCAAGGGCTTGCCGTCATCAGAGGCCCACTGGTTGATCACCAGCCAGCCGCCGGGGCTGAGGCGTTTCTGGCAGGCGCCGAGAAAATTCCAGGCCAGATGGCCAACCCCAGGCCCCTGGTCGGTGTAGAGGTCGACGAAGATCAGGTCCGCCGGTTCGGCGCTGTCCAGCAGTTCCAGGGCATCGCCGATGCGCACGTAAAGGCGCGGATCGTCGGTCAGGCCCAGGTATTCCATCGCCAGGCGCGGTACATCCGGCCGCAGCTCGATCACTTCCACATCTTCCAGCGGCAGGAACTTCAGGCAGGCCTGGGTCAGGGTGCCGGCACCAAGGCCGAGGAACAGGGCGTTCTCCGGCGCCTCGTGGCACAGCGCACCAATCAGCATGGCGCGGGTGTAGTCGTACTCCAGCCAGGCCGGATCGGCGGTGAATACGCAGCTCTGCTCCACCGCTTCGCCAAATTCGAGGATGCGATACGGACCGACCTCGTAGACCCGGATCACGCCGAAATCGTCATGCACTTCCGCGAGCAGGCGCTCCTCGGACATCTCGTCACTACTCCTTCAAGACCGGTGCTGACAAATCGCACCAGCCCGGCGCCACATCGGCGCCTATTGCCATTGAAGCCGGAGCCTGTGCTCCCGGCATAATCCGAACCACGCGCCCCAGCGGGCGAAACCGCACAAGAATAACAGCGCAGAGGTCGATTCCAGCATGTACGCCATCATTGGCGCCGGGCCCATGGGCCTGTGCAGTACCCGCCAGTTGCAGAAACACGGCATCCCCTTCGTCGGCTTCGAGCTGCATGGCGATGTGGGCGGGCTCTGGGACATCGACAACCCCCACAGCACCATGTACGACTCGGCGCACCTGATCTCCTCCAAACGCACCACCGAATTCACCGAACTCCCCATGGATGCCGAGGTGGCGCCCTTCCCGCACCACAGCGAGATGCGCCGCTACTTCCGCGCCTACGCGAAGCACTTCGACCTGTACCGGCACCCGCGTCGTGCGCCTGGAGCGCCAGGGCAAGCACTGGAAGCTGACCAGCGAACAGGGCGGCCAGCTTCGCGAAAGCCTGTTCATCCTCCTCGCCTACACCCTGGAAGCCATCACCGGCTTTGGCAGCTCACTGGGGGCCCTGCTGCGCATCAATGAGTTGCTACCGGTGCTGCTGCCCTTGAACGTCGGCACCGCCCTCCACCCTTTGTTCCGCGTCTGCGGCGTGCTCCTCTGCTACCGCGCCTAGCGCCGCTTCCGGGCCTTTCGGTTACCATGGTTCATCTACCGCAAGCAGCCATATCGAGCCCCTGATGAGCAGCCAAGAATGGAGCCCTGAAAGCTGGAGGGACAAACCCATCCAGCAACAGCCCGAGTACCCGGACGCCACCAAACTGGCGCATGTCGAACAGACCCTGGCGAGCTTCCCGCCCCTGGTCTTCGCCGGCGAAGCCCGCGAGTTGCGCCGCCAGTTCGCCGAAGTCACCGAGGGCCGCGCCTTCCTGCTCCAGGGCGGTGACTGCGCGGAAAGCTTTGCCGAGTTTTCCGCCGCGAAAATCCGCGACACCTTCAAGGTGCTGCTGCAGATGGCCATTGTCATGACCTTTGCCGCCGGCTGCCCGGTGGTGAAGGTCGGCCGCATGGCCGGCCAGTTCGCCAAGCCGCGCTCATCCGGCAACGAGACCCAAGGCGACGTCACCCTGCCCGCCTACCGTGGCGACATCGTCAACGGCATCGGCTTCGACCCCGCCAGCCGCGTACCGGACCCGGAACGCCTGCTGCAGGCCTATCACCAGGCCACCGCAACCCTCAACCTGCTGCGCGCCTTCGCCCAGGGCGGATTCGCTGACCTGCACCAGGTGCATCAGTGGAACCTCGACTTCATCGCCAATTCCGCGCTGACCGAGAAATACAGCCAGTTGGCCGATCGGATCGACGAGGCCCTGGCCTTCATGCGCGCCTGCGGGCTGGACACCGCGCCGCAATTGCGCGAAGCCAGTTTCTTCACCGCCCATGAAGCCCTGCTGCTGAACTACGAGCAGGCCTTCGTGCGCCGTGACAGCCTGACCGGTGGCTGGTACGACTGCTCCGCCCACATGCTCTGGATCGGCGACCGCACCCGCCAGCTGGATGGCGCCCACGTGGAATTCCTGCGCGGAGTCGGCAACCCCATCGGCGTCAAGGTGGGGCCGAGCATGGACACCGAAGAGCTGATCCGCCTGATCGACGTCCTCAACCCGGACAACGATCCGGGCCGGCTCAACCTGATCGTGCGCATGGGCGCCGACAAGGTCGGCGAGCACCTGCCGCGCCTGATCCGCGCCGTGCAGCGCGAAGGCTGCAAAGTACTGTGGAGCTCCGATCCCATGCACGGCAACACCATCAAGGCCTCCAGCGGCTACAAGACCCGCGACTTCGCCAGCATCCTCGGCGAAGTGAAGCAGTTCTTCGACGTGCACCAGGCCGAAGGCAGCCACGCCGGCGGTATCCATATCGAGATGACCGGGCAGAACGTCACCGAATGCATCGGCGGCGCCCGCCCCATCACCGAAGACGCCCTCTCCGACCGCTACCACACCCACTGCGACCCGCGCCTGAACGCCGACCAGTCCCTGGAACTGGCCTTCCTGATTGCGGAAACGCTGAAGCAGGTTCGCCGATAGGAGCAGGGGCCATGTTGTGGGGGCGAATTCATTCGCCAAGGGCAGCACAGCTGCCCCCACAGGGTGCCCTCCAACGGTTCGCGGCTATGCCAGACAAGCCTGCAGTCGCGCCGTCCCCGGCCGCCTGCAGGTCACGGCCACTTCGCCCAGCCCCAGCCAGCCCGCCATGCTTCTCAGGTTTTCCGCCAACGCCTGAACGCCCGCTTCGCTGAGGCCGTGTTCTTCCTCGTGCAAGGCATGCACCGCCAGGCGGTCCTGAGCCCGCTCGGCGCGCAGGTCCACTCGGGCGGCCAGTCGCTCGTCATGGAGGAAGGGCAGCACGTAGTAGCCGTACTGGCGCTTGTGCTGGGGCGTGTAGATCTCCAGGCGGTAGCGGAAATCGAACAGACGCTCGGTGCGCGCCCGCTCCCAGATCAGCGAATCAAAGGGCGACAGCAGGGCACTGGCCCTGATCTTGCGCGGCACCTTGGACTCGCCGATGCAATAAGCGGTCTGCTTCCAGCCGTGGACATGCACCGGTAGCAAGGCCCCCTCTTCCACCAGTTCGGCCAGCCGTGCCTGGCTGTCGCCGGCGTCCAGGCGGTAGTAGTCCCGCAGGTCGCGTTCAGTGCCGACGCCAAGGGCCGCCGCGGCGCGCAAGAGCAACTGGCGCTGGGCGTCGGCCTCGTGCATTTCAGGCTGGTTGAGGATGTCGGCGGGAATCACCCGCTCCGGCAGATCGTAGAGACGCTCGAAGCCCCGGCGCCCGGCCACTGTCACTTCACCGGCAGCGAACAGCCACTCCATGGCGTGCTTCTCCGCGCTCCAGTCCCACCAGGGGCCGGCGCGCTCCTCCCGAGTGCTCAGCGCACCGGCACCCAGGGCGCCTTGCTCACGTACCGCCTGGAGGACTCGCTGGATCACTTCCTGCTGCTCGAAACCAAAGCGTGCCAGTTGCTGGTAGATGCCCTGGCCATTGGCCGCCCGGCGCATGCGCCAGCGCATCAGGGGATAGAGTTCCAACGGCAGCAGCGACGCTTCGTGCCCCCAATACTCGAACAATGCACGGCGCCGGGGCTTGCCCCAGGCCAGGTCGTCCAGCAGCTCGCGATCGTAGTGGCCAAGCCGGGAGAAGGCCGGCAGGTAATGGGAGCGCACCAGGGCGTTCACCGAGTCGATCTGCACCACACCCAGGGACTCCAGTTGGGCCAACAACTGGCGATGCCGGATCGCGCCACGGGGTGCACGGGCGAAGCCCTGGGCCGCCAGAGCCAGGCGGCGTGCTTCGGGCAGGGAAAGCGTCAGTGTCATGGGGCTCCGTGCCGACAGGGGAAATGACGCTTCACAGTAGCATCAGCTTGCCTGGCTTTCGCGCTCCAGCTCGAAGGGGACCAGGGGCACGGACTGGTCCGGCGCCAGGAAGGTCTGGCGGAAGGTGAAGGCTTCAGGCGTCGGGCCCGCTTCACGCAGACGCGCCAGTCGCTCCGCTGCCTCACGCACATCCGGCCGATGCCCCTTGGGCACCCACCACAGCACCTGATGCACGCCGGAGAGGCGCTCGAACCACTCCTTGCGGCGCTGCAGCATCTCCACATGGGCCGAGCGGTAGACGAACTCGATGAGGCTCGACACATCGCGCCAGACCGAGAGGTTGACCAGCACGTCCGGACCGAAGGGGCGAATGGTAGTGGCGTCGCCCTCCTCGTCCTGCAAGCGCCAGACGAAGCCGGGGGCGTTGTCGGCCAAGGCATTGATCGGCGCCAGGTTGGCGACGAAATCGGCCATGACCGGGGAATCCAGGGACGCCTTCATCGAGGCGATGTTCAGCTGGGCAAGTTCGTGGGTGTTCGACATGGTTCCTTTCCTGTGGGTCCATCCATCAAGGGTTGCGGCCCGCCCTGCGCTTCACCGTCGGCGGGCCGCACGCTCCCTCAGCTTTTTTTCAGCGGGTCTTCCCAGAAGTGACGCTCGGATTCCTCCATCACATCGGCGCGGGACAGGCCAATGTCCTTGAGCATGTCATCGCTCATGCGTGCCAGCTGGTCACGTTCATACACCAGTTGCTCCCAGCGCCTGACCTTGTGCCATGCGGCCAAGAGCCAGCCTTCGTGATGAGCCGGTGCGTCGAAACGCGCGTGATGCGAAGTACCGATAAAGCCGTGTTGACCTTTCATCGTGTTGCCCTCCCAGTGGGGATGGCGACAGTGTCTGACTAGGACTACGATCAATCCAACGAATGTTTCTGATGCACTGCATCTCAGGAATTGATGAATGAACTACCCCGCCATCGACACCGAACTGCTGCGCACCTTCGTCGCCATTGCGGATTACGGCGGCTTCACCCGCGCGGCGGAAATGGTCAACCGGACCCAATCGGCCGTGAGCATGCAAATGAAGCGGCTGGAAGAAGACGTGCTGCAACGCCCTGTGTTCGAGCGCGATGGCCGTCAGGTCAGGCTCACCGCCGAAGGGCAGATCCTGCTGGGCTATGCCCGGCGCATCCTGAAGTTGCATGGCGAGGTGATGACCACGCTGCGCCAGCCGCACATGGTGGGCTCGGTGCGCATCGGCACGCCGGACGACTACGTGATGCGCTTCCTGCCCGGCATCCTCTCGCGCTTCGCCAAGGCCTTTCCGCTGGTGCAGGTCGAGGTGCATTGCGATTCCACGTCGCAGTTGCTGCAACGCCAGGACCTCGATCTGACCATCGTCACCCGCAAGCCGGGGGACGACATCGGCGAACTCCTGCGCCAGGAGCGCCTGGTCTGGGCCGAAGCCGCAGGGTACAGCCCCCACGAGCAGACGCCCATGCCATTGGCCGTGTTCAACAGCGACTGCTTCTGCCGCGGCTGGGCCTGTAATGCCCTGGACGCCCTGAGCCGCGAGTACCGCATCGCCTATACCAGTCCGAGCCTGGCGGCGATCATGGCGGTGGTCAGCGCCGGCCTGGCGGTGACCGCGCAGCTGCAGAGCCTGATCACGCCCGACATGCGCATTCTCGGAGAAGCCGAGGGCCTGCCAGTGCTGCCGCTGTGCAACATCATGCTGCTGCGCAACGAGAGCAGTCAGTCTCCGGTCACTGAAACCCTCGCGGAACACATCATCGAAGGATTCCGCATTTGAGCCTCACTTGAGCGAGAGCATCACCGCGCAAAGCAGCAGGAAGACACAGAACAGCGAGCGCAGTACCCGCTCCGGCAGGGCATGGGCCAGGCGTACACCCCAGCTGATGCTGAGCAACCCACCCAGCGCCAGGGGCAGGCCCATCGCCCAGTTCACGTGGTGGTGCAGACCGTAGGTGGCCAGGGTGACCGCCGTGCTGGGTGCCGCCAACGCCAGGGACAACCCCTGGGCCATCACCTGGCTGGTGCCGAAAACGCTGGTGAGTACCGGAGTGGCGATCACCGCGCCACCGACCCCGAAGAGTCCACCGGCCGTCCCCGCCACACCGCCCAGGGCACCCAGCCAGGGCCAGGGCTGCCGCAATTCGGCACTGGCGTGGGCCGCCTTGGCCATGAACATCCGCGCGAAGTTGTACGCGGCCAGCGCCAGGAGGAAGCCGACAAAGGCCAGGCGCATGCTTTCCGAATCCACCCGCACCGCGAACAACGACGCCAGCCAGGCAAAGCCGAAACTGGAGGTCGCCAGCAGCGTCGCGTAGCGCGGATCGATGCGGTTGCGCTGGTGATAGCGCCAGAGCGCCAGGAGCACGTTGGGCACCACCATCACCAGGGCAGTGCCCTGGGCCAGCTGCTGGTCGAGGCCGAATAGCACCCCCAGGGCGGGAATGGCGATCAGCCCGCCGCCAATGCCGAAGAGTCCACCCAGGGTGCCCAGCAGCGCGCCGAGCACCAGGTTCATAACGAAAGCCAGCAGGTCCATGACGCCTCCCAATCTGATAAGGCGGATGCTACCCGCGCCCGGTTGGCACGGAAACGCACAGCAGCGCACAATGGCTTTGCGCATTTCGCACAGGCAGCTTTCCATGAATCCTGACGCCCTCACCGAGCAACTGGCCCTCTTCCTCGACGTGCTGGAAGCCGGAAGCTTTTCCGCTGCAGCCCGCCGTCATCCGCTCACCCCATCGGCCGTGGCACGGCGGATCGACGCCCTCGAGCGGGCCTTGGGCAGTAGCCTGTTCGTGCGCAGCACCCATGCGGTGAAACCCACCGCCGCCGGCCTGGCCTTTGCCGAACGGGCAAAGCGGGTGTTGGCGGAACTGCGCCTGGCTCGGGCGGAAGCGGTGTCCCTGAGCAGCGCCCCGGAAGGCCTGATCCGCATCGATGCCCCCGCTCCCTTCGGTCGCCGCCACCTGGCGCCCGCCATCGCGGAGTTCCTCGCGACCTATCCCGGCCTGGATGTGCAACTGCGGCTGATCGACAGTTTCATCGACATGGAGGGGGAAAACCTGGGCCAGGTGGACCTCGTGCTGCGCATCGGCCCACTGGCAGACACCCGCCTCGTGGCCACGCCGTTGGCCCCCATGGTACGGGTGCTCTGTGCCAGCCCCGAGTACCTGCGTCGGCGTGGCATTCCCCGCGACGCGCGCGAACTACCCAACCACGACGGCCTGGACTGGGATGCCCTGGCACCGCCCTATGCCTGGCGCTTCGAGGTCAACGGCAAGCTGCAATTGGTACGTCCAGGACGCATGCGGATGACCGCCAACAACGCCGAGGCCCTGCTCTTCAGTGCCCTGGCGGGATTGGGCATCGCCCATCTGCCCACCTGGCTGATCAGTGAATACCTGGTGCGCGGCGAGCTGGTGCCGCTGTTCTGCGACGACGGCCTTCCACCACCGGAGCCCAGTGGCATCTACGCCTTGCGCCTGGAGGGAGAAGCCAGTTCGCGGAGCCGCCTGCTGCTGGAGTTCCTGAAGAACCGCTTCGGCCCAGTACCGCCCTGGGACCTGGCCCTGGGCGGCCTGAACCGCGGCTGATCAGACGGGCTGCTGCACCACGCGGGTTCCCGCCAGCAGGTCATGCAGGCAGCGGCGGTCGCTCCGGAAGATGAACAGGTAATCCGCCAGCACCACCAGCATGCCGACAATCGGCACGTAGACCACCAGCCACCAGACCAGGTAGCGCTTGAGCAGCAAGCCGACCAGCTCCGGGACCTTGCCATCGAGGTCGACGATGGCGATCTTCAGCAACCGCTTGCCAAGGGTCTGGCCGTAATTCTTGAGGAAGTGTCCGTTGACCAGCAGGAAGGCCGCCAGCCCCACCACCAGGCTCAGCAACTGCTGGCCCAGGCTTGGCTCGATACCCTGCTGCGCGGCGGCGAAGCTGCCGGAGAGGTAAGCCACCGGCACGGTCGCCAGGCTCATGATCAGGCCATCGATCAGCGCCGCGCCGAGGCGCGTCCAGCGCGAAGCCAGCAGGGGTTCGGCGGCACTGTTGACGGTGAGTTCGGCCTGGGGCGCCTGATAGGGGTTCTGCAGATTGTCCATGGTGCTGTCCTTGCGGGGAGGGGTGACCGAACAAGTGTGGCTCGTGCCATGACCAGCGCAAGGCAGCCCGTAAGACGATCAACGGATTGCATTTTGCCCACGAAACGCTTGCGCGCTAAATTAGCCTCCATCACTGCCTTCGGAGGCCAATCATGTCCGACACCCCCTGCGAAGAGCTGTTGCTCGACAACCAGCTCTGCTTCGCCCTCTACTCCACGTCCCTGCTGATGACCAAGGTCTACAAGCCCCTGCTCCAGGAGCTGGGCCTGACCTATCCGCAGTACCTCGCCATGATGGTGCTCTGGGAGGCCGACGGCATCACCGTCGGCGAGATCAGCAACCGCATGCTCACCGACCCCGGTTCCCTCACTCCCCTGCTCAAGCGCCTGGAAGTCGAGGGTCTGATCACCCGGACCCGCAGCAGCAAGGACGAACGCGTGGTGGAACTCCGCCTCACCGAACAAGGCCGTGCCCTGAAGGACAGGGCCAGGTCCGTACCCGCCTGCATCCTTGCAGCCACCGAACTGACCACTGACCACCTGGGCAACCTCAGGGACGAACTGGTGTCACTTCGCAACAGCCTGGGCAAGGCCGTCTGACGGCCTTATTCCCATCGCTTTTCGGTTTATTCCAAAGTTTTCCAATAAATATCTTGCGCGCTAAATAAATCGCCAGTAATTTCCGTTTCACGCACTTACTTAGCGCGCAAGACTTTAGCCATCAAATCAATTGGAGAGACCTGGAATGAAACCGATCAGCACCCTTGCCGCCAGCAGCCTGCTCGCCTTCTCCGTCGGCCATGCCTTCGCCGCTGGTAGCCCGGGCGTCGAACACACTACCCAGGCCTTCCTGGAAGCCCTGGCGGCAGGCGGCGGCAAGCCCCTGGAAACGCTCGCGCCCAAGGATGCCCGCGCTGTGCTGGTGGGTGCCCAGGCCAGCGTGAAACTGGACCTGCCGAAGGCGGACGTCAGCCAGAAGACCATTGACGCCGATGGCCAGAAGATCGATCTGACCATCGTCCGCCCCGCTGGCGTGAAAGGCACCCTGCCGGTGTTCATGTTCTTCCACGGCGGCGGCTGGGTGCTGGGCGACTACCCGACCCACGAACGCCTGATCCGCGACCTGGTGGCAAATTCCGGCGCCGTGGCGGTCTACGTGAACTACACGCCCTCCCCCGAAGCCAAGTACCCGACCGCCATCAACCAGGCCTACGCGGCGACCCAGTGGGTGGCCGAGCACGGCAAGGAAATCGGCGTGGATGGCAAGCGCCTGGCAGTGGCGGGCAACAGCGTCGGCGGCAACATGGCCGCAGTGGTCAGCCTGATGGCCAAAGACAAGGGCACGCCGAAGATCCGCTTCCAGGCCCTGCTGTGGCCGGTGACGGACGCGAATTTCAACAACGCGTCCTACAACCAGTTCGAGAACGGGCATTTCCTGACCCGCGACATGATGAAGTGGTTCTGGAACAGCTACACCACCGACCCACGCCAGCGCGCCGAGATCTACGCCTCGCCGCTGCAGGCGTCCACCGAGCAGTTGAAAGGACTGCCGCCGGCCCTGGTGCAGACCGCAGAGTTCGACGTGCTGCGCGACGAAGGCGAAGCCTACGCCCGCAAGCTGGACGCCGCTGGCGTGGAGGTGACTTCGGTGCGCTACAACGGGATGATCCACGACTTCGGCCTGCTCAACGTGCTGGCCAAGGTCCCCGGCACCCGCGCCGCCATGCAGCAGGCCGGCGAGGCGCTGAAAGAACACCTGAAGTAACCAGGCGGGAACGAAAAAGCCCGGCATACGCCGGGCTTTTTTCTTGTCTCGCGAAGAACCCATTAACGATCAGCTGCGCGTCGGCCCTGCGGCGTTAAAAACAGGCTCGGATGCTCATTTACAGCTCGTAAACTCCGCTTCCTCGCCTGTTCTTGCCTTGCATGGCTCTAGCTCGCAAGGTCGTAAACGGGTTCTAACAGGCTTAGGCCTTGACGCGGGACTTGTACTCGCCGGTACGGGTGTCGATCTCGATGGAATCACCGATTTCGCAGAAGGCGGATACTTGCAGCTCGGCACCGTTGTTCAGGCGAGCCACTTTCATCACCTTGCCGGAGGTGTCGCCACGGACAGCCGGTTCGGTGTAGGCGATCTGGCGAACGATGGTGGTCGGCAGTTCGACGGAGATCACGCGATCGTTGTAGAACACGGCTTCGCAAACGTCGGTCATGCCGTCTTCGATGAAGGTCAGGACGCCTTCCAGGTCCGCCTTCTCGATCTCGTACTGGTTGAACTCGGTGTCCATGAAGACGTACAGCGGATCAGCGAAGTAGGAATAGGTTACTTCCTTACGTTCGAGGATGATCGGCTCCAGCTTGTCGTCGGCCTTGAACACGGTCTCGGTGCCGGCGCCGGTCAGCAGGTTCTTCAGCTTCATCTTGACGACAGCGCTGTTGCGGCCGGATTTGTTGAACTCGGCCTTTTGGATGACCCAGGGAGCGCCATTGATGTTGGCGACTTGGCCGGCGCGGAACTCTTGAGCGGTTTTCATACGAATATCCGATGTGGATGGGTGACAAAAAACAGGCCGCGTATCATAGCGGTTTTGTACAAAACTGCACCAGACCCGTCGCGAGGTCGACTCGCGCAGCCTGCGCCTGACACCAGCGCTCGGCGTGGTGCCGCAACTCCGGCCACTGTTCCAGCAGCCCCGACCAGGCTTGCCCCATGCCCTCGCCCCTGTTCCAGGCCCGCCAGCTTGCGGTCAGCGCGACAGCCGCAGCAGGCGACAACTCACGGCAATAGACGGTGAGGAAGGCCTCCAGCTTGTCCCAGTGGGCGCCCTCTTCCTGCTGATAGATATGCCAGAGGAACGGCTGGCCGGCCCACTGCGCGCGGACGAAGGAGTCCTCGCCGCGGACTGCGTTGAAATCGCAGCACCAGAGAAGTCGATCGTAATCCTCCTGGCTGACGAATGGCAGAACCTGGATCGCCAGGCTGCCCCGGCGGAAGCAGGCCCCTGCGTGCAGCTTTTCCTCGCCCAGCCAGCGCGCCAGATCTGCCAGCACGCGGCCGACCGGCACCAGCAACTGCACCTGCTGCGCCCCTGCCGCCAAAGCGTCGAGCCAGCCGGCCAGGGCGCTGTTTTCGTAGGCGAAGAGCGAGATCAGCAGCGCGTCGGGCTCCAACGCTACACCCAGTTCCTCAAGGAACGCCTTGCGGGCGCCAGGGCCGGACTGGAATGCCTGGCGACGCTCAAGCAGCGCCGCCTCGCGCAGCAGGCCGCCGGAATCGTCGGTGAAACCGGGAAAGTAGAAGGTCTTCTGCAGGCCATTGGGTTGGAACGACGGCAAGCCATGGCAGCCACCCACCCAATCCTCGGCACTGAGGTATTCCAGATTCAGCCAACGGGGCGGCTCAGCGCGAGCGGCCATCGCCTCCAGGTATTGCTCCGGCAACTGACAGGCGAAGGCCTCGATGACCACGTCCGCCGCCTCCACGGGCTGCCAATCCCAGCGCCAGTGGCGAATCTCGACGCCTTGCTGCAGTTGGGATTCGGCTTCGGGGTCGGCCTGGGGGCACAGCGGTGCGAATACCGCCGGCTCGTCCACCCAGAGGCGCACGATCTGGCCATGCTCGGCCGCCAGTTGGCGAGCCAGGCGCCAGGTCACGCCAATGTCACCGAAGTTATCGACGACGTTGCAGAAAATGTCCCACTTCACGATGCGCGTCCGGAAAAAAGCGCAGTTTAACCAAGTCGCCGGTCGCACAAACAAAATGCCCGCCATAAAGGCGGGCCAAAGGAGGAGCGAGGAACAAAAAGGTTGAGCGATGGCGGTGTGACTCAGGCTGCCAGGCCGTAGGCGCCTCGCTGGCGTCGTGCCAGTTCCAGCAGCCAGATCGACTTGCTGGCACCCGCCGCTTCCCGAGAGGTGAAGGGGCCGGAACGCATCTCGCCATCCACCACCACGAACCAGCAGGCCATATGGCCGGCGGCCCGAAGCGACTCCGGAACTGCGGTACCCACCAGGGACATGACATCAACGCGGGACATAACCACCTCCATCGCCTTGCATGGGGCAAAGACTATGGGCCGGAGTCGATCAATAGAAATCAGTTGTCTCGATAGTGCCTATCCATGACAACGATGAGCCGTCCGTCCGCAAACTGGGCAGCACGAAAATGGGGCGTCTATATAGGTGGCTCTAAGCCATCAGTTTCGGATGGCGCCCGCTGACAGGAAGTCAAACGATGCCCTTCCCCGCCTGCCCCAGCCTTTCGCGCGTCCTTTCTCTCCCCAATCGCCACCTCGATGCGAGCCGTGCGTCATGAACGGCCCGATCCAGTGCTTTTTCAACGACCTCAGCGTCCGCCAGAAGCTGCTCACCGGATTCGGCCTGGTTCTCGCCATCACCCTGCTCGTGGCCTGGACCAGCTGGCGTGCACTGGAGGGCGCCCTGCACCGTTTCGACATCCTGCTGCGGGTCAGTGAAATCGACACCAAGCTCTACCAGGTTCGCCAGCACGAAAAAGACTTCATCATCCGCAGCGACGAGCAGTCCATCCGCAGCGCATTGCAGATCATCGGGGAGATCCAGGGCATCGCCGACAACGCCCTGAAGGTGATGACCATCCCCAGAACCATCGACCTGATGAAACAGATCCAGACGGATCTCGGCCAATACCAACTGAAACTGGCCGCGCTGGTAGAAGCCGAGCACGGCAAGCGCGACACCCAGGCGAGCATGGAGGAAGCGGCCCGCGAGGCGCTCAAGCAGTTCGACGAACTGGAACAGCACCTGACCCAGGAGGCCTTGCAGCAAATCCGCCAGAGCGGCGACGAGAATGGCATTCGCGCCCTGGAAAGCGCGAACCACGCCTCGGGCATGGCCAAGGACATGCTCGCCGCACGGCGCCACGAGAAGAACTTCATCATGCGCGGCGACAACCAGGACGCCGACAAGCTCAACGCTCTCTTCGACTCCCTCGATGACCGGGCCGATGAGCTGGCCGCCCGGATCGGCGATCCCAGCGCCCAGGAAGACCTCGTTTCGGCACGCAAGCAGATCGAGCGCTACCGCAGCGAGTTCGCCAACCTGCAACAAAGCGTTCAGTCCCACGACAAATCCGAGTCCGAACTCGCTACTCGCGCCTCGGGCATCTCGGACTCTTCCACCGACGCACTCAACATGCAGCTGCAATTGCTGGAAGCCGACGCCCGTCAGGCCAAGACCATCCTCGCCAGCTCGGCCGCCATCGGTTTCGTGGTCGGGCTGCTGGCGGCCTTGCTGATCGCCCAACTGATCGTCACGCCCTTGCGCCAGGCCGTGCACCAGGCCCGCAAGGTGGCAGCCGGCGACCTGACCTCGGACATCCACAGCGACCGCAAGGACGAACTAGGTCAACTGATGCAGGCCATGCAGGACATGACCGAAAGCCTGCGGGGCCTGCTCACGCGTCTCAGCAATGGCATCGAACAGCTGGCCACCGCCGCCGAGGAGATGTCCGCTGTCACCGAGCAGACCAGCGCCGGCGTCACCCAGCAGAAGATGGAAACCGAGCAAGTGGCCACGGCCATGCACCAGATGGTCACCACGGTGCAGGACGTCGCCCGCAACGCCGAATCTGCCGCCGACTCCGCCGGCCACGCCGACCGCCAGGCGCAGCACGGGACCGCCGTGGTACAGCAAGCCATCCAGCGCATCGAAAGCCTGGCCCGGGCCATTGAACAGTCGGCCGGCGCCATCGAGCGGCTCAAGCATGACAGCACCAACATTGGTGCCGTGCTCGATGTGATCAAGAGCATCGCTGAACAGACCAACCTGCTCGCCCTCAATGCGGCCATCGAAGCAGCCCGGGCCGGCGAAGCGGGACGCGGGTTCGCCGTCGTGGCGGACGAGGTACGGGCCCTTGCCCGCCGCACCCAGGAGTCCACCACCCAGATAGAACAGTTGGTCAGCACCCTGCAGGATGGTGCCCAGAGCGCCGTGGACATGATGGGACGCAGCCGCACCCAGGCCGGCGATACCGTGGACGCGGCCAAGCAGGCCGGCGACGCCCTGGAGGCCATCAACAGTTCCGTCTCCAACATCCAGCAACTCAACCAGCAGATCGCCACAGCCGCCGAGCAACAAAGCGCGGTGGCCGAGGAGATCAACCGCAGCGTCACCAACATTCGTGATGTGGCGGAGCAATCCGCCGCCGCCACCGAGGAAACATCCGCCGCCAGCATCGACCTTGCCCGCCTGGGCAGCGAACTGCAGACCGAGGTCAACCGCTTCCGCCTCGCCTGAACGCACAAGCCCCCTGCCCGCTTGCGCGGACAGGGGGCTTGTTAGAAGCAGGGGATCACATCAGCGGGGTAGCCCTGTATCCCAGGGGCCGCTGCAGTTGCGGCCTGGATGGCGCCGCCGCCACACCGCATTGCGACATGCGGTGCCAGGGTCATCGCAGTATCGAGACACTGCGATCCCGAACCTCGATCCTCCTGGTAATGGCGGAACCGCCCTGGCCATGCGGGTTTTCCTCGTCATCCTTGAAGGGGCTTGGCAGAGCCATGGCTGCGGCCTACGATAATCACGTTTCGCTTATTACGCAAACACGATAAGTGAACCAGGGACGATTCATTCCGTCATTAAGATTCGCGGCATGAACACGCTTGGATCGCGCATCGCGCACTACCGAAAGGTGAAAGGACTCTCGCAGCAGGCCCTGGCCAATGAGTGTGGTTGGGAGTCCCAATCCCGCATCGGTAACTACGAAAGGGACACCCGGGAACCCTCGTTCGATGACCTGAGGCGAATCGCCAAGGCGTTGAGGGTGACGCTCAACGACCTGCTGAATCCCGCCATGCTGATTGCCGAATCCGAAGAAGGCCGTTACGAGCCTGAAGAGAAGCTCAGCCTTCGCTCGCGCCAGGTGCTGGACCGACTCATGCAGGCCGCCAGCCAGGGTCGCCTGGTGGAGCAGGACCTTCTCCTGCTGGAACTCATCGCCCAGCGCCTGGAACGCCCGGAAGACTGAACCCGAGCCGACCCTTTCCACCTCTGGACTGTCTCAAAGGTATGGGGAGTCATTTCCCTTGCCTTGAGAGGTACCGCCCATGCTTGGCCACGTCATCAGAGTTACCCTGCTGGCCGCCGTTCTTGCCAGCAGCGGGGGGTGCATCATTTACCGCTACGACCATGACCACGACCACTACCGTGGCGGCTGGGACAGTCACCGCGACCATGATGATTGGTACAGGGGCGGGTACAGGAGAGGCCACCGCTGAACCCTGCAAGCCCCGCAAATGCGGGGCTTTCCAATGAGGTCCCGGAGCCTGTTCGACCGGGTGTATAGTCGGGAACCCGGCCCATGAAGAGCGGTCAGCCATGGCTGCTTCCACCCCAGGCATATCACGACGCCAGTTGCTCAAGGCCTTCGCCGCCTTCACTGCGCTGCTGGTGACCGGTGATGCGGCCGCCGCCAGGATCGACGTGACCCTCCGGCGGCCCCAGAACATCCATGCCCGCATCCTCAATCGCGACCGCTACCTGCGCCTGGAGCGCCCTGCATCCGGCGAAGTCGCCAGCTTTTGCTATTTCCGCAAGGGCAAGGGCTGGGACATGGCCGGCTACCGCCAGGGCTGCCGCATCCTGCGAGACGTGAAGTACAAGTCCACGGTCAAGATCAACGTCAAGCTGTTCGACCTGCTCTTCCTGATCCAGGCGTGGTTGCGCATCAACAAGCTGCCCACGCGCATCCTCGTCAACAGCGGCTACCGCACCCCGCAACACAACGCCACGCTGGAGGGTGCCGCCAGGCATTCCCTGCATATCCGCGGCATGGCCGCCGACATCCGCATTCCTGGCGTGAGCGTCGAACGGCTGGGCAAGCTGGTCCGGGGCATCGGCGCCGGCGGTGTGGGCTTCTATCCCTCGAAGGGCTTCATCCACGTCGATGTAGGGCGCGTCCGAACCTGGCGCGTGGCCGAACTGCTGGAGCCCGGCCAGGAGGAATGGGCACTTGCCGTGCTGGATGGGGATGAGGGTTACAGCTAATCCGGATCGGCGCAGTCAGCACAGACGAACTGACCGCGCCGGTCCGTCCGATCGGTAAGCTCGCCGCAGTAATCGCACGCCCCTTCCGGGGCATCCAGCGGGTCCGCCTCCTCATCATCGAACTCGTCGTCCAGATCGTCGCCGTTGTCCAGCAGGTAATCGTGCTCGGGTTCCGGGAGGTCGAGGTCTTCGTCCATAGCAAGCTACCGAGAGGGATTGGAGGGGCGCGGACTATAGCGTGGTGGACATATCAGCGACCAGCGCAGGGGACAGATGGAGAAGGCGTTGCCGGGACGTAATTGAAGTGAAGACGTGCCCTACAGCCCGATATCGGCCTTCTGGATTCCGGCAATAACGGCGCTCCACTTATTAACATAACAGTCGTTGCGCTAATTAAATGTGACTGCTACGCTCCGGCTTACCTTAGTGAAACTTCCTGGGAGACAGCACCATGAACGACGCACTACGCAAGGCGTTTCTGGAAGACGGGACGGTCCTGATCAAAGGCCTGCTGAACGAGGAGCAGCTGACACGGTGCCGCGATGCGTACGACTGGGCCGTGGAAAACCACGGCCCCCACGCTACCCGGATGTTCAATGGAACCGAGCAGCAGTCCCACGTCGACAACGCCAATCCGCTGGCCAAGGAACGACTGGAAGAGCTGGTGTCCTCCCTGCCCTTCGGCCAGCTGTTCGCTGATCTCTGGGGTTCGGAGAACGTCTGGTACTTCGCCGAGGAAGTGTTCCTCAAGGCCGGCGGGCACGGCGCCCGCACGCTCTGGCACCAGGACACCTCCTACCTGCCCTGGGCCGGTCATCACTGGGGCAATGCCTGGATCAGCTTCGAGTCCGTTCCCCGGAAGAACGCGCTGGAGATCGTGCGTGGCTCCCATCGCGGCCCGCGCTACGACGGCACCACGTTCCGCGACCCCAATGACCCGACTCAGCCCCTGCATGGCGGTGACGCCCTGCCCCGCCTGCCCGATGTCGAAGCCGAGCGCCGGATGAACCCCGGCGCCTACGAGATCCTGTCCTGGGCCACCGAGCCCGGGGACGTGGTGCTGCTGCACCCCGGCTCGCTCCACGGCGGAGCACCGGTCGACGCAGATTTCCCGGATCGCCACACCTTCGTCTTCCGCTTCTTCGGCGACGACGCCACCTTCCATCCGCTGCCGGAGCACAGCGATTCGGGCTATCCGAGGCAAGGCGTCCTGTTCAGCGAGCAACTCTCGACCCTGAACGCCGGCGAACCTTTCCGCCACCCAACCTTCCGCCAACTCGTCTGAGAGGAGCGCCGACGATGAATGCCCAGAATCTCAAGCGACAGTCCATCAATCCGCCGCCGACCCAGGTGTTCTACGACAACTTCCACTTCTCCCAGGCCACCCGCGTGGGCGACATGATCTGGGTCTCCGGCCAGGTGGGGATCGACGCCGCGATGACGCCGGGCAAGGACATGGAGGAGCAAGCGCAGTTGGCCTTCCAGGCCCTGAAGTCCGTCCTCGAAGCAGCCGGCGCCAGCCTGGCCGATGTGGTCGAGCTGATGACCTTCCACACCGACCTCCGGGGCGACATGCCGGCCTTCACCCAGGTCAAGGACCACTACTTCCCCGACCGCTATCCCTCCTGGACCGCCGTCGGCATCTCGCAACTCGCCCTTCCCGAACTGCGCGTGGAGATCCGCGCCATAGCCGTCGCCGGATGCGGCGACGCCTGAACCCGTGTCCTTCCTCATCCACAACAAGCACAAGGACTGTCCATGGCTACCCTGACCGTAAGCTACCCCCTGGCCGCCGGCTCGACCTTCGACCGGGATTACTACCTGTCCACCCACCTACCACTGGCCCAGGCCGCGTGGGGCGAGTTCGGCCTGCAATCGGCGGAGGTCCTGTTTCCCGCTGCCGCCCCCCAGCCCCTGGCCGGCATGGTGATCCTGCGTTTCGCCGACCAGACCGGAATCGATGCCGCCCTGGCCTCCCCGATGACGCGCGAGGTGATCAGCGACGTGCCAAACTTCACCAACATCGCACCGGTGATCTTCCGCGCGGACGACTGAGGGGCACCTGGTGGGGCCGGCGGAAGTGCCCCACCCCGGCGCTGGCCCTCCGTGGGTGCTTTATTCCAGCAATTTCCCTATGCTGGGCCGCCCTGGTGAGTCGCAGCCAGCGGCCACGACCTTTCCAACCGACCTGACGATGTTCCCGAGTCCCCATGCCTGACGCCAAGACCCGCCCCCAATCCGGAACCCAGCGCGCGAGCGATAACGAGTCCGAACCCGCCGTACGCAGGGGCCGGCCTGTCGGTGACCACAATGCCAAGCGAGCCGAGTTGCTGGCGGCGGCGATCACAGTGATCGCCCAGGAAGGTTATGCCGGTGCCTCGATGCGCAAGGTGGCGCAGCACGCCGGGTGCACCACGGGCGCGGTGACCTACTACTTCGCCAACAAGGAAGAAATGGTCAGCGAGGTCGCCCAGAATCTGTTCGACAGGGTCGACACGCTCCTGGAAATCAATCGCGAGCAGATCGACATCATGGCGCTCGTCCAGCAGTGGCTGGATTGGATCAGTTCCGACGAACCGAGCAACTGGCTGGCCTGGCTGCAACTGCTCACGCACGCTCGTCACGAGCCGGCGTTCGCCGGCGTCATCAAGCAACGCTACGCCCGGTTTCGCGAGGTCTTCACCTCGGTCCTGGAGGATGGGCAGCGCCAGGGCAAGATCCGCGACGATATCGCCGCCGACCTGCTGGCCGACCAGGTGAGCGCCATCAGCGATGGCTGGCTGATGATGCTGCCGATCGAACCCGAGCGTTTCAGCGCGGAACGTGGGCAGGCGCTGCTCGAAGCGCTGATCACCCTGATTTCCCCACCGAAGGCCTCCAAGCGCTCGTCCAAAGCCAAGGCCACCGCACAGTAATCTGCGCACCGACGGGCCCCGTGCGGGGCCCGACTTCCCCCCTCTTCTCCTGCCGTCCCTTCCCCCTTCATACGCCTCGCGACCGAGCGTCTTGCGCTGCCTGCGCATGCCTGCAGCTTTTTCCCTTGCACGAAATGGAAACTCATGTATTTTGCGTAACGCATGAAACAATAATTAAAAAACAACCATGTGTTGAGGGCGAAGATGGACCTGGGAACCAAGGTGTTATCGCTGTCCAAGGGGGGACGAGCCCCCCGTTACGACCGTCGTGGAATACCGGCCCGCATCAGGCGACTGCTAGGTATCGGACTCTCGCTCCTGGCGCTTCAGGCAAGCGCGGAGAACGTCGTGAAGGTGCACAACTGGGCGGATTACATCGCCCCGGACGTGCTCCGTGATTTCGAGCGGGATACCGGCATCAGGGTCGAGTACAGCCAGTTCGCGACAGCGGCGGAACTGGAGGCGGACCTGGCCTCCGGCAAGCGCTTCGACGTCATCGTCCCCACTGATTTCCAGCTTGAGCGCCTGATCAAGGAAAACCAGCTTCTCGAGCTGGACGTGGCTGATCTGCCGAACCGGGCCGAAGTGAGCGACGAGCTGCTGGCCAAACTGACCTCCAAGGGCCGGGCCGACCAGTACGTTGCGCCCTACATGTGGGGCACCGTGGGCCTCGTCGTCAATGAGCGCGCAGCGTCTCAGGCACTGCAGGCGCCCGTCGCGAACAGCTGGAGCGTCCTCTTCGACCCGGCCAGTGCAGGCAAGCTGAAAGCTTGTGGCGCGGTCTTGCACAACGAGCCGGAACAGACCCTTTCCCTGTACCTGAACTACCGCGGCAAGAACCTCCGCACCCAGAGCGCCCGTGGCATCGACAAGGCGACTCGCGAAATCGGCGATCTGGGGGTCCCCCTTGGCCCGAAAGCCTTCACGGACCTCGTTTCCCAGCTTTCCGAAGGCCGGATATGCGCGGCCATCACCTGGAACGGCATTGCCGCCATGGCCAACGACAAGGGCGCGCTCCGCTTCAGCATTCCCCTTGAAGGCGGGCTGATGTTCATCGACAGCCTGGCCATTCCCCGCAATGCCCCGAACCGCGAAGCGGCCTACCGCTTCATCGACTACATGCTGCAACCTGGCATTGCGGCGCGAAACGCCACGGCGACCCACTTCATCCCCAGCTTCGACCTGGATCTCGAACGCAATCGACAACTGCTTCCCGACCTGGCCATCCCGAGCCAGGAAGAACGCAGGCGTCTGTTCTTCCTGGAGCGGCAGTCCGATTCCCAGAAACGCGCGATAGACGCCGCCTGGTCTCATCTGGCTGCGGACAAGCCGGAGTAAACATCCACGTTCGTCGAACGGGGACTTGCTTTTGGTCCCTATAAGGGGCGGGGCCTCCCGATACACCTGGAGCGAAACTCCTGCACGTACCCCACCCTACCTGGTCAACTCCGGTGCTCTGTTGAGACACATTGAGTCGTAACAGGCAGAGCCGGTTACTCGTGACCACGTCCTAAGGGCGTGGTTTCCAATTTCAAATGCCCCGATCAGCAGGATGAACCTGCTACTCGCCCTGCCATGACCCTGACGCAGGCCGCTGTCCCCTTCCCGCCATTCTTCGCTTTGCATCGTCCCCGTTGTGGAGTACTTTACATAACGTCAGTTATCTTAATTAAAACAATAGAGTTGACCGAGGCGAAGATGGCATCTGAAAACCATGATTTATCGCTGACCGCACGCCGGCGGCGCCTGCTTCTTCAGGCAATTGGAAGCGCGACCCTGGTGGGCGGAATAGCGCTCAGCGGACGAGCCACGGCCCAGGTACTGCGGGCAGGACAGGCAGACGTCCTGGACGTGGTCATCATCGGCGCTGGGCTGGCCGGCCTGACGGCCGCACGGGACCTGCAGCGAGCCGGCTGCGAATCCCTCGCCGTGCTGGAAGCCCGAGACCGGGTGGGTGGCCGCACCTACAACCACGACCTGGGCAACGGGGTCGTCTCGGAAGCCGGCGGCCAATGGATCGGCCCTGGCCAGACCTCCATCTTCGACCTGGCCCGCGAGCTCGAGGTCGACACCTTCCCCACCTACTACCAGGGCAAGAACGTGTATCTGGTGGGTGGCGCCAAGTATGAGGAAGACCTCACCAGCGGCCAGGGCGCCAGCAACCCGATCACAGAAAAGCTCAATGAATTGGCGCGGGGCGTTCCCAGCAAGGAGCCCTGGACGGCGGCGGATGCGGCGGCCATCGACCAACTCTCGGTGGGCCAGTGGCTGGCGCAGCAGGGGGTCGACAATCAGGCCAGGCTCAGCTTCGATGCGTCCATCGGACTGACCACCGGCACGCCCCCTTCGAACCTGGCGTTGTTGCACTACCTCTCCCTCATCAACTCCGCTGACTGCAGCATGGAGAAGCTCGAGGGGTTCAAGGGCGGCGCCCAGGAGACCCGCTTCGTCGGCGGCTCCCAGATTCTCAGCATCAAGATGGCGGAGGCCCTGGGCGACAAGGTCAAATTGTCGTGCCCGGTGCGCAGGATCGTCGGCTGGGATCGCGACGTCGTCGAACTCCATACCGACCAGGGCGTCATTCGCGCCCGCCAGGTCATCGCCGCGCTGCACCCGGCGCTGTGCAACCAGATCGTTTTCGACCCGCCGCTTCCCGACGGACGTGCGCAGTTGCAACGCCTCTGGCCTTCCCACGCCCCCATGCGCAAGACCGTGCATGTCTATAAGCGCCCGTTCTGGCGGGAACAGGGCCTGAACGGCCAGATCACGCAAGCCGACGGACCGCTGATCCTCTCCTACGACAACTCGCCCCCGGATGGCAGCGTCGGTGTCCTCGCCGCTTTCGTCAGGACCGCACAGCTGCCCCACGATCCCAAGCGCGCCGAGAGCACCCTGTCGGCTATCTACGCGCAGGTACTGGGCGACGAAGCGCTGCACCCCACCCAGTACCACGACCATGACTGGGGCAAGGTCGATCCCTGGACCCTGACTTGCGTCGGCTCCATACCACCCGGCTTCCTGACCCGCTGGGGCCAGTACCTGAAGCCCCCGGTCGGTCGCCTGATCTGGTCCGGCACTGAAACGGCCGATCTCTGGGCCAGCGGCATGGACGGTGCCGTGCGCTCCGGCCACCGGGCAGCACTCGAGGCCCTCCAGGCGCTGGTAAAAGCCGGGAGGAGCGCATGATGAAACGAGTCCTTCTTATCGGCGCCGCCGTCATGGTGGCGGGCCTGACGACAGCGGCAGCCGTTGTCGGTCCGGAAATGCTGGCGGGTTATCGGTTCATGGACGCCGTGGACCGGTACTACATCGCCTACGAGGCCAATGGCGGCGCCTGGCCGCAGATCCAGGACTCCTGCGCGCTCTGCCATGGCGTCAACGGCCAGCCACGGGATGCGCAGTACGCCGCCCTTGCCGGTCAGCCGGCGCCCTATATCGAGGCGCAGTTGCACGCCTTTGCCGAAGGCCGTCGCCACAGCGCGCAGATGGGGCCGCTGGCGGCGAACCTGAGCGATACGCAGATCAAGGCACTGGCGGACTACTTCTCCCGCCAGACACCGGATACGACTGAGGCACCCGAGCCGGACGACGCCCTGGCGAAGCGTGGGCAGGCGGTTGTTGCGGCCAAGGGATGTATTGCGTGCCATGGCGAGAACCTCTCCGGCGGCCCCCTCGGCCCCCGCATCGCCGGACAAGGCGCGGACTACCTGTCCGACCAGTTGCAGGCCTTCAAACAAGGCCAGCGTCAGGACCCCAGCCAGGTCATGAACGCCATGGCCGGCTCGCTTTCGGATGAGGAACTCCAGGCCACGGTTCACTACCTCTCCGGCCTGGCGCCAGCGCAGTCTCACAGCGCCCACTGACCCGCTGGCGGGCAGGGATGCTCGCCATCGCCCACCCGGCTAACACCCTCTGGAAAACACACACGCCCCTGCGACCGCAGGTCGGCAAAATTTTGCGTAACGATCTTTTTCCATAACAACTGTTGCGTAAATATTTGCAGCGGATTACAGTCCTGCAAAACAACAAAAGCTTCAGGAGCTCCGCTCATGAAAGACTCCACAAGCCGCCCCGGTCCCAGCGACGTTTTCGCCGCCCTCATGGACGTTCCCGGTGGCTCACCCTCCCCCCTTGCTTGCCGCCAGACCATCCGGTTTCGACACACCGATGAGCAGCACAGTCAGCGCCTGAACTCCGCAGGGAGCAGAACCAACCTGAACCTGGTTGTGTCCGCTCGCGACTTGCCCGTGCCAGGCATTCCCCATTCGGCTCTTCAGGAGTCGTCATTGATGGGGCTCATCGCTTCTGAAGCCGATTCCATCAATCAATTGCCCTGCTTGTTCTGACAGGCACGGAGATATTCATGAGCAATCATCATTACGACACTTTGATTATTGGCGCAGGCCTGTCCGGAATTGGCACTGCCTGCCATATGACCGAAGAGTTTCCGGGAAGGAGCCTTGCCATCCTGGAGCGCCGCAAATGCATCGGTGGGACGTGGGATCTTTTCCGTTACCCGGGAATCCGCTCTGACTCGGACATGCTCAGCTACGGCTACAAGTTTCGCCTCTGGGACAGCTCCAAGATTCTCGCCGATGGCGCATCACTCCGCCGTTATATCCAGGACACAGCGGCGGAATATGGAATCGCCGATAAAGTCCATTACGGCCTCAAGATCACCGGCGCAAACTGGTCCAGCCAACAGCGCCTATGGCAAGTGACTGCCCTGCATGAACCCAGCGGCGAAATCAAACACTACAGTTGCAACTACCTTGTGTGCTGCACCGGTTATTACAACCACGATGAGGGTTTCCTCCCCGAGTTCCCGGGCGAAGAGAACTTCAAAGGCATCAGGATTCACCCGCAACACTGGCCTGAAGACCTGAACTACAAGGGCAAGAAAGTTGTAGTGATCGGTAGCGGTGCCACCGCAGCCACGCTGATTCCGGCCATGGCGGACACCGCCGGGCATATCACCATGCTGCAACGCTCCCCTTCCTATGTTTACTCACTGCCGTCGGTCGACAAGCTGACCACCGCACTGGCCCGCATCATGCCGGCAAGCTGGGCGAAAGGGCTGGCACGCAAGCGCAATATCCTGATGTACCGCGCCGCCTACATTGCGTGCCGGCAATGGCCGAGGCTGATGCGCTCAATCATCCTCTCCCATGTCCGCAAGCAAGTCGGCCCGAATGTCGACATGCGTCATTTCACCCCCAAGTACATGCCCTGGGACGAGCGTCTTTGTGCCGTACCCGATGGCGACCTGTTCAAGTCTCTGCGCAGCGGGAAAGCCTCCGTTGAGACCGACCACATTGAGCGTTTCACGGAGAAGGGAATTCTCTTGAAGTCCGGCAAGGAACTGGAGGCCGACATCATTATCGCGGCGACCGGACTCAAGCTGCAGATACTCGGTGGAATGACGCTGTCGATCGATGGCACCCCGTATCCGGTTGGCGAACAAATGACCTACAAGGGTGTATTGCTGGAAAACCTGCCTAACCTGGCGTGGATCTTCGGCTACACCAACATTTCCTGGACACTGAAAGTCAGCCTCGCAGCCAAGTATCTTTGCCGGTTGTTCCGGCATATGGAGAAAAACAACTTCGACGTCGTCACCCCATACGATCATGAACACAATGCACTGAATGACGGAATCATGAACTCCATGAAGTCCGGATACATTCAACGCGATCAACACTTCCTCCCGCGCCAGGGTAAGTCCTACCCCTGGCATGTGTTCATGCATTACGGCCGAGACAAGAAGATGTTGTTGAAAGACGCAGTCGAAGACAGCCGCCTGGAGTTTCTGCCTGCCAGGCAGGATGCATACAAAGCACAACCTTCGCGAGTTGCCGGTTGAATAACCGGCTTTCGCGAAAGCGCACGCCACCACGCCATTAACTGCCGGCCCGAGACAGGGCAAGTCTGGCAATCAGTACCCATGAAAATAAAAGGCGAGAACACCATGCACGGCCAAATGATGACGCTGCCGCTAATCGTCTCTTCGCTGCTGGAACATGCAGAGCGCTATCACGGCGACACCGAGATCGTCTCCCGCACGGTCGAAGGTACGCTTCACCGTTATACCTATGCCCAAGCGCATCTGCGTGCCAAGAAAGCGGCCAATGCCCTGAAGAAGCTCGGCGTTCAACAGGGCGATCGCGTCGGCACCCTGGCGTGGAACGGCTATCGCCATTTCGAGCTGTACTACGCAATCTCCGGCATGGGGGCGATCACCCATACCATCAATCCGCGCCTGTTCCCGGAACAGATCAGCTGGATCGTGAACGATGCCGAAGACTGCGTCGTGTTCTTCGACCTGAGCTTTGCATCGCTGGTCGAGTCCATTGCAACTGCATGCCCCAGCGTGAAGTACTGGGTCGCGATGACCGACCGTGCGCACATGCCGGCCCTGGGTATCCCGAACCTGCTCTGCTACGAAGACCTGCTGGCCGAAGAGTCGGACGAATTTGCCTGGCCGCAGCTCGATGAACACTCGGCGGCCGCCCTTTGCTACACCTCGGGGACCACGGGCAATCCCAAAGGCGTGCTCTATTCCCATCGCTCTACCCTGCTGCACGCCCTGTCCAGCTCACTGCCGGACGCCCTGGCCCTTTCCGGTCGTGACGTGATCGCACCCGTGGTGCCCATGTTCCACGTCAACGCCTGGGGCCTGCCGTACTCGGCACCCCTGGCTGGCGCCAAGCTGGTGTTTCCGGGGGCTGGCCTGGATGGCGAAAGCATCTTCGAGCTGTTCGAAAGCGAGGGCGTAACCTTTTCCGCCGGCGTGCCAACCGTGTGGCTCAGCCTGTTGCAGTACATGCAGAAAAGCGGCAAGAAGCTTTCGAGCGTCAAGCGCATGGTTGTCGGTGGCGCGGCGTGCCCCCCGGCGCTGATGCAGAACTACAAGAAAGCCTTCGGCATCAAGATTCAACATGCCTGGGGCATGACGGAAATGTCGCCGATGGGCACCGTCAGTACGCTCAAGGCATCGCACCTCAAGCTGAATGACGAAGAGCGCTTCGCCATCGAGGTCAAGCAGGGACGGCCACCCTTCGGCATCGACCTGAAGATCGTCAATGACGACGGCGACCCCCTGCCCCGCGACGGCAAGACTTCAGGTGCGCTGATGGTCCGTGGCCACTGGGTGATCGACCAGTACTTCCGCAAGGGTGAAAGCCCGCTGGTGGACGGCTGGTTCCCCACGGGCGATGTGGCCACCCTGGACCAGGACGGCTTCATGCAGATCACCGACCGTTCCAAGGACGTGATCAAGTCCGGCGGCGAGTGGATCAGCTCCATCGAACTGGAAAACATCGCCATGGCCCATCCGGCAGTCGCCGAAGCCGCTGCACTGGGCATGGCCCATCCGAAATGGGATGAGCGTCCATTGCTGGTGGTCGTGAAGAAAGCGGACCAGGGCGTCAGCCGCGAGGAAATCCTGGCCCAGTATCCGGGCAAGGTCGCCAGGTTCTGCATTCCCGATGACGTGGTGTTCGTCGACGAAATTCCACACACCGCTACCGGCAAAGTCAGCAAGGTGCAGTTGCGTGAACAGCTGCGCGAGTACCGCTGGCCGACCGCCAACCCGGTCCAGGCCTGAGGTGGCGCCATGACGACTCACGCGCAAGCCTTCACTCGCGTCATCCATCCCACTCGGGGCCGCTGGGCAAGCGAGCTGCTCAACCTGCTGCTGCGCATCTCGGTGAAGTCGCGGCATGGATTGCACATCGACATTCCGAAACTGCGTGAAAAATTCCGCCAGCTGAATCGCCAGGCCTCCAACGCCCTCCTGGCAGACGTGCAACGGGAAAGCGTGGAGTGCAATGGGGTGGCTGCCCAGTGGCTGTCGCCCAGGGGTTACCGCCAGGACCGGGTCCTGCTCTATATCCATGGAGGGGCATTCGTGGCTCACACGCCCGAGGTGTATGCCGCCATGGTGGCCTCCTGGTGTCCGCCCCTGAAGACCCGAGCGCTCCTGCTGGATTACCGCCTGGCCCCCGAACACCCCTATCCCACTGCGCTGCACGAGTGCCTCGCTGCCTACCAGTGGTTGCTGGATCAGGGTTTCAAGGCCAAGAACATCGTGATCGCCGGCGACTCCGCCGGCGGCAACCTGGTCATGGCCACCCTGCAGCACCTCAAGGCCGCCAACCAGCCGCTGCCGAGCTGCGCAGTGCTGCTCTCACCCTTCCTGGATTTCACCCTCAGCGGCAAGAGCGCACTGGACAACGCGCCACACGACCCGATCTTCAACCTGGCCTTCGCGGTGGGCATCCGCGGCTTCTACGCGCCAGCCGACACCTATTCGCAACCGTCGGTATCGCCCCTGTTCGGAGACTTTTCCGGTCTTCCACCGTTGCTGTTCCAGGTGGGCAGCACGGAAATGCTGCTGGATGACTCCGTTCGGGCCGCCGCGAGGGCCGATGCCGCCGGCGTGCCGGTGCAGCTGGAGATCTGGAAGCGGCTTCCCCATGTCTTCCAGATGATCGCTGCCCTGCCCCAGGCCGGTGCAGCCGCACAGCGCATTCAAAGCTTCGTCAACGACCACACGGACTGGGATGGCTAGTGGGGCCGGGAATCGTCTCCCGACATACCTCCCGCCCACCGCCTTCCTGGCCCCCTATTCGAGACCCGCAAAGATGGAATTCGACTACATCATCGTTGGCGCCGGCTCTGCCGGCTGCGTCCTGGCCAACCGGCTGAGCGCCAATCCGGATACCCGCGTCTGCCTGCTGGAGGCCGGCCCGGAAGACAGCTCGCCACTGATCCATATCCCGGTCGGCATGGCGGCGATCCTGCCGACGCGCCACGTCAACTGGGCTTTCCACACTGTCGCGCAACCGGGACTGGGCGGGCGCATCGGCTACCAGCCGCGCGGCAAGGTGCTGGGCGGCAGCAGCTCGATCAACGGCATGATCTATATCCGCGGTCACCAGAGTGACTTCGACGACTGGCAGGCGCTGGGCAACGAAGGTTGGTCCTTCGCCGATGTGCTGCCCTACTTCCGCAAGAGCGAGATGCATCACAGCGGCAGCAGCGAATACCACGGCGGTGATGGCGAGCTGTACGTCAGCCGAGCCCATCGCCACGCCGCTACCGAGGCTTTTGTGGAAGCCGCGATCAACGCTGGCCATCGTTTCAATCCCGACTTCAATGGCGTGCAACAGGAGGGGGTCGGTTACTACGACGTGACCATCCGCGACGGCCGCCGCTGGAGCACCGCCACGGCCTTCCTCAAACCGATCCGTGAGCGCAGCAACCTCACCGTGCTCACCGGCGCCCACGCCGAGCGCGTCCTGCTCAACGGCAAGCAGGCCGTCGGCGTGCAGGCCCGGCTCAACGGTGTGCACCTGCAACTGAAGGCGCGCAAGGAAGTCCTGCTGGCCGCCGGTGCCTTCGGCAGCCCGCACCTGCTGATGCTCTCCGGCATCGGCCCGGAGTCGGAACTCAAGCCCCAGGGCATTGCCGTGCAGCATGAACTGCCGGGCGTCGGCCAGAACCTGCAGGATCACCCGGACGTCGTGCTTTGCTACAAGAGCAGCGACACCTCGCTGCTGGGCTTTTCGGTCACCGGCAGTCCGAAAATGAGCAAGGCCCTGGTCGAGTACCTGCGCCGTCGGCGTGGCCCGCTGGCGAGCAACTGCGCCGAGGGTGGCGGCTTCCTCAAGACCGATGCAAACCTGGCGCGCCCGGATATCCAGCTGCACTCGGTGATCGGCACGGTCGACGACCACAACCGCAAGCTCCACTGGGGGCACGGCTTCAGCTGCCACGTCTGCGTGCTGCGGCCCAAGAGCATCGGCCACGTCGGCCTGGCCTCCGCCGACCCGAGCGCGGCACCGCGTATCGACCCCAACTTCCTGGGCCACGACGATGATGTACAAACCCTGCTCAAGGGCTATCGCATGGCCCGCGAGATCGTCACCCAGGCGCCCATGGCGCGCTTCGGCCTGAAGGACTTCTACAGCAAGGACCTGCACAGCGACGAGCAACTGATCGAACTGCTGCGCAAGCGTACCGACTCCATCTACCACCCGGTCGGCACGTGCAAGATGGGGCAGGACGAGATGGCCGTGGTCGACAGCCAGTTGCGCGTGAAGGGTATCGAAGGCCTGCGGGTGATCGATGCCTCGATCATGCCGACCCTGGTCGGCGGCAATACCAACGCGGCCTCGATCATGATCGCCGAACGCGGCGCCGAGTGGGTCGCCTCGGCCTGAGGCGAGTGAACATCCACGCTCTCGGAACGTGGATGTTCCACATTGGATCGCGACACATCCCACCGTAGGGTGGACATCGCTCTTCATGTCCACCATCGAGGCCGATCCCAGCTCCGCTGGTGGAACGGTGAAGTTACGTAGGATGGGTAGAGCGGAGCGAAACCCATGCTGGCGTGCCCGGGATTCGATGGGTTTCGCAAGCTCTACCCATCCTACGTACCTCAACCCATCCTACGGTCTGGCAGACACCATCCCAGATGCGCCACGCACACCGATTCGGTGTCAGATGCGGGGCCGTCGCGGCCCAAAAACCGCTGGTGCGCGCGGCGCACCCTACGAGCAACGTCCCCCCTCCCTGAGCACACGTTGCTCAGCCTCAAAAAAAAGACGCCCCGAAGGGCGCCAAACACGTCGTCAGCGGATACAGGCGGAGAATCAGCGCAGCAGCAGACTCAGCAGGCCCTGGGTCAACCGGCCGTAGGGCGGCTTGAGCAGGAAGCTGCCATTGAAGCGGGCCTGGTAGAAGATCGGCCGCATCTTGCTGAAGGTCTGGAAGCCCTCTTCGGCGTGGTAATGCCCCAGGCCCGAATTGCCTACCCCACCGAACGGCAAGTTCTCTTGCAGCACATGCAGCATCACGCTGTTGACCGACACACCGCCGGAAAGCGTCTGCCTCAGCACCTGCTGGACGCGCCCCGAATCCTCATCGAAGAGGTACAGCGCCAACGGCCGCTCATGGGCATTGATGTAGTCCACAGCCTCGTCGAGCTGACGGTAGCTGAGCACCGGCAGCAAGGGGCCGAAGATCTCCTCCTGCATGATCTTCATGTCGTCGCGCACGTTGAACACCAGGTGCGGGGCCAGCTTGCCGGCACGGCGCGCCTCCTCGGCATCGGCCAGCGCCACGACCCGCGCGCCCTTCTCGCGGGCATCGGCCAGCAGGGCCTCGACCCGCGTCAGCTGACGGGCGTTGATCATGCAGCTGTAGTCCGGATTGGCCCCCAGCGGCTTCGGGTAGTAGCGGGCGACGGCCGCCTTGGCGTGCTCGATGAAGCCGGCCTCGCTGCCTTCCGGCAAGAACAGGTAGTCCGGTGCCACGCAGGTCTGCCCGGAGTTCAGGCACTTGCCCCAGAGAATGGTCTCGGCGGCGCGCTGCAACGAGTAGCCCGGCGCCACAAGAGTCGGCGACTTGCCACCCAGCTCCAGGGTCACCGGCGTAAGGTTCTCGCTGCAATTGCGCATGATCTGCCGGCCAACTTCCGGAGACCCGGTGAAGATCAGGTGATCGAACGGCAGGCGGGAGAACTGGCCATTGATGCCGGGACCCGGCTGGATCACCGCGACCAAGTCTTCGCTGAAGCGCTGGCCGAGCAGGCGTGCGAGCAGCGCCCCATAGCGGCTGGAGTCGCTGGCGATCTTGATCATGGCGCGGTTGCCGGCGGCCAGGGCTCCGCAAAGAGGCCCCAGGGTCAGGTACAGCGGATAGTTCCAGGGCGCGGCAATACCGATCACCCCGAGCGGCTGCGCGAGCAGCGCGGCACGTCCGGGCTGGAACCAGATCCCGACGCCGCGCCGTTGCGGCTTCATCCAGCGCTTCAGGCACTTGAGCGCATGGTTGATTTCGCTGACCAGGCCAAAGATGTCCAGCAGCTTGCTCTCATGCACGGAGCGGTGGCCGAAGTCGGCGGCAATGGCCGCGGCGATCTCATCGGCGTTGTCCAGCACCAGCGCCTTGAGGGCCTGCAGGTTGGCGCGGCGATCCTGATACGACGGATAACGTTCACGGGCGAAGGCCGCACGTTGACGGGTGAAGACCTGGCGCATCTGTTCGACGGCCGGCCCGACTTGTTCGATCGACATGGGAAAATCTCCGGGGCTTCGGACCAGGGCGTCAGCGCGCGCGAACGGCTTGCGCCTTCGCGCGTTCGAACGCGAGGTAGGAGTAGTACATCTGCATCATCATGAAGGCCCAGGTGGACAGCGCGAGCGTCAGGAACACCATCTTCGTATCGTCACCGGGAATCGGGAAAAAGTCGTAGATGCAGGCAACCGCCAGCCCGAACACCGCTGCCACGGTCAGCCCCAGCGCGTGCAGCTTCTCGCCCATGCTCGCCAGTTTGCAGATGAAATAGGCGAGGTATACCGAGTAGGCCGTCCACATGATCACGTAGAAGTAAGGCAGCGGCTTGACCATGAAGTCGGCCTTGATCAGGACGAAGGTTCCCGCAAAGGTGACCGCGAAGATGGCAGCGTCCTTGAACGCCGATGGCTTGAAGTCATGGGTGACGGCCATCAGGCCGAGGACCGCGACGATGGGAATACCGAAGCCCCGGGAAAACGCATCGCAAAAGAACGAGATGCTGTAGGAAATCTCGGACTCCGTCAGGAGATAGATCAGGAAATTGGTTGCGGAGAACGCCACGATCAGGCACTCGAGGCCCAGCAGGAAGTTGCGCCTGCGAAGAAACTTGATCCCGTAAGTCGCTCCCGAGATCACCAGCAGGGCGCACGTCAGCAACGCAAGAACATCTCTGAGTTCCATAGCAAAAGTCTCTTTCAGGTAATGAATTCCGAGGTTTCACTTCGCCGCCGGGGCGAGTGCCGCGAGGTAGTGGGAGAGCGCCTTGCGATCGTCCGGGGACAGGGTCCCGGTAACCGCTTTCATCGCACCGGTGGGGTCGACTCGCCGGCCCTCGGCAAAGGCGTCCAGCTGCGCCTGGAGGTAGTCAGCCCCCTGCCCGGCCAGGCGCGGGAACTGCGCTTGCCCCATCAGGGCCGCGCCATGACAGGCCGTGCATCCCCCGGCTGCCACCAGCTTCTCGCCTTTCGCCCGCAAGGCGGGATCGGGCTGGAACCCGTGGTTCTCGCTGGCCGGCTGCCGGGCAAAGTAGTCCGCCAGACGCTTGATCTCGTCTTCGCTCAGGCTCTTTGCCAACGGTCCCATGTTCGGGTAGGTCCGCTGCCCATGGGCGAAGCTGTGGAGCTGCGCCGTCAGGTAGGCTTCAGGCTGCCCCGCCAGGCTCGGATAACGCTGGTGCTGCGAGCTGCCCTTGGCGCCGTGGCAGACCGTGCAGGCATCGGCCACCTGCGGCCAGGGGCCTTCGGCCTCATAGGCCTTGGTGAAGGTTTCGATATGGTCCTGCAGGTAGTAGAGGCCGACGAGGTCGCGCCCGAACAGCGCCGCCAGAATGGCGAGCAGAACGCCAGTGCCCAGCAGTAGTTTCTTCTTCATTGCCGCCCCCTATGCCCGACGCAAGGAACTGAGCGCATGCAGCGCGCTCTGGTGACCCGAGCGCACGGCGCCGTCCATATAGCCCGCCCAGATCTCGGCGGTCTCAGTTCCCGACCAGAAGAGGTTGCCGCAGGGCGGTCGCAGGGACTCGCCATGGGTGGTCCAGAAACCCGGCGGGATCGCGGAGACGCAGGTAATGCTCCAGGGATCGGCCAGCCCCCAGTCGTGGTCGTAATAGGCAACGGGGCTCAATGCCTCCTCGCCCAGGGATCGCGCGTAGATTTCCGTCAGGACGCGCTGCGCGGCCTGGTGGTCGGAGGGCACCTGGGCGTTGACGATGAAGGCGTTGATGACGCCGATTTCCCCACCCGGAGGCGAGTTGTCCCAGGCCCAGAGCACAGGCCCCTTGACCTGGATGGTGTGTCCGTTCAAACCCTGTTCGCGCCAGAACGGCCGCTTGTAGACCATCGCCGTCTTGCGGGCCGGACTGTGGGCCGGCCAGGCTTGCTGCAGGGCCGCGCGGCCCTCGGGCAGCGGCGGGTCGAAACGGACCTGGTTGCACAGGGCCGGGTGGATGGCCACGATCACGCGGCGGGCGCGGATTTCCCCCTGGTCCGTGTGCAGCGTGACCACGTCGCGGTCCCAGCCGGAAATCTCGCGGACCGGGCAAGACAGGCGCACCTTGTCGCCGAGCTGCGCGGCCATCCTGGTGCAGAGGATCTGCGAACCGCCTACCAGGCGGGTGCCCTGGGCACTGTCCTTGATCGAGTCGAGCTTCATGTAGTCGCAGCTCGCCGAATTGACCATCGACAGGAAATGCAGAAGCCCCATCTTGGCCGGCGGCACGCCGCAAGTGAGCGTGAAACTGGTATCCCAGCCCGAACGGTCCTCGGGCTTGATGTTCTGCTGCGCCAGCCAGTCGCCTGCCGAGAGCTTGTCCAGCTCGGCGGCCCTCGGGGATTTCCAGGGCGCGCCGGAGGGCACATCGCGGGACAGCTCGCTGAGCTTGGCGGCGACGCTTTCGTCAGTGCCGAAGGTGCCTTTCAGGTCGATTGCCAGGCGCCCTTTCTCACCGCCCAGGATCACGGTCTTGCCCTCGCAGTAGGTCGGGAAGGTCCCCACCTCCAACTCGCGGGCGAGATCCGCCACGGCTGTCTGGCCCGGACCGATCCACTGGCCGCCCACTTCGGAGATGTAGCCCGAGCCCAGGTCATGGTTGAGCGTCCTGCCCCCCACCCGGTCCCGCGCCTCCAGCACCACGAAGGAGTCGCAGCCCGCCTGTTGCAGATCGCGGGCCGCCGTCAGCCCGGCGATCCCGGCACCGATGATGGCGATGTCGAGGATGCCATCCTCCTGACCACGGACGGTTTCCGGGCTTTCGCTGGCACTCGCCAGTCCCACGCGCAGGCCGAGGCCGCCCACGGCCGCCGAGGCGCCGGCAAGCTTCAGCAGAAGCCGCCGATTCAGTTCGAACGTTGAAGTTGAGGTGGGCTTGTCAGCCATACAGGGAGCCTCACGCAATTGTTGTTTGTATTCGTCACTCACCGGTGGACGGCGGTGCGGTATCGGGAAAACAGCAGCAGGGCTGGCTCAGGCGCCGAGCGGGCTGAGGGCCAACCTGCGCCGCAATTGCACGCCGAACATGACCATCCACAGGGGGAAGATCAGCACGACGACAACCAGCAGGGCGGCAGTGAACGCCTCCAGCTCCTGGAAGAACCCAGCGATGAAGTAGAGCCCGAAGCACCAGCCGACGAGCTTCAGCGGCACCAGGATCGATGCGCCCCAGCCCGCGTTCTTCAGGTGGCCACCGACCACCAGGCCCCAGAACAGGACGACGGGGCCTTCGCACCACCACAGGCCGCGCTGGCTACCGACCGCAATGGTCGTCCAGGCGGTCTCGGCGGCGGCCTTCGCGGCCTCCCCGCCTGCCGCGTGGAGTGCCGCGAGCGGATTCAGCACGGACAGTTGCAGCCCCGCACCGACCACCCCCAGCACGACATAGGTGGTGATGGCCAGCGCGGCCATATCACCCAGGGCGCCCGCTTCATTGCGAAAGCGGCTCCAGAGGTAGCCACCGATCGCCAGCACTGGCAGGTAGAAACCCAGGACATCGGCAAACATCGACAGCCGGAAATACTCCCTCGATTCGGCGGGCAAGGTCAGCATCGACGCCCCTTGCAGCGTCACCGCCATGTCGCCGTGGGTCACCATGAGCATGAAGCCCACGTTCAGGTAGGCGAAGATGCCGCCGAGGATCGCGGCCCAGGCCGTTACGCGTACGGCTTCGTTCGAGCAGGTATTCATAGGTTCTCCAGGGATTGGAAGCAGAGGGTCGAAGCCGAGGCCATGGCCACGGCGGTGACCGTCGGCGTTAGCGGTCAGTCAATGGCGGCGCTACGCACCTTGCGGTTCACATAACGGTCCAGACCGTTCGCCCCCATCAGCGCAGCCTTGATGGCGCACCACTGCAGCGGTTCGGGGAGCGTGGAAGGCGTCTTGTGGCGCAACGCCGCCAGCAGCGGGTGTTCGATGCCGCCAATCCGCTCGGCCAGCAGGTGGCCGACGAGGGACTGAGTGCCGACGCCGTGCCCCGAGCAGCCGGCGGTGTAGAGGATGTTCTGCTGGGCCCCGGTTGCCCCCACGACTGGCAAGGCGTCGTAGGCCAGGCTGATGTAGCCGCTCCAGCACGCACGGATGGCAATGCCCCGCAAGCTTGGGAAGCGGTCGTCCAGGGCCTGTACCAATGCGCCATAGGCCGCCGTGTCCGGCTGGTTCGGCGTGCGCGAGCCATAGGCATAGCCCAGCTGCTTGGTCGTGACCAGGAGCGTGTCGCGCGCTGTCAGCCGGTGGCTTTCCATGGTCCAGTGCGGCGTCACGATGCCCTCTCGGCGCGACCAGCCGAGGGAGGCCAGTTGCGCCCTGGACAGCGGTTCGGTTTCGATCGCGGAGACCCGCAACGGCGCCACCTTGTCCCGCAGCAGGCCGAGCTGCGGCGTATAGGCATTGGTGGCGAGCACCATGAACGGCGCGCTGGCCGTGCCCCGCGCGGTCTTGCAGGTGATGGTCGGGCCTTCGCTGTAGGACTGCAGGGCGGTCTGCTCGTACAACCTGATACCGGCCTGGAGTGCCGCGCGCCGCAACCCCATCACGTACTTGCCGGGGTCCAGCGTGCCGCCATGCTGCAGGCAGCCGAACAGGAAGGCCGGCGGAATGCCCCGCGCCCGCATCTCTGCGGAATCCAGGAAGCGCGTGACGGACCCCAGCTTCGCGCCCAGCGCCATGTCGTGCCGCAGCTTCTTCTCCTGGGAGGGATGCACCGCCGCACGGATGACCCCGCTCGGGTTGTAGTCACAGTCGATGGCGAGTTCGCCGAGCCTTCTTTCGACATAGGCAACACCCTGGTCGTAGAAGGAGACGATCTTCTTCGCCTGCTCGACGCCGATGCGCTTGAGGAAGAACTCGAACTCGACACCCATGCTGCCGGCGAGATACCCCGCGTTTCGGCCGCTGGCGCCAAAGCCGGCGAACTCCTGCTCGAGGACGATGACTTCCGCCCCCAGGGATCTGAGTTCCAGTGCGGTGGACAGACCGGCGAAACCGGCACCAATCACGATCACATCGGCGCTGACATCACCCTCCAGTTCCGGCTGCAGATTGTCCGGACGCTCCACCCACCCACCGAGGAGGCGAAACCGAGCCGCTCCAGGGGTGCCCTTGATAGTTTCGCTGAGATTGGTCGCAGACATGGACGCCTCTCCTCTCAACCCGGAATCCGGCCGGTGGCGGTTGTGCCACTCAACCGGGCCATCAACTCACCGCACTGGGCAGTCCCCGCGCAGCCGCTACTGGAGCGGTCGCGTCTCTTGGAGCCATTCATGGACAACCTCCTGGGATTCTTTTGTTGTTTTGTCGAACTCTACTGCCGTGCTCAATTTTACGCAACAGTTGTTATGTAATTAATCCAAACGGTCTGAATACGGCCTGGCCGCGCTGTCTGACGGAGAAAAAGAAGGGGTCAATCGACCCCCTGAAAGGTCGCAGCAACAACGCTGTACCAGCGGGCGGAGTGACGCCGATGCGTCAGTCCTCCCGCCGAGGCGTCACGGCGCCAGCAGCGGGACCACGCCCCGCCGGGAAAACAGCAGAGGAGCATCCCGCCCGGTGAAGAGCGCAGCCGTAAGCGAAACACCGTCGGCGGTGCGCTGCTCCTCGAACGTGCGACCGCCGTCCTGGCTGCTCACCATCAGGCCATCCAGTCCGACCGCGACCACCTGCTGGCCCGACACCGCGATCGACGTGATCGAGCTCTTGCTCTCAAGGGCGACACGCTGCCAGGACGCACCATCCGCCGAACCGTGCAGCAGGGTGCCGCGTTGGCCGCCCACCAGCAGGCTGCCGTCGGCCAGCACCGCCCCACTCCACAGCGTGCCCTCGTAGCTGGTGTCCAGGTAACGCCAGGTCTTGCCGCGATCATCGGAGCGCAGCAACTGGCCCCGCTCGGCGGTGGCGTAAACGCTGCCGTGACCATCGGCAAACAAGCCCATCAGATTGAGGTCGGCCCGGCTGTAGCCTGGCGGGGCCTGCAAGGTCTGCTCATTCCAGGTCTTGCCACCGTCTTCGGTGGTCAGTACCAGGGACCAGAGCCCGACAGCGACGCCCTGCCGCGCGTCGAAGAAATGCACGGCGAACAGCGGCCGGTCCTCCTCGCTGGACAGACGCTGCATTTCCCAGGTTTCGCCGCCGTCTGCGGTGGCCAGGATCGCGCCCCACTGGCCGACCGCCCAACCGTGGCTGGCGTCGGCGAAGCTCACTCCGGTGAGTGACGTGGACAGCGGCACGGCGCGCGCCTGGCGGAAGCTCCGCCCCTGGTCGTCCGACAGCAGCACCATGCCGTGGTCGCCCACCGCCACCACCCGGTCCATCGCCCGGCTGGCATCCAGCAGCGTGGCCTGGGCGGCGTTGCTCGCAGGGGGCGCCGCCACCGGCTGCAACGTGGCGGCCTGTACGGAAGCCAGGGGCATCAGGGCAGCCAGCACGGCGCCCAGGACTGTGTTCAGGTATCCCATGCTTCTCTCCTCAGTGCGCCAGCGCGCCGATCATGCGCACCGGGCGCTTGCGCGGGAACGCCCGCTCCAGCCAGACGGCGAAGGCCGGCAGCACCGTCATGGCCATGACCATGTTGACCATGAACATGAAGGCCAGCAGCTTGCCCATGTCGGCCTGGAACTTGAGGTCGGAGAAGGCCCAGGTGGCCACTCCGACCGCCAGGGTGATGGCGGTGAAGATGGTCGCCACGCCCACTTCCAGCAGCGAATGCTCCACCGCCTTGACGATGGGCTGACCATGGGCCTGGTGCAGCTGGATGCGGTTGTAGATGTAGAAGGCGTAATCGACGCCGATCCCCACTGCCAGCACCATCACCGGCAAGGTCGCGATGGTCAGGCCGATCTGCAGCTCCTTCATGAACCAGTAACCAATGAAGGTGCCGATGGTCAGGGGCAGGCAGCAGACCAGCACTGCCCGCAGGTCGCGATAGACGACCAGCACCAGCAGCGCGATGGCGGCATAGACGTAGAGCAGCATCGGCGTCTCGCTCTTCTCCACCTCTTCGTTGATGGCCGCGATCACCCCGGCGTTGCCCGAGGCCAGCCGCACGGCGATGCCCGGCATGGGGTACTCGCTGCGGAACGCCTTGGCGGCCTCGATCACCCGGTTGATGGTGGTGGCCTTGTGGTCCGCCAGGTACAGGTGCACGGCGGTCATGCTGCAATCGCCGCGCATCAGCCCCGGGATGCGCGCCACTTCGGCCGCCAACGACGAATAGTTCATCGGATCGATGGGCACCGCACTCATCTTCGGGTTGCCTTCGTTGTAACCCTCGTTGAACTGGCGCATCGCGGTGGAGAAGGAAGCGACCGACAGCACGCCGGGCACGCTCTCCATCGCCCAGACGAAGCGATCCTGGTACTGGCCCAGGGCGATGTCCTCACAGGCCGCCGTAGCGCCCTCCCCGCCCTCTACCGGCCGGGCCTCGAAGACCACGCTGAGCCAGTCGAGACCGATGTCGTAGTTACTGGCGATGGCCACGGCATCGCGGTTGAAGCGCGAGTCCTCGCGCAGCTCCGGTGCGCCCGCCTGGAGGGAGCCGACCACGCGGTCGTGGCTCTGCCAGACCGCCGTGGCGAACACCAGCAGGGCGACCACCAGCACCAGACGCGCATTGCGCCATTCCGCCAGCTTCGCCAGGCCATGCAGCCAGCGGGTGCGGCGCTCGCGGGACTTCTCTTCGGCGGCGGCGTAGCGGCCGTCGACCTTCAGCATCGAGGCCACCAGCGGCAGCATCACCAGGTTGGTGATGATCTTGTAGGCCACGCCGAGGGACGCGGTGATGGCCAACTCGCGCACCATGGGAATCGGGATCAGCACCAGGGTCACGAAGGAAACGAAGGCCGTCACCAGCGCCAGGGTGCCGGGAATCAGCAGGCCGATGAAACTGGAACGTGCCGCCGCCTCGACGCTCTTGCCGATGGCGATTTCGCGGACGATGAAGTTGATCTGCTGCACGCCGTGGGAGACGCCGATGGCGAACACCAGGAAAGGCACCAGCACCGCCAACGGGTCGAGACCATAGCCAAGCAGCCGGAGACTCCCGAACTGCCAGACCAGCGAACTCAGTGAACAACCCAGGGCCAGCAGGGTGAAGCGCAGGGAATGGCAGTACCAGTAAACCGCCGCCGCAGTCAGCAGCAAGGCCAGCAGGCAGAACTCCAGCACCGCCGAGGCGCCATCGGCGATATCGCCGATCTGCTTGGCGAAACCGATGATCTGGATTTCGAACCCGGCGTCCTCGAACTGCTGGCGAATCTGCTTCTCCAGCACCCCGTTGTACGCCACGTAGTCCAGGCGCTCGCCCTTGGCGTCGTACTCGTTGAGCTCGGCGGTGATCATCGCGCTGCTCTGGTCGCGGGACACCAGGGTGCCGATGAAACCGCCCTGGGCGGTGGAGTCGGCGATGCGGGCGATGATGCTGTCATCCAGGCGTTCGGGGGTCACCGTGCCCGGCACCAGCGGATCGGCGCGGAAGCCTTCCTCGGTGATCTCGTTGACGAAGGCATTCGGCGTCCACAGGGAGCGCACGCTGCTGCGCGAGATGCTGGGCAGGAAGATGACCGCCTGGGTGACGTCGTACAGACGCTTGAGCCCCGCCTCGGTCCAGATGTTGCCCTGGCGCGCCTTGACCACAATGGTCAGGCGGTTCGCCCCCAGGAGGTCTTCGCGGTACTGCTCGAAGGTTTCCACGTACTCGTGGCCAATGGGCAGTTGCTTCTCGAAACCGGCATCCATGCGCAGCTGCACGGCGAACCAGGCCATGCCCAGGGTGAAGAGCACCAGGACCGCCAGCACCAGCCGGCGATGCCCGAACAACAGGTCCTCGATGCGTGGCAGGACGCCACGCACCGGGGTTTCCGACAGCTTTACAGAACTGTTCACGACAGGCCTCACAGAGTGCGCGAAATCACGACGCCAACGTAGTCACGGTCACGCAGCAGCTGGTCGTAGGGCGTGTCGCCCCCCATGAACTTTGCGTAGTTGAAGTTGACCTGCCAGCTCGCGGGGTTACGCACGAAGTTCAGGTACAGGTTCATGCTGCTGGCGTCCTCGGTGAAGGTCATCGCCAGGTTCGGCGTCCGCCCGCCCAGGGACCGCGAGTAGAAGATCCCCGGCGTAACCTGCCAGCCCGGAATCAAGGTGCCGTCATAGGTGAGGCTCAGATCGAGGTTGATGCCCTTGGACGTCTTGTCACCCTTGGCCGTGGGCGGGGTGGCCGGGTCCAGCTGCCAGGTGTAGGCACCCGGCGCAACGGGCTCCCCGTCGAACTCGTCATGCAGGCCCGGATAGTGGATCACCACCAGCTCGGTCAGCAGGGTGCCGGTGCTGGCACCGGTGAAGTCGAGCAGATCAGGCGAATTGGATGGCGTCATGCTGTACAGGCCAGTCAGGTGCCACTGGAACTTCTTCTCGTCCTTCCAGCACTTGCCCCCGTTGTTCGCGCAGAGGTCGATGGCGGCATTGAGCGGCACCGCGTCCTTGGGCCGGTAGGAGAGCTCCGTGCCGACAGCCCAGTCGCCAATCGGCATGTTGGCGCTGATGCCGTAGAGCATGCGGTCTTCCGGATACACCCACTCCTGCGCCACCGAGAAGGTATTGGGATCGAGCAGCTGCATGGTCAGCGACGGCAGCTTGTCGTGGTAGCGCATCACGTAGAGGCCGTAGTTGACGTCGCTGTCCTCCGGCTGCCAGCGCAGCGAGAGGCCCCACTGCCCGCTGTCGCGCGCGTCCTTGTCGACGAAGCCGTAGGTTTCCATGCCCTTGCCCAGGGCTTGGGTCGTGGACCAGTAGCTGCCAACGGGCGGCACTTCACTCTTGTTCCAGCCCCACTGGTAGTAGGCCTCGACATTCAGGCCTGAGCCCAGGCCCGAAGCAACGCTGAGCATCGGGGCCGGCAGCACGGCTTCCTTGAGCTGGACGCCGGGCCTCGCGAGTGCCTGGTAGTCGTAGGCGTTGGTGGCGTTGATCCCACCCACCACGAACAGGCTCTCGCCCCAGTTGATCACCTGGTTGCCCAGGCGCGCCCGGACTCGCTGGTCGCCAACATCGAAGCTCTTGCTCACCCACAGGTCGAGCAGGCGCGCCTTGAATTCCAGGTCGTCGCGAGCCGCGTCGGTCAGCCCGTCGCTGCCGACACCCGGTGGCGTGTTGAACGACAGCGCGCCAGTGGTATCGCTGGCAGCGAAGTCGCGGATCCAGCTGCCACGGGCCATGAAGGTGAAATCCTCCGGCAGCTTCAGCAGCAGCTCGTGGGTGCCCTTGAGGTAGTGGGTGAACAGGTCGCCCTTGTCATAGTTCAGGTTGCCCTGGTCACCGATGCTGGAGGTTTGTGCCAGACACCCGGCGGGCGGATGGTGCCCGGTGGCGCCGACGTTGATCAGGTCACAGCTCTGCGACTGAGTGCGCAGCCCCATGCCGTAGGAAATGGTGGAGTCGAACGAACCGCGGATGTTTTCGGTTTCGAAGGTGAATCCCATCGCCAGGGGAGTCACGCACGCGATAGCAAGGCCTGAAGCTTTTGTGATTGTTCTTTTCATGTTGGCTCTCGAATAGCGGAGGTTCAGCGTTCGCTGATGGCGCGCAGGTTGTCGGAGGTGTAGAAGTCACGCTTCAGACGGGGGTTGCCGGCGTTCTCGGTGAGCCAGCGGTGATCGTTCTTGCCCACGCCGATGGAGGTCATGTCGTAGAGGTAGCGGCCGTCCACCAGGTTGTACTGGGCCTGGGCCTCCATATCGCAGGTGCCGGTCTCGTACACGGGGATGGTGTAGCCCTCGCGGACCTTCCAGATCTGCCCCTGCTTGTCGTAGTCCACCGCCATCAGGCCGTTCCAGCTGTCTTCGTCGATGTAGAACAGGCGCTTCGGTGCCTGGTGGCGCATGCCCTGGCGAACGTTGGCCTCGACGACCCAGACGCGGTGCAGCTCGTAGCGGCGATATTCCGGTGCCATGGAGTCCGGCTTGGCCACGTCCTCGATCTTCGCGGAGGCGTCGTAGGCGCCGAAGGCGTTATAGGGCACCAGCAGCTCCTGCTTGCCCACCAGCTTCCAGTCGAAGCGGTCCATCGGACCGAAGAACACGTTCGATTCGTCGATGGTGTACTGGTTGTCGAGACCGATCTGCGGGGCATCGTAGGAATACGACGGCATCCGGCGCACACGGCGCTGGCCGGGGAAGTAGTAGAAGGTGGTCGCCTGTTCGCCGGCCTTGGTGGAGATGACGCCGGACTGACCGGCCAGGGCGGCGGGCTCCTGGTAGGAGAAGTAAGTCGAGCTTTCCAGGCGATCGAAGGAGGAGAACAGCGCACTGCCCTTCTCGCCCCAGGGCGTGTAAATGAACCAGTCGGTGGAAGTCCGCAGCCAGTCCCCGCCGCCCTTGCGCGGCGACAGCCCGGATACCGTCTTGGACATGTCGAAGCCCACACCGCGATAGCGCATCTTCATGTTCCACATCACTTCGGCGCCGGTAGTCGGCATCGGGAACGGAACGCCGGGGACATGGGCCTCCTGCAGGGCCAGACCATCGGCATCGAGGCTGGCGAAGCCGACGTTCTTTTTGGTGTTCTCGGCCACGAAGTCCGGCGCCGCACAGCTACGACGGGTCGGATAGACATCCATGCGATAGCTCGGGATCTTCTTGAACAGTTCCAGCTGGCCGGGGGACAGCTTGCTCGCGTACTGCGCGACGTTGTTCGCATCGATGCTGTACAGCGGCTTGTCGTCCTTGAACTTCCAGTGCTGACCGCGCACCTGGCCGTAGCTCCAGCCGTTGTCCTGCGGACCGGGCGGTGTCCAGGCCGGGATCGTCCCATCGGCGCTAGCAGCGACCTCCCCTCCCAGCGGCGTCAGCTTGGTTCCCAGCAGCGCAGCATCTTTGTCGGCAGCCTGAACCGTACTCATTGCAACCGATGCCGCCAACGCCGCGATCAGATGCTTCATTCCACTGCGGCTGGGAAGGTCGACGCCTGGGCGCTCAATCACGTCTTTCATTGGAAGGTCCTCATGGGGCTTTGACCGGCCACCCGGGCTTCCTGGAAGGGAGCATCGGGCTGTGCCAGACTTCTGATCATTCGACTTGGTCAGTTGACCAAGTCAATCGATCATAGGCAAACCATATGCCAACCCTAAAAAATTACTTTTTATCCTTTAATTTCAGCTACTTATCATTTTTATAACAATTGATACGTGATACCTGAACACCCACCGGCGCACCATTCTGCTCTCACCATCCGCACCAATATGTGAATTTACGAAACGATTGTTACTTTATTTATTCCACGTGTGGGAACCCCGGTGGTAACGAGGTCGTGGGCGGATGGTCCCGCCGTGGAAAGGCACCATTTGCGGATACATATCGCACCATGACGCCCAGATGGGGCATCGGGTAGCATCCGCCGGCGCTGCCCCAGCCTGGGCATTAGCGGCATAGCGACAGGAACGGAGAATCTTTCATGGCCAGAGTGGGCGCTGAACTGCGCAGACAGGATTTCGTGAAGGCGACGGTCAAGGTGATCGCCGAACATGGTGTGGCCAATGCCACCACACGACGCATCGCCGCCGCCGCGGACTGCCCCCTGGCGTCGCTCCACTACGTCTTCCATACCAAGGACGACCTCTTCTACGCGGTCTATGAGTCGCTTTTCGAATTGCCGCAACAGGCCCTGGCCCACGTGCCCGCAGGTACCACCGCAGCGGAAACGGTGGCGGAAATGCTTCGTCAGTTGGTCGCCTGGCTAGCTGCGAACCCAGACCTGGCCAGGGCACAATCCGAGCTCTTTTTGTGGACCCTGCGCAACAATCCCGAAATGGCGAGCAAGATCTACTCGGTAGCAATCGAGACAACGGAGCAGGCCATCGGACGCTCCGTCGGCGCCCGACTCGACAAGGCCGCGCTGAAGGCTGCCAGCCGCCTGCTCATCCATCTATTCGATGGCCTGCTCATCGCCTGGTCCACCCATCGGGACCCTGAACGGCTGAAAGTGGAAACCGAGACGGCCTGCCAGGCGCTGTCACTCCTCATAGCCAGTCACTGAACCCGAGGCAGTGCGCGCGAGGCGCCCCTTCATCTCCGGGCCAGGCGCCCCTCCTGCCCCAACGGTAGGGTGCGCTGCGCGCACCGCCCCTACCCACCCGATGCCACGTCTGCACCACCCGCGAGCCCTTGCGCCATCTGATCAGCGCGATTGAGTTCCCAGCCACCGCCAAGGGCACGGAACAGGTCGACCAGGGCGATCTGCCGTTCCGTGCTGGTCTCGATCAGCGCCAGCTCGTTGATGAAGCTGCTGCGCTGGGCATCCAGGTAACGCAGGTGGCTATCCACCCCGCCCTCATAACGGGCCCTGGCCAGCTTCAGCGTCTCCGTGCTGGTGCCCGCCAGCGAGCGCCGGGCAGCTTCCTCGCGACGGAGTGTGTCGGTGGCCGCCAGGGCATCCGCCACCTCGCGAAAGGCGGTCTGGATGCTGCCCTCATAGGCAGCCACGGCAGCGTCCTTGCGCACTTCGGCCAGATCCAGCCCGGCGCGGTTGCGGCCGGCATCGAACAGCGACAGCGACAGGTTGGGCACGAAGGTCCAGGCGCGCGAGCCGCCTTCGAACAGCCCGGACATTTCCGCGCTGGACGTACCGAAGCTGCCGGTCAGGGTGATGCGCGGGAAGAACGCGGCGCGCGCCGCGCCAATATCGGCGTTGCGCGCCTTCAGGCGGTGCTCGGCGGCCAGGATGTCGGGGCGTCGTTCCAACAGCTCCGAGGAGGTGCCGGGGGCGATGTCCTGCAGCACCTGTAGCCGATCCGGCGACACCGCCGGGATCGTTGCAGCGGCATCCGGTGTGCCCAGCAGCAGCACCAGGGCGTTGAACGCCTGCTGCTTCTGCCGTTGATTGCGCTCCAGTTCGGCGCGGGACTGTTCCACCAGTCCCAGCGCTTCCTGGTAGTCCAGTGCGGTGGCGGCCCCGGCGCTGCGGCGCTGCTCGACCAGCACGAAGGAGTCCTCGCGGCTGGCCAGGGTGCGATGGGTCAGCTCCAGGCGCTGCTGCGCACCGCTATAGATCAGGTAGGCCTGGCTGACTTCGGCCACCAGCGCGATCCGCGCGCTGCGTCCGGCCTCCTCGGTCGCCAGGTACTGTTCCAGCGCGGCGTCGGTGAGGTTCTTCACCCGGCCGAACAGGTCCAGCTCGTATTCGGGCAGCGCCAGACCGACCTGGAAGCTGCTGGCGACATCCCTCGCGCCAGTCGTGGACAGATCCGCCGGAACGCGCTGGCGATTCCCCGAGGCGCCGGCGGCAAGGCCTGGCACCCGGTCGGCGCGCTGGATGCGGTACTGCGCGCGAGCCTGCTCGATGTCCAACAGTGTCTGGCGCAGGGAGCGGTTGTTGTCCAGGGCGATCCCCACCAGACGGCGCAGCTCGGCGTCGACGATGAAGGCCTGCCAGTCGAGGCCGCCGACCTCGGCGCCGGACTGATCGCTGGCGGTGCTCCAGTCCTGAGCCACCGGCGCCTCGGGGCGCTCGTAGGTCGGAGCCAGGGAACAGCCGCCGAGGGACAGGGCGAACACCAGCGCTGAAACGGTAAAGACGGATTTGCGCATGGCGATCACTCCAGGGCCTGGGCCGGTTGCTCGACGGGCGCGGGCTTGCGCCGTAGCAGCGACAGCACCCAGACAAAACAGATGGGCACGAAGATCACCCCCAGCAGGGTGGCGCCGAGCATGCCGCCGATCACGCCGGTACCGATGGCGCGCTGGCTCGCCGCGCCGGCACCCGTGGCCAGGACCAGCGGCACCACGCCGAGGATGAAGGCCAGCGAGGTCATCACGATGGGGCGGAAACGCAGGCGCGCGGCCTCGATGGCGGCCTCGCGCAGGCTGCGTCCCTGCTCCCAGAGCTCCTTGGCGAACTCGACGATGAGGATCGCGTTCTTCGCCGCCAGGCCGATGATGGTGATCAGGCCGACCTTGAAGTACACGTCATTCGGCAGGCCGGCCATTATCACCGCCAGCACCGCGCCCAGCGCACCGATGGGCACGATCAGCATCACCGTGAACGGAATCGACCAGCTCTCGTAGAGCGCCACCAGCACCAGGAACACCACCAGAATGGCGAGCGCGAAGAGCTGCGATGCCTGGCCGCTGGCGACCTTTTCCTGGTAGGACAGGCCGGTCCACTCGTAGCTGATGCCAGCGGGCAACTGGGCGGCCAGACGCTCCATCTCGGCCATGGCCTCGCCTGTACTCACGCCATACATGGCATCGCCGGAGATACGGATCGAGGGGTAGCCGTTGTAGCGCACGATCTGCACCGGCCCCTCTTCCCAGTGGGTGCTGACGAAGGCACTCAGCGGCACCATCTCGCCGCCGACGTTGGGTACGTAGAGCTTGAGCACGCTTTCCGGCGTCATCCGCGCGCCTTGCTCCGCCTGTACCACCACGCGCTGCTGGCGGCCGCCATTGGTGAAGTCGTTGATCACCGCTGAACCGAAGGCGGTGGACAGCGCACTGTTGATCGACTCGAAGCTCACCCCGAGGGTGCGCGCCTTGTCGCGATCGATCTCCAGCCGCAGCTGGGGGGCTTCCGCCAGGCCCTCCATCATCGCGTAGAGGATCTTCGGGTTGCCGTTGGCCTGGCCAAGCAGCTGGTCACGGGCGGCCAGCAGCGCCTCGCGTCCCAGGCCGCCACGGTCCTGCAGGCGCAGGGAGAAACCGCCGGAGTTGCCCAGGCCGTCGATGGGCGGCGGCGTCACCGCCATGACGGTGCCGTCGCCGGGCACGGCGAAGTGCTCGTTCACCGCCAGGGCTTCCGCCTCGGCGGATTGATCAGCACCGCGCAGAGACCAGTCCTTGAAGGTGGGGAAAGCCAGAGCGGCGTTCTCGCCCATACCGGAGAAGCTGAATCCCATCACCAGGAAGGAATTCTCGACCGCCTCGCGGGACCGCAGGAAGCGCTCCAGCTCCTGGGCGGTAGCATCGGTACGGGCACGGGTGGCGCCCGGCGGCAACTGCATGTCGACGATGTTGTAGCCCTGGTCTTCCACCGGTACGAAGGACTCCGGCAGGCGCAGGTAGAAGAAGCCCAGCAACGCGATGATGCCGACGTACACCAGCATGAAGCGTCCGGCGCGCTGCACCAGGCCGTTGTTCAGCACCGTGTAGCGCTCGGTCAGGCGGTCGAAGCCACGGTTGAAGGCGCCGAAGAACCCGCGCTTCTCGTGGTGCCCATGGGAAATCGGCTTGAGCAGCGTGGCGCACAGCGCCGGGGTGAAGGTCAGCGCGAGGAAACCTGAGAACAGGATGGACACCGCCAGCGACAACGAGAACTGCTGGTAGATGACGCCCACGGAGCCGGCCATGAAGGCCAGCGGCAGGAACACCGCCGCCAGCACCAGGGTGATGCCGATGATGGCGCCGGAGACCTGGCCCATGGCCTTGACCGTGGCAGCCGCCGGGGACAGCCCCTCCTCGGCCATGATCCGCTCGACGTTCTCCACGACCACGATGGCGTCGTCCACCAGGATGCCGATGGCCAGGACCATGCCGAACATGGTCATCATGTTCACCGAGAAACCCAGCACGTGCATGACCGCCAGGGTCCCCAGCAGGCACACCGGCACCACGATGGACGGAACCAGCGTGTAGCGGACGTTCTGCAGGAACAGGAACATCACCAGGAACACCAGCACCATGGCTTCGAGCAGCGTGTGGATCACCTTCTCGATGGCCACGTCGACGAAACGCGACGTGTCGTAGGGAACGGAATATTCCACGTCGCTGGGGAAGCTCACCGACAGCTCGGCCAGGCGCTGCTTGACCGCTTCGGCGGTCTGGATCGCGTTGGCACCAGGGGAAAGCTGGATGGCACCTGCCACCGCCGGCTTGCCGTTCAGGCGGGAGGAGAAGTTGTAGCTCTCGCTGCCGATTTCCAGCCGCGCGACGTCGGCGAGCTTCACCGTGGAGCCATCGGCGTTGGCACGCAGCACGATGCGGCCGAACTCTTCCGGGCTGTCCAGGGTACCTTTCACCGCCAGGGTCGCGGTCAGCTCCTGCTGGGTGCTGCCGGGAGAGCTGCCAAAGCTGCCTGCGGGCACCTGCACGTTCTGCCCGGCGATGGCATTGCTCACGTCATCGATGGACAGCCCGTAACCCACCAGCTTCTGCGGGTCGATCCACACGCGCATGGCGGCTTCGGACGAGAAGAACTGCAGCTTGCCGACGCCAGGCACACGGCGCAGTTCGTTGTTGATGTTGCGCGCGGCAAAGTCGCCCAGCGCGGTGGTGTCGGCATGCTCGCTCCCCTCCTTGTAGCTGAGGGCATAAATCAGCAGGAAACCGGCGCTGGTCTGCTCCACCTGAATGCCTTGGCTCAGCACAGGCTGCGGCATGCGCGCCTCGGCCTTCTTCAGGCGGTTCTGCACGTCCACCTGGGCCAGCTGCGGGTCGGTACCCGGCTGGAAGGTGACGACGATTTCGGCGATGCCGTTGGAGTTGTTGGTGGACTCGAAATAGAGCAGGTCCTTGGCGCCATTGAGGGACTCCTCGATCACGCTGGTCACGGAATCCACCAGCACCTTGGCCGAAGCGCCCGGATAGGTGGCCGATATGGTGATCTGCGGCGGCGCCACATTGGGGTACTGGGCCACCGGCAACAGCGGGATGACCAGCAGACCGGCCAGGGAGATGAACAGCGCCACCACCCAAGCGAAGTTCGGGCGCGTGATGAAGAACTTGGACATTGAACGATCCTCGCGGCGTACCCGCTGTTACTGGCGTGCGGCCTGTTGCTCTTGCGCCTGCTGCGCGACCACCTGGGTACCTGGCTGCAGACCGGCCATACCGCTGACGATGACCTGGTCGCCCGCCTTCAGCCCTTCACGGATCTGCCAGCGGGAATCCTGCATCACGCCGGTCTTCACCCCACGCGCCTCGGCACGGCCATCCGCGCCGATCACCAGCACATGGGCGGCGCCATCAGAGCCACGCTGCACCGCACGCTGGGGCACCAGGATCGCCTGGTTGTCGACCCCCTGGGGCGCCACTACACGCACGTACATGCCCGGCAGCAGGATGCCGTCGGGGTTCGCAAACTTGCCGCGCAGGGAAACCTGGCCGGTGCCACGATCTACCGCCACATCGGTGAACATCAGAGAACCCTTGGTCTCGTATTGAGTGCCGTCGACGCGAATCGATAGCGGACTGCCGTCGCCAGCGGAGAGATTGCCGTCCTTCAGCGCTTCACGCAGGCGCAATACATCCGCGGCCGACTGGGTGAAGTCGACATAGACCGGGTCCAGTTGCTGAATGCGCGCCAGGAGGGTGGCATCGCCCTGCCCCACCAGCGCGCCCTCGGTCACCAGCGCGCGGCCGATGCGACCGGAAATCGGTGCCCGCACCGAGGCATAGCCCAGGTTCAGGCGCGCGGTTTCCAGGTCAGCCTGGGCCGTGCGGGTGACCGCCTGGGCCGTGCGCAGGTCAGCAACGGCACTGTCGTAAACCTGCTGGCTTACCGCCTCGACCTTCACCAGTCGTTCGTACCGTTTCACTCGCGCCTGGGCCTCGGTCAGCACGGCCTGGGCGCGCGCCAACTCGCCTTCGGCGCGGGAGACCGCGGCCTTGAGCGGAGCCGGATCGATCTGGAACAGCAGGTCGCCAGCTTTCACGTCGGCGCCCTCTTCGAAGCGTTTCTCCAGCACGATGCCCGCCACCCGGGCGCGAACCTCGGCAACCCGCACCGGCTCGACCCGGCCCGGCAGCTCTGATGTCAGCATCAACGGTTCGACAACCGCCGCCACCACGGAAACCGGGCGCGGCATCTCGGCGGCAGCCTCCGGGGCATCCGTCTGGCCACACGCGGCCAATGCCATCGACGCCACCAGGGCACCCACCCTTCCCATCACTCGTAAATCGCCCATGACTCACCCACGGATTGCTAGAAACGGCGCAAATGATCCCTTCAAAAACCTAATGAGTCAATATTGTCTCATTTGATTCTTGTGTGATTGAATTTGTCATCACCTTTTGAAGCGAGAGGGTTTTCTGCACAATGCGCGCATTCCAGAAATCGATCCGAGACCCGCTGATGTCGCTGACCACCCATGACGAACGACTCCTCAAGGCCCTGGCCGTTGCCATCGTCGATCGCCCACGGGCGACCCTGAAGGAGCTGGCGGAATCGGCGGGAGTGAGCAAGGCGACGCTGCACCGCTTCTGCGGTACCCGCGACAACCTGGTGGAGATGCTGGAGGGACATGGCGAGACGGTGCTCAACCAGATCATCGCCGCCGCCGACCTGGAGCGAGCCGAGCCGCTAGACGCATTGCGCCGCCTGATCGGTGAACACCTGAAACACCGCGAGGTGCTGGTGTTCCTGATGTTCCAGTACAGCCCCGACTTCCTGACCCCGGAGGGAAGCGGCGCGCGCTGGCAGTCCTACATGCATGCCCTGGACGCCTTCTTCCTGCGCGGCCAGCAACAAGGCGTGTTTCGCATCGACATCGCCGCCGCGGTCTTCACCGAACTCTTCACCATGATGATTTACGGCATGGTCGACGCCGAGCGCCGCGGGCGAGTGGCCAGCTCCAACTCAGCCAACGTGCTGGAGCAGATGTTCCTGCACGGCGCCGCCGTTTGAGCACTGGCCAGGTCGCATTTGCGAGCTGGCCGTGGGAGCAGGCTTCGGAGTGTGGTGGGATTTTTGTTGTAGGGGCGAATTCATTCGCCAAGGGCTGCGCAGCAGCCCCATGTGGGCTTCCAGCCTCGTCCGCATGGGTATCGCTCCGCTCCACCCATCCTACGAACTGGCCATCCTACGAACTTGGGGAACAATTTGACCCCATCAAGGGGGCCTCTCAGACCCGCTCGATGCGAGGGTGACCGGCTGCCACCAGGCGCTCCAGTAGCGGAGCCGGGGTAAACCACATCTCGCCGTACTCGCCTAGGGCCTGGCGGAAATGGCGGATGCCGGCCAGCACCTTGTCCAGACCAAGCTGCTCGGCGTAGTGCATGGGGCCGCCGAGGTGAGCGGGAAAGCCGTAGCCGTTGATCCAGACCAGGTCGATGTCACTGGCACGCAGGGCGATGCCTTCGTCCAGCAGCTGGATACCTTCGTTGATCAGCATGAACAGGCAGCGGTCATGGATTTCCTGGTTGCCGATGGGACGCCGGGGAATCTGCAGCTCGCCGGCCAGGCGTTCCGCCAGGGCGACCACCTCCTGGTCATCCTTGCGATTGCGCCCCTCGTAGAGGTAGAAGCCACGCGCCGTCTTCTGCCCATATCGCCCCAGGCCGTACAGCTCATCACCGAGGCGGCAGTAGCTCTGGTCGTGGGCGATGGCCGCGCGGTTGGCATCACGCACCAGGAAGTTCACATCGACGCCGGCCAGATCCAGCATGCTGAACACCCCCATGTTCAGGTCCAGACCGGTGAGCACACCGTCCACCTGCGCCGGCGTCGCGCCTTCCAGCACCAGGCGATGGGCTTCGCGGGCGTAGGGTTCGAGCATGCGGTTGCCGATGAAGCCGAAACAGACGCCGGAGATCACCGGCAGCTTGCCGACACGCCTGGCGATAATCATCGTGGACGCCAGCACGTCAGGCGCGGTGGCCTTGCCGCGCACGACTTCCAGCAGGCGCATCACATTGGCCGGACTGAAGAAGTGCAGGCCGATCACATCTTGCGGACGAGAAACTGTCGCCGCGATGGCATCGACATCGAGCGACGAGGTGTTGGTGGCCAGGATGGCGCCCGGCTTGCACACCTGATCCAGGGTGCGGAACACCTGCTGCTTGACCTCCAGCTTCTCGAACACCGCCTCGATCACCAGATCGGCGTCGTACAGGTCGGCATAGTCGAGGGTGCCGAACAGCAGATCCATACGCTGCTGCACCTGCTCGATGGACAGCTTTCCACGCTTGACGCTGATTTCGTAGTTGCTGCGGATCTGCGTCAAGCCACGGTCCAGCGCACTGCCGCTGAGTTCGAGCAGCGCCACGGGAATGCCCGCATTGGCGAAGTTCATGGCAATGCCGCCGCCCATGGTGCCAGCGCCAACAACGGCCACCTTGCTGATCGGGCGCAGTGGAATGTCTGCACTGACACCAGGAATCCGCGCCGACTCCCGCTCAGCGAAGAACACATGGCGCAGCGCCTTCGACTGGCGCGAGGCCTCGGCCTCCTTGAACAACGCCAGTTCGCGCGCGAGGCCTTCCTCCTGCGGCAGCAGGCAGGCGGCTTCCAGCGCGGAAAGCACCAGGCGCGGTGCCAGGCGGCTCTTCCAGCGCGGCTCATGCTCGGCGCGATAGCGGGCAAGGAAATCGTCCGGCAATCCTTCGGTCGGCTCCGGCCAGGCCTCCGCCGGACGCGCCGGCGCGGAGCAGTCGATCAACTCCTGAGCGTAGGCGCGCGCCTCATCCAGCAGCGCCTCGGCGCTAGGGGCTATGCGGTCGAGGATGCCCAGCAAACGAGCCCGTTCGGCGTCGATGTGTTCACCCGAAAGGATCAGATTCAACGCCGATTCGGCGCCAATGAGCCTCGGCAGGCGCTGGGTGCCACCGGCGCCCGGCAGCAGGCCCAGGTTGATGTCCGACAGGCCGAGCCGGGCCCCCGGCTCAGCGATCCGGTAGCCGCACGCCAGCGCCAGCTCCAGCCCTCCGCCAAGCGCCAGTTTGCCAATGGCGGCGATCATGGGTTTGTGGATTTCTGTCAGTCGCACCAGCGTGCTGGGCAAGTCCGGCTCGGCGAAGGAAGCATCGGTGCCGAACTCTCTGATATCCGCGCCCGCACTGAACAGGCCATGCTCGCCGTAGAGGATGATGGCCTGCACCCCGGGGTCCATGGCAGCGCGCTCGCATGCCTCGGCGAGCGCGCAGCGAAGAGACTGGCCAAGCGCGTTGACCGGCTCACGATCAAGGCCAATTAGGGCCACACCGTCTTCAAGGCGGTAGTGGATCAGGTCGCTCATTGGAAATCCTCGGGTTGCCAGGCAGCCAGGGTGCGCCGGAAGGACGCATCAGCCCTGACTGCTCAGAAATGCCTGAACACATCGCCGATGCTGGCAATCGGCAACGCCATGCGAGGGCCTGCGAGTGTGACCAGGATCGGGGCTTTGATCGAATGAACGGCAGCGGCGGCCAGGAGCACGACCAGGCAAGCGAGCAGGAATCGGCGCATGGGAACCTCCGTCATCCGGCTGGGGCCGAATGCAATGCCTTGTTGTTATGGGTGCCTTGAGTCTGAGCGCCGACCGGCACGAAAGCTTTGCAGTTCGCGCCACAAAATCGGTAATTCATGACATTCTGGCGGCACGGAACAGCGGCTCGGGACCTTGGTGTAGGATCGCTGCGCAAACGGCAGCCATTGGCTTTCCGCCGGTTCCAACCTTCGCCATGAATCATTCGGGCATTCGCAATGACGTCTTTTGTCCGCGGCATCGCCCTGTTGGGTTTCGACGAGTTCGCCATCAGCCAGGGCCTCGATTCGCACGCCGTCCTGGCCGAAGTCGGGCTCCCCGCCGATGCCCAGGACGAGCTGATCTCCGGGGTGAAGTTCAGCGCCCTGCTCGAGCTGTGCGCAAAACGTACGGGGAATCCGCTGTTCGGGCTGCAGTTCGGCCTGCAGCAAGGCTCCCAGGCGCTGGGCGGGCTGCTCTACCTGATCCAGAGTGCCAGCACGGCGGGCGACGCGCTGAAGGCGCTGACGCAGTACTTCCATGTCCACAGCAGTGGCGCCGAACTCCAACTGGAGCGACAGGGTGGCCAGGCACGGCTCCTCTACGAGGTGATCGACGACGATGCCACCTCGGCGCGGCAGACCGTGGAACTGGCCATGGGCATCGGCGCCCAGCTCATGCAAAGCCTGCTGGGCCAGCTCTGGAAGCCGAGCGCCCTGTGGCTGCGGCACCCGACGGCACGCGAGCCCGGCGCATACCGGCGCCTGCTGGGCGTCACGCCGCGTTTTGAAAGCCCGGTCAACGCCTGGATCTTCGATGCGGCACTGCTGGTAACGCCCCTCAGCGCTACCGATGAAAGGTTCCAGCAGTTGGCACGGCGTCATCTGGACGAGCTGGCCCGGCTGACCACGCAGGAGCTGCCGGCCTACGTGCAGTCGCTGTTGCGCCAGCGGCTGCCCAAGGGTCAGGTCACCATCGAGCAGGTCGCCGGCTACCTGCAGCTCAGCCCGCGCACCCTGCAGCGCTACCTCCGGGCCGAGGGCACCCACTATCAGGAGCTGCTGGACCAGACGCGCCAGGCGATGGCCACGCGCTACATCCGCGACTCGTCCATCAGGCTGACGCAGCTTGCCGAGCTGCTGGGCTATGCCGATCTCAGTACATTCTCCCGGGCCTTCACCCGCTGGAATGGCATCAGTCCGCAGAAATGGAAACAGCACCATCTGCAGAACCAGCGGCTGGCCGAGTCCGTCGCCCCCCCGGCGTCCCCTCGGCAGCCGCGCGCGACCGGGCAGTAGCGGAACATGGCACTCAATCCGTTTAATCCGTTCGTTCGCGCCCTCAGCCTTGTCGGCTTCGAAGCATTCGCCAGCGGCCAGGGCCTCAATCCGGCGGACATGCTTCGGCGCGCGTCGCTACCACAGGACAGTCTGCGTCGACAGGACGGCATCCTCTCCTATCGCCGCTACTGCGAGCTGCTGGAACGCTGCGCGGCGCAATCGGGTAATGCCTCGTTCGGCCTGCAGTACGGACTGTTCCAGGGCATCGATGTCTTCGGCGAGCTGTTCTATCTGATTCGCAATGCCGGCACCGTCGGTGATGCGCTGGCCGAATTGCGCGCGAACTATTCCCTGTACAACGGCGCCGCCGAGGTCGACTTCGACCTTGAAGGAGACGTCGCCCGCCTCGGCTACCGCATCAACGCGGGCGATATGCCCGATTTACGCCAGGCGGAAGAACTGGCCTGCAGCGTCGGCGTGCAGTTGCTCCGTGCCCTGGCCGGTGCTGGCTGGAAGCCGGCCACGGTCCGGCTCCGGCACCCGCCGCTGGGCGATGAGGCGACCTATCGCCGGGCACTCGGCGTGCAACCGGTCTTCGCCGCCCCTCGCACCGAACTGGAATTCGACGCCTCGGTGCTTTCACTGCCCCTGGGCGCGGCCGATGCACGGCTGCGCCAGTTGATCACCGAACACATCGCGAGAATGGAGCGGCTGTCGGCCGACGAGCTGCCCAGCTACGTCCGGCAGCTGCTGCGCAACCTGCTGCCCAGCGGCCGCGCCACCCTCGAAAAGGTCGCCGGCTGCATGGCCGTCAATCCGCGTACGCTGCAACGCCGGCTGGAACAGGAAGGCACATCCTTCCAGTGCTTGCTGGATGAAACCCGTCAGGAACTGGCTCGCCACTACCTCGACGACCCGTCCTTCAGCATGGCGCAGCTGGCAGGACTGCTCGGCTACTCGGACGCCAGCGGATTCAACCGGGCATTCAAGCGCTGGTTCAACGTCAGCCCACTGAAATGGCAAAAGCAGCACGGCGCAAACCGGCAACCACGCTTGCTGCGCAGCCGCCGCTTGGACCGCCAGAGCTAGGGCATCGGAAGGTGGATGTGAAGAGCGACATCCACCCTACGTGGGGATTGCGAACGCCGGGCTTTTGTAGGGTGGATCGCGCTTCATCGATCCACCGAGCAAGCGCGTCACGGGTCAGTGGTGGCTGACCTGGCTCGCCGCAGACAGCGTTCCTATGTAGTCGATGAGGGCCTTGCGCTCGGCGGCACCGCCGATCTGCAAGGCGACGCCACGCATCCAGCTGCCATGCTGGTCGGCATGGGCCTCGCTGCCACGCAGGCCCTCGGCGTAGTGGGTCAGTTGGCGTTCCAGGTAGGCGGCATCGAGGATGCGCAGGTTCGGGGTCTTGAGCAAGGCGTACCCTTCGCCGTGCGGTCCGTGGCAGGCCGCGCAGGTGCCTTGATAGAGCTTTTCGCCATGTGTCGACGGCTCGACCATCGACGCCTTGGGCAGCTCCAACTGCTGGCGGGCATAGTGGCCGGCGAGTGATTGCTGCGCGGCATTGTCCAGGCTCGCCGCCACGGCGCGCATCCGCGTGCCATAGGCATCGCGGGTGTCATAGCCGCCGCAGAGGAATCCGTCGATCGCGCAGTAGCGCCAGTAGTCACAGCTGTTCGGATCGCCCTCCTCCACCAGGTTCGCGCCGGACTGGGCGAAGGCGTTGCTGCGGCACACCGGCAGCAGCGTCGCCGCTCCGGCGCAGACCAGTAGCGTGCCCAGTCCACCGAGGAAGCTACGCCGCGAGGTGTGGCGCGGTGGAAGTTATCGCCAAGTCCGTCGTTCGAGCTGAGGCAACCGAGGCAGTGCTGGAGGACTGCAGGAGCCTCCCAACCCCTATCGGCGTGAAGGCCGGGCTGGATATGATGGTACCTCCCCCTGACAAGGAGGCTGCATGCGCACCGCTCTATTGCTACTCGCCGCCGTGCTTCTGATTGGTTGTTCAGCCAACTCGACCGAGGAATATCCGGCGTCGCCCCTGGCGCTCCCCTCCGACGCGCGGACGCATCTGATCGTCAACTTCAAAGCAGGCAACGAAGTCTTCAGGAACGCCTACTGGGATCAGTTCAAGTCTGCTTGGCGCGCGGCCATCCAACGTGAAGCTTCGATCTACGGGTATTCCGTAACCGAGCAGGTCGGCCCGATTACCACTGCGTCCGACCCGGGCTTGCTGCTGATCATCAAGGTGAACGACTTCCGCTATGTCACCGAGTCCGAAGGCACCGACGACGCCTGGATTGACGCAAGGGTTATCTACCTGGATGCGCAGACGGCCAAGGAATACGGGGAACGCGAGTACGACACCTCATCCTCAGCCTGGGAAAGTGTCGACTCGGCCATGACTGACGCGCAGGTCCAGGCGATCACCAAGGACATGCTGGACGAGATCCGAACCGCGAAGGCGCTGCCGGCCACCAGCCAGGCGGTCACCCCATCTCCCTCTGCAGTACCTGGGCTGACTCGTGAGCAACAGCTGGAGCAGCTCAAGGCCGAAACCGGCCTGAGCTACGAGGAGTACCAGCGGCGGCATCACGCCATTGTTGGAGGCAGCAGAGCCACTGGAGATGGCGGCGGGTACGCGCCGAAGCAGTGAAAGCCTGAGGCGCCCAAATTGAGAGTGAGCGTGTGAAAACAATTTCCAGAACTGCGTCCTTTCTTCTCGTCCTGGTGGCGGGCTGCTTCGGTTTCGCCAGAATCGTCTGACTGCGCCACCCTGAACCCCTGACCTGCCCTTGGCCTCGGAAACCCGCAAGGACGAGCAGGAGCTTCACAGGATTTTCACTTGCACAGGCACAGTGTGAAGCTCAGCTGAAGGATCAGCACCATCCGACGATGTACGCGAAGCCCCGCCCTCCCCGTGCGGGGCTTTTCGTTTCCGGGCAAACCACCACGGCCTGCTTCCAAAAATGGACCGAGCGGCAGAAACAACTATCTAATCCAGGCAAACCCTGTATCCTGCCGCCACTGCCTGCTCAGTCTTGCGGCACCGTTTTGATGTTCTGTCTTCCCGATTTTCCATCTCCTCGGCACCCCTCGCTTCGCATTCAGTCATGGCCAGGCCTTTGCCTGGCCCGTATTCCTACACCTTGGAGATAACATCATGTCTGCTCGCCAGAACGGTACCGTTAAGTGGTTCAACGCTGAGAAAGGCTTCGGCTTCATCACCCCTGAGCAAGGTCCGGATGTGTTCGTTCACTTCCGTCAGATCGAAAGCACTGGCTACAAATCCCTGGACGAAGGTCAGCGCGTCAGCTTCCTCGTCACCGCTGGCGCCAAAGGCCCGCAGGCCGAACAAGTTCGCGCCCTGTAACTGAGCAATCCGAAAAAGCCCCGTGTCCTACGGGGCTTTTTTGTTTCTGGAGTCTTTGTACCCGTTCGCTGGGAGCCCCCGCCGTTCGCCAAAGCCACTTTGCTCACTTAACCGATCTGGACGTATGCCGATGGCGTTGAGCTCAGTGCTCTGGACGTCCACCATGGACTGGCGGCAGGCATGATATGACGACAGCGCCTGGCTTTCTGGCGCGCCATGCTGTCGACCAAGCTCGACGGTGGCTGGCGCGTGGCCCAGGTCGCCTCGCAGCGGCTGGTCAAGGCCGGCGTGGTGCAGTTGACCAATTCGCTGGCGCTGGAACTCGCGCGTTACAAGATCCGTGTGAACGCCATCGCCCCCGGCTACTTCAAGACGGAGATGAACAAGGCCTTTTTCGAAGGTGAGAAGGGCATCGCCTATATCCGCGAGCAGGTGCCCATGCGTCGATTGGGCGAGCTCCAGGAGCTGGAGGGGCCATTCCTGCTACTGGCCAGCGACGCTACCGAAGTTCAGGCGCGCCGGATGAGCTGATATCGCCAGGCGCCGTGAGTGTCGTTGAAAATCAAATTGTTGGCGCGAAAAGCCAAGCGTTTTCGATCCGATTGATCCTAGCATCCGGGCGGTGGGCAGCGCGGTCGATCAGCTGCCGCCCGCGCGCCGGCTGGGTCCGGAGTATCCCAATAACAAGAATGGAGTTGCCCGCATGTCACAGGCCGCCACCCGCCTGTTGGTAGACCTTGCCGTGGGCAAGAAGCTGTTTTGTGGTTTCGGCCTGGTGTTATTGCTCACCGTCGCGGTCACCGTCAGCGGCTTCCTGGCGGTCAGGGCGGTGCTGCAGGGCCATCGCCAGGTCGATCAGTTGGCGGCGGTGAATGTGGAGATCCTGCAGGCGCGGCAGCTGGAGCGCAATTTCGCCGTCGAGCAGAACGCCGAGAGCGCCAGGCGGGTGCGCGAGAGTTTGCTCCGGGTGCAGGAGCTACTGGCCGGTCTGGCGCAGGACGCTGCGCCCTCCGAGCAGCAGCGTGTGCAGGAGATGCGGGAGGCGTTGAGCGGGTACCTGAATCAATTCGGCAGCTATGTCGAGTTGCAGGGCAAAGCGCGTGCAGCGCGGCAGGACATGGGCAAAGCCGCCGCCGAGGCGCGCGACCAGTTCGATGCGGTCGAGCTGGAAATGTACGACAGCGTGCGCCAGCAGCTCCAGCAGAGCGACCGTCTTTCCGGTAGCGACCCCCTTGGTCTGGCGGAGACCGCCTCGAGCCTGAGCAAGTCCATGTTCGACCTGCGCAGTCAGGAGACCCTGTTCATCATCGACGGCTCGGCCGAGGCCTTGAAGCAGTGGGCCTTGGTCCGCGAAGACCTGCGCGGCGTCGCCGAAAGCATGGTGACCGGATTGACCGATGAGCAGAAGGCTGTGATCGACTCGGCATTGCAAGCCTTGACTCGATACGAGCAATCCTTCGGCCATTACCAGCAGATCCGCGAGCAGAGCCGTGGCAGCGAGAAGGCAATGATCGAGCAGGCGCGCTCGGTGCTGGACCTTGCCGAGGCGGCGCAACTCAGGGAGCAGCAGCACATGACGGATGCCAGCGACTGGGCACTGATACAGCTCGGCGGCATGGGCTTCGCCGCCGTTGTGTTCGGCCTGCTCGCCACCTTGCTGATCTCCCGCTCGATCGTCGGGCCCTTGCGCCAGAGCGTGGTTGTTGCCCAGCGAATCGCCGGGGGAGACCTGAGCCAGGATATTCCGCTGCAGCGGCGTGACGAACTGGGCCAACTGATGGCGTCGATGCAGGACATGACCGGCAACCTGCGAACCCTGGTGGGACGTATCGGCGGCGGCGTGGGGCAGATCGCCGCGGCGGCCGAGCAGCTGTCGGCGGTTACCGCGCAGACCAGCGCCGGCGTGCAGAGCCAGAAACTGGAAACCGATCAGACCGCCACGGCCATGCACCAGATGGCCGCCACCGTGCAGGAGGTGGCGCAGAACGCCGAGGAGGCCTCGCTCGCGGCGCGCGAGGCCGATCATGAGGCGCAGCAGGGCAACCAGGTGGTGCAGCAGGCAGTGAGCCAGATCGGCGAGCTAGCCGTGGAGGTCGAGCAGTCGGCCGAGGCGATCGCCGCACTCAACCATGAGAGCGAGCGCATCACCGGCGTGCTGGAGGTGATTCGCAGCGTCGCCGAACAGACCAACCTGCTGGCACTCAATGCCGCCATCGAGGCCGCCCGGGCCGGCGACCAGGGGCGCGGATTTGCCGTGGTGGCCGACGAGGTGCGGGCGCTGGCGCGGCGCACCCACGACTCGACCGAGGAAATCGAGGGCCTGATCGCCGGCCTGCAGCGCATGGCCAAGGGCGCGGTGGAGCAGATGGACGCCAGCCGCAGCCTGACCCAGCGCACGGTCGGTCTGGCTGCTCAGGCGGGTGACGCCCTGGCGCGCATCACCCGGGCGGTGAGCACCATCGAGCAGATGAACCAGCAGATCGCGACCGCAGCCGAACAACAGAGCGCGGTGGCGGAAAACATCAGCGAAAGCGTGACACGGGTGCGTGACATCGGCGAACAGAGCGCCAGCGCCAGCCAGCAGACCGCTGCCTCCAGCGCCGAACTGGCGCGCCTGGGCGGCGAGTTGCAGGGCCTGGTCGCGCAGTTCCGTACCCAGTGACGAAACGCTGTCGATACGAGTGCGGATGAAAGGCCGATGCCAGTGCCGTCATCGACCGTGGCTTGGTTTCGGTTTCGCTGGCCTGGTACTGGCGCGTCCAGCGCGCGATCTGCCGCTCGAAACAATTCCCCGCCCGACCATAGTCGCCGAGGCCGATGGCCTCGACGTCCAGGCTGTACTGCGGCGGACTGGGCGAGGTCGATTTGGTCCTAATTCGGTCCTAAACCCAAATCCCAGAAAGCAAAAACCCCTGACTTCGCTAGGAATATCAGGGGTTTGCTTGAATCGGAAAGTGGCGGTGAGGGAGGGATTCGAATCCTCCCGGCTTCAGCGCAGCAAAGCCCATCACCACACAAGGCATTGATCTTTAAGGGGTTTATTTCAATCCCCTGCACTCTCCTGCCCTTTATCGCACTTCGTTTTCGACACTTTTTCGACAGCTTTTCGGGGCAGGTTGGGCGTGAAATCACTTTCGCCTGTTGCTTCCTATATCACTCAGCCAACGGGGGAAAAAACGCTTCGCCAAAGCAGTATCTCTGGCCCCATACACCACGAAGGTGAACCCAAACAGGGAACCATAAATCATGGCCTGCCTCTCACCACTCGACACCGAGAGGCAGATGATTGCCAAGCCGAACAACACGGTGATATTTCTCAAAAATCTCCTACCCACACCTGGCTCCTTGGCATTTGGTGTTGCTCGGCTATACCCGGTTTTCGAGACTCATCGGACCACGTGGCCGAACAAGATCGAGGACACGTAGCAGCAGTACCCAAGGACAAGCGAGTACCGGCCAATCTTGCGGTAGACGTGTTCGTTCTGGCGCTTGTCGAAATGGTCCAGGAAGACCGAGAACGTGCCAATCGCAGCGAAGAGCAAGCTGATGACTGGAAGAGTTATCTCAGCGCCACTGAATTCAAGCTGAAACCCATGCCGCCCCCCTCGTCTACCGCCATATGCAACCCGGATGTGCTGTTCATAGATGGCGTAGAAAGAGAATCCGAACAGCAGCAGCGCACCAAGCAAGCTGGCCGCCCTATCGAGCAAAGTTACCTGGTTGGCAACGTAGTCCTCTTCGGTCGAGCTGGCACAGAGCGGAGTCCCGCAACCCGCGCAGTAGCCCGTTCTGAACTCTTCCCGGGTAACGAAATTCCTCAAGCCGCAATCGACGCAGATCACCTCCAGTCGCCAGTCCATCGGGCTCCTGCAGGAAGTGCATCTCCTGGACTTCAGGTTGGAGATGAACTGGTTTTCAGCTCCACATTCGGCACATGTCTTTTTCCACATTTGACGACGAACCATCCATCCTTGGGGGCAGATAGAGTAACGCCCTGAATGAATCAGATGCTGCCTGGCGGTGAGGGTGCTTGTAACGCCCAACCAGGTTCAAACTCATCACGGAGTCGCAAGGCGTCTGTGACCAGGCTACGCATACTTTTTCGCGGAAACCACTTACTGTATCTCGCCAGAAATTGGACTCATGCAATCGGATCAGGAAGATGGCAATGACATGGAAGACGGCTCTCATCGGCCAGGAGAATCCCTCAGCACTGAGGGTTGTCATGACCCTTGGGCTGTATAGCGCCTTAGTGCTTTTCGGAGTTGCCGCCTTCGTGGACTTTGTCCCAACCGCGGGGTGGGCTTCCACAAGTCAGCGCGTCTCCATCTATTTCGCCTGCGCGGTAACTGGTGCGATCTGGTTGCTGCTTGCCATGGGCTATCCCCGCTCTGGCAACGAGGTAAGTCTCAAGAAGAGATTGGTTGCGGCAATGATAACGCCGGTCCTCGTTGCCTTCTTTTCGTGGCTGATTGCTCTCAATGCCCTGCCTGCCATCGCTACATCGTTGTTGGGCAAAAATAACGAGCGCATTGTGGAGTTGACGAAAAAGAAAGTGCATCGTCGTCGGGGCTGCGACCATCAACTGGTCGGGGAGGTTTTTTATAACTCCTTTCCCCACCACCTGTGTGTTTCGAGTAACCAGTTCGAGCAGCTTCCCGAGCGAGGAAAATACACCCTGCAAACGAAGGAGTGGCGCGCAGGCTTCCTGATCCTGGGATTCGAACTCAGAAAGTAACAGTACAGGCGACTCGGCACGTCATGAAGGTGCAGGTAACGTCAAGCTGCAGCAACAGCTTGTACCTCGATGGCCACACCCAGGTTGCGTCGGATCGCATCGAAGATGGCCGCAAGGTTGTCCATACTGGGGTTCCCGCTGGGGGACAGCATGCGATGGAGGCTTTTGCTTGGCTTTGCGGTCAATGCCGCGAGACCTTCGAAGCCGACTGTTGCGTTGACCAGGTCGCGCAGACTCAGACGTGCTGCACCTGGTTCGCCATTGAGGAACAGCGCGGAAGATTCGTCGAGCAGGGCCTTGGCGAACTCTGGATCGCGCTGGGCACGTTCTACTACGGTCTGTTTGCAGTCTCGGATCATGTCCATGGGTCCCCTTTCAGGTTAACGGCACCAGACTGGAGTAATGCATCAGCAGTCCGGGAAAGCCCCTGTCCTCTTGAGCCAGCGTTCAGCCTCCTCCGCCAACCCCAGCATCAACTGACGGTTCTCGATGAGCGCGTGAGCGTTGCCGTGGAAGTAGGCGAGCAGGTAGCTGTTGCCTTGGTCGTCCCTGGCGTAAACAAGCATGCGATCTGTCTTGCGATGAAACGATGTGCTGCGAAGCCAGCGTTTCATCAGAGCAGGCCGCTCTTGCACATCCAGGGTAATGCAGTGGATATGCCGTAAACCTGCCTGGTACACGCTGGGAGGCCGGTGCAGCGGTGCGTCACGACCGAAGTCATGATGAGAGCGATAGCCGCCTGCAGCGTACTCGGTAAAGGCCGATACCAAGCCAGCGAGTACACCTGCTATTTCAGCTGGAGCCTGCTGTAGGTAGTCGTGAAACTGAGGTGATTGATCAATCCGAACGCTTTTCGCCATCCCTGCGCCGTAACATCAACTGGATGTGTAGGCCTGGACGAAATGGTCGGAGATCTCTTTGGAAACCTCATCGGAGAAATGAGGCACGCGGTGCTTCGACGCCATTTGACCAGGCTTGAACGTTTTCTTGACCCGCACGGAAACCTTGGTCCCGTCATTCTGAGACGAACCCGAAGTAATGGTCTTCGCTGTGCTAGTCATAACATCCTCCCCCTCAGGGGTGAGCGATGCGCTCGTCGCTTATGCGCCCGAGTGCCACTGCATAAAGCCTCATGGCCCTTGCGTCTACGCGCTCAACTATACCCGCGAAGCCCAACGTATTCCACTCAGTGCCGGAATCAGTCCCTAAGCCGCCATCCCATACCTCACGTATCGCTCCTCTAGCTTCTTGGCGAGGTGCTTCTTGAGCCAGGTCCGGGACCTGCCCTTCTCGCGGTAGTACTCCTCCACCAGGTGGAAGATCGGCAACGTCTTGAGGGCTGCCCAGCAGGACGGGAAGTCCATGCGGTTACGGGCGAAGAGCGTGATGGCGTGCGCTGTCGGATGGGGTACGTCGCAAGGAGATCCTGCTGCGGGTCAGAGTCGACGTCGACTACTTCACGGTGGAGGTCGTGCAGCGCGACAACGTGACCAAGAAGCGGGAGAACGTGAAGTTCGTGTTCCGCAATGGGGTGAGTGGCGAGCCCTGGCACGCTTCCAGCGTCGGCCGCTGGTTCACTGGTCATCTGAAACGGGCTGGGGTCCGCCACCGCGGCCCGAACCAATGCCGCCACACCTTCGCCAGCCAGGCGCTATCGAGCTACGTGCCGGTCGAATGGGTGGCGCGCCAGCTCGGGCACACCGACACCACCATGGTGAAGAAGCACTATGGCCGGTGGATTCCTTCGGACACCCGCAGCATGGCGGGGATGGTTTCGCAGATGATGGGCTTTCGGACGGATCAGAGCGGCGCCTAGCGGCATGGAAAGCGCTGTTTTTGCCCTAAATTTGCCCTAAACCCCGAACTCCAGAAAGCAAAAACCCCTGACTTCGCTAGGAATATCAGGGGTTTGCTTGAATCGGAAAGTGGCGGTGAGGGAGGGATTCGAACCCTCGATACGGTTTCCCGTATACACACTTTCCAGGCGTGCTCCTTCAACCGCTCGGACACCTCACCGGAATCTCTTCGAGGCGTTGGCCCCGTCGAGGTGCGCTAATTTAGTGGAGTGCTTTCTGGAATGCAAACACTTTTTTCATAAATTTCATGCGTTTATGAAAATTCTTTGCACCTGCCCTGTTCCACTTTGTCTGTCAAGTGGGTGAATGGGCGTTTGCGCGGGGTTTCTGATGGGGATTGCGACCCCGCTGGAGGCTGACTCACCAGTCAGTCTCAGTCCTTTACCTCCACGGTAGCGCTGAGTAACGTCGGTCCACTTCTTAACAAGGAACCCGCCATGAGTGAGCTGATCTCTTACCAACTCGAAGACGGCATCGCCACCCTGACCCTCAGCAACGGTAAGGTGAACGCCATCTCCCCGGATGTGATCGCCGCCTTCAATGCCGCGCTGGATCGCGCTGAACAGGATCGCGCCGTCGTGATCATCACCGGCCAGCCGGGCATCCTCTCCGGTGGTTACGACCTCAAGGTGATGACCTCCGGCCCGCAGAACGCGGTCGCCCTGGTCGCCGCCGGCTCCACCCTGGCCCGCCGCATGCTGGCCCACCCCTACCCCGTCATCGTCGCCTGCCCGGGCCATGCCGTGGCCAAGGGCGCGTTCATTCTGCTGTCGGCGGACTACCGCATCGGCGTCGAGGGCCCCTTCAACATCGGCCTTAACGAAGTGCAGATCGGCATGACCATGCACCATGTCGGCATCGAGCTGGCTCGAGATCGCCTGCGCAAGTCCGCCTTCCACCGCTCAGTGATCAATGGAGAGATGTTCGATCCGCAAGGCGCGCTGGATGCCGGCTTCCTCGACAAAGTCGTCCCCGTCGAGCAGTTGCAGGAAACCGCGCGTGCGGCTGCCCTGCAGTTGAAGAAGATCAACATGACGGCCCACCGCAATACCAAGCTCAAGGTGCGCAAGGCCCTGCTGGAAACCCTGGACGCCGCCATCGAGCTCGATACGCAACACCTGGCCTGAGTGCCTCCCAACGAAAAGCCCCGCGATGCGGGGCTTTTTTCATTGGGATTCCGGGTTACATGGTGCCGTTGTCGTCACCGACATCATGGTCGGGCCCGTCATCCGCGCCCTGCCCCACACCATGATCCTCACCCACGTCGTGATCCGCTCCATCGTCCGCACCGTGTCCTACACCGTGGGGTTCGCCGATGTCATGGTCCGCTCCATCGTCTGCGCCCTGGCCGTCATGACCACTCTCATGACCGCCCTCGCCGCTGTGGCCACCGCCATGGCCGCCGTCGTGACCACCACCATCACCACCGTGGCCGCCACCGCCGCTGCCACCACCTCCTCCACCGCTTCCACCGCCACCGCTACCGCCGCCTCCTCCTCCGCCACCGCTGCCCCCTTCCTTGGCGTAAGCAGTCGATGAGCTGGAAAGGTCGCCCGGCGCGACGGTGAGGGCCATGCCCAGGACTGAGCAGATCGCCACCGCCAGCACGCATTTCTTCAGCACCATGACAGGCCTCCACATCTTCTTGAGGGTCTCCTTCTAAACCCTAGCGGCTGTAACAAGATATTTCAGACCGCCTGACCGGTGGAGGACGCGCACGGTAACAGCGCCAGCCAACCAACCACCGCTTCGACCACCACAGCCGGTGAGCGCAGCCAGGCGCTATGGGCGTTCTCCGAGGCAGGGCGCGGTGACTGCAGCATGCGGACCGCAGGCCGCTCCTGGATCAAGGCCGCCAGGCCACGGGTGGAGGCTTCCGGCGCAAAGGGGTCGCCGACGATGCCAATGAAGAGGGACGGTATCGAGCTTCGATCTGCAGCGGCCAGATCCAGCCCGAGGTGATCGAAATTGCCACTCCACGCAACCTGTCCCCAGTCCCGCATCAGGCGGCGTGCCTCATGCCCACCGAAGCCGATTGCTTTGCCCGGCAGGTAACCCAAAACCGCCGTGAGCAGGTTGAAGAGCACCGCGACGCTGGGCGTCAGCAACCTGCGTCGGCCCTCCCAGTGGCGATAATGGATATTGCCGCAGGCCACCCCGACCACAGCGACATCGGCGTCCGGGTTGGCCGCCGCGAAAAGGGTTGCGATATGCCCGCCCAGGCTATGTCCGAGCAGGACCTGGCGTTTGCCGGGAAAGTGCTGCCGGGCAGCGGCCAGCAGGCTTGGAACAAACTCGTCCACCAGATCCCGATACCCGTAATCCAGCCGGCGATTCGGCTTTGGACCACTTTCGCCCTGACCGGGCCAGTCCACCACCAGCACCTGATTTCCAGCCGCCACCAGGCTCAGGGCGAAGGCCTCGTATTTGCGCGCCGCCACGCCAAGAGCCGGCAACAGGATCAGCACCGGTCCTGGGGCGGCCGATTGGTAGACCCGGTAGGGGCAGTGAAATCGCCCTCCGGCAAAGCTGAAGGCCTCGGCCATCCCTGTTCTCCTTGTTCTGATCGAGTGGCGTGGACAATCTAGAGCAGTTGCTCAACCCCTGCCATTGCAGAACCCCGGCCATCGGCAAGACTCTGAAGACAAGGCGCGGTAATCTCCGCGTCATGCTTCCAGCCAACGGATGAAGGAATCGCTGAGCCATGGGTAGAGTCGTTGCCGCCGCTGTATACACCAAGGGCCGGAGAGTCACCGACATAACCCTCGACGAAGGTCTCCAGTGGGCCAGCAAGCCTGGCCATTTCGTATGGATAGGCCTGCACGACCCTGGCGCTGAAGAACTCAGCAACCTGCAGCGTCAGTTCGACCTGCACGAACTGGCCCTCGAAGACGCCCTGACGCGCCACACCCGCCCCAAGCTGGAGACTTTCGGCGACGCCCTGTTCTTGGTGGTCTACTCGCCCATCGAGGTAGACGGTGAATTGCAGTTCATCGAGACCCAGCTGTTCGCCGGCAAGGGCTACATCATCAGCGCCCGCTACGGCGAATCCGCGCCCTACTCCCGCGTTCGTCAGCGCTGCGAAGCCCGACCGCTGCTCCTGGAGCACGGCGAGGACTTCGTCCTGTATTCGCTGCTCAGCTTCGTGATGGAGAACTACCGGCCCATGATGGACAGCTTCCATTCAGAGCTGGAGAAGATCGAGCAGAACGTCCTTGAGCGCCCGCTGGACCAAGCCGATGTGGAGCGTATCTCCTGCCTGCGCCGCGACCTGCTGCGCATGCGCCGCTACATCGGCCCCATGGGGGAAATCTGCGAGGAGTTGCAGCGCCTGGACTTCCCCTTCATCGACAAGCACATGCGCCCGTACTTCCGCGACATCTCGATTCACGTCAAGCGCCTGCTGGAAGACCTCACCGCCCTGCGCGAGATGGCCGACCACGCCATCGAGATCGGCCTGCTCCTGGAGTCATCCCGGCAAAGCGTGGTGCAGCGCAAGTTCGCCGCCTGGGCAGCCATCCTCGCCTTCCCCACCGCCATTGCCGGCCTCTACGGCATGAACTTCCAGTACATGCCTGAACTCACCTGGCACTACGGCTACTTCGGCGTCCTTGGGGTGGTGGCGACCGGCTGCACGGCGCTCTACGCCAGCTTCAAACACTACGGCTGGCTCTAGCCGCCAAACGCCGCAACGAAAAAGCCCGCCGAATTGGCGGGCTTTTCATGTCCGGACCGAAGGTTCAGGCGGCGCGGTCGCGGGCGACGAAGCGCATCATCCACTCAGCGACAGCGGTACCCTGATGGGCGCGATCCAGGCTGCTCACGCCCTGCTTGTAGACCTCGTCACCCAGGAAATCCTGGCGCAGGTCCAGCAACGCGCGGGAGTAGTCATGAACGAATTCCGGGTGGCCCTGGAAGCACAGCACCTGGTCACCGATGGTATAGGCGGCGTTCGGGCAGAAGTCGCTGGAAGCCAGCAGGGTGGCGTTCGCCGGCAGTTCGGTGACCTGGTCCTGATGGCTGATCAGCAGGGTCAGATCCTCCAGTGCGGGCGTCATCCATTCCGGCTTTTGCTTCAACTGGTAACTGTGGGTACCCACACCCCAACCCTGGGTGGCGCGCTCGGTGCGACCGCCAAGCAACAGAGCCAGCAACTGGTGGCCGAAGCACACGCCCAGCAGCTTGTCGCCGGCCTCGTAGCGCTCCAGCAGGAACTCCTTGAGTTTCACGATCCAGGGATCGTTTCCGAAGGAATCGGCCTTGCTGCCAGTCACCAGATACGCGTCGAACCGCTCCCCATCAGGCGGGTAATGCCCCTGCACCACGTTATAGGCACTGAACTCCGCGGCAATCGGCTGTTTGGCAAACAGCTGCTCGAACATCAGGCCGTAGCCTTTGTATTGGTCGACCAGTTCGGGGCGGAGAATGTCAGTTTCGAGAATGCAGATGCGAAGTGGCATTAGCTCATGGTTCCTGAAATGCAGAGAGACTCTATGTAGGGAAAATGTGCGTTTTATTTAACACAGCACAGAAGTGATTGAAATACCGCTCGGTCCATTCGCCCAGCATGAGAATTCAATGGGGCCATTGAAGGCCTCAATAGCCCTGCCACTCCTCCCCCGGTCTGCCTGCCACGTGGCTCTAGCACGCGGCCTCTCGAAGCACGTCAAGGAAAATTGACAGCGTCCGAAGGAACTATTGGTCCCGTCGATAGTTACCATGCTTGAACGTCGTTTTTTCATCGAAACGTTTTTCGCGACTCTACGCCCATCCCAAGTCCCCCGGTCGCGGAGAGTCCACAGATGAGCAACCTCACCCTCAAATACGCACGCAACGGCGCCCTCGCCAGCCTCGGCCTGTATTTCGTCGTGGTGATGGTGGTTCTCGCTGTCAGCTTCGGTTACGAGCGCGGCCGCATCGGAGTGAGTCCCACGGACGCCTCCATGGGCTTCTACCAGCAACTCAGCCAGAGCATCCCGGTGCTGCTGGCGAGCCAGAAAAAGTCGACCGGCAGACACCAGGGCTGACATCAGGAACAGGCGCCAGCGAAATGAAACAGCACAGAAACCGACTCTATTTCCTGACCGCCCTGGCCGTCATGACCAACGGATTCTCGTTGATCGGCTGGGCCCACGGCTCCGTAGGTGCGGTGGCCAAGAACATAGAAGCCAATCACAACATGAGCCGTGGCATCACCACCGAGCTGGCGCTGCGTGGCCATTCCGGCAACCCGCCGCAGCGCGATCTGCCCCAGGTTCCCGCACCGTTCAAGTTGGACTGCCTGGAGAAGGGCACCTGTGTCTGGATGGGCTGAGCCCCTGGCCAGATCCATCTGGCGCGGCACGTCAGGCCCAAAGGAAAACCGGCTCACAAGGAGCCGGTTTTTCGTTTCTCAAGGCCGCCTCAGAACCACTCGCCCCTGGCCGCCTTGTCCAACAGCAGCGCCGGCGGCTCGAAGCGCTCGCCGTACTGCTCAGCCAGGTAACGGGCGCGGGCGACGAAGTCACGCGGGCCGTACTGGTTGATGAACTGCAGCGCCCCGCCCGTCCAGGCAGCGAAGCCGATGCCGAAGATGGAACCAACGTTGGCATCGGCGGTGGAGTGCAACACACCCTCCTCCACGCAACGCACGGTCTCGATGGCCTGGATGAAGAGAATGCGGTCGCGAACGTCCTCCTGCGGGATCTGCTTGTCGGCCTTTTCGAAGCGTGCCTTCAGCTCCGGCCACAGGTGTTTCCTGCCCCCCGCCGGGTAGTCGTAGAAGCCGCCACCCGCCGCTTTGCCGGGGCGCTTGTACTCGTTGACCATCAGATCGATCACGGCGAAGGCCGGATGCAGCGGCATGACCTTGCCTTCGGCCTTGAGGTCCTCGGCCGTCTGGTTGCGGATATGGGTCATCAGGCTCATGGACACTTCATCGGAAATGGCCAGGGGCCCCACCGGCATACCGGCCTTGCGGGTCTCGTTCTCGATCATCGCGGCGGAGACGCCCTCGCCCAGCATCGCGATGCCTTCATTGGTGAAGGTGCCGAACACCCGCGAGGTGAAGAAGCCGCGGCTGTCGTTGACCACGATGGGGGTCTTCTTGATCTGCAGGACGTAGTCAAAAGCACGGGCCAGGGTTTCGTCCGAGGTCTTCTCGCCACGGATGATCTCCACCAGCGGCATGCGGTCCACCGGGCTGAAGAAATGCAGGCCGATGAACTTCTCGGGTTTCGACACCGCCTTCGCCAGACCGGTGATGGGCAAGGTGGAAGTATTGGAGGCGATTACTGCATCCGGTAGCGCGGCAGCTTCAGCGGCGGCGCTGACCTTGCCCTTCAACTCGCGATTCTCGAACACGGCCTCGATGATCAAATCGCAGCCTTCGAAGTCCGCATCGCTGGCGGTGGGTTTGATCCGCGCGAGGATACTGTCGCGTGTCTCGACGGCCATGTGGCCACGGCTCACCAGCGGGTCCAGCAGGCCTTGCGAGTAGGCCTTGCCCTTCTCCGCCGCTTCAACCGACACGTCCTTGAGCACCACGTCGATGCCGGCGATGGCCGAGACATAGGCGATGCCCGCGCCCATCATGCCGGCGCCGAGCACACCCACCTTCCTGGTCACATAGGGTGCTGGGCCCTTGGGCCGCGAGCTGCCGGCATTGATCTGGTTCAGTTGGAACCAGAAGGTGCCGATCATGTTCTTCGCCACTTGGCCGGTGGTCAGCTCGGTGAAGTAGCGCGCCTCGATCAGCTGGGCGGTATCGAAGTCCACCTGGGCGCCCTCCACGGCGGCGCACATGATTTTCTCCGGCGCCGGGAAACAGCCCTTGGTCTTGTCCCGCAGCACGGACGGGGCAATGGCCAGCATCTGCGCCACATTGGGGCTGGATGGGGTGCCGCCGGGAATCTTGTAGCCCGGCGCATCCCAGGGCTGCACGGCCTTGGGATTCGCGGCAATCCAGGCACGGGCCTTGGCGAGCAGGTCCGCCTGATCCTGGGCCAGATCGTGTATCAGACCAGCCTTGAGGGCCTGCTCCGGACGCACTTTCCTGCCCTCGGCCAGATACGGCAGTGCCTTCTCGATGCCCAACAGGCGAACCATGCGCACCACGCCGCCACCGCCGGGCAGAAGGCCGAGGGTCACTTCCGGAAGGCCCAGTTGCACGCTGTTGTCGTTCAGGGCGATGCGGTGATGGCAGGCCAGGCAGATTTCCCAGCCGCCACCCAGCGCGGCGCCGTTGATGGCAGCCACCACGGGCTTGCCGAGGGTTTCCAGGCGGCGCAGCTGGCCCTTGATGCCCAGCACCATCTGGTAGAAGGCACTGGCGTCGGCCTTGCTGACCTTGATCAGCTCATTGAGGTCGCCGCCGGCGAAGAAGGTCTTCTTGCCCGAGGTGATGATCACACCGGCGATGCTGTCTTTCTCGGCTTCGAGGCGTTCGACGGTCTTGCCCATGGCCTCGCGGTACACCGCATTCATGGTGTTGGCGCTCTGGCCGGGCATGTCCAGGGTCAGGACGACGATATTGTCCTGGCCTTTTTCGTATCGGATGGCGTCTGTCATTTTTCTTCTCCGCCTCAAACCTTCTCGATGATCGTTGCGATACCCATGCCGCCGCCTACGCAGAGGGTGGCCAGGCCGTAGCGCAGATTGCGCGCCTCCAGCTCATCCAGCAGGGTGCCGAGGATGGCGCAGCCGGTGGCGCCCAGCGGGTGGCCCATGGCGATGGAGCCGCCGTTGACGTTGACCTTGTCCTCCGGCACGCCCATGTCCTTCATGAACTTCATCACCACCGAGGCGAAGGCTTCGTTCACCTCGAACAGGTCGATGTCCTCCACCTTCAGGCCGGCCTTGGCCAGGGCCTTGCGAGTGGCCGGTGCGGGGCCGGTGAGCATGATGGTCGGGTCGGTGCTGGTGACGGCGGTCGCGACAATGCGCGCCCGAGGCTTCAGCCCCAACTCCCGGCCCTTGGCAGCGGAGCCGATGAGCATGGCGGCGGCGCCGTCGACGATGCCGGAGCTGTTGCCCGGGGTATGCACGTGCTCGATACGCTCGACCTGGCTGTATTTGCGCAGGGCGGTGGCGTCGAAGCCCATCTGCCCCATCATCTCGAAACTGGGTTTCAGGGCGCCAAGGCCTTCCAGGGTGGAGTCGCCACGAATGAACTCATCGTGGTCCAGCAGCACGACGCCGTTCTGGTCGATGACCGGAACCAGGGATTTCTCGAACGCACCGCTGGCACGGGCGAGAGCAGCCTTCTGCTGGGAACGCAGGGCGAAGGCATCGACATCCGCGCGGCTGAAGCCCTCCAGGGTGGCGATCAGGTCGGCGCCGATACCCTGGGGCACGAAGCTGGTGTGGAAGTTGGTTTCCGGGTCCATGGCCCAGGCGCCGCCATCCGATCCCATGGGCACGCGGGACATGGATTCCACGCCACCGGCCACCACCAGATCCTCGAAGCCCGAGCGCACCTTCATCGCCGCCAGGTTCACCGCCTCCAGGCCCGAGGCGCAGAACCGGTTGATCTGCTGGCCCGAGACCGTTTCGTCCCAGTCGGCCACCAACGCGGCCGTCTTGGCGATGTCGGCCCCCTGGTCGCCTACCGGAGTCACGCAACCAAGGACGATGTCGTCCACCTGGCTGGTGTCCAGGTCGTTGCGCTCGGCCAGGGCGCGCAGCAGGCCGGCGATCAGGTTGACCGGCTTGACGCTGTACAGAGCGCCATCCTTCTTGCCCTTGCCGCGGGGCGTGCGCACCGCGTCGAAAATGAATGCTTCGGTCATGGCGTCCTCTTGAGGCAGCTGGGCGGCACCTGGAGTGCCTGTTGTTCTTGTACGTTCTCCGCCGGCTTCCCGGCAGGCCGTGGCTACCTTATCGCTATAGGCCATGGGCTCAATGACGGAAATGCTCAGCACCATTGACCGCTGCGCTCAGACGAACGGTCAGGTAGTGGCCAGCTGCTGGCCAACATGAAAGGAATGTGTCTGGCCTCGGGACCTTCACCGAAGACCCGCGAAACTCAATAGCCAGGAATTACTAGGGAACGGTTGGTAGTCACCAACCGATATAAGGGGAATGTGATGCGCCCCCTAGAGTTGGAAATGCAAGTGGCCGCTGCCGGGTTATGCCGGGGCGGCCTTTTGTCCCTAGCCACGGAGGAAGGCACGGATGGGGCCGGCCGTAGGGAGCCCCGTCCGAGGCGTCTCCAACAACAATAAAGGCAGTTGGCCATGTTCAAGCAGCCGAAAATGCGGCAAGCGAGCCTGATCGTCTTTGCCACCACAGTGATTCTCATCCTTCCCAACCTGACCCGTCTGGTCAGCTGATCATCACCGCAACCACTGGTCATCCTGTGCTGCGCACCGCCCCGAGGCGGTCAACGCAGCGCGGGTAGCCACCATGCCAGCAGCACTGGAATCAACACGAAGGACAGCAGCGTCGAGCACATCACCAGGCTCGCCACCGCTTCCGGCGAACGGCCTGCGCGTACCGCGAACAGATAGTTGAACACTGCCACCGGCATTGCCGACTGCATCACCAGCACGCCCTGGGCGAGCGGCGGCAGCCCGAGCAGCCAGCCCACCAGCCAGCCTGCGGCAGCGCCACAGAGAATCCGCAGGGCGCCCAGCAGCATGCCGTTGCCCAGGTGATGCACCCGGATGCTGGCGAGCGACACTCCAAGGGTCAGCAGCATCAGCGGAATGGTCATGCCGCCCAACAGGCCGATGGTGTTGGTCAGCCAGCGCGGCAGCTCGATGTCCCAGATCACCAGTGGCAGGGCCAACGCCAGGCTGATGATGATGGGATTGGCCAGCAGCCGTCTTGGCGATCGCTCACTGCCGGACAACAGCAGGCCCAGGCTGAAATGCCCCACCGAAAGCACCAGGAAGAAAGCCACCGCGAGCGCCAGCCCCTTCTCGCCGAAGGCATAGAGGGTAATGGGCAGCCCCATGTTGCCGGAGTTGGGAAACAGATAGGCCGGCACCAGGATGCGCCAGTCCTGGCGGAACACCCGGCTGAGCAAGGTGCCGATCAGCCCCATCGCCAGCATCACCAGCAGGCAGGCGATGGCCAGTTGGCCGAAGGCGTGGCGGTCGATCTCGGTACGGCTGAGGGTGGAGAGCACCAGGCTTGGCGTGCCGACATTCAGCACCAGGCGTGCGATGAATTCAGTGGGATAGGGCTGTCCGGAACGGGCCCAACCGTAGCCGATGCCGGCCACTATCAGCACCGGCGCCATGACCGCAAACAACTCGGCCAGCATGGCCTCTCCTTAAGAGCTGAAGACGCCCGAAACGGGCTTCGAAAAAAGCTCTGGTTATGACGGAAAGCCGCGATCCTAACGGCCTGCGCCCCCTTCGGGCAATTGTGATAATTTGCCCGGACATGCCTTAGAAGGAGCCATCGTCATGCGAAACCTCCTTGCAGTTCTCCTCCTCTCCCTGAGCCTGCCGGCTGCCGCCGGCGATACCGACCAGGCTGCCGCCGTCGAAGCCATGCAGCAGCCCAATGCCGTTCTTATCGATGTACGTACCCCGGAAGAAATCGCCCAGGGCGCAATCCCCGGCGCACGCAATATCGGCTTTGAAGAAATCGGTCAGCGAATCACCGAAGTCGCGCCGGACAAGAACACCCCCATAGTGGTTTACTGCCGCAGCGGCCGCCGCTCCGGCATCGCCCAGGACACCCTGCAGGGATTGGGCTACAACCGAGTGATCAATGGCGGCGGCTACCTGGACCTGAAGACCGCCCTGCACAAGGATTGATCGATGCGCAACGTGCTGCTCGCCCTGCTCTTCTGTATTACCCCGCTCCACGCCGCCGAACTGACACTGGACCTACCCGGCGGCTCCCGCACCTGGGATACGGCCACCCTCCTCGACCATCCCCAAGTGCGGGAAGTGACCATTGCCGACGATGTTTCCTACAAGAAAACCATGCGCTATCGCGCCGTCCCCCTGGCAGCGCTGCTGGATGGTGTGACACCGGCGCAGCACTTGCAGGCCGTGGCCCTGGACGGCTTCGCCGCCGAACTGACTGCCGGGCCTCTGCTCGCCAAGGATGGCGCCCGCGCCTGGCTGGCCATCGAAGACCCGTCACACCCCTGGCCGCCCATCGCCGAGGGCAAGCCCAGCGCAGGCCCCTTCTACCTGGTGTGGACCGATCCCAAGGCCGCCGGCATCGGCCCTGAGCAGTGGCCCTTCCAGGTGACGCGCATCCGCTATCTGCCCTCGGTGGCCGAGCGCTTCCCGGCCCTGCTTCCGGCAACCAATGCCGCGCCTGAGGTACAGGCCGGTTTTGCCCAATTCCAGAAAAACTGCCTGGCCTGCCACCGCCTGAACGGCGCGGGCGATGCCCAGTTCGGCCCGGACCTGAACATCCCCCACAACCCCACCGAATACCTGGCTGGTGACTTCCTTCCCCGCTACATCCGCGACCCGCAGAGCCTGCGCCGCTGGCCCCAGGGCAAGATGCCGGGCTTTTCGAAGGAGGCGATCAGTGATGAGGAGCTGGGGCAGTTGATTGGCTATCTGCGGCATATGAGCGGCCGCAAAGTGCATTGACGCCCAAACTATCTCCATCGGATCCGACATTCCTTTATGGACTTCCCCTCCTTACTCGCCGGAGTTAAAGCTGAACTCGGCTTACTCAACAACACCACTATGCCCAGAACAGCGACTTCAGCTACTGCCAAGCCTGATACCGTACGGTTCCTCCAACTATTGCAGGAAGCTTTACGAACAAAAGACGAGCGGTGCCAATGCAACCGGGAAAAGTTGCAATTGCATCGAGGCTATCAACAACTAAGCTTGGCAGCCGCTTTCCCCTTTCAACAAAGGCCTGTTGTTCAAGGTGTCGGCGGTATCGAGTACTTGTTTTATCAAGAATGAAATCGGCGAGTATCACCGGAACCAACAAGCCTTATTAAGACTCTCCTAACCAAAGGCCTCCTTTACCAGGCAGGAGAACATACTGTAGGCAGATAGAGCCTCACGCCGGTGATCCTCAGCAGTGGCCTCCAGAGGTGTGACCCTCAGACTCTGGACCTCAATAAGATTGAGGTCCGGTCTGTGCTTGTAGTGAAGTAGCACTGAAACACCATAGTCTTCAGCACAGAGGCTGTAGCAGACATTCATGTACTGCGGACTGAGCAGCGGAAGACCGTGGTTCATTCGATGAATGGCCAGTGCGCAAACCCTCGCCTGGCAGATTGCAGCGAAAGCAGATTTAGGTAGCTGCTCGGCATAGGCCGCATCACCAATTACGTGTACTCCCGACACAAGAAGCGACTCCAGTGTTTGGGTATTCACCGGACACCAGCCATGCTCAGCGGCCAGGCCATTGCCCCGGGAGAAATCGTCGGCCCACTGTGGCGGAATGACGTTGATCACATCGCCGTGGACCCAGCCGTTCGCTGTGCGCAGCCGTTTGCCGCCAGGCTCAATGCCCAGTGCGGTACCACCATCCTTCGCCCCAATCCAGCCGATGCTGGCCTGCTCGGTGCCATATCCGTACAAACGCCGCCATGCCTGCTCGAACTGGGCCTGCTTGGCGAACCGTTCTTTAGCATCGTAGATGATCACCCGCGCCCCCGGTTTGTGCCGCCGAAGGTAGTCGGCAATCAGGCTGGCCCGTTCATAAGGGCCCGGAGGACAACGGTAGTCGTCCGGTGGCGCGGCAATCAGCACGCGGCCACCATCGGGTAGGGCCTCTAGTTGCCGCCTGAGGATACGCAACTGCTCGCCGCCGCCCCAGGCATGCGGCACCCGCCTGGCCATTTCCTCGCTATAGCCTTCGATGCTGTTGTAGCGGTAGCCGATACCGGTAGCGACCACGCAACGGTCATAGGATCGCGTGTCGCCGTCGGCCAGGCGAACCTGACGGCGCTCTGCATCGATCGACAGCGCTCGCTGGTGGACAATCTCGATACCCTCGGCCCGCAGCCTGTCGTAGCCGAACACCAGGGTTTCCTCCGCGCGCTTGCCCACCAGATACTCGATCCCCAGCGGGCAGCTATGGTACTCGCGGGATGGCTCGACTAGCGTAATGCTGATGGCAGGGTCCAACCGCCTAAGCGTCCGTGCGAAAGTCGCTCCGGCAAAACCGCCGCCGATCACCAAGACGGAACGTTTTTCGGCACCTGCGGCCGTTATACCGGCCCTAGCCAGGGCAGGTATTACGGACAAGCCGACTCCGCCGCTCAGCCACTTTAACAATCGCCTTCTTTGCTCATCCATCAGCGCTCGCTCCTCAATGACCAGCCGCCGAGATAACGCCAAAGCGTCTGCAACTCACTGTCGTCCAGCCCTGAAAGGGCTTCCGCCATGTCCCTCGACATCTCCCGACGGCCGCCGCGCATGTCGTCCATAACGGCCCTAAGGTACTCGACGCTCTGCCCTGTCACGTTCGGTACTTCTGGCTGCTCGTCGTGGCAGCGGGCGCAACGGTTCTCGTACAATCGCTGCCCCTCACTCTCGGGAGCTGCGGCGTCGCTCCGCACCGGCACGCCGGGCAGACCAGCGTAATAGGCGGATAGTTTCCTCAAGTCGGCATCGCCGTAGCCCTCCATGGCTCGGTTCATGATGGTTCCCCGCAATGCGGAGCTGCGATAGGCCGACAACATCGTAAACAGGTATTCCTCCGGCAGGCCGGCAAGCGAGGGAATCGGTCCCTCGCTGCGGATGCCGTCGAGACCGTGGCAGTTGGTGCAACCATTGGCCAGCATCCACTGCTCGTCCCGGCTCTCTGCTGGTAACAAAGGGGCCGTGAGGAGGAGCGCCACCAGGAGACCCAGGCTCCAGGTGCGACGGACACCTCTGCGTACCGGATTGATCGAGCCCATCATGGCGCGTCGGCCAGTACGTTGCTCAGATATACCTTGGTGTTTTGCAGGTATTCTTTTGGAACGTTGTACCCGCCGTATTTCTTTACGTGTCCATCGATATACCCTTTCAACCCTTCGCGGGAGTCGAAAATCTGCCTGGCGCGCTCGAATTTCGCCGAATCGCTGTAAATCATCAGATGGATCAGAGGTTCGCCCTTCTCAGTGGGGATTAGGTTGATCACTTTCACTCCGTCCATCGAACGGCCGGAATAGCTCTGCATATAAGCGGTCTGGGAACTGACGAAGTCGTTGAGAAACTCGTCCTCCTTGCCCTTGGGCGGCTCGAACACGATAGTCATCGCTTTAGCAGTACCCTGCCCCGCCAGTGTCGATGTAAAAGAGTCTGCCGCCCATCCCTGGATCGCCTGCAGACAGACGAAGCCTGCCAGGCCAATTCGAGCAACCAAACCATCCATAGGTATCTCTCCTTAATCATTCAATGTTGTAGCGCCGCTCCATCCCACCTTCAGGGGACGGGGCGTTTACTTCGGTAATGCGACGGCACGTCACTACTTGTAGAGGACGACCGAGATCATGCGACCACTCCACTTGTCGGTAGGGTCCGCAGTGTCCCGAGGCTCGACTTGCACCACGCCGATCTCCACCTGCCGATAGTGGGCGAACATGGCGCGCTGGTAGTCGAGGGGCAGGAACGGGTGTATGCAGAACATGGCTAGGCGTCCGTCTTCCGCCAGCAAGGTACGAGAAGCGAACTCAAGAAAGGAGATGTTCTCGTCGTCGACCGCCGCCATGTCGTCGCAGAAGGGATCGAAGAAAATGGCCGTGAAGTGGGTTGAATCACTCCCCAGTTGCTGCCAGTAACCCTGCCGGAGATGGACGCCGTTACGCTCTCCCTGCCATTGCCTGGCCTGCTCCAGAACTTGTGGATGCGGCTCGACGATGGTGTGAGTGACAGGGCGGAACTGCTGCAGGAGCGTTGCCGAAATCCCCAGGCCGAATCCAATCTCCAGCACATGGTCCGTCGATGTGATTTTCAGATTCTCGACCATCCGGCGGATCAGTGGTCGCTCCCACTCGTGCATGACGTAGTGCTCGCCGATGCGCAGAGACTCTTCTGTGTAATGTACCTCCGTCGAGAGGTACTCCTTGCGTCTGGGGTCCATATTCACTCCAATTCTTGTATGCGCCCGAAGGTCTGTTCACCACTAACGCGTCACCAGCCGCAGATCCGGTCGGAAGACGAAAGCTTCCGATGGCCTGACATTCGACTTGAGCAGCAAGGTCTGGAAACCGCCGCGAAGCGGGGCTCTGGCGAAAACTGCGACCGACAGCTCGTCGAGATAAAAGGAAAATCCTTGCATGGCCTGCAGGGAACTGCCGGCGAGAATGCCGTACAGGAGCTCCAGCATTAGTTGGTCCAGGTAGACGAGCAGCGCGCCTTCTGTGCAGTCCTCCAGCGCCCGTTCGAACTCGAGAGCGAGCGCATGGTACGTAGCGTGCAGGCTCAGAGAACCGTCGCGGCCCGCATGGGGTTCGAGCAGCCAGTCCATCTTGCGCGCGCCGCGCAGCCGCTGCGGGTCATAAAATCCATGCTCCAACACCCGGGTACCCATCCCAAGCTCCCTGGCCAGTCGGATCACTGGGCTGTAGCAGTCGGCGCGTCCGGTAAGCAGCAGCAGGTCGGGGTGGGCCTGGAACACTGTCCGCAGGCAGGGCTCAAGGGCCGACTCGTCAGCGCAGCTGGAACAGCGCATCAGCACAATCGTCATGCCGTCTCCACGGAGAAAATCGCCTCGCAGGACAGCAAGGCATCAATGTGCCTACGCTGGGTAGCCCCTACGATGCAGGCCCGCACCTGCATATGATTGAACGCATAATCCAGGGCCGAGAGCAGCGGTACACGTCCGCCGGCCAGGCAATGCAGGGCGTAGATGGGCGCTCGTCGGCGGACGGCCTCTAGGTAGTCCAGGCTCGTGCGGCATTGCATACCGAGAATGTTCACCGGCACCGCCGCGCCGCTGCCCCCGCGACGCTCCAGCAGGGCCAGGAATGCCTCGCTGGGTCTGAAGCTCATCAGGACCTGATGGGTCGCAGGCGGCAAAGCAGCCTCCATTCGCGCCAGTATCTCCTCGAGTAACTCCGTCTCGTTGCGAGTGATGAGAATATCCAGCCAGTCGCCTCCCACGGTGACCACACCGGGCAGACACTGCGAGACGATCCGGATGTCCTCGGAAATCTGTTCGTCGTCGGGCTCGAAACGATAGCCGTCGGACAGATAGAACCTGTCAGGCGTCCGCTGCACCTCTGCGACGCTCATGCGCCTGGCCGTGCCCCGTTCGATGATCCGAACCAGGAATCGCGAGTGGTAGATATGGCGGTTGGCGGGACGTCCGCCCAGCGCGCGGCTCACCGCCAGCGCGGACGGCCAGTCACCGCTAGCCACGCCCAGGCCGGAGCCGTCCAAAACCTGACGGACGATGGACTCGACCTCCCGCGCCGAATAGGGACTGCCGTAGCGCTTGAGAAATCCACGGTCGCCAAGATAGATGTGCGGGGCCTGCACGGAACGCGTATTGCTCAACATGCCAACTCGCTCAGCTCGATGTTGTGTGCGAGCCGATGCCGGTGATCGACCACTACCAGCGTGTTGCCCGTCCACCGGGCGTAGCGCTCCAGCTCGCGCAGGCGCGCTTGCAGGTCCTCCACGGAAAGCAGGGAAAACAGCTCGTCAAGCAGGATCAGTTGCCGTCCGTCAGCCGGCAATCGCCTCAACCAGCCCATCAGCCCGTAGTCTCCATGAGAACCCATGCCCATCAGCGGCAACACCTGCCGGTCCAGGTAGTAACAGCGCAGAACCTCTTCCCCGCCGCCGGATTCGCGGCTAGCCACCTCGGTCACGCCAGCGATCCCCTTCAGGTACTGGCTCTTGCCGGAACCGGAAGCGCCCGAAAGCATATGCACCCTTCCCTTCCCGAGATGGCAGGAACGGTAGTCCCGACGCGCGCCGAACGGCGCGATGCGCACCGTGTCGTGCTCCAAGGTTGCCAGTACCCGCGCCTTGTTCCGGGCGAAGTGCGAAAGCCGCGACACCGACAACGATTGCGAGCGGAGCCCGGTCACCGCCAGAAAGACGTTTGCCAGATCGGAACGCACCAGCAGCAAGGCGGTGACCGCCAGGGTGAATCCGAAGTCGCTGCTCCGGTAAAGCCCACCCATGAGTACGATCAGCACGATCACGGCATCGCTGACCAGGCTGCAACTGGCTGCCATCATCGTGCGACTCACGACACTGCACATGCGCGTGGTATAGAAACGCTCGAGCCCGGCAGTGATTGCCCTCCGACGGCTGCCATCCAGCCAGGCGCGCACGCCGCCGAAAGCGCTCCCGCCATCGTCGGCCAGTGTGTAGGCCACCTGCGTCGAGCGCATCAGGGCATCGAAACCACCGACGCTTTCGCGCCGCGTACGGGACAACTCGTCGATGGACAGGTGATAAAGCGCCAGCAGAACCACACCGAAGGCCAGCGCCACCGCCAAGCCGGGCCAACCAAAGCCAATCCATAGCGCAACGACGTTGCACACCAGCAAGGCGAGAACCCAAGCGATGTCGTGGGCGTACCAGGAAATCCGCTCGAAGGCCGTAGTGACATCGCGAGAAACCACCTGCAGGGCGTCGCTCAGGTCGCCCTCCCGGAGATCACCAAGCCCCGTGAGAAACAGACTGCAGAAGCGGCTCCGCAACCGGCTTTCGATGAACAGACCTGCCGTGGTCCCGAGCACGATTCCGAGCAGGGCATACAAGACGATCTGCCAGGCGGAGAACTGGCTCCCAGCCAGCGTCAGGTTCGCCGCGTAGCTCATCATCAGGGCCGGCAGAAGAAGCCAGAGGATGCCGCCAAAGCACGAGCCGAGCAGCTTCGCCAGGGAATAATCCGCAACGCCGGGGGCAGGAACGTCGCCTGCCAAAGGCGGCGGCATGTCCTCGACACCGATCTCACGCCGGGCAATGGCCTGTTCGGCTCGCTCGCTAAGCAGCGCATCGTCCATGCTGAGCAGCAACTGTCTCACCCCGTGGGCAGCCGCACCGTCCAGCGACGAGAAATCGTCGTCGACGTACAGGGTCAGTCCCTGGGCTCGGGCCAGGAGTATTCCGCGCAACAGCTGCAGACGCAGCCTCTGGCCTTCGGAGAGATTCCTTCCGTCTACATCGACGAAGCGCTGCAGGACGGACCGAAAATCCGGCCCCAGCTCCGGTATCAGGCGGAAGCGCCGCAGCCATTCAGCGAGCTCGTCATCGGGAAAAAGCTCCCGGACCGGCAGCAGTTCGCCAAGGGTCGCCGGCCAAAGCGGCCAGCGCCTGTCGAAGTCGATTCCTGGCCGGTTGAGCGGCATCGCAGACGACAGCCGGTCCTCGGAGTGCGTCGCAAGGAAATTCAGCTCGCGCAACGAGCGCGAAACGGTACGGTAGCTCAGGTAAGCCCTGGGAAGGGAAAGAACGGCGGCCAGTAGGGGAATGCTCAGCCAGAAGATTGAACCGCCCCAGGCATTTCCGGAAACCAGTCCGCTCAGCACCATCAGCAGCACGACGGGAAGCAGCCGTCCGAAACCGACTATGTAGCTATCCGCGCCGCGCAGGACGGTGTCGAGGTTGCGCCGCGACAACTCCGTTGCAAGGGTTTCTTCGATCTCGGCCAGCCGCCCCCCGTTCCGAAACTGCTTCAGCAACGGACCGTCCCGCAGCCATGCCGAACACAACTCGATGCGCCGCGCAGTGATCTCCATGATCCGCTCGTAGTTGCCGTCCGAGAGCCGGGACATCAGGTAGGACAATGGCAAAAACAGCCAGATGGCGGATACCGCCCAGAACCCCGCGGAACCAAACTGCAGCAGCGCGGCCAGTGTCGCGCCGCAGAGGAATACCGGGACCGACACCAGGCCGATTCCGCTGCCGATGCCGTCCAGCACGAGGCTGAGGTCCCGCGAAGCGATCCGCTCTAGCAACGGCAGGTCGATTCGCTCGCGATGCCGTCTGTTCAGCAGGTTTTCGAAGCCATGGCAGACGCGCAACGAGAGAATGCGCTCCAGGTTGAGCTGAATCGCCACCAAGGCGAAAGCGCCGAGGGCCAGGACCAGCAGCCCGGCAATCATTCTCGCGTGGAACGGCTGTTCGGCCGGCCTCTCCACCAGGGTGGCAAGCAGATAGATGGACGCCAGGGAAACCGCATACTGCAACGTCGAGACCAAGACAAAAGCGACGCTGGCCCACGGAGCCAGACGCAGCAGCACACGGAAGAAACTGCCTTCGAACGGCCGCGCGACCAGTTGGTCGGTGTGCCGGTAGCGCAACGCCGGAATGAACCCGTACATCCAGATCACGGTGCGCATCCCTCGCGGTAGGACTGACTGGGTCCGACGTTCCACAGCCGCTGCAAGTAAGCGGCGATCTTCTCGGGATCGTAATGGGAAGGTTGCAGGCCACGACAGTGACAGTATTGCTTGACCAGTTCCGCCAGCCCCTGAGAGAACGCGTCGAGCCCACCCATGAAACGGCCGAGGAAAAGAATGTCGAACCATACGCTGCGACGTAGCGAATGGGTCTCCAGGTCGATGACGAAAACTGCATGGTCATCAATGATTAGATGCTCCGGCTTGCCGTCGCCCACGCTGACGCCCTGGCTATCGATCGCTGCGAGATCGGCGGAAGCCGACAGACAGGGATCGACGAAGATGGGTTTCCAGCGATCGCCAAAGGCCAGGCGAATGTTCGCCAGCGCTTGCGTATGCAGCGCTGCATAGGCCGCTACGGCGCGCATAAGGTCCGAGCGGGTGGGGAGAAAAAAGCGTCCGGATAGCTGCCTCAGAACGATCACGCCGAAGGCGGGATCCTGGTGAAGTACCTCGGCAATCGGCCCCCCGCGAAACAATAGGTATCCGGTGACTTCAGCAGCGTAGGCCCGCGCATCGAAATAGCGCTTAACCATCACCTGGCCTCGGGACGCCCGGCACTCGCCGGCACAGACCATCGACTTGGTCGTCTGGCTGATCAGGCGCAGATTGCAATAGCGCTCCGCCAGCAGTTGCGTCAGCGCCTCCAACCGCGCTTCGACCTGCTCGTCGACAAGGCAATCCAGGGCGACGTGTTCGAATTCCGGAACTTCATTCATAGCGATTGCGCCAAAGACTGTTCGTAACTGCGCAGGGCGCGCCGCGCGTCGACCTGTTCGTTGTAGTACTCCAGCCAGAAGGCCAGCGGACTGTCATAACGATCGCAGACATACCATTGCGACGCCGACAAGTTCATCACTTCCCAGATCTGCAGATCGCCCGCCAGCAAGCTCAGGAAATCGTCGTAGTCCACGCGAATGCCGTAGGGATAGCGCTTGATCACCGCCAACCCCTCGTACGGTGCTTCGACGAACTCAACCCTGGTAATGTCCAGCACCAGTTGCAGGGAGGCGTCGCCACGGAGCAATTGCAGCACCAAGCGGCAAGGTCCGACGGACTGCCCCAGGTACTCGGACTGCGCCATGAGAACCTGCCCATAGCGTCCGATCAGCCAGGTCTTGGCCATTTCGTCGAGGTGACGCTTGATCCGCGCGACGCTTGTTCGCGGGCCTTCCGCGTGCTCGCAGCGCTCAGGCCGCAGGCGCTGCTCACCCTGTGACCGCAGGGTGACCCAGTCGACCGGCTTGCCCAGCGACGCGCACTCCACGTCGAAGCATTGCCCCGGCTTCAGGCAGTGGACCGCTCGCAACAGGGATAGCTCGCTGGAGATATCCGCCAGCTCTTCGTTGGACCAGGGCTGGCGCATGTTTCCCAGCGGATCTCGGTAGCCGTTCCCGGCCAAGATCAGCGCCGGCACCCTCTGCAGGCGCCGGACCGGCTGGTGGATGATCTCCTCTAGCAGGCGCAGTCCAGATATCCGGGAATAGCGGGCATCGGCCACGGGCAGCAGGTTATCCAGGCCAATGGTCTCTTCGCTCGAACTAGCCTGGAAGTTGTTGGTCACCACCATCACCTGAGGTTCAGCGACCCGCCCCTCGTTAACGTCGGAATAGTAGCTGTCGGCGATGCGAGTATCGGACTGAATGAACAGCGCCTCCCCCCCTCGATGTTCGACATGCAGGGAAGCTACCCGATTGTCCCAGTACAACACGCCGGTATGTGGCATGTAGAAACGGCAGGTGAGCTCGCCGATATGGAACTCTGCCTGGCTATCGACGCGTCGGACGTCGAGGCCGCAACGCCGAACGATTTCTTCGGCGGCGCCGGGGAACAGCTCTGGGACAAGTACAGTTGGCTGGAGAAGCCGCCGCCCTAGGCTGTTCTTCAGGTAACGTAACGAAGCAGGATGAAAATGCTGCAGGTGCTCACTGGTCAGCACGATACCGTCAACCGCGGGAAGCCGTTCGAGCAGTACCTCCCGGGCCGGGAAGATTGTGAACTGGCGCTGAGGGTCGCTGCCGAAGCTCGGGCCCAGGATCGGATCGACCAGCGCATGGGTGCCACCGGCCTGTATCGACCAGCTTTCGTGGCCTATCAGGGTAAGCTTCACGAGTTCGCCCTCCGTTCCTGCATGGCCCGATCAATGATCTTCGCCAGCAACTCCGGGCTGCCGTTTTCACCGTAATAGCTGTAGAAGAAGGGAATCAAGCCGTCGAAGATTCCGCCCTGGAACCAGGACTTGATGGACACTCCGACTATGTCCCAGATCTGCAGATCGCCTTCAGCCACACCGATAAAGTCCACCAGCGGCATGCAGACGCCGAAGGGATAGCGCTCCATCAGCACTTCGTCCGAGCCTTCGGGCTCGCGCTCGAAGCGCCCGCTGACGAAGTCGAGGGCGAAACTGTCCTGGCGTCCCAAGGATCTGGAAACGAAATTGAAGACGATACGCCTGCCGCCGAGTTTCTTTCCTTTGTAGTGGGTCATTTCAAGCGCCTTGCGTCCAGTGATAAACAGCATAAGGCTGCGCGCGATACGATCCAGCTCCAGCTCCGCCCGAGCCAGCAGCCGCCGATAGCGTTCCTCGTTGTCAAGATCGGGTCGTACCGACGACACCACCTCGACGTGGCGCCCCGAGGCGATGAAATCGTCGAGTTCCCCAAGCAACAGCGTGTGCTGCACATGGTCAACCTGGACCCAGTCGATGCTGGATTGCCGGTTCTCTTCAGCATCCAGGGCAAATGCCTCCCCTGGCAGCAGCCCGACGACATGGGTGTCGAGGCTGAGCTGGTTTGCCAGACGACTGAGCGAGGGCTGGTCGGAGAAAGGAAATGCCGCGAACCCTCCCAGGCGCTTGATGAATCCGCCTCCGCATAATGCGACGTTCTCAAGTTGCGTCGGAAAATCGTCTAGGTAGCTGGTCAGAACCGCACTCAGCACGCCGATGCCCAGCGGGCCGACCTTGCGATTGCCGTTGCTGGCATTACTCGCCCAGTTCTCGAGGGACTGGAAGGCGCCGGGGGGCGAAACCCTCGAATTATTCGAAACGACAACCAGTTTCGGCGACGAGACCCGCTGTTCGAGCAGATCCTTCTTGAACACTTCGGACACCAGCGCATCCACCGCAATGAACACGCCCGTACGAGGCTGCGACACTTCTTCGATGTGAATCTGCGTCACCCGGCTCTCCCAGTACGCGGTCTTGGGGTCTGCAGGATAGAAACGCAGAAGCAGGTCGCCGACCCTCATCGGCTCGGTCGAATCGACCTCCGTCAGATCGAACCCCAGCTCACGAATGCAACTCTTGACCGGTTCGACGATGGTAGCGCCGACGACGAAACGCGCCGAGCGTGGCAACAGATCTAGCGACTGGATATCGAAATGATCGGAATGCTCGTGACTGAGAAATATTAGTTCCACATCGGCCAAAGCCGAGGGGTCGACACGCCGGGGGGGATAAATTTCGATCCGAAGCTCATCGACTAGGCCGAAATCCTCACAGAGCAGAGGATCTATCAGAATTTTGGTGTTCTTGTGTTCAACGAGCCAAGTTTGATGCCCAATAAAGACCACTTTCATGCCTTCTTCCTGAAGAAAATACGTCCTGTTGCCCGAGAGGAGCAGAAAAGCAAGAAATCACTTTCTTGCTTTTCGTGAAGCAAATCAGCGGTGGTAGGCGCAGCTCATCGCCTTGGTTTCAGTAACCTTAACTTTGGACTTCTTGACAGCCTCGGTCAGTGCCAACAGTTCCTCCTTACTGAAGAGTGCCTTCTCTCCCACGGATTTAATCGCAGTGCTTTGGGCTTTCTGGGTCATGCTCGACTCCTTGTCATCGTTCAAAATTGACGGCAGAAAAGTAGCTTCATCCTGCCGGTTGACGATGCTAGTCCCCTTGAATGCTCCGTCAACGCCAAACTCGGCCACATAACCAAAATCAGAAAAATCGCATAACAGGGCCAGCAATAGAGACCCAGAGTTAGCGCCCTTTCCTACACATCGAGTGGTCGTCAACAACACGTCTGCCTCGTCGTTAGCCAGTCCTAAATGCTGACGAACTAAGCTATGTCACCCACTACGCCAAGTAATTTCAGGAATGCCAGGCCCAGCGTCTCGGCACCGGATCGAAGAGTGGACCACGGCTATACCCACGTCCCGATCAAACTAAAATCGAGGACCTAAGCCGACTCCCCTTTCATGTGTGGGAGATGTGCTTGGTCGCAGGCTGCCATTCAAACCAGCGAAACTCAGGAGACGTCTCTCTCATTCGGGATTGCAGAAACGAACTCTGTCCTCGCGTCTCAACAAGCTCCCTCTTGAACAAACACGCAATTCCATTCGTGAAGAGCCACTCTGCAGACTCTTCCGGGTGAGCGGCGCTTCTCTGTCCACGATGTTTCCAGCTCCTGGGCGAGCTACACGTTGTATTCCACCGGCGGCGGCGGCAGCTCTCCGATCAGCGCCTGCAGCCCGGCCGCCCATTGCTTGCGGATGTCGGCGAAGTACTTGTCGTCCTCGGTCACCCTGTAGCCGGCCGGGATGATCAGGCTGTCACGGTGGTAGACCAGCAGGTCCAGGGGCATGCCCACCGACAGGTTGCTGCGGATGGTAGAGTCGAAGGACACCAGCGCGCAGCGCAGCCCTTCTTCCAGGCTGGTGTCGAACTCCAGGTTGCGGTCGAGGATGGGCTTGCCGTACTTGCTCTCTCCCAATTGCAGGAACGGTGTGTCTTCGGTGGCCTGAATGAAGTTGCCCTGGGGGTAGATGCTGTAGAGCTCCGGCGGGTTGCCGGCGATCTGCCCGCCCACCAGGAAGGAGCAGGTCAGGTCGGTGTTGCCGGCCAGCGGCGCGCCGTCGCGGGCAATGACTTCGCGGATGGTCTCGGCCACCAGGGCCGTGGCGTCGTAGAGGGTGGGCACGCTGTGCAGGTTGGGCCCTGGCCCATCAAGGCGCTGCTTCAGCAGGTTCACCACGGATTGCGAGGTCGCCAGGTTGCCAGCGCTCTGCAACGCGATCAGTCGTTCACCGCTGACGCCGAAGGTGTAGAGCTTGCGGAAGGTGGCGATATGGTCGATGCCCGCATTGGTCCGCGAGTCGGAAACGAACACCAGGCCCTCGGCCAGGTGCATGGCGACGCAATAAGTCATGCCGGTTCTCCTTGTGGGGACTCCCCGCACCGGGTGTCCGGCCGCTGGGCCCGTCAGGGGCCTGGCAGTAAACAGCGGCCGGCGGCGCGGAGCGCCTGGATGCGCGCCTGCGCTTTACTGCCCCTGGATCAATAGAAGCGGCGGCGCAGCGACCTTGGCGTGCATCTGCTCGCCACCGCCGCCCCGGCGCATGCCGCGCACCGGGCAGGCGTCCAGGTAGTCCAGGCCAACCGCCAGCTTCAGGTGGCGTTCGGGGCGGGCCAGCTTGTTGGTCACGTCGAAGCTGTACCAGGCATCCCCCAGCCAGGCCTCGGCCCAGGCATGGCTGGCCAGGTTCTGGTCATTGCCCTGGTACAGGTAGCCGGAGACGAAGCGCGCCGGAATCCCCAGGCTGCGGGCGCAGGCGAGGAACGCATGGGTGTGGTCCTGGCAGACGCCGGCGCCAACGGCGAAGGCTTCGGCGGCGGTGCTGTCGACGCCGGTCACGCCTTTTCTGAAGGGCATCTGCTCGTGCAGGGCTTCCATCAGGTCGATCAAGCCATTGCGGTCGCGGCGAGGGCCGCACTGGTGTTCGGCGAGCTCGCGCAGGGCCTCGTCGGCCGTGGTCAGGCGGGTGAAGCGCAGGAAGGGCAAGGCCGAATGCGTGTCGTGCTCCACCTCGCGCTGCTCGTCGATCTCGACCAGGCCACGGGCACTGATGACGATGGCGTCGTGGGGCTCGTCCAGGGTCAGCACGTGGAAGATATTGCCGAAGGGGTCGACCTGCGCACGCACCGGGCGCGGCAGGGTGAGTTCCCAATTGAGCACATGCTGGCGTTCGCTTTCCTGGGGCGTCAGGCGCAGGTACTGGATGCTGGCGCGGACCTGGTCATCGTAGCGGTAGGTGGTGTCGTGGCGAATGGAGAGTTTCATACAGCCTCCAGATACGAACTGTGGATGGCCCGGGCCAGTTGTCGGACCAGCAGGATGAAGTCGGTCAGCCAGGTGTGCAGGCCTTCCTTGAGGATTTCGTCGATGGCGGTGTAGCGCAGTCGCGCGTCCAGTTCGGCAGCCAGGCGTTGGGCCGGGCGACCGTTTTCGCCCGGCAGGAGGGAAAGGATGTGGTTCAACTCTTCCATGCAGGCACGCAGCGAGCGCGGCACGTCGGGGCGCAGCAGCAGGAGTTCGGAAACCTGGCGGGCATCCGGCGAGCCCCGATACACCTCGGTGTAGGCCTCGAAGGACGACAGGGCGCGGAGCAAGGCGCTCCACTGGTAGTAGCCGCGTGCGGAGAGGTCGCTGACCTCCTCCGACTCTTCGCCGAACATCTCGTAGCGCGAGTCCAGCAGGCGCAAGGTGTTGTCCGCCCGTTCGATGAAGGTACCCAGGCGGATGAAGCTGTAGGCCTCGCCACGCATGATGGTGCCGTAGGTGGCGCCACGGAACAGGTGCGAGCGCTCTTTCACCCATTCGCAGAAGCGGCTGATGCCGTAGCGCCCGAGTCCCTCGCTGGAGATGTTCAGCATCTCCAGCCAGGTGGCGTTGATGTTTTCCCAGATGTCGGCGGTGATCCGTCCGCGCACGGCATGGGCGTTGATCCGCGCGGCGCGCAGGCAGCTGAAGATGCTCGCCTGGTTGTCAGCATCGAGGGCGAAGAAGTGCAGCATGCGCACCGCGTTCAGCTCACCGTGACGCTCCTGGTACAGCTCCAGGGTGCCGGTGCTGAGCAGCGACATGGCCAGTTCGTCCAGGCCATCGCCACGGCCGTCCTGGGGCATCAGCGACAGCGAGTAGCTGACTTCCAGCATGCGTGCCAGGTTCTCGGCACGCTCCAGGTAGCGCGACATCCAGTAAAGCTCGGAGGCTGTTCTCGAAAGCATGGTCAGTCCTCCACGATCCAGGTGTCCTTGGTACCGCCGCCCTGGGACGAGTTCACCACCAGGGAGCCTTCACGAAGCGCCACGCGGGTCAGCCCGCCAGGCACCAGCCGGGTTTCCCGGCCCGACAGCACGAAGGGGCGCAGGTCGATATGGCGCGGCGCGATGCCCTGCTCGACAAAGGTCGGGCAGGTGGACAGGCACAGCGTGGGCTGGGCGATATAGGCCTCGGGACGGGCCTTGAGGCGTTCGCGGAAGGTCTCGATTTCCTTGCGGCTGGCCGCCGGGCCCACCAGCATGCCGTAGCCGCCGGAGCCCTGGGTTTCCTTGACCACCAGCTCGGGCAGGTGCGCCAGCACATGGGACAGGTCTTCGGGTTTGCGGCACTGCCAGGTGGGCACGTTCTTCAGGATGGGTTCCTCGTCCAGGTAGAAGCGGATCATTTCGCCCACGTAGGGATAGATGGACTTGTCGTCCGCCACCCCGGTGCCGATGGCATTGGCCAGCACCAGGTTGCCGGAGCGGTAGGCCGCCAGCAGGCCCGGCACGCCGAGCATGGATTCGGGATTGAAGGCCAATGGGTCGAGGAAGGCGTCATCCAGCCGGCGGTAGATCACATCCACCGGTTGCGGGCCGGCGGTGGTGCGCATGAACACCCGGTCGTCGCGTACGAACAGGTCCGCCCCTTCCACCAACTCCACGCCCATCTCCCGGGCCAGGAAGGCGTGCTCGAAATAGGCGCTGTTGAAGCGGCCCGGCGTCAGCACCACCACACTGGGGTTGTCCAGCGGGCTGGAGCTTTTCAGGGTGTCCAGCAGCAGGTTCGGGTAGTGGTCGATGGGGGCGACGCGCTGGGCGGCGAACAGCTCGGGGAACAGCCGCATCATCATCTTGCGGTCTTCCAGCATGTAGCTGACGCCGCTGGGCGTACGCAGGTTGTCCTCCAGCACGTAGTAGGTGCCGTCGCCATCGCGCACCAGGTCCACCCCGGCGATGTGGGCATAGATATCGCGGTGCAGGTCGAGACCCTGCATGGCGATCTGGTAGCCCTCGTTGGCCAGCACCTGCTCGGCGGGAATGATTCCGGCCTTGATGATTCGCTGATCGTGGTAGAGGTCGGCGAGGAACAGGTTCAGCGCCTTGACGCGCTGGATGCAGCCCTTCTCCACCACCCGCCATTCGCTCATGGGAATGGCGCGGGGAATGGTGTCGAAGGGGATCAGGCGCTCGGTGCCCTGCTCATCGCCATAGAGGGTGAAGGTGATTCCGGCACGGTGGAACAGCAGGTCCGCCTCACGGCGCCGCTGCGCCAGCAGCTCCTGGGGCGTGTCCGCCAGCCAGCGTGCGAATTCCCGGTAATGCGGACGGCATTCGCCACTCGCGTCATACATCTCGTCATAGAAAGTGCGGGACATGCCTAACTCCTTGTCGCCACGGGCAATTGCGCAGTCGCAAGCCCCGTGCCATCGCTACAACCGTTTGCATTTCAACAACTTGCAGCAGACGCGCAGTCGCCGCGCCCCAGACTGGTGCGCCCCATGGCGGGCAACAGCCAGCCCCGCCCTATTTGGCGGCGATGCAGGTTTGAACGAAGTACGACGGCGAGGTGTTCCCCGGGCTGACCCCAAGGGCACCGCCATCCCTGGAACAGACAGTCTAGTCCGGCGCCGAGGGGCCTCTAGGGTCCGATTGTTCTATGCATATGTTGCGATTTGGAACTGGGCTATAGCTTGCCGACCTATGGTCATAAGCAGCTACTATGAACCGCATAGCCGGGGCGTATTTCAAACGGCCCGGGGGCCTTCCATACTTGCCCTGATCCACCGCCTCCACCCTGCCCCCGGAGGAATTCCACCATGCTCACCATCGGAGACAAGCTGCCTGCATTCGATCTGCTGGCGGTGGACCACGACTCGGAACACTCCGCCAATCCGGATCACGCGTTCAAGCGGCTCAACCAGGACAGCTTCCCCGGCAAATGGAAAGTGCTGTTCTTCTGGCCCAAGGACTTCACCTTCGTCTGCCCCACCGAGATCAAGGCCTTCGGCGATCTGCTGGAGCAGCTCAACGACCGCGACACCCAACTGATCGGCGCCTCCACCGACAGCGAGTTCGCCCACCTGGCCTGGCGCCGTGACCATAAGGACCTCAAGGGCCAGAGCTTCCCCTGGCTGGCGGACATCAAACGCGAACTGGCCAACGCCCTGGGAATCCTCGACCGGCGCGAAGGTGTGGCCCTGCGCGCGACCTTCATCATCGACCCGGACAACGTCATTCGACACGTCTCCGTGAACGACCTGTCCGTGGGCCGCAACCCGCAGGAAACCCTGCGCCTGCTGGACGCGCTGCTGACCGATGAGCTCTGTCCCTGCAACTGGCACAAGGGCGAGGCGACCATTCATTTCTGAGCGCGCGAGCACCGGAATCAGGCCGGACGACCCCCTGAAAAACCCACTAGCAAACCGCCACCAACCCCCTTCCTTGTCAGCCCCAAAGCCCCGAACTACGCTGCTCAATGCGACCTGCGGGCGTATTTTTCGGCTCGCGTTCAGCGCACCGCCAGCGGCATGCAGTTCCGCCGAACAGGCTCCGCACGTCATGTACAACAGGAGTCGATAATGCCTTCGCTCAAACCCGCTTTCCTTTCGTTCGCCGTCAGTTGCGCCTGCCTCATCGCCTCCGCCCAGGCCGCCGAACCGCTGAAACAGGTCGGCAAGGGTGAAGGACAGCTCGACATCATCGCCTGGCCCGGCTACATCGAGCGCGGCGAGTCGGACAAGAACTACGACTGGGTCACCCCGTTCGAGAAAGAGACTGGCTGCAAGGTGAACGTGAAGACCGCCGCCACCTCCGACGAGATGGTCAGCCTCATGGCCAAGGGCGGCTACGACCTGGTCACCGCCTCCGGCGACGCATCGCTGCGCCTGATATTCGGCAAGCGCGTGCAGCCCATCAACATCGCCCTGATCCCCAACTGGAAGACCCTCGACGAGCGCCTTCAGGAGGCGCCCTGGCACACGGTCAAGGACGTGCACTACGGCACGCCTTATCAGTGGGGCCCGAACCTGCTGATGTACAACACCAAGCTGTTCAAGCAGGCGCCAGACAGCTGGGCCGTGGTCTTCGAGCCCCAGAACCTGGCTGACGGCAAGACCAACAAGGGTCGCGTGCAGGCCTACGACGGTCCGATCTACATCGCCGACGCCGCGCTCTACCTGAAGACTGCCAAGCCGGAACTGGGCATCCAGGACCCCTACCTGCTGACCGAGGCGCAGTACAACGCTGCCCTCGACCTGCTGCGCAAGCAGCACGCGCTGGTGCACCGCTACTGGCACGACGCGACCGTGCAGATGAGTGACTTCAAGAACGAAGGCGTGGCCGCCTCCAGTACCTGGGGCTACATGGCCAACACCCTGAAGGCCGAGAAGCAACCGGTGGAAACCGTGTTCCCGAAAGAAGGGGTCACGGGCTGGGCCGACACCACCATGATGCACGTGGACGCCAAGCACCCGAACTGCGCCTACAAGTGGATGGACTGGTCCCTGCAACCCAAGGTCCAGGGCGACCTGGCCGCCTGGTTCGGCTCCCTGCCAGTGGTTGCCAAGGGCTGCACCAGCAGCGAACTGCTCGGCCCCAGCGGTTGTGCCACCAATGGCTATGACCAGTTCGACAAGATCGCCTTCTGGAAGACCCCCGAAGCCCAGGGCGGGAAGTACGTGCCGTATAGCCGGTGGACGCAGGACTACATCGCGATCATGGGCGGTCGCTGATCCGCGCCGATCTCTCCTGAGAAGTCACCCCTCTCCCTCCGGGAGAGGGGCCGGGGGTGAGGGTAGTCAAGCACCGCACGATGTTGCCCTCTCCCCAACCCTCTCCCGGAGAGAGAGGGAGCCGAAACCCCGGAGCCTGAACATGACCACAGCCGTCCAGTTCACCGATGTCTGCCGCCACTACGGCGACGTGAAGGCGGTCGATCGGGTCTCCATCGAAATCCGCGACGGCGAGTTCTTCTCCATGCTCGGCCCCTCGGGCTCCGGCAAGACCACCTGCCTGCGCCTGATCGCCGGCTTCGAGCAGCCCACCTCGGGCTCCATTCGCATCCATGGCGAGGAGGCCGCCGGCTTGCCGCCCTACGAGCGCGATGTGAACACCGTGTTCCAGGATTACGCCCTGTTCCCCCACATGAACGTGCGCGACAACGTCGCCTACGGCCTCAAGGTGAAGGGCGTGGCGAAAGCCGAACGCCTGGCCCGTGCCGAAGAAGCCTTGGCCCTGGTCGCCCTCCCCGGCTATGGCGACCGCAAGCCGGCGCAACTGTCCGGCGGCCAACGCCAACGCGTAGCCCTGGCCCGTGCGCTGATCAACCGCCCGCGCGTGCTGTTGCTGGACGAACCCCTGGGCGCCCTCGACCTCAAGCTGCGCGAGCAGATGCAGGTGGAGCTGAAGAAACTGCAGCGCCAGCTCGGCATCACCTTCATCTTTGTCACCCATGACCAGGGCGAGGCGCTGTCCATGTCCGACCGCGTGGCCGTGTTCAACAAGGGCCGCATCGAGCAGGTGGACAGTCCGCAGAACCTCTACCGCCAACCCCGCACGCGCTTCGTCGCCGAGTTCGTCGGCACCGCCAACGTGCTCCACGGCGACCTGGCCCAGCGCCTCACCGGCCACGCGGGAGCCTTCTCCCTGCGACCCGAGCACGTGCGCTTCGGCCGTGCGGCCAACGGCGAACTGCAGGTCAGCGGTACCGTGCACGACGTGCAATACCTCGGTGCCAACAGCCGCTACGAACTCAACCTGGACGGCGGCGGACGCCTGGCCGTGAGTCTTCCCAACGGCGAGCAACTGGATATCGAACGCCCTCAACCCGGCCAGCAGGTCCACGCCTGCTGGGCACGCAGCGCGATGGTCGCGCTCAGCGAGTAGGCCATGAACGCCGTCATCGCCAGCCAGCAGAGCGGACCCCTGCGGGGAATATCCAACCTGCTCTACCGACGCTCCACGCTCTACCTGCTGCTGCTCCTGACCCCGCCGCTGCTCTGGTTCGGCGTGGTGTACATCGGCTCGCTGTTCGCCCTGCTCTGGCAGAGCTTCTACACCTTCGACGACTTCACCATGGCGGTGTCGACGGACCTGACCCTGGCCAACTACGCCGCCCTGTTCAATCCGGCCAACTACGACATCATCCTGCGCACCCTGGTCATGGCCATTGCCGTGAGCCTGGCCAGCGCCGTGCTGGCCTTTCCCATCGCGTACTACATGGCGCGCTTTGCGTCGCCCCGCGAGAAAGCCTTCTTCTATATCGCGGTGATGCTGCCCATGTGGGCGAGCTACATCGTCAAGGCCTATGCCTGGACGGTCATCCTGGCCAAGGGCGGCATCTTCTACTGGCTCATCCAGGTGCTGCATCTGGACGGCCTGCTGGCCAGCCTGCTGACCCTTCCCGGCGTCGGCGGCAATACCCTGTCCACCTCCCACCTCGGGCGCTTCCTGGTATTCACCTATATCTGGCTGCCGTTCATGATCCTGCCGATCCAGGCCTCCCTGGAGCGCCTGCCGCCCTCGTTGTTGCAGGCCTCGGCAGACCTCGGCGCCAAACCCCGGCAGACCTTCACCCACGTCGTCCTGCCGCTGTCCTTCCCCGGCGTGGTGGCAGGCTCCATCTTCACCTTCAGCCTGACCCTGGGCGACTTCATCATCCCGCAGCTGGTGGGCCCCAGCGGGCTGTTCATCGGCACCATGGTCTACGTGCAGCAGGGCTCGATCGGCAATATCCCGCTGGCGGCAGCCTTCACCCTGGTGCCCATCGTGCTGATCGCCGTCTACCTGTCCATTGCCAAGCGGCTGGGGGCCTTCGATGCACTCTGAGCAAGCGTCCTGGGGCCTGCGCCTGGCGGCCTGGGGTGGGCTGGTGTTCCTGCATTTCCCGATCCTGGTGATCCTGCTCTATGCCTTCAACACCGAGGAATCGGCCTACAGCTTCCCGCTGCAGGGGTTCACCCTTGAATGGTTCTCCGTGGTGGGCGGGCGCGAGGATGTGCTGCAGGCCATCGTTCTCTCCCTCAAGGTCGCCTGCCTGGCCACCACCCTGGCCATGGTGCTCGGCACCCTGGCCGCCGCCGCGCTCTATCGCCGCGATTTCTTCGGCAAGGAGAGCATCACCCTGATGCTGATCCTGCCCATCGCCCTGCCCGGCATCATCACCGGCATCGCCCTGCTGTCGGCCTTCAAGACGCTCGGGATCGAGCCCGGCATCTTCACCATCGTGGTCGGGCACGCCACCTTCTGCGTGGTGATCGTCTACAACAACGTGATCGCCCGATTCCGCCGCACCTCCCACAGCCTGATCGAAGCGTCGATGGACCTGGGCGCGGATGGTTGGCAGACCTTCCGCTACATCATCCTGCCGAACATCGCCACCGCCCTGCTGGCCGGGGGCATGCTGGCCTTCGCGCTGTCCTTCGACGAGATCATCGTCACCACCTTCACCGCCGGCCACGAACAGACCCTGCCCCTCTGGCTGCTCAGCCAGCTCAGCCGCCCCCGCGACGTCCCGGTGACCAACGTGGTGGCCCTGCTGGTGATGCTCGCCACCATGCTGCCCATCCTCGGCGCCTATTACCTGACGCGGGGAACCGAGTCGGTGGCGGGGGGTGGGAAGTAGCTTTTCCCCCTCTCCCCACAGGGAGAGGGAACCCAAGCGAGGACCCCATCATGCAAACCAAACTCCTGATCAATGGCCAGTTCCTTCAAGGCGAAGGGGAAGCGCTGGATGTCCTGAATCCCGCCACCGGTGCGGTCCTGGTGAAAGTCCACGAAGCCAGCGAAGCCCAGGTGAACGCCGCCGTGCGCGCCGCCGATGCCGCCTTCGAAGGCTGGGCCAGGACGTCGCCCAGGGACCGCGCCACCCTGCTCCTCAAACTGGCCGACAAGATCGAAGGCCACGCCGAAGAGCTGGCGAAACTGGAATCGGACAACTGCGGCAAACCCTACGCCGCCGCCCTGAACGACGAGATCCCGGCCATCGCCGACGTGTTCCGCTTCTTCGCCGGCGCCAGCCGCTGCCTCACCGGCTCCGCCGCCGGGGAGTACCTGCCGGGCTTCACCTCGATGATCCGCCGTGACCCGGTGGGCGTGATCGCCTCCATCGCGCCCTGGAACTACCCGCTGATGATGGCGGCCTGGAAGTTGGGCCCGGCGCTGGCGGCCGGCAATACCGTGGTGCTGAAACCCTCCGAGCAGACGCCGCTGACCGCCCTGCGCGTGGCCCATTTCATCACCGAGCTGCTGCCGCCCGGGGTGGTCAACATCGTCACCGGCCGCGGCCCGACCGTGGGCAGTCCACTGGTGTCGCACCCGCTGGTACGCATGGTGTCGCTGACCGGCTCGGTGGGCACCGGCAAAGCCATCATCCGCAGCGCCGCCGAGAGCGTGAAGCGCACCCACATGGAACTGGGCGGCAAGGCGCCGGTGATCGTCTTCGATGACGCCGACCTCGCCGACGTGGTGGCCGGCATCCGTACCTTCGGCTTCTACAATGCCGGCCAGGACTGCACCGCCGCCTGCCGCATCTACGCGGGCAAGAAGATCTACGACAACTTCGTGGCCGACCTGGCCAGTGCGGTATCCAGCCTGAAAACCGGCCTGCAGAACGACCCCACCACTGAACTGGGCCCACTGATCACCCAGAGCCAGCGCGAGCGGGTGGCGGGCTTCGTCGAGCGTGCCAGCGCCCTGCCCCACATCCAGATCGCCACCGGCGGCAAGCCGGTGGCCGGCAGTGGCTTCTTCTACGAACCCACGGTGGTGGCCCATGCCAAGCAGGACGATGAAATCGTGCGGCGGGAAGTCTTCGGCCCGGTGGTGACAGTCACACCGTTCAGCGATGCGGACGAAGCGGTGCGCTGGGCCAACGACTCCGAATACGGCCTGGCCTCATCGGTCTGGACCCGCGACGTGGGCCGCGCCGCCGCCGTGGCGTCCCGCCTGCAGTACGGCTGCACCTGGATCAATACCCACTTCATGCTCACCAACGAGATGCCCCATGGCGGCTTCAAGCAGTCCGGCTATGGCAAGGACCTGTCCATGTATGGGCTGGAGGATTACACCGTGGTGCGGCATGTGATGATTCGGCACTAGCAGCCGAATGAAACGCCGAAACCTGTAGGGGCGAATTCATTCGCCAAGCAGGCCGCAGGTCTGCCCTTGGGAGTCCCATGGGTCAGCTGCGCTGGCCTTGGCGAATAAATTCGCCCCTACAAGAGCGCGATAGCCGGACTAGCCGAACGCCAGATCCAGCCAGCGCCGATAGAACCCCTCCGCCACCTGGTTCAGCTCGCTCACCTTGGCCGGCAGATCTTCCAGCATTCGCGCCTTGGGCTGTTGGCTCGCCTGGGTTTCGTCCAGCAAGTGGGCCCAGTCGGTGAGCCAGAGCCGCACCAGGTCCTCGGTCATCTCGGGGTGGCCTTGCAAGGCCAGCACCTTGTCGCCCCAGGAGAAGCCCTGGTTCGGGCACCAGGGGCTGTCCATCAGCCACTGGGCGCCTTCGGGGAGGTCGAAGGTATCGCTGTGCCACTGATAGATGGAGAACTCCTGCGGCAGGTGCGCCAGCCAGGGGTTGTCGGTGATCGGGGCGCGCTTCTCCAGCGGCTGCCAGCCGATCTCGGTGTAGGGCATGCGGTGCACCGCGGCACCGAGGGCGCGGGCCAGCAACTGGCCGCCCAGGCAGTGACCGATCATAGGCACGTCGCGGTCAATGAAATGCCGGAGCGCGTCGATCTCCGCGCCAATCCAGGGCATCGGGTCGTTGACGCTCATCGGCCCGCCCATGATGGCCACAGCCTTCGGGCGGTCCAGGTCATAGCCCTCCAACTCCCCCAGGTCCGCGCGCAGCACGGTGAACTCGCGCTGCTCGCGATCCAGGACGGTCGCCAGATGGCCGGGCGGGCAGAAATCGGCGTGGGTAAGAATCAGGATATCGGTCATGGGATTGCCTCCGTTGTCGGAGTCTGAGGCAAAGGCCATGCCGAGGTCGAGTAAAGGAAATCTATGGATTTTCCGGGAATACGCGCGGCAGAGGGGGGAGAAAAAACCAGCCGGCGCTTTGTCCGGAATACCCGGTTCGTGGCGCATCAGCGGCCACGAACCGGGGTTGCTTCAAGGCTGCTTGACGGAAACTTCCTGGGTCACACCCCAACCGTCGAGCACGCCACCGAGTGGAACCACCAGTGCCTCCAGATCGTGCTCGAAATCACCGATCCCGGCATGGGTGGCGTACATCACTTTACTCACTTGCAAGTGCCAGGCCCCGTCGGCGCGGACCGACACCTGGGCATTCAAGGACTCACCACGGAAATTCTTCGCGGCCATTCGCGCCCGGTCCTCATCGGGGAAAATGGCGTAAAACTCGATCGGATGAACACGGGCGAAATCAAAACCGCCCTCTTTCATGCGGCGCAACAGACTGCTGCTGACATCATCGTGGAAGGCTGTGCTCATGAAACGACCTCCTCTTAGCGATGGATGAGTGTTCCGCTTGTTCCGCTTTTCCGAGAAGCCGGTGGAGTCGGCTTCGCGACACCGTGCAGTGCCGCCCCCGGGCCGGCGCTGCAGACACAGCGCCAAGCCTTGACCGGACCCCGCGCGGACCCGGTCACTGATTCACTCGTCGAGTGATCTTTCAGCTTTCATTTTGCAGGGTAGCGCCAGAGCGACGGGTCTGCCGGAAAGCTGGACAAATTGTCACAAAACTGGCGACCAGTGGCGCTCACGCCTGATCCGTCAGGAAATTGGCCTTTCGCTCCGCCAGACCGCCCAAAGCGATGGCTGCATCCGGCGCCGGAGCAGCCAGGGTGGGCTGAAGTCCACCCTACAAAACTCACTACCTCGCCCTTCCAGGAAGAGCGGCAGAGGGCGAGGCTCAAGCCCCGCTCAACACCTTCATGATCCCCCGATTCACCCACGCCGGAGACACCTGCCCCGCCCCGTACATCAAGCGGAACAGCCAGCTCACCGGGCGGTGTACCGCCGCACCTTGAGCCTGCTGCCACGCGGCGCGGGCGATGTCCTCGGCGCTCAGCTTCACCCCCAGGCGGCGCAGTACCGGCGGTTCGAACTGTTGGCTGCTGACCATGGGCGTACGCACGAAGGGTGGCATCAGGTCGCCAACGCGGATGCCGTGGCGACGCCATTCCAGTTCCAGGGCCTCGGTGAATCCCCGTACCGCGAACTTGGACGCCGAGTAGCTGGCCATATGCGGCGTGCCATACACGCCCGAGGCCGACCCCATGTTGATCACCTGGGCGCCGCGCGTGGCCTTGAGGTAGGGGAAAGCTGCATGGGTCATCTGCACCAGTCCCAGCACGTTGATGTTCAAGATGCGCGCGTGCTCGGCCATGGCGACCTCTTCGAAATGGCCGAAGCGCAATACGCCCGCACAGTTGAACAGCAACCGCAGCTGACCGTCGTGCTGGCGGCAGAAGTCCGCCAGGGCGGCTTCGACGGCGGCCAGGTCGGTCACGTCCAGCGCGCGATGCCAGACGCCACCCAACGCCGCAGCCTGGTCCTCCAGGGCCTCGGCATCGCGGTCGATCAGCCCCACCTGCCAGCCGCGCTCGTGGAACAGCCGCGCCGTGGCGGCGCCAATGCCGGATGCGGCGCCGGTAATCAGGATGTTGTCCATCTCAGGCCTCCTCTTCCACGTGCCGGCAGATGAAATCCGCCGCGCTGGCCAGCGCCTGGTCCGCCGTACGCAGCAGCCCCGCGTGGGCCTGGAAGACATGCCAGAGCCCGGGATAGCGCTCCAGCCGGACCCAGCCGTTCGCAGCGCGCACCCGTTCGGCGAGGTGCAGGCTGTCGTCACGCAGCACCTCGTCTTCGGCCACCTGCACCAGCATGGGTGGCAGACCGGAGAGGTCCGCGAAGAGTGGCGACAGGGCGGGGTCGCTGCGGTCCATCCCGGGCGGGCAATAGAGGTCCATGGCCTGCTCCACCCAGGCCGGGTGAATCAGCGGATCACCTGCCTGCGGGCGGTGCTGCCGGGTTCCACTGAGGTCGGTCACCGGTGAGAAGCAGATCAGCCCCGCTGGCTGCGGCAGTCCTTGGCGGCGGATCTCCAGGGCGGTGAGCAGGGTCAGGTTGCCGCCCGCGGAGTCACCGCCAATGACGATGCGCGAGGCGGGATAGCCCGCATCCAGCAGCTCGCGGTAGGCGGCCAGCGCGTCGTCCCGCGCGGCAGGAAAGGGATGCTCCGGCGCCAGCCGGTAATCCAGCGCGCACACCGCCACCCCGGCGCGCTTGGCCAGGCTGGCGGTAATGGCACGGTGCGTAGCAGGCGAACCGGTGATGAAGGCGCCGCCGTGCAGATAGAGCACCACCACATGACTACCACCGGCTGGCCGGTGCCACTCGCAGGGGCGGCCCGCCACGTGCCCGACATCGCGGACCAGGCCACGGGGCGCCAGGGTGCTGGCGGTCAGCCCGCGCAGCACCAGGCGCTGCAGGGGCACCGGGGTCGGCGGCCGCATGAGGCCGCGAAACAGCAGGCGCAGGGCACCGCGCAGGAATCCGCGCAGCAACGGCTGACCGGGTTCGGAAGCGGTGAATTCAGCGGGCGCATTCATAGTGGTCCAGCTCCAGACGGCGGGCCTGTCGGCGATAGGAGAAAGTGAAGCCGGGCCAGTTGTTGGTGTTCCGGCCGTCAGCGGTCTTGTACCAGCTGCTGCAGCCACGCTCCCACACGGTGTGGCGCACGTCCTGCTGCAAGCGCTGGTTGAAGCGACGCTGCACCTCGGGCTTGAGGTCCAGGTAGCGTAGGCCAGTGAGCGCGCGGATGCCGTCCAGCACATAAGGGAACTGGCTCTCCAGCATGTAGATGATGGAGTTGTGCCCCAGGTTGGTATTGGGTCCGTACAGGATGAACAGGTTGGGGAAGCCACTGACGCTGATGCCCAGGTACGCCTCGGCGCCCTCCTGCCACGCCTGGTTCAGGTCGCGCCCTTCGAGCCCGCGAATGCTCATGGGCGCCAGGAAGTCGGTGGCGGTAAAGCCGGTGCCGAGGATGATGGCGTCCACTTCATGCCGCTGGCCGTCGAGGGTGACCACCGCATGCTCGGTCACCTCGCGTATGCCGCTGTCGATGACCTCTACATTGGGGCGCGCCAGGGCCGGATAGAAGTCATTGGAGATCAGGATTCGCTTGCAGCCGAGCGGGTAATCCGGCACCAGCCGATCGCGCAGGGCCGGGTCGGCGATGCTCCGCGCCAGGTGCTGCCGGAAGGCGAGGTGCAGCACCTTCATCAGCGGCGGGAACACGGAAAACGCCAGCACCCGGGACTCGTGCTGGATGTACTTGAGCAGGCGATCGACCTTCTGCAACCAGGGCAGACGCCGCATCAGCGCCTGCTCCCAGGGGCGGTAGGCACGGTCCGGCTTGGGAATCACATAGGCGCCCGAGCGCTGGAACAGCGAGAGCTTCGCCACCTTCGGCGCGATCTGCGGCACGAACTGGATGGCGCTGGCGCCGGTGCCGACCACCGCCACCCGCTTCCCCTCCAGCGAGTAGTCGTGGTCCCAGCAGGCCGAATGGAACAGCGCGCCCTTGAAGCCATCCAGCCCCGCGATGCGCGGCCAGGCCGGACGGTTCAGCTGACCGCAGGCACTGACCAGCGCCCGCGCGCGGAAGCGTTCACCGGCGCGGGTGCTCACCGTCCAGGTGCCAATGGAAGCCTCGAACTCGGCCTCGGCAACCTCGCAGCCGAAACGGATATGCCGGCGCAGGCCGTACTTGTCCGCGCAGTGACGCTGGTAGCCAAAGATCTCCTGCTGGGGCGCGAACTTGCGCGACCAGTCGGCCTTGGGTTCGAAGGAAAAGGAATACAGGTGCGAAGGGACATCGCAGGCCGCGCCGGGGTAGCTGTTATCGCGCCAGGTGCCGCCCACGTCGCTGCCCTTCTCCAGGATCAGGAAGTCCTGGATGCCCGCCTTCTGCAGCTGGATGGCCAGGCCCAGGCCGCCAAAGCCGGCGCCGATGATGAGCACGTGCAAGGGTGCCGGCTGGGAACTGTTGTGCATTGTTATCTCCCATTGATGATCCCGCCTCGGCCCCAGGGCCTGTGCGGTTGGGAGAATCCTAGATCGGCAGCCGTTGCCGCGTTATGGCATAGTCGGACAGCAAATTGTGAGTTTCGGACAATCCGCACAGGCCCATTTCCCATGCCCGCCCCCACGCCCAAACCGCCCCGGCGCAGCGCCATCAGCGTGCAGTTGATGACCCAGTTCGGCCTCGACCAGGGCCTGACCCTGGAGCAGTGCCTGGCCGGCACCGGGCTGGACTGGCGCCTGCTCGGCGACCCCGGCGCCGAGGTGGACGCCAGCCAGGAACTGGAGCTGATGCGCAACCTCGCCCGAGAACTCGGCCAACGCCCCGGCATGGGCCTGCAGGCCGGGAAACGCTACCGCCTCAACACTTACGGCATCTGGGGTTTCGCCCTGCTCAGCAGTTCCACCTTCAGAAGCGCCGCGCAATTGGGTCTGCGCTACCTGGACCTGACCTACGCCTTCCACAGCATGCGTCTGGAGGAACAGGACGATGAGGCCCGGCTACTCCTCGTCGACCAGGACCTGCCCGAAGACCTGCAAGCGTTCCTCCTGGAACGGGATGTTTCGGGCGCTCTCAGCGTGCACCGGGACCTGGTGAATGCCGAACTGCCCGTGCGCGAAGCCCGCTTCCGCATCGCTGAGCCGGCCGACATCGAACCCTGGCGGGAACTGCTGGGCGTGGCACCCCGTTTCGGCGCCAGCGACAACTGCGTCGTCTTCGCCCGTGCCCTGCTGGACCTGCCCCTGCCCGGCGCCAACTCGCTGGTGGCACAGCATTGCGAGGAACAGTGCAAAGCCATCCTTGCCCGGCGCCGGAAGCGCGCTGGTTTTGCCGGCCGCATCCGCGACCTGTTGCTGGCCCGTCCGGGTCAGTTGCCGGACATGGAGCGCCTGGCGCAGGAGCTGCACATGACCTCGCGCACGCTGCGGCGCAAGCTGGCGGCCGAGGACACGAGCTTTCGGCAATTGCAGGAGGAAGTGCTGGGAGCGCTGGCGGAGGAACTGCTGGTCTCCACCGGGCTGAGTCTGGAGGAAATTGCCGAGCGCCTGGGCTATGGCGACGTGTCCAACTTCATTCACGCGTTCAAGCGCTGGAAGGGGGTCACGCCACACCAGTATCGGCTAGCGCACCGCGAAGCCTGACGGCTTCGCGGGCAGGCGGGGATCAGCGCCCCGCGCGGGACTCGCGGATGTAGAAACGGGCCTTCTCGGCCTTGTTGGTGCAGCCCTCGAAAGCCTCGAACTGCTGCTGGGTCTTGGCGGCCGTGAGCAGACTGAGGGCCTTGGAATAGCTCACAGTGCCGGAGAAGCCTTCAGCCTTGGCCAGGTCCAGTTCCTTCCAGGCGGTGTCGAGTTGGTCCGCACAACTGTCGCGATAGGCCGTCTTACCGGCACATCCAACCAACAGCAAGGCCATCAGGGGCAGGCTGATCCAGGCTTTCATCGATATAACTCCTTTGTTGAAGATCGATAGATTCTAGTTTCTCGGTAGACGGTTTGATATCGGGAAGATTCAACTTCGAACATGGGTCTCAAAGGGGCGACGACTGGCTTTCGAGAAGGATCGGCGCGCCTTGGCGGCCACCCTGCCACGGGCGTATCGTCGAATCATTCCTGGGGAGATCTTCGAATGAGAAAACGCGTCGCACTGGTGCTGGGTTCGGGGGGCGCGCGGGGCTACGCGCACATCGGCGTGATTGAAGAAATCGAGGCACGCGGCTATGAGATTGCCTGCATCGCAGGCTGCTCGATGGGGGCTGTGGTGGGTGGCATCTACGCCGCCGGCAAGCTGCGTTACTACCGCGAATGGACCGAAAGCCTGGACTACCTCGATGTGCTGCGCCTGCTGGACGTGAGCTTCCGACTTGGCGCCCTGCGTGGCGAGAAAGTCTTCGGGCGCATCCGCGACATCGTCGGCGAGGTGAATATCGAGGACCTTTCCATTCCCTACACGGCGGTCGCCACCGACCTCACCAACCAGCAGGAAATCTGGTTCCAGGAAGGCTGCCTGCACCAGGCCATGCGCGCCTCGGCGGCGATTCCCAGTCTCTTCACCCCGGTGGTCCAGGGCAGCCGCATGCTGGTGGACGGCGGCCTGCTCAATCCGCTGCCGATCATTCCGGTGGTGTCCAGCCACTGCGACCTGATCATCGCCGTCAACCTCAACGCCACCACCCAGCGCGAATACCAGCTGCCGGTGATTGAACGGCCACCGGCAATCAAGTCACGTATCGACCTGCTGATGGACTCCCTCGGCTCGCGACTGGGCTTCCTCAAGCGCAGCGGCTCCGAACCCCACGACATTCTCGACCCCGAGAGCCTGCCGGGCGGCAACCCCTGGCTGGAGAACGCCGCGCCGCAGATGCAGCAACCGGGCGCCGCACCACAGACCGAGGGCGCGCCCAGGTCCGCCAGCGGCTCGGAGGTGGTGGCCAGCGTCGGCCCCGCGTCCTTGCTGGATCTGGTGAACCAGAGCTTCGAGGTGATGCAGACCTCCCTCGCCCAATACAAGATCGCCGGCTACCCGCCGGACATCCTGATCAACGTGCCCAAGCGCGTGTGCCGCTTCTTCGAGTTCTACAAGGCCCCGGAGCTGATCCAGCTTGGCCGGCAGATCGCCCGGGAAACCATGGAGCGGTATGAGCAGGGCAAATGAACCTTTCGGGCGCGGGATTCTTGTAGGGGCGAATTCATTCGCCAAGCAGACCGCAGGTCTGCCCTGACGGTCGACGGGGGCAGCTTCGCCGCCCTTGGCGAATGAATTTGCCCCTACAGATAGCTGTTCGCCCCACCTGATCGGCGCGCTAGAAAATCGACCAGCCAATCCGCTCGGAAAGCTTCTCCAGCGCCGCCATGCCCGCCAGGGAATTGCCCGCCGCGTTGAGTTCCGGTGACCAGACGCAAACGGTGAAACGCCCCGGCACCACCGCGACGATGCCGCCCCCCACCCCGCTCTTGCCGGGCAGGCCGACGCGGTAGGCGAAGTTGCCCGCTTCGTCGTAGAGGCCGCTGGTGGCCATGATGGCGTTGATCTGCTTGGCCTGGCGCGGGGTGATCACCTGTTCGCCGCTGTGGGGGCTGATGCCCTCGTTGGCGAGGAAGCTGAAGGCCAGCGCCAGATCGGCGCAGCTCATGCGGATCGCACAGTGGTGGAAGTAACTGTGCAACACCGCTTCCACATCGTTCTGGAAGTTGCCGAACGACTGCATCAGGTAGGCCATGGCGGCGTTGCGGGCGCGGTGCTGGTATTCGGAGCGAGCCACCACTTCGTCCGACACCACGTTGGCGTTGCCCGACAGCCGCCGCACGAAATCGCGCATGGACAACGACGGCGCCGCGAAGCGGGATTCGTTGATGTCGCAGATCACCAGGGCGCCGGCGTTGATGAAGGGGTTGCGTGGCACCCCGCGTTCGAACTCCAGCTGCACCAGGGAGTTGAAGGGCTGGCCCGAGGGCTCGTGGCCCAGGCGTTGCCAGATGTCCTCGCCCGAATGCTGGATGGCCTGCACCAGGCTGAAGACCTTGGAAATACTCTGGATGGAGAACGGCATCAGGCCGTCGCCCGCGTAATACAGCTCGCCATCGTTGCTGTAGACGGCGATGCCCAACTGGTCCGGACTGACGCAGGAAAGCGCGGGGATATAACTGGCGACCTTGCCCTGGCCTATGAGGGGCCGGACTTCGTCGAGGATTTCGTTCAACAGCTGCTGCATTCTGGTTCTTCCGGTGGGGAGCGTGATCGCGCTCATGGAGCACTGGACGCGCGCCGCGACCCTGGCGACACAGGGCTCATCAGGCTTCCCTCAGTCGATACCCCACCCCCGCCTCAGTGACGATGAAGCGTGGGTCGGCCGGATCGTCGCCGAGCTTCTGCCGCAAATGGCCCACCACCACCCGCAGATAATGGGTGTCCTCCACGTGGGTGGGCCCCCAGATGTCCTTGAGCAGCTGCTGCTGGGTCACCACGCGGCCAAGATGACGGGCCAGGAGGGCGAGCACGGCGTACTCCTTGCGCGTCAGCGCCACCTCCTCGCCGTCCAGGGTTACCCGGCGATAGGCGAAATCCAGCATCAGCGGGCCGCTGGCAACGCTGGCTTGCTGCTGCTCGCCGGGACCGCCCTGGCGCAACAGCACGCGCACACGGGCGAGGAACTCCTGAATGCCGAAGGGCTTGGTCACGTAATCATTGGCGCCGCCGTCCAGGGCCAGCACCTTTTCGCCCTCGCTGGCCCGCACGGAAAGCACCAGCACGGGCATCTGCGACCACTCCCGCAAATCACGCAGGACGTCCTTGCCGTCCATGTCCGGCAGGCCGAGGTCGAGCACCACCATATCGGGCCGGGCCAGGGCAGCCTGTTCCAGGCCCTCGCGGCCATTGGCGCCCTCCAGCACCCGGTAGCCCTGAGCGGTGAGGCTGATGCGCAGGAATTTGCGGATCTGCGCTTCGTCGTCGATGACCAGGATGGTCGGTTGGTTGGTTGTCATGGGGTCCTTCGTCGAATCCATTACACGTGCGGAGCGCTTTTCTGTGGGGGCGAATTCATTCGCCAAGCAGGCCGCAGGTCTGCCCTGGTGGTCCCATTGGGGCAGCTGCGCCGCCCTTGGCGAATGAATTCGCCCCTGCACCATTCTGAGCCGACCAACAGTTCTCACTCCTCCTCCAACTGCGGCTGCGGATGCAGCGGCAGATGCAGGGTCAAGGTCGCGCCGCGGCCGTCGAGGCCATCGCCCACGGTTACGCGGCCACCGTGGGCACCCACCATGCCCTGGCAGATGGCCAGGCCCAGGCCGGTGCCCTGCCCGCCCCGGTCGCCTCGGGCTGCGGTATAGAACATATCGAAGATCCTGTCGCGCTCTTCCAGCGGAATGCCCGGGCCCTGGTCGCTGACGGAGAAGCGCAGCTCGGACTCGTCAGCCTCCACCGCGACCCGCAGACGCCCGTCGGTGGGCGAGAAGCGCGCGGCGTTCTCCAGCACGTTCACCAGGGCCTGTTCGATCAGCGCGGCATGCACATAAAGCAGCGGCAGCAGCTCCGGCACCTGGGTTTCCACGTGCAACGACGCCAACACCGGGCGCAGGCGCTGCACGGCACTGGCGACGATGTCCACCGGCGCCACCCAGTCGCGGGCCAGCTTGAGGGTGCCGTGGCCGAGGCGGGTCATGTCCAGCAGGTTCTGGATATAGCGGTCCAGGCGTTCGGCCTCGTCGCGGGTCCCTTCCAGCAGTTCGCGTCGGTCTTCCAGGGGAATGGTCTCCCCCAGGGCCAGCAGGCTGTCGATGGAGCCACGCATGGCGGTGAGCGGCGTGCGCAGGTCGTGGGAGACCGACGCCAGCAGCGCACTGCGCAATTGCTCCGTTTCACCGTGCAGACGGGCCGCCTCCAGGTCCTCGGCCAGTTGGGCGCGGGCCAGGGCCTGGGCCAGGGGCTGACCGAGGGCGGCGATCAGGCGGCGGCGACCAATGGGCAACGGCACCTCGTCGCGGGGGCTCACGCCCAGCAGCACCAGCGGCCCCTCCTCCCCCGTCAGCGGCAGCCACCACCAGCGGCCACCCGGCAAGGTGTCGGTGCCGAAGCCGGCCGGCTGGTCGTGCTGCCAGGACCACTCCGCCGCCGCCCGCTCCTGGTCGGCGAGCAGGCGCTGGACGCCCGCCTCCACTTTCCAGATGCCGTCGCGGCTGCGAGCCAGCAGGCAGACTTCGACATCCGTCCAGGCGCCGAATTGCTGCACCGCAACGTTGAGCACGGCCTGGCGGTCGGTGGCGGCGGTGAGCTTGCGCGAGAGGTCGAGCAAGGCGGTGGTTTCCGACTGGGTATCGCGCAGGGCCTCCAGTTGGCGGCGCTGGCGCGAAGCGAGGTTCCCGGTGAGGCCGGCCATCAGCAGGAAGAACAGCAGAGTCAGCACGTCTTCCTGGCGGGCGATGGTCAGCGAGAAGGTGGGCGGAATGAACAGGAAGTCGTAGGCGAGGAACGACAGACCGGCACAGAGCAGCGCCGGTCCCAGGCTGCTGCGCACCGCCACCAGCAGCACGGCGGCGAGGAACACCAGCGAGATGTTGGGCAGCTCCAGCATGTGGGCCACACCCCAGGCCAAGGCGCTGGCGGTGATGGCGGCCGATACCGCCAGGCCGTAATCCATCAGGCGTGTGGGGTGGCTGGCACGGGGGCCTGGCGGACGCTGGTCGGCCTCGACGTCCAGCACGCTGACTTCCAGCCCCTCGGCCAGGTACAGCAGCCGCTCGGCCAGGCCACGGCCGAACAGACGGCGACGCAGGCGCCGGCGGCTACGCCCCACCAGCAGCAGGCTGGCGCGGCGCTCGTCGGCATGCTGCACCAGCGACTTGGCCACGGACTCGCCACGCAGGGTCACGACCTCCCCGCCCAGACGCTCGGCCAACTGCTGGGCGCCCTGCAGGCGCGAGCGGGTCTCTTCCGAGCGGGAGCCGCCGGTGTCCACATACACCACCGTCCACGGCAGGTGGCGCCGCTCGGCGACCCGACTGGCATGACGCACCAGGCGCTCGGCCTGGTGGTCGCCGTCGATGCCCACCAGCAGACGGCCACGCACCGCGGGCGCTTCGAGGCCACGCTGGCGGTAGCGGCGATTGAGGTCGGCATCCACCCGCGCGGCGGCGGTCTGCATGGCCAGCTCGCGCAGGGCGGTGAGGTTGGTCTGGGAGAAAAAAGCATCGATGGCGGCGCGGGCCTGCTCGGGCACATAGACCTTGCCCTCCCGCAGCCGCTCCAGCAATTCCCGGGGTGGCAGGTCCACCAGGAGGATCTCGTCCGCCTCCTGCAGCACCCAGTCCGGCAGGGTCTCGCGCACCTGCACGCCCGTGATGTCGCGGACCTGGTCGTTGAGGGCTTCCAGGTGCTGGACGTTGACCGTGGTGTAGACGTCGATGCCGGCATCGAGCAGTTCCTGCACATCCTGCCAGCGCTTGGCGTGGCGGCTGCCGGGCGCATTGGTGTGCGCCAGCTCGTCCACCAGCACCAGTTTGGGTGGCTGGGCGAGGATGCCGTCGAGGTCCATCTCGGCAAGGTCCATGCCGCGGTACTCGAAGCGCCGCAGCGGTTGCTGCGGCAGCCCGGCGAGCATGGCTTCGGTTTCCGCGCGGCCGTGGGTTTCCACCACGCCGGCGCGCAGGTCCACGCCCTGGCGCCATTGCGTCTGGGCGGCCTGGAGCATGGCGTAGGTCTTGCCCACGCCCGGTGCCGCGCCGAGGAACACTTTCAGGCGGCCGCGCCCCTCTCGGGACATGTCGGCCAGCAGCGCGTCGGCGCGCAACGCATCACTCATCGAGTCATCTCATTCAACGCAGTGTTCAGGGCCAGCACGTTAACCACCGCCGGGCCCACCAGCGGGCGCTCGGTGTTCTGCTCCACCAGGCGCTCCAGGCTCTCGGCGGGCACGCCGCGCTCGGCGGCGATGCGGGCAACCTGGAAGCGGGCGGCGTCCGGCGGCAGGTGCGGATCGAGGCCGCTGCCGGAGGTGGTGACCAGGGCCATGGGCACCTTGCCGTGGCCTTCGGTAGCCAGGCGGGAGGCATCCTTGTTGATCCGTTCGGCCAGGGCCGGGTTACTCGGCGCCAGGTTGCTGGCGCCGCTGGCCACCGTGGCGAAGCCGGCGGCGGAAGGACGCGGCTGGAACCACTCCGGGCCTTCGAAGTTCTGTGCCAGCAGGCTGCTGCCTCGCACTTCGCCCTTGGCGTCATGCACCAGGCTGCCGTTGGCCTGTTCAGGGAAGGCCAGCTGGGCGATGCCGGTGACGGTAAGGGGATAGGCGACGCCGGTGATCAGGGTCATCAGGGCCAGGAGGCTAAAGGCTGGGCGGATTTGGCTAAGCATATTCAGTTCCTCGTTGGAAATCTAAGTCCGAGCGGGGGTGCTTTTCCCTCACCCCCAGCCCCCGCTCCGCGCCCCGGCCTGACCGCTTCGCGTTCAGTCGCTCGCAGGCACTGGAGGCAATGCCTCCAAAAGCGGTGCCTGCTCGCCCCAGAAGGGAGAGGGGTGAATTCACACCAGCCCTACGGCATTGAGCAGGAGGTCGATCACCTTGATGCCGAAGAAGGGCGCGACGATGCCGCCCAGGCCGTAGACCAGCAGGTTGCGGCGCAGCAGGTGGGCCGCGTCGGTGGCCTGGACCCGCACCCCGCGCAGGGCCAGGGGAATCAGCGCGATGATGATCAGCGCGTTGAATACGATGGCCGAGAGGATGGCGCTCTGCGGGCTGGCCAGCTGCATGACGTTGAGCACGCCGAGCTGCGGGTAGATGCCGGCGAACAGTGCCGGGAGAATGGCGAAGTACTTGGCCACGTCATTGGCCACCGAGAAGGTGGTCAGGGCGCCACGGGTGACCAGCAGTTCCTTGCCCACCTGCACCACGTCCAGCAGCTTGGTCGGGTCGGAGTCCAGGTCCACCAGGTTGGCGGCTTCGCGGGCGGCCTGGGTGCCGTCGTTCATGGCCAGGCCCACGTCAGCCTGGGCCAGGGCCGGGGCGTCGTTGGCACCGTCGCCGCACATGGCGACCATCCGGCCCTCGCCCTGGTCCTGGCGAATGCGCGCCAGCTTCTTCTCCGGCGTGGCTTCGGCGATCACGTCGTCCACCCCGGCCTCGGCGGCGATGGCGGCGGCCGTCAGCGGGTTGTCGCCGGTGACCATCACGGTGCGGATGCCCATCTTTCGCAGCTCGGCGAAACGCTCGCGGATACCGGGCTTGACCACGTCCTTGAGGTGAATGGCGCCCAGCAACGTGCCGTCCGCCGCCACCAGCAGCGGAGTGCCGCCGCTCTGGGCAATCTTCTCGATCTCCCGGGCCAGCGGTGCGGGCATGTCCGCCCGGTCCATGCCTACCCAGCCCAGCACCGCGTCCACCGCCCCCTTGCGGTAGTGGTGGCCGGCCCAGTCGGCGCCGGAGAGGCGGGTCTCGGCGGTGAACGGAATGGCGGTGATCTCCTCGCGGGCCGGTTCCTGAATCGCATGCAGGGCGCGCAGGTATTCGACGATGGATTTGCCTTCCGGTGTCTCGTCGGCCAGAGAGGCCAGCAGCGCGGCGTCGGAGAGTTCCTTGCCGGCCACGCCAGGGGCCTTGATCATCGCGCTGCAGCGGCGATTGCCGAAGGTGATGGTGCCGGTCTTGTCCAGCATCAGCACGTGCACGTCACCGGCGGCTTCCACCGCACGGCCGGACTTGGCGATCACATTCAGCCGTACCAGGCGGTCCATGCCGGCGATGCCGATGGCCGACAGCAGGCCGCCGATGGTGGTGGGGATCAGGGTCACCAGCAGCGCCACCAGGTAGACCAGCGGCAGGTCGCCGCCAGCGAAGCGGGCGAAGGGCTGCAAGGTGCCCACCACCAGCAGGAAGATCAGGGTCAGGCCGATCAGCAGGATGTCCAGCGCCACCTCGTTGGGGGTCTTCTGGCGTTTGGCGCCTTCCACCAGGGCGATCATCCGGTCCAGGGTCGATTCGCCGGGGTTGGCGGTGATCTTCACCAGCAGCCAGTCGGAAACGATGCGGGTGTTGCCGGTGACGGCGGAACGGTCGCCGCCGGACTCGCGGATCACCGGCGCCGATTCGCCGGTGATGGCGGCTTCGTTGACGGCGGCGATCCCCTCGATCACCTCGCCGTCGCCGGGAATCAGTTCACCGGCCTGGACCCGGACGATATCGCCCCGACGCAGGCTGGCAGCCGGAATGGTTTCGAACTGGCCGTTGTCTTTCCGACGCCGGGCAGTGAGCCCCTGGCTGCCGGCCCGCAGGCTGTCGGCGCGGGCCTTGCCACGCCCCTCGGCCAACGCCTCGGCGAAGTTGGCGAAGAGCACGGTGAACCACAGCCACAGGGCGATCTGCACGGCGAGGCCAGTGCTCACCGCCGGGTTGGGGATGAAGCAGAGGACGGTGGTCAGCACGGCGGTCAGCTCGACCACCAGGATCACCGGCGAGCGCACCAGCTGGCGCGGGTCGAGCTTGACGAAGGCCTGGCGCAGCGCCGGCTTCCACAGCGCGGCGAAGGAGGTCTTGGGTGGCTGCTTGGCGCTGCTTTTCAGCGCCTGCATGGGGGCATTCATGTTGGTTCTCCGTTAGAAGCCCTGGATCAGCGCGATATGTTCGGCAATCGGCCCGAGGGCCAGCGCCGGAAGGAAGGTCAGGCCGCCCACCAGCAGGATGGTCAGGGTCAGCAGGGTGACGAACAGCGGACCGTGGGTGGGGAAGCTGTTGGCGCCCAGCGGTGCGCGCTTCTTCATCGCCAGGCTGCCGGCGATGGCCAGTACCGGGAGGATGTAGCCGAAGCGGCCAAGGAGCATGGCCAGCCCGATCAACATGTTGTGGAACGGCGTGTTGGCTTGGAGGCCGGCAAAGGCCGAGCCGTTGTTGGCGGTACCCGAGGTATAGGCGTACAGGGCCTGGCTGAAGCCGTGGGCACCCGGGTTGGTGATGGACGCCGCCGGCCCGGCGAGGCTGATGGCCAGGCCGCAGAACACCAGCACACCCACCGGCATCACCAGCAGCGTGGCGACCAGCAGGCGCACTTCGCGGGCTTCCAGTTTCTTGCCGAGGTATTCCGGGGTACGGCCGATCATCAAGCCGGCGAGGAACACGGCGATCAGCACGAACAGCAGCATGCCGTAGAGGCCCGCACCGACGCCGCCGAAGATGATCTCGCCAAGCATCATGTTGAACATCGGGATCATCCCGCCGATGGCGCTGAAGCTGTCGTGCATGGCGTTCACCGAGCCGTTGGACGCGGCGGTGGTGGTCACCGCCCAGAGCGCCGAAGCGGCAATGCCGAAGCGGCTTTCCTTGCCTTCCAGCGAACCGGTCTGCTCGATGGGCAGCGCGGCCAGGGCCGGGTTCGGCTGGTACTCGCGGTAAAGGGTCACGCCGAGACCGATGATGAACAGCACCAGCATGCAGGCCAGCAGCGCGCGGCTCTGGCGCAGGTCCTTGACGTAGTGGCCGAAGGTGAACACCAGGGCCGCCGGGATCAGGATGATGGAGACGACTTCGGCCAGGTTGCTCCAGATGGTGGGGTTCTCGAACGGGTGCGCCGAGTTGACGCCGAAGAAGCCCCCACCGTTGGTGCCCAGTTGCTTGATGGCGATCTGGCTGGCCGCCGGGCCCAGGGGGATGCTCTGGTCGGCACCCTGCAGGGTCGCGGCATGGACGTAGTCGGTGAAGGTTTGCGGAACGCCCTGCCAGACCAGGAACAGCGCCAGCAGCAGGCACAGCGGCAACAGGCCGTAGAGGGTGCCGCGCGTCAGGTCCACCCAGAAGTTGCCCAGGCGGTCGGTGCTGCGACGGCTGATACCACGGGCGAAGGCCACCAATACGCAGAGGCCGACAGCGGCGCTGACGAAGTTCTGCACGCCGAGGCCGACCATCTGGCTGAAGTAGCTCAGCGTCGCTTCGCCGCTGTAGGCCTGCCAGTTGGTGTTGGTGACGAAGCTGACGGCGGTGTTGAACGCCAGGCTCCACTCCAGGCCCGGCAGCTTCTGCGGGTTCAGCGGCAGCACGCCCTGCAGCATGAGGATGGCGAAGAGCAGCGCCAGGCCGGCCAGGTTGAACGCCAGCAGGGCGGCGCAGTAGCCCTTCCAGTCCTGTTCGTGCTCGGCATCGACGCCGGCGATGCGATAGCAGAAACGCTCTACGGGCGCGAACGCCGGAGTCAGAAAGGTGCGTTGCCCTTCCATCGCCCGGTAGTAAAAGCGCCCGAGGAACGGTGCCGGTGCCAGCACCAGCACGAAGAAGGCCAGGATGAGGCCGACGTCTTGAGGTTGCATGGGGCCTCCTAGCCGCGTTCGGCGCGCAGCAGCGCCACCAGCAGATAGATGAACAGTCCCATGGCCAGAACCAGGGACACCCCGTCGAGAATGCTCATTGCTTGTGCTCCTTGATGCGGTCCTTGCCGCCGTGGAGCCATTGTCGGAACGGGGTGCGTAAAGGAACGAGCCCCGAGGGCGCTGCGGGGCATCAAGAATGCGTAAAGAAGTGGGGGTTGAGGCGGGAACGGGCTGAGGTGCCTTTCCTGTAGGGGCGAATTCATTCGCGATCGACGGCGCCCGACGTCACATCACGGCTTTGTATCCTCCTCGATACAAACCCGACACGCCCCCGACAACCGACTGCGCCAGCCTTGCCCGCCAATGGCTGACGCGCTTCGGGCGCGGTAGCATCCTCCCTTGTGATTCCCGGGGCCGGCAGGCGCCCGCCCTCCCCTCGGCAAGAGCTTCACCATGCAATCGACCCCCACTTCGGACATGCCCTTCATCCGGAACCGCTGGAGCGTCCGCGCCCTGATCGTGGATGACGACGCCCCTATCCGTGAGCTGCTCTGCGGCTACCTGGCGCGTTTCAATATCGAGGCGGTGGGCGTGGACGATGGACAAGGCATGCGCCAGGCCCTGGCCGAAGCGCGTTTCGACGTGGTGGTGCTGGACTTGATGCTGCCCGGGGAAGACGGCCTCAGCCTGTGCCGCTGGCTGCGGGCGGAGTCGGATATCCCGATCCTGATGCTCACCGCCCGCTGCGAACCAGCGGACCGCATCATCGGCCTGGAACTCGGGGCCGACGATTACATGGCCAAGCCCTTCGAACCCCGCGAACTGGTGGCGCGCATCCAGACCATCCTGCGCCGGGTGCGGGACGACCGGGAAGCGCCACGCCCCGATCCCCGCAGCAGCATCCGCTTCGATGCCTGGCGGCTGGACGGTGTGTTGCGTCAGCTGCAATCCCCGGAAGGCCTGGTGGTGCCGCTGTCCAACGCGGAGTTCCGCCTGCTCTGGGTCTTCCTCGAACGCCCGCGCCGGGTGCTCAGCCGCGAGCAGTTGCTGGACGCGGCGCGGGGCCGTTCCATCGAGGCGTTCGACCGCAGTATCGACCTGCTGGTCTCGCGCCTGCGGCAAAAGCTGGGGGACGATCCGCGTTCGCCGCGTCTGATCAAGACGGTGCGTGGCGAGGGTTACCTGTTCGACGCCAAGGACATCGGCTGATGCGCAAGGCCGACACCCTCTTCGGCCGACTGTTCGGCATCTTCCTGCTGGCGATCGTCATCGCCCACCTGTTGGCTTTTCTCTGGTTCAGGCAGTACGGCGGCCAACCGCCCCCTCCGCCGCCGCCACCGACCGCAATGGGCCCCGCTTTCCAGGGCCCGCCACCGCCACCACCGCGCTTCGGTGGGCCTTGGGTGCATCTGGCCTTCCAGTGCGTCACCCTGGTGGCCGCCGCATGGCTGGGCGCACGCTGGCTGGCACGGCCGATCCAGCGCCTGTCGGATGCCGCCGAGCGCCTGAGCGAAAACCTGGAAAGCCCGCCCCTCGAGGAGCGCGGCCCCCAGGAGGTCCGCCAGGCCGCCCATGCCTTCAATCGCATGCAGGAGCGCATCCGCGCGCAGGTGGCCCAGCGCAATCGGATGCTGGCAGCGGTTTCCCACGACCTGCGCACGCCGCTGTCGCGCATGCGCCTGCGGGTCGAGCAAGTGGATGACGAGGCCCTGCGCGGTCGCCTGTCCCAGGACCTGGGTGACATGGTGGGCATGCTGGATGCCACCCTGAACTACTTCAACGAGCAGCGGGCCCACGAGTCGTTGCAATGGTTCGACCTTCAGGCCCTGGTGGAATCCCTGGCCGAGGATGCCCAGGAACAGGGTGAGGAAGTCACGGTGGACGGCCACTGCGCGCCCCTTCGGGCACAGCCCCTGGCCATGCGCAGCTGTATCGCCAACCTGGTGGACAATGCCCTGCGCTACGCCGGCCACGCCCATATACGGCTGGAAGATGGCAAGCAGCAGGTGCGCATTGAGGTTCGCGACCACGGCCCCGGCATTCCCGCCGAACTGCGGGAAACGGTGTTCGAGCCGTTCTACCGCCTGGAAGGCTCACGCAACCGCAATTCCGGCGGCATCGGCCTGGGCCTGACCATCGCCCGCGACGCTGCACGCAGGCAGGGCGGCGATCTGGAACTGCTGACGCCCGAGGGCGGCGGCCTGTTGGCACGTCTGACGCTTCCCCGCCGCTGACCGAAGGCGGTGGGCTGAAGCCCACCCTACGGGATGAGCTTGCGAGCCTTTGTCAGCGCGCCGATACAAACCCCACACAGCCTGGACAATTGACCCGCCGAGACTGCCAGCACCGGAAGACCCATTCCGGTTCCGCCAACCTGCACAGGAGTGACCCATGATCAGTGGAGTCGGCAGTTACTCGAGCTACAGCTACGCCTCGAGCTCGACCCAGGCGCGCCCGCAAGGCTGCGGCGCCTCGGGACAGAACAAGGCCCAGGAAAAACTCTTCAGCCTGCTGGACGCCAATGGCGACGGCAGCGTGGCCAAGGACGAGCTGTCCACCGCCCTCGACACCGCCAAGGAGAGCGATAGCAGCCTGGAAATCGACCTGGACGAGCTGTTCAGCCAGCTGGACGCGAACTCGGACGGTTCCATCGACTTCGACGAAACCGCCGCCCTGGCGCCGCCACCGCCACCCCAGGGCGGGCCCAACCCCGAGGAAATGTTCGCCAGCATCGACAGCGATGGCGACGGTGTGCTCGGCCTGGAAGAACTGACCAGCGCCATCGGCACCGACAGCGGGCTGGACGTGGACGCATTGTTCGGCGAACTGGACAGCGACGGCGATGGCAGCCTCAACCAGGACGAAGCCGCCGCCCTCGCCCCACCACCTCCGCCCCCAGGCCAGGGACCGGATGGCATGCAGTTCGGTCAGTCGGAAGAATCGACGGGCAGCAGCGACGACCAGGGCTATGGTCGCCTGGTGGCCGCCCTGCTCAAGCAATACGAAGCAGGTGCCGCCGGCTACGGCAGCAGCCGTGTCGGCAGCCAGCTGAGCCTGTCGGCCTGAAAGGTGCCGGCCATCCTCGGGATGGCCGGTTCTCCTGCTCCTGCCGCCCGGCTGGAGCAGCTTTCGCCGCCTCAACAGACGACCATGCTCTGTCGTCTTGAGACCCCACCCCGCCGCAAGCGACTGCGCTTTCCTCACGACGGCCTGTAGGCGATCCACGACAAGTGCTCGACGGAAATCGCCACACCCATCTTCGGCAAACGACGATGGTGACGTTTCCATCGAGCCGGCATAGTTGAACTCCCCCACAGCTTTCGTCCCTTGTGGGGCCAACGACAGTCGAACCGTGCAGGCTGGACACACAGGCGTTTTCTCTGCCCCGTTGCCCAGTAAAGAGTCATGCCATCCGACTTTCGCGGCTCATCGAAAGTAACCCGGCAGTCACTCATTCGCTTGGCATTCGTCTGTCAGGCCGAGGCGGTCTGCTGCCTGTGGAATAGCCCTGCGAACAGCTGCTCCGACTGTCCGCTCAGCCCAATCCGTGCGAGAGAAAGACCATGAAGCCGGAAACCGCCATCGTCGACATTCACAGGAAGTACAAGGTTTATACGGAGCGTTACTGCAACCCCGCCGCCAGGAAGACCATCATTCTGGTCAACGGCGCATTCGCGACCACTGCATCGTTCGCCCAGACGGTGCGTTACCTGCAGCCGCGGTTCAACGTGGTGCTCTACGACCAGCCCTACGCCGGCCAGTCGAAACCGTACAACTACCCGGGTCGGCTGCTCAGCGAGGAGGACGAGGCGGAGATTCTGCTGGAATTGATCGAAAGGGTCGCCGCCGACCATGTGCTGTCCTTCTCCTGGGGTGGCGCGGCGACCCTGCTGGCACTGGCCCAGCGGCCAAGACGGATCGAGAAGGCGGTGATCGCGTCATTCGCCGGGCGGATCAGCCAACCCATGCGCGACTACCTGGAAAGCGGCCTGAACGTGCTGCAGACCTGCGACCGCATCAAGGTCGGCCGCCTGATCAACAGCACCATCGGCAAGCACCTGCCGCCTCTCTTCAAACGCTTCAATTTCCGCTACATCAGCAGCCTGGCCGAGCATGAGTACCGGCAGATGCACGCTCATTTCAATGAGGTGCTCAAGCAAGGCGCCCAGCGCTATATCGCCTGCGCCGCCGCTATCGACATTCCGCTGCTGTTCGTCAATGGCGAGTGGGACGAGTACACCTCGACGGGAGACGCCCGCTTGTTCGCCGGCCATGCCCGTCAGTGCCAGTTCCGCACTATCCGCAACACCGGGCACTTTCTCGATATGGAACACAAGGAGGCGTGGCGGGCCACCCGGCAAGCCTTGCTCGGCTTTCTGCAACAGGATTCCGGGGTGATCAAGGCGCCCGTTGTGCGGCCGCTGGAGAGGCCACACCGCTACGTCACCAGCGACCACTTACTCACCGCGCGGCGCGCAGTTCACTGACCGCCGTTGGCGGAGGTGTGTCGCTGGGGCGATGGTTCCCCGGCGCGGATTGATGCACCTGCGCAGCGCCTTGGTTCAACCCTTTTCTGTTCGGCTCCCGATGGGAGCACGACGGAGTGTGGTCCATGCGAGATAAACCAGCGGCAGGCACCTTGCCTGAACCCGCGAACATTGTGACAACAGAAGAAAGCCCCACCCCCGTCCTGCGCGGCCGGGATATGTTCTCCACCCTGGGTACCCTGGCGCTGCTGGGCCTCAAGCAACCAGTACACAGCACCCGGCATGTCCTGGCCCTTGGTAGCCAACTGGGTCGCGTGTTGCTTGGCAAAACGCCGCCCCCCCACGCGGTCCAGGATGCGCGCTTCCAGGACCCGACGTGGCAGCTCAACCCCCTCTACCGAAGAGGCTTGCAGAGCTATCTGGCCTGGCAGAAACAGCTCAATGCCTGGATCGACGAGAGCAAACTGTCGGCTGACGACCAGGCCCGAGCCCGATTCATCCTGACACTGCTCGGCGATGCGCTATCCCCCACCAACGGCCTGCTCAACCCACTGGCGCTCAAGGAGATGTTCAACACCGGGGGGCTCAGCCTGGTCCACGGACTGCGGCACCTGGCGGACGACCTGCTGCACAACGGCGGCATGCCCAGCCAGGTCAGCAAGACGGCCTTCGAAGTCGGCCGAAACATCGCCACAACGCCCGGAGCCGTGGTGTTCCGCAACGAGTTGCTGGAGCTGATCCAGTACAAGCCCATGAGCGAGAAGCAATACCAGCAGCCACTCATGATCGTCCCGCCGCAGATCAACAAGTACTACATCTTCGACCTCTGCCCGGAGAAGAGCTTCGTGCAATACGTGCTGAAGAACGGCCTGCAGGTGTTCATGGTGAGCTGGCGCAACCCGGACGCACGCCATCGCGAATGGGGTCTGTCCACGTACGTCCAGGCACTGAAGGAAGCGCTCGATGCCTGCCGCGCGATCACCGGCAGCAAGGCGGTCAACCTGGCGGGCGCCTGTGCCGGCGGCCTGACCATCGCCGCCCTGCAAGGCCATCTGCAGGCCAAGCGGCAACTGCACAAGGTGGCCAGTGCCAGCTATCTGGTGAGCCTGCTGGACAGCCGGGTGGAGTGCCCGGCCGCCCTGTTCGTCACCGAGGAGACCCTGGAGGCGGCCAAACTCCGCTCCTATCGCCAGGGCGTGCTGGACGGCCGCGACCTGGCCAAGGTGTTCGCCTGGATGCGCAGCAACGACCTGGTCTGGACCTACTGGGTCAACAACTACCTGCTCGGCAGGCAACCGCCGGCCTTCGACATCCTCTACTGGAACAACGACAACACCCGTTTGCCGGCAGCACTGCATGGCGACTTTCTCGACCTCTTCAAGCACAACCCGCTGATCCGCAGCGGCGGCCTGGAGGTCTGCGGCACTCCGATCGACTTGCGGAGGGTCACGGTGGACAGCTTCAGCGTCGCCGGCGTCAACGACCACATCACTCCCTGGGAAACGGTCTACCGCTCGACCCTGCTGCTCGGTGGCAACCGACGCTTCCTGCTGTCCAACAGCGGGCATATCCAGAGCATCCTCAACCCGCCTGGCAATCCCAAGGCCCACTACCTGGAGAACGGCAAACTGTCGTCCGACTCGCGCGCCTGGTACTTCGACGCGGAGCAGCGCATTGGCAGTTGGTGGCCGACGTGGCTGGACTGGATTCAGGCTCACTCCGGTGAGCAACGCAAAACCTTGAAGGCCCTGGGCAATCAGGACTATCCACCGATGGAGGCCGCGCCCGGCACCTACGTGCATTCAAGCTGAGTCCCGAAGCGCTCGTCCCTGGCCTCCGGCGAGGCCGAACTCGTAAGCAGCATCGCCCTCTTCGAGCCGCAGCTAGAAAGATTGGGACTCGGCTACACCGCCCCGGCCAACCTTTCCGTCATCACTGCATGGGGTCAGTCGATGGAAGGAACCATCAGCGACAAGGACCTGGTCCTGATAGATCGCGGCATCAATGAGTACGTCGGCGATGGCATTTATCTCATCGCCTGGGCAGGGCATTTGTTCCTCAAGCGCCTTCAGCTTGCCGGTACAGCTCAACTGGAGCTGATGTCAGATAGTCCGGCGCACACATCGCGAACCGTGGCTATGGACGACGTGAAAATCCACGCCAGGGCAATGCTGATTTGGAAGGCGAGCAAGGCTTAGATATCGATTCTTCAGCAGTGCAATTCGTTGAGCTGTCCGCTTTCCGCCGATTCTGTTGAAAAACCCCCTTCGAGATTTCTGCCCACAAAAGTGCATTGTGTACGCTGAAATCTGAGCCATTTCCGGGGCAGAACTGCCTTGGATTTCACGTAGCAACGCGCAAATCAGCCGCTTTTGGGGCTATGGACAGGCGATCTGGCCAACACCGACTTTTTCAACAGAATCCGCCAAAAGCGGCCTCTCAGGGGGGCTGCGAAACGTGGGAGGTTCAACCAACTGGCTTGAGCGTCTCCCGAAGTTCAGCCCAGTGCAACAGTGCATCTCTTCGAGAGCACCCCTGCGCTCTTCAGGTAGCGCTGCCTCACTTCGGTCAAGCCATTCACCCCGACCGCAACGAGCGTCATGCACCAGAAAGAAGCGCAACGCCTCTTTCAGGAGCGCAGACCACACGAAAAAGCGAGTCGTAATCCACCTGGGTGCATTGCAGCCTCACTGAAATGGAGGTCTTGCAGAGTTGGCACGGCATTCGCTTCGTCCAATGCGTGCAGGAGTAATCCGGACCACCGGAAAGCGGCACCACAATCTGACAATGGATGACTAGGGTTCCGGCTCGCGCAGCGAGTGACTGGTCCGAGAGTCATCGACCTCCAGCGAGGTTACACGGCGGGACAAAAGCCCGGGAGACGAGAGCGCCACAGTGCCGCCCGACTCCTGCCCGCCCGACAACCGACCTGGAGATTGTCCATGCGCAAGCCCCTTCTTACCGCCTTGTTCGCCGCCGGCCTCGCCACTTTCAGCCTCGGCGCCAGCGCCGCCGCGAAGAACAGCTTCAACCTCTGCTGGACCATCTACGCCGGCTGGATGCCGTGGGAGTATGCGGCCAGCCACGGCATCGTCGACAAGTGGGCGAAGAAGTACGGCATCGAGATCAAGGTCACCCAGCTCAACGACTACATCGAGTCGATCAACCAATACACCGCAGGCCAGTTCGACGGCTGCACCATGACCAACATGGACGCCCTGACCATCCCCGCGGCCGGCGGCGTGGACTCCACCGCGCTGATCGTCAGCGACTTCTCCAACGGCAACGACGGCATCGTCCTCAAGGGCGAAGGTAAATCCCTGGCCGACCTCAAGGGCATGAACGTCAACCTGGTGGAACTCTCGGTCTCCCACTACCTGCTCGCCCGCGCGCTGGTAAACGCCCGCCTGACCGAGAAGGACGTGACCACGGTGAACACCTCCGACGCCGACATCGCCGCCGCCTTCAACACCGACGACGTGCAGGCGGTGATCACCTGGAACCCAATGCTCTCCGAAGCCCGCGCCAAGCCGGGCACCACCGAGGTGTTCAACTCCAGCCAGATCCCCGGCGAGATCATGGACATGATGGTGGTCAACAGCGCCGTCCTGAAGGACAACCCGGCGCTGGGCAAGGCCCTGACCGGCGCCTGGTTCGAAACCGTCGCGCTGATGCAGGGCGACAGCGCCGAGACCCGCGCCGTGCTGGAACACATGGCCAAGGCCTCGGGCACCGACCTCGCCGGCTACCAGAGCCAGCTTGCCACCACGAAGCTGTTCGCCACACCGAAGGAAGCGCTGGCCTTTGCCACCAGCCCGAAACTGCCGGCGACCATGGACAAGGTCGCAACCTTTTCCTTCGCCCACGGCTTGCTGGGTGAAGGTGCCAAGAGCGCCGAAGCCGTCGGCATGAGTTTCGCGGGCGGCCTCTCCACCGGCGATGCGCAGAACCTGAAGCTGCGTTTTGACCCGAGCTACGTGCAGATGGCGGCGGAAGGGAAGCTCTGACCTGTGCACCGTTTCCCCTCGTAGGGCGGATAACGCGCTCCGCGTTATCCGCCCTGCGAACTGACTGGTACGAAGCATGCGCCTGATCAACCGAACCCCCGACCGCAGCGGCCGCCTGTTCCTGGTGCTGCTGCCCTTCGCCCTGCTGCTGTTCGCCTATTTCACCGGCTCGGCATCGCGGCTGGCGGAGAACCCCAACGACAAGCTGTTGCCCAGCGCCGCGCAGATGGCCGACGCAGTGAACCGCCTCGCCTTCAGCGAAGACAAGCGCACCGGCGAAGTGCTGTTCTGGCAGGACACCGGCGCCAGCCTGCAACGCCTGGGCGTGGGCCTCTCCATCGCCGCCCTGCTAGGCCTGGTGCTGGGCATTGCCGCCGGCAGCGTGCCGCTGTTCGGCGCGCCGCTGTCGCCGCTGCTCGCGGTGCTGTCGATGATCCCGCCGCTGGCGATCCTGCCGGTGCTGTTCATCGTCTTCGGCCTGGGCGAGTTGTCCAAGGTGGTGCTGATCGTCATCGGCGTCGCGCCCTGCATCGCCCGCGACATCGAACAGCGCGCGCGGGAAATCCCCCGCGAACTGCTGATCAAGGCACAGACCCTGGGCGCCAGTACCTGGACGCTGATCCTGCGCGTGGTGCTGCCGCAACTGATGCCGCGCCTGCTCATTTCCCTGCGCCTGATGCTCGGCTCGGCCTGGCTGTTCCTCATCGCCGCCGAAGCCATCGCCTCCACCGACGGCCTGGGCTACCGCATCTTCCTCGTGCGCCGCTACCTGGCCATGGACGTCATCCTGCCCTACGTGGTGTGGATCACCGCGCTGGCCTGGCTGATGGACTGGGCGCTGCGCGCGCTCACCCAGCGCGCCTTCCCCTGGTACGAAGGAGGCAAAGCATGAGCTTCATTCAAGTCCGCAACGTCTGGCAGGAGTACGCCGGCAACGTGGTGCTCGAACGCCTCAACCTCGAGGTGAACGAAGGCGAGTTCTGCACCCTGGTCGGCGCCTCCGGCTGCGGCAAGTCCACCTTCCTGCGCCTGCTGCTCGGCCAGGAGCGCCCCAGCCGTGGCGAACTGCTGCTCAACGGCCAGCCGCTGCCGGGCGAACCCGACCCGAGCCGTGGCGTGGTGTTCCAGCGCTACTCGGTGTTCCCGCACCTTAGCGTGCTGGACAACGTCGCCCTCGGCCTGGAACTACCGCGCTCGCCGCTGCTCGGCCGGCTGTTCGGCGCCGCCAAGCGCGAGGCCCGCGAACAGGCCGCCGCCCTGCTCGAGCGCGTCGGCCTCGGCCATGCGCTCAAGCAATACCCGAGCGCCCTCTCCGGCGGCATGCAGCAACGCCTGGCCATCGCCCAAGCGCTGGTCATGAAGCCGCGCGTGCTGCTGCTCGACGAACCCTTCGGCGCGCTCGACCCGGGCATCCGCAAGGACATGCACGCCCTGCTGCTGGAGCTTTGGCAGGAAACCCGGCTCACCGTGTTCATGGTCACTCACGACCTGGCTGAAGGCTTCAGCCTGGGCACCCGCCTGCTGGTATTCGACAAGGTCCGCCACGACCCGCAGGCGCCCACCGCCTACGGCGCCCGCATCACCTACGACATCCCGCTCAACGCCGACCGCAAGGCTGCCCGCGCCGCCCTGCCCGAACCGCTCGCCGCGCGCCTGGAAACGGCCGCGCCGCTGATCACGCCGGCCTACTGAGGAACCCGATATGAACGACCTGCGCACCACCCTCTACGAAGAAACCGTCCCCGGCGGCGGCCACACTTCCTTCGTGCTCAAGCGCGGCCAGCTGCTGCGCCTGACCGACCTGGAAGGCGGCGGCAACGCCAGCGTGCTGCTATTCAACGCCGCCGAGAAAAGCGAGCGGTTGAACCTGCCCGACAGCCTCAAGTGCCAGCACACCGCCAGGCTCACCGCCGGCCACTGCCTGTACTCGGACATGGGACGCGTGCTCGCCGCCATCACCGCCGACAGCTGCGGCTGGCACGACAGCTTCGGCGGCGTGCTGAACGCCACCGAAGTGCAGGAGAAGTACGGCCAGGGCCGCTACCAGGAACTGCGCAACGGCTTCTTCCGCAACGGCGCGGACAACCTGCTGGTGGAAATGGGCAAGTGGGACATGCGCCTGCAGGACCTGCTGATGTGCCTGAACCTGTTCAGTCGCGTGGATGTCGACGCCGACGGCTGCTTCCGCTTCGCGCCGGGCAATTCCAGGGCTGGCGACTTCGTCGAACTCTACGCGCCGATGGACACCCTCGTGGTGCTCACCGCCCTGCAACACCCCATGGACCCGAACCCGCAATACGCGCCCAAGCCCATCGGCCTGACCTGGCAGCAGGTCGCGTCCGACGGCATCAGCGTGCTCTGCCGCACCTCGCGCGCGGAGAACGGCCGCGGTTTCCACAACACCGAACGCCTGTTCATCTGAGGAGCGCGAACATGCCCATCGTCCCCAGCGACAAACACCCCGAAGCCTGCATCTCGCGCGCCCTGATTCCCGCCGGCGAGCCCAGCCTCACCGAACTGAAAGCCGGGCAGACCCTGCGCATCCTCGACCTGGAAGGCAACCAGGCGGTGGACACCCTATTCTTCAGCGCCGCCAACCCGCGCGAGCGCTACGACGTGCAGCGCACCCTGCGCAAACAGGGTCAGGTCTATCTCAGCGCCGGCAGCGTGCTCTGGTCCAACCTCGGCAACCCGATGCTGAGCATCGTCGCCGACACCTGCGGCCGCCACGATACCCTGGGCGGCGCCTGCGCCCAGGAAAGCAACACCGTGCGCTACGCCCTGGACAAGCGCTACATGCACAGCTGCCGCGACAACTTCCTGCGCGCCAGCCTGCACGACGGGCGCCTCTCCAAGGCCGACATCAGCCACAACATCAACTTCTTCATGAACGTGCCGGTCACCGCCGAGGGCGGCCTGACCTTCGAGGACGGCATCTCCGGCGCTGGCAAGTACGTCGAGTTGCTCGCGCACATGGACGTAATCGTGCTGATCTCCAACTGCCCGCAGCTGAACAACCCCTGCAACGGCTGGAACCCGACCTCGGCGGAGCTGCTGGTATGGGACTGACTGCGTGCCTGCGCAGCTGGCTGTGGCTGCTCTGCCAGAGCCGCAGCGCCCAGTGCAGCCCAACGCTGCGTGAGCGCCCAAGCGGCAACGAACCTGCCCCGTAGGATGGGAGGAGCGAAGCGATACCCATCCTACGAGAAGCTTCAGCGCCACGGACGACCCTGGCGCACACCGAATGACGGCGGGACGACCCGCCACCCCATGGGGACTTCCTCATGTTCGACAAGCTCCTGATCGCCAACCGCGGCGCCATCGCCTGCCGCATCCTGCGCACCCTCCACGCACTCGACGTGAAAGGCGTGGCCGTCTACTCCGAAGCCGACGCCGCCAGCCTGCACATCCAGCAGGCCGACCAGGCCATCAGCCTCGGCGAAGGCCCGGCCTCCAGCACCTACCTGGTGGTCGAGAAAATCCTCGCCGCCGCCCGCGACAGCGGCGCCCAGGCCATCCACCCCGGCTACGGCTTCCTCTCCGAGAACGCCGCCTTCGCCGAAGCCTGCGAAGCCGCCGGCATCGCCTTCGTCGGCCCAACGCCGGAGCAACTGCGCCTGTTCGGCCTCAAACACACCGCCCGCGCCCTGGCCCGCGAACAAGGCGTGCCGATGCTCGAAGGCACCGACCTGCTGCCCGACCTAGAAGCCGCCCTGCTCGCCGGTGAACAGGTCGGCTACCCGGTGATGCTCAAAAGCACCGCCGGCGGTGGCGGCATTGGCATGCGTGTGTGCCGCACGGCGGACGAACTGCGCGACGCCTTCGACGCGGTGAAGCGCCTGGGGCAGAACAACTTCAGCGACTCGGGCGTATTCATCGAGAAGTACATCCAGCGCGCCCGCCACCTGGAAGTGCAGGTGTTCGGCGACGGTCAGGGGGAAGTGATCGCTCTCGGCGTGCGCGACTGCTCGGTGCAGCGGCGCAACCAGAAGGTGCTGGAAGAAACCCCGGCGCCCAACCTGCCCGCCGGCATGGCGGAGCAGCTCTGCGCGGCGGCGATCCAGCTGGCGAAAGCCGTCGGCTACCGCAGTGCCGGCACCGTGGAATTCGTCTACGACAGCGAGGCGCAGCGCTTCTACTTCCTCGAAGTGAACACCCGCCTGCAGGTGGAGCACGGCGTCACCGAGCAGGTCTGGAGCGTCGACCTGGTGCGCTGGATGATCGAGCTGGCCGCCGGCGACTTGCCGCCGCTGGCCGAACTGGCCGCTACGCTGCAACCCACCGGTCACGCCATTCAGGCACGGCTGTACGCGGAGGACCCGGGCCGCGACTTCCAGCCCTGCCCCGGCCTGCTCACCGCCGTGCAGTTCCCGCCGGCAGATGGCAAGGCGCTACGCATCGATACCTGGGTCGAGGCCGGCTGCGAGATTCCGCCCTACTTCGACCCGATGATCGCCAAGCTCATCGCCTGGGCGCCAACCCGCGAGCAAGCCAGTACCGCTCTCGACCGCGCGCTCGCCGACAGCCTGCTCTACGGCGTGGAATGCAATCGCGACTACCTGCGGCAGATCCTCGCAGACGCACCTTTCGCCAGCGGCTCACCCTGGACGCGCTGCCTGGAGGGCCTGTGCTACCGCGCCCACACCATCGAAGTACTCAGCGCCGGCACCCAGACCAGCGTGCAGGACTACCCCGGCCGCCTCGGCTACTGGGCCGTGGGCGTGCCGCCGTCCGGGCCGATGGACGACCGCGCGCTGCGCCTGGGCAATGTCCTGCTGGGCAACCCCGAAGGCGCCGCCGCGCTGGAGATCACCATGAGCGGCCCGAGCCTGCGCTTCAACACCGACGCCATAGTCGCGATCACCGGCGCAGCGTTGCCGGTCCTGCTCGATGACATCGAGCAGCCGATGAATACCACGCTGTTCATCGCCGCCGGCGCCACGCTCAGCCTGGGCACCGTCAGCGGCGCCGGCGCACGCAGCTACCTGTGCCTGCGCGGCGGCCTGCAAGTGCCGGACTACCTGGGCAGCAAGAGCACCTTCACCCTCGGCCAATTCGGCGGCCACGGCGGCCGCGCCCTGCGCGCGGGCGATGTGCTGCACCTCGCCGCACTGGAAGACACCAGCCACGGCGCCAGCCTGCCGCCGCCGCTACGCAACGAGCTGCCAGACGTGCGGCAGATCCGTGTGATCTACGGCCCCCACGGCGCGCCGGAATACTTCACCCAGGCCTACATCGACACCTTCTTCGCCACCGACTGGGAGGTGCACTTCAACTCCAGCCGCACCGGCGTGCGCCTGATCGGCCCGAAGCCGGAGTGGGTGCGCGAGAGCGGCGGCGAGGCCGGCCTGCACCCCTCGAACATCCACGACAACCCGTACGCCATCGGCGCGGTGGACTTCACCGGCGACATGCCGGTCATCCTCGGCCCGGACGGCCCGAGCCTGGGCGGCTTCGTCTGCCCGGTGACGGTGATCGAGGCCGACCTCTGGCAGCTCGGCCAGCTCAAGGCGGGGGACAAGGTACGCTTCCTACCGGTGGATATCGCCACGGCTCGCAGCCTGGCTGCTCTTCGTAGGAGCGAGCTTGCTCGCGAACCTGACGCTACCCGTGACACCACGACAATTCCGTTCGCGAGCAAACTCGCTCCTACAAGTCCCATCATCCTCGACCTCGGCCAGGACGACACCCGCCTGGTCGCGCGCCTCTCCGGCGATACCCACCTGCTGCTGGAAATCGGCCAACCCGAGCTCGACCTCGTGCTGCGCTTCCGCGCCCACGCCCTGATGCAGGCGCTGGAGGCGAAGCACCTCACCGGCGTGATCGACCTCACCCCCGGCATCCGCTCGCTGCAGGTGCACTACCAACCGGAAACCCTGCCGCTGGCAATGCTGCTGGAAACCGTCGCCGGCCTGTGGGATGCCGTGTGCGCCGCGCAGGACCTCAAGGTGCCGTCGCGCATCGTCCACCTGCCGCTGTCCTGGGACGACCCCGCCTGCCAGTTGGCCATCGAGAAATACATGACCACCGTGCGCAAGGACGCGCCCTGGTGCCCGAGCAACCTGGAGTTCATCCGCCGCATCAACGAACTGCCAGACCTGGAAGCGGTGTACCGCACCGTGTTCGAGGCCAGCTACCTGGTGATGGGCCTGGGCGACGTCTACCTCGGCGCGCCGGTGGCCACGCCGCTGGACCCGCGCCACCGCCTGGTGACCACCAAATACAACCCGGCGCGCACCTGGACAGCGGAGAACTCCGTGGGCATCGGCGGCGCGTACCTGTGCGTCTACGGCATGGAAGGCCCCGGCGGCTACCAGTTCGTCGGCCGTACCCTGCAGATGTGGAACCGCTACCGCGAAGTCGCCGCGTTCGACGGCAAGCCGTGGCTGCTGCGCTTCTTCGACCAGATTCGCTTCTACCCGGTGTCGGCGGACGAACTGCTGAACATCCGCCGCGACTTCCCGCTGGGCCGCTACCCGCTGCGCATCGAGGAAAGCGAGTTGCGCCTGGCGGACTACCAGGCCTTCCTCGCCGAGGAAGCCGACAGCATCGCCGCCTTCCGCCGCCACCAGCGCGCCGCCTTCGATGCCGAGCGCGAGCGCTGGATCGCCTCCGGCCAGGCGCATTTCGAGAGCGAGGAAGCCGCCGTCGACAACAGCGAGGACGCCCCGCTCGGCGCCGGCCAGCACGCCATCGAAAGCCACATCGCCGGCAACCTCTGGCAGGTGCAGGTGGAGGCCGGCGCCAGCGTGAAGGCCGGCGACATCCTGGTGATCCTCGAATCCATGAAGATGGAAATCCCCCTCACCGCCCCGCGCGACGGCGTGGTGTGCGAAGTGCGCGTGCAGCCCGGCTCGCCGGTGCGTGCCGGGCAGAGGGTGGTGGTGATGGAAGAAGCCTGAGCGACAGCTGAAACGCGCCCTCTCAGGGAGAGGGCTGCCCACGCACTGAAATGACCGGCCCCAAGGAATCCCGACCATGCCCCATCCCTTCGACCTGCGCCTCGCCACCCTGCGCACTGCGTACCGCGAAGGCCGCGCCACGCCGCGCCAGCTGATCGCCCAACTACGCGACAAGGCCGCCGCGCTGAACCCTGACTACCACCTGTTCATCCACCTGCTGACGCTGGACGAGCTGGAACCCTACCTCGCCGCGCTGGACGACAAATCCCCCGAAAGCCTGCCGCTGTTCGGCATCCCCTTCGCCATCAAGGACAACATTGACCTCGCCGGCATCCCCACTACCGCCGCCTGCCCGGCCTTCGCCTACACGCCGGCCACCTCCGCGACGCTGGTGCAGCAACTGATCGACCTGGGCGCCATCCCGCTGGGCAAGACCAATCTCGACCAGTTCGCCACCGGCCTCAACGGCACCCGTTCGCCCTACGGCGAATGCCGCAATAGCGTGCTGCCGGACTATCCGTCCGGCGGCTCCAGCGCCGGCTCCTCGCTGGCCGTGGCGCTGGGCGTGGCGAGCTTCGCCCTGGGCACCGACACCGCCGGCTCCGGCCGCGTGCCGGCGGCGCTCAACGGTCTGCTGGGACTCAAGCCGAGCAAGGGACTGCTGTCCAACCACGGCCTGGTGCCGGCCTGCCGCACGCTGGACTGCATCACCTATTTCACCGCCAGCGCCGCCGAGGCCAGCGAACTGCTCGCCCTCACCGTCCGGCTCGATCCGCAGGATGGCTATAGCCGCGCCAACCCGGCCTGGAACGACGCCAGCGCCTTCGGTGCACCCGGGCCGTTCCGCTTCGGCGTGCCCCGCGCCGATCAGCTGGAGTTCTTCGGCTGCCACGAAGGCCCGGTGCTGTTCACCGACGCCCTCGATCAGCTCAAGGCCCTGGGCGGCGAGGCACGGGAAATCGACTTCGCGCCCTTCCTCGAAGCCGCGCGCCTGCTCTACGAAGGCCCCTGGGTCGCCGAGCGCTACAGCGTGGCGGGCGACCTGATCGAGCGTGACCCGCAGGCGGTGCTGCCGGTGATCCGCGACGTGCTGGCGAAGGCTCCCGGTGCATCCGCCGTGCAGGCGTTCCGCGCGCAATACCGGTTGCAGGCGCTCAAGGCACAGTGCGACGCGATCCTCGCCGACCTCGACTGCGTGCTGACGCCCACCATCGGCCGTCCGGTGACGCTGGACGAGCTGCACGCCGAACCGGTGAAGCGCAATTCCGAGCTGGGCAACTACACCAACTTCATGAACCTGCTGGACTACGCCGCCGTCGCGGTGCCCAGCGCCCTCATGGACAACGGCCTGCCCTGGGGCGTGACGCTGTTCGGCCGCGCCTTCACCGACCAATACCTGCTCGGCGTGGCCGACGCCCTGCAGCGCCAACACAACCTGCCGCTCACCGGCGGCAACGCCATCGCCCCGGCTTATTCCGCCAACGCCGCTCGCAGCGACCGCGCGCGCCTGGTCGTCTGCGGCGCGCACCTCGATGGCCTGGCGCTTAACTGGCAACTGCGCCAGCGCGGCGCGCGCCTCTTGCGTGCCACGCGCAGCGCACCGGCCTACAAGCTCTACGCCCTGGCCGGCGGCCCGCCGCTGCGCCCCGGCATGCTGCGCGTGGCCGAAGGCGGCGTGACCATCGAGGTGGAGGTCTGGGAGCTGCCCAGCGCCGAACTGGGCTCCTTCCTCACCGGCATCCCGGCGCCGCTGGGGCTGGGCAAGGTCCAGCTGGAGGACGGCAGTTGGGAAACCGGCTTCATCTGCGATGCCTGGGGACTGAATGGCGCCGAGGACATCAGCCGCTTCGGTGGCTGGCGGGGGTGGTTAACAAGCCGCAGGTAACGTCACGACCGTTCCAGACGTGTCGGAGGCTGCCCCTGGCGAGAGGCAGCTACCGTCCGATTCTGTTGAAAAAGTCGGTGTTGGCCAGATTCTCCTGTCCATAGCCCCAAAAGCGGCTGATTTGCGCGTTGCTACGTGAAATCCAAGGCAGGTTCTGCCCCGGAAATGGCTCCGATTTCAGCGTACGCAATGCACTTTTGTGGGCAGAAATCTCGAAGGGGGTTTTTCAACAGAATCGGCCGATAACAGCCCACAGTCAGCCTCTCCCCTGGAGCGATTCATACCCGCACTGACGGCGAACCCGCTGTTGCCGCATCAACAGTGAACGAACTGTTGCTCTGCAAACACTCATTCAACAGTTCACTTCACCAGCAACAGTCAATCTGCACTAAAAAACCATAAACCATTGATTTGTATGTATTTAATTTAATGGAATGGGAATTGCTTTGGCACGTCGACCCTATCTGCCAAAGGAACACCAACCATGAGCACCTCCTTCAACGTCGTCGCCGTCTCGGGTGGGGCCTATCGCCCGTCGCGCACCCTGGCCCTGACCGAGGCGATTGTCGATGCCCTCAGCCAACATCTTCAGTTCAACACCCACCTGATCGAGCTGGGCGACATCGCCCGACCGGTCGGTGGCGCCCTTTCGCGCAAAGAGTTGCCGGCCGATGTGGAAGAGAAACTGGCGGCCATCGAGCAGGCTGATCTGCTGATAGTCGCGGCGCCGGTCTATCGGGGTTCCTACCCGGGTCAGTTCAAGCATTTGTTCGACCTGATCGACCAGCACGCGCTGATCGATACTCCGGTGCTGCTGGCCGCCACCGGCGGCAGTGAGCGCCATGCGCTGGTCATCGATCACCAACTGCGCCCGCTGTTCAGCTTCTTCCAGGCGCTCACCCTGCCCATCGGCGTATACGCCTCGGAGGCGGATTTCCGGGACTACCGGGTCACCAGCGAGCCGCTGCAAGCGCGCATCCGCCTGGCCGCCGAGCGCGCCGCCGCCGTGCTGCGTGGTAATCACGACGGCGCCGTGCTGCGCAAGATCGCCTGACGGGTCGCCAGCCATGAGCCTGCATCAACAACCCACCTTCCTCAAACCGCTGCAGACCGCACAGCGGCTCGCCGAACAGTTCGCCGAGAGCGCTGTCGAGCGCGATGCTCGCGGCGGCACGCCCAAGGTCGAGCGCGACGCGCTGCGCGCCAGCGGCCTGCTGGCCCTGGCGATTCCCAGCCAGTACGGCGGCATCGGCGCCAGCTGGAGCGAAACCTTCGAGGTGGTGCGCGAGTTCGCCCGCGTCGACAGCTCCATCGCCCACGTGTTCGGTTTCCAGCACCTGATGCTGGCCACCGTGCGCCTGTTCGCCCGCCCCGAGCAGTGGCAACCCTGGTTCGAGCAGACCGCGCGCAAGAACTGGTTCTGGGGCAACGCCCTCAACCCGCTGGACACCCGCACCGTGGTGAAAAAGTTCGATGGCTGGTACGAGTTCTCCGGCAAGAAGAGCTTCTGCTCCGGCGCCAGTGACTCGGAGATGCTGATCGCCTCTGCCGTGGATGAGAGTGCCGGCGGCAAGCTGCTGATCGCTGCCATCCCCAGCGGGCGTACCGGCATCAGCCTGCACGACGACTGGGACAATATCGGCCAGCGCCAGACCGACAGTGGCAGCGCCACCTTCGAGCGAGTGCGCGTCGAACACGCCGAACTGCTGCTTGATCCGGGCCCGCTGAGCACACCCTTCGCCTGCTTGCGCCCGCTGATCGCCCAGCTGCACTTCGCCAACCTGTTTCTCGGCATCGCCGAAGGCGCCTTCGAGGAGGCGCGCCAGTACAGCCTCAAGGAGAGCCGCCCCTGGTTCCGCTCCAACGCCCGCCACAGCGGCGAGGACCCCTATGTCCTGCGCCACTACGGCGAGTTCTGGGTCGGTCTGGAGAGCGTGCGCCTGCTGATCGAACGCGCCGCCACGCAGCTCGACGAAGCCTGGAGCAAGGAACACGCCCTCGGCGGCGAGGAGCGCGCGCAGCTGGCCCTGTCCATCGGCACCGCCAAGGTGGCCGCCACCCGCCACGGCCTGGATATCTGCAACCGCCTGTTCGAAGTCACCGGCGCGCGGGCTACCCACGCCTCGCTACGCTTCGACCGCTTCTGGCGCAACCTGCGCACCCAGACCCTGCACGACCCGGTGGACTACCGCATCCACGAACTGGGCGAGTGGGCGCTGAACGGTACGCGCCCTACTCCGTCCTTCTACTCGTAAGGCACGCCCATGCAACTGCTGACCCTTCCCCCCTCACCGACACTGGCCACCTCGATCAGGGCGACCGCTCAGGTCTTCGAAGACCCCAGATCGCAGGCGCTGCTCGCCCACTTGCAACAGGTCGCCCCCAGCGAGGCCAGCGTCCTGATCATCGGTGAAACCGGTACGGGCAAGGAGCTGGTCGCGCGCCACGTCCATAACCTCAGCGCTCGCCGCAACGGCCCCTTCGTGGCGGTCAACTGCGGCGCCTTCTCCGAGTCGCTGGTGGAAGCCGAGCTGTTCGGCCACGAGAAAGGCGCCTTCACCGGCGCCCTGGCGGCCAAGGCCGGCTGGTTCGAGGAGGCCAATGGCGGCACGCTGTTCCTCGACGAGATCGGCGACCTGCCAATGCCGATTCAGGTCAAGCTGCTGCGCGTACTGCAGGAGCGCGAGGTGGTGCGTCTGGGTTCGCGCAAGAGCATCCCGATCAACGTGCGGGTGCTGGCGGCAACCAACGTGCATCTCGAGAAGGCGATCAACGCCGGGCACTTCCGCGAGGACCTGTACTACCGCCTCAACGTGGTTAGCCTGCAGCTCCACCCGCTGCGCGAGCGGCCCGGCGACATCCTGCCGCTGGCTCGCCACTTCATCGCCGAGTACAGCCGCCGCCTCGGCTACGCCGAGGTGACCCTCAGCGAGGAGGCGCGCCAGCGCCTGGCCGGCTACAGCTGGCCGGGGAACATCCGCGAGCTTGAAAACGTCATCCACCACACCCTGCTGATCTGCCGCGACCACCTGATCCGCGCCGAGGATCTGCACCTGTCCAACCTGCGCATCGAGCGCGAGAAAGACAGCCAGCCGCGCGCGGAGAGTGTCGACGAGCTGCTGCAGCGCGCCTTCCAGCGCCTGTTCGAGGAACAGGGCGGCGCTCTGCACGAAAAGGTCGAGGATGCCCTGCTGCGTGCGGCCTACCGCTTCTGCCACTACAACCAGGTGCACACGGCCAACCTGCTCGGGCTGTCACGCAACATCACCCGCACTCACCTGATCCGCATCGGCGAGCTGGTGGTGAACAAGCGCCGCCCGATCGAGGTCTCCCAGGGCAGCCGGGTGATCAATCTGTCGATCTGAATACCCAAAAAAGACCAATGCCACGCGTGCACCCAACGGGCTCCAGCGGCCCTCAACCGACGATGGCAACGAGGAAGACATCATGAGTCTGGATATCTTCTGGTTCCTGCCCACTTCCGGCGACACCCGCTACCTGGGCCACTCGGCCAGCGGCCGCCCGGCGACCAATGCCTACATGCGCCAGATCGCCGTGGCCGCCGACCAGCTCGGCTACGACGGCCTGCTGATTCCCACCGGCGCCAGCTGCCTGGACCCCTGGGTGACCGCAGCCAGCCTGGTACCGGTGACCCAGCGCATCAAGCTGCTGGTGGCATTGCGCACTTCGCTCGGCAACCCCACCGCGTCGGCACGCCAGGCCGCCAGCCTGGACCAGGCCAGCAACGGCCGTCTGCTGCTCAACGTTGTGCCCGGCGGCGATGCCACGGAGCTGGCCGCCGATGGCGTGTTCCTCGCTCATGACGAGCGCTACGAGGCGTCCGACGAGTTCCTCACTATCTGGCGCCGCCTGCTGCAGGGCGAAACGGTCGACTTCGAGGGCAAGCACCTCAAGGTCGAGGGCGCGCAGAACTTCTTCCCTCCGGTGCAGCAGCCCCATCCGCCGCTGTACTTCGGCGGTTCCTCGCCGGCCGCCCACGAACTGGCGGCCAAGCACGTGGACGCCTACCTGACCTGGGGCGAGCCGCCGGCCGCCGTGGCCGAGAAGATCGCCGACGTGCGTGGCCGCGCCGCCAAGCAGGGCCGCACGGTGCGTTTCGGCGTGCGCCTGCACGTGATAGTGCGCGAGACCAATGAGGCGGCCTGGGCTGCCGCCGACGAGCTGATCAGCCACCTCGACGACGCCACCATCGCCGCCGCCCAGGCCAACTACGCCAAGATGGATTCCGAGGGCCAACGGCGCATGGCCGCCCTGCACGGCGGCAATCGCAAAAAGCTGGAAGTGGCGCCCAACCTCTGGGCGGGTGTCGGCCTGGTGCGCGGTGGCGCCGGCACCGCGCTGGTCGGCGACCCGGAAACGGTGGCCGCGCGCCTGCTGGAATACGCCGAGCTGGGTGTCGACAGCTTCGTGCTGTCCGGCTACCCCCATCTGGAGGAGGCCTACCGCTTCGCCGAACTGGTGTTCCCGCTGCTGCCCGGCAAGGGCAAGGTCACGGTGGACGGCGCATTTACCGGCGGCGCCTTCGATGTTCGCGCCGGCCAGGAGAAGGTCGCATGAGGATCATCGACCTGCGCTGCCGCCCGGCCTTTCTGCATCCCTTCTTCGGTGGCGTACCGGGGTCACCCGAGCATGCCACCGCGCGCTGGCTCAACCGGCGCGTCGGCACCCGCGGCCCGGACGACCACTTCGAGCGCTCGCTGACCCAGGAAGGTTTCCTCGGCGAAGTGCGCGAGGCCGGCCTGCACAAGGCGGTGGTGGTCGGCCGCCATACCCCGGGCCAACACCTGCCCAACAAACGCATCCACGAGATCGTCCATGGCCATGCCGAACTGATCGGCGTCGGCGCGGTGGACCCGACGCTGCAGGGCGTGGAAGGCGCCCTGGCGGAGATCGACCACGCCATCGACGTGCTCGGCCTGGCCGGCATCGACCTCGAGCCGGGCTTCGCCGAGCCGGCCCGGCATCCGGACGATGCGCTGTACTGGCCGCTCTACGAGCACCTGCAGCAGCGCGGCATCCCGCTATTCCTGATGAGCGGCCCGACCACGCCCGACCCGGCCCACAACGACCCGGGCCGCCTGGCGGCCGTGGCCCGAGCCTTCCCGCAATTGCAGATAGTGGTCTACCACGGCTACTGGCCCAACGTGCAACAGGCCATAGGCGTAGCCTTCCGCTACGAAAACATTCACCTGGTGCCGGACATGTACCTGTTCATGCCAGGCAGCGAGGCCTATGTGCAGGCGGCCAATGGCTTCCTCGCCGAGCAGCTGCTGTTCGGCTCCTCCTACACCTTCCGTCCGATCCGCCAGAGCATCGAGGATGCCCAGCGCCTGGGCTTCAGGGACGAAGTGCTGGAGAAGTTCTTCCACGGCAATGCCGCACGGCTGTTCACGTTGGCGTGAGCCATGCTGCGCCCCTGGCACGGGGCGCAGCCTCAATACACCCGCTGTACCCGGTCGGCCAATTGCCCGGCTCGCGCCAGGACGGCGTCGGGCTCATGGCAATGCGGCAGCGCCACCCGCAGGCAACCCAGGGCACGCCCCTGGATGCGCTCGATACCCCCGTGCAGAAGACGCAGTCCCGACCCCAGCGCTGCCGTCAGTCCGGCCAGGTCGGGCTCCAATGCTCGCTCGCCGGTGTAGTGCAGCTCCAGCCACAGCTCTGTGGCGGCCGCAGTGCCCTGCCCTGCCCTGGCCGGTCCCCCGAGCAGAATCTGGCTGACCTCGTGGCGTGGATCGCCAAACACCTGCCAGACCTCACCCTGTTCCACCACCTGGCCGCGCTCGAGCACCGCCACGCGGTGGCAGAGGTCGCGGATCACCTCCATCTCGTGGGTGATCAGCACGATGGTCAGGCCGAGGCGGCGATTGATGTCGCGCAGCAGTTCGAGGATCGCCTGGGTACTCTCCGGATCGAGGGCCGAGGTGGCCTCGTCGCACAGCAGGATGTCCGGCTGCAGCACCAGTGCACGGGCAATGCCGACACGCTGTTTCTGTCCGCCGGAGAGCTGCGCCGGATAGGCATCACGGCGCTCGGCAAGTCCCACCAGGTGCAGCAGTTCATCTACCCGGTGAGCACGCTCGGCGCGCGGTAGGCCGGCCATGCGCAGGGGCAGCTCGATGTTCTCGGCCACAGTGCGAGTGGCCATCAGGTTGAAGTGCTGGAAGATCATCGCCACCTTGCGCCGCAGCGCGTGCAGGCGCGCACTGTCGAAGCGGGCGATGTCCTCACCGTCGATCAGCACCTGGCCCTCGCTGGGACTCTCCAGGCGATTGATTAGACGCAGCAACGAGGACTTGCCAGCGCCACTGCGGCCAATGATGCCGAAGATCTCGCCGCGCTGGACCTGCAGGTCGATGCCCTGCAAGGCACTCAGCGCGCCGTAGCGCTTGCCGATACTGCGCAATTGCAACTGCGCCGTGCTGGCGAGAATGTCTTGGGAAAAACTTGTCACGGTGGAAGGTTCCAGTCAGTGATCGGCGACAGGCACCGCCAGTGGCGGCACCCGTCGTGTCGGGATTAGAAACCCGGTGCGATCTGGCCCTTGTAGCGGGTCAGGATGAAGTTGCGCACTTCGGGGGTGTTGAGGGCCTTGGCCAGCTTCTGGATGCCCGGGTCCTGGATGTTGTCCGGACGCGCCACCAGGAACTCGACATAGAGATCCTTGCCCTTCTCCACGATCAGCGCCTTGTTGGTGTCGATGCCGGCCTCCAGGGCGTAGTTGGCAAAGACGAAGGCCAGGTCGACCTGGCTGACCGCACGGGCCAGCAGTGCGCCTTCCAGTTCGCGGAACTTCAGCTTCTTCGGGTTCTCGGCGATGTCGCGGGTAGTGGCCAAGGTGTTGCTCGGGTCCTTGAGCTTGATCAGCCCCGCCTCGTGCAGCAGCACCAGGGAGCGGCCGGTGTTCACCGGGTCGTTGGGGATGGCCACGCTGGCGCCGTCGGGCAGATCCTTGAGGTCCTTGATCTTGGTCGAGTAGGCGCCGAACGGCTCGATGTGCACGCCGACCACCGGCACCAGGTCAGTGTGGCGGGTTTTGTTGAAGTCATCGAGGAATGGGCGGTACTGGTAGTAGTTGGCGTCGAGGTTCTTCTCGGCCAGTTGCAGGTTCGGCTGGATGAAGTCGGTGAACACCTTGATGTCCAGATCGACCCCTTCCTTGGCCAGGGCGGGTTTGACGAACTCGAGGATCTCCGCGTGGGGCACCGGGGTGGCGCCTACCACCAGCTTCTCGCCGGCATGGGCGGACAAGCTCAGAATGGCGGCGGCGAGAACCGCCAGGGACTGCTTCAACATGATGTGACTCCTATGGGATCGGGTGGCCGTCGTCGGGCGAACGTGGGGCCGAGGCGGCAGCGAAACCCGGCTGCCGCTGACGGGTTAAGCGAATTCAGCGGCGAGTGAAATGCCGCACCAGGCGGTCGCCGCTCATCTGCAGGGCCTGCACCAGCAGAACCAGCAGCAGCACGGTGACCACCATCACGTCGGTCTGGAAGCGCTGGTAGCCGAAGCGGATCGCCAGGTCGCCTAGGCCGCCGCCACCGATCACGCCGGCCATGGCGGTGTAGTCCACCAGCACGATGGCGGTCACGGTGACGGCGGCGATCAGCCCGGTGCGGGCCTCCGGCAGCAGGGTGTACCAGATGATCTGCCAGGTGCTGCCACCCATGGACTGGCTGGCCTCGACCAGGCCACGATCGACCTCGCGCAGCGCGGTCTCCACCAGGCGCGCGAAGAATGGCGTGCAGCCCACCACCAGCGGCGGGACGGCGCCGCGCACGCCGAGCGAGGTGCCGGTGAGCAACGTGGTCAGCGGGATCAGAACGATCAGCAGGATGATGAAGGGCAGCGAGCGCAGCACGTTCACCACCACCGACAGGCCGCGGTACAGCGTCGGGCTGGCCAGCAGCTGGCGCTGACCAGTGAGGTACAACAGCACGCCCAGCGGCAGGCCGAGCAGCACGGTGAAGCCCAGCGCACCGCCGAGCATGCTCAGGGTGTCGAGGCAGGCCTGGCCGATCTCGCTCCAGTCCAGGTTGGCGAGCAGTTCGTTCATCGCCCGGCCTCCCGCCGCAGTCTGGCTACCGGGTGAGGTCCGCGAAGGCGGTCACCCTGGCCGAACAGCTTGTTGCGCAACGTGCCCTCGGCATATTCGCGCTTGAACAGACCGCGCGCCTGCAGCTCCGGTACCAACAGGTCGACCACCGCCTCGAACGTCTCCGGGGCGACCACGCTGGCCAGGTTGAAGCCGTCGACGTCGGTTTCCTCGACCCACTCCTGCAGCCGGTCGGCCACCGTCTTGGCCGAGCCGACCAGCACCGGGCCGTCGCCGCCGATGGCGCAGTAGTCGGCGATCTCGGCGGTGGTCCAGGTGCGCGTCGGGTCGGCGCGGGTGAAGGCCTCTACCGCGGACTGGATGGCCTCACCGGGCACCTCGCGCAACACCTGGTCCGGCTCGTACTGGGAGAAGTCGATGCCGGTCCAGCCGGCCATCAGGGTCAGCGCACCGGTGGCGCTGGCGTACTCGCGGTACTCGCGCAGGCGCGCCAGGGCGGCCTCGTCGGTCTCGGCGACTATCACGGTGAGCTGCTCGAAGATCAGGATGTCCTCAGCCGCACGCCCGGCGGCCAGAGCGGCGGCGCGGAAGTCGGCCACCTGCTTTTTCAGCACCGCCTTGCTCGGCGCGGCGACGAACACGCATTCGGCATTGGCCGCGGCGAAGGCCCGGCCACGGCTGGAAGCGCCGGCCTGGTAGAGCACCGGGGTGCGCTGCGGCGACGGCTCGCAGAGGTGGAAGCCGGGCACCCGGAAGAAGGTGCCCTCGTGGCCGATGCCGTGCACCCGGGCCGGCTCGGCATAGACGCCGCTGTCGCGGTCAGCGACTACCGCGCCCTCCTCCCAACTGGTCTCCCACAGCTTGTAGCAGACCTGCAGATACTCCTCGGCCAGCGAGTAGCGCTGGTCGTGGGACAGTTGGTCGCGCTGGCCGAGGTTGCGCGCACCACTGGCCAGGTACGAGGTGACGATGTTCCAGCCGGCACGGCCGCGGGTCAGGTGATCCAGGGTGCTCATGCGCCGAGCGAAGGGGAACGGATGCTCGAAGGACACCGACGCGGTGACTCCGAAGCCCAGGTGCTCGGTGGCGGCGGCCATGGCCGGTACCAGCTGCAGCGGATCGTTGACCGGCACTTGCGCCGCCGTGCTCAGCGCGGCGTCGGCGTTGCCACCGTAGACGTCATAGACACCCAGCACGTCGGCGATGAACAGACCGTCGATGCGGCCGCGTTCCAGGGTCTTGGCCAGGTCGATCCAGTAATGGATGTCGGTGTAGCGCGTGGCCTGATCGCGCGGGTGCCGCCACAAGCCGGGAGACAGGTGGCCGACGGTGTTCATGGCGAAGGCATTGAGGCGAATCTGCTTGGACATGGCGCGGCCTCAGTTCCAGTCGTGGCGCGCCGGCTTGACGCCGTTCAGGGCCCAGTTACCGACCAGGTGATACTTCCAGCGCACCGGGTCGTGCAGGGTATGCACCCGGGCATTGCGCCAGTGGCGGTCGAAGTTGTGCTTGGCCAGCGAGGAGCGAGTGCCACCCAGCTCGAACAGACGGTTGCTGGCCTCGATGGCCACCTCGGTGGTCAGGACCTTGGCCTTGGCCACGGCCACCGAGGCGGCGGCCACGTTGTCCTCGTCCGGCGCCGGCTTGGCCGCGTCGAGCACCCGGCCGGCGCGCTCCAGCAGCGCCTCGGCAGCCTCCTGGCGGATCTCCAGGGAACCTATCTGGATGATGGTCAGCGGGTCCTCGTTGGCCTTCTCCACCCCGGCGTCGATCCACGGGCGGGCGTGTTCGCGGACGAATGCGATGGTGTCGTCCAGCGCCGCGCGGCCGATGCCGGCGTCGATGGCGGCGGTGGTCAGCTGGGCGAAGGGACCGGCCAGGGTCGGGCTCTCGTAGGAGCGGTAGCTGGGAAACAGGTTGAAGGCCGGCACACGCAGGCCATCGAGCAGCACGGTGCCGCTGGAGGTGGTGCGCTGGCCGATGCTGTCCCAGTCGTCGACCACCACCAGCCCCTGGGTACCACGCGGGACGAAGGCCAGCTGGGCGCGATCCTGGTCATCCAGGGCCAGCACACCGAGCCAGTGGGCGTAGAGCGAGCCGGTGCAGTAGCCCTTGCGGCCGTCGATGCGGTAGTGGTCGCCCTCCGCCACCAGGCGGGTGCGGATGTCCGCCACGTGCTTGCCGCCGGTCTCCGAGAGGGCGTTGGCGAAGCGGTTGCCCTTGAGCACCTGATCGAAGAAGAAGCGCTTCTGCGCCTCGGTGCCCTGCAGGCGGATGTCCTCCAGCAGGCAGTAGTGGTTCTGCGGAATCTGCCCGAGGGACGGATCGGCCGCCGAGACAATGGCGATCACCTGGGCCAGGGTGGCGAAGGACACCTCAGCGCCACCGTACTCGCGCGGCACCGTGATACCCCACAGTCCGCTATTGGAGAAGGCGTCGACCACGTCCGCCGGCACCTCGCGGTGGCGGTCGCGCTCAGCGGCGCCTTCACGCAGCAGCGCAGCAACGCGATGGGCGACGGCGATGGCCTCGGCATCGTCGCGAATGATCTGAGCATCCGGCTGGCGGATGTCGTAGTGGGCGGATACAGCGGGAGTGGACATGGGTTCCTCGAAATGGTCAGTGCAAAGCACCAGGACCCTCGCACAACCCATGCCACAACATTTATTCCTTTAAATTCAAATAGTTAACATATTTTAGAGAGATCGAACTGTCTGCCGTCGGACAGCAGAATGTTGGACAGGTGTCGGCCCGGCAACAGTTGTCTGGTGGGCACATGACTCAGGCCCGGCGCCCGGCACCCAGGTAAAAATCGTGCAGGTCGCCACGGGCAGCCAACTCCCCGGCCGGGCCCTGGTCGACCACCCGACCACTTTCCAGCACATAGGCGTGGTGGGCATGGCGCAGGGCGACATCGATGTTCTGCTCGGCCACCAGGAAGCTCACGCCGTCTCGCCGGTTCAGCTCGCCGACTATGTCGAAGATCTCCTCGACTATCTGGGGCGCCAGGCCCATGGAGGGCTCGTCGAGCAACACCAGGCGTGGCCGCGCGATCAGCGCTCGACCTATCGCCACCATCTGCTGTTCGCCGCCTGAGGTATAGCCGGCCAGGCTCCTGCGCCGGGTCTTCAGGCGTGGGAACCAGTCGTAGATGCGCGCAAGCTCCTCGCGCAACTCGCCGCGTCCGATGCGCGGCCGGGCAAAGGCACCGGTGAGCAGGTTCTCCTCCACCGTCAGATGGGCGAAGCAGTGGCGGCCCTCCAGCACCTGCACCAGGCCGGCGGACGCCAGCGCCTGAGGCGCCGAACGGGTGACGTCGCGGCCCCGGTAGCGGATGGCGCCGCGCACCACTTCACCGCGCTCGGCCCGTACCAGGCCGGCTATGGCCTTGAGCGTGGTGCTCTTGCCGGCGCCATTGGCGCCGAGCAGGGCCACCACCTGCCCCTCCCCGACCGTCAGGGAAACGCCACGCACGGCGAGTATCACCTGCTCGTAAAGCACTTCGATGTCATCGACCTGCAGGATCATGTCGGACTCCCTTGGCGGAAGACCGGGGCGGACACCCCGGCCGGAACGGCGAGCGTCAGCCCTGTTGGCTGCAGTCGCGCGGGGTGATGCCCTTCTCCTGGGCGTACTTGTGCGAGGACGCCTCGATGATCGGCCGCAGCAGCGCGCGGTCGGCCTGCACCCAGTCACTGATCAGGTTCCACTTCTGCCCGTCCCATTGCTGGAAGCGCACCGCGCCGCCGCCCTCGTGGTCGGCACAGGACAGCTGCAGCGGCTGCACCAGCCCCTTGGCGCCCAGCGCCTGCAGGCGCGCGTCGTCCAGGCGCAGGTTTTCGAAGCCCCAGCGCACCTGCTCGCCGGTCAGCGGCTGCTTGCCAAACTTCTCCTGGGCGATGCGTACGGCCTCGACGTTGAGGATGCCGTTGACCACCCCAAGGTTGTAGTAGACGGTGCCGAAGCGCTTGGGATCGGCCAGGTCGCCCTCGCCCTTGTCCACCACCTGCTGCTGGATGCCCTGCAGTACCGGGAAGGAAGTGCCGGACGGGTGGGTGGTGATGGCGATGAAGCCCTTGGCGGCGGCACCCGCCGGGGCGGCATCCTCCTCCGAGTTGCTCCAGATGTTGCCGATGATGTGGTCGGCCGGGTAGCCGACCTTCTGCGCGGTCTTCAGCGCCACCGGGTTCATCACGCCCCAGCCACGCAGGATCACCCAGTCCGGCTTGATCCGGCGGATGTTCAGCCACTGCGACTGCTGCTCGTTGCCCGGGTGCGGCACCTCCAGCAGGGTCAGCTCGAAGCCGTACTTGTCGGCCAGGGTCTGCAGCACCTCGTTGGTTTCCTTGCCGTAGGGCGAGCCGTGGTACAGGGTGACGATCTTCTTGCCCTGGAGCTGGTCAAGCCCGCCGCTCTTCTCGCCAATCCAGTTGACGATGGCCGAGACCTCGGAATAGGGGTTGAGCTGCAGCGGGAAGGCGTAGGGGAACACACTGCCGTCGGTGGAATCGGTGCGCCCGTGGTTGATGGTGATCAGCGGCAGCTTGTCGGCGGTGGAGCGCTCCAGGGTGGCATAGGCAATGCCCACCGAAAGCGGGTTGGTGGCGGCCGCCGGGGCGCCGTTCTGGCCCGTCTTCAGGCGCTCGTAGCACTCCACGCCCTTCTCCACCACGTACTCGGTCTCGCACTCGCTCCAGGTCAGCTTGACCCCGTTCACCCCGCCGTTGGCGTTGACGTACTTGAGGTAGTCGATGAATCCACCGAAGAAGCCGGTGCCACCGGCGGCATAGGGGCCGACCCGGTAACTCTGCAACGGGAAGTACTGCTCGCTGGCCGCCTGGACGGTGAAGGCGGCGGCAGAGAGGCTGAGCGCCAGGGCCAGGCCGCCGGCGAAAGTGCGTTTGTTCATCGTGCTAGTCCTTGTCGAAATCGCTTGGCATGTGTGCGGGCCTTGGCCCATGGGGTTCGCTCAGTAGCGCAGCGGCCAGAGCCGTGCGCGCTCGCGGAATCTCTGCCAGAGGCGCGCGAGGCCCTCCGGCTCCTTGATCAGGAAGAGGATGATCAGCGTGCCGAAGACGATCTTCTGCAGGTTCTCCAGCTGGCCGGCGTCGATCAGCCCGGCCGGCAGCAGCGCGGCGAGGTTCGACAGCAGCAGCGGGAACAGCACGATGAAGGCGGCGCCGAGGAAGTTGCCGAGAATGCTGCCCAGGCCGCCGATGATGATGATGAACAGGATCTGGAAGGATCGACTGAGGTCGAAGCCGTGCGGCTCCACCGTGCCCAGGTAGGTGAAGGCCCACAGGGCACCGGCCACGCCGAGGAAGAAGCCGCTGATGGCAAAGGCCAGCAGCTTGGTCTTGAGCAGCGGGATGCCGATCACCGCGGCGGCGGTATCCATGTCGCGCACCGCCATCCAGTTGCGTCCCAGCTCGCTGCGCACCAGGTTGCCGCCGAGCCAGAACAGCGCCAATACCAGGCCGAGGGTGAACAGGTAGCGCCCGGCCGGCGTTCCGAAATCCAGACCCGCCACCCGCAGCGGCGGTGCGCTGATCACCCCGGAGGCGTTGTAGTTGGAGAACCAGCCGAACCTGGTCAGCGCCCACTGCACGAAGAACTGCGCGGCCAGGGTCGACACCAGCAGGTAGAAGCCCTTGATGCGCAGGCTCGGCAGACCGAAAACGATGGCCACCAGGGCCGCCGTCAGCCCGCCGAGGAGGATGCTGAGCAGCAGCGGCAGGCCCGGCACACGCAGCTCGAAGTTGTAGGTGGCGAAGGCGCCGACCGCCATGAAGGCCGCCGACCCCAGCGACAGCTGGCCGGCGTAGCCGGTCAGCAAGTTCAGCCCGAGCCCGGCCAGGGACAGCACCAGGAAGGGAATCAGGATGGCGTTGAACCAGTAGTCGCTGCCGAGCAACGGCACGCCGATGAAGGCGAATGCCAGCAGCGCGGCGAGGCCGATGCGGTCCTGGCGCAGGCGAAAGAATTGGCGGTCGTCGGCATAGCGCACGCTGAACTGGCCGGCTTCGTTGTAGAGCATTGCATCGTCTCCTTACACACGCTCGATGGCGCGTTCGCCGAACAGCCCCGCCGGGCGCACCAGCAGGAACAGCAGGGCCAGCACATAGGGGAACCAGTTCTCGATGCCGCCACCGATGTAGGGCCCGAGATAGACCTCGGCGAGCTTCTCCGAGGCGCCGATCAGCAAGCCGCCGACTATGGCGCCGGTGATCGAGGTGAAGCCGCCGATGATCAGCACCGGCAGCGCCTTGAGTACCACCAGCGACAGCGAGAACTGCACCCCCAGGCGGGCGCCCCATAGCAACCCGGCCACCAGGCCGACGAACCCGGCCACCGCCCACACCACCGCCCATACCCGCTGCAGGCGAATGCCCACCGCCTGGGCGGCCAGCGGGTCATCGGCCACGGCGCGCAGCGCCAGGCCGATGCGGGTGCGGTTGAACAGCAACGACAGGGTGGCCACCAGCAGCGCGGCGGTGGCCGCGGCGAAGAGGTCGAACTGCGACAGCAGCATGCCGCCCAGCTCCAGCGGCGCATCGCTGATGCCCAGCTCCAGGCCGTGCACCTGGGCGCCCCACAGCGCCTGGGCGGCGCCCTCGATGACGTAGGACAGGCCGAGCGTGGCCATGAACAGGGTGATGGGTGAGCGATTGACCAGCGGCCGCAGTACCGCCCGCTCGATCAGCAGGGCAAGCGCCACCATGCTCGCGAGGGTGATGGCGAAGGCGAGCCAGAACGGCGCGCCGCGCTCCAGCAGGCTGACGAAGGTCAACGCGGCGAACAGCACCATGGCGCCCTGGGCGAAGTTGAACACCCCGCTGGCCTTGTAGATCAGTACGAAGCCGATGGCGACCAGGGAGTACATCACCCCGGCCAGCAAGCCGCCTATCAGTACCTCGAAGAAGAATTCCATGCGTGCTTTTCCTGTTTCCGGGCATGCCGCTCCCCTACCCGCTCCATGGAAGCGGTCGGTGACGCGGCGGGGTCAGTGGCGAGTGCCGAGGTAGGCGGCTATCACCTCGGGGTTCTGGCGTACGTCGTCGGGTGGGCCGTCGCCGATCTTGCGGCCATAGTCGAGCACCACCACGTGGTCGGAGATGCTCATCACCACGCCGATGTCGTGCTCGATCAACACCACGGTGGTGCCGAACTCGCGGTTGATGTCGAGGATGAAGCGGCTCATCTCCGCCTTCTCCTCGGTATTCATCCCGGCCATGGGCTCGTCCAGCAGCAACAGGCGCGGCTCGGCGGCCAAGGCGCGGCCCAGCTCGACGCGCTTCTGCAGGCCGTAGGGCAACTTGCCGACTGTGGCGTCGCGCCAGGGCTGGATGCGCAGGAAGGCCAGCACCCGCTCGGCCGCCTCGCGCTGGCGGTCGTCCTCGCCTGGCGCGCGACCAACGCGCAGCGCCTGTTCCAGCCAGTTGGCGCGGCGCTTGAGGTTGCGCCCGGTGAGCAGGTTGTCGAGCACACTCATGCCCTTGAACAGCGCGATGTTCTGGAAGGTTCGGGCGATGCCGCGACGGGCCGCGTCGTGCGGGCGCATGGCCCGGCGCGCCTGGCCGGCGAAGCGGATCACTCCGTTCTGCGGCTGGTAGACGCCATTGATCACGTTGAGCAGGGAACTCTTGCCAGCGCCGTTGGGGCCGATCAGCGCGCAGATCTCACCCTCGGCCACGGCGAAGCTGATGTCGCTGATCGCCCTGACGCCCTTGAAGGCCAGCGAGATGTTCTGCAGTTCCAACAGTGTCGTGCCGCTCACGCCGTGCTCCTCATGCCAGTTGTGGCTGACCTGATGGCCAGCCGGTGACGTCCCGCCCGCGCACCGGGTGCCAGCGCTCCGCCGCCGGCCAATTGCGCACTTCAATCCCGAGCCCGGTGAAGAAGCGCCGCGTCTCTTCGTCCAGCGGTGCGCCCACCAGCAGCGCCACGCGGGTGCGGGAAAAGCCCAGCACGTCGCGCAAGGGCCGGCGCACCAATGGCTGGCCGAGCAGACTGCGCAGGGCTCCGCCGTCCGGCTCCAGCGCCCAGTCCACCAGGCGCCGACGCAGGCTGCCGGGCAACGGCAGGCGCTGGCGCACCAGTTCATGCAGGCGGCCGTAGGTCTCGCGAGTGCCGAGAACCAGGCTCGGGCCCAGCTCGCGACGGTCCTGGTCGCGGGTCTCCAGGCGTTCGGGGAAATTCAGACGGAAGCCGGCCAGCAGCCAGGGCGCGAGCAGGTAACGGGCCTGGCCGCTGGCGGCGAAGGCACGTGCAGCCAAGGCGTCTTCGCGCTCCGAGAGGCGTTCACCCCGCACCAGCCGCTCGCCCTCCTGCAGCAGCTCGGCATGGCTGAAGCTCTGCTGCTCCACGCCCGCAACACGCTGGCGGTAGAACGCGAAGGCGATGTCCTCGGCACGTACCGGTGGCGCGCCGTACTCGGCCTCGGCGGCCAGCAGCCGGCCATAATCCAGGGCTCCGGCGCGCACCTGCGGATCGACCAGGCCACGGCCGTCGGCATAGGCCAGCCAGGTCGGCGCCAGATCGCTCTGGCGCACGCGCAGGATTTCCTCCAGCCCCTCGGCGAAGACGAAATCCGCACCCGCCTGGCGCAGTGCGGTGGCCTGCCCGGCCGCCTCCTCCAGCGGATCGAACGGCGCCGCCGTACCACCCAGCCACTGTGCCGCCAGGGCAGCGAACAGCGCCTCCGGGCGCGGCCGACTGAGGATTGCCAGTTGCGCGCCGGGGCCGAAACCTGCGGCGCGCAGGGCGCCGGCCAGGGCCAGCACCTCGGCCTGCACCTGGGCCCAGTTGCGCACCTGCCAGACGCCCAGGCGTTTATGGCGCAAGGCGATACCGGTCGGGCGCTGGCGGGCCTGGTGGGCCAGCCAGGCCGGTAGCGTGGTTGGGGTCGCGTCGCTCATCGCCGTCGTCTCAGGCCACCGCCTTCTCGGCGTGCTTCTCGGCCTCCAGCTCACGCACCAGCGGCAGCACGTGCTGGCCGAAGTACTCGACCTCCTCCTGGAAGTGCAGGAAGCCGGAGAGGATCAGGTCCACGCCCACCGCCTTGAGCGCGACGATGCGCTCGGCGATCTGCCGTGGCGTGCCGATCAGGTTCGTCTTGAAGCCGTCGTTGTACTGCACCAGGTCCTCGAAGCTGGACTTGGCCCAGTTGCCCTCGCGCTCGGGGCTGGCCGCGCCGGCGTTCTTCACCTCGGCACCAAAGGCGTTGACCGCCTCCGGGTTGGCCTTGTCGATGATCTCCTGCAGCACGGCGCGGGCTTGCTCCTCGCTGTCACGGGCGATGATGAAAGCGTTCACCCCGATCTTCACCGAGTGGCCATTGGCCGCGGCCTTGGCGCGGATGTCGTCGACCTGGGCCTTGATGCCCTCCACCGTGTTGCCGTTGGTGAAGTACCAGTCCGATACCCGCGAGGCCATGTCGCGCGCGGCACGGGAGCTGCCACCCTGGAAGATCTCCGGATGCGGCTGCTGCAGCGGTTTGGGTTTGAGCGTGTAGTCGCGGAAGCGGTAGAAGTCGCCGTTGAAGCTGAAGTTGTCCTGGGTCCAGATGCCCTTCAGTGCGCGGATGAACTCCTCGGAGCGACGATAGCGCTCGTCGTGCTCCAGCCAGGGCTCGCCAATGGCGTGGAACTCGCCCTTGAACCAGCCGGACACCACGTTGATCGCGATGCGGCCGTTGGTGAGCTGGTCGATGGTAGCCAACTGCTTGGCGGCCAGCGCCGGATTCCATGGGCCGGGCAGGATGGCGGCAATCACTCGAAGCTTCTCGGTGGCGGCCAGCAGTGCGTGACTGATGGTCACCGACTCGTGTTGGAATTCCGCACCGTAGCCGGCCGTAAAGCGGATCTGCGACAGCGCATAGTCGAAGCCGGAGCGTTCGGCGATCTGCGCCAGCTTGCGGTTGTAGTCGATGTCCCAGCTGGTGCGCTGCTCAATATTGCTGACCACCAGACCGCCGCTGACGTTGGGCACCCAGTAGGCGAATTTGATTGGTTGTTGGCTCATCTCTATGGCTCCTGTGGTGCTTGGAATTCAGGCCGCGCGAACGGCCGGGCTGCGAAAGAAGGCTTCGACCGGGTCGAGCGTTCGCTCGATGCGCTCGAACTGAGCCGCATCGTCGAGGCGGTAATCGGTGAAAGCTTCGGGGGTGGCGTACAGCCCGTACGGCAGGGTGTGCGCCTGAAAGAACGCGAACAACGGGCGCAGTTGGTGATCGATCACCAGCGCGTGACGCTCGCCGCCGCCGGTGGCGGCCAATAGCACCGGCACGCCTTTGAGGGCCTGGTAATCCACCAGGTCGAAGAAGTGCTTGAACAGGCCGGTGTAGGACGCGCGATAGACGGGGCTGCCGGCGATGATCAGGTCAGCGTTCTCCACGGCACGCAGGTGCGGCAGCAACTCCGAGGAGGCACTGTCGCGCTCCAGCGAGCCGGCCAGCACGCTGCCCAGCTGGGCGATGCGCACCCAGTGCAGGTCGATCGCCAGGCGCACCTGCAGGCGCTCTACCAGCGCCTGCAACAGGGCATGGGTACGCGACGGATCGCGCAGGCTGCCCGACACCACGACCACCTTGATTGCTTGACTCATCCCGACCTCTCGCCCATGGCGCTGCATTGCTTTGCAGAGGTCAGAGCAGCAACCGTGCCAACGGAAAAATTCCTTTCAAATCATCGCGATAGGAGAAATCACCAGAGCGGATCTGATGCTCGGTGGCTAACAACCTGCTGAACCACTGTTGCTGAGCCAACAGCTTTGCGCACCAGCCACCGGGAGAAATCGTCCGCACAGCTGTCTGCAGGGCAACAGCCGCCCAGCAACCTGCCCCACCAGCCACAGTGGCCACGGCGGCCAGGCATCCCCATATGAACGCAAGCCATTGATATATATGGCCTTTCATCGAAGGGCACGAAGATTGCCCCGGCCATAGGGTCAGCCGCCCACCAAGGAGACCCGCGATGACCGCCCAGCAGCACCTGCCCCAGCTTTCCACCGGCGCCGACTACGAGTCGCTAGCCGCCCGGTTTCGTCCGATCTTCGCCCGCATCGCCGAGGGTGCGCTGGAGCGCGAGCGCACCCGCAGCCTGCCCCACGAACCCATCCGTTGGCTCAAGGAGGCCGGTTTCGGTGCCGTGCGCGTGCCGCGCGAGCACGGCGGCGCGGGCGCCTCGCTGCCGCAGCTGATCCAACTGCTGATCGAGCTGGCCGAGGCCGACTCCAACATTCCGCAGGCCCTGCGTGGCCACTTCGCCTTCGTCGAGGACCGCCTCAACGCCCACGCCGAGGCCAATCAGGAAACCTGGTTCAAGCGTTTCGTCGCCGGCGAGTTGGTCGGCAACGCCTGGACCGAGGTCGGCAACGTGAAGATCGGCGAGGTCATCACCCGTGTTTCGCGCCAGGGCGACCGCTGGCTGGTCAACGGCACCAAGTACTACAGCACCGGCAGCATCTTCGCCGACTGGATCGACCTCTACGCCCAGCTCGACGACACCGGCGAAGACGTGATCGCCGCGCTGCGCACCGACCAGCCGGGCGTGCAGCAGAGCGACGACTGGGACGGCTTCGGCCAGCGCACCACCGGCAGCGGCACCTCGCGCTTCATCGATGCCGAAGTGGCCGCAGAGAACATCATCCCCTTCGCCAGCCGCTTCAAGTACCAGACCGCGTTCTACCAGTTGGTGCTGCTGGCCTTACTGGCCGGCACCGGCCGCGCCGCAGTGCGCGACGTGGCCGAGCAGGTGCGCCTGCGCACTCGGGTGTTCAGCCATGGCAACGCCAGCTCGGTTGACCGCGACCCACAGGTGCAGCAGGTGGTCGGCAAGGCCTCCGCCCAGGCCTACGCCGCCGAGGCCACCGCCGTGCGCGCGGCAACAGCCGCGCAGTGGGCCTACGAGACACGCTTTGGCGGAAATGCCGAGGACGAGCGCCAGGCCAACGTCGCTGCCGAACTGGAGTCGGCCCAGGGCCAAGTGGTAATCGCCGAACTGGTGCTGCGCCTGACCAGCGACCTGTTCAATGCGCTCAGCGCCTCGGCCACTAGCACCGGCAAGCTGCTCGACCGCCACTGGCGCAACGCCCGCACCGCCGCCTCACACAATCCGCTGATCTACAAGGAGCGAATCATCGGCGACTGGGAGATCAACCGCAGCGAACCACCCTACGTCTGGCAGATCGGCGGCGGCGCCAAGCAGGCGAGCTGATAGTACGAGCCGCTTGCAGGCGGTTCTGTCATCGGGAACTTCCCTGGTTGACAAGAACTGCCTGCAAACAAGGCTTGCGCATCTTGCTGCTGCCCCAGCAACTCAACAGGACTGCCACGGCCCCGAAGCCCTGACCGGCAACGCCCATCCCCTTCAGACACACCTCCAGCCAAGCCTCACGGCACGGGCGATATAGCCGGCGGGCAGTCAAATATTCCCATAAATTATTGTTAAGTAATTTTTTATTACCTTTTAATCGAGCGAGTGTTCAATCAGCCTCGCCCATACAGGAGTTCCCTTGAAAATCCGTTCCTTGCTGCCATTAGGTTTTGCCCTTCTCACTGCCAGTTCCATCAGCCTCGCCGGCCAGACGCTTGATCGCATCCAGAGCAAGGGCGAACTGGTGGGGGTGCTGATGGAGAACTATCCGCCCTTCTCTTTCCTCAACGAGCAGAACCAACTGGACGGGTTCGATGTGGATGTGGCCAAGGCAGTGGCTGATCGCCTGGGCGTGAAGCTGAAGTTGGAAACCCCGTCCTGGGACGTGATCGCCGCTGGCCATTGGAGCGGCCGCTACGACGTCTGCATTTGCTCCATGACCCCGAGCCAGGCCCGTGCCCAGGTGTTCAATTTCCCGGTGAAGTACTACGAGTCGCCTGCCGTCGTCGTAGTCAACGCCAAGGACACCCGTATCGACTCCGGCAAGGACCTGTCCGGCAAGAAGGTCGGCGTGATCAGTGCTTCTACCTACGAGAGCTATCTGCGCAAGGATCTGGTCATCGAAGGCGCCGAGGACAAGCCGCTGAACTACCCCTTCGATCAGGTGGAAATCGCCCCCTACGACAACGAAACCGTGGCCTTCCAGGACCTGGCGCTCGGTACCGGTGTACGCCTGGACGCGATGGTTACCAACCTGGTGACCGCCCGCGAGCGCATCGCCCAGGACCCGCGCTTCAAGATCGCCGGCGACACCCTCTACGGCGAGCCCAACGTGGTGGCCACGGAGAAAGGTGATCCGGAGTGGGATGCCAAGGTCACTCAGGTCATCGGCGAGCTCCGTCAGGACGGCACCCTGGCGCGGATCTCCAACAAATGGATCGGCGCAGACATCACCCAATGACTGCCTTCGAGCCCCAACTCCCGCCACGTATCGTGGCGGGCCCCAGCCGGATCGAGCGGCTGTTCGGTTTCCGCACCCGGCTGTACCTGACCTGGGCGGTGATGCTCACGCTGTGCGTGGCGTTCTTCCTGGGCTTCGACTTGAAGTTCTCGGTAATCGTCGACAAGTGGCGCAACCTGACCGGCCTGACCCTCGCCCCTAACGGCTTTCTCCAGGGCGCGGCACTGACGCTGTTCCTCAGCCTTTGCTCCATCGCCTGCTCCTTGGTCCTGGGCTTCGTCGCCGCGCTGGCGCGACTTTCCAGCAGCGCCGTGGCCTTCGGTATCTCCACCTTCTACGCCTCGTTCTTCCGAGGCACACCGCTGTTGATCCAGATCCTGCTGATCTACCTCGGCCTGCCGCAGCTGGGCGTGGTGCCGGGCGCCATCACGGCGGGCATCCTCGCCCTGTCGCTGAACTATGGCGCCTACCTCAGCGAGATTTTCCGCGCCGGCATCATCGGTGTGGCGCCGGGTCAGCGCGAAGCCGCCGCCGCTCTGGGCATGAGTGCTCCCCTGACCTTCCGGCGCATCGTCCTGCCCCAGGCCATGCGCACCATCATCCCGCCCACCACCAACCAGTTCATTTCCATGCTCAAGGACTCGTCCCTGGTATCGGTGATGGGGGTCTGGGAAGTGATGTTCCTCGCCCAGTCCTACGGCCGCTCCTCATACCGCTATATCGAGATGCTCACCGCTGCCGCGGTCATCTATTGGCTGCTGTCGATTGCCCTGGAACTGATCCAGGCCCGTCTGGAACGCCACTACGGCAAGGCCTATACCGAACGCCGCTGATCTTTCCCGAGCGCCCGCCATCGGGCCCGATCCGAATACCTCAAGGAATGACCATGTCCGATCCCAAACCCCTTCTCTTTTCCCTCTACGAACAGGCGAGTGTCGGCTGCGGCGGTGCGCCCAGCCTCTGGACCCACCCGGCCGACGAGCGCCTGCGCATCAATACCCTGGACTTCTGGTCGAACCAGGCGCGCATCGCCGAGCAAGCCAACCTCGACCTGTTCTTCTTCGCCGATGTATTAGGGCTCTACGACGTCTACGGCGGCTCCGCCGATGCCGCCTTGAAATGGGCCGTGGAGGCCCCGGCCAACGACCCCTTGCTGCACATCCCGGCCCTGGCCGCGCAAACTCGCCACCTGGCCTTTGGCGTGACCGTCAGCACCACCTACGAACACCCCTTCAGCCATGCGCGGCGCTTCAGCACCCTGGACCACCTGACCGGTGGGCGTATCGGCTGGAACATCGTCACCTCCTACCTGTCCAGCGCTGCCCACAACTTCGGCTTGGACCAGATGATCCGTCACGGCGACCGCTACGAGCGCGCCGAAGAGTTCCTCGACGTGGTCTACAAGCTCTGGGAAGGCAGCTGGGCCGACGACGCGGTGGTGGCCGACAAGTCCGGACTGCGATACGCCCGAGGCGACCGTGTCCGCCGTATCGACCACGAAGGCGCTCACTATCGCGTGGCGGGCCCCCATGTCTGCGCGCCCTCTCCACAGCGGTCGCCGGTGCTGATCCAGGCCGGCTGGTCCGAGCGCGGACGGCAGTTCGCCGCCAAGCACGCCGAGCTGGTGTTCGTCGCCAAATCGAACCCTGAGGAAATCCGCGCCGGCCTGACCGATATCCGCAACCTGGCCGAAGCCCGTGGCCGCGCTCGCAATGACGTGAAGTCCCTGACCGTGCTGCGGATCGTCACCGCACCCACCGCTATCGAGGCCCAGCGCAAATACGACGAACTGCAGAGCAACTACCACCTCAATGCCCAACTGGTGAGTTACGCCGGCGATACCGGCATCGACATCGACCGCTACGCCGACAACGAGCCCCTGACCACCCAGACCGAGGGCCTGACCTCTTACGTGATGCGCCCGGACGGCAGCGGCAAGCCGTTGACCGCTGGCGAGGTGCGCCAGCGCTTCGCCCGGGTAACCCGAGGCAGCGACCTGATCCTGGTCGGCACGCCGGCGCAGATCGCCGACCGCATTGAGGAGCACGCGCGGATTTCCGGTACCGACGGCTACATGCTCAACCCGCTGGTGAGTCCCGGCACCCTGGAGGATTTTGCCGAACTGGTGGTGCCCGAGCTGATCAAGCGTGGCCTGTACCGCACCGAGGCGCCGCGAGGGTCGTTCCGTTCGCGACTACGAGAGGACAGTTCTGACCGCTTGCCGGACAGCGCCTATGGCGCATCTTTCCGTTTTGATCGCTGAAACCCGGTGGCGTAATAGGAAAAACAGATCTGTCCCCTTTTCTCGAACGCCTGATCGTCCGGGGCTTAACGGTGTGCGGCGTGCTCCATCCTGCTGGACTGTTCATAACGCGGGGCATGCCTTGCTGCGGCACGCCCCTTCGTCAGGCAGGCGATCAACTCAGGCGACTCGTATGTTCTTGAGGTCGGCCAGTATCTCCGTCGCGCAGCGTTGGCCAGTTTCGACGGCGCCGTTGAGATAACCTTGGGATTCGATCGAGGTGTGCTCGCCACAGAAATGGCAGTTGCCCTGTCGAGCACCTTCATAGCCGACAAACGCCGTGTAGTTACCCGGCGCGTAATAGCCATATGCGCCCTTCGTCCAACGGTAGCCTGGCCAGTAATTGAGAATGGCCCGGCCATTCCACTCGTTGGTGATGCCTGGCAGCACTCGTTCCAGTTGGCCGAGGAACTGCGCCGCTTTGATGTCCAGCGAGGCATTATTCATCGCTTTCGCAGTCGCGCCGCCGGTGAAGTTGTTCAGGATGCCTTCGCTGCCCGCCTGTCCTCGGGTGACTTCCCAGGTGTCCTGGTAACCGGTGTCCGAGTAACTCGAGCCATTGCTGTTCTGCTGACGCCAGATGCGCTGGCGGAACTGCAGCTGGAACTTGCTGCTGTTGCCCATTGGCATGCTGCTGATCGCCAGGCGCTTGCGCGCGTCGAAGCCGGCCGCGGAAAAGTCGACGCTGCTGCGCAGGATGCTGAACGGAATGGCCATCACCACCCGCTGGGCGATTACCTGTCGCGGGCCGTTGCTGGTGTTGAAGTCGAGGCTGTAGCTGGCGTCCGGATTGAGGCTGATGCGTGTTAGCTCATGGCCGAGATTGATCTGGCCATCGCTGAGGCGGCTGGCCATGCCACTGACCAGTTGGTCGTTGCCGCCACGGATGTGATAACGCTCATCTGACTCGCCGAACATCTCCAGTTTCTGTTTGCTGGAGTAGCCCAGCAGATAGATCAAGTTGAGCGCGCTTTGCTCGGTGCACGCCGCGCCGTACTCGATTTCGTAGGCCACATCGAGCAGGCGGCCGAGCCGCGAGGTAACGCCGCCAGGTACATAGCGGTCGATCCACTCGGTGATGCTCATCTTGTCCAGCACCTGGCCACGCGCGGTATAGCTGTTCCACAAGGTAGGGAAAGGCGCTGCCTTCACCTCGCTGGCGAGCTGCGCCTGGATCGTTTGGAAGTCCGCAAAGGCGTCTTCAACGCTGTAACGCTGGCCCCCGAAAAAGTAGATATCCTCGCCACCCTGGGCCTTGTCGTAGGCCAACAGGTCGTCTACCTGCAGGCCCAGTTCCTTGGCCAGTCTCAGGGTTTCCACGTGGTAGCCATCGATCAGCTCGCCACCGTTCTCGGCAATCTGTCCCGGGAAAGTGCTGCGGTTGCTGAAGCAACGCCCACCCAATCGGGTGGACGCCTCGAAGACGGTCGCGCTGACACCGCTCTTCTTCAACTCATAAGCACAGCTCAAGCCGGCCAATCCTGCTCCGATCACCGCCACACCGAGAGAGCCCGAGCCGCCACTCGGTGCCGCCTCAGAGAGTTTCGGCAGTCCGCCGCCAGCCAGTACCACGCCGGCAATACCTGCGGCCTTGAGCACTTCGCGGCGCGAACGCTGCAAGGCCAGTGCCTGCTGAAAATCGGTGTTTTCTGGCGTGCTGCCGGCAAGGCGACTTAGCACCTGCAAGCGTCTGAGCAAAGGTGTACGAGCCATCTATGAATCTCCGTTGTTATTGGTATGGGAATGCATAGAGCAACTGCGTCGGGGAGTGACCGGCCTGGTGGCTCGGCTGGCGTCAACCAGGCCGGGCGTGGTCTGGCGGCACTTGTGCGAAACCGCCAACTCCATCTCGCGGTATCGCGCCGCGTTCAGGCGTCAGAGACTAGGTGCGGCTAAAAAGGCCGGCAAATTCTAAATAGAGAAGGCAGCGTTCGATTAAATAGATAGCTTCGCCTACGGGCGTTTGGCCCGCCCTCACCCTGCCCCATTTGCTGCAAGGCTCACCGGAAGCTGGTTGCCAGCGCTTTACTGCAGTCGGGGCCATCCCGAAGCTTTTTCGACTGGTCCCAAAAGAGACACGCATTTACTTTTCCTACTCTATTGCTGCCTGGATGGGCAGGATTAGAGCGAAGGAGATAAACCTGTCCCCATTTCTCACATGCGAGTGCGGCGAGAACACTCGATGCTCGCGGGCGTTACAATGGCGCCAGCGCCGATCCCCCGGATCGGGCACGCCCGGAGCCAGCTTCAGATGTTCACCCTTGTAAACCTGGATACATCGCCGCCCGAATCTCTGAAGAGTCAGGTTCTACAAATGGTGGTGGACTACTTCAGCGACATCAGCCCGGTGCCGCTGACGCCTAGCAATCCGCTCTATCAGTTGTATCAGTACGTGATTGGCTACGAGGTGCACCTGTATCTGCAGGCCATGGACAGCTCTCCGGATAGCACCGCGCGGTTGATCCTGGCCCTGGATGATGAAGACCCCGCCCAGGTGCTGGGTTTTGCCCTGTACCTGCCGAGCCAGGATGATGCCGAGGCTTGCACGCTCGCCTATATGGCCGTCCAGGCCAGCCACCGCCGACGCGGTATTGCCCGGGCGATGTTGCAGGAGATGGTCAAGCGTCGGCCCCACGCCGAGCTGGCCTGCGTGGCGAGCAAGGTGCCGACCTTCGAGTCGATGGGGTTTCAGGTACTGGCAGCGCAGGGGCCGCACGTGCTGCTGAACACCCGCGGTCACCGCTCGGACGGCATGGTGGCGGTGCAGGATCTCGCCCCGATATTCCAATCGAAGGAAGTGCGGCAGATCCACGCCTACCTGGTGCAGCAGCACGGCAAGAAGGCCATGAGCGAGGCCGAGAACAAACGCGACCGCCTGCTTGACCAGATGGCCCATCAGGCTCAGACATTGGTGAAAGAGCGTTTCCCTACGATTCACTGACGACCGAGGGGGGACAACGCATTCATTTCAGCAATATCACGCACCACATGATCTGCAGAGTGGTCGAACATCGCCTGCTCCTGCGCATCCAGAGGCAGCTCGATCACCCGCACAAGCCCCTCCGCTGCCAGCACACAGGGGACACCCATGGCAATACCGGTTCGCCCGTACTCGCCCTCGAGAATCGCGACCGCCGGCAAAATGCGGTTTCGCCCATTGGCGATGGCATCCACCATCTGCGCAATGGCCACACCCGGCGCATCGCAGGCGCTCCCCAGCTTCTTCAAACCCAGAATCTCGCCGCCACCCTGACGTGTACGCTCCACAATCCGCTCTATCTGCTGACTGGACAGGAAGTGAGACAGCGGCACCGAACCGACCGCACAGTAACGCATCAGCGGCACCATGCTATCGCCATGCCCTCCCAGCACCAGCGCCGTGATATCCCGAGCAGAAAACCCTGTCTCCTCGGCAATGAAACACTTCATGCGCGCTGTATCCAGCACCCCCGCCTGCCCGAATACCTTGTCGCGCCCCAGTCCACTGAGAGACCAAGCCCGATAGGTCAGCACGTCGACCGGGTTCGACACCACCAGCACCGTCGCCGCCGGAGCATGACGATTGATATCCAGCATGATGCTATCGAGGATTGGCAGATTGATACTCAAGACATCCTGGCGCGACTGACCCGGCTTGCGGGGCACACCCGCCGTAATCACCACCAGGTCAGAGTCCTGCAGCAATTCGGCATTGGACCCGCCGTAGACCCGGGTATCAGAACCTGACTCAACTGCCGCCTGCCAGACGTCCAGCGCCTTGCCCTTTGCCAACTCACCCTGCACATCAATCAACATCAACTCACGACAGAACTCGTCCCGGGCGATGATCTGAGCCGCTGCCTCACCCACCATTCCAGCACCCACAATTGATAGCTTCTTCACCTCACACCTCCGCGCGGCGCGCGCCACCCGCAACACGCCCACCTTTGCAGAGAAGTATTACCCGCTAACGCAAAAAGGCCACCCGAAGGTGGCCGACGCCGTGACTAATGGGCAGTCCTGGCCCCCGGACATTTCCCCTGTCGACGTTTGCTGGGCAAGTCAGAGTTCGGAAATGGTCTGGCGCAAGCCGGTCGCGACAGTCTTCAACCGGCCGATTCTGTTGAAAAAGTCCCTCTGCGATTTCTGCCTCCAAAAGAGTGCCGCCGACGTTGAAATCTGAAGCAGTTCCGCTCCCGATCTGCCTCAGATTTCGCGTAGCAACGCTTCAGCCGGTCGTTTTTTCGGCCTTTTGCTAGCGAGCCGAGGCGGCTCTGCCTTTTTCAACAGAATCGGCCAAAAGCGGACAGTGTTTTGACTCAGGCAAGAGTCCTCTCACCAGAACCGAGCGACGAGCTTGGAATGGATATCGCCGGCACTTACGTCACCGCACTGAGAGAATCATTCAAATAAGGAAAATCCTTGCGATTCCCCCTAAGCCACGCAGCGCTGATCAACGCGTCTTGAGGCCGACCCTGAATGACATCAACGAAGCGAAATCCATGCGTTGTTTGGCTTCAGACCAAGGGAGACCGGAGTTCATCCGCTGAACGCGGCGAAGGAATTGCTTAGATGCTCTCAGGTGCTTTTGCCAGATCGCCGATATTCGGCCACGGCATCGGCCAGGCGCAGGACGCCCGCCTCGATTTCTGCCTCATTGGTAGCGCCAAATCCCAAAAGAATAGGGGGGCGCCTGTTCTGCTCGTCTGCCTGAGCGAACGGCATCAAGCCGACTTCGTGGCGCATCGCGCAGGCAATCATTTCGCAGAATTCGCTTGGAGCGTAATCCTGTGTCGGTCGGGCAATCGCATTCAGCCCTGCCGGAGGCAGATGCAATGTGAATGCGTCCAACAGATGTTCAGCGAAGGCCTTCTGGATGGCCATTCGGCGATTCGCATAGACGCGGTGCATCCGACGAATGTGCGACGTAAGCAAGCCATCCTCAATCAGCGAAGCGATCACTGGCTGCATCGGCATGGCCGGGTGGAAATCGAGTTTGTATCTTAGGCGCGCTACGCGTTGCGCCAGTGCGGGCGGCAGGATGAGATAGCTCATGCGCAATGATGGAAACAGGTAGGTCGAGAAACTGCCGACGTAGATGGTATGGCCTTTCTTATCCAGCGCAGTAATCGCCGGCTCTGGATGCCCCTCGAAGAGATACTCGCATCCGGTGTCATCCTCAATGATCATCGCGTTTGCATCGTGGGCCCAAGTCAGCAATTCATGTCGCCGCGCTGTGCTCATGAGGGTACCGATCGGGTAGCAACTGGACGGCGATACAATGGCCATGCGCGCCTGAGCGCATTGAGCAAGCCCTTGCTTGACGACCAGGCCCTGGTCATCCATGGGCACCAGGGTGGCGCGACCACCAGCCATGTGAATGGATGCGGCCGCATTGGAGTTATTGCCTTCCTCCAACCAGACCCTGTCATCCCGATCCACCAGCAGCCTGATAATCAGGTCGAAACTCGACGCGGTCCCGTTGCATACAATGATTTGCGACGGTTCGCAGACTATGCCGCGCTGGGCCAGGACGAAACTGGTAATGGCGCGACGAAGGGGCAGAAAACCTGCGGGGTCATGATTGCGCAGAACATCTTCGCGGCTGGAGCGCCAGTAACAGGAGAACAGGCGGATCATCGATTTGAACGGAAATTCCCGAGCGTCCGTTTCATAGGGCCAGAACGCTTTTAGCTCGGAGGAACCAGGCACGGGAAAGGCATCGAGCTCCGTACCATATCGGGAAAGCCGTGGGTCGAAGCTATCGTCTTCCAGGGCAGCGACTGATTGCCTGAAGCGCAGGTGAGGAAGCTGCTCGTTGACGAAAGTGCCGGCGCGCTCGGATGACGCCAGGTAGCCATCAGCGATCAGTTGGTCATATGCCAAGCGCACAGTGTTGCGCGAACAGCCCAGTTGTTCCGCGAGAATGCGTGTCGCTGGCATCCGTGCGCCAACGGGAAGCACGCCCTTCACAATCGCCCCGGTCAGGACCTGGCACAGCCTCTTCTGCAAGGCCGGTTCATGGTTCTGGGTCCATTCGGCCAGAAGGTGTAGTTCGAGTTTCATCTGCACGCGTTCTTGTTATGTGGATTGAGCGATGCGATATGGCTAATTCTTTACTTCATTCGCCCACTCCGAGCAAGAAACCCGCCTGTTCCATGCGCCAGACCTTGGTGCTGGCCCCTCCTCAGCCCCGCCGTCCGCTCCGCCGAATATATCCGGACTAGATCCATACAAAAACGAGAACCGGACTGGGCCCATGGACTGATCAGGTCCTGGGCCTTTTGGCTGAGCCACACGATCCCTAGCCTTGGTGGCACTGGTTCAAGCCAGTTTAAAGAACAAGAAGTACTCGGAGGGCTGATGAGTTCATTTCGCATCGCAACCGATGTCGGTGGCACGTTCACCGATCTGGTTGCCCAGGAAATCAGCGACGACGGCAAGTTCGTCGCGCTGCACACAGCAAAGGCGGATACCACGCCTGGCAGGTTCGAGCAGGGTATCGTCGATGTCCTGGCCAAGGCGAAGCTGCCAGTGGCTGAAAGCCGCTTCTTCGTCCATGGCACCACCGTGGTCATCAACGCGCTAACCGAGCGCAAAGGCGCGCGGACCGGTCTGATTACCACGGCCGGTTTTCGCGATGTGCTGGAAATCGGCCGTGGCAGCACGCCAGACTATTTCAACATCAAGTTCGAGAAGCCCGAGCCATTTGTACGCCGCAAGTACCGGCGCGTACTGGATGAACGCATCGATTACTTGGGCAATGTCCTGGTTCCCCTGGATCTGGAGCCGCTTCAGGGCATCCTGGCGGACTTCCGCAAAGACGGCATCGAAGCTATTGCCATCTGTTTCCTCAATGGCTACGTGAATCCCGAACACGAAAGGCGGGTCTACGACGCGATTCGCGAGTCTTGGCCCGAAGTCTCGGTCATCGCCTCGCACCAGATTACGCGTGAATGGCGTGAATACGAGCGCACCTGCACTACGGTGTTGTCCGCCTATGTCCAGCCCAGCGCTGCCCGTTACATCGACACTCTCGATCAGCGCCTGGCTGCGGCTGGAATGGAATCCGACCTGCACATCATGCAGTCCAATGGTGGCATCGACACCAGGGAAGCGACCGTGCGAAATCCGATCTCCATCGTCGAGTCCGGCCCTGCCAGTGGCGTACATGCCGCGGCGGCATTGGGCATGCTGATCGGTCGGCCGAACATCATTGCTCTGGATATCGGCGGTACGACGGCAAAATGTGCACTGATCGAAGCAGGCTCAGTACCCATTACCACCGAGTACTACATCGAGAAAACCCGTCGTTTCTCCGGCTATCCCATCCTGACGCCGACCATCGACATCGTGGAAATCGGCAATGGTGGCGGCAGCATCGCCTGGATTGACGAATACAACGCTCTGCACGTTGGCCCCAAGAGTGCCGCGGCGGACCCAGGCCCTGTGGCATATGGACGGGGCGGTACCGAACCGACCACTACCGACGCCAACTTACTGACCGGTCGCATCGGTGCGCGCACTTTCTGCGGGGGCACAGTCAGACCGGACCTGGACAAAGTCGAGACCGCCTTCGCCCGCATCGGCGACTCGGTCGGGCTTTCGGCGCTTGAGACGGCCCGTGGCGTGCTGCGCGTGGCCAACAACAACATGATCAACGCCTTGAAGTTGATCTCCGTCAATCGCGGCCATGACCCGCGAGACTTCTCCATGGTCGTCTTCGGTGGCGGCGGGGCAATGCATGGCGCCTTCCTGGCTCGTGAACTGCTGATCCCGACCGTGATCGTGCCAGCCAATGCGGCGGTGTTTTCGGCCTGGGGCATGCTGATGGCCGACCTGCGTCGCGATCACATCGTAACTATGCCGACCCCGTTGGTCCCCGAACGATTGGGCGAAATCGTCGAGGCGATCAGTGCATTGGAGCAGCAGGCGAGAACGGAGTACCAGCAAGGGCAGGCTGGCCTGCCAGAGCTGCACTTCGAATATTTTGCAGATGTGCGTTACGACGGCCAGGAAAACACCGTGAAGGTCGTGTTGCCCCCGCAACTGCGTACCGGCCAGTCGGTAGACGAGTTGCTGGAATCGTTTCGCGAGCAGTACGAGCGCAAGTATGGCTACCGCCTGGACTCCCAAGCTGAGCTGGTCAACCTGCACCTGGTCGGTGTCGGTAGTACCCAGAAAGTCGAGTTCAACCGCGAAGCCATCGGCGAGCAAAAGGCCGACGCGGCCAGGATCGACTCGCGCCAGGTGGATTTCGATGTCTACGGCACGCACCAGGCGGCGATCTATGACCGCGACAAGCTGCTGCCGGGCATGCGTTTCACGGGGCCCGCGATCGTCGAGGAGTCAGGCACGACCATCGTTGTACTTCCAGGCGATGTCGTAGATGTCGATGCATACCGCACGCTTCTCATCTCAATCGCCGCCGAAGTCAAGGAGGCACACGCATGATCCAGCAGCACGATCCTTTCACTATTGCCATCATTCAGAGCGGCTTCCAGGCTATCTGTGATGAGATGAGCTCGTCGCTGCGGCGTACCGCAATGAGCTCGATAATCTACGAGGCGCTGGACTTCGGCGTGGGTCTGACCGACGCATCCGGCGAGCTCGTCTGCGACGGCGCCGGCCTGCCGGTGTTCGTCGGCATCCTCCAGAATGCCGTTCGATCGATGATCGACAAGTTCGGCGACAACGTGCGACCGGGCGACATGTTCCTGGTCAATGAACCAACGGGCGGCGGCACTCATCTCAACGACGTGGTGGCAGTCAAACCGGTCTTCGCAGGACAAACCCTTGTGGCCTGGGTCGCCGCGAAGGCGCACTGGGGCGACATAGGCGGTATGGTGCCGGGGGGCATGTCGCCGGATGCGACCGAGACGGTGCAAGAAGGCCTCATCCTTCCAGGCGTCAAGCTGTACGACGGTGACCGGATGGTCGAGGCGGTGCACGACATCATCGCAGCCAACTCCCGTACACCGAAGTGGACGTTGGGCGATATGTGGGCGATGGTTTCGGCCGTGCGCCTGGGCGCCGACCGCGTCGGCGAGCTGGCGACGCGCTATGGCACTGACGGCGTCACCAAGGCCCTCGAAGACCTGATCGCTCTGGGTGAGCGGACCACCCTCGAGGGCCTGCGCGCATTGCCAGCAGGGGTCTACCATGCGGAAGACTTCCTCGATGATGGCCGCAAGCTGCAATGCACCGTGACGATCAGTCCCACCGAGTTCATCGTCGATCTGCGCGGCAATCCAGAGCAAGGGCCCAACGCGTTCAACAACCCGTTGATCAGCACTTACGTATGCGCCGGTCTGGTCCTCAAGGCGATCACCAATCCGACTTCGGTGGCCAACGGCGGCTCGTTCAGGGCGATGAAACTCCTCACTGACAAGGGTTCGATCTTTGACCCTCATCCGGATGCGGCAGTCGGTTTGTACATCCTGCCCTCGGTGTACGTCACAGAACTGGTGTGGAAGGCAGTCGCGCATCTCTCGCCCGAACGCATGGCCGCAGGGCATATGGCCTCGATCAACGGCATCGCGATGTTTGCCACCCATCCCGAGCGCAACCAGAGAATCATGATGGCTACACCGGATGTCGGCGGTTGGGGCGCCAGCTACGACCGCGATGGCCAGTCCGCATCGGGCATCTTCGGCAACGGTGATGCGCGCAACTCGCCGGCGGAGATCTGCGAAGCACGCAACGGCATACGCGTGGACCGCTACGAGTTCCACGAGGAGCCGGGTGGTGAAGGCAAGTTTCGTGGTGGCCGGGGTATTTGCGTGGAATACGTCGCGCGGGCAGCTGACACTATCCTCGCGGACGTAATCCAGACACGCACTCACTACGCGCCCTGGCCGCTGGCTGGCGGAAACGAGGGGTCACTCAATCGCTCCGAGGTCGAACGCGCCAATGGAGAGAAAATCTCCGGTGTGCCGTTGAGCCAGATCCCCTTGGGGCCCGGCGACAAGGTCCGCGTCTGGACATCTCACGGCGCCGGCTATGGCAATCCTCGCGAGCGCGATCCGAAGCAGGTTCGTGAGGATATTGAAGATGGTCTCATCACTCTTGAGCGGGCAGGGGGTGTCTATGGCTACGCAGAATGATCGCGATTCAAAGGTACCAGGAGCGTCCCGCGGCCATGAAGCTTTGGTGCTGACAGCGGTGATCGCTACTGGGGTTGCCGGCGCACTCATCGCCGCGCTGATCCCCTTGTTGGTGCAGATGCTGGTCGAGCACCGGGGGATGACGGTTGTCGAAAGTGGAGATGCCGTGTCGCTGCGCATGCTGGGCGGGACCATCGGAAGCATACTGGTGGTAGTGGCAACATCGCGTTTCTCATGGCGCTGGATTGCCGGGGTAAGCCTTCTGGTCGTACTGCTCGGCAATCTCATGGCGGCACTGGTCGATGATGCCGGCGCGTTGTTGTTCGCCCAGGCACTGACAGGCCTGGGGGAAGGCGGCACCATTATTATCGGCGCGGCGATTGCGGTGACTCGTAATCCCGACCGGGGATATGGGATCTACCTGGTCGTGTCGCTGCTGCTGGGATCGGCGCTGTACCACGTAGTTCCGCTGTTCGAAGCGCACATCGGCCTGCTGAGCCTGCTGGCTCCGCTGGGCGCCATTGCCCTGGTGGCCCTGCTGTTGGTGCGTTGGTTCCCCGAGCGCAACGCCGCGGAGTCACCGTCAGGTGCGCCGTCGGTTAAGCCGAGTCTACTGTCGGTGGCGGCGATAGTCTCACTTGTTGCGATGGGTTTGTATTTCATAGGGCTGACAACGCTGTGGAGTTGCATCGAACAGATTGGCTCAAAGGTCGCTGGACCGGACCATTCTGTTGAGAGTGCCATCGGCAATATCTACCTGGTGATGGGCATCGCTGGTGCGTTGGTGTCAGTGGTATGTGGCGACCGTTTCGGGCAACGCCTGCCATTGCTCGTGTCCTGTGGGCTGGGAGTCCTGGCGATGCTGCTAATCGCTGGTTCCTCCTGGGCGGCGTTTCTGGCGGGGACCATGGCCCTGGTATTCAGCTGGATGATGGCGTTTCCCTACCTGATGGGCCTGGTCGCCCTGGTCGACCCGACGGGACGCCTTGCCGTCGCCGGGCTGGTCCTGCAAACCGGTTGTTTCACGGTAGGTCCCTCCCTGGGGACCCGGCTGCTGACCAGCTATCCAGCAGGGTTGACCGAGTTGGTCGTCGCCTGCTTCGCCCTCACCGCAGTGGCGGTCTACGTCGCCTCACGGCGATGCAAGGCTCAGTCGCTAACGGCGGCCGGGATAGCCCGATGAACCATTGATGGGTGTGGCGAAGGCAGAAACCTTGCGTTCGCCATTCTCCCGTCGAGCTAGCATGGGGCCGGGTACCAACCCGCCCCAGGTACCCTGTGGAGTGCAAGATGGACATGAATCAATTGGCCCCCCTGCTGTGGGACAATCATATCTTCCTTCCCAACATTCCTGGCACTCGCTCCATCGAGCAAATCGAGCGGCACCGCCAGGCGGGTTTCAACGTCGCCTTCCTCAACCTCGGCGATGCCGACCGTGACCTCGACGCGGTGATCCGCATGGCGGCTTTCTTTCGCCGCTGGATCGCTGAGCACAGCGACCGGTTCATCCTGTTGAGCGGTGTAGAGGACGTGGCGCGTGCGAGACGTGAAGGCAAGCTCGCCATCGGCTTCAACCTCGAAGGTATGTACGCCATTCGTGATCAGGCCGATCTGCTGTCCCTGCTTTATGACCTTGGCGTGCGTTGGGCGCTATTTGTCTACAACCGGCAGAACCTGGTGGGATGCGGCGTGCACGACCCCGTCGACGAAGGGCTTACACCGTTCGGGCGCAAAGTGGTCGCCGAGATGGACCGGATAGGCATGATCAAGTGCTTGAGCCATACCGGCCACCGCACCGTGCGCGACATTCTCGCCTGCAGCGAACTGCCGTGCATTTTCTCCCATTCCAATGCCGATGCTGTATGGCCTCATCCACGTAACATCCCCGATGAGCTGATCGTCGCTTGCGCCCAGGCGGGTGGGGTGATCTGCGTCAATGGCATAGATCTGTTTCTCGGGCCTGGCAACGCCAATCCGCTGGCGATGGCCGACCATGTCGACCACATCGTCCAACAGGTGGGTGTCGACCACGTCGGCATTGGCATCGATTACGGCTACACAGTCGAAGGTGAGCCTGAAGACCCGCCCTCGGACCCGGCCTTCTGGCCTGCAAGCCACTACTCGCGCCCCAGGAGCGAGGTACCCACCCTGCCGCCGGAGTGTATATCTCAGATGCTCGCATCTCTACGGCAGCGTGGTTACAGCAAGGAAGACATTGCAAAGGTTGCAGGGGAAAACATGCTGCGGGTGGCCCAGACCGTGTGGCGCTAAGACGACACTGCAGCAGGTTTACAGTAACTGAAGTAGTGGGTGAAACCCGGAACTTCATAACGCCGATTCATTGAGATCAAGAGATAAAAGATGGGCCTTTGCTTCTCGAGAAGTTTGGCTCGCGCTTTTGCTCGCCTCGGAAGTCGCCGTCGTGAATATTTTAACCTGAACACGAAAACAATAAATATTATGAATTACAAGAATGTTCAAACAGCAGCTCCGAAACAAAGCAAGCTGGCACAAAAGTGGTCAAATACCCTGGTTCCGGCAATGTTGGCATTTATCATTCTGGCATTTTCCGCACAACCCAGTCATGCGGGCAATACCCTCGGCAGCGGGCAGCCCGGACCACCCGGCTGGTCTCTGCAGTTGTGGCCTTATTACTCGAAGCAAGATTCTGGCGAGACAGCGAACAATTTCTTCGAATTGGCCTGGTTTAGTGATTTCGGCGTGATCTCCGACACGCACCAGGACCAGATCGAACTGTGGGCGGGTTTCCTCGGCGGTTACAGAAGGAGCGATTTCGAGGGCAATGACTCGCGCTGGGGTACCTCCACACCGCAGTTGGGCATCGAATATTTCTACCAAGCCCATGTGTCGGATGCCGCCCCCAACACTGAAGGCTACCGCGCCTGGTGGATCAGCCCAACCTTCGCAGTGAGCTTTCCGAACGGATCGGAAAAGACGAGCGGCTTTGGCTCGGGTGCCGACCAATATTCCGCGATGTTTTATATCAACAACTTCTTCGGTTATGACAAGTGGCAACTTTCTGTCAATCCGGTTGTCGCCAACTACATGTTTCGTGACCGTAACCACACTGATCTTGAGGACGGTAGCCGTAAACGCCTGCAGGGCGGGTTGTCGCTGTTCGTAGCCGATATTGCCTTGGGTTACCAACTCAACGACAACTGGGCAGTCGGAATCCATCACGAGTATGACTTCTACAATGTCGCGGATTCTGACTTCGCCAAGGCTGAGCGCGGCATGGCCGGGCCGACCTTGAACTATAACGGTTTGGCGAACAAAAACATTTTTATCTCCGCTACCGTTGATTTCGACTACGCAAATCACAACACGGAGCGTGCTACAACGCTTACAGGGTCCTTAGTCTACATGTTCTAAAGGCAGCACTTCTCAGCAATCGCTGATCCTATTTGGTTGCTCTGACCGACTTCGCGTCGGCACTTGGCCCGTCCTGGTGACGGGCTTCTTTTTTATGCCGCGAACGTACGCGTGGTGTCAGCCAGGGAATGGTCTTCGGGATTTAATGATGTTCAGAGAATTTATTATTCTCCGGCGATAGATTAGCCAGTTACATCGATCATGTCGTTCAGTTGGTGGGAATAGATCACATGGAGGCTGGAAATGGGAAAGCAAGAATTCAACTTCATAAATAGCACGTCCAGACGAATTTTGTTGGTGGTTGAGCCTAAGTCAAGCGAGTACTGGATCAAGCACGGTGTCAGTGTTCGATTACTGATAACAGACCCAGCGATGCTTCCGTCGCTAGATGTCGAGTATCTCCCGGGTGGTATTGTGATATATGCCCGCGAGAGTAGCTGTATAGAGGTCTACCAGAACGGCATACGACTTGCGCAGGGCAATCGTTCCCGGCGCATGGAGGTTAAATTGACAAAGTCGGTTATATAGAAAACGATCAGCAGTCGCAGAATACGCGTTACCTCTGGACAGGTTGCGCGATGGTTGCGCCTTCTCGATCCGAACAAGAAGAGTTACCTATGTTTAAGCAGTTACCGTTATACGCGGGCGACCCGTCCTTGGGGGGAGGAGTTTGAGTGTGGCCGACGAAACTACTCTTCACCATGGAAATGATAAGCACCAAACGGAGTAAGCGATCGCCAGCGTTGGCAACGAGTGCGTCGCGGCGTAACTGGGCGGTCAAGCGGACGTCTTGCCTCGAGCGAAGCTGCCCGCTATTGGCCGGTTAGCGACGGCCTGACTTCGACCGTCGCTATGCATAGTTAGACTTCGGTCTGCTCCGCCATCTCCAGAGCGTCATCGACCTCAATTCCTAAGTATCGAACAGTGCTCTCAAGCTTCGTATGGCCCAGCAGAAGTTGGACAGCCCTCAGGTTCTTTGCTCTGCGATAGATCAGCGTTGCCTTAGTGCGCCTCATCGTGTGGGTGCCATACATGGCTGGATCAAGGCCAATGGCTTTCACCCAAGCTTTGACGATTCGAGCGTATTGCCGGGTGGATAGATGGTCTGAGATATGCGGCCGGCTCGGAAAAAGGCAGTCCTGGCTGCTGAGCTGGGCTTGATGTATCCAGGCTCCCAGAGCCGACCGTGTTTGCTCTGTAATCTCAAACTGCAATGGTCGTTGAGTTTTCTGCTGCATCACGATGGCTCGCGATGACACGTGATCATGATGGGCAACGTCGCGCACACGGAGCTTGGTTAAATCGCAGGCTCGCAGTTTGCTATCGATGGCCAAATTGATGAGAACCAGATCTCGGGTTCTCTCCGCAATTTGGAGCCTTACCCGAATGGCCCAGATATCTCTGAGTCGAAGCGGGGCTTTCTGCCCAACCAATTTTCCTTTGTTCCAAGGTTGATGGTCGCAGGTAGCAATGGTGTTCATGGCTTGTCCTCCATGTGAGGGAGGACAAGGATGGGCAGCCGTGCAAGGGACGTTAATCGGCCGATTCTGTTGAAAAAGTAGCTGCCGCCACATGCCGCCGGCAAAATCACGCGCTCAGTGAGCGTAGGGGCAGGCAGCATGATGGGGCAGTTACCGGGAGGACAGCAGCGCCTGTTCTACTCGTTCAATCTGGAAGATCACGTCCCAGCCCAACACCTCCTGCGCAGCATCGATCAGTGCCTGGATCTTAGCGACCTGCGTGCTCACTTGGCCGAATTCTACAGCCCCATCGGACGCCCCTCGATTGATCCGGAGTTGATGGTGCGCATGCTGGTCGTTGGCTACTGCTACGGCATCCGTTCCGAGCGGCGGTTGTGTGAAGAGGTGCACCTGAACCTGGCCTATCGTTGGTTCTGCCGCCTGGGCCTGGAAGACGAAGTGCCCAATCACTCGACTTTCTCGAAGAATCGCCACGGCCGCTTCCGTGACAGCGGGCTGTTCCGCTGGTTGTTCAACGAGGTGCTGCGGCGCTGCATGACGGCCGGCCTGATCAAGGGCGAAGGCTTCGCCGTCGACGCCAGCATCATCAAGGCGGATGCCAGCCGGCAACGTGGGGTGGCGGGCGATGAAGTCGACTGGCGCGATCCGGCGCTCAGCAGCCGCGCCGTGCGCGAGTACCTCGAAGCCCTCGATGAGGAAGCGCTGGCCGAAGCCCTGCCCAAGAAAATTTCACTCACCGATCCGCAGTCCCGGTGGACCGCCGCGCCAGGTGGTCCGGCCTTCTTTGCCTACGCTACCAACTACCTGATCGACACCGAGCACGGCGTGATCCTGGATGTGGAAGCCACCCCGGCGCATCGGACTGCCGAAGTCGAGTCGACCAAAACGATGGTCGAGCGCGTCGAAGCGCAGTTCGACCTCACACCGGAACGCCTGATCGGCGATACCGCCTATGGCACGGCCCCGATGCTGGCCTGGATGGTCGAGGAGAAGGACATCGAGCCGCATGTGCCGGTGTGGGACAAGACCGAGCGCAAGGACGACAGCTTCTCCAGCAGCGACTTTCACTGGAGTCAGGAGGCCAATGAATACCGCTGCCCAACTGGCAAACCGCTACGCAGTGAATGGCGCGCCTTCACCCAACAGAGATCGCGGGTAACCAAGGCCAACACCATCATCTACCGCTCCAGCCAAGCCGACTGCGCCACCTGCCCGCTGAAAGACAAGTGCTGCCCCAACACGCCGAACCGCAAGATCGTGCGCAGCATCCATGAGGCTGCTCGCGACGTAGCTCGACGCATCGCCAAGACACCGGAGTACCTCGTGTCTCGCTGCGAGCGAAAGAAGGTGGAGATGCTGTTCGCCCACCTCAAACGGATCATGAAACTCGACCGCTTGCGCCTGCGTGGCCTGACCGGCGCCACCGACGAATTCACCTTGGCCGCGACGGTGCAAAACCTGCGACGCATGGCCAAGCTCATGCCTCACGGGCCACCGATCACGGGATAGGTACGCCTGCTGCGAGCAGAAACCCTCGAATTAACCCGCAAACCTGAGCCCGGTGGCTCAGTGAAACGCCGAAAGGCAACTCGAAGTGGCTTGCAGCCACTTCGACAGCCGGCACACCTGGCCGGCTGGCTGCCGCAGAATCGCCTTTTTCAACAGAATCGGCCAGAAAGAGACGCTCACGAACGACTGCTTCTGGCCGATTCTGTTGAAAAACCCCCTTCGAGATTTCTGCCCACAAAAGTGCATTGTGTACGCTGAAATCTGAGCCATTTCCGGGGTAGAACTGCCTTGGATTTCACGTAGCAACGCGCAAATCAGCCGCTTTTGGGGCTATGGACAGGCGAATCTGGCCAACACCGACTTTTTCAACAGAATCGGCCGAAAGCAAACGTTTAGAGCACGAAAAATCTGCCCCCCTTGGCCGACGAACCTAGCCAAGACTGAATACACTTGGTGCCCGATTACCCTGGGCCATGAACATGGCTGCATCGAACAAGGAACTCGCCTCCATGTCCTCCTCTGATAAACAGCAAAAACGCGCCCAGCGGGCCAAAGCCAAGGCCAAGCAGAACCGTTCGGGCAAAGCCAAGGCCAATGTCATACATCCGCTTCTGGCCAATCCGCTGGTCAACGAGCCATTCGATGATGTCGAAATCGACCTGAGCACCTTCGACTTCAAAGACATTGAAGAGAACGGTTTCGACCCGGCGCACTTCGACGATTTGTTCCAGGCGATGAAAGTCGGCGAAGGCATCAGCCTACTAGCAATGTGCCTGGTGTTCCTGCAGTACCCGGTGTTGGAGCTGGTGGTCGCTGAGGAAGCGGAAGACGCTGCCATCGACTTCATGATGGGCCTACTGATCGCCTATCGCGGGATCTTCCACGATGAAGACGAAGACACGGCAGTGAGTTGGGTCGGCGGCGATGCCTTCCAGACTGCCTACAACGAAGCGTCGATGATCCTGCAGAAGAAGTACGCTCGCGGCACCTCAAGCACCCGAGTTTAGCCGCGCGCGGAGCGGCTACTGGTGGCAAGCCTATTCGGCTGAGCCTAGTCATTGCGCTGGGTCTGAATCCCAGAAGGGTTTCCCGCAAGGGTGTGGCGGTTTTTTGTGCACAGCGGCAGCCGCCCTGCCCCATTCAGCCTCTTGAACGGCAAGCCGCCGCAATCCTCAGGATGGCCGGTCTTCCTTGTCCTTCGTTTTTTCCTGGGGGACCGCGAGTTGGGACTGCGGCTGGCCGATCCAGTCGGAGATGAGGCTGTAGGCCACGGCCAGGAGGGTCGGGCCGAGGAACAGGCCCATGAAGCCGAAGGCGAGGATGCCGCCGAACACACCGAGCAGCACCACCACCAGCGGCAGGTTGCCGCCACGGCTGATGAGGTAGGGCTTGAGGACGTTGTCCACGCCGCTGATGACGAACATGCCCCAGATGCCAAGGAACACCGCGTAGCCATAGTCGCCATGCCAGGCGAGCCAGGCGGTCGCCGGCACCCAGACCAGGGGTGGGCCCATGGGGATCAGGCTGAGGGCGAAGGTGACGATGCCCAGCACCAGGGCGCCGGGCACGCCGGCGATCCAGAAGCCGATCAGGGCCAGCACTGCCTGGGCGGCGGCGGTGCCGATGACACCGTTGACCACCCGCTGCACGGTGCCGGCCACCAATTCCAGGTAATGCTCGGCGCGATCACCGATCAGGCGCTCCAGCGCCTTCTCGACGAACAGCGCCATGCGCGGGCCGTCGCGGTAGAAGAAGAACACCAGCACCAGGCTCAGCACCAGTTCCACCATGCCGCCGCCAACTTGCGCGCTGCGGGTCAGCAGCCAGTTGCCGGCCTGCCCCATGTAGGGCCGCAGGCTGGCGAAGAAGGCCGCCCCCTGGGCATCGATGGAATGCCAGATCCGCACCAGACGCTCGCCCACCATGGGGATCTGCTGCAACCAGTCCGGCGGTGGCGGCAGGCCTTCCATCTGCACGTCCTTCACCAGCACAGTGGCATCGCGCACATGGTCGGCCAGACTGCCCAGCAGCCACACCAGCGGAAGCGCCACCAGTACCATCCAACCCGCCGTGAGCAGTGCGGCGGCGGCGGATTCGCGGCCCTTCAGCAGGTTGCTCAGCAGACGCATCAGCGGCCAGTTGGCGAAGGCGAGCACGGCCGCCCAGAACAGTGCCGAGACGAAGGGGGCGAGGACCCAGACGCTGGCACCCAATAGCGCCAGCAGGAGGATCTGCACCAAGAGTCGGTCGTTGTTCAACATCCCTGAATCACTCCAGCTTGTAGGGAGGGCTCGTGCCCGTCACGGCGCATCGCGTCCGGCAGGAACAAGCATAGAAACTCGTGCCGCGCGTTTCTCAGCGCAGCAGGTTCAAGTGAAGGCCAGGCTCCCTGCCCTCGCCCAGTTCGAGGCGTGACGCACGAACGCCCTGCCCCACCAGCGCCTCGCGCCAGGCTTCGGCGCCCGTCCCGGCCAGGCTGATGCGCAGGGTGCTGTCGAGGTTCAGGCAGCGCGCCAGCAGGGTCGCCCAGACGGCGGGCGGCTCGGCCGGCAGGCGCGCCAGGTGCAGTTCTCCGCTGCTCTTCAGCTCGCGCATGAGCGTGTCCGGTGTGGGCAGCAGCTCGCCCAGGGGCGCGGTGGCATCCAACTGCTCGGCATGCAGGTAGCCACGGCGATTGCCACGCGTGATGCTGTAGAGGGCCAGCAGGCTGTCCTGACGCGGTTCGGCCAGGCGCAGCAGCAGGTAGGCCTGCTGTTCGTCCGGGCCGTAGAGCTTGGAGTTACCGAAGATGGCGTTCGCCCAGAGGTTGCTGGAGCCGCAATCACGGCCCTGGCACCAGTAGAGCAGTTCGGCGCCGCCGGCCAGCAAATCCTGGCGGGCACGATCGAAGGCGTCGGTGGAGCTGTGCCCAGCGGGTAGCCGGTAGGTCACCGAGGTTTGTCTGCCCTCGGCATCCACCTTGCGTTCCATGCGCAACTGGTTGCTGATGCGGCGGATGGAGCTTTGCGGGTAGACCCGCTCCTGGTCCGGGGTCTCGCTGAAGTCGGTGATCTCGGCGTGGGGGAAACGCGGCAGCGCCGCCAGGTCATGGCTGTCGGGCAGATCGGCAGCCTGGACGGATGCGGACAGCAGCAGGCCGGCAAGTAGGGTGAGGCGCATGCGCATCCTTATCGAATCTTCCTGGAATCAGCAGTCTGGACCAGCTTTGCGACGTTTGCCTGCCACGCGCCGCTGGCCTCGCCTTCCGACATCCGAATTCCGTGAAGGTCCATCATCCCACTGCTCCTTGGCGAAAAGGCCGCAAGCCTCCCCAGTTGGCAGGGGCAAGTCAAGAAGGGGCGAAGAAGGGATTGAAACAGTCTGCTACAGCCTGAGCACCGGCGTCGTCATCCAGATGCAGGTGGTGCTTGCCCGGAAGCCGCCGTACTTCCATGGACAGGCCCTCCAGCAGGCCAGCGAAGCGGGGTTCCACCTCAAGCAGCCCCTGCTCGGCCAGCACCAGCATGGCCGGGCACTGCACCGCTCGGGCGAAGGCCAGGGCGTGGGCACGGGTCAGGCGCAGGGGCGATGGCAGGGTCAGGCGATTATCAGTGCGCCAGGTGTAGCCACCCGCGACCGGCATCAGGCCGCGCTGGGCGAGCAGTTCCGCAGCCTCGCGGCTGACGCCGCCGGTGCCGCGCATGCGCGCCTCCACTGCACGGTCGGCATCGGCATAGACCGGCTTGCGCTTGCCCGCCAGGGCCAGCTGGGCGCGCAGGGCCTCGCCGAGCTTGGCCGGCGCCTGGTCGGCCTCGCCCGTATAGGGCATCAGGCCGTCGATCAGGGCCAGGCGCTCCACCCGTTCCGGCATGGAGGCGGCGAGCATCACCGAGACGATGGCGCCCATCGAGTGGCCCAGCAGGGAGAAGCGCTCCCAGCCGAGCTGTTCAGCCACCAGCAGCACATCGGCGACGTAGTCCCAGAGCAGGTAGCTGGCACCCGACGCACGGTGGGCGGAATGGCCGTGGCCGGCGAAGTCCAGGGCGGCGATGCGCAGACCCGGCAGGCGCGGGGCCAGGCGCGCGAAGCTGTTGGCGTTGTCGAGCCAGCCATGGAGGGCGATCACCCGCGGGCCGTCTTCCGGGCCGTAGAGGTGCGCCGCCAGCTCGATGTGGGGCAGGTTGAGGCGGATTTCTTCGACCTGGGCAGTCATGCGCTGGCCTCCTGGCGACGGCCGTCCCAGCGGCCAAATACGGACTTGAGCAGTTCGGCGGTTTCCTGGGGGCGCTCCAGGGGGAACATGTGCCCGCCCGGAAGGGACAGGTACTCCCCTTGCGGCACCCGCTTCACCAGCCGCGCGTGGTGGGGCAGCACCACCTTGCTGTGACGCCCGCGCACCAGGGCCAGGGGCACCTGGAGTTGCTGCGGGCGGCCCGGCGTGCGGTGGGGCACGCTGCGGTAGATGCTGATCTCGGTGGCCGCGTCGAATTTCAGCCGCAGGCTTTCTCCCTGGTGTGCAAGGCCGTGACGCACGTAGGCGTCCAGGCAGTCCGGGTCGAAGCGGCGGAACAGGGTCTTGCCGGCGAAGTAGTCACGGGCTTCGTTGAAGTCGCCGAACTCCTCGCGGCGCCCCAGGGTACGGCCTGCCGGGGTGATGCGGTCGATGAAGCCGAAGCGCTTGGCGGCGCGGATGACGATGCGGTCGGCAAGGGTCAGGACCGGCGAATCCAGCATCACCACGCCGCGATAGAGATCGGGCCGGCGCAGGGCGGCGTGGTAGTGCAGCACGCCGCCGAGGGAATGGCCCAGGCCCCAGACCGGCTCGACCTGTCCTTCCAGGTGGTGGATGAGTTCGTCCACCAGGTTCTCCCAGTTGTCGTTTACCGGGAAGCGTGGGTCATGGCCGTGCTGTTCCAGGTGTTCGACGCGGAACTCCGGGGCCAGGGCAGCGAACAGCTTGCCGTAGGTGGCCGAGGGAAAGCCGTTGGCGTGGGCGAAGAAGATGGTGTGCATGGCGTCCGGCTCGTCGGGGAATGCCGGGAATTTTCCGGCAGCCTCGTTCTCGCGGCAATGACCGTAACCGCCAGTGATGATGGCGCTACTGCCAAACTCCCAGTGCCAGCAGCCGTCCTGCCAAGCCCAGCGCCACCATCAGGAACACCAGGCCACAGGCCAGGTCGATGGCGGGCGCGGCGCGCAGCAGGAGCTGCTGGTTGCGGCGACGCGTGAGCACCAGGCCCAGCAGGCTGAACCAGGCCAGGCCCATGCCGAACAGGATGGCGGCAGCGCCCAGCTTGCCGGCAATGGACATCTCCGCCGGGATCAACCCCGTCAGCAGCGCGAGGAAGAACACCAGGGCCTTGGGATTGAACAGGTTGGTGGCCAGTCCTCGCAGCCAGGGCCCCAGGGTGGACGGCGGCAACACGCCGTCGAGCCGCCCGCCTCCACCCTCCCTGCGCTTGAACCAGGCCCGCACTGCACCGACGCCGAGCCATCCCAGGTAGGCAGCACCGATCAGTTGCAGCAGATCGAAGAGGATCGGCGAGCGGCTGACCAGCAGCGCCACGCCGGTGAGCACCAGGGTGCCGTGGATGAGGATGCCGCAGCTCAGTCCCAGGGCGCTGAGCAAGCCGGCACGGCGGCCCTGGTGCACGGCGGTGCGGACCACCAGTGCGACATCGGGGCCGGGGCTGATCAGGGCGATGGCGAACACGGCCGCCAATGACAGCAAGACGGAAGTCTCCTGCATGGAAGTTCTCCAGGATGTAGGGGGATTCAGCGGTATGGGCGGATCAGCGGCTGCGCAGCTTCGCCGGTGGCAGTCCGTAGGTGCGGCGGAACAGCCGCGAGAAGTGCGCCTGGTCGTAGAAGCCCAGGTCCAGCGCCACTTCGCTCAGGTTCTCGCCACGCAGCACCCGTGGCAGCGCGCGCTCCAGGCGCAACTGCGTCAGCCACTGGTGGGGCGGCAGCCCGCACTGGCGGTTGAAGCGTCGCAATGCCTGCCAAGGGCTGAGGCAGCAGAAGGCGGCCAACTCCTCCAGGGGAGGCGGTGAGTCCAGGCGGGATTCCAGCCAGTCCCGCAGTTGCTTCCAGGTCCGCCCATCAAAGCCCTGGTCCGGCTCGCGGACACGCAGGGTGGAACCCTGCTCCAGCAGGTTGGCCAGGGCCGGCCAGAGCAGGCTCTCCTGCTCCAGTCGCGAGCCCTGCAGCAACGCACCGTGCAGGCCTTGCAACTGGCCGCGCAGTCCGGCGTCGCGAAGGATGCTGGTGGTCAGGCGCGGCGCACCCTGGCGGTCATCGCTGAGGGTACGGCTGGCGTCGTCCAGCCACTGGGGATCAAAGGCCAGCACGCGGATCTGATAACCCTGGCCGTCGACGCCGGCGCCATCGTGGATCTGCTCCGGCGCCATCAGCAGCACATCCCCGGTGTCGGCCTGGTGGCTTTCTCCCTGGTGCACGTAGCGCTGCCGGCCGCGCACAACCAGCCCCAGGTGGTACTCCAGGTGGAAGTGCCGGGGGAAGCTGAAGCGCTGGTGCTGGGCGTCGATCAGGCGAACGCCGGGTAGGCAGCTGGGGATGTGATGAGTCTGGTCCATGGGCGCCACTTTACGCCGTGGCCGGGCGGGATTCTTGGACAAAATTGCGGGACCGACAGGGCGGCCTCCATTGGTGGGCTAAAGCCCGCCCCACGGAATTGCGTGCAGCGTTTCGTAGGGTGGAAATCGCTCTTCATTTCCACCTTTCGATGCCTGCCAATGCCGCCGATGGTGGACCGAGGAAGCGTGGTCCACCCTACGCACGTGCCTTGCTCAGGCACGCGGAGGCTCCGTCCCAAGCGGAACGATCGCCATGGTCAGGCGGGAGATACAGCTGGGTTTGCCATCGTCACCCGCAAGGCGGATGTCCCAGACGTGGGTGGTGCGCCCCAGGTGCACCGGGCGGGCGACGGCGGTGACGCGACCGCTGCGCAGGCCGCGCAGGTGATTGGCATTGATCTCCAGGCCGACGCAATAGAAGCGGCTGGTATCGATGCACTGGTAGCTCGCGGTGGACCCCACGGTCTCCGCCAACACCACGGAGGCGCCACCGTGGAGCAGGCCGTACGGCTGGTGGGTGCGTGAGTCCACCACCATGCTGGCGGTCAGGGATTCGTCATCGAAGGCTTCGAAGCGGATATCCAGGCCTTCGCCGATGGTGTTCTTCAGGGATTCGTTGAGCTTCGCGAGATCGGGTGTCTGGCGCCACAGGGCCATGGGGTCGCTCCTTGATGGGGCCGGGACGGGGTCCCGGCCGGGCTGGATCACTCGTGCCAGACAACCGCTTCCCGGCGTTCGAGCCATTCGGGGAAGCGCTTGCCATAGGCGTCTTCCACCATGCTGCGCTTGATCTTCAGCGTTGGGGTGAGGAAGCCGTTGTCCACCGCCCAGACGTCCTTGACCAGCACCAGCCCTTGCAAACGCTCGTGCTTGTCGAGGTCGCCATTGACCTGCTCCAGCAGGCTGCGCAGGCTGACCTCCAGCTCCGCCCGGGCGCTGTTGGCCGCTTCCTGCCGGCCCACGTCGGACAACACGCAAAGGGCCATGGGCTGCGGCAATCCATCGCCCACCACGCAGACCTGCTCGATGCGCGGGTGCACCGCCAGGCGGTTCTCGATGGGAGCCGGCGCGACGTACTTGCCCTTGCTGGTCTTGAAGATTTCCTTGATGCGGCCGGTCAGGCGCAGGTTACCGTCGGTGTCCTGCTCGCCCTTGTCGCCGGTGCGCAGATAGCCATCTTCGGTGAGGGTTTCGGCGGTCCTGGCCGGGTCCTTGAAGTAACCCTGCATGGTGGCGCCGCTGTGCACCTGCACTTCGCCCTCCTCGCTGATGCGGACTTCGACGCCCGGGCTCTTGCGGCCGATCCAGCCAAGTTTCATCTCGCCCTTGCGGCACACGTGGGAGTAGCCGCAGTTCTCGGTCATGCCGTAGACCTCCAGCACTTCGAGGCCCAGGCGCTTGTACCAGTCCAGCAGCGCCCCGGGGACCGGCGCGGCACCGCAGAGGGCATAGCGCACGGCGTCCAGGCCGAGACCGGCCAGCACCTTGCGGCCAACCATGCGGCCGAGGATGGGCAGCTTCAGCAGGCGATCCAGCTTCTGTGCGGGCATCTTCGAGTACACGCCCATCTGGAACTTGGTCCAGATCCTCGGCACGCCGAAGATGGCGGTGGGCCGGGCGCGACGCAGGTCGTCCAGGAAGGTGTCCAGGCTTTCCGCGAAGAACACCGTCTGCCCGGCGTAGAGGGACGCCATCTCGACGAACATCCGCTCGGCCACGTGGCACAGCGGCAGGTAGGAAAGGAGGCGGTCGTTCTCGCCGGTGCCGAACAGGTTGACCCCGTGGCTGGCGGCAAAGGCGAAGTTGCTGAAATTGTGCATCACGCCCTTGGGCGTGCCGGTGGTGCCGGAGGTGTAGATGATGGTGGCGAGCTGGTCCGGCGCACTTTTGGGGGTGTCCCGGATCGGGTTGGTGGCCTGCAGGTCGGCCCAGCGGAAGTCGAACTCGCCCTCGGGGTGAATCGGCAGCGCGATGGTGGGTACGCCCTGGGGCACGCCGTCGGCCATGGCGGGCCAGTCGTCGAGCTTGCCGACAAAGGCCAGGGCCGATTCGGAATGCGCCAGCACCTGCCGGGCGGACTCTGCAGTGAGGTTGGGATAGAGCGGGACGGAAACGTGGCCGGCCATCCAGATGGCGAGGTCGGCGATGATCCAGTGGGCACAGTTCTTGGAAATGATCGCGATACGGCTGCCCTGGGGCAGCTCGCGCCCCCGCAGCCAGCTGGCGGCCCGACGGGCCTGCTCCCCCACCTCAGCCCAGGTCAGCTCCTCGATCCTGCCACCGCCGAGGGGCTGGACCAGGTAGCGCTTGTTCGGGTGACGGGCTTCACGCTCGAAGAACACTTCAAGCGGCAAACGGACTGCATCAGCCACAGGGCCTCCTCCTTTATTCTTTTTGTGGGGGACAACCAAGCACTTGCTTGGTCGACTATTCCACGCACCCGGAGGAGGCGCAAGTTAAGAAATGTTGCGTTCTGTCAGTGATGGCGAACGTGATGCAAGGCGCGCAGGGACATCAGACCGGGGAGCAGCGCATCGCCTTCCAGCTCCACCAGGCTGGCAGTGCTCATGGGCAACGGTTCCTGGCGATGGCCATGGATCAGGAAGCCCGCCAGGTCGCTGACGAAGGGGTTGTGGGTGACCAACAGCAGGTCTTGCTCACTGCGTTCGGCGAGGAAATTCAGGGCTTCGCGGGGGTCGCTGTCCGGGGTCAGCCAGGGCGCGGTACCCACCGCGCCGCTGAAGCCCAGGGCATCACGAACCAGTTCAGCGGTCTGCTGCGCCCGCACATAGGGGCTGGCCAATATCGCCCCCAGTGGCCGCCCGGCGAGTTGGGCGGCGCTGTGCAGCACTTCCTTGCGGCCGTGGCGGGTCAGCTCGCGCTCCGCATCGGTGCGTGCGCGAGGTTCGGCCTCACCGTGGCGCAGCAGCCAGAGCCTCACAGCTTGGGCTCTTCATCACGTACAGGGTGGGCAGCCGGCGGCACTTCGTGAGGGGTCTCCCCTTCCGGCGCACGGGCTTCGGGCCAGTCGCCAAACGGCCAGGGCTTCTCTTCGGTGTTGAAGGTGCCGAAGCGGCCGATCTGCGCCAGGTACTGGCTCAGGCTGTCGCCAAAGGACAGCAGACCGGCATTGGGCGCGCCATAGAAGGCACGGTAGCCCAGCTGCAGCAGGACGACGGCACCGAGGACGATCTCGGCCAGTTGCCAGACGATGACGAAGATCAGCATCCACAGGACGCGCAGCAGGATGTGCTCGCGCTGCAGGTCTTCGCGCTCTTCATTCATGGGGAATCTCCTTGTCCGTATGCGTGGCTCAGAAGCCGGTGGTTGGAATGAAGTCTACGTCGGTCTTGGGCTCGCCGCGCATCAATGCCTCGATCACCTGAGCCAGCGTACGCCCCTCGAAAAGGATGGCATGCAGACCCGCGACCAGCGGCATGTAGACCTGCAGCTCTTCGGCGCGGACCTTGAGGACCTTGAGGGTATTGACCCCCTCGGCCACTTCGCCGAGGCGCGCGACGGCATCTTCCAGGCTGAGACCTTCGCCGAGGGCGAAGCCCACCTGGTAGTTGCGGCTCTTGGGTGAGGAACAGGTGACGATCAGGTCGCCCACGCCGGCAAGGCCGAGGAACGTCATGGGATTGGCACCGAGCTTGACCGCGAAGCGGGTCATCTCCGCCAGGGCGCGGGTGATGAGCATGCTCTTGGTGTTCTCGCCCATGCCCAGCGCGGCGGCCATGCCGGACATGATGGCGTAGACGTTCTTCAGTGCGCCGCCCAGCTCGACGCCGAAGCGATCCTGGCTGGCGTAGACGCGGAAGGTGCGGCCGTGCAGGGCTTCTTGCACGCGCCGGCAGAGTTCGGTGTCCTCGCTGGCGACCACGGTGGCGGTCAGGGCGTGGTCAGCGATCTCCTTGGCCAGGTTGGGGCCGGAAATCACGCCGATGCGGGCGTTCGGGGCTACTTCCTCGAGGATCTGGCTCATCAGCTTGAAGCTTTGCGCCTCGATGCCCTTGGTGGTGCTGACCAGGAACTTGCCGGCCAGTTGCCCGGCCACGGGCTCGAGCACCTTGCGCAGGGCGCTGGAGGGAACGGCGACGAACACCAGCTCACAATCGGCCAGCACGGCAGGCAGGTCGTTGTCCGGTTCGACGCCGGGATGGACTTTTACACCCTTCAGGTAGCGGGGATTTTCACGCAGCGTACGGATCGCCTCGGCCTGCTCCGGGTCGCGCATCCACTGGCGCACGCGCTGGCCGTTCTCGGCCAGCAGGTTGGCAATGGCGGTGCCGAAGCTGCCGCCGCCGAGCACCGCGACGGGTTGCTGTTCAGTCATAACGGGTCCATGTAGGCCATTGGGATGGCGAATTTGCGCATTATACGGCGCCGCCGCCGGCCAGCCAGTCTCAATCCAGAGCCTTTGCGCTGGCAAAGCGGGCGACCTCGGTTAAGATGCCGCAGGTTTGCCTGGTGCAGGTCCATCAGGGGCCCCTTTTGCGCGCCGAGACGCCTGCGTATCGAAATTTCCCACAGCACCGGGGCATAACGGGACTAGAGTTCCAGCATAGAACTGTCCCCATGGACGACCCCGAATCGAGGCCGAAGGATGATGTGCCCCCCCTCCCCCTGCTCCTTGAAGTTCCCTCCGCTGCCGGTATGCGCCGCTGCAGGAGCGTCGTGGCCATGACCTTGCGGCAGCGCTGGGATATCCACGCCCGCACCCAGCTCATCAGCCTCGGTCCGGCATTGCTGCTGACCTTGCTGCTCACAGGTTTCTTCACCTTCGTCCGCCTGCAGGACCTGCGCCAGGAGCTGAATCACACCGGCCAGCTCATTGCCAGCCAGCTCGCCCCGGCGGCCGAATACGGCGTGGTTACCGGCAATCTGCAGGTCCTGGAAGGCCTGCTGCAGGCCAGTCTGAGCACGCCTCATGTCCGTTTCCTGGAAGTACGCGACCGCGCCGACAATATCCTGGTCTACCTGGAACAGCAGGAAAGCCTGGAGAAGACCGGCGCCCAGGTTGAGGTATTCCACGCTCCCATCATCCAACAGCAGGTGCACCTCCAGGCCCAGCGCACCCTGGCCAGGGGGGATAGCCGCAGCAATGACGGCAATTACCTGGGCCGGGTAGTGGTGGGCATGTCCAACGACGCCTTCAGCAGCCGCCAGCAGGAAATCCTCTTCAAGGCGACCGTGCTGGCCCTGGTCGCTCTCCTCCTCACCTTCCTCCTCGCCCGCCGCCTGGCTACCGGCCTGTCGCAACCCATCAGCGCCATGGGTGAGGCGGTCAAAGCCATCCAGGACGGCAATTACAGCGCCAGCCTGCCTGTGGTGGATGACAGCGAACTGGGTGACCTGGGCCGGCACATCAACAACCTCGCCAGCGGCCTGGAGCAGGCCAGCCAGGAACAGCAGCAGTCGATGGACCAGTTGATCAAGGCCCGCGAGGAAGCGGAAATGGCCAACCGCGCCAAATCCGACTTCCTCGCCATGATGAGTCACGAACTGCGTACGCCCATGAATGGCGTGCTGGGCATGCTGCAACTGCTGGAAACCACGGAAATGACCGACGAACAGGCGGAGTATGCCGCCCTGGCCACGGAATCCACCGAGCACTTGCTGAAGGTGATCAACGACATCCTCGACTTCTCCCGAATCGAACGCGGTGCCCTGGAGCTGGAGCGAATCCCCTTCAACCTGCTGGACCTGATCCTCGGCTCGGTGCAGGTGTTCCAGCACAGCGCCCAGCAACGCGGATTGGCCCTGACCCTGGATACCCAGGGCGGACTGGAACGGGTCGAGGTCCAGGGAGACCCGACTCGATTGCGGCAGATCCTCGTCAATCTGGTGGGTAACGCGCTGAAATTCACCGAAGAAGGCGGCATCAAGGTGGAAACCCGCTGGCAGGCACTGGACAGCGAGGTGCTCTGGCTCACCTGCGCGGTGCATGACAGCGGCATCGGCATCCCGGCGGATCGCCTGGAGCACATGTTCGACGCCTTCCAACAGGCCGATCACTCGATCTCCCGCCGCTACGGTGGAACAGGCCTCGGTCTGCCCATCGCCCGCACCCTGGCCGAACGCATGGGTGGAACCCTGCGGGCGGAAAGCCGACAGGGTTCCGGCTCGATCTTCACCCTGGAGATTCCCCTGCCGTTCCGCACCCAGGGCGCGGAAGCGGAAGCCGGCAATGGCACCCAGAACAGCGAAGGCAGTGGCCAGCACGTGCTGTTGGTGGAGGACAACCCGGTGAACCAGACGGTGATCGAGGCCATGCTGCGCAGCCTCGGCTACCAGGTCAGCCTGGTGGGGGATGGCGCCCAGGCGGTACACCAGGCATCGCGCCACGATTATGCGGCGATCCTCATGGATTGCCGGCTGCCGGTGCTGGATGGCTACGAGGCCACGCGGCAGATTCGCCAGATGAATGGCGGCGCGGCGCTGCCGATCATCGCCCTCACCGCCAACGCCCTGCAGGGCGATCGCGAGGCCTGCCTGGCCGCCGGCATGAACGATTACCTGGCCAAGCCCTTCAAGCGCGCCGACCTGCTGCGGGTGATGCAGCGCTGGCTGAGCAGGCCGTCGGACTGATTCCTGAAAAAAGGTGCCGTTTCCAGACATTCGTCGAGTGCCCGGGGATGTTAAAGTGCACCACGCTTTGCGAGCGGGGGAGCCCCTGCCGGCCTGTTCCGGCGGGTTGACGGCATTCAAGTGAACAACTGTTCTCGCCACTCTGTGACTTTCACCGCAACGCAACAGTCTATGACTAGTCTGCCGCCTGACGCCCCCTAACAACGGCCACGGCAGAAGGATGAATGCAAAGCCCTGTGTCGAACGGGGACCATTGAGGAGCTCGCATGACCAAACAAAACGCCTATACCCGGGAAGATTTGCTGCGCTGCAGCCGCGGCGAGCTGTTCGGCCCGGGTAATGCGCAACTGCCCGCCCCCAACATGCTGATGATCGACCGCATCGTGCACATCAGCGAAACCGGCGGGAAGTACGGCAAAGGCGAGATCGTCGCCGAGCTCGATATCAATCCCGACCTGTGGTTCTTCGCCTGCCACTTCGAAGGCGACCCGGTCATGCCCGGCTGCCTCGGCCTCGACGCCATGTGGCAGCTGGTTGGTTTCTTCCTCGGCTGGCAGGGCAACCCCGGCCGTGGCCGCGCCCTCGGCTCCGGCGAAGTGAAGTTCTTCGGCCAGGTCCTGCCGTCCGCGAAAAAGATCACCTACACCATCCACATCAAGCGCACTATTAATCGTTCGCTGATCCTCGGCATCGCCGATGGCACCGTTGCCGTCGATGGCCGCGAGATCTACAGCGCCGAAGGCCTGCGCGTCGGCCTGTTCACCTCTACCGACAGCTTCTGAAGGACATCCGCATGCGTCGCGTCGTGATCACTGGCCTGGGCATTGTTTCCTGCCTGGGCACTGACAAAGCCACCGTCTCCGAGAACCTGCGCACCGGCCGTTCCGGTATCCGCCATAACCCGTCCTACGCGGAAATGGGTCTGCGCAGCCAGGTATCGGGCTCCGTCAACCTGAACCTGGAAGAGCTGATCGATCGCAAGATCTTCCGCTTCATGGGCGATGCCGCTGCCTACGCCTACCTGGCGATGCAGCAGGCCATCGAAGATGCCGGCCTGACCGCCGAGCAGGTCTCCAACCCGCGCGTGGGCCTGATCGCCGGCTCCGGCGGCGCTTCCACCGTCAACCAGATGGAAGCCATCGACACCCTGCGCGAAAAGGGCGTCAAGCGCGTTGGTCCGTACCGCGTGACCCGCACCATGGGCAGCACCGTTTCCGCCTGCCTGGCCACCCCCTTCCAGATCAAGGGCGTGAACTTCTCCATCTCCTCCGCCTGCGCCACCAGCGCACACTGCATCGGCCAGGCCATGGAGCAGATCCAGCTGGGCAAGCAGGACATGGTCTTCGCCGGCGGCGGTGAAGAAGAACATTGGAGCCAGAGCTGCCTGTTCGACGCCATGGGCGCCCTCTCCACCCAGTACAACGAAACCCCCGAGAAGGCCTCTCGCGCCTACGACGCCAAGCGTGACGGCTTCGTCATCGCCGGCGGCGGCGGCATGGTGGTGGTCGAGGAACTGGAACACGCCCTGAAGCGCGGCGCCAAGATCTACGCCGAAATCGTCGGCTACGGCGCCACTTCCGACGGCTACGACATGGTTGCCCCGAGCGGCGAAGGCGCCATCCGCTGCATGCAGCAGGCGCTGTCCACCGTCGACACCCCGATCGACTACCTGAACACCCACGGCACCTCCACCCCGGTGGGCGACGTGGCGGAAATCCGCGGCGTACGTGAAGTGTTCAAGGACAAGGCTCCGGCCATCAGCTCCACCAAGAGCCTGTCCGGCCACTCCCTGGGCGCCGCCGGCGTGCAGGAAGCCATCTACTGCCTGCTGATGATGGAAGGCAACTTCATGGCTGGCTCGGCCAACATCGACGAGCTGGACCCTGAAGTGGCTGACCTGCCGATCCTGCGCGAGACCCGCGAGAACGCCACGATCGACACCGTCATGTCCAACAGCTTCGGCTTCGGCGGCACCAACGCCACCCTGGTACTGAAGCGCTTCAAAGGCTGACCCGCCTTCGCGTAACACCCGCAACGCCCGTATCCCCGGATACGGGCGTTGTCGTTTCCGGGCCCGTCCGGAGCCCGCTTTCCGTAAGCCTTGTAGGGCTTTTCCGAACCGCTGTTTTCGCCATCAAGAACCGCCGCGCTCCTCCGCTACAGGGACCAGCAACACCCACCCAGTCCCGGATCGGAGTAGACGCATGTTCCTTCGCCAAATCCCCATCGCCTACCGCGCAGCCATCGGCTTCGCCATCATCACCCTGATGCTGGTCGGCCTCGGCGCATTCGCCCACAACCGCATGGCCGCCATCAACCAAGCCTCCACCCAGATCAGCGAGATCTGGCTGCCCAGTGTCCAGGCTTCCGGCCAGATGGGCCTGCTCATGGCGGAGTTCCGCCTCAGCGAAATGAACCACGTGCTGGCCCAGGACGACGCGGCCATGGATGCCCAGGAACGGCGCATGAATGAATTGCTCGTCGAGCTGGCGAAGGTGGAGCAGGCCTACCGGCCGCTGCTGGCGCTGCCGGACGAAAAGCAGCTGTTCGAGGACATCCTCGACGCCACTCGCGATTACATGGACAGCCACAAGGCCCTGTTGAAGCTGTCACGGCGCAACGATACCGAGCGTGCCTATGCGCTGATTCGCGGCGAGCAGAACGAGCGCTATGAGAGCCTGTCACGCAGCCTGGCGGCATTGATCGACCTCGACCATCGACAGGCGCAGGTTTCCAGCCGCCTCGGCGACAAGGTCGTCAGCGATGCCACCCGCTCCGTGGTGCTGGTAATGCTGCTGGCGGTGCTGGCCAGCATCACCATCGCCTGGCTGCTGACCCAGAGCATCGTGAGCCCCATCCGAGCAGCCATGCGCACCGCAGAGCGGGTGGCTGGCGGTGACCTCACCGGCGATCTCGACACCACCGGCCGCGACGAGCCCGCCAGACTGATGCAGGCCCTGCAGACCATGCAGCAGCATCTGCACGACACCATCGAACAGATCGGCCATTCAGCCACCCAGCTCGCTTCAGCGGCGGAACAGTTGAACGCCGTGACCGAGGAAGGCAACCGCTCGCTGAACCGCCAGCACGACGAGATCGAGATGGCCGCCACCGCCGTCAACCAGATGAGCACGGCGGTGGATGAAGTGGCGCGCAACGCAGCCTCCACCTCCGATGCTTCGATCGCTTCCGAGGACGTGGCCCGCACCGGGCGTGAACGGGTCGAGGAAACCGTGCAGGCCATTCGCGGCATGAGCCAGGAGGTTGCCCGCACCACGCAATTGGTGGCGGATCTCGCCGGCCAGGCCCAGGGCATCGCCACGGTGCTGGACGTGATCCGCGCCATCGCCGAGCAGACCAACCTGCTGGCGCTCAACGCGGCCATCGAAGCGGCCAGGGCGGGCGAACAGGGGCGCGGCTTCGCCGTGGTGGCGGACGAGGTGCGCGCGCTTGCGCACCGTACCCAGGATTCGACCCGCGAGATCGAACAGATGATCGCCGCGATCCAGACCGGCTCCGATGCGGCGGTCGGCGCGATGAACCAGAGCGACCTCAAGGCGCGGGAGATGCTGAAGGTCGCCGAAGGTGCCGGCCAGGCCCTGCATGAGATTGCCCGGCAGGCCGGGGAGATCAACGAACGCACCCTGCTCATCGCCACCGCCGCCGAACAGCAGGCCCAGGTGGCCCGCGAAGTAGACCGCAACCTGGTGAACATCCGCGACCTCTCGGTACAGACCTCGTCCGGCGCCGACCAGACGTCGGCGGCCACCCACGAATTGTCGCGGCTGGCGGTCGAGCTCAACCGGATGATCGCGCGCTTCGTGGTCTGAACTCGCAAAACAGGTCGCGGACCTGCCGTAGGTTGGACCGAGGAGAGGCCCAACAAGGAGCCGCCCTGGGTATCGTTGGGCCTCGCAGGCTCGGCGCCAACCTACGGGGTGGATAGCGCTCCAAACGAAAAAGGGCGCCTGTGCGGCGCCCTTCTTCTTTTTTCCTCCAACCCTCAGGCCGCTTCGCGACCACCCTCCGCCTTGCTGCCGGTGATGCGCGGCAGCAGCATCGGCACCTGCCGTCGATAATCGGCGTACTCGGGGTGCGCCCGCAGCAGATCGCGTTCTTCGAGCTGGATGGCGGCCAGGATATAGATACTCGTCACCACCGCGAACAGCAGGTGCGCCGCGCTCATGGTCGGAGTCGCCCAGAAGCACAGGAACCAGCCCGCATAGAGAGGATGGCGTACCAGCTTGTAGGCGCCCGGCGTCTTGAACTCCAGCTCGGTGTAGGGTTTGCCCAGCAGGTTCAGCCAGACGTGGCGCAGGCCGAACAGGTCGAAATGGTTGATCAGCAGGGTCGCGTAGAACACCAGCGCCCAGCCGAAACCGAAGGTGGCGCCCAGCACCAGCCGGCCCGAACGGTTCTCGATGTTCCAGATCTCGCCACCCAGAGGCTGCCAGTAGCTGTACAGCAGGATCAGCGCCAGGCTGGAGAAAAGCACATAGGTGCTGCGCTCGGCCTCTTGCGGTACCCATCGGGTCCACCAGGCCTTGAAGGCCGGGCGGGCCATCAGGCTGTGCTGCACGGCGAACACACCCAGGAGCAGAACATCAATGCCGAGTGCCGCCCAGAACGGCATGCGCGGGTCACCATCCAGGGTTCGCGGGGCGAACGGCAGGTTGGCGATGAAACCGATGGAATAGGCGAAGGTGGCGAAGAAGATCAGGTAGCTGATCAGCCCGTAGACAAAGATCGAAACGCGCTTGAGGTAGGTGAACATGATGCGCTCCTGCCGGGGGTTCTGGTCGGCGGGATCGCTCCGCTCCGCCTTGGACACCATCCTCGCCCCGGGCTGTATCAGCCCTATGGCTGAGAGCGCTCAGTTTGTTTCCGCTTTGTATCCGCTCCTCGGGCTGCTCAGCCAGGCCTGCAACAGTTGATGCAGGCGCTGCTGGTTCAGGGGTTTGGTCAGCAGTGCCTTGACCCCCTGCCGCTGCACATCGCTCTCCAGCAGCGAATCGCTGAACCCGGTGTAGAGCACGATGGGCAGGTCGGCGCGGGAAGCCAGCAGGCGCCGCGCCAGTTGCAGGCCAGACAGACGCGGCATGCTCTGATCGAGGATGACGAAGTCCCAGGCGAAGGGATCGGCGCAGAGTTGCTGGCTGGCCTGCTCCGCATCGCAGAAGACGCCCGGTTCCAGCCCCCAGCCCTCCAGCAACTCACCCATGAATTCGGCCACGGTGACATCGTCGTCCACCACCGCCACGCGGCCGTGCAGTGCCGAACGCAGCGCCGGCCGCTCGGTTGCAGGTACGCCATGGTCCTCCGGCCCCACTGCCTGGCTGTGGACCGGCATCAGTATGCGGAAGGTGGCGCCTCGCCCCGGAACACTCTCCAGATGGATATGGCCGCCGTACTCATGGACGATGCCGTGCACCATGGACAGCCCCATCCCGCTCCCCTGCCCACTCGCCTTGGTGGAGAAGAACGGCTCGAATATCTGCGAACGCAGCGTCGGATCGAGACCCGGACCGCTGTCACTCACCGTCAGGGCGACGAAATGGCCCTTGATGCCCTGCTGGCAGGAGGCGCAGACCCCCTCCAGATCCTGCTGGCCCAGGCTGACCCGCAACTGGCCGACACTGCCCATGGCGTCGCGGGCGTTGATGCAGAGGTTCATCAGTACCTGCTCCAGCTGCACCGGGTCCGCCAGTACCCGCGGCAGATCGTGGTCCAGCTGGACTTCCAGCTCGACCGTGGCCGGCAAAGTGGATTCTACCAACCGGATGAAATCCCCTAGCAGCAGGTCCAGGGACACCACCTGCGGCTTGCCACGGCTGCCCCGGCTGAAGGTGAGCATCTGCTGGATCAGGTCGCGGGCCTTCTCCGCCGAGCGCTGTACCCTCGACAGGTACTTGCCCAGGCGTTCGTCACTCCCCTGCTCCGCCAGTTCCTGGGCCATCACGGTGTAGCCCAGCATGCTGGTCAGCAGGTTGTTGAAGTCGTGGGCAATGCCCCCGGTCAGGTGCCCGATGGCCTCCATGCGCTGGGCCTGGCGCAACTGCTGCTCCAGGCGGGCGCGTTCTTCTTCGGCCTGGGTGCGCTCGGTGATGTCACGCAGGTAACAGATGAATCGCGGCCCTTCGTCGCCCGGCACCTGGGTCAGGGCCAGTTCAGCGTTGAATTCCTGGCCGTCGGCGCGCTGGGCCACCACCTCCATGCGCTTGCCGAGGAATGCGCCATGGCCCGTCATCAGGTAATGCTCCAAGGCCCGCTCATAGGCGTCACGGAATCGCGGCGGGATGATCAGCTTCAGCAGCGAATGCCCCAGCGCCTGCTCACGGCTGATACCGAAGCACTGCTCCGCCGCCGGGTTGAAGGCCAGCACCCGCCCCGTCTCGTCCATGCTGATGAAGCAGTCCAGGGCGGTGTTGGTGATGGCGCGGTACTGCATCTCACTGGCGCGCAGGGCCTGCTCGGCCTCCTTGCGCTGGGTGATTTCACGGGTGATGCCGAGAATGCGGTCGATGCCGCCGATGGCCACGCGTTTCAGCAGCACCTCATCCCAATGCAGGCTGCCGTCACGGTTGCGCCGGTGCCACTCGAAACGCTGGACCTGGCCGGCGGCGGCCCGGGCAAGATGGCCGGCGGCCTCCTTGCCGGTATAGGGGGTGTAGCCGGCGCTGAAGGCGTCGATGTCCAGCTTGAGCATTTCCTCGTAGCTGTAGCCATAGGCGCGGCACGCCTTGGGGTTGACGTCCACCAGGGCGCCGGTCTCGATGTCGTGGACGAAGATGGCGTCTTCCGAGGTATCGAAGATCGCCCGGTAGCTGGCCTCCGCTTCCAGTCGCTCGATTTCCGCTGCCGCCCTGACCGAGAAGATGCGCAGCACCGACTCCACCTTGTCACGGTCGCTCATGGGACCGAGACGGCCTGCGGCGATCAGGCCCAGGGGGCGGCCGTCGCTGGCGAACAGCGGGTAGCCGGCGTAGCTGTCGACACCGAAGGCGGCGAGCACCTCATCAGCGGGATAGGAACAGCGCAGGTCCCGGGGCACGAAATGGAAGCTGCGGCCGAACACCTCGGCACAGGGCGTGCCCTTGAGGTCATAGGTGGCGTTCTGGTGCAGCCGGCCACCGTAATAGAGGGCCAGGGTGGTCAGGGCCTGGGGCCCCTGGTCGCTGATGCGGCTGACAAAGGCAAAGTCGGCGTTCAGCGACCGCACCATGTAGCGGGCGATGGCCTCGAACACCTCGTTGCCGGTGGCGGCGGACACCCCCAGGGCCACGAAGCGCAGCACTTCTTCCAGGGTCTTGCGTGAACTGATGTCGGTGGAGATGCCGCAGATGGCACTGACCCGCCCCTCGCTGTCGAAGAGCGGGAACTTGGTCGACAGGTAAGTGCGAATACCGCCCGCCATGGGCACCTGCTCCTCGAACTCCAGCTCATGGCCGAGCTGGGCGACACGCAGGTCATTGGCCCGCAGGACGTCGGCCATCTCCTTGGGGAAGAAGTCATGGTCGGTGCGCCCCAGCACCCGTTCGGCGCGTACCTTGAACAGCCGCTCGAAGGCACGGTTGACCAGCACCAGGCGGCCGTCGAGATCCTTCACGTAGATCACCGCGCTGCTGTTGTCGACGATCTGCCGGAGGCGATGCTCTTCGGCGCTGATGGTGAAGTGGCTGGTCTGGGGTTGGCTCACTGTCGAGCCCTCCGGCGGTGGCGGACAGCCTGAGTATAGGAACAGCCGGGCCCGGCCCGGAGGGCTCCCGAGACCATTGAAACAATTGAAACAAAGCAGTCACCCGGCATGCGGGGCGAATCTTCTCCCGTGCACAAGACCTGCCCCTTCCGCCGGGTCAGGACCGTAGGGTGCGCTGTGCGCACCGATTCCAGGGCCGTCTTCGGTACCCCGTCAAACCGCCGGTGCGCACGGCGCACCCTTCCGCATCGCTTTCAGCCCGGCACGAACATGTACCCCACACCGCGTACGGTGCGGATGATCTGTGGCTTGTCCGGGTCCTGCTCCAGCTTGCGGCGCAGACGGGCGATTCGGATATCGATGGAGCGGTCGAAGGGGTTCCAGTCGCGGTTCTGGGTGAGGTTCAGCAACTGGTCGCGGGACAGGGGCCGGTTGGGCCGCTGGGCGAAGGCCTGGAGCAGGTCGAACTCCATGGCGGTGAGGGGAATTTCCTCGCCCGTTGCGTCGAACAACTGGCGGCTCTGCAGGTCAAGGCGGCAGAGGCCCAGTTGCAGGCAGGCGCTGTCAGGTTCGGCCGCGGCGTGGGTCGGGGCCGGTACTCGACGATAACGCCGCAGCACGGTCTTGACCCGAGCCAGCAGCTCACGGGGGTCGAAGGGTTTGGCCAGGTAGTCGTCGGCGCCGACCTCCAGCCCGACGATGCGGTCCAGCGGCGTGCCGGCACCGGACACCATGATCACCGGCAGGTCGTGATGCTCGCGCAGGTAGCGCGCCAGGCTGAGGCCGTCCTCGCCCGGCAGGCCCACATCCAGCAGCACGAGGTCGGGCAAAGCTTCGGCCAGCCGCGCCCGCAGCTGGCCACTGTCGGCCACGGCGTGAACCTGGTAGCCCTGGCCACCGAGGTAATCCAGCAACAGTTCGCGGATTGCCTCGTCGTCGTCCACCACCAGGATGCTGATCTGTTCGGCCATGGGCCCGCGCCTCTTGCCTGCCTCAGACCCAGCGACTATAGCGCGCCATAGCGACGCGCGCGGGATCAGCGGACGGTGAAGCTCTGCTCAGCCAGCAGGCGATCGCCCTGGAAGACCATGAAGCGCCACTCGCCCGGCACGACTTCGTAATGCTCGGTGAACTCGTAGGCCATGACGTCGGTGGGGGCGCCGGGGGCCATTTTCTGCTCCACGACGAACTTGTCGTGACGTTTGCCGTCCGGGGTGACCACGCCGGGGGTGAGGTAGAGCAGGGTCAGGGGAGCATCCTTTTCCTGCTTGCCGAGCAGCGTGTAGCGCATGCCGAACTTGGTGCCCAGCTTGGCCGGGATCACATCGGTCTGCTCGATGTTCTGGTTGCTGCGGGTCAGCACGCGCTCACCCGGCTGGTAGTCCTGATACTGGGATTCGAAGATGCCGTACTCCACCGGCCCGTCGACCCGCACGTCAGCCAGGGCAACGCCGGAAGCCAGGCCCAGGGCCATGAGTGCTGTCATTCGAAGGGTGATCATGTCGCGCTCCTTGTTTGCGGTGGCGCGAGGCTATGACATGGCCATGACAGGCTTATGACAGACGTGCTGCGCCTTCTTCGATGCCGCCTCCATGGCAGTAACCTCCTGAGTCACCACCTCCCCGCTGCCCGGCCGCCGTCCTTTGCGCTAGCCTAGCGGGGACCCAATCTGCTTACCGGCCAGGAGGCCTGCGATGACCATCCGTCTTACCCGTGATTCCGCCCATGGCACCCGCCAACGTATCGAGTTGGAGGGCAAGGCACCGCTGTTCACCGACCTGCCAGCGGACCTGGGCGGTGCCGGTGCGGACCCGGAGCCCCATGACTATTTCGATGCGGCCCTGGGCAGCTGCAAGGCGCTGACCGTTACCTACTACGCCCAAAAGAACGGCATTCCGCTGACGGGCATCGACGTCGAGGTGACCCGCGACGACAGCGAAGAGCGCAAAGGCCATTACCGCCTGGACGTGAAGCTGACCCTGCGCGGCCCCCTCTCAGACGAGCAGCGCGCCACCCTGCTGCGAATCGCCGACAAATGCCCCGTGCACAAGCTGATGACCCAGGTGGAGGTGAGCATCGAGACGCGCCTCGCCGAAGGCAATTTCAGCCAGTGACCCACGCAGGACGGCCCAGTATGAACATCCTCACCATCCGCCCCCGCGCCGAAGAGGTCGCCGGGCAGCCTATCCTCCGCCCGCTGCCCTCGGCCCAGTGCCGCAGCGTCGGCCCCTTCGTGTTCTTCGATCACATGCTGGAGGCGGACTACCCGCCCGGCAGCGGCATGGATGTGCGCCAGCATCCCCATATCGGCCTCTCCACCCTCACCTATCTGTTCGAGGGCGAGCTGCAACACAAGGACAGCCTGGGCTCGGACCAGCGGGTGAAACCCGGCGACGTCAGCTGGATGACCGCAGGCCGTGGCGTTGCCCATGTCGAACGCACCCCGGCGGAGCTGTTGGCCAGCGGCTCCCGCGCCCACGGCCTGCAGGTCTGGCTGGCCCTGCCGAAGGAGCACGAGGACTGCGAGCCGAGCTATAGCCATCATCCGGCGTCCAGCCTGCCGCAGCAGGAGTCGCTGGGCGTGAGCATTCGCCTGATCGCTGGAAGCGGCTTCTGCATGGAGTCCCCGGTACCGGTGCTCTCACCTACCCTCTACGCCGACCTGCACCTGAAAACCGGCGCCACCCTGACCATTCCCGGCGAACACCCGCAACGGGCCCTCTACCTGCTGGAGGGCGAAGCACTGCTGGACGATCAGCCGCTGGAACCCCGTAGCCTGGCGGTGCTGCCCGAAGGGTTTGAGTACGTGCTTTCGGCCAGCAGCGAGTGCCACCTGGTGATGATCGGCGGCGCACCTCTGGATGGCCCACGGCGGATGAACTGGAACTTCGTGTCCAGCAGCCCGGAGCTGATCGACCAGGCGCGGAGCCGCTGGGCGGCGGGCGATTGGCCGGTGGTGCCGGGGGAAACCAGCCGGATCGAATTGCCGCGCTGAGCTGGAGGCCGGGCGGTGGGCTGAAGCCCACCCTACGGGTCGATCTTGAATTTGCTCAGGATGAGGTCTCTCGATCAGGCGAAGACCTCGTCCAGCAGCGCATACATCGCGGCAAAGGCTCGTCGCGACACCTTGGCGTTGTACTGCGAAGTGCCCGGATTGTTGGCCGCCGGATCGGTGAACGAATGCACGGCGCCGCCGTAGCTGAGCAATTGCCAGTCCACCCCAGCCTCCCCCATCTCCTGCGCAAAGGCCGGCAACTGCTCGCGCGGCACCAGCGGGTCAAGGGCGCCATCGAGCGCCAGCACCGTGCCCCGGATATTCCGTGCATCCCTCGGGTCGGGCGTATCGAGGGCACCATGGAAGGACACCGCTGCCTTCAGTGGCGCCCCTGCCCGTGCCAGTTCCAGCGCGCAGGTGCCTCCAAAGCAGAATCCGAAGGCTGCCAGACGACTACCGTCCTGGTGTGCCAACCGCTGGCTTTCCAGAGCATCGAAGGCCGCCAGCAGGCGGCGGCGAAGCCGCGCGCGATCCTGCTTCAGGGGCAGCATGGCAGCACCCGCGTCGGCGGCATTGGACGGCCGAACCGACGCACCGTAAACGTCGGCCACCAGCACCCGGTAGCCATGGCTGGCTACCTGGGCAGCCATCTCCACTGCACCATCGCCGACTCCGAACCAGTTGGGGGCCATCAGCAGGCCCGGACGTGGAGCGCTATCGGCAGCGTCGAACAGGAGGCGGCCTTCGAAGTCCATGCCATCGGCGGTGTAGCCAAGGGCCAGAGACTGGATCTGCATCATGGATTACCTCGCGTGGCTGAAGACTTCATCGAACAGGTCGTTCATGGCCTGGTAGGCGCGGGCGGCGACCTTCGGGTTGTATTCGTTGCGCCCCGGCACATTGGCCCCGGGCTCGGTGAAGGAATGGACGGCGCCGCCGTAACTGACCAGTTGCCAGTCAGCCTTGGCCGCAGTCATTTCAGCGGTAAAAGCATCCACCTGGGCCTTGGGCACTGCTGGGTCGTCGGCGCCGTGAAGTACTAGCACAGGCGCACGGATATTGCGTGCATCGGCAGGATTGGGCGTATCCAGGTTGCCGTGGAAGGAGACGAAGCCCTTCAGCGGCGCTCCCGAGCGGGCCAGTTCCAGCACGCTGCCCCCGCCGAAGCAGAAGCCGATGGCGCCGAGGCTGGCCAGGTCCAGCGGCACCTTGCTGCCCTGTGCCTTGAGCGTCTCGACGCCGGCCTGCGCGCGTTTGCGCATCAGGGGGCGGTCGCTTCGCACGGCTGTGGCGGCGGCCTTGGCTTCGTCGGGGTTGGCCGGGCGGATCTCCTTGCCGTACATGTCGGCAATGAAGATCACATAGCGCTGACCGGCGATCTGCTTGGCTTGCTCAGCCGCCGCCGGGGTGACACCCATCCAGTTGGGGACCATCAGCAAGCCGGGGCGTGGGGTCGTGATCGCATCGTCATAGACCAGCGAGCCCTGGAAGGCCTTGCCGTCGATTTCGTAGGGAACCGCCTGGGTCACCATGGCTGCCCACGTGGGGCCAGCGACGGCGAACAGCAGCGAAGGCAGCAGCAAACGTTTCATGAGTGCTCTCCTGTGCCAGGGGATGACTGAGCTTAGACCCCCTCGCGAAGCGGACTTCCCAACCTCTTCGATGCATGGGTCTCCTGCAGCCGAGAAGCAAAATGGCCTGTGGGAGCGAATCTATTTGCAAGGCTTAGCGAGTCCACCAGGGACACGACCTCTGAGTTCCCCCGAAGGTGGAAATCCGCCCAAAGAAAAAGGCCCGCAATGGCGGGCCTTTTCGTTCCTTCCGGCGATCAGGCGGAGAGTTCCACCAGCAGCTTGTTCAGGCGGCGCACGTAGGCGGCCGGGTCCTTCAGGCTGTCGCCGGCGGCCAGGGCGGCCTGGTCGAAGAGGATGTGGGACAGTTCGCCGAAGCGGTCCTCGTCCTGCTCGCTGTCCAGCTTTTCGATCAGCGGGTGGGCCGGGTTGATCTCGAAGATCGGCTTGGAGTCAGGCACTTTCTGACCGCTGGCTTCGAGGATCTGACGCATCTGCAGACCCAGATCCTGTTCGCCGATGGCAAGGATCGCCGGGGAGTCGGTCAGGCGGTGGGACACGCGCACTTCGCTGACCTGCTCATCCAGCACCTTCTTCAGGCGCTCGATCAGCCCTTCCTTGGTCTTCGCCACTTCCGCCTGGGCCTTCTTGTCCTCTTCGGAGTCCAGCTTGCCCAGGTCCAGGTCGCCACGGGCGACGTCGACGAAGCCCTTGCTATCGAAGTCGGACAGGTAGCTCATCAGCCACTCGTCGATGCGGTCGGTGAGCAGCAGCACTTCGATGCCCTTCTTGCGGAAGACTTCAAGGTGAGGGCTGTTCTTCACCTGGGAATAGCTCTCGCCGGTCAGGTAGTAGATCTTGTCCTGGCCTTCCTTCATGCGACCGATGTAATCGGCCAGGGAGACGCTCTGCTCGCCGGATTCGTCGCTGGTGGCGGCGAAGCGCAGCAGGCCGGCGATCTTCTCCTTGTTGGCGAAGTCTTCCGCCGGGCCTTCCTTCAGCACCTGACCGAAGTTCTTCCAGAAGCCCTTGTACTGCTCGGGTTCGTTCTTGGCGAGCTTCTCCAGCATGTCCAGCACGCGCTTGGTCAGCGCCGACTTCATGGAGTCGATCACCGGGTCCTTCTGCAGGATTTCGCGGGAGACGTTCAGGGACAGGTCGTTGGAGTCCACCACGCCCTTGATGAAGCGCAGGTACAGCGGCAGGAACTGATCAGCCTGGTCCATGATGAACACGCGCTGCACGTACAGCTTCAGGCCGCGCGGGGCCTCGCGGTGGTACAGGTCGAACGGGGCACGGGCCGGGACGTAGAGCAGAGAGCTGTATTCCAGCTTGCCCTCGACCTTGTTGTGGCTCCAGGTCAGCGGGTTCTCGAAGTCATGGGCGACGTGCTTGTAGAACTCCTGGTATTCCTCGTCCTTCACCTCAGTGCGCGGACGGGTCCAGAGGGCGCTGGCGCGGTTGACGGTTTCCCACTCCAACTCGGCAGGCGCTTCTTCGCCGTGATGCTCCTTCGGCAGCTCGATGGGCAGGGCGATGTGGTCGGAGTACTTCTTGATGACATTGCGCAGGCGCCAGCCGTCGGCGAACTCCTCTTCACCACTCTTCAGGTGCAGGACGATGCGGGTACCGCGCTCTTCCTTGTCGACGGTGGCGACGTCGAATTCGCCCTCGCCCTTCGAGGCCCAGTGCACACCCTCGGAGGCCGGCAGGCCAGCGCGACGGGTGAAGACGTCCACTTTGTCGGCAACGATGAAGGCGGAGTAGAAGCCCACGCCGAACTGGCCGATCAGGTGGGAATCCTTCTTCTGGTCACCGGAGAGGTTCTTCAGGAAGTCGGCGGTGCCGGACTTGGCGATGGTGCCCAGGTGCGCGATCACCTCGTCACGGCTCATGCCGATGCCATTGTCTTCGATAGTGATGGTGCGAGCGTCCTTGTCGAAGCTGACGCGGATCTTGAGGTCAGCGCCGCCTTCCAGCAGCGCCGGCGTCGCCAGCGCTTCGAAGCGCAACTTGTCGGCGGCGTCGGAGGCGTTGGAAATCAGCTCGCGGAGGAAGATTTCCTTGTTGGAATACAGGGAATGGATCATCAGGTGAAGCAGTTGCTTCACCTCGGTCTGGAAGCCCAGGGTTTCTTTTTGAGTTTCCACACTCATGGTCGTCTGACTCCACGTGGATGGCTTGAGCCGCGTATGGCGGCGGATGACATCCAGATGGGGCCTTCGACAAAGATTTCAAGTGCTTAGCGAAGCGCAATGCGTCCGCAGGTTGGGCCGAGCGCCCTTCGACACCGATTTACGGCTCCAGCAGTTCGATGCGCTGGACCTCGTCCGCCGCCAGGCTGAAGCTCGCGGCCCCTGCCCCGCCCAGGTTGCGGCGAATCAGGATCCGGCCATCGCGGTCGATCCCGGCAAAGCGGCCTTCGGCAGTACTGCCACGCGCCGTATACACACGCATACGCAGCTCCTGGTACTGGCCGGGGTTGCTGAGCAAGCGCTGCAGGGAGAACCGCAGCCGACGGTCCACGGGTCGGGCGCTTTCCGCCACAGGCTGCTCCGGCTCGCTCGCCTGGTCAGGCAAAGCCGGGGCGGCGGGTTCGGACAGGGGCGGGAAGCGATCGCGGCGAACCCGCCATTCCTGGGCCTGGTTCTTGAGCAACTCCAACGTCAGGTGCTGCGGCTGACCGGCGATACGGGCCTCCACCTCCAGATTCAGCTCCTTTGCCGGGAAGCTGGGGGTCGCCAGCGGCGCCAGCTCCACATCGCGGGTGGCGAAACGGCGCTGCAGGTAGTCGCGGATCACATAGGCCAGGGTGTCACGGGAGTCGTAGGTGGTATCCACCCGGCCATCGCGGTAACGCAGGCGATCGGTGAACACCTCCAGGTGCCCGGTCAGCGTGGTGGCGAACTTCGGCGGCAGCACCAGGTGGAAGTCGCCGGCCAGCCGGTTCGGTTCCACTGGCTGGAGGTCCAGATGCAGGGTGTAGCCGCGCGGGATACGCCGGGCCTCCGGCAGCTCCTGCTCAGGCAGCAGCCAGCTGATTTCGATTTCCGGCTGCGGCCCCGGGTCCTTTGGCAGCACGTCCAGTTGCAGCGCACCTTCCGGCTGGTGCCCGAGCCGGATGGTCAGTTCCCGGCGGGCATAGAAATCCTGGCCTTCTCGCAGGCTGAGGATGCCGTCCACCAGATCGGCCTGCAGCGGCACGAAGCGCTGGCCGTTGAGCTCGCCGCTGAGGCGGATGTCCAGGTCCGAGACGGCGTTCTCTTCACCTTCCAGCCAGTGCAGGCTGAGGATCTCCTGCAGGCGCTGCGGGTCCTCGGCGGCCATCATGGCCAGGCCCACCACCAGCGGAATGAAGCCCATGGCAGCCAGTGCCACGGCCCTGCGCGCGGTGCGCCAGTGGGAGAACACGTAGGCCAAGGTGACCGGCGGCAAAAGGCTGCCGAAGCCCCACAGCAGGCTGGTGCCGAACGCCAGCATCACCAGCCAGACCAGGCCGGTGATGATCAGCAGCAGACCGCCAAGTATCAGTAACGCAACCATCGAACTTTCCTTGTGGGCGACCGGACGCACCGGCCGCTGGGCCTCAAGGTTCGTCGACCTTGAAGTGAGCGCGGGCGGTGGCTATGGGCTCGGTCTGGGTGGTTTGCCAGGCGGTGATGGCGACGTTGGCGACACGGCGGCCTTGTCGCCAGACCTGGCACTGGACGTAGGTGTCACGATAGTGCCCGGCGCGAAGGTAATCTATCGAGAAGTCGATGATTTTGGGCATATGTGGCGTACCCATGAACATCAGCAGGTGGAGCATGGCCGCATGCTCCATGAACCCGGCGATCACCCCGCCGTGGATGGCGGGCAGGGTCGGGTTGCCGATGTTGTCCTTGTTCGCCGGCAGGCGGAAGACCATGTCGTCCCCCAGGCGCAGGCACTCCATGCCGATCAGCTTGGCGTAGGGAATCAGGCACACCAGCGAGTCGTAGTCGTTCTTGTCGTGGGCTTCGCGCACCAGAGCGTTGAGGTCGAGGCTCATGCCGCACCTCCCTGCTTGAGCTGGCCGGGCTTGCCCATGCGCATGAACGCACCGACCACGTGGGCGATGGGTTGGGCCGGGTCGTCCTGGTAGGCGTAGCCGCGCGTGAAGATGACGTTGGGCGTCACGCGGTAGCATTCGGCGAAACCGAAGACGTCCTTGTGAGGTTCGGCGGGGTGCATGTAGTCGATGCGCAGGTCCAGGGTCGGGCAGATTTCGAATTCCGGCAGCACGCAGACCGTGGAAATGCCGCAGGTGGTATCCATCAGCGTGGTGATGGCGCCGCCGTGGATCACCCCGGTTTCCGGGTTGCCGATGATCTGGGTGCTGTAGGGCAGCCGCAGGGTTAGGCCCTGGGGCGTGGCGTCGTGCACTGTAAGGCCGAGCACCTGGCAATGACGCAGCGCGGAGAGGAAGAGCTGCGCCCGTTCGATCAGGGAATTGTCCGTCATGACTGCAACCTTGGCGGCGGTGGGCAAGGAGCAGAATCATACCCGCGTTGTCCCGACTACGCCGTGGCAGAACTCGCGGGTCAGGCTTTTTGCAATAAGCGTGGAACTTAGAATCTGGCCACAACTCCAACGGCTATCAACGAGGAAAAGCCACACATGGAGGCTCAATGATGAAGAAAACCCTGTCTCTCGCCCTGCTGCTGGCCGCCAGCCTTGGTCTCGCCGCCTGCGACAAGAAGGAAGAGGCCCAGGCCCCGGCGGCGCCGGCAAGCGAATCCCAGCCGAGCGCACCGGCCACCGCGCCGACCCCGGCTCCGGAAGCTGCACCGGCTCCGAGCGCGCCTGCCCCGGCCGCTCCGGAAACCGCGCCGACCGAGGAGAAGAGCCAGTAAGGGCTCAGCCTCCTGAAATGACAAGGCCCGCCTATGCGGGCCTTGTTTTTTTGTGCCTTCAGAGCGCGGGGCTCAGCATCAGCAACAGGCAACAGAGCAGGCCGACAACCCAAACCAGGCTGCGCAGACTGGACTTGTCGTTCCAGTACAGGAACAGGTAGAGGACCCGCGAGACAACGAACAGCGCGGCCAGCAGATCGATGAAGTAGCCCTGGGTCTGGGTGCTGTGGGCCACCAGCACGCCGGCGGCGAACAGCGGGAAGATCTCGATGCTGTTCTGGTGCGCCGCCACCGCCCGAGCGCCAAGACCTGACAGGCGCGCCTGCTGCGCTCGAGGGTTGCGATTGTCGTAGCCGCCGCCCTCCTCCCGCATGGCCTTGGCCACAGGAATCTTCGCCAGGTAAATGAGCAAGGCCGCAAAGAACAGGCACCAGAACGGGATACTCATTCGACTTGCTCCTTGTGTGATTCCAGCGCCTGCGTCGGGGTATAGACCATCACATCCAGCACATCGGAATGGAACTCACGGCGGTAGAGCACCAGGACAACGCCCGAGGTCACGAAGATGAAGAACCAGGGGTTGATGAACCAGGCCAGCATGGCCAGGCCGAAGTAGTAGCTGCGCAGGCCGAAGTTGAACTGGTTGGCCGCAAGCGAGATCACCCGCGCGGTGCGTTCGGCAAAGGCTTTCCTTTCCAGCTCGCTGACGTGCTTTTCACCGATCATGGGCGCCGAGCCCACCAGGATGGCGGCGAAATTGTACTGGCGCATGCACCAACTGAAGGTGAAGAAGGCATAGACGAAGACCACCGCCAGCCCCAGCAGCTTCAGCTCGGAGACGCCCGTGCTGGCGGCCTGCACGAATGGCAGGTCCTGCAGCACCGAGACCGCGCGATCGGTGGAACCGAGGACCGTGAGAATACCGGCCAGGATGATCAGCGTGCTGGAGGCGAAGAACGACGCGTTGCGCTCCAGGTTGCCGATCACGCTGGCGTCGGCGATACGGTTATCCCGCAGCAGCAGGCGGCGCATCCAGTCCTCGCGGTAGAGATGCAGCACCGAAGCCAGGCAGGCGGTATCCCTGCCCTTCCAGATGGCGTAGCGGGTGTAGCCCACCCAGCAGGTGATGAACCACAGCATGGCCAGCAGGTGCGGCCAATTGTGCAGAATGGTCGACATGCAAATTCCTTGGAAGAACGTCGCGGATTATAGCCGTGCGTCAGAGGGCACCGTCATGAAAAAGGCCGCCCGAAGGCGGCCTCTCGTGCATGAGTTCGACACTCAGGCGACGACTTCCACCGGCTTGCCCAGCAGACGGTCGCAGATGCTCGCCACGGCGAGGGCGGCAACGGCCGGCAGCAGCCAGGCGAGGCCCTGCTCGGACAATGGCAGGTGGGACAGCCACTGGGGCATCCAGCCGGCCAGTCCGGCGCCCTTCAGGGCGTCAACCAGGCCGAACAGCAGCGACACCACCATCACTGGAGCGACCACGCGCCCTGGGGAGTGCCACAGCCCCAGGCAGAAGCTCAGGGCCACCAGCACGATGCACGGCGGATAGATGGCAGTGAGCACCGGTACCGACACCTGGATCAGCTTGGTCAGGCCCAGGTTGGAGACCACCAGGCTGAAGGTGGCGAGGATGATCACCAGACTGCGGTAGGACAGCGGCAACAGGCGGCTGAAGTACTCCGCACAGGCGCAGGTCAGACCCACGGCGGTCACCAGGCAGGCCAGGGAGATCAGCAGTGCGAGGAAGGTGCTGCCGAGATTGCCGAAGGTGTGTTGCACATAGGCATGCAGGACCGCGGCACCGTTGGTGGCCGTGCCGGCGATGTCGTGACTGTTGGCACCCAGGCGGAACAGGCTGATGTAGACCAGCGCCAGGCCGACACCGGCGATCAGGCCGGCGATGATGGCGTAGCGGGTAATCAGCCGAGGCGACTCGACGCCGCGGGAGCGGATCGCGTTGACGATGACGATGCCGAACACCAGGGCGCCCAGGGTATCCATGGTCAGGTAGCCATTGATGAAGCCCTGGGAGAACGGTGCAGCCTGATAGGCCGGGGTAGCGTCACCAATCTCGCCCATGGGCAGCATGAAGGCGGCGATGCCGAGAATGGCCAGGGCGACGATCTTCATCGGCGCCAGTACGCGCCCCACGGTGTCCAGCAGACGCCCCGGATAGAGGGATACCGCCAGGACCACCAGGAAATACACCAGGCTGTAGGCGAACAGGGCCAGCGGGGTATCGCCGGTCAGAGGCGCCAGCCCCACTTCGAAGGACACGGTGGCGGTGCGGGGCGTCGCGAACAGCGGGCCCACCGACAGGTAGCAGACCGCGGCAAGCAGCACACCAGCGGTCTTGCCGATGGGGCTGCTGAGGGAGTCCATGGCACCGCCGACCTTGGCCAGGGCGATGACCGTGACGACCGGCAGGCCGACGGCAGTGATCAGGAAGCCCAGGGCAGCCATCCAGACATGGGGACCGGACTGCAGACCGACAATGGGCGGGAAAATGATATTGCCGGCTCCGACGAACAGGGCGAACGTCATGAAGCCAAGCGCCAGGATGTCCTGGCCTTTCAAGGATTTCATTGGGGAATTACCACATCGCTGAAACAGGGTTTACCGAAGGGGTTTCCCGATTGGGTCGGGGGAAACGTCATCCATCCGTTTGGGATTGATCGCTAGTGCCCGACCTCTGCCCTTTTGGGGCTCGGCGAGCGGAATGCTTGCAACCCTACCGATTTTACCGAGGGTTGCTCCTGACTTGGATCAGGCTGTCGGAGTGGCAACCGATTCTGTCGCTTGTCCGACAGATGGTTGCACCGAGCAATTTGAAAGTTGCACCAGAAACGACAAAGGCCACCCCGAAGGGTGGCCTTTGTACGGGTCAAGAGGCCTTAGGCGTTCTTGACTTCCCAGCCGGTCAGCTCGGCCAGGGCCTTGCCGATGTCAGCCAGGGAACGCACGGTTTTCACACCAGCGTCCTGCAGGGCAGCGAACTTCTCGTCCGCAGTGCCCTTGCCACCGGAGATGATGGCGCCCGCGTGACCCATGCGCTTGCCGGGCGGTGCGGTTACACCAGCGATGTAGGACACCACCGGCTTGGTCACGTTGGCCTTGATGAAGGCAGCAGCTTCTTCTTCAGCGGAACCGCCGATTTCGCCGATCATCACGATGGCTTCGGTCTGCGGGTCTTCCTGGAACAGCTTCAGGATGTCGATGAAGTTGGAGCCCGGGATCGGGTCACCGCCGATGCCCACGCAGGTGGACTGGCCGAAGCCGGCGTCGGTGGTCTGCTTCACGGCTTCATAGGTCAGGGTGCCGGAACGCGACACGATGCCTACCTTGCCCGGCAGGTGGATGTGACCCGGCATGATGCCGATCTTGCACTCGCCGGGAGTGATCACGCCCGGGCAGTTCGGGCCGATCAGGCGTACGCCCAGCTCGTCGCACTTCACCTTGGCGTCCAGCATGTCGAGGGTGGGGATGCCCTCGGTGATGCAGACGATCAGCTTGATGCCGCCGTTGGCCGCTTCCAGGATGGAGTCCTTGCAGAAGGGAGCCGGAACGTAGATCACCGAAGCTTCAGCGCCGGTGGCTTCAACGGCTTCCTTGACGGTGTTGAACACCGGCAGGCCCAGGTGGGTGGTGCCGCCCTTGCCGGGGGTCACGCCGCCGACCATCTTGGTGCCGTAGGCGATGGCTTGTTCGGAGTGGAAAGTACCCTGGCTACCGGTGAAGCCCTGGCAGATGACTTTGGTGTCTTTGTTGATCAGGACGCTCATTACTTGCCCTCCGCGGCCTTGACGACTTGCTGTGCAGCGTCGGTCAGGCTGGTCGCCGCGATGATGTTCAGACCGCTCTCGGCCAGTACTTTGGCGCCGAGGTCAGCGTTGTTGCCTTCCAGGCGGACGACCACCGGGATCTTCACGCCAACTTCTTTCACCGCGCCGATGATGCCTTCGGCAATCATGTCGCAACGAACGATACCGCCGAAGATGTTCACCAGTACGGCAGCGACGTTGCTGTCGGACAGGATGATCTTGAACGCTTCGGTCACGCGCTCCTTGGTCGCACCACCGCCAACGTCGAGGAAGTTGGCCGGCTTGCCGCCGTGGAGGTTGACGATGTCCATGGTACCCATGGCCAGGCCGGCACCGTTGACCATGCAGCCAATGTTGCCTTCCAGGGCCACGTAGTTCAGTTCCCACTTCTGCGCATGGGCTTCACGAGCGTCGTCCTGGGACGGGTCGTGCATGGCGCGCAGCTTGGGCTGACGGTACATGGCGTTGCTGTCGATGTTGATCTTGGCGTCCAGGCAGTGCAGGTTGCCGTCAGCCTTGATCACCAGCGGGTTCACTTCCAGCAGGGCCAGGTCGTAGTCCTGGAACAGCTTGGCCAGGTTCACGAAGATGTGGGTGAACTGCTTGATCTGGTCACCTTGCAGGCCCAGCTGGAATGCCAGCTCACGGCCCTGGTAGGGCTGAGCGCCGACCAGCGGGTCGATGGTGGCCTTGAGGATTTTCTCGGGAGTGTCGTGAGCAACTTTCTCGATGTCCACGCCACCTTCGGTGGAAGCCATGAACACGATGCGGCGGCTGGAACGATCTACCACGGCGCCCAGGTACAGTTCCTTGGCGATGTCGGTGCAGGATTCAACCAGGATTTTGCTGACCGGCTGACCGTTGGCGTCAGTCTGGTAGGTCACCAGGCGCTTGCCCAGCCAGTTGGCGGCGAAGGCCTTGGCATCTTCCTTGCTCTTGACCAGCTTCACGCCGCCCGCTTTACCGCGGCCGCCAGCGTGGACCTGGGCTTTGACAACCCATTCGCTGCCACCGATTTTTTCGCAGGCTTCTGCGGCTTCTTCCGGGGTGTCTACGGCAAAGCCCTTGGATACGGGCAGGCCGTATTCAGCGAACAGCTGCTTACCCTGATACTCGTGGAGATTCATGCTTGTCTACCGTCTTCGTTTAGGTATTGCGCATTCGGCGCTGCATTCGTGGTGCCGCGCCACCTGTGACTGCTGTTGAAGGCAGTCCGGCGGGATTTCCGCGGTGAACTCCGATCATTCAACCGGTGCTCACGACGGGCCACCCGCCGTGGTTCTGAACCCTGCACAGCCCACGCGCGCGGCCTGTGCAGGGGATGTCGCTTAGCGCTTCTTGCGGTTGGCGATGTGAATGGCGTGGCCATTCACAGCGAGTGCCGCTTCGTGCAGCGCTTCGGACAGGGTCGGGTGCGAGAAGACCATCATGCCCAGGTCTTCGGCGCTGGTGCCGAATTCCATGCCGATGGCGCCTTGCTGGACGAGCTCGGCAGCGCTCGGGCCGATCACATGGACGCCCAGCACGCGGTCGGTCTTGGCATCGGCGATGACCTTGACGAAACCGGCGGTGTCGTTGGCGGCCATGGCGCGACCGCTGGCAGCGAACGGGAAGGTGCCGACGTTGATCTCAACGCCTTCGGCCTTCAGGGTCTGCTCGGTCTTGCCGACCCACGCGATTTCCGGGTGGGTATAGATGACCGACGGGATCAGGTCATAGTTCATCTGGGCTTTGTGGCCGGCGATGCGCTCGGCGACCATGATGCCCTCTTCCGAGGCCTTGTGGGCCAGCATGGCGCCACGTACCACGTCACCGATGGCGTACACGCCAGGAACGCTGGTGGCGCAGTTGTCGTCGACGAAGATGAAGCCGCGTTCGTCGAGGGTCACGCCGCTGTCGGCAGCCAGCAGATCGGTGGTTACCGGACGACGGCCCACGGCAACGATCAGCTTGTCGAAGGTTTCCTTCTGCTCGCCGTTGGCATCGGTGAAGCTGACGGTAACCTGCTTCTTCTTCACTTCGGAGCCGGTCACGCGGGCACCCAGGCGAATCTTCAGACCCTGCTTGGTCAGGACCTTCAGGGCCTCCTTGGAAACCTGCTCGTCGGCGGCCGGGAGGAATTTCTCCAGGGCTTCGATGACGGTCACTTCGGCACCCAGGCGAGCCCACACGGAGCCCAGTTCGAGGCCGATCACACCAGCACCGATCACGCCCAGCTTCTTCGGAACGGCCTGGAAGTCCAGGGCACCGGTGGAGTCGACGATGACGTCTTGATCGACCGGGGCCGGCGGAATGTCTACCGGCTTGGAACCGGACGCCAGGATCACATTCACGGCTTCAACGACCTGTACCTTGCCGTCGGAACCGGTGACTTCAACCTGCTTGTTGGCCAGCAGCTTGCCGTGACCTTCCAGCAGGGTGACACCGTTGGCCTTGAACAGGGTGGCGACACCGCCGGTCAGGTTCTTAACGATGGTGTTCTTGCGACCGACCATGGTCGGTACGTCAATGGACACGCCCTTGGCATCGATACCGTGAACTTTGAAGGCCTCGTGGGCCTCGTGGTACTTGTAGGAGCTGTCCAGCAGCGCCTTCGACGGAATGCAGCCGACGTTCAGGCAGGTGCCGCCCAGAGCGGTCTTGCCTTCCTTGTCCTGGTACTTCTCGATGCAGGCGGTCTTCAGGCCGAGCTGAGCGGCCTTGATGGCGGCAACGTAGCCACCGGGGCCCGCACCAATCACTACCACGTCGAATTTCTGGGTCATAACTCATTCCTTCTCGTATGAAACCGGACGGCCCCTGTAAGGGGGGCCGCCGTGAAGAGAGACTGCCGATCAGATGTCGAGCAGCAGACGAGCCGGGTCTTCCAGCAGGTCCTTGATGGTGACCAGGAAGCTTACAGCCTCCTTGCCATCGATCAGGCGGTGGTCGTAGGACAGGGCCAGGTACATCATCGGCAGGATCACGACCTGACCGTTAACGGCCATCGGGCGTTCCTGGATCTTGTGCATGCCGAGGATGGCGGTTTGCGGCGGGTTGACGATCGGGCTGGAGAGCAGCGATCCGAACACGCCACCGTTGGAGATGGTGAAGGTACCGCCAGTCATCTCCTCGATGGTCAGCTTGCCGGCCTTGGCCTTCTTGCCGAAGTCAGCGATGCCGCCTTCGATTTCAGCCAGGCTCATGAACTCGGCATTGCGCAGCACCGGTACCACCAGGCCACGGTCGCTGGATACGGCAACGCCGATGTCCTGGTAGCCGTGGTAGACGATGTCGTTGCCGTCGATCGACGCGTTGACGCCCGGGAAGCGCTTGAGCGCCTCGGTGGCCGCCTTGACGAAGAAGGACATGAAGCCCAGGCGAATGCCGTTGTGCTTCTTCTCGAACAGGTCCTTGTACTTGGCACGCAGGTCCATGATCGGCTTCATGTTGACTTCGTTGTAGGTAGTCAGCATGGCCATGGTGGACTGGGCTTCGACCAGGCGCTCGGCGACCTTGGCACGCAGGCGGGTCATCGGCACGCGCTTCTCGATGCGATCGCCAGCGCCGAAGATCGGTGCCTCGCCAGCCGGAGCGGCCGGCTTGGCAGCGGCAGGAGCAGCAGCCGGGGCGGACTTCTTGGCTTCAACGGCGGCAACCACGTCTTCCTTGGTTACGCGACCGCCCTTGCCGGTACCGGCGATGCTGTTCGGGTCGATGCCGTTCTCCTCGGCCAGCTTGCGGGCGGCCGGGGACAGGATGGCGTCGTCGCCGGCAGCGGCGGCAGGAGCAGCAGCCTGGGCAGCGGGAGCAGCAGCCGGAGCGGCGGCGGCAGGAGCGGCAGCAGCAGCGCCAGCGTTCAGCTTGCCGAGCAGTTCGCCGCTGAGGACGGTGTCGCCCTCGTTCTTGACGATTTCAGCCAGGACGCCGTCGGCTTCAGCCAGGACTTCCATGACCACTTTGTCGGTTTCGATGTCAACGATCAGCTCGTCGCGCTTGACTGCATCGCCCGGCTTCTTGTGCCAGGTAGCCACGGTGCCGTCGGCAACCGATTCCGGGAAAGTGGGGGCTTTGATCTCGATAGCCATTATTCAGGGTTCCTATCTAATTCGGTTTCTTCTGCGCGAAGGCGTTAAACAGTAAAGGCGTCTTGCAGCAGTTTTTCCTGCTGCTCAGCGTGCATGGAGGCGTAGCCGCAAGCCGGTGCTGCGGAGCCTTCACGACCGGCGTACTCGAGGAACAGACCCTTCTTGTGGGCTGCCGCGACGCGACGCATGTGGTGCTGGCTGCAATACCAGGCGCCCTGGTTCATCGGCTCTTCCTGGCACCAGACGATGTGCTTGAGGTTCTTGTACGGAGCCAGAACTTCAGCCAGGTCGTCCTCAGGGAACGGATACAGCTGCTCGATACGCACGATGGCGATATCTTCGCGGCCTTCGGCACGACGCTTCTCCAGCAAGTCGTAATAGACCTTGCCGCTGCACAGGATCAGGCGGTCCACTTTCTTCGGATCGATCGCGTCGATCTCGTCGATGACGGTCTGGAAGGAGCCTTCGGCCAGATCTTCCAGGGTCGAGATGGCCAGCTTGTGACGAAGCAGGGACTTCGGAGTCAGGGCCACCAGCGGCTTGCGCAGCGGGCGGATCACCTGGCGGCGCAGCATGTGGTAGACCTGCGCCGGAGTGGTCGGCACACAGACCTGGATGTTGTGCTCGGCGCACAGCTGCAGGTAACGCTCCAGGCGCGCAGAGGAGTGCTCCGGCCCCTGGCCTTCGTAGCCGTGGGGCAGCAGCATGGTCAGGCCGCACAGGCGACCCCACTTGTGCTCGCCGCTGGTGATGAACTGGTCGACCACCACCTGGGCGCCGTTGGCGAAGTCACCGAACTGGGCTTCCCAGATCACCAGCGCGTTCGGCGTGGTGGTGGAGTAGCCGTATTCGAACGCCAGTACCGCCTCTTCCGACAGGTACGAGTCGTAAAGATCGAACTTCGGCTGATCAGCGAACAGGTGCTGCAGCGGCAGGTAGGTCCTGGCGTCCTTCTGGCTGTGCAGCGCCGCGTGGCGGTGCGAGAAGGTGCCACGGCCCACGTCCTGGCCGGTGATGCGAACCGGGTGGCCTTCGAACAACAGGGTGGCGTAGGCCATGGTCTCGGCGTAGCCCCAGTTGATCGGCATGGCGCCGGCGCCCATCTTCTGGCGGTCTTCGAGGATCTTGGCGACCTGGCGCTGGACCACGAAGCCTTCCGGGATCTCCTGCAGCTTGGTGGAGAGTTCCTGTAGGGTCTTCAGATCGAAGCGGGTGTCGTGGCGGGCAGTCCAGGCATGGCCCAGGTAGGGGCGCCAGTCGACGAAGAGCTCCTTGTTGGGCTCCTTCACCAGGCTCTTCACCACGTGCTGGCCGTTGTCCAGGGCGGTACGGTACTCGTCCACCTTGGCCTGAATGGCAGCGACATCCAGAACGCTGGAGGCGCTCAGGGCATCGGCGTACAGCTCACGGGTGGTGCGCTGCTTGGTGATCTGCTGGTACATCAGCGGCTGGGTGCCGCTAGGCTCGTCGGCCTCGTTGTGGCCACGACGGCGGTAGCAGACCAGGTCGATGACCACGTCACGCTTGAACTGCATGCGGTAGTCGACAGCCAGCTGGGTCACGAACAGTACGGCTTCCGGGTCGTCACCGTTCACGTGCAGGATCGGCGCCTGGATCATCTTGGCGACGTCGGTGCAGTACTCGGTGGAGCGAGAGTCTTCCGGACGGCTGGTGGTGAAGCCAACCTGGTTGTTGATGACGATGTGGATGGTGCCGCCCGTCTTGTAGCCACGGGTCTGCGACATCTGGAAGGTTTCCATGACCACGCCCTGACCGGCAAAGGCCGCGTCGCCGTGGATGGAGATCGGCAGAACCTTGTCGCCGGTCTTGTCCTGGCGGCGGTCCTGACGGGCACGCACGGAACCCTCGACCACCGGGGAAACGATTTCCAGGTGGGACGGGTTGAACGCCAGGGCCAGGTGGACTTCGCCGCCCGGGGTCATGACGTTGGAGGAGAAGCCCTGGTGGTACTTCACGTCACCGGAGGACAGACCCTCGGTCTTCTTGCCTTCGAACTCGTCGAACAGATCGCGCGGGTTCTTGCCGAAGGTATTGACCAGGACGTTCAGACGGCCGCGGTGGGCCATGCCGATGACGATTTCCTTGAGGCCATAGGAGCCGGAGCGCTGGATGATCTCGTCCAGCAGAGGAATCAGGCTCTCGCCACCTTCCAGGCCGAAACGCTTGGTGCCCGGGTATTTAGTGCCCAGGTACTTCTCCAGGCCTTCGGCAGCGGTCAGGCGCTCCAGCAGGTGGCTCTGGACTTCCGGCGAGAACGCGGGACGGCCGCGCACGCTTTCCAGACGCTGCTGGAACCACTTGCGTTGCTCGGAATCGACGATGTGGGTGAACTCGGCACCGATGGTGCGGCAATACGTCTCGTTGAGGGTCTGCTGAATCTCGCGCAGAGTAGCCTCTTCCTTGCCGATGTAGAGCTCACCAGTACGGAAGGTGGTATCGAGGTCGGCATCGGTCAGTCCGTAGTGACGGATCGACAGGTCAGCCGGAGCCGGACGCTGCCACAGGCCAAGCGGGTCGAGCTTGGAGGCCTGATGGCCGCGCATGCGGAAAGCCTGGATCAAACGCAGGACTTCAACCTGCTTCTTCTCGTGTTCACTGCTTACTGCACCAGCGGAAACCGGCTGGGCGCGGCGCTGATTCTTGGCGAGCAGGACGAAATGATCACGGACGGTGGAGTGCGAAACGTCGGTGGCAAGATTGCCGTCGGTCGGCAGCTTCTGGAAGTAAGTGCGCCACTCTTCGGGCACAGCGTTGGGATCGTGCAGGTAGAGCTCATAGAGCTCCTCCACATATGCAGCGTTACCACCGGATAGGTGGGCGCTGTTCCACATGCGCTGCATTTCGCTTTCTTGCATGCTTTGTCACCCTCGATAAGGGGACACTACCGGCATGGAACCAATAGGGCTAAGAAGTCCTGGCACAGCGACTGAAGCCACCAAGGATCCCGCAGATAGTCCGGGCACCAGCCCGGTTGCCCCTGCTGGTCATCTATATATATTTTTTCAATAAGGAACACGGCTTTGTGGGCTGCGTTCCTGGTTTTACTGCGGTACCGACCAAGGCCGGTACCGCAGGTGTTGCGGGTACAGCAATCGAATCAGGTACCGCTCTGCAGCAGCATGTTGCGTACGTGACCGATAGCCTTGGTCGGGTTCAGACCCTTCGGGCAGACGTTCACGCAGTTCATGATGCCGCGGCAACGGAACACACTGAACGGGTCGTCCAGCGCAGCCAGTCGCTCTTCGGTCTTGGTGTCGCGGCTATCGGCCAGGAAACGGTAGGCCTGCAGCAGCGCAGCGGGACCGAGGAACTTGTCCGGGTTCCACCAGAAGGACGGGCAGGAGGTCGAGCAGCAAGCGCACAGGATGCACTCGTACAGACCGTCCAGCTTCTCGCGATCTTCCGGGGACTGCAGACGCTCGATGGCCGGAGCCGGAGTATCGTTCTGCAGGAAGGGTTTCACCTTCTCGTACTGCTTGTAGAAGATGCTCATATCGACCACGAGGTCACGGATGACCGGCAGGCCCGGCAGCGGGCGAATCACCAGCTTGCCGCCCTTCAGACCGGCGGCGGACAGCGGAGTGATGCACGCCAGGCCGTTCTTGCCGTTGATGTTCATGCCGTCGGAACCGCAGACGCCTTCACGGCAGGAGCGACGATAGGAGAAGCCCTCGTCCTGCTCCTTGATCAGGGCCAGCACGTCGAGGACCATCACGTCCTTGCCGTCGGTGTCGATCTGGAAATCCTGCATGGTCGGAGCGCTATCGCGCTCCGGGTTGTAGCGATAGACGCTGACAGTGAGCTTGTTGGACATGTCGGCCACCCTTAATAAGTACGTACTTTGGGTTCGAACGCCGGAACAGTCTTCGGCGCGAAGTTGACGGCGCGCTTGGCAACGCGCTTCTCACCCGGGAAGTACAGGGTGTGGCACAGCCAGTTCTCGTCGTCGCGGTCTTCAAAGTCTTCGCGGGCATGGGCGCCACGGGACTCTTTACGGACTTCCGCGGCGATGGCGGTGGCTTCAGCGACTTCCAGCAGGTTCTGCAGCTCCAGCGCTTCGATACGCGCGGTGTTGAAGGCCTGGGACTTGTCGTTGATCTTGACGCTGGCGATGCGATCACGCAGCTCGGCGAGCTGGGCGATGCCCTTCTGCATGTATTCGCCGGTACGGAATACACCGAAGTAGTTCTGCATGCACTGCTGCAGCTCGCGCTTCAGCGGGGCAACTTCTTCGCCACTGCTGCGCTCGTTGACGCCGGACAGACGCTTGAGGGACTGCTCGATGTCGGTCTCGCTGGCGCCGCGCGCGTCGATACCTTCCTTGAGCGCCTTCTCCAGGTGCAGACCGGCAGCACGGCCGAATACCACCAGGTCGAGCAGCGAGTTGCCGCCCAGGCGGTTGGCACCGTGAACCGATACGCAAGCCACTTCGCCCACAGCAAACAGGCCTTCGACGATCTTGTCGTTGCCGTTGGCGTCCTGGGTGATGGCCTGGCCATGGATGTTGGTGGCTACGCCGCCCATCATGTAGTGGCAGGTCGGGATAACCGGGATCGGCGCGACGACCGGGTCGACGTGCGCGAAGGTCTTGGACAGCTCGCAAATGCCGGGCAGGCGGCTGTGCAGAACTTCCTCACCCAGGTGGTCCAGCTTCAGCAGTACGTGGTCCTTGTTCGGGCCCACGCCATTGCCGGCGATCACTTCCTTCACCATGGAGCGGGCGACCACGTCGCGACCGGCCAGGTCCTTGGCGTTCGGAGCGTAACGCTCCATGAAGCGCTCGCCATGGGCGTTGATCAGGTAACCACCCTCGCCACGGCAGCCTTCGGTCACCAGCACGCCGGCGCCGGCGATACCGGTCGGGTGGAACTGCCACATTTCGATGTCCTGAACCGGCACACCAGCGCGCAGGGCCATGCCCACGCCGTCACCGGTATTGATCAGGGCGTTGGTGGTGGAGGCGTAGATACGGCCAGCACCGCCGGTGGCCAGAACCACTGCCTTGGAGCGGATGTAGACGGTTTCGCCGGTCTCGATGCAGATGGCGATGATGCCGACGATGGCGCCGTCCTGGTTCTTCACCAGGTCAACGGCGTACCACTCGTTGAGGAACGAGGTGCCGCTCTTCAGGTTGGCCTGATACAGGGTGTGCAGCAGCGCGTGACCGGTACGGTCGGCAGCGGCACAGGTACGGGCAGCCTGGCCACCCTTGCCGAAGTCCTTGGACTGGCCACCGAACGGACGCTGATAGATGCGACCCTGCTCGGTGCGGGAGAACGGCAGACCCATGTGCTCCAGCTCGAACACGGCTTCCGGACCAACGGAGCACATGTATTCGATCGCGTCCTGGTCACCGATGTAGTCGGAGCCCTTGACGGTGTCGTACATGTGCCAGCGCCAATCGTCATTCGGGTCGGCCGACGCGATTGCGCAGGTGATGCCACCCTGGGCGGAAACGGTGTGGGAGCGGGTCGGGAAGACCTTGGTCACCACGGCGGTCTTGTGGCCGCCCTGGGCCAGTTGCAGCGCAGCACGCATGCCGGCGCCGCCGCCACCTACGATGATGGCGTCGAAAGAGAGAGTACGAATGCTAGCCATGGATCACACACCCCAGAGAATCTGCACGCCCCAGACGAAGAACGCGAACATTGCCATGCCGCATACCGCCTGGAACAGGAAACGCACGACAGTTGCCGCCTTGCCCAGCGCCATGGGCGTCAGGTAGTCGGTGGAGATGGTCCACATGCCGACCCAGGCGTGAACGCTCAGGGCGACGAGGGCCAGCAGGCTGAAGATGCGCATCGCGGTGTGGGAGAACAGACCGTGCCAGTCGGCATAGGTCAGACCGGGATTGAACAGCAGATATCCCAGCAGGAAGAGGAAATAAGCCGCGAGAACGACCGCAGAAACACGCTGGGCCATCCAGTCATAGAGACCCGAACGCGAGAAGTTCGTGACGTTGGTTACCATACCCACACCCCCAGCAGCACGATCAGCACCGCAGAAACTACGATGACGATTTTCGAGCCCAGCTTGCCGCCCTCGAGCGTCTCGCCGACGCCCGCATCCATTACCAGATGGCGCACACCGGCGACCAGATGGTAAAGCAGTGCGGACAGGAGGCCCCAAATCACCAGCTTGGCCAGCGGACTGGTCAGGCACGCTTTAACCTGCTCGAAGCCTTCCTCGGAGCTCAGCGACTTGTCGAGCGCGAACAGCAGCACGGCAATGCCGAAGAAGAGGATGACGCCAGAGATACGATGCAGGATGGACGTGTAAGCAGTGATGGGGAGTTTGATGGTCCTGAGATCTAGGTTTACAGGTCGTTGGCTATTCACGGCTTTTTTTTCACACTGAGGCCCCTAACAAGCAGGGCAAGTTGTCGGGAAGTGCACTGATCAGGTACCCCTCACCAAAGGGAGTGCCGACCACCAGAATACGGGCTCGAGGCCCTTGGTGATCGGGCGCTGAGTATAGACAGTTAGCTGACTAATGACAATGCAAACCCCTGCCCCCAATAGCGGATTGCGCTACCTATATAAAAGGCGTAAATAGCCCGCCTTTTTGCACCGAAAAACCCACGCAAACCCCACTACCACATGGGTTTCTTCAAATTGACATTCGAATTTATAGCTCTATAGTGTCCCGGGCCCTGCGTGGGGGGCTGTCTGATGATTTCAAGCATAACTAGGAGGCCGCTATGGCTGACAAAAAAGCGCAGTTGATCATCGAGGGCGCAGCCCCCGTAGAGCTGCCCGTTCTGTCCGGTACCATGGGACCCGATGTAGTCGATGTGCGGGGCCTGACCTCCACGGGCTGCTTCACCTTTGATCCTGGCTTTATGTCGACCGCCTCTTGCGAGTCGAAGATCACCTACATCGACGGCGACAAGGGCGTATTGCTGCACCGTGGCTATCCGATCGAACAGCTGGCGGAAAAGTCCGACTATCTGGAAACCTGCTATCTGCTGCTGAATGGCGAACTGCCGAACGCAGAAGAAAAGGCCAAATTCGTCGGCACCATCAAGAACCACACCATGGTTCACGAGCAGCTGAAGAGCTTCTTCAACGGCTTCCGCCGCGACGCCCACCCAATGGCGATCATGTGCGGCGTGGTCGGCGCCCTTTCCGCCTTCTACCACGACTCTCTGGACATCAATAATCCGCAGCACCGCGAAGTTTCGGCGATGCGCCTGGTCGCCAAGATGCCGACCATCGCGGCCATGGCCTACAAGTACTCCATGGGCCAGCCCATGATGTACCCGCGTAACGATCTGAACTACGCGGAAAACTTCCTGCACATGATGTTCAACACCCCGGCCGAGATCAAACCGATCAGCCCGGTGCTGGCCAAGGCCATGGACCGCATCTTCATCCTGCATGCAGACCACGAGCAGAACGCTTCTACTTCCACCGTTCGTCTGGCAGGTTCCTCCGGCGCCAACCCCTTCGCCTGTATCGCAGCCGGTATCGCGGCCCTCTGGGGTCCGGCTCACGGCGGCGCCAACGAAGCTGTGCTGACCATGCTGGACGAGATCGGCGATGTCTCGAACATCGACAAGTTCGTGGCCAAGGCCAAGGACAAGAACGACCCGTTCAAGCTGATGGGCTTCGGCCACCGCGTCTACAAGAACTTCGACCCGCGCGCCAAGGTCATGAAGCAGACCTGCGACGAGGTCCTGGCCGAGCTGGGCATCAACGACCCGCAACTCGAGCTGGCCATGAAGCTGGAAGAGATCGCGCGCAACGATCCTTACTTCAAGGAGCGCAACCTCTACCCGAACGTGGACTTCTACTCGGGCATCATCCTGAAAGCCATTGGCATTCCGACCAGCATGTTCACCGTGATCTTCGCCCTGGCGCGCACCGTGGGCTGGATCTCCCACTGGAAGGAAATGCTGTCCGGCCCGTACAAGATTGGCCGTCCGCGCCAGCTGTACACCGGCTACGAGCAGCGCGATTTCGTGCCGCTGGACGGCCGCAAGTAAGGCTGACCGCCCAAATGAAAAAGGCTGCCAATGGCAGCCTTTTTTTATTTCCAGTTCGTCTAACGTCTTTCCGCCCGGTCGCGCATCGCTTTCAGTGTATTGAAGGGTGCGTCGACCACGAAATTGTTCGCCAGCCAGGAAGGAACGCTGCCGCCCGGCTCGGTATGCACCTGGTAGGTCACCTCAACCTCCCCCGCCCCCTTTGGCACCAGTTTCCAGAATCCGCTTACCTCGGTAACCCGCACGTAGCCGATGGCCTCGGGCAGGTAGGTCGGCACACCTTCGAGGACACGCGTCACGCTGCCGTCCGCACCCAGTTGCGAAGTGACGTGCAACACCGAATCCCTCGGCGTCACTGGCCACGGCGTATTGAAGCGGGTGTAGGTCCAACTCTGCGCACCTTCGCTCTTGAGCAGCTTCTGATCTTTGCATTCGTGGATCCAGGCGCAGGACCCGACAACATCCTCCTGCAGAGCCCGCAGGGTGGCGATATCCGTCTTCATGGTGGCGACACCACGATAAGCCTTGTACTTGGAACCCGGCACGTCGCTCAGAAAGACCTTGATACCGTCCTCGTCCTTGGCCAGCTTCCAGTCCTCGGCATGGGCGGCGGATGCCGCGATCAGACCCAGGGCGCAAAGCGCCACGACCTTGAATTTCATGATCTCTCCTTGCTCATACAGTGCCGGCGCTCTGGGCCGGCGCATCGGTTAGGCTGCTGAAGTCGCCTGTTCGAGCCAGCCGATCAGACGAATGGCGTCCTCCCGGCTGTCGCCACAGACGTCGGGATCAGCACTGAAGTCGCTGCAGACAGCCGGCCGGCGTGGATCGCCGAACAGCAGGCAAAGGTTCTCTGACGAAAGATGCAGGCAGCGCTCACCCGCCGGCTTGCCCGCAGGCATACCCGGCAACGGAGAGCTGATTGATGGCGCTATGCAGCAGGCACCGCAGCCGGCGCGGCAATGCATGGTGAAGAACCTCGGAAACAGGAACAGGACAGCGGGAGCATGAATTCTACTTGGGCACAGGCGCTGCCGGCAGGCCCCCGATCACCGAAATCTGACGTGCTCGCAATTCATCCAGGCTGTCCCCGTTGTAGATCCGCGCCGTGAGCTTCCCTTCGTGGACCTCCAGCCCAACGCGCCGCGGGTCGCGCAGGTCGAAAATCTGATAGGCGTCGGACTGGCTGTGGAAGGCGCGCATGCGCGAGGTGAGATAGAAGGCCTGGGCCGCCGCAGCGCTCCAGCCCCCCTCCTCCCTCAACTGGCTGCCGGAGGACGGTACGACCAGGCGCCGACCGGACATGTCGTACCCCCCGGAAACTTCGCCAAACCCGAAGAATCGCTCATCCGCGTCCCGCCGCCAGGCAAGATAAAGGCGATTCAGCCGCGGCTCTCCCAGGGCCACCGTCAATATCATGCCGCGCTCACCATCATCGGACAGGGTCAGCACATAGCTGCTCAGGCTTCCATCTGCGCAGCGCAGATGCCCCTTCAGCAACAGCCTGGACCCCAGCCTCTCGAAGGCTTCCAGGCTCTGTTCGCGGCAAAGCAGATCACGCCGGTCGCGCAGTTCTCCGCCGCCATGGGCGACATAGGCCTGCCCGATACCAGCCGCAAGGAAGCCCCCATCGGCGCCCCAGAGCAGCTTTTCCGGCCGGCCCAGCGGATACACCACAAAAGCCTGACCTCGCCACGCCAGGCGATAGCGCCCAAAGTCGAAATCCCGTGCCACCGCGAAGGCGGGCGGCAGATGCAACTCAGCCACCACTGGCTCCTTGCGCCAGGTGTCGGCGGCCCGCAGAACCGCGATCAGCACCCCGAGCAACACCAGCAGTGCGAAGCTGAACCCGCGCCACGAGGTCATGAACCGCCCCTTTCCTTGAGAATCAGGACCCATTAGGCTTGCGCCCCCCTCTCAACAGAGACTCTCCCACCATGCCCGTCTGGATGCAGACCGCCACCTTACTCACCCTGTCCAACATCTTCATGACGTTCGCCTGGTATGGGCACCTGAAGACCCTCAACACCAAACCCTGGGTGATTGCTGCACTGGTCAGCTGGGGCATTGCCCTGTTCGAATACATGATCATGGTGCCGGCCAACCGAATCGGCTACACGGAGCTCTCGGTCGGCCAGCTGAAGATCATGCAGGAAGTGGTGACCCTGGCCGTATTCGTCCCCTTCAGCGTGCTCTACATGCAGCAGCCGCTGAAGCTGGACTATCTGTGGGCGGGGTTTTGCCTGCTGGGCGCCGTCTACTTCATTTTCCGCAGCTAGGCGACCTGATCGTCGACCAGGCGTTGTTGGAAATCGGCTCGAATGCTCATTGACGGTCGTCAACTCCGCCTTCTCCCCGCTTTCCGCCTAGCCTGGTCTTAGCTCAGGGACGCCTAGTCCTCGCGTACCTGCTATGCCGGCTTTTTCAGCCGTGCGATCAGGCTTGAGGTATCCCAGCGCCCGCCCCCCATGGCCTGGACCTCCGCATAGAACTGGTCCACCAGCGCCGTCACCGGCAATTGCGCGCCATTGCGCGCAGCCTCATCCAGCACGATGGACAGGTCCTTGCGCATCCAGTCCACGGCAAAGCCGAAATCGAATTGGCCCTCCAGCATGGTCTGGTGGCGATGCTCCTGCTGCCAGGACTGGGCCGCCCCCTTGCTGATCACCTCCATGGCGGCCTGGGCGTCCAGTCCGGCGCACTGGGCAAAATGCAGCGCCTCGGCGAGCCCTTGCAATAAGCCGCCGACGCAGATCTGGTTGACCATCTTGGTCAACTGCCCGCTGCCGACAGGGCCCATGCGGCGGGTCATCTTGGCGTAGCTGTCGATCACCGGAGCCGCCCGGTCAAAGAACGCCTGCTCGCCCCCCACCATCACCGACAGCATGCCCGCTTCAGCCCCTGCCTGACCGCCAGAAACCGGCGCATCAAGGAAGCCCAGTTCACGCTCGGCGGCCAGGACCGCCATTTCCCGAGCCACATCCGCCGACGCCGTGGTGTGGTCCACCAGGATCGAACCGGGCGCCATGCCGGCGAAGGCGCCATCCGCCCCCAGAAGCACGGCGCGCAAGTCGTCGTCATTGCCGACGCAGACCATCACGAACTCCGCCCCTGCCGCCGCCTCTCGCGGAGTGGGGAAGGCATCACCGCCGAACTCGTCGCACCAGAGCTCAGCCTTGGCGGCCGAACGGTTGTAGACCCGCACCGAATGCCCTTCGCAGGCCAGGTGCCCAGCCATGTTGAAGCCCATCACCCCCAGACCGATGAACGCTACTTCAGCCATTGTTGTTCTCCTTCGTCGACCTGCGGAAAAGCCTAACACGCAGTTTGCCGCCCCGCGAAAGCGCCACCATACTCGCTCGTGGCTGGACCGTTCGTTGCCAAGGAGATTCGCATGCCCCACTGGCTGGTCATCGACCTGGAAGCCACCACCGAAGAAGGTGGCTGGCCCCTGGAGGAAATGGAAATCATCGAGATCGGTGCATCGCTGGTGCGTGCGGATGGTCATGAGGTGGACCATTTCCAGCGTTTCGTGCGGCCGGTACGACGGCCCTGCCTGACCGGTTTCTGCCGCCAGCTCACTCATATCAGCCAGGCGGATGTGGACGGTGCCGCAAACCTGCCCCAGGTCTGGCCGGCCTTCGAGCGCTGGCTCGGCCACCATAGCCCGCGTCTGGTGGGCTGGGCCAGTTGGGGTGACTACGATCGCCGACAACTGGAACAGGAGTGGCGGATGCACGGCCTGGACAGCCTGCTGGCCGCCGTGCCTCACCTGAATCTCAAGCAGCGCTTTGCCGAAGCGCGCCAGCTCAGGCGCGCCGTGGGACTGCATGCCGCGCTGCAATTGGCCGGCCTGAATTTCCAGGGCCAGCAACATCGCGCCCTGGAAGATGCCCGCAATACCGCTCGACTATTGCCGCTGGCCTTGCCCTAGAGACTGCTGCCCCTTTGAAGCGCTAACAACCCGCAGGCTCGGCCCCTCCAGGGGTGGACATGGCTGAGCCATGCCCCACCCTGCAAGGTCATTCCTGCGTCAAAGCACCTGACCGAGGAAGGCCTGCGCCCGCGGGTCCTTAGGCTGGGAGAAGAACTGCGCGGGGGGCGCGTCTTCCAGCAGTTTGCCGTGGTCGAAGAACAGCACCCGGTCCGCCACTTCGCGAGCGAAGCCCATTTCGTGGGTCACGCAGACCATGGTCATGCCTTCCTGGGCCAGCTGCTTCATCACGTCCAGCACTTCGCCGACCATTTCCGGGTCCAGCGCCGAGGTGGGTTCGTCGAACAGCATCACCTTGGGCTCCATGCACAGGGCACGGGCGATGGCCACGCGCTGCTGCTGGCCGCCGGAGAGGCGCGAGGGGTACTCGTTGGCCTTCTGCGCGATACCGACCTTGGCCAGCAGCGCCTGGGCCTTGGCCTCGCGCTCGGCCTTGCCGCGTTTGCGCACCACTTTCTGCGCCAGGCAGAGGTTCTCCAGCACGGTCATGTGCGGGAACAGGTTGAAGTGCTGGAACACCATGCCTACCTCGCGGCGGTAGGCGTTCACGTCGGTCTTCGGGTCGGCGAGGTCGACACCGTCGATGACGATCGAGCCGGAGTCCAGCTCTTCCAGGCCGTTCAGGCAGCGCAGGAAGGTGGACTTGCCCGAGCCGGACGGCCCCAGTACCACCAGTACTTCGCCCTTGGCCACCGAGGTGCCGACATTGTCTACCGCACGTACCAATTGACCACGAGCGTTGAAGGTCTTAACCAGATCACGGACTTCAATCACTTTTCCCGAGCCTCCGCTCCAGACTGTTGGCGATTTGCGACAGCGGCAGGTTGATGAGCAGGTAGAGCGCCGCTACGCAGAACCAGATCTCGAAGGTGGAGAACGAGGTGGTGATCGCTTCGCGGCCGCTCTTGGTCAGCTCGGTGATGGCGATCACCGAGACCAGCGAGGTGTCCTTCACCAGGCTGATGAACTGCCCGGCCAGGGGCGGCAGCACGCGCTTGAAGGCCTGGGGCAGGATCACGTGGCGCATGGACTGGCCGCCGGTCAGGCCCAGGGAACGGGCCGCTTCGTTCTGGCCACGAGCAATGGACTGCACGCCGGCGCGGACGATCTCGCCCACATAGGCACCGGTGAACAGCGCCAGCGCCGCCACCCCGGCGAACTCGCGGGAGAGGTTCAGCACCGTGCCGATGAAGAAGTAGAAGATGAAGATCTGCACCAGCAGCGGCGTGCCGCGTACCAGTTCGACATAGACGGTGGACAGGTCGCGCAGCGTGGGGTTGGGCGACAGCCGGCAGAGGCCGGTGAACAGGCCGATCAGCAGACCGATGGCGCCGGACAGCGCGGAAATCCACAGGGTGGTCCAGAGGCCCCAGAGCAGCGGGCCGGCCGCCCAGTGACGGGTCACACCGATCTGGTCGCCTTCGGAAACCTCGTCGCCCTGGCTGACCTGCAGGCTGTCCTCGGCCACTTCCAGCACCTGCTCCTGGCCGCCCTCGGCGGCCAGGGTCACGCGGGCGTTGCCGCCGGCCTCGACGATGGCGCTGACGGTGCCGTAGTCGGCGGCCCGCTGGCCTTCTTCCGCCTGGTAGGCGAAGTACTGGGGCACGCGGTTCCAGCGCCACTCATAGGAAATCAGCGAGGTGGAATACCAGAGCGTGTAGGCCAGCATGAGCAGGATCAGACCTGTCAGCAGGTGCCAGTGCAACTGGCCGGCCCGTTTTGACCCTGCTCGCGCGGGGCCCTTGCCCAGCGCTTGCCACGGCAGTTGAAGTTTTTTTTGCGTATTCATGGAGAGTTCTCGGCCTCAGGCTTCAAGGGCGCAATCGACTGGGGCGGGCCGCTCACCCGCCCCAGTCGATCGACGTGTCGCTTATTCCATTTCCTTGAGCCAGTCCGTGCTCTTGAACCACTTGGCATGGATGCGCGCGTAGCTGCCGTCTTCCTTGGCCTGGCGCAGGTAGTTGTTGATCCAGTTGAGGCTGTCGTAATCGGCCTTCTTCAGGCCGAAGGCCAGCGGCTCGTAGGTGAAGGGCTCTTCCAGGAACGCCAGCTTGCCGGCGCCGGCCTTGTTCACCGCCACCACGTTGTACGGGGCGTCGTAGATGAAGGCGTCAGCCTTGCCGTTGACCACGTCCATCACCGCTTCCTGCTCGTTGTCGAAGCCGTGGTACTGGGCCTTGGAGATCAGCTTCTTGGCCACCATTTCGCCGGTGGTGCCGATCTTCGAGGTGATGCGGTACTTGGCATCGTTCAGGTCCTTGCAGGACTTGATCTCGCCTTGCAGCTCCTTGCGGACCAGCAGGGTCTGGCCGACCACGATGAAGGGCTCGGAGAAGTTGATGCGCAGGTTGCGCTCCTGGGTCAGGGTCATGCCGGAACCGATCATGTCGAACTTGTCGGTCAGCAAGGCCGGGATGATGCCGTCGTAGCTGGTGGACACCAGCTCCAGCTTGACGCCCATGGACTTGGCCATGGCCTTCAGCAGGTCGACTTCGAAGCCGATGATCTCGCCGCGCTTGTTGGTCATCTCGAAGGGCATGTAGGTCGGGTCCATGCCGACCCGCAGCGTACCGCGTTTGACAGCATCATCAATGGCACCGGCATGGGCCGAGAGCCCGGTGAGCATGCAGCCCGAAAGTACAAGCATCGACAGGATCTTTCTCATGGTTATCTCTTCTTGTTGAGGGAGGCTTTGGAACGTACAGGTACTTAATTGCACGCTCCTGTCTATACATGTAGGCAAAACACAGGCCAATCCCGCAGCCGAGGCGGAGATCGCCGTGTCGCAATGAGGTCAGCGAAGTTGCCAAGCCAAAGGCCCGTGCTCCAGGGATCGGCTTGTTACTGCCTGTTACATGCAATGGGAAATTTATTCCCGTTGAGTATGAAAGGTCTGAAATCGTGGTAGGTGATATCCGGAAAGCCTCGCGTTCACCAGGCCGCGCAAATACCTTCCGGGACCGGATCGATAGTGACGCTGGCAACGGCCTTGGGCATACTGTCGGGCCCTTTCAGACCCCATCCAGGAGCCCAGCATGTTCAAGGTCAACGAATACTTCGACGGCACCGTCAAATCCATCGCCTTCGGCATGACCGAGGGTCCGGCCACCATCGGCGTGATGGCCGCCGGTGAATACGAATTCGGCACCAGCCAGCTGGAAGTGATGCACGTCATCGCCGGCGCCCTGACCGTGAAACTGCCGGGCAGCGATGCCTGGGAAACCTTCGCCGCCGGCAGCAAGTTCACCGTTCCGGCCAACAGCAAGTTCCAGCTGAAAGTCGCTCAGGACACCGCCTATCTCTGCGAATACCGCTAAGGTTCGGCCGTCACGAAAAAGCCCCGCGATGCGGGGCTTTTTTTGTGGCTGGTTGTGGCAATCAGAGCCGTATCCGCCAGGCCGGTCCCAGTCTGCAGGGTGGGCTTCAGCCCACCAACCGGGGGCCCTGATTCAGATCAGGTTCGGCTCCATCTCCAGCTCCACGCCGAAGCGTGTGGCGATATCAGCACGGATGCGCTGGGCGAGGTCATGGAGTTGGCTGCCAGTGGCCGAGCCGTAGTTCACCAGCACCAGAGCCTGCAGGCGGTGTACGCCGGCATCGCCATCGCGGAAGCCCTTCCAGCCGGCGCGATCGATCAGCCAGCCGGCGGCCAGCTTCACCTGCCCGTCTGCCTGCGGATAGGCCACCAAGTCTTCATGTTCGCTGCGCAAACGCTGGGCCTGCTCGGCGCTGACCAACGGATTCTTGAAGAAACTGCCCGCATTGCCCAGCTCCATCGGGTCCGGCAGTTTCTCGCGGCGGATGGCGCAAATGGCTCGGCTGACGTCCTTCGCCGTCGGCGCAGTGATGCCCTCCTCCTGAAGATGCTGGCGTACCGGGCCGTAGTCCAGGCGCAGATCCGGCTGGCGGCTGAGGTTGAAGCGCACGCGAAGGATCAGCCAACGGCCGGCCTCGCGCTTGAACAGGCTGTCGCGGTAGGCGAACTGGCAGTCCTCGAGGCTGAACTCCCGCAGCTCGCCGGTTTCCCGGTCCAGCGCAGTCAGTCCAGCGAACACATCCTTCAGCTCCACGCCGTAGGCGCCGATGTTCTGCATGGGCGCAGCGCCCACCGTGCCGGGAATCAGACTGAGGTTTTCCAGACCACCCAGGCCCTGCTCCAGGGTCCAGATCACCAGGGGATGCCAGGGCTCGCCAGCCTCGGCCTCCAGCAGGACCTTCACGCCGTCATCGGCCAGAACGCGAATACCCCGGCTGGCCATGCGCAATACCAGGGCGTTTACGTCTCCGGTCAGCAGCAGGTTGCTGCCGCCGCCGATCACCAGCAATGGCAGACCACGCTCCGCAGCCAGGGTAATGCCCTCACGAACTTCCGCATCGTCATGGGCGGCCGCGAACAGCCGGGCCTTCACATCCACGCCGAAGGTGTTGTAGGGCTTGAGGGACAGGTTTTCGTGCAGGACCAGGCTCACAGGCGCCCCCTTATTTCCAGGATCAGCGCATCGCAAGCCTGCTCTACCAGGTCAAGCACTGCCTCGAAGCCCTCTTCACCGCCGTAGTACGGGTCCGGCACCTCATCCAGGGCCAGTTGGTAGCGACGAAGGAAAAGGTCCAGTTCGGCCGCCGCACCGGCAGGACGCAGCCGGCGCAGGTTGGCCAGATTGCTTTCATCCATCGCCAGGATCAGGTCGAAGCGACCGAAATCCTCGACGGCTACCTGCCGTGCGCGCAGCTGGGACAGGTCATAGCCGCGACGCTGGGCAGCAACGCGGGTGCGGGCATCCGGCGCCTTGCCCACGTGCCAGTCACCGGTGCCCGCGGAATCCACCTGCACCAACGCGTCCAAGCCCGCTTCCCGCAGCTTGTGCAGGAACACGCCTTCGGCGGTCGGCGAACGGCAGATGTTGCCGAGGCAAACGAAGAGAACGCGCATCAAGCCCCCAGCAAGCGCCGTACGCGCTCCAGGTCTTCCGGCGTATCCACTCCGGCGGGCGGCGCTTCCAGGGCATCAGCCACGTGGATGCGCACGCCATGCCAGAGCGCCCGCAGTTGCTCCAAGCATTCGGTGTTTTCCAGCCAGCACGGGCCCCAGGCGACGAAGTCATGGAGGAAGCCGGCGCGGTAGGCGTAGATGCCGATGTGGCGACGGTAAGGCACGTCGGCGGGCAACTGGTCGCGACTGGAGGCAAAGGCATCGCGGGCCCAGGGCAGCGGCGCGCGGCTGAAGGTCAGGGCCAGTCCGTTGAGGTCGGCCGCCACCTTCACCACGTTGGGATTGAACAGCGCCTGGACGTCGTGGATCGGCTCGGCGAGGGTGGCGATACCCGCTTCCGGGTGAGCCGCGAGATTGGCCGCCACCTGATCGATGATCGCCGGCGGAATCAACGGTTCGTCGCCCTGCACATTGACCACGATGGCGTCGCTCGGCAGACCAAGCTGGCTAGCCACTTCGGCCAGCCGGTCGGTGCCGGAATTGTGGTCCACGCGCGTCAGCAGGACCTCGGCACCGAAGGCCTGGCAAGCCTCGACGATGCGCGCGTCATCGGTAGCCACCACTACGCGCTGGGCGGCACTGCGGCACGCCTGCTCCCAGACGTGCTGGATCATCGGCTTGCCGGCGATGTCCTGCAGCGGCTTGCCGGGCAGTCGGGTGGAGGCGTAGCGGGCAGGAATGACGACGGTGAAAGCCTGGGTCATTTGTCCAGCCGCTCGTCGACATTCAGGCTGCGGGCTTCACCTTCCAGCATCACCGGAATGCCATCGCGTACCGGGAAGGCCAGGGCGTCGGCCTTGCAGATGAGTTCGCTCTTGTCATCGGTCAGCTTCAGCGGGCCCTTGCACAGGGGGCAGGCGAGGATGTCGAGGAGTTTCGGGTCCATGGGGAAATCCTTGAGGGCAGCCCGCAGGCTGCTTGGGTTAGAAGCGGTCAGGCAGCAGGCGGGCCAGCTGCTCGTCGAACCAGGCGACGAAGGCCGGCGACGGTGCGGCGTCCACCGCCAGGTACCACCAGTCGGCTGCCGCGAAGGCTCGGCACTTCACCGCATCCTTCTCGGTCATCAGCACTGGCAGTGGAGGCGCAAAAGCCAGGGCCTCGGGACTGTAGACAGCGTGATCGGCGAAGGGGTGCGGAATCGGGCGCCAGTTTAGCGCCTCCAGGGTCCTGAAGAAACGCTGGGGGTTGCCGATGCCGGCCACGGCGTGGACGCCTTGTTCCGGGGGAAAGTGATCGAGCCCCACGTGCTCGCCGCTTTGCAGGTTCACCAGCACACTCGGCCGCAGCGTGAAGGAGAAGCCTTCAGCGGAGTCCGCTTCGGCGCCATTGCGCAGCACCGCGTCCACGGAGTCCAGGCGCTCCGGCGGCTCTCGCAAGGGGCCGGCTGGCAGACAACGGCGATTGCCCAGACCTCGGGCAGCATCGATCAGCACCAGCTCCAGATCGCGGCCCATTCGGTAATGCTGCAGACCGTCATCGCTCAGGATCAGGTCCAGGTCTTCCTGCTCCAGCAACTCGCGTACCGCGCGGGAACGATCCGGGTCGATCATCAGGGGCACGCCACTGCGCTGAACGATCAGCAGCGGCTCGTCGCCGGCGAGTTCGGCGCCCTGCTCGGCGCGTACCCGCCAGGGCAACTGCGGCGGTTTGGCGCCATAGCCACGGCTGACCACGCCGACGCGCAATCCGCGCGCCCGGCAGTGCTCGATGAGCCAGAGAATCATGGGCGTCTTGCCCGTGCCGCCGACCGTGATGTTGCCGACGACGATCAGGGGCACCGGCGAACGGTAGCTGCCGCCCTGCCCCGCCAGGAAGGTGGCGCGCTTGCGCTCGGCCACCCGGCGATAGAGCCATTCCAGCGGCGCCAGCAGGCCCAATGCCGGATGGCCCCGGTACCAGGCGTTCAGCAGACGGTCGGAGAAGGCCATCAGGGCTTCTTGGCCGGTTCGGACTCGATGGTGGTCATGCGCAGGTGGCTGAAACCGAGCTTGCCGGCAGCGTCCATGGCGGTGACCACCGACTGATGGGTGGTGCGGGCATCGGCAGTGATCACCAGCGGCAGGCTGTTGTCACCCTCGGACTCGCGCCCCATGGCGGCGATCAGGGTGGCGAGGTCGCTCTTCACCAGGGCCTGGCCATTGAGCGAGTACTGGCCATCGGCGGCGATGGACAGTTCCAGGGTCTTGAGCTGGGTTTCCTCGGGCGGCGTGCCGCTCACCGCTTCAGGCAGCTCGATCTTCAGCTGGCTGGGCTTGCTGAAGGTCGTCGTCACCACGAAGAACAGCAGCAGCACGAAGATCACATCGATCAGCGAAGTGAGGTTGAGGAACACCTCTTCGCGGGCGACATTGCCCGCCCGGCGACGGAACTTCACGCTTTGGCTTCCTCTGCGAAGTCGACCTCGCGATCACCCTGGACCACTTCCACCAGCTTGATCGCCTCCTGCTCCATGGCCACCACCAACTCGTCGACGCGGCGCAGCAGATAGCGATGGAAGAACACGGCCGGGATGGCCACGATCAGGCCTGCAGCGGTGGTCACCAGGGCCTTGGCGATACCGCCGGCCAGCACCGGTGCGTTGGCCATGCCGTTTTCCATGAAGCCGCCGAAGATGTCGATCATGCCGAACACGGTGCCCAGCAGACCCAGTAGCGGAGCCATGGCGGCAATGGTGCCAAGGGCGTTGAGGTAGCGTTCCAGTTCGTGGATGACCCGGCTGGCAGCTTCCTCGATGCACTCCTTCATGATCTCGCGACCATGCTTGGAGTTGGCCAGGCCAGCGGCCAGCACTTCACCCAGGGGAGAGGAAGCGCGCAGATCCTTGAGTTTCTGGCTGTTCAGCTGTTTGTCCTTGATCTGGCGCCAGACCTGACCCAGCAGGTGTGGTGGCGATACCCGGCTGATACGCAGGGTCCACAGACGTTCGGCAATGATCGCGGTAGCAGCGATGGAACACAGAATGATCGGCAGCATCATCCAGCCACCGGCTTTGACCAACTCCCACACGGTAGGAAATCCCCTTCGGAAAATTGGCGCCACTCTAGCATAGGGTCAGGCTGTCGCCGACCGGCGCCGTTCTCATTTTTCCCTCCAGAACACGGACTTTTCTCGCTCGGCTTCCAGCTCACCGTGGGCCCCCAGGCGCAACAGCAGGGCGCCCTCCTCCGCCGTATCGTGGATGTCGGCTGGCAGCGCCTGGAGACGCGAAACGACCAGCGGATGCGGGTGCCCATAGGAATTCAGGTGCCCTCGGGAAATCACCACCTTCTGCGGCGCCACAGCACGCAAAAAGAAGCTCGCCGAGGAGGTTCGGCTGCCGTGATGGCCCGCCACCAGCCAGCGCGCGGACAGGGGCTGGCCGCTGGCCACCCAGGCGGCTTCGCCACGCGCGCCCAGGTCGCCGGACAGGAGGATGCGTTCACCGCCTGCCTCGACGGACAACACGCAGGAACTGTCATTGCCGTCTCCGGCCTGGGCCGGGTGCCAGACCAGAAAGTCCACGCCATCCCAGTTCCAGGATTCCCCTGCCGAGCACAGCTCCGCCGCCAACTCGGCAGGCAGACGGCCCGGTTCGCCGCTGAGCACGCGATCCACCGCCAGCGCCTTTGTGACGGCCTGGGCTCCACCGGCGTGGTCGTTGTCGGCATGGCTGAGCAGCATCAGATCGAGTCGGGACACGCCCAATCCGCGCAGGGTTGGCACTACCACCCGCGCCCCGATATCGAAATCGCCCCGACGCGGACCCGCGTCATAAAGCAATGCATGGTTCCGCGTACGCACCAGCACCGAGAGGCCCTGCCCCACGTCCAGCACGCGAACTTCCGCCTGGCCAGGTACCGGGCGATCGAGGGGCGGGAACAATATGGGCAACAGCAGCGCAAAACCGAGGGCGCGCAGGGGCAAGCCGGCGGGAGCGATCAGCAGGAGCACGCCCAATGCACTCAGCAGCCATGCCCAAAGCGGGACCTGGGCCGGAATCCAGGCCGGTACCTGCTGTGCAGTCCAATCCAGGACCTGGAACAACAGCCCCAAAGCCCCACCGGCCAGCCAGAGCAAACCCTCGCCCACCAGGGGAACCGGCAGCAGGAAGGTTCCCAGCAAGGCCGACGGCAGCACCACCAGACTGATCCAGGGCACCGCCAGCAGGTTGGCCAACGGACCGCTCAGACTGATGGGCAAGGCCAGCGCCAGCAGCAGCGGTACCAAGCCCAGCCCCATGACCCACTGGGCGCGCCACCAGGTTCGCCACCATCGCCAGGCACCCAGGCGACCGGCGAATGCCAGCACCAGCAACACGACCGAGCCGAACGACAGCCAGAAGCCTGGCTGCAACACCACCAGCGGCTCGGCCAGCAGTACCGCGCAGAGCGCGATGAGCAACGGCGTCAGCACTCCCAGGTGACGGAAGCGCAGGCGCCAGAGCAGGACCACGGCGAGCATCACGCAGGCGCGCTGGACTGGCACATCGAATCCCGCCAGGATTCCGTACCCCAAGCCGCCCGAGAAGGCCATGGCGCATGCCCAGGGCAGCCAGGGGAGACGTTGGGGCCAGAGGCCGAGGCGCGCCAGTCCGGCCACCAGGCCATAGAGCACGCCCGCGAACAGGGTGATGTGCTGGCCGGAAATCACCATCAAGTGGGTGGTACCGGTGTCTTGCAGCAGACGCCAATCGCTGTCCTGCAGTCCGGAGCCATCCCCCAGCACCAGCGCAGCCAGCCCTCCCGCCCGGCCCTGGGCATCTACCGCGAGGATGCTCTGGCGCAGGCTGTCGCGCCAGGCGGCCGGCCCGGCCGATGCTTGCAGCCTTTCCCCCGCCTTCACCGATCCCGTTCCGCCAATGCGCCGCGTCAGCAGCCAAGCCTCATAGTCGAACGTGGCAGGATTGACCAGTCCACGGGGGCGCTTGAGGCTGACGGCCAGGCGCCAGCGTTCGCCCGCCAGCACGGGCGGCCCGTCGAGCCAGGACAGGCGCAAGCGCATCGGCAGCGTGGCTCGGGAAGATTCCACGTCCTCCAGCTCGAAGCGGATCACGCCATCGGCCGCGGCGGGCAGGCCGACCACCCTGCCCTCCAGCCAGCGGACCTGGCCGTCCAGTTCCGGGGAGAGACGATCGTCCAGTGCCCACTGGGCGCTCAGGCAGGCCCAGCCAAGTCCGAGCAGGAAGAATCCCAGGCGCCAGGCGCGCCCGACCAGTAGCAGCAAACCGAGGATCAACTGGAGATGTAGCCACCAGACGGGCGGTAAGGCGGGCATCCAGCGCAATAGAAGAAGGCCTGCGGCAAGCGCGAGCAGGCCCGAAAGCATGGGCATTGCGTTCCCCTTCCCTGGGACGGGAACCGCCACGAATCCGTTTTGCAGGATTCGCCGGCCATCCCGGCCTACGCTGTCCCCTGTTAATGTGCCGACACAAAGTGTCCCGGCGGTGTCATTTTCGAGTGTGCATAATACCCGGCGCTTTTGTCCGCCAGAGACCGCCCATGCCGCGTCGCATCTTCAAACGCTACATGCCGAATCCGGACACCATCAGGGATCACAAGTCCCTGCGTTTTCTCGGCACCCTGATCCACGACCCCAACCTTTGGCACCTCAATCGCCATTCGGTCGCCCGCGCCATGGCCATGGGCCTGTTCGCTGCCTTTATTCCCATTCCCATGCAGATGCTGCTGGCCGCCGGCCTGGCCATCATGGTCCGCGCCAACCTGCCGATCTCCGTCGGCCTGGTCTGGCTGACCAACCCGATCACCATGCCCCCGGTCTTCTACTGCACCTACAAGATGGGGGCGTGGATCATGCAGATTTCTCCGCGCGCCCTACCCGATGAACTGACCTGGGAGTGGATCACCCAGGAACTTTCCACCCTCTGGCAGCCGTTTCTCCTAGGCTCCGTTGTCTGCGGCATCCTGACTGGCGCGGTCGCGTACATGCTGACCATGCTCTACTGGCGCTGGTGGGTCGGCCATAGTTGGCGCAAGCGCCAGAAGGCCCGACGGGACGTCAGCCGCTGAAACGAAAACGCCGCATTCGATGCGGCGTTTTCGTTTGCGGGGCGGGCCTCATTCGTAGCGCAGGGCTTCGGCCGGCTGGGTCTGGGCCGCGCGCCAGGCGGGATACAGCGTGGCGAGGAAGCTCAGCACCAGGGCAGCGGTGCAGATCAGAGCCACGTCGCCCAATTGCAGGTCAGACGGCAGGTAGCTGACGAAGTAGACGTCGGAACTGAAGATCTGCCGGCCGCTGACGCGCTCCAGGGTGGCGATCCAGGTGCTGACGTTGAGTGCGGTGATAATCCCCAGGACGGTGCCGATCAGGGTGCCGATCACGCCGATCACGCTGCCCTGAACCATGAACACCGCCATGATCTGCCTGGGCGTAGCGCCCAAGGTGCGAAGGATGGCGATATCGGCGCGCTTGTCGGCAACGACCATGATCAGCGTGGCGATGATGTTGAAAGCGGCGACGGCCACGATCAGCAGGAGCAGCAGGCCGATCATGGTCTTTTCCATTTCCATGGCGCTGAACAGGCTGCCCTGGGTGTGAGTCCAGTCATCCGCCCGGTAGCCCTGCCCCAGTTCGGCGACAATCTGCTTCGACACTTCCGGCGCGAGGAAAAGGTCCTTCAGGGCAAGGCGCACGCTCTGAACCTGGCCGTCCTGCAGGCGCTGGATGGCGGAGGCATCGGCGATGTTGATCAGCGCCAGGGAGCTGTCCAGTTCGGCGCCCACTTTGAACACACCCACCACATTGAGACGCTGCATGCGCGGGGTGATGCCGCCGGGCGCACTGCTCACCTCGGGCACGATCAGGGTCAGCTTGTCGCCGACGTTGAGACGGAAGCGCCGCGCGGTGATCTCGCCGATGACGATGCCGGACTCACTGGGTTTCAGGTCCTCCAGCTTCCCCTGCACCATGTGCTTGCCGATGATGGAGACCTTGGTCTCTTCCTTCGGGTCAATGCCGTTGATCTGCACCGGCTGCATCGTGCCCCGGTAAGAGAGCATGCCCTCCAGCTCCGCAAAGGGCACCGCCCCCACCACTTCAGGGTGCTTCATGGCCGCATCGGCCACGCGGCGCCAGTCATCCAGCGGCTGCTCGGCGCTGAGGGTGGCGTGGGACACCATGCCGAGGATCCGCGAGCGCATTTCCTTCTGGAAGCCGTTCATCACCGAGAGCACCACGATCATGGCCAGCACGCCCAGGGCGAGGCCGATCATCGAGGTCAGCGAGATGAAGGAGATGAAATGGTTACGGCGCTTGGCGCGGGTATAGCGCGTGCCGATGAAGATCGGGAGAGGTCTGTACATCTCAGGCAGCCACCAGTCGGCCTTCTTCCAGGCGCAGCACCCGATCCATCTGGTGGGCCAGCTGCAGGTCGTGGGTCACCACCAGGAAAGCCGTCCGCAGCGAGCGGCTGAGCTCCAGCATCAACTCCTGGATGCCGTGGGCGGTGTGCTGGTCGAGGTTGCCAGTGGGTTCGTCCAGCAGCACCAGCGCCGGCTGGTTCACCAGGGCGCGGGCAATGGCCACGCGCTGACGCTCACCACCGGACAGCTCCGCCGGCTTGTGGGACAGACGATGCCCCAGGCCCACGCGCTCCAACAGCGCAGTGGCTCGCTGACGCGCCTCGCCAATGGCGGTACGGCCGATCAGCAGCGGCATGCAGACGTTCTCCAGGGCGGTGAACTCCGGCAGCAGGTGGTGGAACTGATAGACGAAACCCAGTGCCCGGTTGCGCAGCAAGCCACGGTTGGTTTCGTTGAGGGCGGACAACTCCTCGCCGGCCAGCCAGACGCTCCCCTTGCTCGGGGTATCCAGCCCGCCCAGCATGTTCAGCAGGGTGCTCTTGCCGGAGCCGGAGCTGCCCACGATGGCTACCCGCTCCCCCGGATGCAGTTCCAGCTCCACGCCGGACAGCACCTCGACGGACTGCGGGCCCTCGTCGTAGCTCTTGCCCAGGTTGCGGCAACTCAGGACTGCCTTGTTACTCATAGCGCAAAGCCTCTGCTGGCTGGGTGCGTGCGGCACGCCAGGCGGGATAAAGGGTGGCGAAGAAACTCAGGACCAGCGCGGCCGAACAGACCAGCACCACGTCTTCAGCCATCAACTGGGACGGCAGGTAATCGATGAAGTAAACGTCGGCATTGAGGAATTTGTGCCCCAGCAGACGCTCCAGCAGGGCGATGGCGCCACTCACGTTGAGCGCGGCAAGGATGCCCAACACACCGCCGATGAAGGTGCCGACGACGCCGATCACCGTGCCCTGGACCATGAAGATACCCATGATCTGCCTGGGGGTAGCACCCAGGGTGCGGAGGATGGCGATGTCACCGCGCTTGTCGGTCACCACCATCACCAGGGTGGAAATGATGTTGAAGGCGGCGACGGCCACGATCAGCAGCAGCAGCAAGCCGATCATGTTTTTCTCCAGCCTGATCGCCTGGTAGAGGTTGCCGTGGGTGCGGGTCCAGTCACGGGCGTAGAAGTCCTCGCCCTTCAGCTCGCCGGCGATCTGCCAGGCCACCTTGGGCGCCTGGAACAGGTCATTGAGCTTGAGGCGCAGGCCCTGCACCTGGTCCGGCTGCCAGCGCTTGAGGCGCGCCACGTCGGACAGGTTAGCAATGGCCAGATAGCCATCCAGTTCACCCGCCCCGACGTGGAAGACCCCGACGACGGTGAAGCGCTTCATGCGCGGGAAGACCCCGGCCGGGGTCACCGCCACTTCCGGCAGAACGAAGGTGACCTTGTCACCGATGCCGACGCCCAGCTTGGTAGCGGCCCGATCGCCGATGACGATGCCGAATTCGCCTGGCTTCAACGCGGACAGACTGCCCTGGCGGAAGAAGTCGCCGATGATGGAGACCTTGCTCTCTTCCTGCGGGTCGACGGCATTGACCAGCACCTTCTGCACCTTGCCGTCCGCCGTCAGGAGCCCCTGCACCTGGGTGTAGGGTGCCACCGCCTTCACTTCGGAATGGCGGGTCACGCCTTCGGCCAGCTTGCGCCAGTCGTTGATGGGCACGGCGGACTCCACGGTGGCATGGGGCACCATGCCCAACACGCGGGTGCGCATCTCATGGTCGAAACCGTTCATGACCGAAAGCACCACGATCATCACCAGCACGCCCAGGGCGAGGCCGATCATCGAAGTCAGGGAAATGAAGGAGACGAAGTAGTTGCGACGCTTGGCGCGCGTGTAGCGGGCGCCTATGTACAGGGACAGCGGTCTGAACATGGAAATGAAGTTCGCTGGCGAAAGAAGAGACGTCCTTGTGGCGGGGCCTGGCGAGCAGCGTTTACACTCAAATTCTGTTCGTGATCTGTCGCGGCGCCCTGGGCGACGCAAACGGACTTGCAAATACGGAACAGCTCTTCGACCACCACTGCTGCCATGGGTTCGCCATGTCGACACGAGACGCGGATGACCGCCGCGAATACTACCGCATCGAAGATACGATCGCACTGGAATTTCGCCCGCTGAAACAGGGCGAAACAGCTGATGAAAGCGGCGCGGACAGCGCTTCCCAGCTGTTCAGCCTGCTCAGCGAACTGCACCTGATGGACTTCGAATCCCAGCATCTGCTGCGGCATATCCATGAGCGCGATCGGACCCTGGCCAGCTATCTCAAAGTCATCAACAAGCGCATCGACCTGCTGGGCCAGGCCCTCGCCCAGAGCCTGCTGCGGGACATCGGTCCGGCACGCCAGGTCATCTTGTCCGAAGGCGGCATCGGCTTCAGCAGCCCTCACCCCATCGAGCTGGGCACCCACCTGGCGATCAAGATGGTGCTAATGCCCCAGGCCCTTGGCCTGCTGCTGCGTGCCGTGGTCATTCACACCCAGCTTCGCGAGGATGGCCAGTTCGACATCGGCACCGAGTTCGAAGCCCTGACCGACGCCCAGCGCCAGTTGCTGGCGCGACACATTTTGCAGAAGCAGGCCCAGCAGCGACGCCTGGCCCGCGAACGCTCTTCCCCTGCCAGCTGAGACCCCTGCATGACGCGCCCCGGCCTTCTGCTGACCCTTCTTCTGGCGCTGCCCGTCAGCGCTGAAACCATAGAGATTCCCGTCGGCGAACAGGGCGATGCAAGCCTGTCGCTGCCCGCCCTTGGCGAGAGCCAACACACCGTACTGCAACGCTTCGGCCTGCCCGATGAAGAACTCCCGGCAGTAGGCAAGCCCCCCATCAGCCGCTGGGACTATCGCGAATTTTCGGTTTACTTCGAAAGCGGACGAGTCATCGACAGCGTCCGCCATCACCAACCCAGAGCACCAAGGGAATAAACGTGACCCTGATCTACGGCCATCGAGGCGCCAAGGGCGAATGCCCGGAAAACACCCTGGCCAGCTTCCGCCAATGCCTGTCACATGACGTGAAGCGTTGCGAGCTGGACCTGCACCTGTCCCGCGACGGTGAGCTGATGGTGATCCACGACTCCACGCTTAAGCGCACCACTGGCCGGCGCGGCAAGGTGGCGGAGCACGATGCGGAAGAATTGGTGAGCTATGACGCCCGCCTGGGCGGCCCGGGCTGGCACCAGCCCTGCCCCATTCCGCGCCTGGCCACCCTGTTCGAGCACTGCAATTTCGAACACTGGCAACTGGAAGTGAAGAGCGCCTCGCGGGTACGGGCTGCGCGCACCGTGCTGGCCATCCAGGAACTGGTCGAGCGTCACGGACTGGTGGACAAGGTGACCGTCACCTCAAGCTCGCGGGAAGTGCTACGGGCGCTGAACCGGCTGGCACCGAAGCTCTCCCGCGGCCTGGTCGCGGAATACGCGTGGCTCGACCCGCTGAAGGTGGCCAAGCACCACGGCTGCAACCTGCTGGCGCTGAACTGGACCCTGTGCACGCCTGAGCGCCTGATTCGGGCGCAGAAGGAAGGCCTGCACGTTTCGGTGTGGACGGTGAACGAACCTGCCCTGATGCGCCGGCTCGCGGACTTCGGCGTGGACAGCATCATCACCGACTTCCCCGGCCTGGCCAGCACGACCCTCGGTCTTCGCTGACCCCCGCGCCGGCGGCGGAAATCCAGCGCATGGATTTCCGCCTACGACCCCAGAAGAAAAACCGGCCACAAGGGCCGGTTCTTTCTTCTGGGCGTCGCCTGATCAGAAGCTCTCCCGGTTCGGCCAGCGCCAGGTGCGCGGATCGTCGAGAGGGTCCTCCCCGGCCGGTTCAGGCGCCCGGCCGGTGCCGCTCAAAAAAGCCGGTTGAGGCCGTCGAACGCCGCCACCCGGTAGGCTTCCGCCATGGTCGGGTAGTTGAAAGTGGTGTTGACGAAGTACTTGATGGTATTCGCCTCGCCCTTCTGGTTCATGATCGCCTGGCCGATGTGCACGATTTCCGAGGCCTGGTAGCCGAAGCAGTGCACGCCAAGGATTTCCAGGGTTTCGCGGTGGAAAAGGATTTTCAGCATGCCCACCGGCTCGTGGGAGATCTGCGCACGGGCCATGCCCTTGAAGAAGGCCTTGCCCACCTCGTAGGGGATCTTCGCCTGGGTCAGTTCCTTCTCGGTCTTACCGATAGAGCTGATCTCCGGAATGGTGTAGATGCCGGTCGGCACGTCATCGACGAAGCGCCAGCTGTCGTTCTCCACTGCGCTGCCAGCGGCGGAGCGGCCCTGGTCAGCAGCCGCACTGGCCAGACTCGGCCAGCCGATCACATCGCCAGCGGCGAAAATGTTGCTGACCTCGGTGCGGTAGTACTGGTCGACGTTGATCTGGCCACGGCTGTTGACCGTGATGCCGATATTCTCCAGGCCCAGCTTGTCGGTGTTGCCGGTACGGCCGTTACACCACAGCAGGCAGTCGGCCTTGATCTTCTTGCCGGACTTGAGGTGCAGGATCACCCCATTCTCCAGACCCTCGATGCGCTCGTACTCCTCGTTGTGGCGGATCAGCACGTTGTTGTTGCGCAGGTGGTAGCTGAGGGCGTCGGAGATTTCGTCGTCGAGGAAGCTGAGCAACTGGTCGCGGTTGTCGATCAGGTCCACCAGCACGCCCAGGCCACTGAAGATCGAGGCGTACTCGGAACCGATGACGCCGGCTCCGTAGATGATGATGCGGCGCGGCGTGTGGGTCAGGCTGAGGATGGTGTCGCTGTCGTAGATACGCGGATGGTGGAAGTCGACATCAGCCGGGCGATAGGGGCGCGAGCCGGTGGCGACGATGATCTGCTTGGCCACCAGTTTTTCCACCACACCGCTGGTGCAGACCACTTCCACGGTCTGCTCGTCATGGAAGCTGGCGGTGCCGAAGAACACATCGACGCGGTTGCGTGCGTAGAAGCCGGTGCGCGAGGCCACCTGCTTGGAGATCACCCGCTCGGCGCTCTTCAGCACATCGGGGAAAGAGAACCAGCGCGGCTCGCCGATCTGGCGGAACAGCGGGTTGGTGTTGTACTGCATGATCTGCCGCACCGAGTGGCGCAGGGCCTTGGACGGGATGGTGCCCAAGTGGGTGCAGTTGCCGCCGACCAGAGGACGGTTGTCCACCACCGCCACCTTGCGCCCGGCCTTGGCGGCGTTCATCGCCGCACCTTCACCCGCCGGGCCGGAACCCAGCACCACTACGTCGTAGTTGTAGACAGCCATGCTTACTCCTTATAACGGGCCGGGGCGCCCTTCTGGCGCCCCCGGCTAGGTCCGCGGTTACCGAAACCGCGGAATTCGGAACCTGTTTCGGCGATCCCGCGCGGGACCTTGAACTGGCGTGCAGCTTAGCCAAGCCGCTTGGCGCTGCACATTAGCGCTTGGTCGCGTCGTAGGCGAGTGTTGATTCCACTACATGGTAGCCCTGCTCTGTTTCCCAGCTGGCAACAATGAGAACAAGGGCTTGCCGGCGACACCTTCAGCGCTCGAACAACTCGCGGAAACGGCGGCTTTCCCGGGTAACGAAGCCGTCTCCCGCACGGCTCACGAAGAAGGCGGAGAGGCCGTGACTTTCCGCGTAAGCCAATCCCCTGTCCGGCCCCAGCACCAGCAGCAGCGTTGAAAGACCGTCCGCCCGCAGCGCCGATTCGTCCACCACGGTGACCTCCGCCAGCGCGTGACTGATGGGCGCCCCCGTCTTCGGATCGAGGGTGTGGGAGTAACGCTTGCCACCCTCTTCAAAGTAGTTGCGATAGTCGCCGGATGTGGAGACACCCAGTCCGTCCAACGGGATGATCTTCTGCGCCACCTGCCGATCATCCCGTGGCGCCTCGATGGCGACGCGCCAAGGCGAGCCATCGGGCTTGCGGCCAATGGCCTTGAGTTCACCGGTAATCTCCACCAGCGCGCTTGCCACGCCCAGTTCGCCCAGGCGCGCCACGACCCGATCCACCGCGTAGCCGGCTGCAATGCTGTTGAAGTCCAACTGCACCGCGGCGTCCTTGCACAGTTCCTGGCCGCGAATGCGCAGGTGCTGGTGGCCCACCTCGGCCTTTGTGGCGGCGATGGCTTCCGCGCTGGGAACCTGATTCCCACGAGACTGCGGACCGAACCCCCAGAGATCGAGCAGTGGCGCCACCGTCATGTCGAAAGCGCCGTCGCTGTCCCTGGATAGCTCGCCGGCGAATGTCACCAGCTCCAGCATGGGCGCCGGCAGTGCCATGCAACTGCCGGCCGGGAGAGCGTTGAATCGCGCCACATCGGAGTCGGCACGGTAGGTGGACATCTGCCGATCGATCTCCGCGAGGATGTCCTCCACTTCGGCGCGCACCCGCTCAACCGAGGGGCCCGTAGCGCTGCGCACGTATTTCACCTCATAGCGGCTGCCCATGGTGGGGCCGCCGAATTGCTCCAGCCGATCGCCACAACCGGCCAGCAGCAGGCTCGCCGGAAGCACCAGGACAAGCCACCTGGCCAGCAAGGCGCCGTTCACGGCCAGACCACACATGGGACGTTCGCAGACCTCAGAATTGATCGGGCCGGCTGGCCCACCTGAAAAAACGGGAGCGCTTGGCTCCCGTTTTCGTGCTGCTGGTTATCGGGCAGTCACCCGTCCGACACCGCGTTTACGCAGGAAATAGAAGACGGCAATCAGCGCCAGCCAGAACGGAATCGCGTAGACCGACACGTTGATGCCCGGAATCATCAGCATGACACCGAGAATCAGCGCCACGAACGCCAGGCACAGGTAGTTGCCGAGGGGATACCAGAGCGCCTTGAAGAACGGCTGGATACCCTGGGCGTCCATGCTCTTGCGGAACTTCAGGTGGGACAGGCTGATCATCGCCCAGTTGATCACCAGGGCCGCCACCACCAGGGCCATCAGCAGCTCAAGCGCCTTCTGCGGCGCCAGATAGTTGACCACCACGCAGAGGAACGTGACCAAGGCCGAGAGACCGATAGCCAGCACCGGCACGCCGCGATCGTCCACCTTCATCAGCGCCTTGGGCGCATCGCCCTGTTCGGCCAGGCCGTAGAGCATCCGGCTGTTGGCGTAGACGCCGCTGTTGTAGACCGAGAGCGCTGCAGTCAGCACCACGAAGTTCAGAATGTGTGCGGCCACGTCGCTGCCGATCAGCGAGAAGATCTGCACGAAGGGGCTGCCGCTGTAGGGATCGCCGGCGGCGTTCAGGGTCTCCAGCAGCTTGTCCCACGGGTAGAGCATCAGCAGCACACTGAGGGCGCCGATGTAGAAGATCAGGATGCGGTAGATCACCTGGTTGATGGCCTTGGGGATCACCTTCTTCGGCTCGCTGGCCTCGGCGGCGGTGATGCCCACCAGCTCCAGACCACCGAACGAGAACATGATGATGGCCAGGACCATCACCAGGCCTTCGAGCCCGTTGGGGAAGAAGCCACCATGGCTCCAGAGGTTGTCCACTGCGGCCTGGGGACCGCCGGTACCGCTGACCAACAGGTAGATGCCGAGGACGATCATGCCGATGATGGCCACCACTTTGATCAGGGCGAACCAGAACTCCGCCTCACCGAAGGCCTTCACATTGGCCAGGTTGATCAGGTTGATCACCACGAAGAAGACCGCTGCCGAGGCCCAGGTCGGCACATCCGGCCACCAGAACTGGATGTACTTGCCCACCGCCGTCAGCTCGGCCATACCCACCAGCACATAGAGCACCCAGTAGTTCCAGCCGGAGAGGAAGCCGGCGTAGCCACCCCAGTACTTGTGCGCGAAATGGCTGAAAGAGCCGGCCACCGGTTCTTCGACGATCATCTCGCCCAGCTGACGCATGATCAGGAATGCAAAGAAGCCGGCAATGGCGTAGCCGAGAATCATCGACGGTCCCGCCGACTTGAGCACCCCGGCCGAGCCCAGGAACAGGCCGGTACCGATGGCGCCGCCCAGCGCGATAAGCTGGATGTGGCGGTTTTTCAGGCCCCTTTTGAGCGGCCCTTGGTGAAGGTGATGTCCTTCCATCTGGGTAGTCCCCAAGCAGTTCTTGTTATCGGATTACAGACGCAAAAATGAAAAACGGGAGCCCGAGAGCTCCCGTTTTTCACAGGTACCAACTTAGTGCGGGAAAGCCGGCGGGTTTACACCAGCCATCTCTTCCATCACACGAACCACCTGGCAGCTGTAACCGAACTCGTTGTCGTACCAGACGTACAGAACAACGCGGTTGTCGTTGCAGATGGTGGCTTCGGCATCAACCACACCGGCGTGGCGGGAACCGACGAAGTCGGAGGACACCACTTCCTGGGAGGAGACGTAATCGATCTGCTTGTGCAGATCCGAATGCATGGCCGCCTGGCGCAGGTATTCGTTGATCTCGTCGCGGGAGGTGGCCTTTTCCAGGTTCAGGTTCAGGATCGCCATGGAGACGTTCGGAGTCGGAACACGGATCGCGTTGCCGGTCAGCCTGCCCTTCAGTACCGGCAGGGCCTTGGCGGCTGCGGTGGCGGCACCGGTCTCGGTGATCACCATGTTCAGCGGAGCGCTGCGGCCGCGACGGCTGCCCTTGTGGAAGTTGTCGATCAGGTTCTGGTCGTTGGTGTACGAGTGAACGGTTTCGACGTGGCCGTTGACGATGCCGAACTGATCATTGACTGCCTTCAGCACCGGCACGATGGCGTTGGTGGTGCAGGAAGCGGCGGAGATGATCTTGTCGTCGGCGGTGATGTCGCCGTGGTTGATGCCGTGAACGATGTTCTTCAGGGCACCCTTGCCAGGAGCGGTCAGGACCACGCGATCGATACCCGGGCACTTCAGGTGCTGGCCCAGGCCTTCGGCGTCGCGCCACTTGCCGGTGTTGTCCACCAGCAGGGCGTTCTTGATGCCGTAGGCGGTGTAGTCGATCGAGGCCGGATCGTTGGAGTAGATCACCTGGATCAGGTTGCCGTTGGCGGTCAGGGTGTTGTTTTCCTCGTCGATGACGATGGTGCCATCGAACGGACCGTGCACGGAGTCACGACGCAGCAGGCTGGCGCGCTTGACCAGGTCGTTCTCGGCGCCCTTGCGGACGACGATGGCGCGCAGGCGCAGGCCGTCGCCGCCACCGGTCTTCTCGATCAGGATGCGGGCCAGCAGGCGGCCGATACGGCCGAAGCCGTACAGGACGACGTCGGTGCCTTCGCGGGCAGCGCCGTTCTGCTTGCCGACCACATCGGCCAGTTCGTCCTTGGTGAACTGCTCGATGCTGCGGCCGTTACCTTCGGCCTTGAACTTGGCAACCATCTTGCCCAGGTCCACGGAAGCGGCGCCCAGCTTGAGCTCGCTCATGGCCTTGAGAATCGGGAAGGTTTCGTGAACCGAAAGCTCGGCTTCGTCTACCAGGCGGTGACGAGCAAAACGGTGAGCCTTGAGGATGGCGATCACGGAGCGGTTGATCAGGCCACGGCCATAGATCGAAGTCACAACATTGTTGTTGCGATACAGCTGGCCAATCATCGGAATCATGGCTTCCGCGAGGGCTTCACGATCGATCCATTCACCGAGACACTGGTCGGGCTTCTGAGTCACGGGCAGTACCTTCCACATGTAGGGGATGAAAAAAGGGGCTACATTATGACGGCGCGCGCAGGCGCCGGCAATCAGCAGCGGCCTCAACACTGACATCCGCTAGTCGGGATAGTTACAATCCGCCGATCATTTTTCTGACCGGAGCCCTACTGCCCGTGTCCGTATTGCGCCTCCCGCCCCTGCCCTCCGCCGCCGGCAAGCAGCATTGGGGCAATCTGCCCGGTGCCGCCCTGAGTCTGGCCATCGCCGAAGCCGCCAGCACCGGCAAGCGATTCACCCTGCTGCTCACCGCCGACAGCCAGACCGCTGAACGCCTGGAGCAGGAGCTCGGCTTCTTTGCCCCGGACCTGGACGTCCTGCACTTCCCTGACTGGGAAACCCTGCCCTACGACCTCTTCTCGCCGCACCAGGACATCATTTCCCAGCGCGTCGACACGCTGTACCGACTGCCCGAGGTCAAGCGCGGCGTGCTGGTGGTACCCATCACCACCGCCCTGCACCGCCTGGCGCCGACCCGCTTCCTGCTGGGTTCCAGCCTGGTGCTGGACGTGGGCCAGAAGCTGGACGTCGAGCAGATGCGCCTGCGGCTGGAGGCGGCCGGCTACCGCTGCGTAGACACCGTCTATGAACATGGCGAGTTCGCCGTGCGCGGCGCCCTGATCGACCTCTTCCCGATGGGCAGCGACCTGCCCTACCGCGTCGACCTGTTCGATGACGAGATCGAGACCCTGCGCACCTTCGACCCGGAGACCCAGCGCTCCATCGAGAAAGTGGAGTCCATCCGCCTGCTGCCGGCCCGCGAATTCCCGCTGGACAAGAAGGCCGTCACCGACTTCCGCGGCCGCTTCCGCGAACGCTTCGACGTGGATTTCCGCCGCTGTCCCATCTACCAGGACCTGGCCAGCGGCATCACCCCGGCCGGCATCGAGTACTACCTGCCGCTGTTCTTCGAGGAGAGCGCCACCCTCTTCGACTACCTGCCAGCGGATACCCAGGTGTTTTCCCTGCCGGGCATCGAGCAGGCCGCCGAGCAGTTCTGGACCGATGTGCGCAACCGCTATGAGGAGCGCCGAATCGACCCCGAGCGGCCGCTGGTGCCGCCCGCCGAACTGTTCCTGCCGGTTGAGGATTGCTTTGCCCGCCTCAAGGGCTCGCCCCGCCTGGTGCTGAGCCAGGAAGACATCGAAACCGGCGTGGGCCGTGAGCGCTTCTCCGCCCGCGCCCTGCCGGACCTGGCCATCCAGGCCAAGGCCACCGAGCCCCTGGCCGCGCTGCGCCGATTCATCGAGGAGTTCCCCGGCCGCGTGCTGTTCAGCGCCGAATCCGCTGGCCGCCGCGAAGTGCTGCTGGAAATGCTCGCGCGCCTCAAGCTGCGCCCGCAGGAAGTCGAGGGCTGGCCGGCGTTCATCGCCAGCAGCGAGCGCCTGGCCATCACCATCGCGCCTCTGGATGAGGGCCTGCTGCTGGATGACCCGGGACTGGCGCTGATCGCCGAGAGCCCGCTGTTCGGCCAGCGCGTGATGCAGCGCCGCCGCCGCGAGCGCCGTGGCGATGCCGGCGACAACGTGATCAAGAACCTCGCCGAACTGCGCGAAGGCGCGCCCGTGGTGCACATCGACCACGGCGTCGGCCGCTACCTGGGACTGATCACCCTGGAAATCGACGGCCAGGCCGCCGAATTCCTCGCCCTCCAATACGCCGAGGAAGCCAAGCTCTACGTGCCGGTGGCCAGCCTGCATCTGATCGCCCGCTACACCGGCAGCGACGACGCCCTCGCGCCGCTGCACCGCCTGGGCTCGGAAACCTGGCAGAAGGCCAAGCGCAAGGCCGCCGAGCAGGTCCGCGACGTCGCCGCCGAACTGTTGGACGTCTATGCCCGCCGCGCCGCCCGCGAAGGCTATGCATTCAAGGACCCCAAGGCCGATTACGCCACCTTCTCCGCCGGCTTCCCGTTCGAGGAGACCCCGGACCAGCAGGCCGCCATCGAAGCCGTTGTGGCCGACATGCTGACGCCCAAGCCCATGGACCGCCTGGTGTGCGGCGACGTCGGCTTCGGCAAGACCGAAGTCGCCATGCGCGCCGCCTTCGTCGCGGTGCACAGCGGCAAGCAGGTGGCCGTACTGGTGCCGACCACCCTGCTCGCCCAGCAGCACTACAACAGCTTCCGCGACCGCTTCGCCGACTGGCCGGTAACCGTGGAAGTGATGAGCCGCTTCAAGTCGGCCAAGGAAGTGGAAGGCGCGGCGCAGCAGCTGGCCGAAGGCAAGATCGACATCATCATCGGCACCCACAAGCTGCTGCAGGATGACGTGCGCTTCAAGAACCTGGGCCTGGCCATCATCGACGAGGAACATCGCTTCGGCGTGCGCCAGAAGGAACAGCTGAAGTCCCTGCGCAGCGAGGTGGACATCCTCACGCTCACCGCCACGCCCATCCCGAGGACCCTGAACATGGCCGTCGCGGGCATGCGCGACCTGTCCATCATCGCCACGCCGCCGGCGCGCCGCCTGTCGGTACGCACCTTCGTCATGGAGCGGCAGAAGACCGCCATCAAGGAAGCCCTGCTCCGCGAGCTGCTGCGCGGCGGCCAGGTCTACTACCTGCATAACGAAGTGGCGACCATCGAGAAATGCGCCGCCGAGCTGGCCGAACTGGTGCCGGAGGCGCGCATCGCCGTCGGCCACGGACAGATGCGCGAACGCGAACTCGAACAGGTGATGAGTGACTTCTACCACAAGCGCTTCAACGTGCTGGTGGCCTCCACCATCATCGAAACCGGTATTGACGTGCCCAGCGCCAACACCATCGTGATCGAGCGTGCCGACAAGTTCGGCCTGGCCCAGTTGCACCAGCTACGCGGCCGCGTGGGTCGCAGCCACCACCAGGCCTACGCCTACCTGCTGACGCCACCGCGCAAGCAGATGACTCCGGACGCCGAGAAGCGACTGGAAGCCATCGCCAACGCCCAAGACCTCGGCGCAGGCTTTGTCCTCGCCACCCACGACCTGGAAATCCGTGGCGCCGGCGAATTGCTGGGGGAAGGCCAGAGCGGCCAGATCCAGGCCGTCGGCTTCACCCTCTATATGGAAATGCTCGAACGGGCAGTGAAAGCCATCCGCAAGGGCGAGCAGCCCAACCTCGAGCAGCCCCTTGGTGGCGGGCCGGAAATCAACCTGCGGGTGCCGGCGCTGATCCCCGAGGATTATCTGCCGGACGTGCATGCGCGCCTGATCCTCTACAAGCGCATTGCGTCGGCGACCGACGAGGACGGCCTGAAAGAATTGCAGGTGGAGATGATCGACCGCTTCGGCCTGCTGCCCGAGCCCAGCAAGCACCTGGTGCGCCTGACCCTGCTCAAGCTGCAGGCGGAGAAGCTCGGGATCAAGAAAGTCGACGCGGGCCCGCAAGGTGGCCGTATCGAATTCGCCGCCGACACCTGCGTCGACCCGCTGGTACTGATCAAGCTGATCCAGGGCCAGCCCAAGCGCTACAAGTTCGAAGGCGCCACCCTGTTCAAATTCCAGGTGCCCATGGAGCGCCCGGAAGAACGCTTCAATACCCTTGAAGCCCTGTTCGAACGCCTGACCCCGCAGTAGTCTGCGGAATGATTGCCCCTATAAGGACCAACCCATGCGTGCCATCCGTAACTTCGCCCTGCTGCTCGCCCTGCTGGCCCCGGCAGCCTTCGCCGACGGCCTCTATTCGGTGGAGATGATCATCTTCCGCCAGTCCGGCGATCCCATCCCGGCCAGCCAGCCGGCCCCGGACGACTGGGCTGCGGGCAGCCAGTCCATCGCCGGCAGCGAGCGTGGCACTGCGCTTGATGGCGAAGCGGCCAAACTCAACCCCAACGCCGGCTATGAGGTGCTGCTGCACAAGGCCTGGTCCCAGAACCTCTCCGCTACCCCGAACAAGGTCTCGGTCACATCCGGCAACCAGCAGCTTGGCCACTATCCGGTGGAAGGCACCCTGGCACTCACCCTCGACCGCAGCGTCGACGCCCAGGCCGACTTCTGGATCAACCAGTTCGACGGCAGCGGCCTGATCAGCAGCAGCGAACGCCTGCGCCAGGGCACTCGCCTGAAGAACGGCGAGCTCACCTACCTCGACCACGGCAACCTCGGCATCCTGATCCGCATCAGCCCGCTCTAAGGCGCCATGAGTGCCCTGCTCGACCAACTGAGAGAAATGGACTGGCGCCTGGACTTCGATCCGGGCGCGCTGTCCCGCGGTCTCCAGTACGCAACGGAAGATCGAGTCCGCCTGCTCAGCCTGAGTGACAAGTCCATCGAGACCCGTTGCGAAGGCTCCGAGGGCCACTTCTACACCCAGCGCATTCGCCTCGCCCCCCAGGGGCTGGGCGTCGTGGGCAATTGCAGCTGCCCGGTGGGTTACAACTGCAAGCACTGCGTCGCGGCCATCGCCCTTCTCCTGGCACAACCCGCCTCCGGCTGGCAGCCTCCGCCGCCGCCCAGCGAAAAGCTGGTGGACGACCTGTTGCCAACGCCGCACCTGATCCTTGGCAGCCACGCCCAGAGCCAGTACGACCTGCGCAGCGGGCGCATGGTGGGCAGCCAGCAGCATCGCGCCGGCCTGGTCTTCGACTACGGCGGCGCACACACGCACGGCAAACCGGCCAGACCGGAGCGGCTGCACCACCGCACCAACGGCGAACGACTCTCCATCGCCCGCAACCCGAAGGCCGAACAGGCCTGGCGCGACAGCCTGCGCCAACTGGGCTTCAAGGAAGCCCTGCGGCAAAGCCTGGCCCTACCCGCCAACAGCGCGGAAATGTTCGAACTGTCCAGCGATGAACAGTGGCTCCACTTCATGAGGCAACAACTGCCGGCCCTTCGGGAACAGGGCTGGCAGGTCGATATTCGCCCCGGTTTTCAATTCGACCTCACGCAGGTGGAAGGCTGGTACGCGGAAGTGGACGAAGCGCCTGGCCGCGAGTGGTTCGACCTGGAGTTGGGCATCGTCGTCGAAGGCCGCCGCATCAGCCTGCTGCCGGTGCTCCTGCGCCTGATCCAGCGCAATCCCGAACTGCTGGACCCGCAGAACCTGCAACGACGCAAGGACGACGAACAGCTGCGCCTGCAACTGGACGCCACCCGCGCCACCGATGGCCGCCCCCTGCAGGTGATGCTGCCCTTCTCACGGCTGAAACCCGTACTGGCCACCCTGGGTCACCTGTACCACCGCGACCAGGACCCGACGCCCGCACTGCGCCTGGCCCGCCCCGATGCAGCACACCTGCGGCAGCTGGAAGCCCTCGACCTGCATTGGCAGGGCGGCGATGACGTACGCGATCTGGCGCGCAAGCTGCACGAGGGAGGCAAGGCCACCAGCAGCCCGCCAAAGGGTCTGAATGCCGAACTGCGCCATTACCAGCTGGAAGGCCTGACCTGGCTGCAAACGCTTCGCGAGGTAGGCGCCGGCGGCATTCTCGGCGACGACATGGGCCTGGGCAAAACCCTGCAGACCCTGGCGCACCTGCTGCTGGAAAAGGAAGCCGGACGCCTGGACCGCCCAGCCCTGGTGGTAATGCCCACCAGCCTGATTCCCAACTGGCTCGACGAAGCGGCGCGCTTCGCTCCGGATCTCCGCGTCCTTGCGCTGCATGGCCCGGGCCGGAAGAAGGCATTCGAGCAGATGCACGGGCATGACCTGTTGCTGACCACCTACGCCCTGCTCCCCCGGGACCTGGAGCACTTCGCGGACCTGCCGCTGCACCTGCTGATCCTCGACGAGGCGCAATACATCAAGAACCCGTCCAGCAAGGCGGCACAAGCCGTTCGCCAGCTGGAGTCGCGGCAGCGGATCTGCCTGACCGGCACGCCGCTGGAAAACCACCTTGGCGAGCTCTGGTCGCTGTTCCATTTCCTGATGCCCGGCTGGCTCGGGGACAGCCAGAGCTTCCTGCGCAATTACCGCAACCCCATCGAGAAACACGGCGACGCCACCCGTCTGGCCCACCTCAACGCGCGCCTCAAACCCTTCCTGCTGCGCCGCAGCAAGGAGGCGGTAGCGACCGAATTGCCGGCCAAGAGCGAGATCACCCAATGGGTCGAACTCAGCGACCGCCAGCGCGACCTCTATGAGACGGTACGCCTGGCCATGGACACCAAGGTGCGGGACGAAATCGACCGCAAGGGCCTGGCCCGCAGCCAGATTGTCATCCTCGAAGCGCTGCTGAAGCTGCGCCAGGTCTGCTGCGATACCCGCCTGATCGAAGAGATCGGCACGCGCTCGCGCGGCAGCAGCTCCGGCAAGCTGGACAGCCTGATGGAGATGCTCGAAGAGTTGATCGCTGAAGGCCGCAAAGTGCTGCTGTTCTCCCAGTTCACCAGCATGCTGGCGCTGATCGAGGACGAACTGCGCAAGCGCGCTATTGACTACGTGCAGATCACCGGCGAAACCCGCGACCGGCGCACGCCGGTGCAGCGCTTCCAGGCCGGCGAGGTGCCGCTCTTCCTCATCAGCCTCAAGGCCGGTGGCACCGGCCTGAACCTGACCGCCGCCGACACCGTGATCCACTATGACCCCTGGTGGAACCCGGCCGTTGAGCGCCAGGCTACCGACCGTGCCTATCGCATCGGCCAGGATAAGCCGGTGTTCGTCTACCGGTTGATTTCACGGGGAACGGTGGAAGAGAAGATCCAGCAGCTGCAAGCACATAAGGCAGCACTGGCGCAGGGCGTTCTGGACGGAAGGGAGAAGGAAGACTGGCGTTTGCAGGAAGAGGATATCGACGCCCTTTTCGCACCCCTGCCCCGCTTCGCCTGATGGGCGACCCAAGCTGTCTCTCCCCGTGCAAAATCATTCGAGAAAGCAGAACTGCCGACGGGTATCAGAGACATGACACCCGTCGGCGGCGCAGCTGATCTCAGGCCTTCAGTACATGGGCCAGGACATTGCGTACCTTGTCGATGCCCTCGGCCAGCGCGGCCTCGATCTCAGCCATGGTGATGATGCCTTCGGACTTGCCGGCAGCGGGGTTCACCACCAGCGACAGGCACGCATAGGGCAGGCCCAGTTCACGAGCCAGGGCGGCCTCGGGCATGCCGGTCATGCCGACGATATCGCAGCCATCGCGCTCCAGGCGAACGATCTCGGCCACAGTCTCCAGGCGCGGGCCCTGGGTGCAGCCATAGACGCCGAAGTCGCTGTGGGGGTAGTCGCAGGCGTTCAGTGCCGCCAGCAGGCTCGTACGCAGACCCTCATCGTACGGGTGGCTGAAATCGATGTGGGTGACATGGTCCAGATCGCCTTCGAAGAAGGTACCGATGCGGCCATGGGTGTAGTCGATCACCTGATGCGGAACCACCAGATGGCCGCTGCCCATGGCCGGATGGATGCCGCCCACCGCATTCACGGCGATCACTGCCTGGGCGCCGGCATGCTTGAGGGCCCAGAGGTTGGCGCGGTAGTTCACCTGGTGCGGAGGAATCCGGTGCGGGTGACCGTGGCGAGCGAGGAACAAGACGTCGTGGCCGGCGTACTCGCCGTGCACGATGCCAGCCGAAGGTGCGCCATAAGGCGTGTCAGGGTTGAGCAGGGCTTTCATGCTCAGGCCTTCGAGCTGGGTCAGGCCTGTACCACCGATGATGGCGTAGACGGTCATTTCGGTTCCTCAATCGATCAACTGTGCTTCGCGCAGGGCTGAAACAGCCTGCAGCCAACGGGGGTCCTGACGGTACTCGGTGCCGGGGAAGGCGCGGCGGCGCATCCGAGCCAGGCTGGCCGGCGGCGTGACGCCCATTCGCTGTAGACGCGACAGGGCCAGTTCGGCAGCGGCGCGGTCGTTGCACACCAGGCCCATGTCACAGCCAGCGGTGAGCGCCGCCTCGATGCGCTCTGCGGCGTCCCCCACGACGTGGGCGCCCGCCATGGACAGGTCATCGCTGAAAATGACCCCGGAGAAGTTCAGTTCGCCGCGCAGGATGTCCTGCAGCCAGCGCCGGGAGAAGCCTGCCGGCTGGGCGTCCACCTGCGGGTAGATGACGTGGGCGGGCATCATGCCGTCCAGTTCCGAAGCCAGGCGAGCAAACGGAACCAGATCGCTCTGGCGGATTTGCTCGAGACTGCGCTCGTCGGTGGGGATGGCCACATGGGAATCCGCTTCCGCCCAGCCGTGGCCGGGAAAGTGCTTGCCAGTAGCCGCCATGCCCGCAGCGCGCAAGCCACGTATGAAGGCGCCGGCGAGACGCGCCGCGCGCTGCGGGTCGCCCTCGAAGGCTCGACTGCCAACCACGGCACTGCGCTGGTGGTCCAGGTCCAGCACCGGGGCGAAGCTGATATCCAGGCCGACTGCGAGAACTTCGGTCGCCATCAACCAGCCGCACTGCTCGGCCAGTTGCTCGGCGTTGTCGTTATCCGCCAACGCACGCATGGCCGGCAGGCGCAGGAAACCCTGGCGCAGACGCTGCACGCGGCCACCTTCCTGGTCGACCGCCAGGATCAGGTCGGGGCGCACCGCACGAATGGAGGCGCAGAGTTCGCGCACCTGGCGCGGACTCTCGATATTGCGAGCAAAGATGATCAGGCCGGCGACTTCAGGCTGACGGAGGATCTGCCGATCCTCGGCGGTCAACCAGGCGCCACCGATATCCAGCATCAGGGAACCTTGCATGAAAAATCCTTAGGAGAGTTTTGCCGACGCCCAGTCCGGGCACGGCGCTTCGTCTATGCGCACCGCACAATGGACGGGCACCCGGTCGAAGAGTTCCAGCACATCGGCATTGCGCAGACGAATGCAACCGTGGGAACGGGGAACGCCCATGGGCTCGGTATCCGGTGTGCCGTGCAGGTAGATGTAGCGACGGAAGCTGTCCACCGTGCCGAGGCGATTTCGGCCGGGCTCGCAACCGCTCAGCCAGAGGATGCGGCTGAGGATCCAGTCCCGCCCGGGAAAGCGCTCATGCAGCTCGGCACTCCAGACTTCGCCCGTCCAACGACGGCCACGCAGCACCGCGCCCATGGGCAGCCCGGAACCAATGCGCGCACGAACCTGATGCAGGCCTCGAGGGGTGCAATTGGAGCCGTTGGTTTCGCCCGGGCCGTTAAGGGCCGTGGACACGAGCATGCGCAGCACCAACCGCCCCTCGGCGAAGCCGTAGAGCTGCTGGTCAGCGATGGAGATATGCAGGAGATCGAGGTTTTGCATGGGCCGCAAGCTTAGCCGATCAGCTCGCTTGCGCCCATCGTTTTACGCCTTGGCCGGAGCGGCCGGGGCCTTGTTGCGCGGCTTCAGCACAGCGCCGGCCAACGCTTCGTCCGTCACGCCGGTTTCGGCGCGCATGCCCGCTGCGAGGAACGGCACCATCAACCGCATCACCTGCTCGATCGAGGTGTTCACGCCAAAGTCGTTCTCGGCCATGGCGCGCAATGCCTTGATGCCGGACATGCTGAATGCCGCCGCACCGAGCATGAAGTGCACCCGCCAGAACAGCTCCAGCGGCGGCACTTTGGGGGCGGAGTCGTTCACCAGCAGCATGTACCGACGGAAGACTTTCCCGTAAACCTCTTCAAGGTACTTGCGCAGATGGCCCTGGCTCTGACTGAATGCAAGTCCGAGCAGGCGCATAAAGATGGAGAGGTCATTTCCGCTGCGAGGCTTTACCGCCAGCGCCTGTTCGACGAGCATTTCCAGCAGCTCTTCGAGGCTGGCCTTGCTCTCGGCCTTGGCCTGGCGGCGATCCAGTTCACGCTCCAGACTCTGGCAGAACGGACCGAGGAAACGTGAGAAGACCGCCTGGATCAGCGCCTTCTTCGAGCCGAAGTGATAGTTCACCGCCGCCAGGTTGACCCCGGCCTTGCTGGTGATCAGGCGCAACGAAGTCTCGGCGAAGCCTTTTTCCGCGAACAGCTGTTCCGCAGCATCCAGAATGCGCTCAACGGTTTCCGACTGGGCCATGGCTCCTCCGCCTGACAAACACTTGTTTGAAACATACGTTTCAGGCCGTCAGCTTGTCAAGCCGTACACACCATTATCTGACGCGGCAGTCATCATCCCCGACACCAGGACCACCAGACGGTAATTCCGACCGCCACACTCCCGCACCCTGTCGCCACGAAAAGAAGCATTGCCAAGACCGGATCACTGTATATAATTCCAGTCACTGTATAAAAAGACAGAGCGCCGCCATGCTGAAACTGACGCCCCGCCAAGCCGAGATTCTCGCATTCATCAAGCGCTGCCTTGAAGACAACGGCTTTCCCCCCACTCGTGCGGAAATCGCCCAGGAACTCGGCTTCAAGTCCCCTAACGCCGCCGAGGAGCATCTCAAGGCCCTGGCACGCAAGGGTGCGATCGAGATGACCCCGGGCGCTTCCCGCGGCATCCGCATCCCCGGCTTCGAACCCGGCAACAATGAAGACGACGGCCTGCCGGTGATCGGCCGGGTCGCCGCCGGCGCGCCAATCCTCGCCCAGCAGAACATCGAGGAATCCTGCCGCATCAACCCCGACTTTTTCCATCCTCGCGCCGACTACCTACTGCGTGTTCGCGGCATGTCCATGAAGGACATTGGCATCTATGACGGCGACCTACTCGCTGTGCACAGCACCCGCGAGGTTCGCAATGGCCAGGTGGTGGTGGCGCGATTGGGCGACGACGTCACCGTCAAGCGCTTCAAGCGCGAGGGTGACAAGGTCTGGCTGATCGCCGAAAACCCCGAATTCGCCCCCATCGAAGTGAACCTGGATGAACAGGATCTGGTGATCGAAGGTTTGAGTGTCGGCGTAATCCGCCGCTAAAGGAGGCCTTATGCAGTTCCCGCAGTCTCTCGGTCGGTCCCAGCTGCCGCTGTTCCACGACGCCATCCTGGCCAACCCTGTCGTGCCGATGTTGACCGACATCGTGGAAGAACCCACCCCGGAAGAGCCGGAAGCATTCAGCGAGCTCTCGCTACGCGGTGCCAGCGGACACTGCCGACACCTTCTGGCATCGGTGCTGCGGGAACTGAGCGAAGAACAGGATGCACGCTGGCTGACACTGGTCGGCGCTCCTGCCAGCCTGACCCGGGACTGGCTGCGCGAATCCGGACTCAACCGAGAGCGCATCCTGCTCCTGCAGCCCCGAGGAGAGCAAAGCGCCCTCGATCTGGCTTGCGAAGCCCTGCGCCTGGGCCGCAGCCACACCGTGGTCAGCTGGATTCAATTGGGGCAGAAAGCCAAGCGCCAGCTGGCCGAAGCGGCACGCCTAGGCGGCGCTCAGAGCTTGAACATTCTGCTGGGCTGAAGAGAACAGGCACAGGTCAACGACCTGGGCCCTGTGACATCAGACGGTAACCGAATCAGCGGAAGATTCGGTTCCAGACATCAATGCAGGACGCGTGGACCTTCGTTGTGGTCCATCTCGCCTTCGGCCAGACGACCGGCCATCTGAACGCCAACATTCAGCATGGCTTTGGCCACTTCCAAGTGATGTCCTTGAAGGAAGGCCTTGGCGTCGGAGGAGAAATCCAGCGTCACCAACACCTCCTCGTCCTCAGCCCGGCGCAGGATGATGCGCCCGTCAGGCAGCTCGACTATTTCAAGAAAGGACGTAGGCATAGGTTCAGATCTCCACGAAAGGCGGCCATTGTAACAGCGCGCCGCCACTACGCCCTAGCCCGTCGATCACATCAGCATTCGCTGAGGCTTTCTCGGAATCGGAGCGCAAGGGATTTCAGATTCTGCCGCCAGGATTCCAGAGTCTCGCGAGACAGCGGAGCCTCCTCCTCTTCAACGCTAACCGCGCTGATCAGCGGCAAGGTCGGATCCACCTTGGCCTGCTTCGGCGCCTGCGGCGGCTGGAACAGGGCTCGATAGGCGGCGAGCAGTTCCGCCAACCAGGTTTCGCTCTGCTGAGCCAGCTCCACCAGCTCCGCCAGCTCGGGGCTGGGGGCGGAAGCCAGCATTTCTGGAGTCAGAAGCAGCTCGACTCGCGGCGCATTGGCCTCGGGAAGGCGGTAGTAACCGGCAATCTCGTGGCAGAGACCAAGCAAAGCGCCGTAGAGGTGGAAGAGCGATGACTCACGCTCAGACTGCACCAGCGCCTGGGCATTCATCGCCCTACCCTCTTCAGCCTTGCGCCAGGACTCCAGCGACAAGCCGGCGAAGAAGAGTTTCTGGTTGGTGCGGGTATAAAGCTCATGGGCCATGACGGCGCCCTCCACAGGTGACTCGGCCAGTATATGCGCGCCCGCGGCCGGGCGCGCAGCAGTCGGTCAGCGCTTGTCTTCCACCTTCCACTTGCCGCCATCATAGAAGGCGCGCCAGCCGGTGGGCTTACCGTCAACTTCGGTCTGCACATACTGCTCCTTGGTCTTGCGGCTGAAGCGGATCACGGCCGGACGGCCTTCGGGATCCTTCTTCGGAGCCTCCAGGAGGTAGTGGTACTTGGCGTCCAGTTCGTCCTTGTGCGGGATCAGCTCCTGCACCAGCGGAGCACGGGTCTCGCGGTTCTTCGGGAACTGGCTGGCAGCCAGGAACAGGCCGGAAGCACCGTCGCGCAGGACATAGATGTCGTCCACCTTCTCGCACTTGAGTTCAGGCATGCGAATAGGGTCGATCTTCGGCGGCGCCGCCTCACCGCTCTTCAGCAGTTTGCGGGTGTTCTTGCAGCTCGCGTTGGTGCAGCCGAAGAATTTGCCGAAGCGGCCGGTTTTCAGCTGCATCTCGCTGCCACACTTGTCGCACTCCAGGCTCGGGCCTTCGTAGCCCTTGATGCGGTACTGACCCTGCTCGATCTCGTAGCCCGAGCAATCCGGGTTATTGCCACAGATGTGGAGCTTGCGAGTCTCGTCCAGCAGGTAGGCATCCATCGCCGTGGAGCAAATCGGGCAGCGATGCTTGCCGCGCAGCACGCGGGATTCGGATTCACCCTCATCATCCGCTGCGATTTCGTCGCCCGGCACCAGGTTGATGGTGGCCTTGCAGCGTTCTTTCGGCGGCAGGCTGTAGCCGGAGCAACCCAGGAACACGCCGGTGGACGCGGTGCGGATCATCATCGGCCGGCCACATTCACGGCACGCAATGTCGGTCAGGGTCGGCTGATTGGCACGCATGCCCTTGTCGGTGCCTTCGGCCAACTCCAGCTTCTTCTTGAAGTCGCCGTAGAACTCGTCCAGCAGGTGCTTCCAGTCACGCTCGCCCTGGGCGACATCGTCCAGGTGCTCTTCCATACCGGCGGTAAAGCCGTAGTCCATCAGGTTGGCAAAGCTTTCATTCAGGCGCTCAGTGACGATATCGCCCATTTTCTCCGCGTAGAAACGACGGTTATGGACGGTGACATAGCCACGTTCCTGAATGGTGGAAATGATCGCCGCGTAGGTGGACGGACGACCGATGCCGCGCTTTTCCAACTCCTTGACCAGGCTGGCTTCGGAGTAGCGTGCCGGGGGCTTGGTGAAGTGCTGGCTGGGCTCCAGTTGCAGCAGCTTGAGCAGCTCGCCTTCGCTCATTTCCGGCAGGACGTCGTCCTCGCCCGGCTTGCTTTGCTGCGGCAGCACGCGGGTGTAGCCGTCGAACTTGAGGATGCGGCCCTTGGCACGCAGTTCGAAAGCGCCGGCGGTGACGCTGACGTTGGTAGACAGATACTCAGCCGGCGGCATCTGGCAAGCCACGAACTGGCGCCAGATCAGGTCATACAGGCGCTCGGCGTCACGCTCCATGCCAGACAACTGGTTGGGACGCAGGTTGACGTCGGAGGGGCGAATCGCCTCGTGAGCCTCCTGGGCGCCTTCCTTGCTGGAATAGACGTTCGGCTTGGCCGGCAGGTATTTCTGACCGAACTCGCCCTCGATGAAACCGCGCACCATGCCAATGGCGTCAGCCGAGAGGTTGGTCGAGTCGGTACGCATATAGGTGATGTAGCCGGCCTCGTAGAGGCGCTGGGCCATCATCATGGTCTTCTTCACCCCGAAGCCCAGGCGGTTGCTCGCTGCCTGCTGCAGGGTAGAGGTAATGAAGGGTGCAGAAGGACGGCTGGAAGTGGGCTTGTCCTCGCGCTTGGCCACCGTGTAGGCGGACGACTTGAGCTTTTCCAGGGCCGCCATGGCCTGGGCTTCGTTCAGCGGCTTGAAGGCCTCGCCATTCTCGCGGGCCACTTCGAAGCGCACCTTGGCGCCTTTGCCGGTACCGAGGTCAGCGTGTACTTCCCAGTACTCTTCCGGCACGAAGGCACGGATCTCGCGTTCGCGCTCCACCACCAGCTTCACCGCCACCGACTGCACGCGGCCGGCAGACAGGCCACGGGCGATCTTCTGCCAGAGCAGCGGCGAAACCATGTAACCCACCACCCGATCGAGGAAGCGGCGGGCCTGCTGGGCATTGACGCGGTTGATGTCGAGTTCGCCAGGCTGGGAGAAGGCCTCCTGAATGGCCTTCTTGGTGATCTCGTTGAACACCACACGCTTGTAACGATCATCATCGCCACCGATGGATTCCCGCAGGTGCCAGGCGATGGCCTCCCCTTCGCGGTCCAAGTCGGTTGCGAGATAGATGGTGTCGGCATCCTTGGCCAGACGGCGCAGTTCGTCGATCACCTTTTCCTTGCCGGGCAGGATCTCGTACTTGGCCTTCCAGCCGTGCTCGGGGTCAACGCCCATCCGCGCGACCAGCTGACGCTTGGCCTTTTCCTTCGCGGACAGCGCCGGAGCCTCGGCAGCGGCCTTGCCGCGCTTGGCCGGCTCCTTGCTGGTACTGGCCGAACCGCTGGTAGGCAGGTCACGGATATGGCCGATGCTCGACTTCACCACGTACTGGCTGCCCAGATACTTGTTGATGGTCTTGGCCTTTGCCGGGGATTCCACGATGACCAGCGATTTGCCCATGGATCGGTGTGTTCCTGAATAAAAAATGTAAAAGGCGGGAGCCGCCTGTCGCGGCACCGCTATATATAGTGGCCGGCGCAGCGCGGTCAAGCGCGCCCCGGACAGCCCCTCTGGTGATCAGGGCTTCGGAAAGGGGTTCGACTCGGCGCTCATCAGTGCGAAGCGTGCGATCTGCTCGCCATCCACCTGGACAGTCTCGGTGAACATGCTGAGCGGACGCACCCAGAGGCCGTATTCGCCGTAGAGGGCCTGGTAGACCACCAGTTCTTCCTCTGTCTCGGAATGCCGCGCAACACCGATTACCCGGTATTGCTGACCTTTGTAGTGACGATAGAGACCCGGTTGCAGGCTCATGATTGCCTCACAGTGATGAATGCAGGCTATCCCGCAAAGGTTGCGCATGGTGCCGTGTGAATCAGCCCGAAGCCAGCCCTTGCACGAAATTTCCTGCGATGGTTCTCCACATGAAAGCAAAAACCGGGGCACTGGGCCCCGGTTTTCTCATCTGTCTTACGCTCAGACGCGCTCGAAGATGGTGGTAATGCCCTGGCCAAGGCCCACGCACATGGTGGACACGCCCAGGGTACCGCCGTTCTGCTTCATCACGTTCAGCAGGGTACCGGAGATACGGGCACCGGAGCAGCCGAACGGGTGACCCAGAGCGATGGCGCCGCCGTGCAGGTTGACCTTCTGCTCCATCTTGTCGAGAAGCTTGAGGTCCTTCAGCACCGGCAGGGCCTGGGCAGCGAAGGCTTCGTTCAGCTCAACGAAGTCGATGTCGTCAATGGTCAGGCCAGCACGCTGGAGGGCCTTCTTGGTGGACGGAACCGGACCGTAGCCCATGATCGCCGGGTCGACGCCGGCCACCGCCATGGCGCGAACCACGGCCATCGGCTGAATGCCCAGGTCCTGGGCACGCTGGGCGCTCATCACGATCATGCAGGAAGCGCCATCGGTGATCTGCGAGGACGTGCCCGCGGTCACGGTGCCGCCTTTCGGGTTGAACGCCGGCTTCAGGGAAGCCAGGCCTTCCAGGGTGGTTTCCGGACGAATGGTTTCGTCGAAGTCGAACACCTTCAGGAAACCGTTCTCGTCGTAGCCCTGCATCGGGATGATTTCATCCTTGAACTTGCCTTCGACGGTGGCCTTGTGCGCCAGCTGGTGCGAACGCACACCGAACTGGTCCTGGGCTTCACGGGTAATGCCGTGCATCTTGCCCAGCATTTCGGCGGTCAGGCCCATCATGCCGGACGCCTTGGCGGCGTACAGGGACAGGTGCGGGTTCGGATCAACGCCGTGCATCATGCCGACGTGGCCCATGTGCTCCACGCCACCGACCACGAATACGTCGCCGTTGCCGGTCTGGATGGCCTGCACGGCGGTGTGCAAGGCGCTCATGGAGGAACCGCACAGACGGCTGACGGTCTGGCCGGCGCTGGTGTGGGGGATCTGGGTCATCAGCGACGCCATGCGCGCGATGTTCCAGCCCTGTTCCAGGGTCTGGTTCACACAGCCCCAGATCACGTCCTCGACTTCCGCCGGGTCGACCTTGGTGTTGCGCTCCAGCAGCTTGCTGATCAGGTGGGCCGACATGTCTTCGGCGCGGGTGTTGCGGTGCATGCCACCCTTGGAGCGACCCATCGGGGTGCGGCCGAAGTCGACAATGACTGCATCTCTAGGATTCAGGCTCATATTCTTCACTCTCGCTCAATTAGCCGAAAAACTTCTGGCCGTTCTTGGCCATTTCGCGAAGCTTGGCGGTCGGGTGGTACAGCGCGCCCAGGTCGGCGTACTTGTCGGCAATGGCAACGAACTCCGCCACGCCGATGCTATCGATGTAGCGCAGCGCACCACCGCGGAAGGGCGGGAAGCCGATGCCGTAGATCAGGCCCATGTCGGCCTCGGCAGCAGTCGATACGATGCCGTCTTCCAGGCAGCGCACGGTTTCCAGGCACAGCGGGATCATCATGAAGTTGATGATGTCCTCGTCGGTCAGCTCACGCTGCTCCTTGACGATCGGCTTCAGCACTTCATAGGCGACCGGGTCGGAGACCTTCTTCGGCTTGCCGCGCTTGTCCATCTCGTAGGCGTAGAAGCCCTTGCCGTTCTTCTGGCCCAGGCGATTGGCTTCGTACATCACGTCAACGGCAGTCTTGCCCTCGACAGCCATGCGATCCGGGAAGCCTTCGGCCATCACGTCACGGCCGTGGTGGCCGGTGTCGATGCCGACCACGTCGGACAGGTAGGCCGGGCCCATGGGCCAGCCGAACTTCTCCATGACCTTGTCGATGCGAACGAAGTCGACACCCAGTTCCAGCAGCTTGGCGAAGCCGCCGAAGTACGGGAACAGCACGCGGTTCACCAGGAAGCCGGGGCAGTCGTTCACCACGATCGGGTTCTTGCCCATCTTCTTGGCGTAGGCGACGGTAGTGGCCACGGCCACATCGCTGGACTTCTCACCACGGATCACTTCCACCAGCGGCATCATGTGCACGGGGTTGAAGAAGTGCATGCCGACGAAGTTCTCCGGACGCTTCAGGGCCTGGGCCAGGTAGCTGATGGAGATGGTGGAGGTGTTGGAAGCGATGATCGCGTCTTCGCGAACATGGCCTTCCACTTCGGCCAGCACGGCGTGCTTGACCTTCGGGTTCTCGACCACGGCTTCGACCACGATGTCGACGTGACCGAAATCGCCGTAGGACATGGTCGGGCGGATGGCAGTCAGGGCCTCGGCCATCTTCTCGGGCTTCATCCGGCCCTTCTCGACGCGCTTGCCAAGCAGCTTGGAAGCTTCTTTCAGGCCCATTTGGATACCCTCTTCGCGGATATCCTTCATCAGGATCGGAGTGCCCTTGGAGGCGGACTGGTAGGCGATGCCGCCACCCATGATGCCGGCGCCCAGAACAGCGGCCAGCTTCACGTCGCGGGCGATTTCGTCGTGGTCCTTGGCCTTCTTCTTCAGTTCCTGGTCGTTCAGGAACAGACCGATCAGGCTGGTGGCAACCGAAGTCTTGGCCAGCTTGACGAAGCCGGCGGCTTCCACTTCCAGCGCCTTGTCGCGGCCGAAGTTGGAGGCTTTCTGGATGGTCTTGATGGCTTCGACCGGAGCCGGATAGTTCGGGCCGGCCTGACCAGCGACGAAGCCTTTGGCGGTTTCGAAGGCCATCATCTGCTCGATGGCGTTCAGCTTGAGCTTTTCCAGCTTCGGCTGACGCTTGGCCTTATAGTCCAGCTCGCCGGAAATGGCGCGCTTGACCAGGTCCAGCGCACCGGCCTGGAGCAGTTCGGGAGCGACCACGGCGTCAACAGCGCCGACCTTCAGGGCGTCCTCGGCACGGTTCTCCTTGCCGGAGGCGATCCACTCGATGGCGTTGTCCACGCCGATCAGACGCGGCAGGCGCACAGTGCCGCCGAAGCCCGGGTAGATGCCCAGCTTGACTTCCGGCAGGCCGATCTTGGCGGTGGTGCTCATCACGCGGTAGTCAGCCGCCAGGCACATTTCCAGGCCGCCACCCAGAGCAATACCGTTGATCGCGGCAACGGTGGGGACTTCGAGGTCTTCGAAGGCACTGAAGATCTTGTTGGCTTCGAGGTTGCCAGCCATCAGCTCTTCGTCGGGCATCTGGAAGTTGTCGACGAATTCAGTGATATCGGCACCGACGATGAAGACGTCCTTGCCACTGCTGACGATTACGCCCTTGACCGAAGCATCGTTCTTGATGGCTACAACTGCTTCCTGCAGTTCGTTGAGGGTGAGACGGTTGAATTTATTGACGGACTCACCCTTGAGGTCGAATTTCAGTTCGACGATACCGCCCTCAAGAGCCTTAACCGTGATGGCTTTACCTTCGTAAATCATCAACTGATCTCCACGGTTTGGGAAACTGGACTGTACGCATCGGAGCCTACCGGCGGACTCGCCCCCGGCGCTGCCGGAGCATAGTCCCGATCGGTAGGGCACACCCGCCGACACGATATTCGGGCCGTATGATTGGAAATGTCATACAAGACAAACGCTCGATTCATACGCCCGTTTGATTTGGGTGAGGCGAGATTCAGGGAAAAGTCCGCGCTTGTCAATCTCGCAGCGTGACCGACCGGCCACGAAAAAACCGCCCTGAGCCCGGCCTCACAGCGCGCCGCACAAGGAGATGCACGTAAATTCACGGGGACGATGGCACCCCATCACCAACGCCACTGGCACTCAAATGATTCCCTGGAGGGCCGCTGGCAAATTGCCTTTTCCGCGGGTACATTCGTGCCACTCGAGCCGTCAGGACTCGGGCGCCAAAACAACAACAATCAAGGCCAATGGCCCACGGAGAAGCGCCAATGTCGAGCCGCCTGCTTGCCATGCTGCTGGGTACCCTGCTCACTCTTCCCACGCTCGCCAGCACCCCGCCCGCCCCCTCGGCGGACAGCCTCCTCAAGCTCCACCAGATGCGCCTCGCCGCCCAGCGCAGCCTTGGCGACTTCTATATGTACAACGGCATGGAAGGCGACCAGCGCTACGCTCGCCTGATCGATGAATCGACGCAGACGGCCGACGCCCGCCTCAATGAACTGGGCGAGATGCCCGGAGAAGCCTCCAAGGCCCTGCACGCCCAGTTGGTGCAGGAATGGCAGAGCTACCACAGCGAACTGAGCGGCCTGGTCATCTCCCTCAAGCAGAAGGGTTACACCGACCTGCAACCGGTGGCGGACCTGACCGAGCGCAACAAGCGCCTTCTGGAGCTCTCCAACGAGCTATACGCGAAGATCCAGCAGGAAGGCGCTGCCCAGGTCCCACCCCTGACCCAGCGCAGCCGAGACCAGAGCCTGCTGATGCAGACCATCGCCGTGGACTACGCCTCTCGTAGCGCATCCATCGGCGGCAGTTTCATGGGGAGCAATGGCAGCAAGGCCATCGACGAACTGGCCGGCGAATTCGCCAGCCAACTGGCCAGCCTGGAAAAGGCCCCGCAGAACACGCCGGAGATCCGCCAGGCACTGGATGGCATCAGCACCAAGTGGCGCTATATCGAGAAATCGCTGAAGAACTACAACGAGAAGAGCGTGCCGTTCCTCATCAACAAGTACTCAGACCGCATCATTGACGGCCTCGAAGACGTTTCCGCCCGCTATTCGGCCGTCCAGAGCTGAACCGACAGCACCCGGCGCGACGGCACACCCGCCGCGCCCTCCCCTCAAGCCAGCGCCTTGAGCGTCGCAGCGATACGCTGCAGGTCGTCGACCGTGCCGCGCTCCCCCCAATAGAGGGCGATCATCTGCGAACTCGCCTCCACCTTGTAGACATCCTTCGGCAGCCCGGCCAGGTGGGCCAGCACAGCCTCGTCTTCACAAGGTTCGCGCCACTGGTTCAGCCAGATGCCTGGCTCGTTCTGCCAGTAGCACCACGCCTCGCGCCCGCGAAGCCGGGGACGGTGATACTGGGCACAGGAATGCGGCGGCTCCTGCGCCAGCCAGTGGGGCCAGTCCTGGCGCGACAGCTGCATGGCAAGCCCCATCCGCCGCGCTTCCAGGCGCAACTCCATGCGCCCCCGCTGGCCCTTGGACGGCACCAGCCAGACCAAGGGGCTGAGTACCGCCAGGAGAAGCAAGAGGACGATCCAGAGGGTCATAAGGGTTATCCCTGCGCAAAAGCCTGTGTTAAACGATTCGGAAAGCCATACTTGTGATCATGCGTAGCCTTAAGGAGGAGTCACCCATGCCCTACCAGCACATACTGGTCGCTGTCGACCTGACCGATGAATGCCATCCGGTGGTGCGTCGTGCCCAGTCGCTGGCCCAGGCCAGCAATGCCAAGCTTTCGCTGGTGCACATTGTCGAGCCGATGGCCATGGCCTTCGGCGGCGACGTGCCCATGGATCTCTCGATGCTTCAGCAGCAGCAATTCGAACAGGCCCGCGAGCGGCTTCAGACCTTCGCTGGCATCTACTCCGAGCTGACTGCCGACCAGCGCCACCTGGCCTACGGCCAACCACGCCAGGAAATCCACCGCCTCGCCGAGGAACAGGGCTGCGACCTGATCGTGGTCGGCAGCCATGGCCGCCACGGCCTCGCCCTGCTGCTCGGCTCCACCGCCAACGACGTCTTGCACGGCGCGCCTTGCGACGTGCTGGCAGTACGTCTGAAAAAAACTGAATAAATAGAGGAAAACAGCGGGCGAGGGCTTCAGTCGAAGCCTTCGCCCGCGCTCATCACCAGCGGCCGGATCTTCTGCAACTGGGTTTCCAGCGAGTAGGTCATGCTGGAAGCCATGGAGAAGAAGGTCAGGAAGGCCTTGAGATTGGAATCGCCTTCGCAGGTATCGTGGATACGCTGCCAGAAGGCCTGGTTGACCAGCTGCAACTGCTGGAACAGCCGCACCAGCCCCTTCAGCTCCCAGTCCGCATGGCGTCCTTCGCGGAAGTTGAAATACTGCCGCGCCAGGTAGAGCGATACCGCCCGCAGAATGAACTCCTGGTTGCTGGCAAACGGCAGGTGCTGATGGGCCATCGGCTTGAGCTTGCCCAGCACCGGGCAGGCGCTGGTGGCCATGATCACGCCCAGCAGGGCCCGCAGGCCCTCTTCCAACCCCACCACCTTGGTGTACTCACGCTCCGGGGTACGCACCCAGACATTCACCTTCTTGAAGGCCGGCAAGCCCTGGAAGTCCTCGATCACCCGGTGCAGGTCCACCGCCGCCGGACAATGGGTGTGGGTTTCCGTGCGAAGCGGACAATTGCTGCACTGCTGGTGCTCCAGGCGCGTCCACTTCGGCGCATTGGCCGCGCGGTCCTGGTCGTACTCACGGTCCAGTTCGATGCGATAGCTGAACTCGTGCACATCATCCAAGCGGATGCGATATTCGATGGCCATGGGCTCTCCGGCTCACTCCCTCAACTGTCTTCCAGCTCCGCCCAACGCTCGATCAGGCGGTCCAGTTCCTTCTGCAAGTCGTCCAGACGCTCCAGTACCACGCGGGTCTGCTCCGGCGGGCGCTGATAGAAGGCCGGATCGGAGATCTCCTCCTGCACCTTCGCCTGCTCCGCCTCAAGCGCCTCGATCTGTCCCGGAATGGCCTCCAGTTCGCGTTGCAATTTGTAGCTCAATTTCTTCTTCGACGCTTCAGCGGTAGCCGCCCTGGCGACAGGGGCCGGCTCCGCAGCCTTGGGCGCCTCGGCTTTGGCCTCGCGGTTCTCACCCACACCCAGCAGGCGCGGCGAGCCGCCCTGACGCAGCCAGTCCTGGTAGCCGCCGACGTACTCGCGCACTCGGCCCTGGCCCTCGAACACCAGCGTGCTGGTGACCACGTTGTCGAGGAAGGCCCGGTCGTGGCTGACCATCAGCACGGTGCCGGGGAAACTCAGCAGCACTTCTTCCAGCAGCTCCAGCGTTTCCACGTCCAGGTCGTTGGTCGGTTCGTCCAACACCAACAGGTTGGCCGGCTTGCTGAACAGCTTGGCCAGCAACAGTCGTGCCCGCTCACCACCCGACAGCGCCTTGACCGGCGTACGCGCCCGCTGCGGGCTGAACAGGAAGTCCCCGAGATAGCTCAGGACATGGCGGTTCTGGCCATCGATGGTGATGAACTCACGGCCTTCGGCCAGGTTGTCGATCACGGTCTTCTCAAGGTCGAGCTGGTGACGCAACTGGTCGAAATACGCCACTTCCAGTTTGGTTCCGACCTCGATGCTGCCGCTGGTGGGCTGGAGGTCGCCCAGCAGCAGCTTGAGCAGCGTGGTCTTGCCGGTGCCGTTGGCACCCAGCAGGCCGATGCGGTCGGAACGCTGCAGCACCAGGTTGAAATCACGAATCAGCGGCTCGCCACCCGCATGGGCGAAGCTGACGTTCTCCGCCACCATCACCTGCTTGCCGGACTTGTCCGCCGCTTCCAGCTGGAAAGTCGCCTTGCCCTGGCGCTCGCGGCGTTCGGCACGCTCGACGCGCATGGCCTTGAGGGCGCGGACCCGGCCTTCGTTACGGGTACGACGGGCCTTGATGCCCTGACGAATCCAGACTTCTTCCTGCGCCAGGCGCTTGTCGAACAAGGCGTTGGCCGCCTCTTCGGCCGCCAGTTGCTGCTCCTTGTGCACCAGGAAGCTGGCGTAGTCGCCGTTCCAGTCGATCAAATGGCCGCGATCCAGCTCGAGGATGCGAGTGGCCAGGTTCTGCAGGAAGGAACGGTCGTGGGTGATGAACAGCACGGCACCGTTGAAGCCCAGCAGGGCCTCTTCCAGCCAGGCGATGGCGCCGATGTCCAGGTGGTTGGTGGGCTCGTCCAGCAACAGCAGGTCGGGTTCGGCCACCAGGGCCTGGGCCAGCAGTACACGACGGCGCCAGCCACCGGACAGCTCGGCGAGGGTCTTGTCCGCCGGCAGCTGCAGGCGGCTCAGGGTACTGTCCACCAGCTGCTGCAAGCGCCAGCCGTCGCGGGCTTCCAGCTCCTGCTGGACACGGGTCAGCTTGGTCAGGTCGGAGTCGGACTGGATGTGCTGGCTGAGGTGATGGTATTCGGCGAGCAGCGCGCCGACTTCCGCCAGGCCCTCGGCCACCACATCGAACACGGTACGGTCGTCGGCGAGCGGCAGCTCCTGGGGCAGTTCGCCGATCTTCAGCGTCGGGGCGCGCCAGATCTCGCCGTCATCGGCGAACTGGTCGCCTTTGACCAGGCGCAGCAGGCTGGACTTGCCGGTACCGTTGCGGCCGATGATGCACACCCGCTCGCCACGGGCGATCTGCCAGGACACCTTATCCAACAGCGGCATGGCGCCGTAGGCGAGGGATACGTCGGTGAACTTGAGCAGTGTCATGGGTGGCCTCCTGAATCAGGGCGCGCATTCTACCCGACTTGCCGCCCCGACTCCCGGCCATTTTTTCCAGCGTTTTCCCAAGCTGGCCCAATGCTTTAACCGCCTCGGCCTAACGGCTAAGCTAGGCGCTATTCGATGCCCGCAACGGGGCATTCACCTCGAAATATCTGCCCCACGGAAGTGTCATGCGCGGTCGTCTGCTCAGCCTGTTGTCCTGTCTGCTCCTCTCCACGGTCGGCCTGGAAGCCGCCCAGGCCGCCTCGGTCCCCCTTGCCCAGCAACGCGTGATGTACGACGAGGCCAAGCGCGCCCTGGAAAAGGGCGACTCCGGCCCCTACCAGCGTTACGCCGGCGCCCTGCGCGACTACCCCCTGGAGCCCTACCTCGCCTACGACGAGCTGACCGCCCGTCTGAAATGGGCGAGCAACGAAGAAATCGAAAAATTCCTCGCCGAACACGGTGACCTGCCCCAGGCCGGCTGGATGAAATTGCGCTGGCTGCGCTGGCTGGCCGAACGCGGCGAGTGGCAGACCTTCGCCAACTATTACGACCCCAAGCTCAACTTCACCGAGTTGGACTGCCTGTTCGGCCAGTACCAGCTCAAGCACGGCATGAAGAAGGAAGGCTACGCCACGGCCAAGAAGCTCTGGCTGGTGGGCAAGTCCCAACCTGACGCGTGCGACGTGCTCTTCAACATGTGGAGCGCCCAGGGCCAACTGACCGAGGAGCTGCGCTGGAAACGCGCCAAGCTGGCCGCCGAAGCACGCAACTATGGCCTGGCCAAGCATCTGGTGAAGACCATGCCGCGCTTCGGCACCCAGGGCGCGCTCATGATCGAAGTGGCGCAGAAGCCCCAGCTGCTGAGCCAGACCGACCGTTTCACCCCGGCGGACCGCTACACGGCTGACGCAGCCGGCCTCGGCCTGCGCCGCCTCGCTCGCCAGGACCCGGAGAAGGCGCTGAGCCTGCTGGAGGTCTATTCCGCCCGCCTGCCCTTCTCCAAGAGCGAGAAAGTGGCCATTGCCCGGGAAATCGGCCTGACCCTGGCCAAGCGCTTCGATTCCCGCGCCCTCAAGGTCATGGCCCAGTACGATCCGGAACTGCGCGACAACACGGTCAGCGAATGGCGCGCGCGCCTGCTGCTGCGTCTGGGACAGTGGCAGGACGCTTACCAGCTGACTCAGCGCATGCCCGCCGACCTGGCCAACACCAACCGCTGGCGCTACTGGCAGGCTCGCAGCCTGCAGTTGGCCCAGCCCGAGAGCCAGCAGCCGATCCCGCTCTACCAGCCCGTGGCCCGCGAGCGCGATTTCTACGGCTTCCTGGCCGCCGACCGCATCCAGGCGCCCTACCAACTGAACAACAAGCCGCTGGTCATCGACCCCAGGGTGATGCAGAAGGTGCGCAACACTGCCGGCATCCGCCGCGCCCTGGAGTTCCATGACCGTGGCGAGATCGTCAACGGCCGCCGCGAGTGGTACCACGTCAGCCGCCTGTTCAACCGTGACGAGCTGGTGGCCCAGGCCAAGATCGCCTACGACCTGGAGTGGTACTTCCCGGCCATTCGCACCATCAGCCAGGCCCAGTACTGGGACGACCTGGACATCCGCTTCCCCATGGCACACCGCTCCACACTGACCCAGCAGGCCAAGATTCGCGGCCTCCATTCCAGCTGGGTCTTCGCCATCACCCGCCAGGAGAGCGCCTTCATGGCGGACGCCCGCTCAGGCGTCGGCGCCATGGGCCTGATGCAGCTGATGCCATCCACCGCCAAGGAAACCGCGCGCAAGTTCGGCATTCCGCTGTCCTCGCCTCAGCAAGCGCTCAACCCCGACATGAACATCCAGCTCGGCGCCGCCTACCTGAGCCAGGTCCACGGCCAGTTCAACGGCAACCGCGTACTCGCATCGGCCGCCTACAACGCCGGCCCCGGGCGCGTACGCCAGTGGCTGAAGGGCGCCAATCACCTGTCCTTCGACGTCTGGGTGGAAACCATTCCGTTCGACGAAACCCGCCAGTACGTGCAAAACGTCCTGTCCTACTCGGTGATCTACGGGCACAAGCTGAATGCTCCGCAGCCCCTGGTGGACTGGCACGAGCGATATTTCGACGATCAGTAAGACATGAAAAAGGGCGCCAATCGGCGCCCTTTCTCGTTGAGTACCACCCGCTTCGAACCGGGCTGAGCTCAGCCCACCAACACGCCTCGCGTCAGTGCCTCACTCCAGGACTTCAATCTCCATCCCCACCTCCAGCACCCCCGTGCCGCGGTTGATCAGGTTCTGCCCGAAGTACACCTCCCCCTCGCGTTCGCGGTAGGTCTTCAGCGTAGTGAGCGGCTCGCGGTCGGCGCTGCGTTCGCCGGTGGCGGGGTCGATGGTGGTGAGGATGCAGCGGCTGCAGCCCTTGGCCACGCTGAATTCGATGTCACCGATGCGGATACGCTTCCAGCTGTCCTCGGCATAGGGGGCGCTGCCCTCCACCACCAGGTTCGGACGGAAGCGCAGCATCTCCAGGGGCCGCCCGACCCGCGCACTGAGGTCCTCCAGGGAAGCCTGGCCGATCAGCAGCAAGGGGAAGCCATCGGCAAAGCCCACCTTTTCCTCGGGCAGAAGGCTGCCGGGAATGTCCCGGGCGCGGTGCTCGGGTACATGCACAAGGCGGCAGGCCTTGCCCAGGAAGCTGCTGAGCCATTCCGCCGCTTCGTCGCCGGCATCCGGCACGACCATGGGAGAACCCCAGACGAAGGTCCCGCGCAGATTGGCATCCGGGGCAGGCAGGGCGACATCGAGAGGCGACAGCCCCTCGGCGCTCAGAGTGAGGCCGCCGGACGTATTCCAGCGGGCGGAAAGCTGAGACATCTGCGCGAAGGCACGCTGAGTCAGGAAACGGCCGTTCTCGGCGTCCACCAGCATCCAGCGGCGATCACCGGCAAGGCCCAGCGCGTCGATCCGGGCGTGCGGCAGGCGTTCGCCAATGGCGGATTTGAGGGGGAAACGGTAGAGGGACGAGAGACGCAACATGGCCAGCTTCCTGTTCGGCGTTCGAGCGAAGCCTCCCTTATACGCAGCCGCGTGCCCTCAGCTCAAGCTCACTGGTCCCGCTTCAGCCGGTCGAGCACCACATCCACCAGCTTGTCGGGCTGGAACTTGGAGAGGAAGTTGTCGCAGCCGACCTTCTTCACCATAGCGTCGTTGAAACTACCGGACAGCGAGGTGTGCAACACCACATAGAGATTGCGCAGGCGTGGGTCATTGCGGATTTCGGTGGTCAGGCGATAGCCATCCATCTCAGGCATTTCCGCATCGGTAAAGACCATCAGCAGCTTCTCGGTCATGTCTTCGCCGCTGTCCGCCCAGGCCTTGAGCATGTTCAGTGCTTTCAGGCCATCGCTGGCCACGTGCATGCGCATGCCGAGCTGCGACAGGGTCTCCCGCAGCTGGGTCAAGGCAACATTGGAGTCATCCACCAGCAGCACCTCACGCCCCACCGCCATCTGCAGCAGCGGGTTGTCCAGGCGGTCCGCGGAAACACGGGTGCTCATGGGCACGATTTCGGCCAGCACCTTCTCGACGTCGATGATTTCGACGATCTGCTCGTCCACCTTGGTGATGGCGGTCAGGTAATGCTGGCGGCCGGCACCGCCAGGGGGAGGCATGATGGTTTCCCAGTTGAGGTTGAGGATGCGATCCACGCCACCCACCAGGAAGGCCTGCACCGAGCGGTTGTACTCGGTGACGATGATGGTGCTGCGCTCATCGGGCACCAGCGGGCGCATGCCGATGGCCTGGGACAGGTCGATTACCGGGAGCGTCTGGCCGCGCAGGTTGACCACCCCGCACACCACCGGATGGCGCTGCGGAATCAGGGTCATCTTCGGCAGCTGCAGCACTTCCTGCACCTTGAACACGTTGATGGCGAAGAGCTGCCGGCCCGTCAGTCGGAACATCAGGATTTCCAGCCGGTTTTCACCCACCAGTTGGGTGCGTTGGTCGACGGTGTCGAGAATACCGGCCATGGAACTTCCTCTGCTGGGCTTGCGTTGGGGGCTGGAGCGCCTTGCCAGCGTTTCGGCAGCGGGCCGAAAAACTGAAGCCATGGCACTGCGCCATCATGCCGCAGCCGATTCGGCGACACCAGCCGCCCGACGACTATTCCGCCCGCAGCAGCGGCGAATGCACGGGCAGGTGTACCCGCAGCGCACGCGCCCTGGCGGCGATACGCAGGCGCGCACTTTCCATCGGTTCGCCGTCCAGGTTGAGGTCCAGTCCTTCCGGGGCTTCCACCTCGACCCAGGGCAGGCGTGCGCTGACGGATACCGTTTCCAGCCCGAGAATGCCGCCCGACAGCAAGGTCGCCAGGGTGCCTACCACATCCTGGGGCGCCGGGATGATGCAGAGGTCGAGGAGCCCGTCATTCACCACCGCCTGGGGACACAAGGTATGCCCGCCGCCCGCCTGGCGCCCGTTACCGATTCCGAGGGCGAGAAACTCCCCCTCCCATGCGAAATCCGGCCCACGGAAGCGGCCAAAGGCCGAATGGACTTCGGAGAAGCGACTCAGCCCGGTGAGGAAGTAGGCCGCCCCGCCCAGTACCTTCTTCAGGTCTTCCGGGGTATTGGCAGTGATCCTTGAACCGAACCCACCCGTCGCCATGTTGAGGAAAAGATGGTCATCGGCCTCCCCCAGGTCGATGGCCCGTGGCGGTGTATCCAGCAGCGCCAGCGCCTGGTCCGGCTCCAGCGGCACGCCAGCGGCGCGGGCGAAATCGTTCGCAGTGCCCAGGGGCAGCAGCGCCAGGCTGGCATCGCCCCCTCCCTGCACCATGGCCTCGGCCACCTCGCGCAGCGTGCCATCGCCACCTCCGGCGATCAGTGTCTGGCAGCCCGCCGCCAGACCTTCCTGCACAAGGCGCCGGGCATCACCGCTCTCCCAGGTGACCCGTACCGTCAGGTCCATGCCTGCGTCACGGCGGGCGTGAACGGCGGCACGTACCTCGTCGTTGGCAGCCTGCTTGCCATGCAGGATCAGCAGCACCTTGCGCTCAGCCATGGTCGCCTCCATCACTCGGCAATCGACCGAGTATAGGACCGCGCCCCGCCGCAATTCAGGCCCGCCGCGCCCAAAAAACAATCGAATAAACTGATTGGAAAATCCGAGAAATTACGCTTTTTATCGATAGATGATTCCCCGATCATGGCGCCCATTCCTCCCGGAGAAACCACTCCGCGAGCCGACAGGAGACCCGAACATGATCGAAGTACGCCCCTTCGCCGACCTGGGTGGTGCCCACCACGGCTGGCTCAATGCCCGACACCACTTCTCGTTTGCCGGCTACTACGACAGCCAGCGGATGAGCTGGGGCCAGCTGCGCGTCTGGAACGACGACGAAATCGCGCCCCACTCCGGGTTTCCGCCCCATCCGCACCAGGACATGGAGATCATCACCTACGTCCGCGAAGGCGCCATCACCCACCAGGACAACCTGGGCAACAAGGGCCGCACCGTGGCTGGCGACGTGCAGGTGATGAGCGCGGGCACCGGCATCGCCCACAGCGAATACAACCTGGAAGATGAGACCACCCGAATCTTCCAGATCTGGATCATGCCTACCGAGTACGGCGCCGAGCCCTCCTGGGGCACCCGCCCCTTCCCCAAAGGGGAGCGCTCCGGCAGCTTCGTGACCCTGGCCAGCGGCATCGACGCGGGCAGCGACGCCCTGCCTATCCGCGCCAATGCACGGCTCGTCGCCGCCACGCTGAAAGCGGGCCAGAGCGCCGAGTACCGGCTGGAGAAAGGCCGCAAGGCCTACCTGGTGGCAGCCAAGGGCCGCTACGAGGTGAACGGTGTCGCCGCCGAAGCCCGTGACGGCGTGGCCGTGCGTGATGAAGAGGTGCTCAGCTTCACCGCCAGCGAAGACAGCGAGATCGTGCTGGTGGATGTGGCCTGACGCAGCGTAGGGTGCGCCATGCGCACCGGAACCCCGCGCGGAGTTCCGGTGCGCGCGGCGCACCCTACGATTTCCAGCATTACGCCGGATAGCCAGTGATATCCCGAATCTTCCGGTACAGCGGCCGTAGCTGCTTGTACATGCCCTGATAGACCTCGCGGTACAGCCGGTCGTACGTGCGGCTCGCCTGCGGATCGGGCTGGAACACCTGCCCTACCCGCGTCATGGCGCGGATCGCGGTTGGGAAATCCGGGTGCAGGCCGAGGCCCACCGCACAGTCGATGGCCGCGCCCAAGCCTGACGTTTCATAGACATGGGGCCGCTCAGCCGGCAGGCCGAAGATATCGGCCGTCAATTGCATGGCCGCATCGCTCTGCGAGCCACCACCCGACACCCGCAGCCGGGTGATGGGCGTGCCGGAGCGCTTCTCGATCTGCTCCCGCCCCTGGCGCAACGCATAGGCCAGCCCTTCCAGGATGGCGCGGTAGACATGGGCGCGGGTATGCACGTCGCCGAAGCCGATAATGGAACCCTTGGCCTCCAGGCCCGGCTCGCGAATGCCAGGCGACCAATAGGGCTGAAGCATCAGCCCCATGGAGCCAGGCGGTACGCTGTTGACCAGTTCATCGAACAGCGCCTCGGGCTCCACCCCCAACTCTTTCGCCCGCTGAATTTCCCGCAGGCCGAACTCCTGCTTGAACCAGCTGACCATCCAGAACCCGCGATAAATCATCACCTCGGTATTGAAGTGATCAGGCACGGCCGCCGGATAGGGCGGGATCAGCGGAATGGTTTCCAGGTACTTGCGCCGCGTGGTGTTGATGGTCGCGGTGGTGCCGTAGGACAGGCAGGCGACGCTCGGCTCCACCCCACCGGCGCCAAGCACCTCGCAGGCCTTGTCGGCACCGGCGGCAATCAGTGGCAGCCCTTCCGGAATGCCGGTATGCCGGCAGGCCTCGGCGGTGATGCTGCCGAGCCGCGAACCGGGCTTGAACAGCTCCGGCAGCTGCTCACGGCGCACCGGCATGGACTGCCACTTCCAGTCCCGTGGCGCGGCCCATTGCAGGCGCTTGTAATCGAACGGCAGATAGGCCACCTGGCAGGCCACCGAGTCGACGAATCGCCCGCATAGCCGGTGACTGAGAAAGCCCGAGAGCAACAGCACCTTGTGGGTCCGGCCCCAGAGTTCGGGCTGGTTCTGCGCCACCCAGTTGACCTCGGCCTGGGCGCGGAAGTAGTCCACCGTGCCCTCAAGGCCGATCGCCTTGAACAGCCAGCCCCAGGGACCCTTGATGCGCCCCCGCACCTCGGCCTGGCGCTGGTCCAGCCAGAGGATGGCCGGGCGCAACGGCGTGCCCTGCTCGTCCACATTGATGACGGTGCCGCGCTGGGTGGTGAGGGACACGCCGCGAATCAGACTCCGGTCGATGTCCACTGACGCCCACAGCAGCCGGCAGGCTTCGCCCAGGCTGGCCCAGTAGTATTCCGGGTCCTGCTCCGCCCAGCCGGGCTGGCTGGAGTAATAGGCCTCCAGCGGGACCTTGCCCTTGCCCACCAGGTTGCCTTCCAGGTCGAACAGCAGGGCACGCACGCTCTGGGTGCCGTTATCGATAGCCAGCAGATAGCTTTTTTCGCTCACGATGCGTCCTTGTTCTTGTTATGCAGGCAGGCTGTAACAGCGTTGCCAGAGGGCCAGGTAAGCGGCCTCTTCGCGCGCCCAGCGGGCGTCGCTCCAGCCCAGCAATGGCTGGCACAGTGCGCGGATGCGCGGCAGCTCGTCCCGGCCGCCCCGGGGCAGCAGCAGGCCGATCCTCGTGCGGCGCAGCAGCAGATCATCCAGGTGCAGCACCAGTTCGCCTTCCGCCGCCCAGGCCAGCTCGGCCCAGAGCGTGTCGGTGGCGCCGATTCGCTCATTGCCGAGCGATTCGACCCAGGGCGCCAGCTCCGCCAGGGCGCGGCCATGACGGCCCGCCAGGCGCAGACGCTGGGCCGGAGACAAGGCCGGTAGTGCCTGTTCGGCGCAGGGCTCGAAGACTGCGCTGCCATGGTCTTCCAGGCTGCGACCGACGAATCCGGCGCACGCTCGCAGCACGTCCAGGGCCAGCAGGCGGAAGGTGGTCAGCTTGCCGCCGGCCAGGGTCACGCAACCGGGTTCAGTCCAGAGCGCATGCTCGCGCTTTTCGTCCGAAGGCTTCAGCTGCGCTTCGCCGTCACTCACCACAGGGCGCACACCCGCCCACGTGGAGAGCACGTCGCCCCGACCGATGCCGGCCGCCGGGAATTGCAGGTAGCAGGCCTCCAGCAGGTAATCCACCTCGGCCTCGCTGATGCTCGCGTCCTGGTCCAGCCCCTGGTCGTGGTCGAGATCCGTGGTGCCGATGACGGTGGCGCCCTCCCAGGGGAAGACGAACACCGGTCGACCATCCGCCGGGTGCATGAAACTGACGGCGTGGGCCAACGGCAGGCGCCAGCCCGGCAGCAGCAAATGGCTGCCACGCAGCGGGCGGATATGTTCCGCACCGTCGACCGTGCGCAGTCGATCGGCCCAGGCGCCGGTCGCCAGGGCTACGGCACGGGTGCGGAAGGCGCAACGTTGGCCACTCTCGGTATCTTCAGCCTCCAGGCCGGTCACCCTGCCCTGCTCCCGTTTCAGCGTCAGCACGCGCATGCCGTTCAGCGCCTCGCCACCTTCAGCGCGAGCCTCGCCCAACACCCGCAGCACCAGCCGCGCATCATCGGTCACCGCATCGAAGAACCGAGTGCCGCCCTCCAGGCCGCCTTCGGCAAGACCGGGCACCAGATAGCGCAACTGCTGCAGCGGGTAATAGAGATGGTTGCGACGCCCGGCCAGGGCGTCGTAGAGGGATAGCAGGCCGCCGAACACCCTTGGCCCCGGAAAGCCACCGCGGTGGGGCATGACGAAACTCAGCGGGTCCACCAGCCCCGGTGCCTCGGCCAGCAGGCGCTGGCGCTCGCGTACCGAAGCACGGGTCAGGGCCAGTTGACCCTTGGCGATATAGCGCAAGCCACCATGGACCATCTTCGACGAGCGACTGGACGTGCCCCAGGCGAAGTCCCGCTGCTCCAGCAGCAGGCATTTCCACCCCCGCCGAGCGGCCTCACGCAGGATGCCGGCGCCGCAGATACCGCCGCCGACCACGATCAGGTCCCAGTCGCGGCGGGCCAGTTCCGGCAACGCTGCCACGCGCCACTCGGCGTTCCAGGTGGCCATGTTCAATCCTCGATCAGCACGCCGGGAGCCAGGCGCCCCTCGGGATCGAAATGCCGCGCAAGGTTGCGCAGCGCGGCCATGCCCAGCGGACCCTTTTCCGCCGGCAGCCAGGGCGCGTGGTCACGGCCGACGCCGTGCTGGTGGCTGATGGTGCCGCGGTTCTGGGCGATTACATCGCTGGCGGCGGACTTCAACTTGCGCCAGCGCGCCAGCGCCTCGGCGTAGCTGCTGCCTGGGCGATAGACGTAGGAGGTGTAGATGCTCGATCCCTCGCCATAGACGTGGGACAGGTGGGTGAATACATGCACCCGCTCGCCTTCGTCCTTCAAACCATTGCGCAGGCTGGCTTCGATCTTGCCGAGCAGGCTGTCGACGTTGACCCAGTCGGTGGCGGTTTCCAGGGTATCCACCACATAGCCGGCGCTCCACAGGGCATGGCGCAGGTAGGGGAAGCGGAAGCGATTGTGCGCCCACTTCTTGCCCAGCAAGGTGCCGGTGAACACCCCGCCAAAGCGCTTCAACAGGCGCCGGGCCTGCTTCAGCGACGCGGCGTTCTGGGCGCGGTTGCCGGTGACGCCGAAGGTCAGCATGCACTTGCCGGCGCCCGCGCCGCGCAGGGCCAGGTACTTCTCCAGCAGCGCGATCTGCCCGGGGTGTCCGGCCAGGGCCAGTTGGGTCTCGGTTTCGATGGCGTTGGACAAACGCAGCATGGACAGCGGGACGCGCGCCTGGGCAAGGCTGCGGATGCCCTGGAGCGCCTGGTTCCAGTTGGGCAGGAAGACCGCGTAGAAGGACTCCTGCTCCGCCAGCCGGGTGACCCGCACCCGCACTTCGGAAATCACCCCGAAACGGCCTTCGGAACCCAGCACGAGCTCGCGCAGGTCGGGCCCCGCCGCCGAAGCCGGGAAGGTGGGCAGCGCCATGGGGCCGGCGAAGGTTTCCAGGGTCCCGCCCGCGAACAGCTGCTCGATCCGCCCATAGCGCAGGGACTGCTGGCCACTGGAACGGCTGGCCACCCAGCCACCGAGGGTCGACAACTCCCAGGACTGCGGGAAATGCCCCAGCGTGTAGCCCCGAGCACGAAGCTGGCTTTCCACCTGTGGGCCATTGGCGCCGGGACCGAAGGTGGCGATCAGACTTTCCTCGTCCAGCTCCAGCAAACGGTTCATGCGTTCCAGCGACAGGGTCAGCACCGGCCGGTCGCCCGCCTGGGGATTGATATGGCCCGCCACCGAGGTGCCGCCGCCGTAGGGAATCAGCACCAGATCGCGCTCGGCGGCCAGGGCCAGCAACTGGCGAATCTGCTCGGCGGTTTCCGGAAACGCGACGCCGTCGGGGAACTGGCCGAAATCACCTTCGCGCATCGCCAGCCAATCCGGCAGGCTCTGGCCACGGGCGTGGCGCACACGGGTCTCGGCATCCAGGCTGATCAGCGGGTGGGCGTCCAGCCGCGAAGCGGGCACTCGGGCCAGCACCTGTTCCAGGCTGGCGTCCGGCAGGGGTTGGCCAGCACTTATGCGTTCGGCCAGGAAAGCCGCCCCATTGTCGGGCAGTTCCACCACCGTCGCTTCATCGCCCCAGCCGTTCCAGCGTCGCATGCCATTCTCCTTGTTCGGGTTATTTCGAAGGCTCTTGATGGCTGCCTATACTAGCCAGCCGCTCCAGGGCGTCACTGTCGAATCGGGACAGTGGCCTTCGCCAATCAGGACATAACAAGAAACCCCATGCATTCGCTCGGCTACACCTCGGTTCCCGCCCTCATCAAGTACCTGCGTCACGCCGAACAGCTCGGCCTCGACCAGGCCAGCACGCTGGCTGCTGTCGGCATCCGTCCCGAGGACCTGGCGGACAACAGCAAGCGTCTGCCCAGTGAAGCCCATGAGCGCCTGCTGGCCCATCTGATCCGTGTTTCCGGCGACGCCCTCTTCGGCCTGCATTCCGCCCGCTACGTGCAGCCGGGCTCCTGGAGCGTGCTGGGCTACATCACCATGAACTGCGCGACCCTGGGCGAAGCCATGAGCCGCATCGCCCCCTACGAGAAGCTGGTGGGCGACATGGGCGTCAGCCGTATTGAAGCCGAAGGCGATGTGGTGCGGATGATCTGGAGTTGCCGCCATCAGGACCCGACCATCCGCCGCCACATGGTGGAGAACGTGCTGGCGTCCTGGCTGCTCTATGCACGCTGGATCGCGGACATGCAGCGTTCACCTCGGGAGGTGTGGTTCGAGCATGCCCAGCCCGAGGGTGCGCGGACCGATGACTATGAAGCGGTGTTCGGCTGCCCGGTACGGTTCGAGCAAACCTGCAGTGCCCTGCTGGTGCCGCTGGACTATCTGGCTGTGCCCTTGCGCCAGGCCGACGCCAACCTGCTGCGCACCCTGGAAGAACACGCGCTGTCGCTGATGGCCGGGCTGGACGACGACGAGCCGCTGCCGCAACGGGTGAAGAATGCCTTGCGCCTGCTGCTCAAGGACGGCCTGCCGCGCAAGGAACGGGTGGCGGAAAAATTCCACATGACTGTGCGGACCCTGCAGCGTCACCTGCAGCAGGCCGGCACCAGCTACCAGCAGATCCTCGACGAACTGCGCCGCGAACTGGCCGAGCATTACCTGCTGCGCAGCGACCTGCCGATCCAGGACATCGCCTGCTACCTGGGCTTCACCGAATCCCGCTCCTTCCACCGCAGCTTCAAGGCCTGGACCGGGCAGACGCCGGGGGAGTATCGGGAAGCTAAGCGGCAAGGCTGAATATCGGAACTCGCCTTGGGGGGAAACCTGTGGGGGCGATTTCAATCGCCAAGCAGGACGCAGTCCTGCCCTAGCGGCTTGCAAGGGGCAGTTGCGCTGCCCTTAGCGAATAAATTCGCCCCCACATGGTGAGGCAGATGCCTCGCAGGTGCTAAGCCTGCAACTCGCTCAAGGGAATGAAGCGCACGGAATCCCCCTCGGCCAATGTGGTGCCTTCCAGCACCTCCACCAGCCCCTCGGCCCAGGCCGCGCTGCGCAGCACGCCGGAGCTCTGGTTCGGGTAGATCACCGCACGGCCGTGCTCCAGGCGTGCGCGCAGGTACTCACGGCGGTTGCCGGGTTTCTTCCAGAGGAAGCCGGCCGGCACCACGAAGCCCAGCGGCTCCACTTCTTCCACGCCGAGGCGGCGCAGCAGGTAGGGTCGCGCCAGCAGGCCGAAGGTCACCAGGGTGGAGGCCGGATTGCCCGGCAGGCCGATTACCGGCACCCCACGGAAGTGCCCGAAGGTCAGCGGCTTGCCCGGCTTGATCGCCAGCTTCCACAACGCCAGCTCGCCCTCCTCGCGCAGGGCCGCGCCGAGGAAGTCCGCCTCGCCCACGGAAACCCCGCCGGTGGAGAGGATCAGGTCCACCTCCGCCAGGCCGGCCAGGGCCGTGCGGGTGAGCTCCAGGTCGTCGGCAAGGATGCCGGCATCCAGCACCGCACAACCCAGGCGCTTGAGCCAGGCAATCAGCAGGCTGCGGTTGCTGTTGTAGATCTGCCCCGGGCCGAGCGGCTGGCCGGGCGGTACCAGCTCATCGCCCGTGGAGATCACCGCCACCACCGGACGGCGGCGCACCACCAGTTCGGCGGCGCCCAGGGAGGCGCACAGGCCCATCTCGATGGGCCCCAAACGGGTGCCGGCGGGCAGCACGGTATCGCCAACGCGGGTTTCCTGGCCACGGGGGCGCACATTCTGGCCAGCCCTCAACGGCTCCAGGAAACGCACCCGGCCATCTTCCAGAACCTCGACGTTTTCCTGCATCTCCACCACATCCGCGCCGTCCGGCAGCGGCGCACCGGTGAAGATGCGCGCGCAGGTGCCCGGCTGGAGAGGCTGAGGGGCGCTGCCGGCGAGGATGCGCTGGCTCACCACCAGCGGCTCCCCCGAAAGATCGCCCAGGCGCAGGGCGTAACCGTCCATGGCGCTGTTGTCCCACGGCGGCAGGTCCAGGCCAGCCACCAGTGGCTCGGCCAGCACGCGGCCATCGGCCTCGGCCAGGGGGACGGTTTCGCTGTCTGTGATCTGCGCGGCCCCGGCCAGCGCCAGGAGGCGCGCCAGGGCATCTTCCACCGGCATCAGGCCGGGATGGTCGCAACCGCTCACCCGCGACTCTCGCAGGCATTGGCCTGCATCAGATGCGGGACGAAGTTGCAGGGGCGATGACGGTTGTCCAGCTGCTCGGCGAGGATGCCGTCCCAGGCGGTACGGCAGGCATTGGTGGAGCCCGGCAGGCAGCAGACCAGTGTGTTGTTGGCCAGGCCGGCCAGGGCGCGGGACTGCATGGTGGAGGTGCCGATGTCGGTAACGGAAATCTGCCGGAAGTACTCGCCGAAACCATCCACCTGCTTGTCCAGCAGGCACGCCACCGCTTCGGGGGTGCTGTCACGGCCGGTGAAGCCGGTGCCGCCGGTGATCAGCACGACCTGCACCTCGTCGTCGGCGATCCAGGTAGCGACCTGGGCGCGGATCTTGTACAGGTCGTCTTTCAGCAGCACCCGCGCCGCCAGGTTGTGGCCGGCGGCGGTGAGGCGATCGACGAAGAGCTGGCCGGAGGTGTCGGTCTCCAGGCTGCGGGTATCGCTGACGGTAAGAACGGCAATATTGAGCGGCACGAACACCGCCTCGGCCTTGTGACTCATGGCAGGCTTCCAGTTGTAGGAGTGAATGACCGGTGTTATATCACAGCGCCGCCCCGGAGACCGTGCCATGTCCGACACGCCTTTACCGCCCTGCTCCGTCCTGCTGCTCGCCGGTGGGCGCGGGCATCGTCTGGGTGGTCGCGACAAGGGCCTGGTGGAGTGGCGGGGCCGCCCCCTGATCGCCTGGCTGCACGAGCGCGTGCGCCCCCTCACCGACGACCTGATCATTTCCTGCAACCGTAATGAAGACCGCTACGCGGCCTGGGCCGATCAACTGGTGCGGGATGACACCCCCGACTTCCACGGGCCGCTGGCGGGCATGCGCGCCGGCCTGGCGGTAGCCCGCCACGAGCAGGTGCTGATCCTGCCCTGCGACGCCCCGCAGGTGGACGACACCCTGATCGCCAGCCTGCTCGCCGCCGCCTGCGAGCGGCCGGTCATGGTGCGTCAGGGCAAGTTCTGGGAGCCGCTGTTCTGCATCCTGCCCCGGGCGCTGCTGCCCGTGCTGGAAGCCGGCTGGCAGGCCGGAGAGCGCAGCCCTCAACGCATCCTGCGCCAGCTCGACCCGGTGGCCGTGGACTGCCCTGAAGGCGACCCGCGCCTGGCCAACCTCAATACGCCTGAACTGTTAAGTGGCAATCGGCTGAAGGATTGAGCCGGATTGCAGGAACTTTGACGGGAAGATTCTCGTCAGAAGGGCCACACAACCAGCGTACTCATCAAGGAGATATCGATGAACCAGCGGATCGTCCCCGCTTTCCTGCTCGCCATGGGCCTTGTCACTCTGGCCGGCTGCTCCTCGCCGTCCCTGATCACCCTCAATGACGGGCGTGAGATCCAGGCCGTGGATAAACCCGAATTCGACGAAGACACGGGCTTCTACGAATTCGAACAACTGGACGGCAGGCACGCCAAGGTGAACAAGGACCAGGTGCGCACCATCCAGGAGCTCTGATCGAACAGCCCGTTCCCGCCGCCGGGCCGGAACGGGCCCTCCCCCTCCCCGGCAACCCCGCGCCATCCGCAGCTTCCCGCCCCCACCCCTTCCCAGCGCAAAATAATTCAAAAAAATTTTCGCTAACCCCTTGTAGGCCAAAAGTTTTTCTGTAGAATGCGCGCCACACAACGGAGCGTAGCGCAGCTTGGTAGCGCGTCTCGTTCGGGACGAGAAGGTCGCTGGTTCGAATCCAGTCGCTCCGACCAAATCCCGAAAAACCCGCCTTAAAGGCGGGTTTTTTATTGCCTGCGATTTTTGCCATCGCCCCTCATCGGGCACTCCCCTCCCCCCGAATCCTTGCCATCCCATTGCAGGCCCGCCTATAGTCCGCGCGCCGCGGTCAATCCCGTGGCCGACCTTGGCCGGTCGCGTTTAAGGAGGCGCACAAGCGCCCATGTCCGTGCAGGCGCTTTTTTGCTGCCTGCGCTTCATGGCGGCTGTGCGCGGGACACCTTCGGGTGTGCCGGGTCCTCCTTACCCGGTCGGCCAACCCGCGTACAGTCGCCACCCTCATTCGCTTGGCCGCGAACGGTGGCGACTCCGATAAAAGGAGTTTCACCATGGACGATTCCCGCTTCATTCCCCTTTCCGAAAATGCCATCAAGGCGCCCGTGTTGCTGCTGGATTCCAGCTGTTCCTACGACGACCTGCAGGACTGCGCCGAGCAGCGTCTGCATGCCGCCAAGAATCTTCTGCTCAGATTCACCTGCATGAAGATCGACATCGCGGAAAGCCGAGACCTGGTAAGCGTGGCCAACGCGGCTCACTTGCTGCTTGCGGACGCCAGCGACCTGTTCGCGGCCGCGCGAAAGGCGGCGCTCCGGGCAGGCGCCTAGGCCCGCCCTTGCGGGAGCGAATTCATTTGAACGTGAGAAACCACGTCCTGAGGACGTGGTCATGAGTCACCGACTCTGCCTGTGACGATTCGACTGGCTGGGCCAGCAAGATGAAGCCGATCCGGTAGGGTGCGCCGTGCGCACCGGCGGTTTGACGGGGTGCCGAAGCCGATCCCGGAAGCGGTGCGCACAGCGCACCCTACGGTCCAGACCACGCGAAGGCTAGGAGGTAGGGTGGGCTTCAGCCCACCACAAAAAGTCAGCGCGAGCTGAAGTCTCAGCTGGAGAGAAAGGACGCCACCGAACCGGCATCGAAGGGCCAGTTCAGTTCGCTGCCGGTGTCGCAGCGGCGCAGGACGGGAATGCGCAGGCCATAGGTCTGGACCCACTCTTCGCTGTCGGCGATGTCCACCAGCTCCACCAACAGGCCACGTTCGACGAAGGGCATGAGCACACCTTCCGCCACCTCGCACAGGTGACAGCCGAGGGTGCCGAAGAGTTGGCATTCAGGAAGCATGGAGACGCGCCTCGAAGATCAGCGAGGGCCGAAGTCTACCACGGGGTCAGTCGTCGGTGGACTGGCTGTGAGCCTCGCCCAGCAAGGGCTCCAGACCATCCAGCAGGCGCTCGTTGAAGGCATCGGCCTTGGCCAGTTGCGCCGGGGAGAAACGCTCGTCCAGGGAGGCCCCGCCCTTGAGCAATTTCTCCAGGGTGCCACGGCCGTCCTCAGCCAGTTCGCTGGCTTTGCGCAGGGCGTCCAGCAGGCCGTTCGCGTAGTCCTTGAGGGAACCATTGACCGCACTGGCCGCCTGCCCGCCCTGCTGGGCGACGGCGCCATAGGCGTCGGTGGCCTGCATCACCCGCGTCTGAGTAAGACGCAGCGACATGGAAGCCAGCTGTTCACCATCCATGTCCAGGTCCATGGCGCGGTCGAAGGCGCCGGCCAGGTCACCCGAGTAGAAGCTGCTGGAAATGTCCTGGACCTGGCTGAGCAGATCGCTCAAGGCGGCCTTCTCCTCGTCGTCCAGCTCACCGTCCACCTGGATCTGCCAGGCGCCGATCTGCAAGGAGGAGGACTGGCTGCTGGCCGCGACCAGGGAGGTCGTCCCGTCGCTCGCCGCTGCCACGCTGTTGCGGGACCAGTTGGCCGACGCCTGGGCGATGGAAATGCGCAGCTTGTCGCCGTCACGAGTCTTCACCTCCAGGTCGAAGGTCTCGGCCTGGGCGGCGAAGCGTTCGCTGTAGCCGGCCGCCGCGACGACCGCACCGGGCTGCACGGCCTGGTCGGGTTGGATCCGGGTCTTCTGGAGCTGATCGAGGCCGCTCTGGATGCGGTTGAAGGTGTCGTCGATATCCTCGGCCACCTTGCCGCCCAGCAGGCCCAGCCCGTCGAGGGTCTTGCGCGCATCGTCGAAGCCCTTCTGCACCCCGGCACGAGCCTGGTCGAGGAGCCCCTGCAGTGTCGCCTTGTCAGCACCGTTGGCCGCTTCCTTGCGCAGTCGCTGGTCGATTGCGTCCACCACACGGTCGGCGACCTTTTCCGGGCTGTAGTCGGCAGCCTTGCCTTTCAGCGCGCCCGGCTCAAGGCCGAGACGCTCGCCAAGACGCCCGGCCAGTGTTTCCTGGGCATCCACCTGCTTGCGCGCAAAGGCGGAGGCAAGGCCGGGGAAAGCCGAGCGTTGGGCGGAGGAAGCGAGCGAGGCCAGGGCATTCATGACGGGGCATCCGGAGTCAGCGGTGTCCCCTCTGTTGCGGCCGGCAGCCGAAGAACTTGAGCCGCTCCAGACGAGCGGAGCGCAACGTCAGATGCCGGCGGCGCGCATCAGTCGGTCGGCGGCGTCCCGGGCCTCCAACGCCTGGTCACTCGGCCCTTCGATGTGGGCCATGCTGATCGCCCCTTCCATCAGGTATTGCAACTGACGCGCCAGGCGCTCGGGCTCCGCCGCCTCCAGGCGCTCCAGGGCGCCCCGGAAATACGCTTGGGTGCCGGCCTTGTAGGACGCGGCGATGCGGTGCACCGGGTGATCGCGGTCATGGAATTCGGCTGCGGCATTGATGAAGGCACAGCCGCAGAATTCCTGGTCACTAATCCAGGCGTGGAGCCCATCGAATACCCGCAGGATGGCGTCCCTCGGCGGCAAGTGCGTGAACGCCCAGGCCATCCTCTCGGCAGCCGGCGCAAAGCGGGACTCCAAGGCGGCGATGATCAGATCGTCCTTGGACTTGAAGTGCTTGTAGAGCGTCATCTTGGCCACACCGGATTCGGCCAGGATGCGGTCGATGCCGGTGGCGTGGAATCCCTCGCGATAAAAGAGACCGAGGGCGGTGTTGACCAGATGTTCGCGTTTGCTTGATGCCATTGCAGCCTCCTGAACCGGCGCATTATGCGCATCCGCCATAGCCGGCTCAAACCGCGCGGGACGCGGACCTTGGAGAAAGGCAAGGTTCGTGCTTGAAATATACAGACAGGTCTGTCTACTATCAATTCACTATTCAACGCGAGGGATTCGCCATGCAACTTCACGACTTCTACCTTTCCGGCAATTGCTACAAGGTCCGCCTCTTCCTGGGCCTGATCGGCCAGCGCGCGGAAATTGTGACCGTAGACCTTGCCCACGGCGCCCAGAAGCGCCCTGAGTTCCTCGCCCTCAACCCACGCGGCCAGGTGCCGGTGCTGGTGGATGACGGCCAGCCGCTGGTCGACTCCCAGGCCATCCTGGTCTACCTGGCGCGACGCTACGGGGACGAGCACTGGTATCCGCAGGACGCTCTGTCCGTGGGGCTTATCGCCGGTTGGCTGAGCCTGGCCGCCAACGAGGTCCACCACGGCGCGGCGCGGGCACGGGTGGGCCTGAAGTTCGGCCGCGAAATCGACCTGGAAGAAGCGCAGGGCCGCGCCCGGCAGGTGCTGGAGCTGGTCAACGCGCACCTCGCTGACCGCGCCTGGCTGGTCGGCGACCAGCCCACCGTCGCCGATGTGGCGGTCTACCCCTACCTGGCGCTGGCCGACGAAGGCGGCCTGGACCTGGCGCCCTACCCCCACCTCGACGCCTGGTTCGCGCGCATCCACGCCCTGCCCGGCTATGTGGACCTGCCTCGCTAAGGGGCCCGGAGGCCGCATGAACAGCCCATTCCATCCCGGTGAACAAGCGATCCAGGCCCGCGCGGGTGTCCGCGAACAGATGGAGCCCATCGGAAGCCGGATGATCCGCGACTACATGCCGGAGCAGCACCGGCTGTTCTTCGCCCAACTGCCCTGGCTGCTGGTGGGCAGCCAGGACAGCGACGGCCAGCCCCAGGCTTCAGTGCTGTGGGGCAAACCGGGCTTTGCCCACTCGCCGGAAGCGACCCTGCTCAGGATCAACGCCCGCCCGGAGGTGGACGACCCGCTCGCCGCCAACCTGCACAGCACGGCCCGCCTGGGCGTGCTCGGGCTGGAGCTGCCCACGCGGCGGCGCAACCGCATGAACGGCCCGCTGGTGGAACGCGATGGCGAAGGACTCACCCTCGCGGTGCAGCAGTCCTTCGGCAACTGCCCGAAGTACATCCAGGCACGCGACTGGCACTGGGAAGCCCGACCGGCCGGAGCCCTGGAACAGGGCGTCGGCCTGGACCCACGCTGGCTGGAACTGGTGAACCGCAGCGACACGCTGTTCATCGCCAGCCAGCACCTCGATCCGCAAACCGGCGGCGTGGACATCTCCCATCGCGGAGGGGCGCCGGGCTTCGTGCAGCTAGGCGACGACGGCCGTCTCTGGCTACCGGACTACAGCGGCAACCAGATGTTCAACACCCTCGGCAACCTGCTGCTGGAGCCCCGCTGCGGCCTGCTCTGGATCGACTTCGCCAGCGGCGACCTGCTGCAACTGGAAGCCCGGGCGGAAATCCTCTGGCCGGATCAGGCCGGTACCCACGGCTTGCCGGCCCTGCCCGGCGCCGAACGCCTGGTGGCCCTCACCCCGAGTCGCTGGCGCCTGCGCCGCAGCCGGCTGCCGCTGGGTTTCGGCGACGTACATCCCTCCCCCTTCCTGCCCCAAGGACACTGACTCCATGCGCCTGCGTTCGTTATTCCTGTTGTTCCTGTTCAGCACCTGCAGCCTCGCCGCCCAGGCAGAGGGGCTGCGCTTCGCCCTGGTGAAGACGTCCCAGACCGAAACCCTGGAAGCCTTCACCCTGGCCGACGGTAGCTGGACGGAGAAGGTGACGGCCAACCACGTGGCCGTGCTGATCCAGCACCATGCCGCAACCCTGCTCTTCGACACCGGGCTCGGCCGCCAGGTGGACAGCCAGTTCGACAACGAAATGCCCTGGTGGGACAAGCCGCTGATGAAGTACGGCCCCGTGACGCCCGCTCGGGACCAGTTGGACCGGGACGGCATCCGCATCGACCGCATCTACCTCAGCCACGCCCATTGGGACCACGCCTCGGCGCTGGCGGACTTCCCCGACGTCACCGTCTGGGCGCCCTACGAGGAAATCGAGTTTTCGGAAGTCGGGACTCCGCCGGCGGTGCTGCCCAGCCAGTTCGCCCACGGCGTGAAGTGGCGGCCCTACCTGTTCTTGCCCGTGCCGTTCATGGGCTTCGAGGAAAGCCTCGACCTGTTCGGCGACCGCAGCCTCGTACTGGTCCCGCTCGAGGGCCACACACCGGGATCAGTTGGCCTGTTCCTGACCCTGGACGACGGTCGCCGCTTCTTCTTCACCGGCGACACGAGCTGGCGCCTGGAAGGGTTCACCGGCCTGCGGGAGAAGTTCTGGATCAGCCGGAACATGGTCGACAACGACCGCGCGGGCACCCGCGCCCAGTTGCAGAAAGTCCACGATCTGCTTCAGCGGGAGCCCGGGCTCACCGTGATTCCGGCCCACGATGCCAAGGTGCAGGACAAGCTCGGCTATTACCCGCACTGGGTGCAGTGAGTTGCCGACTATCGTCTAGAGGACAAATTTGTAACGTAATGCTTTAGTCAAATTGTTGTAACAGGACGATCCGACCGACCTGCAATCCAACGAGGAGACAATAACAATGAGCAAAACCTCGCTTGCGCAAGCCGTGGCCCTCGCCACGCTTGGCGCCAGTGTCACCCTGCCGGGCATCGCCCAGGCGGAGTTCATCAAGGACAGCAAGGCCAGCCTGGAGCTACGCAACTTCTACTTCAACCGCGACTTCCGCCAGGACAACGCTCCACAGTCCAAGGCCGAGGAATGGGCCCAGGGCTTCCTCCTGCGCTATGAGTCCGGCTTCACCGAAGGCACCGTCGGCGTGGGTGTGGACGCCCTCGGCCTGTTGGGCGTCAAGCTCGACTCCAGCCCCGATCGCAGCAACACCGGCCTGCTCAAGCGCGACCGCGAAACCGGCCGCGCCCAGGATGAGTACGGCGAGCTCGGCCTCACCGCCAAGCTGCGCGCCTCGAAGAGCGTGCTCAAGATCGGCACGCTGCTGCCCAAGCTCCCGGTCGTCCAGTACAACGACTCCCGCCTGCTGCCCCAGACCTTCAAGGGCGGCCACCTGAACTCCATGGAGCTCGCCGGCCTGACCTTCGATGGCGGCCAGCTCAAGGAGGTCAACCAGCGTGACTCCTCCGATTACGAGGACATGACGATCACCACGGGCGCCGCCCGCGCCATTGTCGTCCGCCCCGGCACCACCAGCGACGAGTTCAACTTCGCCGGCGCCAGCTACAAGTGGAACGACAGCCTTACCACCGGCTACCACTACGGCGAACTGGACGAGTTCTACAAGCAGCACTACCTGACCCTGGTGCATCAGTTGCCGCTGGGTGACAAGCAGTCCCTCAAGAGTGACATTCGCTTCGCCCGCTCCACCGATGAAGGCAGCAGCAACGTCGACAACAAGGCCTTCGGCGCCATGTTCACCTACGCCCTCGGCGGCCACGCCTTCGGCCTCGGCTATCAGAGCATGAGCGGCGACACGGGCTTCGCCTACATCAACGGCACCGATCCCTTCCTGGTGAACTACGTGCAGATCGGCGACTTCGCCAACAAGGATGAAAAGTCCTGGCAAGCGCGCTACGACTACAACTTCGCCGACATCGGCATTCCCGGCCTGACCTTCATGACCCGCTACCTGTCCGGCGACAACATCGACCTGGGCGCCAACCGCGAAGAAGGCAAGGAATGGGAACGCAACACCGACATCGCCTACGTGTTCCAGGAAGGCGCGCTGAAGAACTTCGGCGTCAAGTGGCGCAACGCCACGGTACGCTCCACCAACTTCGGCAACGATATCGACGAAAACCGTCTGATACTCAGCTACGTGGTGCCGCTCTGGTAAGCGGCCTGAAGAAGAAAGCCCGCCATTCGGCGGGCTTTCTCGTTCTGGTGTGAATGGCCTCATAGGGCAGCTTCGCCGCCCTTGGCGAATGAATTCGCCCCTACAGGTTCTGCCGCCCCCTGCAGCCAAAGCGACAGCAAATCGAGCAGCGCATTTGTGAACGAATTCATTCGCGAATTACAGCGACTCAATCCTGCGACGTGGCACCAATCTTGTGCACCGACAGGTCGGCGCCGTAGTACTCCTCTTCCTGGCTGAGGCGGATGCCCACGGTGGACTTCAACAGGCCGTAGACGGCGAGCCCGCCCACCAGCGCAATCAACACGCCCAGCCCGGTGCCGATCAGTTGGCTCACGAGGCTGACGCCCCCCAGGCCGCCCAGGGCTTCCTGGCCGAAGATGCCGCAGGCGATGCCGCCCCAGACGCCGCACAGGCCGTGCAGCGGCCAGACACCGAGGACGTCATCGATCCGCCATTTCACCTGGGTCGCGGTGAAGGCCCAGACGAACAGGCCGCCGGCCGCAGCGCCGGTGACCAGGGCGCCAACCGGATGCATCAGGTCGGAGCCCGCACACACGGCCACCAGGCCGGCGAGCGGGCCGTTGTGCAGGAAGCCGGGGTCGTTGCGGCCCACCAGCAGCGCAGCGGCCGTGCCGCCGACCATGGCCATCAGCGAATTCACTGCCACCAGGCCGCTGACACCCTGCAAGGTCTGGGCGCTCATCACGTTGAAGCCGAACCAGCCGACGATCAGGATCCAGGAGCCCAGCGCCAGGAACGGAATGTTCGACGGCGCGAAGGCCACCAGGCGACCGTCCCGGTAGCGGCCGTTGCGATGGCCCAGTAGCAGCACCGCGCCGAGCGCCAGCCAGCCGCCCACCGCATGCACCACCACGGAGCCCGCGTAATCATGGAAGCTGGCGCCGAAATCGTTCTTCAGCCAGTCCTGCAGGCCGAAATTGCCGTTCCAGATCAGCCCCTCGAAGAAGGGATAGATGAACGCCACGATCAGCAAGGTGGCGCAGAGCTGCGGATAGAACCGGGCGCGCTCGGCGATGCCGCCGGAGATGATGGCCGGGATCGCCGCCGCGAAGGTCAGCAGGAAGAAGAACTTCACCAGACCGTAGCCGTGATCGGCCGCCAGGACACTGGCCGGCTGGAGGAAGGTCACGCCATAGGCGACCCAGTAGCCGATGAAGAAGTAGGCCAGGGTCGACACCGCGAAGTCGGAGAGGATCTTCGACAGGGCGTTGACCTGGTTCTTCTGCCGCACGGTGCCGACTTCGAGGAAGGCAAAGCCGGCGTGCATGGCCAGCACCATGACGGCGCCCATCAGGATGAACAGGGTGTTCGAGCCGTGGATCAGGGTTTCCACGGCGCTGTTGAGGTTTTCCATTGGCGAAGACAGCTCCGGCAGCGAGGAAAAAGCACCAAAGCGGTTCAAGCCAAGCCCGGCACGCACCATCCTGAAGCCATGCCGCACCGCAACGGATCGGACCACGATCCCGATTTGGTGCATGCCGGTCGGTGCTGGACTTGTCCGAAACAGCCTTTCTCTTTGTTTTTCATTGGGTTGTCCGCTGATCGCCGGCTCGGAAGGGCCATCCCGGACGCCCCGAACCAGCGCAGCGAATCACAACCGCGCACCAGGCCGATGCAAGCGCTGTACCAGTGGTCTAGGGAGTCGGGTTGCCTGGTGGCCAGCGAAGGGCCGAGCCGTCCTCGGAGGCTTGGGTTAGAGTAGGGACTTCGGCCACTGAACGGCGAGGACAGGCCTTGGACTGGCAGACCCTGCTCACCCGCGAACGCCTCGGCAAACCGGTGCACAGCACCGATGAGCTGGGCCGCAGCCCCTTCCACAAAGACCACGACCGCATCATCTTTTCCGGCGCGTTCCGCCGCCTGGGACGCAAGACCCAGGTTCATCCGGTTTCCAGCAACGATCACATCCACACCCGCCTCACCCACTCGTTGGAAGTGAGCTGCGTGGGCCGCTCCCTGGGCATGCGCGTCGGAGAAACCCTGCGTGATGCGCTGCCGGACTGGTGCGAGCCCTCGGACCTGGGTGTCATCGTCCAGTCGGCGTGCCTGGCCCACGACATCGGCAACCCGCCCTTCGGCCACTCGGGCGAAGACGCCATCCGCCATTGGTTCGAGCAGGCCGCCAACCGGGGCTGGCTGGACGCCATGAGCGACACCGAGCGGGCGGACTTCCTCAGCTTCGAGGGCAACGCCCAGGGTCTGCGCGTGCTGACCCAACTGGAGTACCACCAGTTCGACGGCGGCATGCGCCTGACCTACGCCACACTCGGCACCTACCTGAAATACCCCTGGACGTCCCGTCACGCCGAGGCCCTGGGCTACAAGAAGCACAAGTTCGGCTGCTACCAGAGCGAACTGCCGCTGCTGGAGCAGATCGCCGCCAAACTGGAGCTGCCGCGCATCGACGAGCACCGCTGGGGCCGCCACCCGCTGGTCTACCTGATGGAGGCAGCCGACGACATCTGCTACGGCCTGATCGACCTGGAAGACGGGCTGGAGATGGATTTGCTGGACTACGAGGAAGTGGAAGCCCTACTCCTCGGCCTGGTGGGAGACGACCTGCCGGAAACCTACCGCCAGCTGGGTCCGAAGGATTCGCGTCGACGCAAGCTGGCGATTCTCCGCGGCAAGGCCATCGAGCACCTGACCAACGCGGCGGCCCGCGCCTTCGTCGAGCAGCAGGACGCCCTGCTGGCCGGCACCCTGCAAGGCGACCTGGTGGAGCACATGCACGGCCCGGCCAAGCGCTGCGTGCTCAAGGCCAAGGCCATCGCCCGAGAGAAGATTTTCCAGGACAAGCGCAAGACCCTCCACGAGATCGGCGCCTACACCACGCTGGAAATCCTCCTGAACGCTTTCTGCGGTGCGGCCCTGGAGCAGCACGGCGGGCGCACGCCGTCGTTCAAGCACCGGCGCATCCTCGATCTGCTGGGCAACAACGCGCCCGATCCGGGCTGGCCACTCTACCGGTCGTTCGTCCGCGTAATCGACTTCATCGCCGGAATGACCGACAGCTACGCCACCGAAATGGCCCGTGAAATGACCGGCCGCTCCAGCCCCATCTGACCCAGGCCCCCAAGGAAAGGAGTAGCGCCGATGCGAACTCTGTTCAGACGAAGCCTGCGCTGGCATGCCGGCCCCCCTGCCTGGGGCGCGGCGCTGATGGCGGGTCTGGGCTGCGGGCTGCCGCTGATGCTGGGTCTGTTCACCAGCCACAGCGGCTTTCTCTGGGCGGCGACCGGTGCCTTTCAGGCCGGCCTGGCAAATCCCTTCCACCGCCTCGGCATGCTGCGCATGACCCTGCTCACCGGACTCGGGGCGATCAGCGCCGGCCTGGGGTTCTGGGCCGCCAGCCACCCGCTGCCGAGCCTGGCCAGCTTCGCCCTGATGGGCCTGCTGCTGGCCCTGCTGCAACGCTATGGCACCGAGCTGGGCAAGCTGGGCGCCGGCCTCGCAGCCTGCCTTTGCCTGGGCCAGGGTCAGGCGGGTCTGGGAAACCTGCACAACGGGCTGGCCGTGGGGGCGTTGTTCGCCATCGGCGGGCTCTGGGTGATGCTCCTGGCCTTTGCGCTGAGGGCATCGCAGGGGATGCGGCTGTGGCCGCTGATGCCGCGCCTTGGCAACTTCGCCAAGGTGATGCGGCGCCATGCCCGGCGCCTGCCCCAGCGGCTCTGGGTAATCCACGCCATGGCCTGCGTAACCGCGGCTGCCCTGGCCGGCCTGGCGGTCAATCTTTCCGGCCTGCCACGGGGCTACTGGCTGACCATGACGGTGATGACCACCATCCAGATGGACTTCAACGGCAGCCTGGAGCGCGGCATTCAGCGTTGCCTGGGTAGCCTGGTGGGCGCGCTGATCCTCATCGGGTTGGGAAGCTGGCTGCAGAGCCCTGCGCTGCTGGTGGCCTGCATGCTGCCGCTGATCGTCTTCAGCCGCGCGTTCATTGCCCAGCATTACGGGCTGTTCGTGGTGCAAACCACTGTGTGCTTCGTGCTGCTGGCCGAGTGTTTGTCCCTCGACTGGCACCTGCCACAGTTGCGCCTCTACAACACCCTGCTCGGCGCTGCGCTGGCGCTGCTGGTGGCCTACCTCGCCCATCGCGCACGCCTGCGCTGGGCCACACCGGCCCCCGCGATGGTGCAGGCACACCAGGGCGAATAGCGATTCACGTTGGTAGAACGTGGACTTCCGGATGCTCCTACGAAGAGGTGGGTTCATTCTCCCCGTCACACAATCCGGCGTATTGCCGACCTACCCGGCCGGCTCCGTCGCTCGGAACGGGCCCCTTATGACTCAGCGTCGAGGCGCTGCGCCAGCTCATCCTGCAGGTCGGCCAGGCTTCTCTTCACCGCATGGGCCAACGGGCCCAGCTGCTCCGCTTCCGCCCCCTCGTCGAGGGCGTCGCCAAAGGCCGTGCACTGGTCCAGCAATTGCTGAGCCCCCACCAACTCCACTGCCCCTTTGACTCGGTGGATCAGATGCCCGAGTGCGTCCCAGTGCTCCTCGCGGAGCAAGTCATCCAGCGCCTGGGCATCCGCCTCGTTGGCCCGGTGCAGCTCGGTGAGCAGCAGGCGCGCCGCCGCCGGGGAACCGCCCGTGGTGCGCTCCAGCAAATCGAGGTCGAGGCACATCGGCAGCTCGTCCACGCCAGGTTCAGGAACGGCATTGGTCGGTGCCAGACGACGCAGGTATCGCTGCAACCCGTCCAGGCCGATGGGTTTGAACAGGCAATCGTCCATACCGGCCTCGCGGCAGCGCGCCAATTCCTCCGGCTGGGCATTGGCGGTCAGGCCGAGAATCAGGCTCGGGCTGGCCCCCGTCTCGCGTTCCCATTCGCGTATGCGCCGCGCCAGCTGGTAACCATCCATGACCGGCATGTTGCAGTCGGTGATGAGCAAGTCGAAGGCTGATCCGACCCAGGCGCGCAGCGCGACCTCGCCATTCTCCACGTGCTCGGGGAGATGACCGAGGAACTCCAGTTGCTGCACCAGCATGATCCGGTTCACGGGGTGGTCGTCTGCCACGAGCACCCGCAGGGCCCTGACAGCTTTCAGCGGCACCACGGGTACGTCCGCCACCTGCGGTTCTGGCTCCAGCCTCGGCAGGAGAAGGTTCACCGAAATCCTTGTGCCAGCACCCGGCTCGCTCCACAGCTCCAGGCGGCCATCCATCAGTTTCACCAACCGGCGGCAGATACTCAGCCCCAGTCCGGTGCCGCCCCGCTCGGCCGTTGCACCCGTGGTGACCTGGGCAAACGGCTGGAAGATCCGCTTCAGGTCTTCTTCGTCGATGCCAATACCGCTGTCCGCCACCACCACGGTCAGCTCCAGCAGCTCCGTGCCCTGGCGAGTGGATTGCAAGGTGACGCTCACCCTGCCCCGGTCGGTGAACTTGATGGCGTTGCTGATGAGGTTGGAAAGAATCTGCTTGAAGCAGGACGGGTCCACCATCACGTCGTCCGGGGCAACCAAGTCGAGCCGCAGCACCAGGTCCAGTCCCTTCTGCCGGGCCAGTCCCTCGAACACCCGCACCACGGATTCGGTCAGGGCCCGGGGCGATGCACGGCGGGGCTCCAGGACCATGCGCCCGGCCTCGATCTTGGCGATATCGAGAATGTCACCAATCAACGCCAGCAGGGAGTCGGCGGAATCCCGCGCGATCTTGACCGCCTCCCGATCCAGACGCTCGCGCTTCAGCGCCAGTTCCAGCATGCCGGTGATGGCGTTCAGGGGCGTGCGGATTTCGTGGCTCATCGTGGCGAGGAAGCGGCTCTTCGCGACACTGGCGGACTCGGCCTGTTCCTTGGCCTGGCGTAGTTCGTCCATCAGCCGGTTGCGCTCGGTGATGTCCACCCAGCCGCAGATCAGTCCGAGGATTTCGCCGCGGGCGTTGCGGTAGGGATTCGCCCAGTAGGACACCATCAGGGTGCAGTCGCGCAGGTGCAGCTGTTGATCACTGAACAGGGCCTCGCCCTGCTCCAGGGCGCACCGGCTGAGTCTTTCCAGCTCCGCCAGGGCATCTCCCCGGAGGCCGTCCACCGCCTCCAGTGACCGATCGAGCAACGCGTCGAGGCTGACACCGATGGCCTCGACGAAGCTGAGGTTGCAGGTGATGGTGCGCCCGTCCAGGCCCCGCACGGACAGGGGAAAGGGGATGCCGTCGATCAGGGATCGCTTGAACGCCAGTTGGTCGTTCAACCGGCGCTGCTCCCGCTCCCGGCGCCTGACCTGGCGACGCAGACAGAGCGCCCAGCCGATGCAGAACAACGCCAGGACCAGCAGGACACCTCCCCCCTGGATAACCCACGACCGGTAGTCGTCCCAGCTGCTCTCGGCCAGCTCGCCGTTGGTGTACCAGCGATTGATGATGTTGCCCAGTTCATCGGGGGAGATGGACAGCAGGGCCTTGTCGAGAATGCTCAGCAGCTCGGGTTCGCTGCGGGACACGGCAAAGGCGAAGCGCCCTGGGTCCCGCCCGACCGTATCGATGATGCGGAGTCGGCCCGCGTAATAGCGATTGATCAGGAAGATGGTGGACGCCATGGAGTGAATGGCCGCATCGGCCTTGCCATCCGCCACACGGGCCAGGGCCTGGAGACCGCTGTCCACCTCTTCCAGTCGCACCTTGGGGTGGTGCTGGCGGATGTAGTCCCGCATCGCGTGCCCCGCTGGCACTGCCAGGGTACGTCCATCGAGCTGCGCCAGGCCTTGCAGGCCCGGCTCGGAACTGCGCGCCACCAGGACGGTGCTGTTGCTGAAATAGGGCCGGCTGAATCCCAGGTACTGGCGGCGCTCCGTCGTGGGGAGCAGGGTTGCGGCCATATCGGCCCTGCCCGCCCTCAGGTCATTGAGCAACTGATTGATGGAGGTCCCGGCGATGACTTCGACCTCCAGGCCGGTCTTCTGCCGGATCAGCTCCAGCAGGTCAGGCACCATGCCGCGAACGTTGCCCTGACGGTTGAAGAACGTCAGCGGCTCGTAGGTGCCATCGACCACCAGCCGCACTGGGCTGTGCGCCTTGAGCCAGCGCTGCTCCCTCTCGGTCAGCTTGGGCCGGGCGTTGTCCAGAAACATGCCGGCCCCACCGCCCCAACGGCGCAGGATGCCGGCCACATCCGCTTCCGGGATTGCGGCGATGGCGTTGTCGAGGATGCGGCGCAGGCGTTCATTTCCTGCCGCCAGGGAGAAGCTGACGCCTGCTCCGTCGAAACCGGCGAAGTTGGTCATGCGCAGGTGGATCAGGTAGCCCTGGCTGATGAGGTAGTTGGCGACGATGGCATCGCCAATGAACACATCGCTCTGGTCGAACGCCACCGATTGCAGAGCGCCGCGCACCGAACCGTGCAGGCTGGGGATAGCGTCGGGGTAGAGTTGGCGGATCAGGTCCAGACCCGGCCCTTCTGCAGAAAAGGCCAACCGCAGGCCGGTGAGATCGCCGCCGGCAGCGCGGCGATCGTCGATGCGGGTCACCATCACTGGCTGGTGTGGCAGGTAGGGCTTGGTCTGGATCAGTCCGGAGCTGCCGATGTCAGCCTCCATGCCGCTACCCAGCAGATCGATCCTCCCAGCACGAAGGGCGTCCCGCGCAGCCTGCCGGTCATGGAATCGCAGCACCTCGGTTTTCACCCCAAGCGCCTGGGTCACCAACTGCAGGTAGTCGGCCGTGATGCCTTCGTAGTCGCGGCCGCTGGCGGTGATATCGAAAGGTGGAAAGTCGGGCTCGCTGGTACCGATGCGCAATACGCCCTTGTCCCGTAGCCAGCGCCAATCCGCATCTTCCAGTTGGACCTTGAGGTCGTGGGATTGGGAACGCCCCAACAGTTGCAGGGAAGCGACGTGCTCCGCCACGCAGAATGACGGCAGCAGCAGGCCTCCAAATAGGAGGCATGCCAGCAGGGCGAATAGGCGCATGGTTGGGCTTACACGAGGGCGTTGCGATTGGCGAATTCCACCAACTCGATCAGCGAGCGGGCATTGAGCTTGAGCATCAGGCGGGTCTTGTAGGTGCTGACCGTCTTGCTGCTGATGAACATTTCATCGGCGATGCTCTGGTTGTTGTAACCATTGGCCAGGAACCGCAGCACCACCAGTTCGCGATCGGACAGGCGCCCGACCATCTCCACCTCGTTGGAAAGCCCCATCTGGCGCTTGCCCGACTTGATCACCTCACTGGGGAAGTAGCTGTAGCCCGATAGAACGGCCCGCACCGCTGAGGTGACTTCGGCAAGGTCACCTTCCTTGCGGACGAAGCCTGCTGCCCCGGCCTGCATGCAGCGCGTGGCGTAATGGCTGGGGTTCTGGCCGGTCAGGACCAGCACCCGCATCGGCAGATCGAGCGCCTGCAGTCGGGCGATGACATCCAGACCGCCGAGTTTGGGAATGCCGATGTCGAGGATCACCAGGTCCGGCTGGTGTTCCCGGGCCAGGGCGATGGCATCCACGCCATTGTCCGTCTCCGCCACGGTCGAGTAGCCCTCCCGGTCCAGCAGGAGTCGCACGGCGAGGCGAATCACCGGGTGATCGTCGACAACCATTACCTTGTAGGCGGACTCGTTTCCGGGTTCTAGAAAATCATCCAGATTGACCAGTTTGCTCACGGCGGCTCTCCCTTGGCGCGTTTGGAGGCTGCCAAGATAGTGAAGCCCGGTGCACTGTCGACCCCTCGAACGGCCCGGCAGGTGGATTCAGGAAGGCACCTACTTGACGTTGGGCCCCGTCCTACAATCCAGGATTCATTTCCACTGGAGCGTTATCCCGATTCAGTGGTCCCGACAGCCCCATCCACGGCCAGGAAAGGTCAAACGAGGGGAGGCAGCAGATGGACTCAAGGCATTCATCGACCCTGTCAGCGCCTCTCCGGACCAAGGTCCACTCCCCGCATTCCGCTGCCCATGGCAATTTGCACGACGACCGTCACACGCCTCATCTATGCTCCTGTAGCCCCTCAGGGACAGGGGCTAAGGAGCTGCCGTAATGCCGCAAAAGTTCGCTGAGCGTCGCTTTCCGCTGCACGTGCATATCAGCGCGCTGTTCACCCTGCTTCTGCTGTTCACCGGAGTGGTGCTTGGGCTGTTCAACTACCACCAGACCAGCCAGATCATCCTCTCCAGCAGCAATGAACTCTTCGGCCGGATCAGCGAGGACGTGGAAACCGACCTGGAGCACACCTACCAGCCCATCCATCGCCTGCTGAACCTGCTCGCGCTGGGCGGCATGGACCAGCGACAGGACGGCTTCGACCGCGTGGACGGTCTGCTCAAACCCCTGACCCAGGCACTGAAGGACAACCCCAAGCTGGCCGCCCTTTATCTCGGCTACGACGACGGCGACTTCTTCATGGTCCGCCCCCTGCGCAACGAAACGCTGAAGAAGGCCTTCGATGCCCCGCCAAATGCGGCCTATCAGGTCTGGAGCATCGAACGTGACAACCTGACCCGGGCCCGTTCGCTGACGTTCTTCTTCGATGACCAGCTCAACGAAATCGTCCGCCGCCAGAACCTCAAGGAACGCTACGACCCTCGAAACCGGCCCTGGTTCTACCGGGCGCTGGAGCAGGATGGAGCGATCACCACCGCACCCTACATTTTCTTCTCAAGCGGCGTGGTCGGAACGACCCTGGCCCGCCCCAGTGGCGTCGACGCCGTCATAGGCGCTGACCTGACCTTGCAGGACCTCTCCGCAACCCTGGCCAGCCACCGGGTCACGCCTTCCACCGAAGTGGTGCTCTATCAATCCGACGGCCGTGCCGTGGCCTACCCGGACGCCAGCAAGCTGATTCGTCGGATCGACGGTGCGCCCGAATTGGGCGAGATAAAGGACTTCAGCCCGGCGCTGGCCGCCCTGGTCGACCTCAAGGGCGACGGTAATCTGCGCACCAGCCTGGAGATCGATCAGCGCCGTTGGGTGGTGACCCGACAGCATCTCGCGGAAGGCGGCCCGAAAGGCCTGCAGTTGGCCATCCTGGTGCCGGAGGACGAACTGCTGGACGATGCCTACCGCATCCGCTGGCAGGGCGCGGTACTGACCCTGGCCATCCTGCTGCTGTGCATCCCGGTCGGCTTCCTGCTTTCGCGCATCGTGGTCAAACCGCTCAAGGCGCTGGTGGTCCAGGCCGAGGCCATTCGCAGCTTCAACTTCAGCCTGCCCGCCATGGGTCACTCGCCGGTGCTTGAGGTGGACCAGTTGGCGGTCGCCATGGCACGGATGAAGGAAACGATTTCCAGCTTCCTCGAAATTGCCTCCAGCCTGTCCGCAGAGACCCGCTTCGACCACCTGCTGCGCCGCGTCCTCGACGAAACCATCGACATCAGCGAAGCCTCCGGCGGCCTCATCTACCTGATCGACAATCAGAAGGGCCGGCTGGAGCCCCACGGCCTGTTCCTCAACGACAGCGAGCAGGACCTCGACGCCCACGGCATCCGGGGCTTCGGCCTGGAAAGCCCAGCCATGCCACGCTGGCTGGACCTGCCCTCCCACGGTGGCCCCAGCCAGTTGTGCTCCTTCGGCTATGACCAGGCCGGCGCCTACAAGGACCTGCTGAAGACGCTGGACAGTCCGCGGGTGCACCTGGTGAGCACCGGGCTGCACAATCGCCATGGCGTCACCATCGGCGTGCTCGTCCTACTGCACCGGGATACGGGCGCGGATTCACGCCCCGCCCTCCTCCGGCCTGAACGCGTTGCCTTCGTCGAGGCCATCTCCGGCGTTGCCGCGCTGTGCATCGAAAGCCAGCGCCTGCTGGAGAAGCAGAAGCAGCTGCTGGATGCCTTCATCCAATTGATGGCAGGCGCCATCGACGCCAAGAGCCCCTACACGGGCGGCCACTGCCAGCGCGTACCGGAAATCACCCTGATGCTCGCCCGGGCCGCCGCAGCCAGCAATGAACCGGCCTTCCGGGGTTTCAACCCCAGCGACGAGGAGTGGGAAGCCCTGCACATCGCGGCCTGGCTGCATGACTGCGGCAAGGTCACGACCCCGGAGTACGTGGTGGACAAGGCCACCAAGCTGGAAACCCTGAACGACCGCATCCATGAGATCCGCACCCGATTCGAGGTGCTCAAGCGCGACGCCTGGGTGCGCTACTGGCAGGCCCTGGCCCAGGGCGCGGAAGAAAGCGAGCAAGCCCGCCAGCGGGACGAGGAATTGAACGCCCTGGACGATGACTTCGCCTTCGTCGCCCACTGCAACCTGGGCGGAGAGGCCATGGCCGAAGCCGACCAGGAACGCCTGAAACGAATTGCCGCGCGCACCTGGACCCGCACCCTGGATAACCGTCAGGGCGTGTCGTGGGAGGAAGCCCAGCGCTTTGCGCGCACACCGCCGCAACCGCTGCCAGTGGAGGAGAAGCTGCTGGCCGACCGCCCCGACCACCTCTTCGAACGCCCCGCCAGCGACCTGATACCTCCGGACAACCCCTGGGGCTTCAAGCTTCAGGTGCCCGAGTTCAAGTTCAACCGGGGCGAGTTGCACAACCTCTCCGTCGGCCGCGGCACCCTGACGGAAGAGGAGCGCTACATCATCAACCACCACATCGTGCAGACCATCCTGATGCTCAATCACCTGCCCTTCCCGCCGCACTTGGCGAACGTGGCGGAAATCGCAGGCGGGCACCACGAGAAGATGGACGGCACCGGGTATCCGAAGCGCCTGACGCGGGACGACATGAGCCTGCCGGCGCGAATGATGGCCATCGCCGACATCTTCGAAGCGCTGACGGCGGTGGACCGTCCCTACAAGAAGGGCAAGACCCTCTCCGAGGCCCTGGGCATCATGACCGGCATGTGCCGTGGCGCCCATATCGATCCGGACCTGTTTGGCCTGTTCGTCCGTTCGGGCGTCTACAGGGACTATGCAAGGCGCTTTCTGAAGCCGGAGCAGATCGACCCGGTGGACGAAGCGGCGGTGCTGGCCAAGGCGGGGTTGGCCTGACTGGCGGGTGCCTACACGCACCGATAACGGGGTCAGGACCGCGCAACGCCTGACCACCGGTGCGCGCGGCGCACTCTACATGTTTGGTGTCGTTGCTCCGTCCAGACGACGTGGTTTCCCGCGCCCGGATGAAATCGCAGAAAAGAAACGGCCAGGCATGAAAAAGGGCGCCGTCAAGGCGCCCTTCTTTCATCCGAAGCCCGTCACGCGTTGACGGGATTCTCCGGGTACCACACGTCGATCAGCGGGCTGATGGTGGAGCCGGCCAACTCGGCGTGGCCCTTCTTCAGCCAGGCCTCGACCTGGGCGCGCTGTTCGGCGCTGACCGAGCCGCGCTTGCCGAGGCAGACGAAGCCGTAGTCCTCGGAACCGATAAAGCCCAGGCCAACGCCTTCGATCGCTTCAGTCATGAAACGCTCGAAGAATGCCGACACTGCGTCCAGATCCAGACCCTCTTTGTAGTTCAGGGTGATCTCGAAGCCCAGTTCCTGGAATTCATCGACACAGAGCTTCTTGCGCAGGCGGCGGGAGCGGTTGGTGGCCATAAGGCGGATCCTCGGGATAAATGACGGGCGGCACTCTAGCAGCTTCCGGAGCAACTTGCCCGTCCAGAGCCGCTGCCAGGGGCTGGTGGCGGACGAAATGAACGGACAACTCGCACAGTCGGTACAGGGTTGCGGCATAATGCGCCGATTTCCCGACCCCCTATGGGAACTTTCACCATGCCATCTGTTGTTGCCATCTGCCCTCGCCAGGAGGGCAATGCTTGATGTTCAAGTCCATTCGTACCTTCGCCGTCGCCGCCCTGATCCTGCCCTGTGCCCTGCCGCTGCAGGCTGCACAGGTCAACACCAATCTGCCTGCCAAAGTGCAGAAGGCACTGACCGCCAACAAGATCGCCCCCACCTCGCTGTCCCTGGTGACACTGCCGCTGACCGGCCCCGGCGCCCAGACCCTGGCCAATGCCGATGTCTCGGTGAACCCGGCGTCCACCATGAAGCTGATCACCACCTATGCGGCCCTCGAACTGCTCGGTCCCACTTACCAGTGGAAGACCGAGTTCTACACCGACGGCGCCCTGAAGAACGGCGTGCTGAACGGCAACCTCTACCTCAAGGGTGGCGGCGATCCCAAGCTGAACATGGAGAAGCTGTGGCTGATGATGCGCGACCTGCGCGCCAACGGCGTGCGCCAGGTCACCGGCGACCTGGTGCTGGACCGCAGCTACTTCGTGCACCCGCAACTGCCGTCCTTCAACGATGACGGCGGCGACGACAACAAGCCCTTCCTCGTGGGCCCCGACTCGCTGCTGGTCAACCTCAAGGCCGTGCGCCTGATCGCCCGCGCTGAGGGCGGCCAGGTCAACCTGGCCATGGAGCCGCCCATCGAGAGCATCCGCATCGACAATCGGTTGAAGGTGACCAAGGCCGGCAAATGCCCGTCCTGGCCGGACGTGCGCTACAACCCGGTCACCCAGTTCGACGGCACCACGCTGATCGCCAGCGGCCAACTGCCGGAAGGCTGCAGCGCGCAGACCTACATGTCCCTGCTGGACCATCCCGGCTACGCCGCGGGCGCCGTGCGCGCGTTCTGGAAGGAGCTGGGCGGCACCATCGACGGCAAGGACCGCCTGGGCGACGTGCCCAAGGACGCCAAGCTGCTGGCCCGTTCCTTCTCCCCGGACTTGGTTGAAGTCATCCGTGACATCAACAAGTACAGCAACAACACCATGGCCCAGCAGGTGTTCCTCAGCATCGGCGCGCGCTATCGCACCGAGGCTGACGGCGACGACGCCAGGGCCGCCCAACGGGTGATCCGCAACTGGCTGGCGAAGAAGGGCATCACGGCGCCGCACCTGGTGATGGAGAACGGCTCGGGCCTGTCCCGCAACGAGCGCGTCAGCGCACGGGAGATGGCCGCCATCCTTCAGGCCGCCTGGCAGAGCCCCTACGCCGCCGAGTTCATCTCCTCGCTGCCGCTGGTGGCGATGGACGGCACCATGCGCAAGCGCCTGCGCCGAACCGCACTGGAAGGCGAAGCCCATATCAAGACCGGCACCCTGAACACCGTGCGTGCCATCGCCGGCTTCAGCCGCGACAGCAACGGCAACACCTGGGCAGTGGTGGCCATCCTCAACGATCCGCGCCCCTGGGGTGCCTCGGCCATCCTCGACCAGGTGCTGGTAGACCTCTACCGCCAGCCGAAGGCCGTCGCCGACACCAACTGAGGCCATGGCGGTCGCCCCGCACGGGCGGCCGCCGGGTCAGTCGGCAACACGGATCTGATTGCGGCCTGCCTGCTTGGCCGCATAGACCGCCGCATCCACCCGCCGCAGCAAGTCATCGGCGCTCTCCCCCTCCCGCCACGCGGCACAACCGAAACTGGCCGTGACCTGGCCGACGCCCGCCACACTCTCCCGCGCCACCGCCTGCCAGAGTGCCTGGGCCAGTGAAACGGCCTGTTCCACATTGGTGTCCGGGCACAGCACGACGAATTCCTCACCACCCAGCCGGCACAGCACGTCGATACGCCTCAGGCGTTCGCCGACCCGCACGCACAGGGCCTTGAGCACCCGGTCGCCCGCCTCGTGGCCGTGGCGGTCGTTGATCTGCTTGAAGTGGTCGACGTCCAGCATCACCAGCGCCAGCGGCCCCTCTCGGCGCTCGGCACGGGCGATTTCCAGGTCCAGGCGCTCCTGGAAATAGCGCCGGTTGTAGACGCCGGTCAGGGCATCGGTGACGGACAGCGCCCGCAACTCCTGCTCGACCAGTTTCAGCCCGGTGATATCCGTGATGTAGCCGTGCCAGAGCACCGCGCCGTCCTCGCTGCGCTCGGGCACCGACTCCCCTCGAAGCCAGCGCAGGCCCTGACGCGGCAGCAACACACGGAAGTCCTCGCGCCAGGTAGTAAGCAGCTCGGCGGAACGACGGATCGAGGCCTGCACCCGATCCACATCATCGGGATGGACGCGCTCCAGCAGCCCACGGGCATCATCCCGCACGGACTCCGGCTCCACCTCGAAGACTTCAACGATTCCGGCGCTCGTGTAGGGGAAGCTGAATCGCTCGTCCGGCTCCATGCGGAACTGGTAGAGCATCCCAGGCACCCGTCCGCTGAGCTTCTCCAGCAGCCGGTCCCTCGCCTCCAGGGCCTGCTGCACATGCTTGCGCTCGGTGATATCGATGGCTACTCCCAGATACCCCACGAGCAGGTTGCGCTCGTCGCGCACGCCGGTGAGGATCAGGCTGCCGATGAGCTGGCTGCCGTCGCGGCGCAGGAAGGTCCACTCACTCTCGTCGTAGCGGTCGCCAGCGGTGACCTCCTCCACATAGGCCTGGTAGTCCGGGATCAGCTTGCCCAGGCGCCGTCCCAGCTCTCGACAACGTGCCGCTACCTCGCTTTCCAGGTGCAGCACCACCGGATGACGTCCGATCATTTCCAAGGCGCGATAGCCGAACATGCGCTCGGCGCCGACATTGAACTGGAGGATGGCGCCGTGCAGGTCGGTACTGATGATGGCCACCTGGGTCGCAGCATTGAGTAGGCCGCGCAACTGGCCATGAGCCATGGCCAATTGCAGCTCCACGGCCTTGCTGGAACTGATGTCGGTCTGGGTGCCGATCATGCGCAGGGGCGATCCGTTGGCGCCCCGCTCCACCACCTTGCCGCGATCGAGCACCCAGACCCAGCGACCATCCCTGTGCAGCATGCGGTGCTGGCTCTGGTAGGCAGCGGTGGCGCCGCGCAGGTGGCGCTCCAGCTCGGCCCGGGCCAATGGCTGATCCTGCGGGTGAATCAGCCGATTGCGGGCCTCGAAGCTGTCCTCCACCTCGTTTTCCGCGTAGCCGAGCATGGTCTTCCAGCCACGGGAGAGGAACAGGCGCCCAACCTGCGGCTCCCAGTCCCAGACCCCGTGCCCGGCGCCATCCAGGGCGAAGCTCCAGCGTTCCTCACTGAGCTGCAACTCGATTTCGCGCTCGCGCAGCTCCAGGGTGCGTTCAGCCACCAGGCTCAGGGCGCTCTGGCGCTGGTTGACCATCAGCAGCAGGTAGCCGGCCAGCAATAGGGTGAAAGCCAGCCCGCTGACCGCCACCAGGTTGGCGGTGGACAACGGCGGCCCGGCCAGGAAGTCTTCGCTCGGCATCACTTCCAGCAGATAACGGCGGTCGGCGAAAGGCACCACGCGAATCTGGCGCAAATCGCTTCGTGGCGCTTCACCGCTCTGGTAGATCATCTGCTCCTTGTCGTCCTGACTGACGTCGCTGACCCGCATCACCAGGCTTTTCAGGTTGCGCTGGGCGATGTCAGCCTCCATCTCCAGGTTCAGGCTGAGCGCCGCGACCACGAAGCCACGCAGGCCGGCATCGTCGGGCACCCCGCCCTGATAGACCGGCGCCATGATCACCACGCCACTGGATTCCCGATCGGCCACCCTGATCACCCGCAGCCGTTCGGTGACGGTGACCCCGTAGGTACGGCGCGCCTTGGCGATGGCGGCGTGTCGCGCAGGATCGGAGTCGAGGTTCATGCCCAGGGGTACCTGCTCGATTCGCGATGTCACGCTGTAGTAGACGGGGAAGTACTCGCGCCGCGGCGGACTGGGCACCAGATCCTCGCCCTTGAGATCGCGGATGGCGTAACCGGCCATGCCCTCGGCGCGGGCCCGGGCCTCGAAGCGCTCCCGCTCGTTACCCGGCACACGGGGCACCCAGGAATAGACCAGGGTGTCCCCCAGCAGGGGGCCGACGAAGCCCTGGAACTCGCCGAGGGTGACGACCTGGGAATTACTGAAGAAACGCTGGACGGCATCCAGCTCTCTGAGTTGCCCGTCCAGTCGATCCTGGATACGGCTGATGCGCTCACTGGCGGCCAGGTTGAAGCGTTCGCGCAATTGCTCCTCTTCCGCGCTGCGCACGGCCTCGCTGAGCAGTAGGGTGAGACCCACCCCGCCGAAGAGGGTCAGGACGCAGACCAGCCACACCAGGGGGCGGCCGGACAACAGCGCCGACAGGTTCAGTTTTTCCTTCGCAAGCGACCGCATGCTCACTTCTCGAAATCGGTGTTGGAAATACCGTCCCTGTGAGCATCAACATAGTCAGAGTGGTGGCACTTTGCCTAGAAGCAGCCGCCGGCAGGCGACTGTCCCAGGCAAACGCCGGACAGCCGGAGCGGCCGGCGGGCTTTGCGAAAGGATTTGGAAGTGACGCCTCAGCGGGTGCCGAGGCGCCAGGCGCGGTGAATCTTCGGGTTACGGGCGAAGTCCGCGTCGACAGTGTCGGCACTGATCTCGGCGACCGAGTAACGGGCGGCCAGGCCCTCATCCAGCTGGAACTTGCGGAAGTTGTTGGAGAAATACAGCACGCCACCCGGCGCCAGGCGAGCCATGGCCAGGTCCAGGAGTTCCACGTGGTCGCGCTGGACGTCGAACACCCCTTCCATGCGTTTGGAGTTGGAGAAGGTCGGCGGGTCGATGAAGATCAGGTCGTACTCGCCCCGGTCCTCGGCCAGCCAGGCCATCACATCGCCCTGCATCAGTTTGTGCTTGTCGGAGAAGCCGTTCAGCGACAGGTTGCGCCGCGCCCAGTCCAGGTAGGTCTTCGACAGGTCGACGCTGGTGGTGCTGCGGGCGCCACCCTTGGCTGCGTGCACGCTGGCGGTGGCGGTGTAGCAGAACAGGTTGAGGAAGCGCTTGCCGGCGGCCTCGCGCTGGATGCGCTGGCGGATCGGCCGGTGGTCGAGGAAGAGGCCGGTGTCCAGGTAGTCGGTGAGGTTCACCAGCAGCTTCACGCCACCTTCGCTGACTTCCATGAAGCGACCCTCGGTGCCCTGGCGCTCGTACTGGCGGGTGCCGCTCTGGCGCTCGCGGCGCTTGACCACCACATGGGCAGGGTCCACATCCAGGGCCTGGGGAATCGCCGCCAGGGCGTCCAGCAGGCGCGCCTGGGCCTTCTCCGGGTCGATGGAGCGCGGTGGCGCATATTCCTGCACGTGCACCCAGTCGCCATAGAGATCGACGGCCAGGGCGTATTCGGGCATGTCGGCGTCATACAGGCGGTAGCACTGGATGCCTTCCTTTCGCGCCCACTTGCCCAGTTGCTTGACGTTCTTCTGCAGGCGGTTGGCGAACATCTGGCCGCCTTCGGAGAGGCGTGCCGGCTCGCTGCGCAGAGTGGCGCGTTCGCCCTCCCCGGCTTGGCGTCGTTCGCCGGTGACGAATTGTTCCGGCAGCACCTTCAGCAGCAGCAGCTTGCACGCCAGGGCGCCGTTCCAGAAGGCGTACTGCTTGTGGCTGCGGATGCCCATGCGCTTGCCCAGTTCCGGCGCGCCGGTGAAAACCGCCGCTTCCCAGCCCAGGCAGGACTGGCGCAGGCGTTCGCCGAGGTTCTGGTAGAGATACAGCAGGCTGGCCTCATCGCCCAGACGCTCACCGTACGGCGGGTTGCTGACGACCAGCCCCTTCTGGTTCTGGTCCGGACGCGGCTCGAAGGTGGCCAGTTCGCCCTGGTAGATCTTCACCCAGTCGCTCAGCCCGGCGCGCTCGATGTTGTTGCGGCCAGGCTGGATCAGGCGCGGGTCAGCTTCGTAGCCGCGAATCCACAGCGGTGGCTTCGCCAGACCCTCTTCCGCGCGGATGCGAGCCTCTTCGTGGAGCTTCTTCCACAGCGCCGGCACATGGCCCAGCCAGTTGGTGAAGCCCCAGCGCTCGCGCTTGAGGTTGGGGGCGATGTCAGCGGCCATCATCGCCGCTTCCACCAGGAAGGTGCCGACACCGCACATGGGGTCCGCCAGCGCCCCACCCTCGGCGGCGATGCGCGGCCAGCCGGCACGGATCAGGATGGCGGCGGCCAAGTTCTCCTTCAACGGCGCGGCGCCCTGCTGCAGGCGGTAGCCACGCTGGTGCAGGCTGTGGCCGGCGAGGTCGAGGGAGAGGATGGCCTCGCCCTTTTCCAGGCGCAGGTGGATGCGCAGGTCGGGGTTCACCTTGTCGATGGACGGGCGTACGCCGTCGGCGCCGCGCAGCTTGTCCACCACCGCGTCCTTGACCTTGAGTGCACCGAAGTGGGTGTTGTCGATACCTGAACCATGGCCGCTGAATTCGACGGCGAGGCTGCCGCTGGGCATCAGGTGGTCATGCCAGTCCACCGCCAGCACGCCCTGGTAGAGGTCCTCGGCGTTCTGCACCGGGAAGCGCTTGAGCACCAGCAGCACCCGGTTGGCCAGGCGGGACCAGAGGCAGAGGCGGTATGCGGTTTCCAGGTCACCCTGGCCACGCACCGCAGCTACCTGCTCGCGCACCTCCTGGAGGCCGAGGCGCGTGGCCTCTTCGACCAGCAGGCCTTCCAGGCTCTTCGGGCAGGTGAGGAAAAGTTCGTAGAGGTCCGACATGGGGCAATCCAGGGCCTTCAGAGGCGATCAGCGGCACAGAACTCAAGCTGTGCGGTAACAAAGTGTGTGACGCGAGGTCGCAGAACGGCCCTTCGTCGGAATGAAAAAGTCCCTGACTCGCTCGCCAATGGCTGCGGCACTGCGACATCAGTGATTCGGCCGAGCCCCAAGCCACGGGGCTTAGACCGAAAAATTGCAAAAAACGTTTCCTTCACCTTATGGCCGTTGCCACCAAGAAGTTACGTCCTTATGACAAAACGATCATTCACAGGCCAAGGGGCATTGGTTAGAACTCAGCTTAACCCGCCGCCGCAATGGCGCCGGTTGAGGGCTCGTCACGCCGGCAACGAGTCCTCGAAGGCAGAACTTTTTCTGCCTGGTCCCGACTTGGACCAATGGACATAACAGTCAACAAATGAGGGCTACACCCTATGAGAAGACTTAAGCGTGATCCGATGGAACGAGCATTCTTGCGCGGCTATCAGCACGGCATCAACGGCAAATCCCGCGACCTTTGTCCTTTCACCCATCCCACCACACGGCAAGCCTGGATCAACGGTTGGCGCGAGGGCCGTGGCGATAACTGGGATGGCCTCACCGGCACCGCCGGTATTCACCGTCTGAACGAACTCCACGCTGTCGGCTGACACTGGATCACACCGACTTCACCAAGCACGCCCCATCCGGGCGGCGGGCGCAAGCCCAGGGGCTCCCTTCGAGGGAGCCCTTTTTATTTCCCCTCAGCTACGCGGCAGACCGGCGATGGCATCCACCGCTTCGCGGATCAGCGCCGGTCCCTTGTAAATGAAGCCCGAGTACACCTGCACCAGACTCGCGCCAGCGGCGATCTTTTCCGCTGCGTGCTGGCCTTCGGTGATGCCGCCGACGGCGATGATCGGCAGTCGGCCGCCCAGCTCTCCCGCCAGCACTTTCACCGTGTGAGTGCTCTTGTCACGGACCGGGGCACCGGAAAGGCCGCCCGCTTCACCGCCATAGGGCAGGCCTTCGACGCCTTCGCGGCCAAGGGTGGTGTTGGTGGCGATCACCGCGTCCATGCCGGACTCCAGCAGCGCCTTGGCAACCATTGCCGTTTCTTCGTCGCTCATGTCCGGGGCGATCTTGATGGCCAGCGGCACGTGCCGGCCATGCTGCGCGGCCAGGCTTTCCTGACGGACGCGCAGGGCCTCCAGCAGCTGCTTCAGCGAATCGCCGAACTGCAGGCTGCGCAGGCCGGGGGTGTTCGGCGAGCTGACGTTCACGGTCACGTAGCTGGCGTGGGCATAAACCTTGTCCAGGCAGATGAGGTAATCGTCCACCGCGCGCTCGACAGGGGTGTCGAAGTTCTTGCCGATGTTGATGCCCAGCACGCCGTCGTACTTGGCTGCGCGAACCCGCGCCAGCAGGTGGTCGACGCCGTGGTTGTTGAAGCCCATGCGGTTGATGATGGCCTCGGCTTCCGGCAGGCGGAACAGGCGCGGCTTCGGATTGCCCGGCTGCGGCCGCGGGGTCACGGTGCCGATCTCGACGAAGCCGAAGCCCAGCTGGGCGAATCCATCGATGGCGTCGCCGTTCTTGTCCAGGCCAGCGGCCAGCCCCACCGGATTGGGAAACTCCAGCCCCATCACTTTCACCGGCAGGCTCGCCGGCGCTTTGGTCAGCAGTCGGTTGAGGCCGAGACGGCCACCAGCTCCGATCAGGTCGATGGAGAGTTCGTGGGAGGTTTCCGGGGAGAGGGAAAAGAGCAGCTCGCGGGCCAGTTTGTACATGGTCGGTCGGGCATCGATAGGCGGGATGGGCCGGCGATTATAGCTGCGCCGCCCCCGTCACGCGAGGCGGCGCAGGCGCAACAGCTTGCCTTCGGCGGAGAAATCCAGCTGGAAGGTGCCGCGCACCCCGCCATGACCCAGGTGGGGTCGCAGGTGCTGAGCCGGGAGGCTGACCTTGCGGCCATCCCGACTGCGCAGCAACACGCGGTTGGCCCGACCTTGATAGACTGCCAGGAATTCGTCGGCAGTCAGGGAAATATCCAGCACCAGGCTGGGCATGGAGGCATCCTCGTCAATGAACCGTGGAATTCTGCCACAGCGTCCACTTGCGCTCCCTCCCCGCCAGGCGGAAATGAGCGATGCCCGGCGTGCGCAGCCGGCAACCCTCTGCCACACTGCCACCCATGACCGGGGAGTATTCAGGCCATGAGTCCGACGCAGCCACCACCCTTGACCGCCCGCCTGGCTGCGATCGCCCAGCGCTTCGGTATCGGCAAGGCGTCGCGCCGGATACTGGAGCGAGCCAGCCAGCTACGACTGCCCTTCCAGCCACTGCCCCTCCCCCAGGAAACCATCTGGTGGCAGGCCGGCCCGCCCCTGCAACGCCTGGTAGAACTGCGTCGCGGCGCCCTGTCCGGCCCTGTCCAGGAGGACAAGGCGGAAGCCCATGCCGTGCTGGTGGGCGTGGTGAAACGGAGCGAGCAGCGCCTCGACAGTTTCGACCTGCGCCAGGTCGATGGTCTCTGCGGCACCGACATCAACGCGGCGCCCGTTCCCAGTTTCGAGGATTACCTGGCCGGCCTGCAGAGTCGCATGGTGCGGATCATCAGCTACAAGGACTTCGTCAAGGCCATCAGCCAGCCCCTGCCGCGCTTCCTCGCCGGTGAGCCCATCAGCCTCTGCCGGGCGAACTGGTACGGCAGACGCTTGTTCTGGAGCGGCGAACAGCACGCCGAAGCCTTTGCCGCCTCCATCGCCTACGCGCGGTTGCGCAAGCTGGAAGCCACCCTCCCCGCCGAGATCACCGACTATCACCTCGATCCGGCGGGCCTGGAGCTCCTGGGCGAGCGCTACCACGTGCTGGCCATGCCGGTGCAGGCCTGGAACGACCCGGCCTTCATGGGTTTGCTGCTGGACGGCGGCATTCCCTATTCGCGCCTGACCTTCCTGCGCCATACCGGCGCCCCGGAGTTCATCCTGCTACCAAAGAAGCACGCCGACGCCACCGCCCTGGGCGAAGGCCTGCGCCTGGCCGGTGCGGCAGACGTGGTGCGGTACCTGAAGGCATTGGGGTAAATCGCGCCTTTCGCGAGTAAACATCCACGTTCGTAGAACGTGGACTTGCGGTAGCCCCTTTCGCCTGACCCTACCGGATCGGCTTTATCCTGCCAGCCCGGGCAGTCGAATCGTCACAGGCAGCGCCGGTAACGCATGACCACGTCCCAAGGACGTGAATTCCCACGTTCAAATAAATTCGATCCCCGCACTGGAGAAACTTTCGCAGGAGGCGCTAGAGCGAAGCGAAGCCCATCTCGCCGAGCCCCTCCAGAAACCCGATCCACGCATCGCGCTGCTCCTGTTGCCGGGGGCAAAAAAAAGCCCCGCCGAGGCGGGGCTGAGAGCACTAAAAACTTACCGCTTCACGGGTGTCAGGGGATGCACACGCCGTGCTGGCCGCTCTGGGCCAGGTCCATCAGTTCGCGGTTGGCCACGGCATACATCGCGTAGTCGGTGGTGGTCGCGGCGCGCAGTTCCACCAGCATGGCTTTCCAGCGCTCAACCAGCGCACGGTGCTGGTCGAGCCAGTAGGCCACGCGCTGCTCGATGTCCGCCGGGCCTTCGTTCATCTGCAGCACGGAGACGGTGATCGCCCGCTGCTGCCAGTCCAGATCGTCGCGGAAGGCTTCCCGCGCCAGGGCCTGCCAGTTGCTTTCCACCGGCAGACTGGTGATCTGCTGCAGGTACCACGACAGGTCCAGCGCACCGCCGACGGCGAAGTAGGCGGCGGCGACTTCGGCGGTGTCCTTGCCGGTGACGTCCGAGGCCTCGATGATCGGCAGCAGGGTGTAGAGGTGGGTGGTACCCGCCACGACACGCGCCAGGTCCTCAGGGGCGCCCGCTTCGACATACGCCTGGTAGCGCGCCAGCCACTGCTCGCGGGACGGGCCTTCCAGCAGCTCGTCCAGGCGGCCGGCGAGTGCCGCCACGCGCGGGCCGAAGTGCTTGACGTCACGGGCGGCGTCCTGGTCCTCGCGACGGCTGCGCAGGAACCAGCGGGTCGCACGGCGGCCCAGGCGCATCAGCTCGTCCATCAGGGTCAGTTGCAGCTCGGCCGGCACCTTGTAGTCCAGGGACTCGATCTGCTTCCACCAGTGCGGCAGGCGGAAGATGTCCCGCACCACCACGTAGGCGCCAGCCACGTTGGCTGCGCTCATGCCGGTGGACTCCTTCAGGCGCTGCACGAAGGTGATGCCCATGTGGTTGACCAGGTCGTTGGCGATCTGGGTGCTGATGATCTCGCGCTTCAGGCGATGGCGGCGCATGGAGTCGCCGAAGGTTTCGGCCAGGCGCGCCGGGAAGGCGGTTTCCATTTCCTGGGCCAGGTAGTCGTCGTCCGGCACCAGGGACTTCAGCAGGGCTTCCTTGAGGTCGATCTTGCTGTAGGAGATCAGCACCGACAGCTCCGGACGGGTCAGGCCCTGGCCACCGGCGATGCGCTCGTTCAGTTCCTCGTCCGAGGGCAGGAACTCCAGGCCGCGATCCAGCTTGCCGGCCGCTTCCAGGGCGGCGATCAGGCGCTTGTATTCGCCGATCTTCTCCCGTGCGCGACGCTGCGCCAGGGACAGCGCCTGGGTCTGCTTGTAGTTGTTGCCCAGCACCAGGTTGCCCACGTCGTCGGTCATGTCGGCCAGCAGCTTGTTGCGCTGCTTGCTGGTCATGTCGCCGTTGGACACGATCTCGTTGAGCAGGATCTTGATGTTGACCTCATGGTCCGAGCAGTCCACGCCGCCGGCGTTGTCGATGAAGTCGGTGTTGCTGGCGCCACCGTTGAGGCCGTACTCGACGCGACCCAGCTGGGTCATGCCGAGGTTGCCGCCCTCGCCCACCACCTTGGCGCGCAGTTCGCGGCCGTCCACGCGCAGGGCGTCGTTGGCCTTGTCGCCCACGTCGGCGTGGCTTTCGCTGCTGGCCTTGACGTAGGTGCCGATGCCGCCGTTCCAGAGCAGGTCAACCGGAGCCTTCAGCAGGGCGTTGAGCAGCTCGGTGGGGGTCAGCTTGTCCGCCTCGATGCCGAAGCGTTCCTGCATCTGCGGGGTGATGGCGATGCTCTTGGCGCTGCGCAGGAAAATGCCGCCGCCTTCGGAGATCAGCTTGGTGTCGTAGTCAGCCCAGGAGGAACGCGGCAGGTCGAACATGCGCTTGCGCTCGATGAAGCTGGACGCCGCGTCCGGGTTCGGGTCGATGAAGATGTGCATGTGGTTGAAGGCGGCCACCAGCTGCAGCTTGTCCGACAGCAGCATGCCGTTGCCGAACACGTCGCCAGCCATGTCGCCGATGCCGATCACGGTGAAGTGATCCTTCTGCACGTCGATGCCGCGCTCGCGGAAGTGACGCTGCACCGACACCCAGCCGCCCTTGGCGGTGATGCCCATGCCTTTGTGGTCGTAACCGGCCGAACCACCGGAGGCGAAGGCGTCACCCAGCCAGAAGCCGTACTCCTGGGCGATGCCGTTGGCGATGTCGGAGAAGGTCGCGGTGCCCTTGTCGGCGGCCACGACCAGATAGGGGTCGTCGGCGTCGTGGCGCACCACGTTGGCCGGCGGCACCACCTTGCCTTCCTTGAGGTTGTCGGTGACGTCGAGCAGGCCCGAGATGAAGATGCGGTAGCAGGCGATGGCTTCGGCCTGGATGTCGTCACGGGAACCGCCCACCGGCAGGCGACGCGGGATGAAGCCGCCCTTGGCGCCCATGGGCACGATCACGGCGTTCTTCACCTGCTGCGCCTTCACCAGACCCAGCACTTCGGTACGGAAGTCTTCCTCGCGGTCGGACCAGCGCAGGCCGCCACGCGCCACGTCGCCGAAGCGCAGGTGTACGCCTTCCACCCGCGGGCAGTAGACGAAGATCTCGAACTTGGGCACCGGTCGCGGGATATCCGGGATCAGGCGCGGGCTCAGCTTGAAGCTGAAGTAGGCCTTGTTCTGGCCAGCGGCATCCGGCTGGTAGAAGTTGGTGCGCAGGGTCGCCTTGATCAGGTCCAGGTAGCGACGCAGGATGCGGTCTTCGTTGAGCACGGCAACGTTGTCCAGCTCACCGAGGATGGCCTGCTCCAGCTTCTGCTGCTTGTCGTCCAGGTCGCCCGACGCCATCTTGCGCGCCAGGTAGAAGCGGGTCTTGAACAGACGCACCAGCTCCTTGGCGATGTTGGCGTGGTTCAGCAGGGTGCTGGCGATATAGGACAGGTCGAAGCCCAGGCGGATCTGCTTCAGGTAGCGGGCATAGGCGCGCAGCAGCGCGACGTCGCGCCAGGGCATGGCAGCGGTCAGCACCAGGCGGTTGAAGGCATCGTTCTCGGCATGGCCACCCACGATGTGGACGAAGGCGTCCTGCAGGGTGTCGTTGAGTTGCTGGAGGTCGACTTCGTCGCCCAGGGCGCTGGTGAAGGCGAAGTCATGGATCCAGTACTGGCGGCCGTCCTGACGCACCAGGCGGTACGGGAATTCACCCAGCACGCGCAGGCCGAGGTTTTCCAGGATCGGCAGCACGTCGGAAAGGGTCAGCGGGGTGTCGGCGTGGTACAGCTTGCAGTGCAGCTGCTGCTCGCCCTGGGCCAGCGGCTGGTAGAAGCTCATCACCAGCGGACGCTCTTCGGACAGGCTATACAGGTGCTGCATGTCCACCACCGCCGAGTGCGGGGCGAAACGCTCGCGGTAGCCGGCCGGGAAGCCTTTCGGGAAGTCGGCCAGCACGCGGGTGCCCTGCCCCTCGCCAAAGGTCTCGTTGACCAGGCTGGCGTAGTCGTCCTTCCAGGAACGGCAGGCCTGGACGACTTCCTTCTCCAGCATGACGGTATCGACGTTCAGCTTGATCTTCGGGTCCAGGCGCAGGATGAACTGCACGCGCGCCAGCACCGACTCGGAGAAGAAGGTCCAGAACTCGCAGTCGCTGGCCTGCAGGCGCTCCATCAGGATCTGCTGGATCTTCAGGCGGGTCTCGGTGGAGTAGACGTCACGCGGCACATAGGCCAGGGCGTAGGCGAAGCGGCCATAGGGATCGCGACGCAGGAACAGGCGGATCTTGTTGCGTTCCTGAATCTGCACGATGGACATGGCGGTGGTGAACAGGTCGTCCACCGGTGTCTGGAACAGGTCGTCACGGGGCAGCACTTCCAGCACCTGGGCCAGTTCCTTGCCCAGGTGGGCCTTGGCGTCGAAGCCGGAACGGCGCTGGATTTCCGCCACCTTGCGGCGGATGTAGGGGATGCGGCCGACGCTTTCGGCGTAGACGGCGGAGGTGTAGAGGCCCATGAAGCGGCACTCTCTGATCACCTTGCCCTTGGCATCCAGCTCACGGATGGACACGAAGTCCGGGTAGGCGGGACGGTGCACGCGGCTCGGCTCGGCGGCCTTGGCGAAAGACAGGAGGGTGGACTCGCGCAGGTAGTTCAGCGCCTCGGTCTCGATGTGCAGGTCTTCTTTCTTCAGGCCTGCGCGGCGCAGCTTGGAGATACCCAGCAGGGACTTCTCGTCATAGACCAGATGACCGCCGTCCTTGTCGTCGGCAACGGTGAATTCTTCATACCCCAGGAAGGTGAAGTGGTCGTCCAGCAGCCACTCGATGAACACCTTCACTTCCGCCAGCTCTTCGCCATCGACCTTGAGCTTGGCCTTGTCCAGCCAGGCCAGCAGTTCCTGGGCCTTGGCCTTCATCGGCTTGAAGTCGGCCACGGCCACGCGAACGTCGCCCAGCGCTTCCAGCAGGGCCTTCTCCAGGGTCTTCATGGCGCCATTGCTGGCGCAGCGGTCGATCTCCAGGTACATCAGCGATTCGTGATGCACATCCTTGCCTTGGGCGCCCTTGGGCAGCACTTCCAGCAGCTCGCCCTTGGCGCCGCGGCGCACGCTGATGACGTTGTTCTGCAGGGTATGGATGCTGTAGCCGCGGCGGTTCAGTTCCATGCGAACCGAGTCCACCAGGAAGGGGATGTCCGGGTGCAGCACTTCCACAGCCGTGTGGGTGGACTGCCAGCCGTGCTTCTCGTAGTCGGGGTTGAACACCCGGACTTCCGGGCTGGCGGCGTCGAAGCGCTCAAGCAGGCGCCAGGACGACAGGGTGCAGCCGACCAGGTCGGACAGACGGCGCTGGGTCAGTTCGTCGAGCGCGATGATGCCGAAGAATTGCTCGGCGAACAGCGCTACTTGTGGCAACGCCTTTTCGCTGACGTGCTGCGCCAGGGCCGCTCGCAGTTGGTGCTGGAAGTCGGCTTTGCTGGCTGCGGTGAAGGACGTCATGGTTGTGCTCCGCTGGGCTCGTTTTGTTGGGGTTAAGCGTAGAACGCCTACGTGCGGAGGGAGGGCCACAGGTCGATCCGGGCAGTGTGGCCCCGCTCCGGGCGAACGCCGGGGGAACAACTGCGACCCGGCGGTCACCATTGCCGCGAAAGCTTAACGAGGGAGCGAGGCGAAGCGCTTACGGAGCTGCGACATATTCGTTCAATCAGAGTCCGCCCCGATGCCAGTGCAGAAAGTTCCCGTCGCGAATGAATTCGCGTCCACAAGCAAGCACCGGCGCCCTGTGTAAGGCTGGTGTAAAACCTGCTCGCGTCACGGAACCAATACCCCGGTCACAGGCTCTTCTAGGCCGCCTACCCTGGTCTGGATTAAAGTTATGCCCCAATACCGGAGGGCTTACAGCTCTCTTTTCCCCAGTTCGACGAGTCCATCAATGGAACACCGTGAAGCGCTAGTCGCACTTCGAAACTTCCTTTCCACCCAGATCCTCGGCCAGGAAAAACTCATCGACCGCCTGCTGGTTGCGTTGCTCGCCGACGGCCACTTGCTGGTGGAAGGCGCCCCTGGCCTGGCCAAGACCAAGGCCATCAAGGACCTGGCCGATGGCGTGGAGGCGGAGTTCCATCGCATCCAGTTCACCCCCGACCTGTTGCCGGCCGACATCACCGGCACCGAAATCTACCGCCCGGAAAACGGCAGCTTCGTCTTCCAGCAAGGCCCGATCTTCCACAACCTGGTGCTGGCGGACGAGATCAACCGTGCGCCCGCCAAGGTGCAGTCCGCCCTGCTGGAAGCCATGGCCGAACGCCAGGTGTCCATCGGCCGCTGCACCTACGACCTGCCGCCGCTGTTCCTGGTGATGGCGACCCAGAACCCCATCGAGCAGGAAGGCACCTATCCCCTGCCCGAAGCCCAGCTCGACCGTTTCCTCATGCACGTGCGCATCGGCTACCCGGACGCCTCGGTGGAGCGCAAGATCCTCCAACAGGCCCGTGGCGAGGCATTGCACGGCGAGACCCGCGCCGAGCACCAGGTCAGCCAGCAGGCCATCTTCGCCGCGCGCAAGGAAATCCTCGGCCTCTACATGGCCGACGCCGTGGAGGAATACCTGGTGCACCTGGTCATGGCCACCCGCACCCCGGCCAAGTTCGACAGCGAACTGGCCGAGTGGCTGGCCTGGGGCGCCAGCCCCCGTGGATCCATCGCCCTGGACCGCTGCGCCCGCGCCCACGCGTGGATGGCCGGCCGCGAATTCGTCAGCCCCGAGGACATCCAGGCCGTGCTCTTCGACGTATTGCGCCATCGCCTGATCCTCTCCTTCGAGGCGGAAGCCGCCGGCATCGACCAGGACCGGGTGATCCAGCGCATCCTGGATGTGGTAGCGGTGGCCTGATGCGCCTGAAAGCGGCGGCCTGGAAATTCCGGGTCATGAAACGCCGTCCGGTGACGCCCGGCTTCGCCCCGCCGGCTGCCAGCGCGGAAGGGGTGCATGTCGGCCTCGCCGAGCTGATCGACATGCGCCACCGGGTACGGGAAGTCCAGATCTTCTCCAGTCCCGCCCGGCGCAGCCCGCTGATCGGCCTGCATCACTCCAAGCTGCGCGGACGTGGCGTGGACTTCGACCAGGTCCGCATCTACCAGGCCGGCGACGACGTGCGCACCATCGACTGGCGCGTCACCGCCCGCACCCAGGAGCCGCACACCAAGCTCTTCCACGAAGAGCGGGAGCGACCGGTATTCATCATGGTCGAACAGAGCCAGCGCCTGTTCTTCGGTACCGGGCTGGTGTTCAAGTCGGTGCTCGCCGCCCAGGCCGCCAGCCTTATTGGCTGGGCCGCCCTGGCGCACAACGACCGGGTTGGCGGCCTGGTGTTCAGCGATCTGGAGCACCACGAGATCAAGCCCAGGCGCAGCAAGCAGAGTCTCCTGCAATTGCTCAGCCGCCTGGCCCGCGCCAACCAGGCCCTCGGCAGCCCCGGCGACACCCAGCGCGAGGGCTTCAGCCTGGCCCTGCGCCGAGCCCGTGAAGTGCTGCGCCCGGGCAGCCTGGTGGTGATCCTCTGCGACGAACGCACCCTGTCCGACACCTCGGAGCAGCAGATCGCCCTGCTCGCCCGCCACACCGACCTGATCCTGCTGCCGGTTTCCGACCCACTGGACCACGCGTTGCCCGCCGCCGGGCTGCTGCGTTTTGCCCAGCACGGCGCCCAACTGGAGCTGGACACCCACGCCAGCGACCTGCGCCAGGCCTATCGGGAACAGGGCGAAGCGCGCACCGCCCGCTGGGAACGCCTGGCCAAGCGGCTCGGCGTGCTGCTGCTGCCGCTCTCCACCCAGGAAGGCATGATCGAGCAACTGCGTGACTACCTGCAGCACAAGGGCGGCGCACGATGAACCCGCTGGACGGCCTGGAACCGCTGATCGCCCCGGCGGCCATCTCCTGGTGGCCCCCCGCCCCCGGCTGGTGGAGCCTGCCGCCCCTGGCCGCGCTGCTGGCCTGGGCCTGCTGGCGTTGGTGGCGACTGCACTCGCGCCAGGCCGCCACCGAGCCCGAACAACCGCTGGACCCGCTGCGCCAGGCCGCCCTGGAGGAACTGGCGCGCCTGCCCAAACCCTACGACGGTGCGCCCGCCGGCCCTTGGCTGCAGGAGCTCAACGGCCTGCTCAAGCGCCTGTGTCGCATGCACTACCCCGGCGACCAGAGCCACACCCTCAGCGGCCGTGCCTGGCTGGCCTACCTGGACAACCGCTGCCCGGCCGCCGGCCTGACGCGCTGGATGATCCTGGTGGAAGGTGCCTATCGCCCCCAGTGCAAGCTGGACGACAGGGCCATCGGCGGCCTCTACCAGTCCGTCGAGATCTGGATTCGCAAGCATGTTTGAGTTCACCTGGCCCTGGATCTTTCTCCTCACCCCACTGCCCTGGGTGCTGCGCCTGCTGCTGCCGCCCGCGGACAGCGGGGAAGCGGCGCTGAAGGTGAGTTTCCTGGCCGACCTCGAAGGCCTGGTGGGCCGCCGCGCCCGCGCCAACCTCCCGGCGTGGCGTCAACAGGCGCCCTTCGCCCTGCTCTGGTTGCTGCTGATCTGCGCCGCCGCGCGACCGGAATGGGTGGGCGAGCCGCAGCCCCTGCCCACCAGCGGCCGTGACCTGCTGCTGGCGGTGGATGTGTCCGGCTCGATGGACTACGCCGACATGCAATGGAACGACGAGGACGTCAGCCGCCTGACCCTGGTGAAGCACCTGATGGGCCAGTTCATCGAAGGCCGCCGCGGCGACCGCATCGGCCTCATCCTCTTCGGCAGCCAGGCCTACCTGCAGGCGCCACTGACCTTCGACCGCCAGACCGTGCGCACCTGGCTCGATGAAGCGCTGATCGGCATCGCCGGCAAGAACACCGCCATCGGCGATGCCATCGGCCTGGCCGTGAAACGCCTGCGCCAGCGCCCGGCGGACAGCCGCGTCCTGGTCCTGGTCACCGACGGCGCCAACACCGGCGGCGAGATCGATCCGCTGACCGCCGCCCGGCTCGCCGCCGAAGAGAAGGTCAAGGTCTACACCATCGGCATCGGCGCCGACCCGCAGCAGGGCGACGCCCTCGGCATCCTCGGCCTCAACCCCAGCATGGACCTGGACGAGCCCACCCTCACCGCCATCGCCGAGCAGACCGGCGGCCGCTACTTCCGTGCCCGCAGCAGCGCGGAACTGGAGGAAATCGAGCAGAGCCTGGATCGCCTGGAACCGGTCACCCAACGCGCCAGCCAGGCACGCCCGGCGTACGCGCTCTATAGCTGGCCCCTGGCCGGCGCCCTGCTGCTGAGCATCGCCCTGGTCGGTCGCGTGCTCTGGCCCCATGCCCTGCAACAGCGCCCGCAATGGCTGCGGAGGCGCACATGATCGAACTCTGGCCCCACTGGCTGCGTCCCGCCTGGCTGCTGCTGGTGCCACTACTGGGCTGGCTGCTCTGGCAGCTCTGGCACCGTGAACGCCGCAGCGGCCGCTGGGAGCAACTGCTGCCTCGCGCGTTCCAGCCCTGGTTGCTGAGTGGCGGCCGCCAGCGCGCCACGCGCCTGCCCTGGGTCGCGCTGTGCCTGGCCTGGCTCCTCGGCCTGCTGGCCCTGCTCGGCCCGAGCTGGCAGCCAGTGGAACAAAACACCCAGAAGCGCGCCGACCCACTGGTGGTCATGCTGGAACTGACCCCGTCAATGCTCGCCACCGACGTCGTGCCCAGCCGCCTGGAACAGGCCAAGCGCAAACTCCGCGACCTGCTTGACGCTCGCCGCGACGCCCAGACAGCGATCGTGGTCTACGCCGGCAGCGCCCACAGCCTGGTGCCGCTGTCCGATGACCTGATGACCAGCCTCAACCTGATCGAAGCCCTCAAGCCCTCGATCATGCCCGAGCACGGCCAGCGCGCCGACCTAGCCGTGGCAAAAGCCCTCACGCTGCTCGACCAGGGCGCCCAGGGCCAGGGCCGGCTGCTGCTGATCACCAGCGGCCTTGGCGAACAGGAACAGGCAGGCATCCGCAAGGCACTCCGTTCCCGTGGTGACCGCCTGGCCATCCTCGGCATCGGCACGGCCGCCGGCGCCCCCATCGCCCAGGAAGATGGCGGCTTCCTCAAGGACGACACCGGCGCCATCCTCCTGCCCAAGCTCGACAGCGCCCAGCTGCGACGCTTCGCTTCCGACCTGGGCGGTCGCTACACCAGTGTCCAGCTCGATGAAAGCGACCTGCGCAGCCTGCAACTGCTGGATGGCCCCCACAGGCTGCGAGAGAGCGGCGAAATCGCTCGTCTGGCCGCCTGGGCCGACCAGGGCCACTGGCTGCTTCTGCCCCTGCTGCTGATCGCCGCCTGCGCCGGCCGCCGTGGCTGGCTCTTCTGCCTGCCGCTGCTGCTGGCCCTGCCGACCTCCAGTTACGCCATGAGCTTCGAAGACCTCTGGCTGCGCCCCGACCAGCAGGGCCGGCGCCTGCTGGAGGAGCAGCGCCCCGCCGAGGCCGCCCGGCACTTCTCCGATCCGCGCTGGCAAGGCATGGCGCTCTACCAGGCGGGCGACTACGCCGAGGCCGCCGCCCGTTTCGCCCAGGGCGACAGTGCGGCGGATCACTACAATCGCGGCAACGCACTGGCCCAGGCGGGCGAACTGGAGGCGGCGATCGACGCCTACGACTCAGCCCTGCAACGCCAGCCTGACCTGGCCGCCGCCCAGAAGAACAAGGCGCTGGTGGAAGAACTGCTGCGCCAGCGTGAGGCCAAGGCCGCTGCCAACAGCCAGGACCAACAGACCGGCGAGCAGAAAGAGGCTGGCCAGACCGCCGAGCAGAGCGCGGCTCAGCAACAGCAGCAATCCGGCGATCAGAGCGACAGCCCCAATGCCCAGCAGCAGGGCGCTGGCGAGGTCCAGCAACACGGCCAGGCACGGCCTGCCACAGGTGGCACGGCCGAAGAGGCCACGCCCACGGATGCCGCCCAGGCCCAGACCGCCAGAGCCGAGCCCCTGGGCGACGAACGCCGCCAGGCCCTCGAACAATGGCTGCGGCAGATCCCGGACGACCCCGCCGAACTGCTGCGCCGCAAGTTCTGGTACGAACAGCAACAGCGCCAGGAAGAACAGTGATGACGCGCCTGCTATGCACCCTCCTCCTCAGCCTGCTGGCCATGGTCGCCCAGGCCGCAGGCTTCACCGCCTCCGTCGACCGCACGCGCCTGAGCGAGGGTGAGACCGTGGAGTTGACCCTCGAATCCTCCGACCCGACGCTCTTCGGCAAGCCCGACCTGACGCCCCTCAATGACCAGTTCGAGGTGCTCGCCACTCGCCAGATCAACCAGTTGGGCACCTTCAATGGCCGGAACGACCGCGCCACCCGCTGGATCATCACCCTGCAACCCAAGCAGAGCGGCTTCGTCACCATCCCGTCGATCAAGCTGGGAGAAGTCCACAGCGCGCCCATTACCCTGAACGTCGAGAAGGCGGAAAAGGCCGGCAATGGCAATCTGGCTCCGGTGTTCATCGATGCCAGCCTCGACCAGGAAAGCGTTTACGTGCAGGCCCAGGCCATCCTCACCCTGCGCATCTACCACTCGGTTTCCCTCTACGACGACAGCAGCCTCAGCCCGCTGCAGATGGACGATGCCCGGGTCGAGCAACTGGGCGAGCCGCGCACCTACGAGAAGGAGATCAACGGCGTTCGCCACGGGGTGATCGAAGTGCGCTATGCCGTCTTCCCACAGAAGAGCGGCGTGCTGAACATTCCCCCGCAGGTGTTCAGCGCCACCCTGGTGGACGCCGGCAGCCAGAACAGTTTCCAGCCCTTCGGCCCTCGCCCCGGCAAGCTGACCCGTGTGAACTCGCCGCGCATTCCCCTGACGGTATTGCCCAAGCCGGCCGAATACCCGTCCGACGCCCCCTGGCTGCCGGCACGCAGCCTGACCCTGACCGAATCCTGGAGCCCCGATCCCAATGCGGTTCTGACAGGCGATTCGCTGACCCGCAGCCTCATGCTGAGGGCGGAAGGGTTGTCCAGCGCGCAGATTCCACCGATGCCCGCGACCCAGGCCCAGGGGCTGCGGCGCTATCCGGACCAGCCGCAATTGAGCAACCAGATCGACGAGCGCGGCCTGATTGGCAGCCGCGAAGAGCGCGAGGCGCTGGTGCCCACCGCCAGTGGTCACCTGCAGTTGCCGGCAGTGACGGTGACCTGGTGGAACACCCGGGATAATCGCCTGGAGCACAGCGAGATTCCGGCCCGCACCCTGGAAGTGGCCACCAACCCGGAACTGGAAGCCAGCACCACTCCTGCCGGTGACGCTCAGGTCGACAACGCAGCCACCCGCGCGCGACTCTGGCCCTGGCAACTCGCCAGCGCCCTGCTCGCCTGCACCACGCTCCTGGGCTTCGGCCTCTGGTGGCGTGCCCGCCGCCAGCCGGCGATCCTGCCCACGGTCCAGGCCGGCCCGAGCCCACGTACCTTGCTGGACGACCTGCGCCGCGCCTGCCAGTCCAACGATCCCCACGCGACGCGCCAGGCCCTGGACAACTGGGCGCGCCAGCAACCGGAAACCCTGGCCGACATGGCCGCCCGCTTCGTGCCGTTGTCCGACGCCATGGACGGTCTGAACGGCGCCCTCTACAGCGAAGCCGGCCAGCACTGGCAGGGCGAAGACCTCTGGAAAGCCATCCGCGCCCTCCCTGCTCCGCAAGCCCAGCAGCAGACGACCAGCGAGGCGAGCCAGCTGCCGCCGCTGTACCCACGGTGAGATGAGCTGTGGTGCTTCTCCTGTGCCTTCGAGGTCCGCGCAGGCCATGGTTGCCCTCTCCCTGAAATGAAAAGGGGGGCAGTCCGGGCGCGCGCTGGGCAGTGGTGCTCTTCCTGTGGGGGCGAATTCATTCGCCAAGCAGGCCGCAGGGCTGCCCTTTGAATTCCGAGCGAGGCACGGCTTCCCTCTCCCGCAGTCCGTAGGCACCGTCCCCGGAACAGCCCATAAAAAAAACCGCGGCCAGGGCCGCGGTTTTTCTTCAATCAACTCGCCTTAGTGGGCCAGCAGGGAACCTCCGACCTTGCCCGCCAGTTTCTCGGGCTTGATCAGGAAGCGCGCCAGGGCCGGCAACAGCCACAGGGCGCCGAACATGTTCCAGAGGAGCATGAAGGTCAGCATCAGCCCCATGTCGGCCTGGAACTTGATGGCCGAGAAGATCCAGGTGGCGACGCCGATGGCCAGGCACAGACCGGTGAAGAGCACGGCCTTGCCGGTGGACTTCAGGGTCTCGTAATAGGCCTCCTGCAGGGTCAGGCCGGCGCGCAGGAAGCTCTCCAGGCGACTGTAGATGTAGATGCCGTAGTCGACACCGATACCCACGCCCAGGGCGATCACCGGCAGGGTCGCCACCTTCACGCCGATGCCGAGCCAGGCCATCAGTGCGTTGCCCAGCACCGAGGTGAGGATCAACGGCAGCACGATGCACAGGGTGGCGGCGATGGAGCGGAAGGTGATCAGGCACATCACGGCGACGCAGATGTACACCAGGATCAGGATGGTCAGCTCGGCCTGGGCGATCACCTCGTTGGTGGCCGCTTCGATGCCGGCGTTGCCTGCGGCGAGCAGGAACTGCAGGCCGTCCTTGTTGTTTTCCTTGGCGAACTCCTCCACTGCGGCCACGGCGCGGGACAGGGTCTCGGCCTTGTGGTCGTTGAGGAACACCAGCACCGGGGCCAGCGAGCAGTCGGAGTTGTACAGGCCTTCGGCACGGCTGATGGAGTTGTTCAACACGTCCTGGTTGCGGGACAGGGTTTCCCACTTCAGGTTGCCTTCGTTCATCCCTTTGATCACCTGCTTGGAGACAGTGACCATGGAGATGGCGGACTGCACGCCCGGCGTGTTCTCCATCTTCCACATCAACTCATCCACCGGCGCCAGGGCGTCATGGGTGGAGCAGCCTTCGGGGCCGGTCTTGACCATGACGACCAGCACGTCGGAGCTGGTGGAGTAGTTGTTGATGATGAAGTTGTTGTCCTGGTTGTAGCGGGAGTCCGGACGCAGTTCCGGAGCGCCCTGGTCGAGGTCACCGATCTTCAGGTTATGGCCATACCAGAGGCCGCCGCCGAAGGCGATCAGGGCGATCACCACGGAGATGGGGGCCACCACCGGATGAGCGAAGTTGGACAGCAGGCGCCAGAACGGATGATCGCGCTTGGCGTCCCGCTTGCTGCGCTCGATGGCCTTCTTGCTGATGCCGACGTAGGAAATGGCGACCGGCAGCAGGATCAGGTTGGTGAAGACGATCACCGCCACACCGATGGAGGCGCCGATGGCCAGCTCGCGGATCACGCCGATGTCGATGATCAGCAGGGTGATGAAGCCCACGGCGTCGGCGAGGATCGCGATCATGCCCGGCAGGAATAACTGGCGGAAGGTACGCCGGGCTGCGGTCAGGGCGTTGTCGGCGTCACTGGATTGCAGGGCGATACCGTTGATCTTCTGCACGCCATGGGAAATGCCGATGGCGAAGATCAGGAATGGCACCAGCATCGAGTAGGGGTCCAGACCGAAGCCTACGGAGTGCATCAGGCCCAGCTGCCAGACCACCGCCACCAGGGTGGTGATGAGCACGGCGATGGTGCTGCGGATACACCAGGTGAACCAGTAGAGCAGCACCAGGGTGATGAGGAAGGCGATGCCGAAGAACATCACCACCATGATCAGGCCATCGATCAGGTCACCCACCTTCTTGGCGAAGCCCACCACGTGGACCTTCACATTGGGGTTCTGAGCCTGGTACTTGTCGCGGATCTTCTCTTCCAGCTCGTGGGAGAACTGGCGGTAGTCGAGCTTCAGCAGCTTGCCCTGGTCGTTCGGGTCCGGGTAGGACTCCAGCAGCGGCACGTCGATGATGCTGGACTTGAAGTTGTTGGCCACGAGACGGCCGATCTGGCCGGACTTGAGCACGTTGTTGCGCAGCTCTTCCAGGCTGGCAGCGGAACCGTCGTAGGTCTGCGGAATGACCTCGCCACCGGCGAAGCCTTCTTCAGTCACTTCGGTCCAGCGAACGCTCGGGCTCCACAGGGACTTCAGGCCGGAACGGTCGACGCCGGAGATGTAGAAGACCTCGTCATGGATCTGACGCAGGGTCTCCATGTACTCCTTGCTGAAGATGTCGTCGTTGACCGCTTCCACCGAGATACGCACGGTGTTGCCCAGGTTGGCCAGGTCATTGCGGTGTTCCAGCATCTTCTGGATGTACGGATGATGCAGCGGGATCATCTTCTCGAAGCTGGTGGACGGCCGCACATGCATGGCCTGCCAGAAGAGGAAGACGCTGACCAGCAGGCAGATGCCGATCACGGCCGGCCGGTTGTTGAAGATCAGGCGCTCCAGGAAGGTCGCCTTGTCCTGGTGATGGGTACTCATCGAAACTCTCCGCCCTTCTTATAGTTGGCCCAGCTCGGCGCCGGTCGGCGACGCTACGCGCACACCGCCTTGTCCCACCAGGATCAGGTTACCCTTCTCGTCGGCGATGACACTGGCGAGAGACATCCGGTCGCTGCGGTTCACCACCGCGAAGCTGCGGCCGTTGTCGGTGCTCTTCAGCACGCTGCCGCCGTGACCGACCACCACCAGGCTGCCATCGGGCAGCAGGACGCCGCCGGACAGGCCGAACTCCAGTTCGCCGTGGCTGGTCTTCAGCGGCACGGTTTCCCAGGTGTTGCCGAAGTCGGCGGAACGGAACAGGTGGCCGCGCAGGCCGTAGGCGATCACCACGCCAGGCTCGGCAGTACCGAGAACGCCGAACAGGGAACCCTCGTAGGGGCCCTCGAGGCGTTCCCAGGTCTCGCCCCAGTCGGCGGAACGGAACATGCTGCCCGCCTCACCCACCACGAACAGGCCGGAGTCTTTCACGGCGGTGATGGAGTTGAGGTGGTACTGGTCTTCATTATCCAGGCGGTCGCTGACGTCTTCCCAGTTCTTGCCACCGTCCTGGGTGGTCAGCAGGGCACCGTAGGCGCCAACGGCGAAACCGGTGCTGGCGTCCTTGAACCAGACGTCGAGGAGCGGCGCTTCACGCTTCAGGTCTTCGAACTGCAGGGTCCAGGTGGCGCCGCCATCCTCGCTGGCGAGGATCTGGGCGTCATGGCCCACGGCCCAACCTTTCTTGTCATCGACGAAATAGACAGCGGTGAGCATCTGGCGAGTCGGCACCTTGGCCTGGGTCCAGGACTTGCCGTTGTCGTCGGAATAGAGAATGTGGCCACGGTCGCCAACGGCCACCAGGCGCTTGCCGGCATGGGCGACATCGAGCAGCAGGCTGCTCACGGCCTTGGGCGATTCGATGGAGAGGACAGGAGCATCAGCAGCCAGCGCGGACGCGGGAATGGGCGCAGCGGCAGCAGCAAGGACGGAGAGCACACTGAACAGCGAGAGCGCTTTGGCCAGCGGCGAGTGGAAGCGGAACGTCGGCTTGTGGAGGGCATCCACGGAGAGGCCGGACGGGGTGCGCCGCATGACGGGCTCACTCATACACCTTTCCCCTTATTGTTATAGGTGAAACTGCCCTGGTAGGCAGCGCCCTAATCCTAGCCAGCTTTGGAAAGCACGCACAATCAGCGGGACGTTATGTTTTGTTAAGCAAGAAAGCCGCTTCGTAACTGATAACTGACCGAGCGGTCACGGGCCGCCGTATCACTTTCCTTCACTACCTGTCACATGGCGATCAGTGCGAGGCAGGTGGATGCATTACCCACCGACTGGACACCCCGGCGTGGGGAGCGAGAGACACCGCAAAAAAAAGGCCGCTACGGAGAGCGGCCTTTTCGTGGAGCGTTACGGGATCAACGAGTACCGCGGCGACGCAGGGCGGAAGGCTTGAAGTAGCCATCGTCCGGCACAGCCTGGGTGAAGTCGATGGTGGTCGGCTCTTCGTTGTCCAGGTTCTGCACGTGGTAGCGGCGGGCCTGCAGGTCGTGGAACACGTCCAGCGCGGACCAGGTGGTCGGCAGGTCGTAGTAGTTCTTCAGGTAAGCCACCGATACGCGCCACAGCTCGCCACGGCCGTCGTACTGGTCCACCACAGCGGCCTGCCAGCTGTCCTCGTCGAGGAACAGGGTGCGCTTGGAGTAGATGTGGCGGGCGCCCGCCTTCAAGGTGCCTTCCACGACCCACACGCGGTGCAGTTCGTTGCGGGTAAAGGCCGGGTTCAGGTGGCCGGGCTGCAGCAGGTCCTTGTACTTAACTTCAGGGCTGGAAACCTTGTAGTTGTTGTACGGGATGTAGATTTCCTTCTTGCCCACCAGCTTCCAGTCGTAACGGTCCGGAGCACCGTTGAACATGTCGGTGTCGTCGGCGGTACGCAGGCCGTCGGCCGCAGCGATCGGGGTGTCGTAGGCAAGGTTCGGCGCACGGCGCACGCGGCGCTGGCCGGCGTTGTAGCCCCAGGCCTGACGCGGCTCTTTCACCTGGTCCAGGGTCTCGTGGACCAGGGTCGCACCACCGGCCAGGCGAGCCGGGCTCTTGGTGAAGGACAGGTAGTAGAAGAGGATGTTGTTCAGGTCGGCGTACGACCCCTGCTGGTTGTAGTACTTGAACCGGGCTTCCTGCTGGGAGGTCACCAGGGAGTAGTCGCCATTGCGCTGCACAGCCACTTCCGAGGCGCGGCGCACGATGTAGGAGCCGCGATAACGGGTGATGTGGTTCCACACGGCCTCGACGCCGTTCTGCGGGATCGGGAACGGGATACCGCCGTAGGCATCGGCGAAGCCGTTACCGCCGTCCAGCAGCTTGGCGCTGGTGGCATTCTTGACGGTGTTGTCATACACCCACTGCGGCGCGGAGCCGGAGCGACGGGTCTGGTACACCGGCATCTGGAAGCTGTCCGGGTAGGCGTTGAACAGGGCGATCTGACCCGGGGTCAGGTTGGCCTTGTACTTGTCCAGGTTCGCCTTGGTGATGGTGAACAGCGGCTTGTCTTCCGGGAACGGGTCAGGATGGTGCTGGCCGGACTTGTAGCCCGCTGGAGCCTGGGTGATACCGCCGGTCCAGGCCGGGATGGTACCGGCGGCGTTGCCGGCCTTCTCGGCGCCGAAGGGGGTCAGGCTGGTGCCGAGCTTGGCGGCGTCCTGGGCCGAAACCGACGCCATGGCGCTGCTGGCGGAGAGCGCCAGGGCGACCGCGGCGCTAATCAGCGAAAGCTTCTTCAGCATGTGGGTTCTCCGTGATGGGTCTGCGTCGGGCGCCCGAAGGCGCCCGTCTTGTTCTTGTTGGGCTTAGAAGGAGTACTTGACGTTGAAACCGATGTTGTCGCGATCACGAGCCGAGTTGTTCTGGCCAGCGCCGTAGAACTCGGTGTACTGCAGCTCGGCCTCCAGGCTGTTCAGGTAGGTCGCCTTCACGCCCAGGGTGTAGGCCTTGCGACCTTCGATGAAGTTGCCGGTCTGGAAGGAGTTACCCTCGAAGTCGTCCTTGTAGACGGCATAGGGCGAAATGTTCACACCGGCGTAGACGTCGTTCCAGGTACCGGACACCAGCAGGGTGTAGCCGTAGGCGTTCTTGTTGACCTGATCGTCACGATCGCCACCGGAGACGTAGGAGTTGTTGCCACGGCCGGAGAAGTAGCGGTTCTCACCGTTGAACGCGGTGTACTGCAGGGAGCTGCCGCGCAGGTGCTCGGAAGCCAGTTCGGCAACGCCGATCAGAGAGTCGAAAGTCAGCCCGGGACCGAAGTTGTAGATGGTGCCCAGGGAGCTGTTGTAAGCCTCTACGCGCTCGACGTTGTGGATTGAGTCGCCCAGGTGGACGTCCTGGCCGCCGATGTTGACGGTCTGGCCCGAAGCCAACTGCGGAGCCTGGAGCAGCAGATCGCCCAGCAGGTCGTTGGTGGTGGCGACACCGATCGGCAGGTTCGGGCGGTAGGCCAGCTCACCAAAGACCGAGGCTTCACCAATGGTGGTGTTGAAGCTCAGGCCGTACATGCGGATGTCTTCGGCGTATTCGCGACGGGCATCGACCTGGTTCGCCACGTCGATGGTGGCTAGGCCGCCAACGGCCTGGGACAGCTGCGAGGTCGGATCAGACAGGCCAGCGCTCACCAGGTTGGGAATGTTGGCTAAGGCACCGCCGATGGCGGCGTCGAAGGCCGGAACACCCGTGGTGCCGCCTGCGGCGACCTGGGCGATCTGCTGCTGGGTGAAGCCGGCCTGCATCAGCTGCTGAACGGTCTGCCCAGTCACCACGCCTTGAGCGACCTGCTGCAGGTTCAGGCCCGCGTAGCTGCCCAGATCAGCCTGGATGGTGGGTTCCTTGGCGTGATAATTGACGAAGTAGAAGCCGAACTCAGTGGAGTTCAGTTCTTCGGCGATATAGCGGAAAGCCACACCGAACTGACCATCGTTCTTGGCGTTGATATCCGGACGGATGGAAGCAACCTTGATCACGCCGTCGCTGTTCACGGTAGGACCACCGGCCAGGCCACCCACCCCTCGGGCGCTCAGCGCAGAGTACGCGCCGGCCAGGGGCGTAAGGCGCGGCTGGGTGGAATAGGCGGTGTTCCCGCCCTCGGCAAACAGGTCGGTCTCGGAGAAGTAGGTGCCCACCGGGTCAATGGCCGATTCCTTCCAGTTCCATTGGTAGAAGGTTTCCATCGACAGGTTCTCGGTCAGACCGAGGTTGAAGCTCAGGGCTTCCACCGGTACCAGCACTTCCTTCAGCTCGGAGCCCGGCAGGCGGAACTTGGCGGCGTCCACCGGGTTGGTGGTGTTCACGCCACCGCGGTAGAAGATGCCCTCGCCCCAGTTGAACACCTGCTTGCCCACACGGCCGGTGACCGGCATGTCGGCCACGTCCCAGTTGCCATAGAGGTAGGCGTCGAGGATCTGCGCGTCACTGCCGGCCTTGTCGCGGGTCGCGTCGGTGAAGCTGTCATCCTTCGGGAAATTCTGGCTCGGCTGGGGCGGATTGTTGTTGTCCAGGTAGTCATTGCGCTTGTCCATGATCTGGGTGTCATAGAAAGCGGTGCCACGGACGAACATGCCGTAGTTCTTGTAGGTCGCTTCCAGGTCGGAAGTGATCTTGTAGACCTCGGAGACCAGGCCGGTATCGAAGTTGCGGTTACCGTCGTTGGTGTTGATGTCGTCGTTGGTCTTGTCGCGACCCTGGACGCGCCACAACTGGCCATACGACACGGTGGTGTCGATGGAGCCGGAAATTTCATCGTTGGCGAAGCTGAATTCCACTGCCTGGGCCTGGGCGGCTACCAGCAGCGGCAGAATGCCGGCGAAGGCGAAACCTGCCTTGGCCGGTGCGAAACGCAACATGGGCTTACGGGACTTGAGCTCCATTGAGTCTTACTCCGTGGACTGATCACTTTGTTATTGGCTGCCCGTCAGGCGGGCTTGTTTGTCCAGCCGCTCTTGGCGGCTTTTTTTGCTTCGGCAGGAAATCCCCAGCGCAGAGCGCACCCCGCTTCGTATGCACCGAAACAGGGCCAAACCAGCACCGACTTTGCAACCATGGTGCCAATTCAGAAATAGCTGTCAGAAAAGTTCCGCAGGTCGTCCGACAGAAAATTGTCAAACAAGTGACTGATCATCCACTGATCAAATCCAGATTTTCTGTCCGATCTTGTCGGACGATCTGGCACGATTTGTCACTCAAGATCACACTTACTGACGATGAACGTTCATACTAATGGCTGCCTGGTCAAGCCTTTTATGGGCTTTTAAGACCGATCGCGCATAGTTGTGGTCGGGGATATTTCGTTGAGTAACAAAAAAGTGTTACCGGAACTAACCAGTAACACTTCATGAAGGAACGATTTCGAAGGGATGACAGCCCGCTCTCGCGGGCTGCCGAGAGGGGGGGCGTCAGGCGAGGCTCTTGCTAACCACTTCGAAGACGTCGCTGGACAGCTCGCCGGACGCGAGGATGCGCTCCAGCTCCGCTTTCATGAGCTGCTGACGGCTGGCGTCATACTTGCGCCAGCGAGTCAGCGGTGCCAGTTGGCGAGAGGCAATCTGCGGGTTGAGCGCATTCAGCGTGATCACATGATCGGCGAGGAAGCGATAGCCCGCTCCATCGGCGCGGTGGAAGTTCACAAGGTTCTGGTTGGCGAAGGCACCGATCAGCGCACGCACCTTGTTCGGGTTCTTCAGCGTGAACGCCGGATGCTGCATCAGCGCCTGAACCCGCTCCAACCCACCCGGCAGACTGCACCCGGCCTGCACGCTGAACCACTGGTCCATCACCAGCGGGTCATCCTTGAAGTGCTCGGCGAAGCGCGCCAGGGCGTCGGCCTTCTCCGTCTCGAAGCTGGAGTTGACCAGCACGGCCAGGGCGGACAAGCGCTCGGTCATGTTGTCGCAATCGTTGAACTGCTCCAGGCAGGCTTCCAGCACTTCCGCCTTGCCGCTCTGCATCAGGTAGGACAGGGCGATGTTCTGCAGGGTACGGCGGGCGATGTGCGCGGCCTCGGCCACATAGGCGGTGTCACGGGACGCCGCGCGGTTGGCTTGGTAGCGCGCCAGCAGCGGCTGGAACAGGGCATCACCGATGGACTGGCGGGCGAATTCGCGGGCGGCGTGGATGGCATCCACATCCGCCACTTCGCTGATTTCGGTGAGATAGGCCTCGCTCGGCAGCGACAGCATCTCCGCCACCATGGCCTGGTCCAGGGACGCGTCTTCCAGCAGGGTGCGCAAGGCAGTGATCAGGCGCGGGTCCAGCACCAACGGCTCGCCACGCTGATGTTGGCCGATCAGCTCCTGCAGCACCTGCACCGACAGTTGCTGGCCAGCTTCCCAGCGGTTGAAGCCGTCCGAATCGTGCTGCATCAGGAACATCAGCTGGTCACGGCTGTAGGGAAACGCCAGTTTCACCGGCGCCGAGAACCCGCGCAGCAGCGAAGGCAGCGGACGTTCCGGCACCTCTACAAAGGTGAAGCGCTGCTCGGCCTCATTCAGCGCCAGCACGCGGCTGGTGCCCTGGGCCGCCGCCTCACCCTGCAGGCGCAGGGGCAGTTCGCGGCCGTTGCTGTCCAGCAGGCCAAGCTCCACCGGAATGACGAAAGGCTGCTTTTCCTTCTGGCCGGGAGTGGCCGGGCAGCTCTGGCGGAAGGTCAGGCTGTAGGTTTTCGCGGTGGCGTCGAACACCTCTTCCACGGTCACGCGCGGGGTGCCGGACTGGCTGTACCAGCGCTTGAACTGGGTCAGGTCGACGCCGTTGGCGTCTTCCATGGCCTTGACGAAGTCGTCGCACGTCACGGCCTGGCCGTCATGGCGCTCGAAATAGAGGTCGGTGCCTTTGCGGAACCCTTCGGCACCCAGCAGGGTGTGAATCATGCGCACCACTTCCGAGCCCTTTTCATAGACGGTCAGGGTGTAGAAGTTGGAGATCTCGATAAAGGAGTCCGGGCGCACCGGGTGGGCCATGGGGCCGGCATCTTCGGCGAACTGGTTGGTGCGCAGGAAAGCCACGTCCTCGACGCGCTTGACGGTGCGGGAGTTCATGTCGGCCGAGAACTCCGCATCGCGGAATACGGTAAAGCCTTCCTTGAGGGACAGCTGGAACCAGTCGCGGCAGGTCACACGGTTGCCCGACCAGTTGTGGAAGTACTCATGAGCCACCACGGCCTCGACACGCTGATGGGCGGCATCGGTGGCGGTTTCCGCCTTGGCCAGCACGCAGCTGGAGTTGAAGATGTTGAGCCCCTTGTTCTCCATGGCGCCCATGTTGAAGTCGTTGACCGCGACGATCATGAAGATGTCCAGGTCGTACTCGCGACCGTAGACCTCCTCGTCCCAGCGCATGGACTTCTTCAGGCTGTCCATGGCGTGCTGGACCTTGTCGATGTTCTCCGGCTCGACGTAGATGCGCAGGGCCACTTCACGCTGGGTCATGGTGGTGAAGCTGTCTTCCACACACCACAGATCACCCGCCACCAGGGCAAACAGGTAAGCGGGTTTCTTGAAGGGGTCTTCCCAGGTGGCCCAGTGCCGGCCGCCCTCCTCCGCCCCGCTGGCCACCGGGTTGCCGTTGGACAGCAGTACCGGGTAGCGATGCTGTTCGGCGCTCACCGTGGTGGTGAACTTGCTCATCACATCCGGGCGATCAAGGTAATAGGTGATCTTGCGGAAACCCTCGGCCTCGCACTGGGTGCAGAACATCTTGCCCGACTTGTACAAGCCTTCCAGCGCGGTGTTGGTTTCCGGGTGGATGCGTACGGTGCTGTCGAGGGTGAAGGACTTCGACTTCGGCTGCAGGGTCAGGTGGCTGTCATCCAGCTGGTAGTCGGCGGCGGTCAGCTCGCGGTCGTCCATGGACAGCGACAGCAGCTCCAGTTGCTGGCCGTCCAGCATCAGGGGCGGCAGGCCGTCGCCGCGCTCCGGATTGCGGCGCATCACCAGTTGGGCGTGGACCAGGGTGTGGTCCTCGTACAACTCGAAGGTCAGGTTGGTCTCGTCGATCAGGTACTCGGGGGCCTGATAGTCCTTGAGGTAGATGACTTTCGGTTGCTCGGTGCGCATGGTCGTCTCTTCGATTGCGGGGCGGCCCCATAACCCTGGGCCGCGCCTGATGAATGGGGCAAGGTCGGAGTATGGACTATTCCCCTGCCGACCTGACTACTTGATGACGTGAGCTACGCGGCGCTGATGGCCAACTGGTAGGCGGTGTACTTGCGCAGGTTGATCACGCCGGTATCGAGGATCAGGTACTGGCCCTTGATGCCCCGCAGCGTACCTTCCACCACCGGCGTCTTGTCCAGGTCGAAGCTGACGACCTTGGTCGGATAGGCATCCACCGGATAGCTGATCTCGATGGGCGCCAGGTCCATGACCGGCTGGATCGCCTGCAGGCCGAAGCGATCCTGCAGGGCGCGAATGCCCTCGGCGCAGTGATCGAACAACTCGTCACGGATGACCGGCAGGTCCAGCGGGGGCGCATCACCCTTGAGCATGGCGCGCCAGTTGGTGCGGTCGGCCACCTGGCTGCGCAGCAGGTCCTCGACGAAGCCGGATTGCTGGCGGGTGGCCACACGGAAGATCGGCAGCGCCTGGCTGGCGCCCTGGTCGATCCAACGGGTCGGAACCTGGCTGGCACGGGTGATGCCCACCTTGACGCCCGAGGAGTTGGCCAAGTAGACGACGTGGTCGGTCATGCAGAAGCGCTCGCCCCACTCCGGCTCGCGGCAGGTGCCCTCGTCGTAATGGCACTTCTCCGGGCTAACGATGCAGCTGTCGCACTGCGCCAGCTTGGTGAAGCAGGGGTAGCAGTAGCCCTGGCTGAAGCTCTTTTTTGTCTTGCGCCCGCAGTGGATGCAGTGGATGGCGCCGAGGAACTCCAGGCGCAGCTGCTTGCCGATCAGCGGGTTTGCCGCAACTTCCGCTTCGCCCAGGCGAAAGCCGTATTGCACGGGAGCTTCTAGGCGCACCGACATCTTGCTCAGTGTGCCGCGTCCTAGTTCCAGCATCAGTGAACCGAATTCGACTTGAACAGAATGTTGGGGATGGGCTCGGACTTGGAGCTGCACTCCTGCGGGCCCATGTAGCCAGTGCGCTCTTCCTCGGGCAGGTTCTTCATTTCCCAGGCGATCACCGCCTGCAACGACAGCTCCTTCTGCTCCTGGGTCAGCTTGCGGCCGTCCGGCCACTTGCCGAGTTCCACGGCCAGCTTGAGGCTCTCGTAGACATCCTGGGTGATGTTGCTGATCAGTTGGGCAAAAGACGACATGGGCCCCTCGCAGGGAAATGGAACAGGCTGCGCATTCTAACGGCGTAGACGAGCCAGGGCACCCCCAATCAGTCCGGTGGCACAGCCCGCGACCAGCCCGCCGACGTGCGCGCCATTGGCGATGGCGCCAAAGCCCAGTGCTGTGATCAGCCCGGACAGGCAGACCAGCAGCCAGACCAGCATCATCGCCATCACCCCCGGCGGCAGCCGGTAGGCCGGGCACGGCGCCAGGCGCTGGAACACCCAGCAATGGCCGAGCAGGCCGTAGAGCACGCCGGAAAGCCCGCCGAACAGCGTTGGGCCGCTGCTGAAGAACTGGGCGACATCGGACACCAGGCTAAAGCCGAGGGTCAGCGCCAGCAGCATGAGTCCGCCCTGGCGCGACTCGATACGCCGCCCCAGTTCCCAGAACCACATGGCGTTCATCGCCAGGTGCAGGATGCCGAAGTGGATCAGCATGGGGCTCACCAGGCGCCACCACTGTCCGGCTTCCAGACCATCGGCCACGGGCAGGAAATAGATGAAGTCGCCCTGGATTTCGAAGTCCTGGAAACTCAGCCAGCGAATGACCGAAAAGTTGTCTCCCAGGTTGGTCAGCCCAGCCACCACCAGGGTCAGTAACAGCACCAGGCTGGTAATGGGGCGGGCCTTGAGCTGGGCAAGCAGACCGGCGCGCGGCGCCTCCTTCGGCGTATCCTCCGACAACTGGAAGTGCGGATCGCCATCGGGGTAGCGCTCGTACAGCCCGCGCACCTGTTCCGCCAACTGCGGCCCCGGCACCCAGAGCACCTGCTCGCCGGATTCCTCGCTAACGCGGTAAGGCACTTCCAGCCGCCGCAGCAAGGCGATGAAACCGGAAAGGTCCACCGTCAAGGGCAGCCGCAATACTTCGACCGCGCTCATCTGGACTCCTCGGGGCGCTCGACTTCCACCCAGACGAATTTGTCCGGGTCCAGGCGGGTTTCCTGGTCGTACCGATACGCCACCAGCTTGCCGTACATCACCGCGCTGTAGTCCAGGCAAGCCAGGTTGCCGCGAATCGGCGCCGGGCGGCCACGCCGCCAATAGTGGCCGACGAACAGGATCGGTTCCTGCGGGCCGTAGCTGAGCAGACGCGATTTGTGGGCCTGGGACAGCGGCTGGCTGGCCACCTGCTCCGGCAGGGCGTCCGGTTGGAAGACCACATCGCCGTAGGTCTGCGGGTCCTCGGCCCAGAACTTGGTGCGGAACACCGAGCGGGTGAAGCCGTCGCTGCCCGTCAGGGTCATGCCGCCGGGCAGCGGCAGGTCGGTACCACGCAGCAGCCGGTCGAACACCCGCGTGGCGAAGCTGGAGGGCTCGGCGGCGGCCTTGAGGAACGCCTCGTTGATACGACCGTCCGGATGCATGTCCCGCAGCGCGGCGATCATCTCGCCGTCCCAGCAAGCGTGGACCATGCGGAAGCGGCCGCCATCAAGGAACAGCGGCAGTTCGTAGAACCAGCCGAGGAAGTCCCGCCAGTCCGCCGGATGGCCTTCGAACTGCTCCAGGGTTTCCTTGATCAGGCGGGCATGGCGCGGCGTGTGCTCGCGGACGAAGTGACGGCCGCTACCAGGCGGCGCCGGCGTGCTCCAGCCCAGGGCGTTGAATTCGTGGTTGCCCATGATGCAACGGGCTTGCCCAGCCTCCACCATGGCGTGAACCAGATGCAGCGCCTCGCGGATACGTGGGCCGCGATCGATGATGTCGCCCAGGAACAGCGCCATCCGCTGCGGGTGCCGCCAGACGTCACCCTGCTTGCGGTAGCCCAAGCGGTCGAGCAGGCGTTCCAGGGTATGGGCGCAGCCGTGGACGTCGCCGATCAGGTCGTAGCCACGGGCCGGATCGAGGCTCATCAGTCGCCTCCGCCGAGTCGGCTGCCCCAGCCCAGCTTGGTCCGGCAGACCTCGTAGTAGTTGTGATCCAGGGGATGGATCAGGCGCAGCTTCTGCGGCTTCTTGGCCACGGTGATGGTATCGCCGGGGGCACAGGTGAAGTGGTTCTGGCCATCGCAGGACACCAGCGGATAGATCTGCAGATTGGGCGAAACCACGATCTTCAGCTCACTGGTGCTGTCTACCACGATGGGCCGGCTGGACAGGGTGTGCGGATACATGGGCACGACGACGATGGCGTCGAGCTTGGGATGCATGATCGGCCCGCCGGCGGACAGCGCGTAGGCCGTGGAGCCGGTAGGGGTGGCGATGATCAGGCCGTCGGCCTTCTGGCTGCAGACGAACTGGCCGTCGATATGCAGCTCGAATTCGATCATCCGGGTCGATTTGCCGGGGTGCAGCACCACGTCGTTCAGCGCATCGCCCTGGCCGATGGCCTCGCCGTGACGACGCACCTCCGCCTCCAGCAGGAAGCGCGTCTCGACGCTGTAGCGGCCGTCCAGCACCTCGGCCACCTTCACTTCCAGCTCGTCGGGACGGATGTCGGTGAGGAAGCCCAGGCTGCCGCGGTTGATGCCCAGCACCGGTACGTTGTGCCGGGCCAGGGCTCGCGCTGCACCCAACATGCTGCCGTCGCCGCCGACCACTATCACCAGGTCGCAGACCTCACCGAGGATCTTCCGCGACGACGTCTGCAGGCCGTGTCCCGGCAGGACTTCGGCGATGGTGTCCTCGAGGATCACATGGAGATGGCGGTCCAGAAGGAATTTCTTCAGGCGGCGAATGGTGTCGAGCACATGGGAACTGCCCAGGCGACCGATGATGCCGATATTGCGGAATTGCTCCATGGGGCTCCAGAACGGCATGGCAGGATGGGGAATGGCGGAATTATGGGGGATAGCTGCGGACAGCGGCAAACCGCAGTCAGCTATGCTCGCAGCATGCAAGCCTTCGAATCGATTACCGACCTCCCCCGCCAGTTGCGCCACGCCGGCGTGCGCGACCTGGCCTGGGCATTACTCTCGCCGCCACTGCTCAGCCAATCACCCTGGCGCCAGCGCCACCCCCTCTGCGCCAGCGGCTGGGCCGACCACCCCGAGCACCTGGCCGACTGGCTGCGCGGCCTGGACAAGACGCCTGACGCGCTTGAGCACTGGCTGGCGCAGGCAACCAACCGCCGCCTTGGTCTTTACTACGAGCGCCTCTGGCAGTTCGCCCTGGGCCAGGCGCCAGACGTGGAACTGCTGGCGGCCAACCTGCCGATCCGCATCGCTGGCCAGACCCTGGGCGAACTGGATCTCCTGCTGCGGGATGCCGAAGGCGTGCACCACCTGGAACTGGCCATCAAGCTCTACCTGGGGCCGCGTCATGGCGACGGCAGCAATCCGTCGGAATGGCTGGGTCCGGGCAGCCACGATCGCCTGGACCTCAAACTGGAGCACCTCAGCCAGCACCAGTTGCCGCTTTCCGCCAGCCCCGAGAGCCGCCAGGTGCTGGACGAGTTGGATGCCCAACCGGCCAGCGCCGAACTCTGGCTCGGCGGCTATCTCTTCTATCCGTGGCCGGGCAGCTGCACCGCCCCGCTGGGCGCCAACCCCGCCCACCTGCAGGGCCGTTGGCTGCGCCACAACGAGCTGGACGACTTCCTCGACCAGGCCGGGGACGGCAGTTGGCAACCGCTACCCCGGCAATCCTGGCTCGCCCCAGCCACCTGCGAGGCCGAGGGGTGCTGGAGCAAAGAGCGCTTCCTCCAATGGCGCCAACAATTGGAGCCTGACAGCCCCGCCCGCTTGCTGGTGCGCCTGGAGCCAGATGACGATGGGCGCTGGATGGAAACCGAGCGGGTCTTCGTGGTCAGCGACCGCTGGCCGCTGGAACCGTTGCAGGCATGATCCGGGTTCCGTCGATGGGCAAACCGCCCCCGAACGGCAGGCCCGAAACGTCACGCTGACAGGGGATCAGCGGCTGCGTTCGACCCGCCCACCGGAGCGGGCCAGGTAGCCGGAGCCGGCTTCGCTGATGAGGGCATCCCGCTGCACCGCCGGCAGGGCGTCCAGGCCGTCCCTCAGGGCGTAGGCGCGAAAGCCCAGTTGGGACAGCATGAAGACCGCGCTGGCGCTGCGCTTGCCGCTGTCGCAATAGCACAGGTAGGTGCCTCCGCTTCTGAGCAGGCGCGCCTTCAGCCGTAGCAGGTGCAGCGGCATGTTCAGCGCCTGGGGCGCGTGGGCGCGCTCGTACTCCTCCTGCAGGCGCACATCCAGCCACTGGCCGCCGCTGCCCATCAAGCGCACCGCTTCTCCCAGGCTCACCTCGTCCACCACGGGCGCCTTGAGCAGTTCGAGGAAGTCCTCCCGGTCGAGGCGCTGGAGCACGCTGTCCTCCAGCAAGGTGATGCTGGCGTTGCGCGGGCAATCCCCCAACAAGGCCTCCTCACCGAAGCAGGCACCGACTTCCAGTTCAGCAAGCAGTTGCCGCTCGCTGCCTGCGCCACGAATCACCTCGGCGCGGCCCGACTGCAGGAAGTAGCAGCAGTCGCCCTCCTCCCCTTCGCGCATCACCTGGCTGCCCGCCGGCAGCTCTACACGCCGCAGGCGCTCCAGCATGCTGCGCACATTGGCCGGCGGCACCTTGGCCAGCAACGGACTGGCGAGCAGGAACTCGAGCCACTCGCTGTCGCCGTCCTGACCCATTTCCAGCATCAGGTCCTGGTGGGTAGAGCCCCAGGTGAGCTGGCGTGCCAGGGCTGCACTGTCGATGGACAACAGCGAGCAGTCGCGCAACGCCAAGGCTTCATGCAAGCGCGGCAGACTTGGGGAGAGGGGATGACAGCTGGCTTCACTGCCGGCCTCCAGGCGCACTTCCACGCCTTCGGCATCACGCAGCAGCAGTTCGCCGGAGAGCAGGTACCAGGTCAGGCGCGCCTGGTCGCCGCGCCGGAACAGCAATTGGCCGGCCAGCAGAGGCTGCGGCACCAGCTGTGAACGCAATTCGCGCCACTGTTGGTCGGACAGCGCGTTGAGCGGAACCAGGCTACGCAGTTGCTGGGGATTCAGGGGTTCGCTCATGGAATCATCCTTGTTCTTGCACTGCCCGGTCAGTGTAGCCGGCCAGTTTCAACAGATCGGCCTGCATGGCCCGACGCCCTTGCAGGCCGCCGGTGTGCAACAGCACCAGCCGGCTGCCGGACGGGATGCGTCCGGCCCGCACTTCGCCCGCGATGGCAAGCACGGACTTGGCGGTATAAACCGGATCCAGCGGGACACCACTCTCCCGCTCGCTATCCAGCAGAAAACGTGCGAACTCGGCATCCAGGCGGGCGAAGCCGGCACGGCTGGCGTCGATCAGGCGATAGCCCGCGTCTGCCCGCCCTGACTCAGCCAGGATGGCGCTCACCTGCTCGGCCACACCATGGTCCGGCGGCACTGCGAGCGCCCCCATCACCGGGTGCCGGCCCTCCTCGCCCAGCACCAGGCCAGCCAAAGTGGTACCGGTGCCGGCGGCAGTCCAGAGGCTGTGGTAGTCGTCCCAGCCCAGCGACGGCAGTTGTTCGCGGATCATTTCCACCAACGCGGCACAGCCCTGGGCACCCGGCAAGCCGCCACCTCCTTCAGGCACCGGCTGGAAGCGTGGGTAACGCTGTAGCCAGGGCTCCCAGAAGCCCGGCTGGTGGCGTGCGCGATAGCCGCCGTAGCCCAGCCAGTGGAGCGCCATGCCGAAGCGCTCGAGATCCCGTACCGTGGGCGTGTCCTGTGGCTCGCCGCGCAGCAGACCGACAGTGGGAAAGCCGAAGCGCTTGCCCGCTGCCGCCAGCGCATGGAGGTGATTGGAATGGGCACCACCCAGGCTGATCACGCCCTCGGCGCCTTCACGCGCGGCCCGTGCCAGGTAGGGTGCCAGCTTGAACCACTTGTTGCCGGACACCAACGGATCCAGGGCATCCAGGCGCAGCACGGCCACTTCCACGCCGGCCGTGGCCAGCCAGGGCAGGCGCAGCGGTTCAAGGATGGCGCGCGGGTTCCAGTCAGGCAGGGTCAGGGGCAAGGTCGAGTCCGTCGGCGCCCGATCAGCGGGCGCAAGGAAAATTCGTGAGCGTGGAGTGAACGCCGCTCAGCCGGCGGTACGCAGGCGCCCTCCCGCCCGATGCCGGGGGCAGCAGTTGGATTCGCCGACGACGAAGCGGCTGGGGGCCTCGACGCGATCGATGGGCATGCTGCAGCGCTCGCCGCTGGGCAGGCTCGCCTCGCAGGTGGGCTGTTGGTAATGGGCCAGCCACTGGCGGTACTGGGTCTCGGACACGAAGCACTTGGCCGCTGCGTAGGCCTGGGGGTTGTCCTGGTAGCGGGGGATATCGGTCAGCGGAATGGTCAGGTGACCGGCGCCGGGATGATAGACGACGAAGACCACCCCCAACTGGGACAGGCGCTCCAGCACCTGTTGGCCTGACTGGCCTTCGAGGGCTTCGCATTCCTGGCGCAGACGATTGATCTCGGCTTGCAACTGGGCATCCACCTGGTCGCGGTAGGCCAACTCGACATCGCGGATGGCAAGCTGCTCGCGGTACTCGTTCACGGCAGCGTCGACCCGCGCCTGGAGCTCGCCCTCGAACTGGGCCCGGAGGATATCCGCCTCGGTGCGTCCGTGGCGTTCCAGGGCACGCATTTGCAGGGCCATTTCTTCGCGGCTGGCCTGGTAACGCTCCGTTTCGCCAGCGAGCTGGGCCTGCAATCCGGCATTGACCTCCTCCTGCTGGCGCAAGGCGTGCTGCAGGGCGCGCATCTGCTCCTGCAAGGCCGAATTGCTCTGGTCGGCGGCCTGGCGCACACGGGCCAGGGCCTCTTCGTTCTGCTGGTTGAGGGAGCTGAGGCGCAGACGCTGCTGGCGCACCAGCTGGGCGGTCTTCAGCCGATGCTCCTTTTCCATCTTCTCCGCCAGTTGCTCGGCCATCTCCTTGGTGATTTCCGGCGGCGCGTACCAACTGTCTTCCTGAGCCACCTGCAACCGTTCGGCATCCAGCACCTGGGGCGCCTCCTCCTCCACCAGCACCCCGAGGCTGTTGACCTTGACCGCATCGCGCAGCAGCGCGAGGTCATTGCAGTCGGCGTTGAGGCTCGGGTCCCAGAGGTGCATCTGCTGCCAGGACACCGGGCACTGGCTGCGACAGGCCAGGCGGATGGGCCCGGCGCCCAGGTCAGGGCCGCGTCCGGCACGTTCGGCCAACTGCCGCAGGGGCAGGTTCCAGCCGGTATCGGCACGGCCGTCTTCATCGAAGTCGAGGTAGAAGAAAACCACCGAGCGCACTTGCAGGCGCGCGTTGATCATCAGGTAGGCCAGGCGCACCTGGCTGTCGGCGAACTCCGGCAGACCGACCACGCCGTCAAGGATCGCTTCGAATTCGGAGTAGAGCATCTGCTTGCAGATGCCGCGGTCGTTGTAAAACACGACGGCTTCCACCAGTTGCGGCTTCTTAAGCTTGCTCATCCCTCGACCTCTGGCTCAGTGCGGTGAATCGCGGTGGGCGTTGATGGGGGCCTGACGTGCGCGGGTTCAACCCGCACGCACTGATCCGGACTGTAGAAAAGTCTAGGGGATATTAGCCGGCGAGCAATGTGACTGGGTTGGCACTCGCCTGCCGCCAAAGCCCGTCGGACCGGCGGCAGGACGAAATTGTGACGTGGTTGGAACTGGAGGGAAAGCCGCCCGGCGGGGAACCGGGCGGCGGAGGGGATCAGAGTTCGGCGGCCAGGCGCGACCCCTGATTGATGGCGCGCTTGGCATCCAGCTCGGCGGCCACATCGGCACCGCCGATCAGGTGCACGCTCTGCCCGGCAGCCACAAGGCCTTCGTGCAGTTCACGCAGCGGGTCCTGGCCGGCACAGACGATCACGGTGTCCACCGGCAGCACCTGGGGTTCGCCCTCGGCGATGCGGATGTGCAGGCCGGCGTCGTCTACCTTGAGGTACTCCACTGCGTTGAGCATCTGCACCTGCTTGTTCTTCAGGCCGGTGCGATGGATCCAGCCGGTGGTCTTGCCGAGGCCGTCGCCCACCTTGGATTTCTTGCGCTGCAGCAGGAACACCTGACGCGCCGCCGGATGCGGCTGCGCCTGGATACCCTTGATACCGCCACGGGCCTCCAGGGCGCCGTCGATGCCCCACTCCTTCCAGAAGGCCTCGCGGCTCAGGCTGGTGGATTCGCCTTGGTGGGTGATGAACTCGGAGACGTCGAAGCCGATGCCGCCGGCGCCGATCACCGCCACCTTCTGCCCCACCGGCTTGCGCTGGAGGATGGCGTCCAGGTAACCGATCACCTTCGGGTGATCGATGCCGGGGATGTCCGGGGTGCGGGGGGAAATACCGGTGGCGAGGATGATTTCGTCGAAACCGCCCTTGGCCAGGTCGTCAGCGGAAACCCGGGTGTTCAGGCGCAGGTCGACGCCGGAGGTGTCCAGCTTGCGCTTGAAGTAGCGCAGGGTTTCAAAGAACTCCTCCTTGCCCGGTACGCGCTTGGCCACGTTGAACTGGCCGCCAATCTCGGAGGCGCCGTCGAACAGGGTCACGCTGTGGCCACGTTCGGCGGCGACGGTGGCGGCTGCGAGGCCCGCCGGGCCGGCGCCGACCACGGCGATCTTCTTGGCCTGGACGACCGGGATGTAGTTCAGCTCGGTCTCGTGGCAGGCACGGGGGTTGACCAGGCAGCTGGTGAGCTTGCCGCCGAAGGTGTGGTCCAGGCAGGCCTGGTTGCAGCCGATGCAAGTGTTGATCTCGTCGGCGCGGCCTTCGGCGGCCTTGTTCACGAAGTCCGGGTCGGCCAGGAAGGGACGGGCCATGGACACCATGTCGGCATCGCCTTCGGCCAGAACCTGCTCGGCCACTTCCGGGGTGTTGATGCGGTTGGTGGTGATCAGCGGAATCTTCACCTCGCCACGCAGCTTGGCGGTGACCTTGGTGAAGGCCGCGCGCGGCACCTTGGTGGCGATGGTGGGAATGCGCGCCTCGTGCCAGCCGATGCCGGTGTTGATGAGGGTGGCGCCAGCGGCTTCGATGGCCTTGGCCAGGATGACGATCTCGTCCCAGGTGCTGCCGCCTTCCACCAGGTCGAGCATGGACAGACGGAAGATGATGATGAAGTTCGGGCCTACCGCCTCACGTACGCGGCGGACGATCTCCACCGCCAGGCGCATGCGGTTCTCGTAGCTGCCACCCCAGCGGTCGGTGCGCTGGTTGGTGTGGGCGGCGAGGAACTGGTTGATGAAGTAGCCCTCGGATCCCATGATCTCGACGCCGTCGTACTCGGCCTGCTGGGCCAACGACGAGCAGGTGACGAAGTCCTGGATCTGCTTCTCGATACCCGCCTCATCCAGCTCGTTGGGCTTGAAGGGGTTGATCGGTGCCTGGATGGCCGACGGCGCCACCTGCTTGGGGTTATAGGCGTAGCGACCGGCATGGAGGATCTGCATGCAGATCTTGCCGCCCGCCTCGTGCACCGCGCGGGTGACGATGCGGTGCTTTTCAGCCTCTTCCACGGTGGTCAGCTTGGCTGCGCCAGCATAGACGCCACCTTCGGCGTTCGGGCCGATGCCGCCGGTGACCATCAGGCCGACGCCACCACGGGCACGCTCGGCGAAGTAGGCGGCCATGCGCTCGAATCCGTTGGGCTTTTCTTCCAGGCCGGTGTGCATGGAGCCCATCAGGGTGCGGTTCTTCAGGGTGGTGAAGCCCAGGTCGAGGGGCGCGAGCAGATGCGGGTAACGGGCGGCGGTCATGGTTCCTCCACAACAGGCAGTGCTATTCACGAAGTGCCCCTGGCCTCTGCGGGCCGGGGTCGGTTGTGGGGCAGACGATAAAGACCGGACGTGGCCGCCTCAATGATCGGAAGTAACAAGTTACTGACCCAAACTGACAGTCACCCTTGGCAATCCCCACTGCCTCCCCTACCCTGAGCGGCATCCAGAATTTCCGGAATTCCCATGCGCAAACTGCTGACGCCTCTGATCGCCGCCATCCTGGTGAGCTGCATGACCGCCTATGCGGTCTGGACCGGCGAGCGGCCGCGCGCGCATTACCTGTCCGACCTGCGTGCCAGCCTCGCCAGCGACGTCGGCGCAGCCGGCACCAGCGGCAACCTGCTGGCAATCCGCCCGGCGCTCTACCCCAGCGACTACCGCGACCCCGACCTGCTGCGCATGAAGCTGGCCGCCGCCCTGGACCAGGCCCGCGCCAAGGGCCTGCTGAACGAGAAAACGGTGGTCGCCCTGCCCGACCATATCGGCACCTGGCTGCTGCTGCGGGACGAAAAGCACCATCTCTACCAGGCCCGCACCTTCGCCGAGACCGGCCGCCTGCTCACCCTCAGCCACCCCACCCTGCTGGGTCGCCTGTTCCTCCAGGGCCAGGACCTGGAAGAGGCGCTGCTGCGCGCCAAGGCACGACGCATGGCGCGGGACTACCAGAAGCTGTTCAGCGGCCTGGCCAGCCAGTACCGGGTGACCATCCTCGCCGGCTCCATCCTGCTGCCCTCGCCCTATTTCAAGGACGGCAAGCTGCGTAGCGGCCACGGCGCCCTCTACAACCTGGCGCTCGCCTTCTCCCCGGATGGTCGGCTGCTGGGTGAACCCTTCAGCCAGCCCTGGCCGCAAAGCGCCCGGGGCGAGTCCCGGCAAAGCCTGCAAACCACCAGCGGCCAGGTCACCATTACCCGCAGCTGGAGCCCGGGCTACCCGCAGAACCAGGTGACCCTGAACAACGGCCAGGGCAGCGCCAGCGAAGCGCTCTTCCTGCGCGGCCGGCTCTGGCCGCTGTACAACGCCCCGGCCGGCAGCGAACTGACGCCTGCCGCCGCTCCTCAGGCCAGCAAGGCGCCAGGCACTCACCTGCTCAATGCCTGGCTGGAGCCCCGATGAAACCGCAACGGGTAAAGCTGGGCGACCTGTCCGTAGGCTTCGTCCATAGCATGGCGGCGGCCCTGGAAGAGGCCGGCCAATGCCCCGGGGAATTGCTGGAACGCTTCGGACTGGATGCTGCTCGGATGGCCGAGCCTCAGGCGCGCCTGTCGATTCCGCGCTACATGCGCCTGGGCCACGCGGCCATCCAGCAGAGTGGCGACCCAGCCCTTGGCCTGGCCATGGGACGCCTGAGCCGCCTGGGGCACCTGGGCCTTACGGGCGTCTGCGCGGCCCAGGCGCCGAACCTGCGGGAAGCGGCTCGCGCCCTGACCCGCTTCGAACGGCTCTACGCCAGTAATTACCGCGGCCAATCCAGCTTCCACGAAGACAGCAAAGGCGCCTGGCTGCGCTTCTATTCCATCAGCCCGTACAACGCCTATAACCGCTTCGTGGTGGATTCGATACTGGCGGGCTGGCTGAGCTATCTGGGCCAATTGGCCGGCAGCGGCATCCGGGTGGAGAAGGTAGAGATCGAATTTCCTGCGCCGGACTACGCCGAACGCTATGCCGAGCACTTCGGTTGTCCGGTGGAATTCGAGGCCGGCGCCAATCAGCTGCGCCTATCCCTGGACACCCTGGCGACTCTCGGGCGCGAACACTGCCCCAGCACCTGGCGGCAACTGCTGGATATCTGTGAGCGTGAACTGCTGCAGCTGACCCGCACCCGCAGCCTGCGTGAGCGCATTACCCAGCTGCTGGGGCCGTTGCTGCACGGGCGGGAGCCGGACCTGGAGGAGGTGGCGGCGCGCCTGCAGATGCCCAGTTGGACACTGCGCCGCAAGCTGGCCGAGGAAGGCACCCAGTTCCGCGCCATCCTCAATGAAACCCGGCGCGACCTGGCCATGGCCTACATCCGCGACACGGAACTGGCCTTTGGCGAAATCGCCTACCTGCTCGGCTTCGCCTCGGCGGAAGCCTTCCAGCGCGCCTTCAAGCGCTGGAGCGGCAGCACTCCCGGGGAGTTCCGCCGCGCCCAGCGCCAGGCAGGCTGATCACATTTCAGTGGCGTCGTCGGCGGGCTCCACCGGGTCTTGTTCGGTGGCGTGGAAATCGAGAATTTCTTCCTGGTAATCGTCCATCCTGGTCTCCTCCTGGTGTCTGTCGAGGTCATGAAAACAAAGACCATGCCAACAGGCTAAGGATTCCAGGTGACGGGAAAATTACTTCAGCCAGAGAGCGCTGAGCGTTCTCGTACCCTCTACGCGGACTGTCTGGTGCGCATGGCGCACCCTACTGGCGTGTTGAACGTAGCGGCGGGATGAAAGCCAGGAAAAGAAAAAGCCCCCAGGTATCGCTACCTGAGGGCTTCTCTATATGGCGCAGCGGACGGGACTCGAACCCGCGACCCCCGGCGTGACAGGCCGGTATTCTAACCGACTGAACTACCGCTGCGTGTCGGCTGGACTTGCGTCCGGTGAAACCTTTGCATCGTCTGGCGACCTGATCCTGTGGACCTTGCCGCCTCATGCCCGAGCATCTCGAACATGGGAAATATGGCGCAGCGGACGGGACTCGAACCCGCGACCCCCGGCGTGACAGGCCGGTATTCTAACCGACTGAACTACCGCTGCGCGTCGGCCGGACTTTCGTCCGAATCTCACAAGGAATGGTGGGTGGTGACGGGATCGAACCGCCGACCCTCTGCTTGTAAGGCAGATGCTCTCCCGGCTGAGCTAACCACCCATCGCCTTGCGAGGCGCGCAATTTACGCAGAGGGATCAGCTAAGTCAACACCCTGTATGGAATTTTTCTTCAGATCGGTCGTTCAAACGATTCCATAGCCGCCGCACAAACGCACCGTCTCGAAGCGCCCGCCCTCTTCCGGTGCAACCTCAGCCGCCCACCTTGAGGGAAAGCCGGGCGGTCACTCGGCCATCTTCGCTGCGGTCCATCCCGGCTTCATCGATCCGCACCCCTTGCCCTTCCAGTACGCCGAGCCAGCGCAGCAAGTTGGGGAAGGCGGCGGGCTGCAGGTTCACCTGCACGGCGCCGGGCGCATCGCTCTCGATGCGCTCGACAGCGAGCCCCTGTTGAGCCGCCGTCGCGGTGACCAGCCCCTGCAAGCGCTCCGGCTCCACCTGACTCTGGGGTTTGCCCTGCACCGCCCGCGCCTCGGGTGCGTGAAGTTGCAGGTAGGCATGCAGGCTGCGCTGGGTTTCGAAGAATTCGCGGGCACTGGCCAGGCGGCGCTCGGCCGGCAGCCAAAGCAGCAGGTAGAGCAGGACCAATGCGAGGAAAATGCCCAATCCCAGCAGGGCCATGCGGTCCCGGGACGGCAGGGCACGCCAGCGTGCACCCACCGAGGAAGCCTGCCATTGCGCCTGGAGCGGCGTCCTGATTGCGTCGAGCATCTTCATCCTCCTATCACCAGTCGTGCACTGACGCCGGCGTCGTCGCGGCTGGCGGAACCCATCTGCACCGAAAGCCCGCTGCTGATCAGCCGCTCCCGCAACCGCTCCAAGGCATCGAAGCCCGGCGCCTGCACCTGCAGGGCGAGGTCGCCGCGGGTTTCGCTGAAGTCCAGTTGCTGCACCCGTACTTGAGCCCCCTCGGAGATCAGTGCCTGGGCAGCCTGGCCCAACAGGGCCAGCAGACGCCCCTGGCCGGCGGTCGAGCCTTCAGCCAGATGCTGGTCGAACTGCGCCCGCAGATTCACCAGCTTGTTGTCCTCGGGGAACAGTTCGCGATACAGGGCCTCATTGGCCTGGGCGTAGGTATTGCCCTGGCGCTGAAGTTGCCAGGCCTGTACCAGGTTGAAGCCCCATTGCAGCACCAGCCAGAGGCCGACCAACCCCAGCAATGGCTTCCAGCGAGACCATTGCCGGCGCTCTTCCTTCAGCGTGAATTCGCCCTGGGCCAGGTCGCTGCCGTTCTGCGCAGCCAGCCAGGCATAGGGATCGCTTTCCTCACGCCACGCTTCCACACCGTCCAGGCCCTGTCGTTCAGCCGGCGCACGGCCAATGCGCGGTGCCGGGCAGGCATCCCGCAGATGAGGCCAGTCCTGCTGGTCGAAACCCAGTCGAGCGCTGCCCTCGCCGCCCAGCAGCCAACGCTGGTCGAGCCAGAGCAGTTGGGTGCCCTCCTCCGGCAACAGGTCGGCATCGATCTGGATGGCGGATGGCGACGGGCCGAGCTTACCGGCCAGGTCCAGCCAACCCGACAGCCAGGCACGTCGCACCGCGAACACCCGATGCCGGCCATCAGCCACGGCGCTGCCCAGCCCCAGGTGAAAGCTCTCCACCTCCTCGGCCAGCAGCTCCTCCACCGCGAACGGCAGCGCCTGACGCAGCCAACGCCCCTTTTGCGTGGGCAAGCGGACCGCGCAACAGGTCACCGCCTCCACCGGCAGGATCAGGCGCCAGGGCGGCGCGACTTCCTCCAGCGCCTTGGCGAATGGCAGGCGACGACTGGCGCCCCCCTGCCAGAGCAGCACCTCCAGTTCGGCGTCCAGCTGAGTGCAGGCGGCCACCGGGAGGAAGATGCAAGCCTGTGTCATGACTTCGGCTCCTTGACGGGCGCCGGCGGCAAGCCGCCCTGCCCGAGATCACGATAGAGAGTCCGCACTTTGCCGTCGCTGCCGCGCTGCAGGGTGCTGACCAGAACCTGGCGGCGACCGGCGAGGCGTACCTCGCTGATCACCTGAAAATAGTGGCTGCCCACCGAAAGCCCCTGAGCCTCCAGGCCCATCCCGGCCAGTGCCGGCTGGCCGAGGAAGGCATCCAGGGTGCGAAAGCCCGTAGTACCCCGCGCAGCCACCAGCAAACCGCCGATGCTGGCATCGAGGTTGTCGGCCAGGGTGGACAGCACCAGGGCGTTGGCCGTGTTGACGTTGAGCAATGCGTCGGTTGGCAGCGCAGTGACGAAGGGCAACAGCTTGCGGTAATCCAGTTCCGTCATGCCTAACACTAGGCGCAACTCGGACACGTCGCTCATCGCGTGGTTCGCGGCGCGGTACGGCGGCTGCAACAACAGGTACTGGTTATCTTCGGCGCCGTTGCCGCCATAGGGCTCCTCGTCACGATCGAGCCAGTCCACCAGGCGCTCGGCGTAGGGCGCCGTGATCCCCAGGCGCAACAGCAAGCGGCGGAACTGGCGGACACTTTGGTCGTTGATCCGACCGTCGCGCACCAGTCCGTTGAGGTTGAAGCGGCCGCTGGGGTCCTCGATGCGCACGCTCAGGGAACCGCCATCGTCCAACTGGAAGGTGGTCAGGGGCTGCGCCCAGGCTTCGCCCAGGTGATCCACGGGATTACGCGGGTCGCCCTGGCGCAGGTCGCGGGTGAGGATGGCCTTGGCCAGGGCCTCGCCGCCCAGCGCGTACTGGGCCACCTGACGCACGTGCAGTTCGTTGCCGCTGGAGCGAATGGACACCTGGGTGCGGGCAATCAGCCCGGCACAGATCACGGTGACCACCGCCACCACCAGCAATACCGTCAGCAGCGCGACGCCTCCCTGCCGCTTCATTGCGCCTTCTCCTTGCCGGCACCGCCCTGCTGGCCCGTCTGCTGGCCCTGCTGCGGCGCTTGTTGCTGGCCATCCTGCGGGACCGCTCCTCCCGCCTGGGGCTGCTGCCGGGCTGGGGTGTCCACCAGGCGCAGCACCCGGCGCAATTCGCCGTAGCGACGGTGCTCCAGAGTCAGCTCCAAGGCACGCGGCAGGCGGTCCAGGCGCTCGTCCCCCGCCAGTCCGGAGGGCGGCCAGCTGTCCTGCCAACCGCCGTTATCATCCAGGTAGCGAAGCTTCATGGACATCACACCGTCCAGGGCCGCCTGCACCCTCGGCAGGCTGTCCTGGGCCTGGTCCAGCACGGTCCAGTAGCGCCGCTCCAGGCGTTCGCCGGACAGTTGCCAGCGCACCCGCTGCATGCGCGAACGCTGGGCTCCAGTGGGATTGCGCCAGCCGCCACGGGTGAATTCGAGGCTGTCGCTGTCGCCCTCGCGCTCCCCCAACATGGCGGCGCGGGATTCGCCGTAGGCATCGCGGACCGGTCGTGACACCACCTGGCGAACATCCCGCTCGAACGCGGAGATGGCCCGTACCAGTTCACGCAATTGCTGTTCCTGGACGCGGGTGGCTTCGTCGCTGTCCAACACCGCCCCCAGCATGCGCCAGGTGCCCAGAGCCAGCAGCGCGAAGATGGCGATGGCGATCAGCAGTTCCAGCAGGGTGAAACCAGCGGCGCGCTTCATGGCGTGCCCCCCAGGAAGCCCACCAATCGGACCGTGGCGCGTTCCTCCAACTTGCCCCCCGAGCTTCCGCGCAGGGCTTTCGGCGCCACCCACAGGGTGACCCGCCGCAGAGCCGGATCGCTGGTGCCTTCGATCTGGCTCAGCCATTCCCAGCGTCGCCCGGCGTAGTCCAGCTCGCCCTGATCGCGGCCATTGCCCGGCGGCGTCTCCCGGAGCTGAAGCTCGGTCAGACGGTTGTCGGCGATCCACATGGCCAGGGTCTTGTCTTCCAAGCGAGAGGCGATCTGCAAGCTGCGGGCGCTGGCCGTGAGCACGCTGGCGGCGACCACGGCGAAGATGGCCAGGGCCACGAGCACTTCGATCAGGGTGAAGGCCCGGCTGCGCCTCATCCGGCACGCCCCTTGCCGCTCAGCGGTTCCACGCGGGGCAGGCGGAAGCCATCGCTGGAGAGCTCGAGGCGCAGCCCATCCTTGCGCCGCTCGCCCAATTCCAGGCGGAACGGACTGAGCTCACCACTGGAAAGGATGATCAGCTGCGGCACGGGCTCCTTGTCCTTGCCCTTGGCTTTTTTCACGTCCTTCTCGGGCATCGGCAGCACCAGCGGCTCGCCGTCCAGTTCGAAGGTGAGTTCGGCCCATTCGGGCAACTGGCGGCCTTCCTCGGAGAGCAATTGCCAGCGGGCCCGGGTTTCGTCGTAGAAGAACACCTGGTAACCGTCGCGCTCCAGGTGCAGGCCGTACTCTCGGTTGTCGAGCACAGCTTCGTCCGCCAGCAAGCCGATCAGGCCCGCCAGGCGTTCGGCTTCCTGATTGAGCTCGCGGGACGGCCCGGCAACGCCGGAGCTGATCACGGCCAGGCCGGCGAGGCAGGCGATGACGACCATCACCACCAGCACTTCGATAAGGGTAAAGCCCGCTGACGCCCGGGCGCCGGGAGCCCGCTGGCAGCCGCCCCGCCGCCCGTGGTTCATCAGTTATCCCAGTTGGCGATGTCGGAGTCGTTGTCGCTGCCGCCTTCCTTGCCGTCGGCCCCGAAGGAATAGAGGTCGTAGGCGCCCTTGCTACCCGGCGAGAGGTACTGGTACGGGTTGCCCCATGGGTCCACCGGCAGCTTCTTCAGATAACCGTCCTTGTTCCAGTTCTTCGCCGGCGGGTTGCCGGACGGCCGGCTCACCAGCGCTTCCAGGCCCTGCTGGGTACTGGGGTAGGCGAAGTTGTCCAGCTTGTACATGTCCAGCGCGGCGCCAATGGCCTTGATGTCACCCTTGGCCACCGTGATCTTGGCCTGGTCGGGACGACTCATCACCTGCGGCACCACCAGGGCGGCGAGAATGCCGAGGATGACGACGACGACCATGATTTCGATGAGCGTAAAGCCCGACTGGATGCGGCGCAGTTTCACGCGATTACCCCACGAGTTGGTTGAGAGAAAGGATGGGAAGCAGGATGGCGAGGACGATCATCAGCACAACCGCCCCCATCACCACCAGCATGAACGGTTCGAACAATCCGACCAGCAGGGCGATCTGGGCCGCCAGGTCGTTTTCCTGATTGCGAGCGGTGCGGGCAAGCATCTGGTCCAGCTCGCCGGAACGTTCACCGCTGGCAACCATGTGCAGCATCATCGGCGGGAATTGCCCGCTGGCCTCCATGGCGCGGGTCAGGCTTCCGCCTTCGCGCACCTTCTGCGCGGCCACCACGACGTGGTCGCGGATCACCCGGTTGGCGATCACCTCGGCGCCGATGCCCAGGGCCTCCACCAGCGGCACTCCGCTGCGGGTGAGGATCGCCAGGGTGGAGGCGAAGCGCGCGGTATCAGTGGCGCGCACCAACCGCCCCACCAGCGGGATGTGCAGGATCAGGCCGTGCCAGCGCTGACGAATCGTTGGATCGCGCAAGGCCCAGCGCGCCCCCAGGAAAGCGCCGATCAGTACCAGCAGCATCAGCCAGCCCCAATGCTTGACCAGGTCGCTCAGGGCGATCAGGCCACGGGTGAGGAGCGGCAGGGTCTGGCCGGAATCGACGAACACCTTGACCACGTCCGGCACGACGAACCCCAGGAGGAACGCGACGATGACCAGGGACATGAACATCAGGATCACCGGGTAGAGCAGTGCCAGCTGAATCCGCTGTCGCGACTGCTGGCGCTGTTCGGTGTAGTCCGCCAGCTGTTCCAGCACCGGCCCCAGGTGCCCGGCATGCTCGCCGGCGGCCACGGTGGCGCGATAGAGCTCGGGAAAGGCCGACGGAAACTCCCTCAGGCTGCTGGCCAGGCTATGCCCTTCCAGCACCCGGGCGCGGACCGCCAACAGCATGGACTGGATGCGCGAATTGCCTGACTGCGCAGCTGCGGCCCGCAGGGCTTCCTCGATGGGCAGCGCGGCCTGCACCAAGGTAGCGAGCTGCCGCGTGACCAACGCCAGGTCACGGGCGGAAAGGCCGCGGCTCAGACTGAAACGGCCGCGCTCGGCCTGCTCGCGCACGCGGGTCGCACGTACTTCCAGCGGCGCCAGTTGGCGCTCCCGGAGCAGCTGACGCACCTGGCGGGCGCTATCCGCCTCAAGCACGCCCTTCTGCTGGCGGCCCTTGGCGTCGAGGGCGAGGTATTCGAATGCGGCCATTTATTCTTCCTGCGTCACCCGCAGCACTTCTTCCACCGTGGTAATCCCCTCCAGAACCTTGCGCCGGCCGTCCTCGCGGATGCTCGGGCTGGACAGGCGGGCGTGGCGGATCATCTCCTGCTCGGAAGCCACACTGTGGATCAGGCTGCGCATGTGGTCATCGAAGACCACCAATTCGTAAATACCGGTCCGCCCGCGATAGCCCTGCTGGTGGCATTCCGCGCAGCCGCGGGCACGGTACAGCGTGGGCGCGCTTTCCGGGCCCACGCCGAGCAGCTGGCATTCGGCGGCATCGGCGGTGTAGGCCTCCTTGCACTGCGGACAGAGCACCCGCACCAGGCGCTGGGCCAGGACGCCGAGCAGGGACGAGGACAGCAGGAAAGGCTCGACGCCCATGTCCACCAGGCGGGTGATGGCGCCAATGGCACTGTTGGTGTGCAGGGTGGACAGCACCAGGTGGCCGGTGAGTGAGGCCTGCACGGCGATTTCGGCCGTTTCCTGGTCGCGGATCTCGCCCACCATCACCACATCCGGGTCCTGGCGCAGGATGGCCCGCAGGCCACGGGCGAAGGTCATGTCCACTTTCGGGTTGACCTGGGTCTGGCCGATGCCCTCGATGTGGTACTCGATAGGGTCTTCGACGGTGAGAATGTTGCGAGTGCGGTCGTTGAGGGTGGTGAGGCTGGCGTAAAGGGTGGTGGTCTTGCCGGAGCCGGTGGGGCCGGTCACCAGCAGGATGCCGTGGGGCCGGTGCACCGTCTCTCCGAGCAGGTGGCGGTCCCGATCGCTCATGCCCAGGTGCTGCAGGGTCAGGCGGCCGGCCTGCTTGTCCAGGAGGCGCAGTACCACCCGCTCGCCGTTGGCCGACGGCAGCGTGGAGACACGGATGTCCACTTCACGGCCGGCGACGCGCAGGGAAATGCGGCCGTCCTGGGGAATCCGCTTCTCGGCGATATCCAGCCGCGCCATGACCTTGATCCGCGATACCAGCAGCGCCGCCAGTTCGCGTTTGGGCTCCAGCACCTCGCGGAGGATGCCGTCGACACGGAAACGCACCACCAGGCGCTTCTCAAAGGTTTCCAGATGGATATCCGAGGCGTTTTCCTTGATCGCCTCGCCGAGGATGGCGTTGATCAGGCGGATGATGGGCGCATCGTCTTCCTGCTCCAGCAGGTCCTCGGTTTCCGGGATCTGCTCGGCCAGGGCGGCGAGGTCCAGGCTGCCACCCAAATCCTCGGCCAGCTGCATGGCGGCCGACGAATCGTGCTGGTAGGCCAGGGCCAGGGCCTGCTCGAAGGCGTCGCCGCTGAGAGGCCTGAGGGGCAGACTGCGCCCAGCGAAGCGCCGCGCCTCGGCCAGGGCCACCAGTTCGACGCCGGGACGGTGGGCCAGGCAAGGCTCCACGCCATCCAGCAGCAGGACCCCATGCCGCTTGGCAAAGCCGAAGGGGAGCCGTCGCAAGGGGGCTTCAACAAGTGGAGGGTTCATCCGCGGGTGCCTATTCCAGATGGGACCAGAAGGAAGTATTGCAGCGCAATCTGACGATTGTGCAGAACCGCTTCCCGGTTCTTATGAAGCGTGTGAACAAAACCACCTAAAGCCGTAAAAATTCAGAGATATCTTTAGCACAGCACCTGCATCTCAACATCATCTGGACGGGTGAGCATGGCACTCCACGGCGCTGCTATGATCAAAGCAGTTCTGCCAAAACCATAAGACCAGAAGAACGCCCCTGCATTAGGAGTTGGACCCACTTGCACGCCTCGGATTCCCTGCACCGGCTGCAACGCCACGCGCCCGCTTTTGTAGGCGCGCTAGTGGTACTGGCGATGGGCGCCAGCTTCGCCTGGCAGACCCGCGAGTGGTTGCGCCTGGTCGATACCCAGGCACAAATTCCAGAGCAGCAAGGCGCCCGAGTCGCCACCACCCAACCCCTGCAGAACCTCGAACCCATATTCGGTGTCGCGCCAGCCATGGCGCCCAGCGGTCCGCCTCCCAGCACCAACCTGCGCCTGACGCTGCTGGGCAGCTTCGTCCACGCCGGGCCGGACAAGTCCACCGCCATCATCCAGTACGAAGGCGGCAAACCTCGCCGCTTCAGCGCAGGTGAAGAGATCACCAGCGGTGTGAAGGTGCATGCGGTCTACCGCAACCGTGTCGAAATCGAACGCAACGGCCGCCTGGAAAGCCTCAGCTTCCCGGCACCGCACTCGCGCTTCACCCCCGCCGGAGGCGCTTCCGAAGAGCCGGCAACCGATGTGATCGACGACCTCAGCGGCCTGCAGGAAGACAACGCCGCCGAATTGCGCGAGCGCATGGAGAAACTGCGCCAACAAATGGAAGACCCGGACAGTACGACTGACGATGCTTCCACCGAACAGCCCCAGGAAAGCGAATGACCCGATGACCCCGAATTTCTCGCGCCTCACGCTCGCCCTGATTGCCGCCGGTGCACTGGCCGCGCCCCTGCCGCTGCTCGCGGCCCAGCCGGCAGCCACGCCAGGCGCCGAGCAGCAACAGCAGCAGGACGCCTGGACCATCAATCTCAAGGATGCCGATATCCGCGAATTCATCGACCAGATCGCCGATATCACCGGAGAGACCTTCATCGTCGACCCACGTGTGAAGGGCCAGGTCAGCGTGGTCTCGAAGACGCCCCTGGGGATCAACGAGGTCTACCAGCTATTCCTCTCGGTCATGGCCACCCACGGCTTCACCGTGGTCGCCGAGGGCGACCAGGCACGCATCATTCCCAATGCCGAAGCCAAGGCCGAAGCCGGCAGCACCCGCCCCGGGGCGGAACGCCTGGAAACCCGGGTGATCCAGGTCCAACACACGCCAGTGACGGAGTTGATCCCGCTGATTCGCCCACTGGTCCCCCAATACGGCCACCTGGCCGCCGTGACGTCAGCCAACGCCCTGATCATCAGCGACCGCGCGGCCAACATCGCTCGCATCGAGGACCTGATGCGCCAGCTCGATCAGAAGGGCGACAACGACTACACCGTGCTCAACCTCAAGTACGCCTGGGTGATGGACGCCGCTGAAGTGCTCAACGCCTCCCTCAACCGAGGTCAGTCCAAGGGCACTTCGGGCACCCAGGTGATCGCCGACTCCCGCACCAACCGCCTGATCCTCCTCGGCCCGCCGTCCGCCCGCGCGAAGCTGGCGGCCCTGGCCCAGTCCCTCGACACGCCCACTTCCCGTTCGACCAACACCCGGGTCATCCGCCTGCGCCACAACGATGCCAAGAGCCTGGCCGAAACCCTCGGCGAGATCTCCGAGGGCCTGAAGGACGAAGGCGGCGGTGAACAGGGCGGCGGCGGTGGAGGTGGCGGAGGGGGTGGCGGCAAGCCGCAGAACATCCTGATCCGCGCAGACGAAAGCCTGAACGCCTTGGTGCTGCTGGCGGAACCGGACGTGGTCGCCGCGATGGAGGACATCGTCCGCCAGCTCGACGTACCTCGCGCCCAGGTGATGGTGGAAGCGGCCATCGTGGAAATTTCCGGCGACATCACTGACGCCCTTGGCGTGCAGTGGGCGGTGGACTTCCGCGGTAACACGGGCGGCATGGGCGGCGTGAACTTCAACAATACCGGACTCTCGGTGGGCACCGTGCTCAATGCCATCCGCGATGACGAAATCCCCGACACCCTGCCGGACGGCGCCATCATCGGCATCGGTACGGACCACTTCGCCGCGCTGATCACGGCCCTGTCGGCCAACAACAAGAGCAACCTGCTCTCCACGCCGAGCCTGCTGACCCTGGACAACCAGAAGGCGGAAATCCTGGTGGGCCAGAACGTGCCCTTCCAGACCGGCACCTTCACCACCGATGCGTCGGGCGCCAACAACCCCTTCACCACCATCGAGCGCCAGGACATCGGCGTGACCCTGAAGGTGACCCCCCACATCAACGAGGGCGCCACCCTGCGCCTGGAGATCGAGCAGGAAATTTCATCCATCGCCCCCACCGCGTCCCTGACGGCCCAGGCGGTAGACCTGATCACCAACAAGCGCTCGATCAAGAGCACCATCCTCGCCGAAGACGGCCAGGTGATCGTACTGGGCGGCCTGATCCAGGACGACATCACCCAGACCGACTCCAAAGTGCCGCTGCTGGGCGACCTCCCTATCCTCGGACGGCTGTTCCGCTCCACCAAGGACACCCATGTGAAGCGCAACCTGATGGTGTTCCTGCGGCCCACCGTCGTGCGCGACCGGGCTGGCCTGGCCGCACTCTCCGGGAAGAAATACAACGACATCCGCATCGTCGGCGAGCACAACAAGGAAGGCCGCCCGGCAATCCTGCCGCGCCAACCGGTGGAACTGTTCGACGGGCCGCAGACCCCGGCCATCGACCTGCGCAAACCTTGATACGGCACAGGGCCGCCACGCGGCCCTGTGTAAGTGCGTTCACGCTCACCAGCCGGTCAACAGCCGCCCAATGAAAAGGGCGGCCCACCTTCCGGTGCAGCCGCCCTCCTTTTCTCCGACCGGGAAATCAGTCGATTACAGCGCGGCGAGCCCGCGCTCCAGGTCTGCCTTGAGGTCCACCACGTCTTCCAGGCCGATGGCCAGGCGGACCAGGCTGTCGCTGATACCGGCATTGGCGCGCTCCTGGGGAGACAGGCGCCCGTGGGAGGTGGTGGCCGGGTGGGCGATGGTGGTCTTGGTATCACCCAGGTTGGTGGTGATGGAGATCATTCGGGTGGCATCGATGAAACGCCAGGCCGCCTCCTTGCCACCCTTGACCTCGAAGCTGACCACGGCGCCGAAGCCCTTCTGCTGACGCTTGGCCAGTTCGTGCTGCGGGTGGCTTTCCAGACCGGCGTAGTACACACGCTCGACGCCCGATTGGGTTTCCAGCCACCGGGCGATTTCCAGGGCGCTGGCACAGTGGGCCTGCATGCGCACGCGCAGGGTTTCCAGCCCCTTGATCATTACCCAGGCGTTGAACGGGCTGAGGGTCGGGCCCGCAGTGCGCAGGAAACCGACTACTTCCTTCATGTGCTCGGCGCGGCCGGCGACCACACCGCCCATGGTACGGCCCTGGCCGTCGATGTACTTGGTGGCCGAGTGCATCACGATGTCGGCGCCCAGTTTCAGCGGCTGTTGCAGCGCCGGGGTGCAGAAGCAGTTGTCCACCACCAGCAGCGCGCCCTTGGCGTGAGCGATCTCGGCCAGGGCGGCAATGTCCACCAGCTCGGCCAGGGGGTTGGACGGCGACTCGACGAACAGCAGCTTGGTGTTCGGATTGATCGCCGCTTCCCAGCCCGCCAGGTCGGACAGTGCCGGGTAGTCCACTTCAATGCCGAAGCGCTTGAGGTACTTCTCGAACAGGCTGATGGTGGAGCCGAACACGCTGCGGGAGACCAGCACGTGGTCGCCGCCGCTGCACAGGCTCATGGCGATGGCGAGGATGGCCGACATGCCGGAGGCAGTGGCCACGGCCTGCTCGGCCCCTTCGAGGGCGGCGATGCGCTCCTCGAAGGTCCGCACGGTCGGGTTGGTGTAGCGCGAATAGACGTTGCCCGGCACTTCGCCGGCGAAACGCGCGGCGGCGTCGGCGGCGGTGCGGAACACGTAGCTGGAGGTCAGGAACATGGCCTCGCCGTGCTCACCTTCCGGCGTGCGGCGCTGGCCTGCACGCACGGCCAGGGTTTCGAAGGCAGCACCTTCCAGGTCACTGTCCAGCCTTCCGGCTTCCCATTCTTGCGTCATGTCACTCAACCTCGAGTTCGCCGCTGTCCGTGGCTCAGTTGTTGTACAGATCGATGATGGCGCTGACCGCGTGGGCCTTGGCCTTGCTGGCGTCGTTACGCGCCTGCTCGATCTTGTTCAGGTAGTGCTCATCCACATCGCCGGTGATGTACTGGCCGTCGAACACGGCACAGTCGAAGTGGTCGATCTTCACCTTGCCGCCGCCGACCGCGTCGATCAGGTCCGGCAGGTCCTGGTAGACCAGCCAGTCGGCGCCGATCAGCTCGGCCACTTCCTCGGTGGAGCGGTTGTGGGCGATCAGCTCGTGGGCGCTGGGCATGTCGATGCCGTATACGTTGGGGTAGCGCACCGCCGGGGCGGCCGAGCAGAAGTAGACGTTCTTGGCGCCGGCTTCGCGGGCCATCTGGATGATCTGCTTGCAGGTGGTGCCGCGCACGATGGAGTCGTCCACCAGCATCACGTTCTTGCCGCGGAATTCCAGTTCGATGGCATTGAGCTTCTGGCGCACGGACTTCTTGCGCGCAGCCTGGCCCGGCATGATGAAGGTACGGCCGATGTAGCGGTTCTTCACGAAGCCTTCGCGGAACTTCACGCCCAGGTGGTTGGCCAGTTCCAGAGCTGCAGTGCGGCTGGTATCCGGAATCGGGATCACCACGTCGATGTCATGATCGGGACGCTCGCGCTGGATCTTCTCGGCCAGCTTCTCACCCATGCGCAGGCGGGCCTTGTAGACGGAGATGCCGTCCATGATGGAGTCCGGGCGCGCCAGGTAGACATGCTCGAAGATGCAGGGGGAGTACTGCGGGTTGGTGGCGCACTGGCGGGTGTAGAGCCGGCCGTCCTCGGTGATGTACACCGCTTCGCCCGGGGCCAGATCACGGATCAGGGTGAAGCCGAGCACGTCGAGGGCGACACTTTCGGAAGCGATCATGTACTCCACGCCTTCGTCGGTGTGACGCTGGCCGAAGACGATCGGACGGATCGCATGGGGATCGCGGAAGCCGACGATGCCGTAGCCGGTGATCATCGCCACCACGGCGTAACCGCCCTTGCAGCGCGCATGCACACCGGATACGGCGGCAAACACGTCTTCCTCGGTGGGCTGCAGCTTGCCGCGGTGGGCCAGCTCGTGGGCGAACACGTTGAGCAGCACTTCCGAGTCGGAGTTGGTGTTCACGTGGCGCAGGTCGGACTCGTAGATTTCCTTGGCCAACTGCTCGACGTTGGTCAGGTTGCCGTTGTGCGCCAGGGTGATGCCGTACGGCGAGTTCACGTAGAACGGCTGGGCCTCGGCGGAGCTGGAGGAGCCCGCAGTGGGGTAGCGCACGTGGCCGATGCCCATGTTGCCCACCAAGCGCTGCATGTGGCGCTGCTGGAAGACGTCACGGACCAGGCCGTTGTCCTTGCGCAGGAAGAGCCGGCCGTCATGGCTGGTCACAATACCGGCAGCGTCCTGGCCGCGATGCTGAAGGACGGTAAGCGCGTCATACAGCGCCTGATTGACGTTCGACTTACCGACGATACCGACGATGCCACACATGTGACGCAACCCCTGCTAGTAGTTCAGGCTAATCAAGTACCCGACCTGGCCGTTTGGGCCTGGATGGGCATGCTTCCGGGTGCGGCGCATCAGCTGGGTGAGCTGATGCCGCTCGCGAGCCACTGACTGGTAAAGCCCAGAATGAGGTTCTTCGACCAGTCGGCGACCATGAGAAAGTGCGGCAGCAGCGTGGATTGCTGCCACCAGGGATCCTGTTGAACCGGCGCCAGGCTGAGCAGGCCGACCAGCAGCACGACCAGCAACGCACCACGAGCGGCGCCAAAAGCCATGCCCAGCACGCGGTCGGTGCCGTCCATACCGGTAACCCTGACCAGCTCGCCGATCAGGAAATTGATCAAGGCCCCCACCAGCAGGGTGGCTACGAAGAGGATGGCGCATGCGGCAATGATGCGCCCCGAAGGAATATCGATGAATTCGGTGAGATGCTGCGACAAGGAGCCGCCAAAGGTCCAGGCAACGACGCCTGCGACTATCCAGGTGAGCAGCGAGAGCGCTTCCTTGACGAAGCCTCGTCTCAAACTGACCAGACTGGAAACGGCGATGATGGCGATGATCGTCCAATCAACCCAGGTGAATGCCACAATGCAGCCCACGAACGGAAAAGGCGCTGCATTTTAGCAGAGCCCTTCAGCTCCGGTAACCCGCGAAGCAGAAAGGGCTTAATTATCCTGGTCTATCAGCCTTTTTCCGGCTGGAAACGTACGACGAACCCATTCAGCTTCTGCTGGCGGCTTAGCTGATCCCTCAGGCGATTGGCCTCGGCACGCTCGATCACCGGACCGACAAAGACCCGATTCATGCCTTCCACGCTACGGATATAGGCGTTGTAGCCCTGGGTACGCAGGTTCTTCTGCAGGTTCTCCGCGCTGGCGCGGCTGGACAGGCTGGCAAGCTGGATGGACCAGCTGACCGGCAGGCCATTGACGTCCAGGCGCTTTTCCTCGGCCTTTGCCTCGACCACAGGAGCGGCCGGTGCCGGCGCCTTGGCTTGCACCTGCGGTTGCTGTGCCTGCGCAGGAGCGGGAACCGGTACGGCGGGCACGGTCGGCTGGGCAGGTACCGCAGGAGCAGATTCGACAGCCGCCGGAGGGACAGCGGCCTGGGCAGCGTTGGCGGCATCCAGCGGCGGGACCGGCTCCTGGGGCAGCGCCTGGGGCTCAGGCACCTGCACCTGTTCCAGTTCTACCGGCGGCATGTCCGGCGCCTTGGGCATGGGCGGCGCTTCCACCACCACCTGGCGCAACTCGTCCTCACGGCTGAACAACATGGGCAGGAAAATCACCGCCAGCGCCACCAGCACCAACGCGCCGACGATACGTTGCTTGAGTCCCTTGTCCATTACCGCCATGTCCCCTACTCCGCAGATGCGCGACTTTCCAGCCAGCTCAGAGCCTCAGCCACGCTATAGAACGATCCGAACACCAGGATTTCATCATCCGGTGTCGCCTGCTCGCACTGGGCTTCCAGCGCGGCGGCGATATTTTCGTGGACACTGACGGTTGCGTGAAGGTTCGTCAATGCCGCCTGCAGCTCAACGGCCGGACGACTGCGTGGCGTCCGCAGCGGCGCCACCGCCCACTGGGCCAGCTGACCCTGCAGCGGACGCAGCACACCGGGGAGATCCTTGTCGGAGAGCAGGCCGAACACGGCCAGGCGGCGGCCTGCTACGGGACGGGCTGCCAGGCGCGCGGCGAGGTATTCGGCAGCATGGGGGTTGTGACCGACATCCAGCAGCAGGGAGACTTGCCGGCCACGCCAGTTGACGCTGCGGCGATCCAGTCGGCCGGTGACCCGGGTACCGAGCAGTGCGGCCTGCAAGGCGTCCGGCTGCCAGGGCATGCCCAAAAGTGCATAGGCCTGGAGCGCCAGGGAGGCGTTTTCCATGGGCAGATCAAGCAGCGGGAGATCGTGCAATTCGAGTACCTGCCCCGAAACACTGACACCACGCCAGTGCCAGGCAGCCTCGCCCACCGCCAGATCAAAGTCCCGCCCACGCAGGAACAGCGGCGCGGAAAGCGCGCTCGCCCGCTCCAGCAGCGGTTGCGGGGGATCCAGATCACCGCAAAGGGCCGGTTTACCGGCGCGGAAGATGCCGGCTTTCTCGAAGGCCACGCTTTCGCGGGTATCCCCCAGCCAGTCGGCATGGTCCAGGCCAATGCTGGTGACCAGCGCCAGATCAGCATCCACCAGGTTGACGGCATCCAGCCGGCCGCCAAGACCGACTTCCAACACCACGGCATCCAGCGCGGAACGCTGGAACAGCCAGAAGGCCGCCAGGGTGCCCATTTCGAAGTAGGTCAGGGATATTTCGCCGCGAGCAGCCTCGACGGCAGCGAAGGCGTCGCAGAGCGCCTGGTCGCTGGCCTCCTGGCCATTCACCTGGACGCGCTCGTTGTAACGTAGCAGGTGCGGCGAACTGTAAACGCCGACCTTGAGCCCCTGGGCGCGCAGCAGCGCAGCCAGGAAAGCGCAGGTGGAACCCTTGCCGTTAGTGCCGGTGACCGTGATCACCTTCGGTGCCGGTCGGCCCAGGCCGAGCCGGCTGGCTACTTCGCGGCTGCGCTCCAGCCCCATGTCGATAGCCGTGGGGTGGAGCTGTTCAAGGTAGGAAAGCCAGTCGGCAAGGGTTCTCTGGGTCATGCGATAGCCGGGGAAGGAAGACGCATCATCTGCGCCAGCAGCCGACCGAGGCGCTCACGCAGTTCCGCGCGGGGAATGATCATGTCGATGGCACCATGCTCCAGCAGGAATTCACTGCGCTGGAAGCCTTCCGGCAGTTTTTCGCGCACGGTCTGCTCGATCACGCGCGGGCCAGCGAAGCCCACCAGGGCACGCGGCTCGCCGACGATCACGTCACCCAGCATGGCAAGGCTGGCGGAAACGCCGCCGTAGACCGGGTCGGTCAGTACGGAAATGAAGGGGATGCCCTCTTCGCGCAGTCGAGCCAGGGCGGCGGAGGTCTTGGCCATCTGCATCAGGGAGATCAGGGCTTCCTGCATCCGCGCACCGCCGGAGGCGGAGAAGCAGACCATCGGGCAGCGCTGCTCGAGGGCAACGTTGGCAGCACGAACGAAGCGCTCGCCAACGACCGCGCCCATGGAGCCGCCCATGAAGGAAAACTCGAAGGCACAGGCGACGATCGGCATCTTGTGCAAGGTGCCACGCATGGCAATCAGGGCATCCTTCTCGCCGGTGTCCTTCTGCGCGGCGGCCAGGCGGTCCTTGTACTTCTTGCTGTCGCGGAACTTCAGGCGGTCCACCGGTTCCAGGTCAGCACCGATTTCCTCGCGGCCTTCCGGGTCCAGGAAGATGCTCAGGCGGGTACGCGCATCGATACGCATGTGGTGATTGCATTTCGGGCAGACGTCCAGCGTCTTTTCCAGCTCGGGCTTGTACAGCACCGCGTCGCAGGACGGGCACTTGTGCCAGAGGCCTTCCGGCACCGAGCTCTTCTTCACCTCGGAACGCATGATCGAAGGGATCAGCTTGTCTACCAGCCAGTTGCTCATGCTCTAGTTCTCCACAGCTTTCAGGCCCGAACACGCGCTAGCGGTCCACAGCCCCGCGCATGCCCTTGAGCGAATTCATGGTTGCGACCCCGGCAGTCACAAGATGCCCGGGAATCACCCTGGAGATGGCCCTGCCACCCCTCTCGTAAAAATCAGGCCCGATCGACGCAGCCTCGCCACGTGACCCGACAGGCTTCGCCTGCCTGGGCGACTCGGTTATGGACGGCAGCGAAACGCCGTCCGTCACATATGCAGAAGACACGCCAACGAGCAGACCGTCGAAAGAGTCCGCAATTTGCATGTCAGCCACGTGCACGCCGGATGAAGGACTGAATCTTCTCGGCATCCTTGATGCCCTTGCTCGCCTCGACTCCGCCGCTGACATCCACCGCATACGGGCGCACCTGGCGCACCGCTTCGCCGACGTTTTCCGGGGTCAACCCACCCGCCAACACCAGGGGCTTTGCCGCATTCCGGGGCACCAGGCTCCAGTCGAAGGCCTCGCCCGTGCCGCCCGGGGTACCGGGTACGTAGGTGTCCAGCAGGATGCCGGCGGCGTCGGGATAACGGGAAATGGCCGCGGCGACGTCATCACCCGGCTTGACCCGCAGCGCCTTGATGTAGGGACGTCCATGACCGGCGCAATCCTCCGGACCTTCGTCACCGTGGAACTGGAGCAGGTCCAGCGGCACCTCCGACAGCACCTGCTTCAGCTCGTCTCGGGGCATGTCGACGAACAGCCCGACGCTGGTCACGAAGGGCGGCAGCGCGGCAACGATTGCCTTCGCCTGGGCCGGAGTCACCGCCCGCGGGCTCTTCGCATAGAACACCAGGCCGATGGCATCAGCCCCGGCAGCCACAGCGGCCAGGGCGTCCTCGATCCGGGTGATGCCACAGATTTTGATGCGAACGGCTGACAAGATGCAGACACCTGAAGGGGAAAGGTGACGGATGTTAGCAAAGGCCAATCGCAGCGTCAGCCCACCGCGTCAGGCAGACCGGAGAGAAAGTGCGGCCCCAGATAACGCTGGGGAATATCGAACTCTTCCGGGTATTCGACCCGCACCAGGTACAGGCCGTATGGGTGCGCCGTCACGCCGCCCTCGCGACGAATGCGCCCCTCCAGCACCTGCCTGGCCCACTCCACCGGCTGCTCCCCCGCACCAATGGTCATCAGTACACCGGCGATGTTGCGCACCATGTGGTGGAGGAAGGCATTGGCGCGGATATCCAGCACGATCATGCGGCCGTGCTCGATCAGTTCAAGGTGGTGCACCGTCTTGATGGGCGACTTGGCCTGGCACTGCCTGGCACGGAAGGCGCTGAAGTCATGGGTACCCACCAGGCAACGGGACGCCTCGCGCATGCGCTGGATATCCAGGGGGCGGTGATTCCAGGTCACCTCTTCAGCCATGTGCGCCGGGCGAATCTCGTCGTTGTAAATCACATAGCGATAACGCCGGGCCATGGCGCTGAAACGAGCGTCGAACGTTCTCGGCATTTCCTTGGCCCAAGTGACGCTGATATCGCCCGGCAGGTTCATGTTCGCGCCCATGGTCCAGGCGTGCATCGAGCGCACCACCGGAGTATCGAAGTGCACCACCTGGCCGCTGGCATGCACCATGGCATCGGTGCGACCGGCGCAGGAGAGGGTCACGGGCGCGCCGCCCGCCACGCGGGTAAGGGCTTTTTCCAAAGCCTCCTGGATGGACGGAACGCCCTTGGTCTGCCGCTGGAAGCCACGGTAGCGTGAGCCTTTGTACTCGACGCCAAGTGCGATTCTGTAAATGCCAGCGGCAGCTTCGGGGGCTGCCAGAGATTCTTTATCTATCAACGACTTACAACCCTTTCATTTCCACATCGGTGCAGATTATACCGGCCTGCAGGCCTACTGCCACGCGGGGGCTTTTTGAGTTAAGGAAACCACTTTGAGGGCATTTCTGCCAAAAGCCGCCACCCTTCCTATGTAAAGGAAGGGCTCGCCATGCTCCAGCAATGCAACAGTCGCGGTGGAGTGCCGCTCCAGCACTTTCCGCACCACACTTCTAGATCGCTGCCCCCCTAAAACCAAATGCCGAAATAGCGCCCCGGAAAGCAGTAATTCCTGGCTGACACGCCCTAGCTATAGACAGCAAATCCGGCCATTCCTGACGCCTACTCCCCACACGATCATAGGCCGACTCACGCATCCTCCCCGCTTATCGGCTCCTTCTACGTAGTATCGAACAACCTGCTGAAGCCGGCCGAGCAGGTCGGCACGCATTCGGGCAATGCTTGAGGAAAGAAACCGATGCTGGATCAGTTGTTGGCGACCTTCCCGATGCTCGTTTTGACGTTGACTGGGACCCCACTGAAGGCCCGAACCACATCGTTGCTGAACCACTTTTTGTACTGCTCGAATATCAACTCGTGACCAGCCGAGTTGGGGTGCGCATAGTCAGCCAGGACACCCTTACCGTCACCGAACGGCGTGTAGCTGTCGATCACCGCCAGGCCATGACGCTCAGCGATGTGATCAACCTCGGCCACGAACTGCTGATAGGTCGGGATCCTGGCGAAGTTCTCCTTCACCATCACCACTGCGATTCCAGCGCCACGCAGGCGGTTGATAATCAAGTCGGTGTTCTTGACGAAGGTGTCCAGACTCAGCCCGTGGAGCGCGTCGTTGATCTGCAACGGCAAGAACACGACATCCGGATAGGGCTTCATGGCCAAGACCTCGTCGACGCTATCGGTCTGCCCGTTGATTGAGCTGGCCGGTGTGCTGATGCCGAGGTGGTCATTGGTGTCCCAGCCGTCGCCGCAGAGGTTGATAATGCGGGAGTATGGATTCTTGGCTCGAAGGAAGGCCCGCAGCATGGTCGGCGCACCTGGTGCTTCGTCGCTTTCACGCTCGGATACTTTCAGCTTTCCGTTCGGCTGGCTGATGGACTTGATGATCGGCGCCCCGTCTGCGTTGTAACCGCAGGAAACCGAGTTGCCGATGATCACAGCCTGAACAGGCTGCCCTGCCTGGTAATGCGCAATCACGTCCGCGTAGTCCACGAAACAGCTCCGAGTTGAATTCGAGGCGCATTTTACTCCAGCAGAGCTGGCCGCGAGATAATCCAGCTATCAGGGGCGACAGCTTGGGCGTTTACCAAACTGGCACCTCAACGATGGAAAGGATGGTGCTGGCACGCTCTCGGCGGCGTTGGCATGGAATGCGCCGAGATACAGGCAGTCACCCACCGCTTGGGCAGCCTGACACGGGGCGTCAAACGCGACAATGAGGCGCCACGCGAAGTTTACATCAGGGACGAGGCGTGGAAGACGGCGTACAGGGAGGTGTCGCGGGAGCTGCAAGTGACGATGGACATTGCCAACCTACCCGGCCAGCGACCTGCGGATGTGCGCAAGATGCGCCGGCTGGAGATGAGCGACCACTCCTTCCTATTGGCGGATCAGGACAAGACAGCGCAGAAGCTTCTTATTCGCCTGCACACTGAAGGATTACGCACGGTTCTAAGGCGACTGAGCTTTCGAGCTGTACTGAATCCAGCCGTACTTGGCCCCCCCAGAGGGCAAGCAGCTGATCGACAGCACTTCGAGCCGGCCCGCTAGCGCGCCGCCAACATGGCCGCGGACAACGGCGCCCCTGTCTTGACCATCATGCAGTCCCAGCTCCGCGACATCTGCCCGAATTCCGCGCCGGATACTGACAGTCTGGAGGAGGCCTTCCACCTACTGGGACACACCAAGCAGGGAACCACCAAGCGAGTGTGCAGCCCCATTGGGAGGGTGGTGAACCCGTAAAAAGGTGCGGGCCTGCAAAAATAGCGGGGAATGTTGCACTGAAAGCGGCAGATTCGCGCCATTCTGAAACGCCAGCGGCAGCCTCAGAGGCTGCCGCTGCGGGTACTGCTTCTGTCATCTATCAGCTGAGTCGTGCGATCAGTTCGCGCGCTTCCTGTTGCTGGGTGTCATTCCCCTCGGACATGACCTCGTCGAGGATGTCGCGAGCACCTTCGGTGTCACCCATGTCGATGTAGGCGCGAGCCAGGTCCAGCTTGGTCGCGGTTTCGTCGGTACCGGTGAGGAAATCGAAGTCATCCTCCTCGCCCAGACCCATGTCCAGTTCCGGCGCTTCGTCTTCCAGCACGGCAACCGGCTCCGGCGCCTGCTGCAAGCTGTCGGACAGCTGGTCCAGTTCAGCGGTGACTTCGTCCAGCTGGGCCGAGAAGCTGTCGTCATCGGCAATCGGCTCGGCGACAGGCTCATCGGGCAGGGACAGATCGAAGTCAGCGGGCAGGTCCAGCAGGCCGGCACTGGCCGGCTGCGCCGCTGGAGCCGGCTCTTCGACCGTCAACGGAGCGTCAAAGTCGCTGTCCAGGCTGAGCAGGAACTCGTCTTCGTCGGCGGTGGCCGGTTTTGCAGTCGGCTCCAGGTCGAGGCTGAAGTCGGCGAGGTCGTCGCTGAGCTCCAGGCCCTCGTCACCGGTCAGCAGCTCCTCGTCGGCACCGATGTCCAGATCGAAATCCAGATCGCTGTCAGCCTTGGACGGCGCTACCGGGGCGTCCAGTTCCAGGTCGTCGAGGCTCAGTTCGTTCACCGGCGCCACGTCAGGCTGGATGTCGGCCGACTTCCCGTCCGACAGCTCAAGGTCCAGTTCGGACCCCAGATCGTCCAGGCTCAGGTCGAAGGCGTCGGCCAGATCGGAACCAGCGGCGGCGGGAGCGGCAGCCGGGGTATCGTCCAGGCCGAGGTCGTCGAGGCTGAACGTGCTGAGGTCATCGGCAGCGGCCAGACCCGCAGCAGCAGTTGCGGCAACCGCAACCGCAGCCATGGCCGGGTACTTGCCCTTCAACTGCTCGATGTCGCTGCCGGCACCGCCGATCTCGCGGAGTTCACGCTCCTGACGGGCGAAGCCTTCGCGATCACCCAGCTCGGCATGGACCTCCATCAGTTTCAGACGCAGGTCACCGCGATGGGGCTCGTCGTTGATGGCGTTCTGCAGCAGTTCGGCAGCCTGATTGAAACGGCCGTAGGCGATATAGATGTCGGCCTCGCTGATCACATCACCGGTCTGCGCGGTTACGCGATCTTCCGCCTTGGTCGGAGCGGCGCCAACGGCAGGCTCCAGCTCGGCGCTGTCGAGGGAGGCTGCAAAGCTGTCGTCCTTCCGATCGAGGTCGCTGTCGAAGGTACTGTCGTCATCCTGCGCAGCGAGGCTGTTCTGCAGCTCGGCTTCTTTCAGCGCATTGCGGCGGGACAGGATCATCAGCAACACCAGCAGCGCCACCAGAGCACTGCCGCCTGCGGCCAGGAGCAGCATCGGGTTGGCCAGCACATCATCAATGATGCTGGACTGCGGCGGCTCGGCAATCGGAGCGGGTTGTGCCGGTTTAGCAGGCTGGGCAGCTTCCGCAGGCTTGGCAGGAGCTGCGGGCTTAGCAGGCTCTGCAGCTACGGGCGCAGCGGGTTGGGCGGGCGCTGCCGGCTGTTCAGCGATTGCAGGTTGAGCCGGAGCCTCGGCAGGCTGGGCCGGAGCAGCCGGAGCGGTGGATACGGGTTCTGCCGGGGCGGCTGGCGCAGGCTGGGCGGGAGCCTCGGCAGGCTGTGCGGGCTCTGCGGGGGCTGCCGCCGCCGGTGCTGGCTTGCCCTGGGCAGCCATGTCGGACTGGAGCTTGGCGAGCTGATCGTCCTTGAGCTGGATCAGGCGCTGCAACTTGTCCATCTGGCTCTGCAGATCGCCCAGACGGCTCTTCAGCTCGTCATTCTCGCGGCGGGTCGAGTCCAGGCTTTCCTGGGTCACGGCCAGCTTGTCGCTGAGGGCCTTGCTCTCGCCATTGGCACCTTTGTCGCTGCCACTGGAAGCCTTGCCGCTGGCGGCAGAAACCAGACGCAGATTGTCCTGGGTCTCGACCTTCTCGGGTGCGTCACCAGCGCTGGCACGCTTGGTGGCATCAAGCTGGCGCTTGCCCTCCCCCGCCAGACTGCGGCCATCACGCCAGGCGGCGTTCTGCGCCTGGACCTGAGCAATGGCGTCCGCCTGGGAACGGCTGGCGATCTGCTTTTCATCGGGCAGACGCAGCACCTGACCACTCTTCAGTCGATTAATGTTGCCGTCGACGAAGGCATCCGGATTCAGATCCTGGATGGCCAGCATGGCTTGATGAACGGAGCCGCTGGCGCGACTGCGTTCTGCAATTTCCCACAGGGTGTCGCGGGAAGTGGTGCGGTACTGGTCAGTCGGCGTCTTGGGTGCCGGCGCAGGAGCGGAAGCGCTCGGACGCGGCGCAGCAGCAGCGGAGGCCGCCGGAGCGGTGCGAACCGGAGCCGGAGCCGGAGCAACGGCAGGGCGCGGCGCCGGAGCAGGCGCCGCAACGGGAATGCGCGGAGCCGCCGCTACCGCCGTTTGCGGCGAATAGAGCGGCGGATCGAGGAGCAAGGTGTATTCGCGCAGCAGGCGACCACTGGGCCAGAGCACCTCGACCAGGAAATTCAGATAGGGTTCGCGGACCGGCTTGGTGGAAGTCACCCGAATGACACTGCGGCCGTTCGGCTTGAGGACGGGGGTGAACTTGAGGTCCTGCAGGAAATATTGGCGGTCCACCCCGGCCTTGGAGAACTCTTCCGGCGAGGCCAGGGTCGGCTTGACCTCGGCCGAGGCCAGATCACGCACTTCGAGCAGCTCGATCTCGGCGTCCAGCGGCTGATTCAGGGACGAACGCAGGGTGACTTCCCCGAGCCCAAGGGCATTAGCCATACCCGAAGTCAGCGCGGATGCAGCCGCGATTGCCAGCACAAGTTTGCGAACCCGAACCATAGAGTGATTCCCTTGTTTTATCTTTTTTCTCGCCATGCGAGAGGAGGGTCTTAAGTCGCTGCCTGCGCGCGCCTGGTCGGCGGCTCCCCATCAACGAAAAGCCCAAGCCAGTATTGTCAAGCTAGAATATTTCTACCAATTTTCAGGTAAGTATCTTTGACAGATAGTGTTTTATCAACAACTCGGCAGACTGCACAGCATTGAGCGCAGCGCCTTTTCTTGCATTATCTGAAGCAATCCACAAATTGAGTTCGCACGGGTCATCCAGCCCACCCCGAACCCTTCCTACATATACCGAATCCTGCCCCACGGCGTCGCCGACAGCGGTCGGATAGTCGCCCTCCTCTTCCACGAACTCGACGCCCGGTGCTTGCGCAAGGCGCCCGCGCACTGCCGTCACATCCACGGCCTGCTCGGCCACCAGGGAGACGGCCAGGCTGTCACCGAAGAAAACCGGTGCCAGGGCGCAGGTGGCGGAAACTCGAAGAGCAGGCTCACCGAGCAACTGCCTGACCTCGCCCGCCAAGCGGCGCTCCAGGGCGATATGCCCCTCAGCATCCGGCGCCCCGGCCTGGGCCAGGATGTTGAACGCGATCTGCCGATCGAAAAAGCGCGGTTCAAGGGGACGCGCATTGAGAAGCTCGGCAGTCTGCCGGGCCAGTTCGGTGACACCTTCACGGCCGCGACTGGACACTGCAAGGCTGGCCATGACGCTCAGACGCTGGGGCTTCGCCAGATCCTTGAGCGGTGCCAGCACGCAGGCCAGGGCAACGGCCGAAGCGCTGGGACTGGTCAACTGATACGGCGCGACCAGGGTCTCCAACAGTTGCGGGTTGGCCTCAGGCACCAGGCTGGGGGCTACAGCCGGGTCCAGGGCGCCGGACAGGTCGATGAGCGAACAGCCGGCCGCGACCGCCTTGGAAGCGAAACTGCGGGTCACTGCCTCGCCCGCGGCAAAGAAAGCCAGTTTCACCAGGGAGAAATCGAACTCGGCCACGTCCCGCACCCGCAGGTTGCGCCCCTTGAAGGGCACCGACGCGCCGGCAGACTCGCCGCTGGCCAACAGGTAAAGGTTGCCGACCGGGAATTCCCGCTCTTCGAGGATCTGGACGAGGGTTTCGCCGACGGTGCCGGTGGCGCCGATCACGGCGATGTCGAGGGACTGGCTCATAGGGAGGGCATTACTTCTGGCGATGCGAGGAGCGGCACTTTAACCGCCGCCCCGCACGCAGGCAATCAAGGGTCAGGAAGCGCCGACGAGCCTCATCGGCGCCCCGACTGCCATCAACGCTCCAGCAGGATACGCAGCATGCGGCGCAGGGGCTCGGCGGCGCCCCAGAGGAGCTGGTCACCAACGGTGAAAGCGCCGAGGTACTGCGAACCCATGTTGAGCTTGCGCAGACGGCCGACCGGAACGGTCAGGGTGCCGGTCACGGCGGTAGGGGTCAGCTCGCGCATGCTGATTTCGCGCTGGTTCGGCACCAGCTTCACCCAGGGGTTGTGCTGGCTGATCATGCCTTCGATGTCGGCGATCGGCACATCCTTGTTCAGCTTGATGGTCAGCGCCTGGCTGTGGCAGCGCATTGCGCCGATGCGCACGCAGATGCCGTCCACCGGGATCGGGCTCTTGAAGCGGCCGAGGATCTTGTTGGTCTCGGCCTGGCCCTTCCACTCCTCGCGGCTCTGGCCATTGGGCAGTTCCTTGTCGATCCAGGGGATCAGGCTGCCGGCCAGGGGAACACCGAAGTGCTCAGCGGGGAAGTCTTCGCCGCGCATGGCTTCGGCCACCTTGCGGTCGATGTCGAGGATGGCGCTGGCCGGGTTGGCCAGGTCATCGGCGACGGCGCCATTGATGGCACCCATCTGCTTGATCAGCTCGCGCATGTTCTGCGCGCCGGCACCGGAGGCTGCCTGGTAGGTCATGGCGCTCATCCACTCCACCAGACCGGCTTCGAACAGGCCGCCCAGGGCCATCAGCATCAGGCTGACGGTGCAGTTGCCGCCGATATAGTTCTTGGTGCCCGCATCCAGCTGCTGGTCGATGACCCTGCGGTTTACCGGGTCGAGGACGATTACCGCGTCATCCTGCATGCGCAGGCTGGAGGCGGCGTCGATCCAGTAGCCCTGCCAACCGGCCTCGCGCAGCTTGGGGAACACCTCAGTCGTGTAGTCGCCGCCCTGGCAGGTCAGGATCACATCGAGGCTCTTCAGCTCGTCAATGCTGTAGGCGTCCTTCAGCGGGGCAATGTCCTTGCCGACCGCGGGGCCCTGGCCACCGACATTGGAAGTGGTGAAGAACACCGGCTCGATCAGGTCGAAATCCCGCTCTTCCAGCATTCGCTGCATGAGAACGGAACCCACCATGCCGCGCCAACCGATCAGACCTACACGCTTCATGACAACTACACCTTTCTTGAAAAAGTGGGCCGCTGGAAATGCAGCGGGCCCGACAGATTACAGATTCCGCAGTGCTGCGACCACTGCATCGCCCATCTCGCGCGTACCGACCTTGGTCGCACCGGCAGAGTAGATATCGCCAGTCCGCAGGCCCTGCTCCAGCACCAGGCTGACGGCCTTTTCGATGGCGTCGGCGGCAGCAGTCTGGTTGAAGCTGTAGCGGAGCATCATCGATACAGAGAGTATGGTCGCCAACGGGTTGGCGATGCCCTGGCCGGCGATGTCCGGCGCCGAGCCATGGCAGGGTTCGTACATGCCCTTGTTGTTCGAATCCAGCGAGGCTGAAGGCAGCATGCCGATGGAGCCGGTGAGCATGGAAGCCTCATCCGACAGGATGTCGCCGAACATGTTGTCGGTGACCATCACGTCGAACTGCTTGGGTGCACGCACCAGCTGCATGGCGGCGTTGTCGACGTACATATGGCTGAGTTCGACATCCGGGTAGTCCTTGGCCACTTCCTCTACCACTTCGCGCCACAGCTGGCTGGAAGCCAGGACGTTGGCCTTGTCCACGGAGCAGAGCTTCTTGTCGCGGACACGGGCCATGTCGAAGCCGACACGGGCGATGCGGCGGATTTCGCTCTCGCTGTACGGCAGGGTGTCGTAGGCCTGGCGCTCACCGTTCTCCAGCACGCGCTGCTCGCGGGGCTGGCCGAAGTAGATGCCGCCGGTCAGCTCGCGGACGATTAGGATGTTCAGACCGGAGACCACTTCCGGCTTGAGGCTGGAGGCTTCGGCCAGTTGCGGATAAAGGATGGCCGGACGCAGGTTGGCGAACAGGCCCAGCTGCGAACGGATTTTCAGCAGGCCGCGCTCCGGGCGGATGTCACGCTCGATCTTGTCCCACTTCGGACCGCCCACGGCGCCCAGCAGTACGGCGTCTGCCTTGCGGGCACGCTCCAGGGTCTCGTCGGCCAGGGGCACGCCGTGCTTGTCGATGGCGGCGCCGCCGATGACGTCCTCGGTCAGTTCGAAACCGAGCTGGAACTTGTCGTTGGCCAGCTCCAGCACCTTGACCGCTTCGGCCATGATCTCCGGACCGATACCGTCACCGGGGAGAATCAGAATCTGCTTGCTCATGCTTTCCTCTCGTTAGGCGCGCTCCGCGCCGGGCAGTTCGTTCTAGCGTTCGGCCCAGAGCACCAGGACATCGGTGCTGAAGGAGCCGTCCGCGGCAATCTCGAAATACTCGCGAACCTCATGACCCACCGCATTCTGCAGGGCCAGGATCGCCTCACGGAACACCATCGGCGTACGCATGCGCTCGACCCAGGAGGCGAATTCCAGGCGCAGCCGCTGGCGGGCATGGCTGCGTGTGGACAAGCCGGACTCGGCCACCTGGCGCAGCCACTCGGCGGGCGAGTAGTTGCGCACGTGGCTGGTGTCACGCAGCACTTCCACCGCTTGCAGGTGGGTATCGAGCAGCGGCCGTCCCGGCGAGGCGACATCGATGAAGGCGGCCACGCCGCCCGGCTTCAGAACGCGGCGCACCTCGCGCAGGGCGACGCCCAGGTCGCTCCAGTGGTGCGCCGAATAGCGGCTGAAGACGAAGTCGAAGCTGGCATCGGCGAAGGGCAGTGCCTCGGCCGCCCCCTTCTGCGTGACCACGTTGCCGAGGCCACGCTGGGCGGCGGCGCTGGCCACCACGTCGAGCATCTGCTCGGAAAGGTCGTAGGCGACGACCTCGCCGACCAGCGGTGCAACCTGGAAGGCCACATGGCCGGCGCCACAGCCGAGATCGAGCACGCGGGCATCGCCGCGCCCTGCCACCTCGGCCTGCAGTAGGGCGAACTCGGCGCCCTGGGCATGCACGGCACTACTGAGATAAGCAGCAGCCTGTTCGCCGAACTGGCGCTGGACCACCTGCTCATGGGCCTTGTCAGTCACGTTTCTCTCCTTGAATGTCAGGCGTCGCGGAACAGCCAGGGGCTATTTGCGCGGTACTGGCCCTCGAATGCCTTGATCGCGTCAGCGTCCTGCAGGGTCAGGCCGATATCGTCCAGGCCGTTGAGCAGGCAATGCTTACGGAAGGCGTCCACCTCGAAGCTGTACTGCTTGCCGTCCGGACGGGTCACGGTCTGCGCCGCCAGGTCGACGGTCAGCTGGTAGCCCTCGGCGGCCTCGCACTGCTTGAACAGTTCGTCGACTTCTTCGTCCTTGAGGATGATCGGCAGCAGGCCGTTCTTGAAGCTGTTGTTGAAGAAGATGTCGGCGTAGCTCGGCGCGATGATGGCGCGGAAGCCGTACTCGTCCAGGGCCCAGGGCGCATGTTCACGGGAGGAGCCGCAGCCGAAGTTCTCGCGGGCGAGCAGCACGCTGGCACCCTGGTAGCGCGGGAAGTTCAGCACGAACTCCTTGTTCACCGGACGCTTGGAGTTGTCCTGGTTCGGCTGGCCCACGTCCAGGTAGCGCCACTCGTCGAACAGGTTCGGGCCGAAGCCGGTGCGCTTGATGGACTTCAGGAACTGCTTGGGAATGATCTGATCGGTGTCGACGTTGGCGCGATCCAGCGGAGCGACGAGACCGGTGTGTTGGGTAAAGGCTTTCATCTCGACTCTCCTTCCTTACTTGAGCAACTCGCGAACATCGATGAAACGGCCGGTCACCGCGGCAGCGGCAGCCATGGCCGGGCTGACCAGGTGGGTACGACCACCGGCACCCTGACGCCCCTCGAAGTTGCGGTTGGAGGTGGACGCGCAATGCTCGCCGCTCTCCAGGCGATCCGGGTTCATGGCCAGGCACATGGAGCAGCCCGGTTCACGCCATTCGAAGCCGGCCTCGATGAAGATCTTGTCCAGGCCTTCCTTCTCGGCCTGCTGCTTGACCAGGCCCGAGCCCGGCACCACCAGCGCCTGCTTGATGGTCGAAGCGACCTTGCGGCCCTTGGCCACTTCGGCGGCGGCACGCAGGTCCTCGATGCGGGAGTTGGTGCAGGAGCCGATGAAAACGCGGTCCAGCTGGATATCGGTGATCGCCTGGTTGGCGGCAAGGCCCATGTACTTCAGGGCGCGCTCGATGGAGCCGCGCTTGACCGGATCGGCTTCGACGGCCGGGTCCGGCACACGCTGATCCACCGGCAGCACCATTTCCGGCGAAGTACCCCAGCTGACCTGGGGAATGATGTCTTCGGCACGCAGTTCGACCACGGTATCGAAGTGGGCATCGGCGTCGGACACCAGGTCACGCCAGGCGGCCACGGCCTTTTCCCAGTCAGCGCCCTTCGGCGCGAAGGGGCGGCCTTCTACATAGGCGATGGTTTTCTCATCCACGGCCACCAGGCCCACACGGGCACCGGCTTCGATGGCCATGTTGCAGATGGTCATGCGGCCTTCGACGGACAGGTCACGGATGGCGCTGCCGGCGAACTCCAGGGCATGGCCGTTGCCGCCCGCAGTGCCGATCTTGCCGATCACAGCCAGCACGATGTCCTTGGCAGTGACGCCGGCGGGCAGTTTGCCCTCCACGCGCACCTGCATGTTTTTCATCTTCTTCGCCACCAGGCACTGGGTGGCCAGCACGTGCTCGACCTCGGAGGTACCAATGCCGTGGGCCAGCGCACCGAAGGCGCCGTGGGTGGAGGTGTGGGAGTCGCCGCAGACCACGGTCATGCCCGGGAGGGTGGCGCCCTGCTCCGGACCGACCACGTGGACGATGCCCTGGCGCACGTCGTTCATCTTGAATTCGAGGATGCCGAAATCGTCACAGTTCTCGTCCAGGGTCTTGACCTGGATGCGCGACACTTCGTCGGCGATGGCTTCGAGGCCACCCTGGCGCTCGGCACGGGTGGTGGGCACGTTGTGGTCCGGGGTGGCGATGTTGGCGTCGATGCGCCAGGGCTTGCGACCGGCCAGGCGCAGCCCTTCGAAGGCCTGCGGAGAGGTCACTTCGTGGAGGATGTGACGGTCGATGTAGATCAGCGACGAACCATCGTCGCGGCGCTTCACCTCGTGAGCATCCCAGAGCTTGTCGTAGAGCGTCTTGCCGGCCATTGTCAGGTCCTCATCAGCTTGCTTCGGTGCGAAGGGGTCGAAAGCCCCTTTTGCTTGTGGGGTCGATCCTAGGGGCTTGCATCGAATAACTCAAATTCATATTTTTTATTTAAAGCATTCCAGCAAGGAATGCAGCGAACGCGGGACCAGCAACCACGGAGTCCAGATATGGATTTGGCCAGCCTCAACGCCTTCATCGCCATCGCCGAGACCGGCAGCTTTTCCGAAGCGGGAGAACGCTTGCACCTGACCCAGCCGGCGGTGAGTAAGCGCATCGCCTCCCTGGAGCAGCAACTCAGCGTGCGTCTTTTCGACCGCCTGGGACGCGAAGTAAGCCTGACCGAGGCCGGACGCGCCTTACTCCCCCGGGCCTACCAGATTCTCAACGTCCTGGACGATACCCGCCGCGCCCTGAGCAACCTCTCCGGCGACATCAGTGGCCGCCTGACCCTCGCCACCAGCCACCATATCGGCCTGCACCGCCTGCCTCCGCTGCTGCGCGCCTTCACCAGGGCGTACCCGCAGGTGGCCCTGGACATCCAGTTCCTCGACTCCGAAGTGGCCTACGAGGAAATCCTCCATGGCCGTGTGGAACTGGCCGTGATCACCCTCGCGCCGGAAACCGCACTTCCGGTGCAGGCGGTACCGGTCTGGAACGACCCGCTGGACTTCGTCGCCGCACCGGAGCACCCGCTGGCCCGCGACAAGACCATCTTTCTCCCCGACGTGGCGCGGCATCCGGCGGTCTTCCCCGGCGGCAACACCTTCACCCACCACATCGTCCGCCGCATGTTCGAGGCCGAGGGCCTGACGCCGAACATCGCCATGAGCACCAACTACATGGAGACCATCAAGATGATGGTCTCCATCGGTATCGCCTGGAGTGTGCTGCCCCGCACCATGCTCGACGACTCGGTGGTACGCCTGCCGCTGCAGGATATCCAGTTGTCCCGCCAGCTCGGCTACATCCTCCACACCGAACGCACCCTGTCCAACGCCGCCAAGGCCTTCATGGCTCTGCTGGACGCTCAACGCGACAACCTTGCGTACCTGTAAGCGCAAAGGCTAAGTTGAGCCGCATCAATAAGAACAAGGCCGGGAAGGCGCCATGATCGGCCAGCCATTCACCGGCCCGACTATCTGCCGTCGGAAGGGGCGCGTATGCGCAAATCCAGTGATCAGAGTCCTCCGCTTCCCCATATCCCCGCCCTTGACCCCGCTGCCTTTGAGCAGACCTGGCAAGACGCGCCCAGCCTGCTGGCGGCACTGAACGGCGCCCAGCTCGGCGCCTGGTCCTGGGACATCGATTCCGGCCAGGTCAGCTGGTCCCGGGGCGCCCAGGCCCTGTTCGGCCTCGATCCGCGCCAGCCATTGCGCGAACCGGTGAATTACATCGAACTGATTCCCGAGGCTGACCGCGACGAAGTATTGCGGCTGTTCCGGGAGGTCGTATCCGGGCGTCAGTCCGAACGGGCCTTGCGCCATCGCATCCGCTGGCCTGACGGGAGCCTGCACTGGCTGGAAATCAGCGGCAGCCTGCAACCGCAGACCGAAGGCAAGCGACGGATGATCGGCGTCATCCGCGAAGTCACCCAGCAGCAGCAACGCGCCGAGGCACTGGCCAGCTCCCAGCAGCGCTATTCCAGCCTCTTCCACCTGAGCCCGGACGTCGTACTGCTGGTGCGCGCGACTGACAGCCTGATCGTCGAGGCGAACCAGCATTTCGAAAACGTACTGGGCTGGCCGGCCACCGAAACCGTAGGCCGCACCACCCTTGAGCTGGGCATCTGGGAGGACCTCGCCCAACGCGAGTGGCTGCTCCGCCAGACGCTGGGCAATAGCGCGCCGATCTCCCAGGAGGTGAAGCTGCGCACCCGCGACCGCCGCCTCCTCGATGGCGTGCTCTCCACTCAGTACATCGAGCTCGAAGGCGAGCCGTATCTGATCAGCACCTTCCTCGACACCACTGAGCGCAAGCGGGCCGAAAATGCCCTGCGCAAGAGCGAGGAGAAATTCGCCAAAGCTTTTCGCTGCACCCCTGAAGCGGTGGTCATCACCGACCGCGAAAGCGGCCGATTCCTGGAAATCAATGCCGGCTTCGAACGCCAGTTCGGCTGGAGCAAGGACGAAACCATCGGCCGCAGCTCACTGGAGCTGGGCATCTGGGAGAGCCTGGAACAACGCCAGGCGATGCTGGACAGCCTGCACCGCCAGGGCAGCCTCAGCGAGCTGGAAGTAAACCTGAAGTACCGCGACGGCACTCACGCGATCTGCCTGCTTTACGGCGAGGAAATCGAACTGGACGGCCGCACCTGCCTGGTGCTGACGGCCCGCGATGTCTCCCGCCAGCGCGCTCAGGAGCAAGCCCTGAAGGAGAGCCAGGAACGCCTCAACCTGGCACTGGATTCTGCCGACCTGGGCACCTGGGACTGGCATATCGCCAATGGGGTCCTCTACGGATCGGCCCGTGCCTCGGCCTTGCACGGTATGGCCAAAGAGCCCTTCGAGGGCCAATTCCGCGATTTCTTCGACTGCGTGCCGGACGAAGACCAGCGGAGCATGCGCCGGGCCTACCAGGACCTGCTTGACGGGCGCAGCAACGAGTATCAGGTCACCTACCGCACACGTTTCAGCGATGGCGAGGTGCATTACCTGGAAAGCACCGCCAAGCTCTATCGCGATGAGCAGGGCAATCCGCTCCGGATGACCGGCATCCTCATGGACATCAGCGAGCGGGTGCGCCGCGAGCAGCGCCTGGCGGCCTCGGAGGAGAAGTTCGTTACGCTGTTCCAGGGCAGCCCCGATCCCATCTGCGTTTCCCGCATTCGCGACGGCGTGTTCATCGAGATCAACCCGAGTTTCACGGAAGTATTCGGCTGGCAGCCGGAACAGATCGTCGGCCGCAGTGCGCCGGACATTCACTTCTGGTCCGAGCCCGAGCAGCGCACACGACTGTTCAGCGAATTGCTGCGCGACCAGGGCCTGGACAACGTCGAGGCGCGCTTCACGACCCGCGACGGCCGCCAGATCACCTGCGTCATCTCCAGCCGCTTCATCCGCGTCGAGCGCCAACTCTGCGTCACCACCACCTTCCGTGACGTCACCGCACGCCAGCAGGCCGAGGCAGCCCTGAAGGCGAGCCAGGAGAAATTCGCCAAGGCGTTCCACTCCAGCCCTGATGCCATCACCATCACCGAGCGCGACACCGGCCGCTACATCGAAGTCAACGAGGGCTTTTGCCGCCTGACCGGCTATCGCGCCGAAGACGTGCTGGGCCGTACCGCTGGCGAAATGAACATCTGGGCCAAGCCCATCGAGCGCGATCACCTGCTGGACCAGCTCAAGCGCAATGGGCGCGTGCACCACCTGGAAATGCTCGGCCAGCACCGTGACGGCAGCCAGAAGGTGGTGGAAGTCTCGGTGGAACAGATCGATCTGGACGGCACTGCCTGCCTGCTGCTCACCGCGCGCGACATCAGTGCCCTGAAGGATGCCCAGGCGCAAATCCAGCACCTGGCCTACCACGACCCGCTGACCAACCTGCCCAACCGTGCCCTGCTGACCGACCGCCTGACCCAGCAGATCGCCCTGCTGCAGCGCCACAACATGCGCGGCGCCCTGCTCTTCCTCGATCTGGACCACTTCAAGCACATCAACGACTCCCTGGGACATCCCCTGGGTGATGCGGTGCTGAAGATGGTCACCGCACGCCTGGAAGCCAGCGTCCGGATGGAGGACACGGTGGCACGCCTGGGTGGCGACGAATTCGTGGTGCTGTTGACCGGGCTCGAAGGCAAGCGCTCGCAAGTCACCCGCCAGGTACGCACCATCGCCGACAAGCTGCGCCAGCTGCTGGCCGAGCCCATGCTGCTGGACGGTCACCGCCTGCAGGTCACCCCGAGCATCGGCATCGCCCTGATTCCCGACCACGGCGCCAGTCCGGCGGACCTGCTCAAGCGGGCGGACATCGCGCTGTACCGGGCCAAGGATTCCGGCCGCAATGCCATCCAGATGTTCCGCACCACCATGCAGGACGCCGCCAGCCAACGACTGCGCCTGGAGAGCGACCTGCGCCTGGCCCTGGCCCGCGGCGAGTTCGAACTGCACTTCCAGCCCCAGGTCGACGCCCGGGACAACCGCGTGGTGGGCGCCGAAGCCCTGCTCCGCTGGCAGCATCCCTCCCTGGGACCGCAGTCCCCCGCCCAGTTCATTCAGGTGCTGGAAGAAAGCGGCCTGATCCTCGACGTCGGCGCCTGGGTGCTGAAGGAAGCCTGTGATGCCTGCGACCAACTGGTATCGGAAGGCCTGGCCGATGCCGGCAGATTTAGCTTGTGCGTGAACATCAGCCCCCGCCAGTTCCGCCAGAGTGATTTCGTCGAACGGGTCGAGCGCAGCCTGCAGCAGAGCCAACTACCGGCAAAGATGCTGAAGCTGGAGGTCACCGAAGGCATTGTCATCCAGAGCATCGATGACACCATCGGCAAGATGCGCCGGCTGAAGAAGCTCGGGGTGAGTTTCGCCATGGACGACTTTGGCACCGGCTATTCGTCCCTGACCTACCTCAAGCGCCTGCCGGTGGATGTGCTGAAGATCGATCAGTCCTTCGTCCGCGACGCCACCCAAGACCCCAACGATGCCGAGATCATTCGCGCCATCGTCGCCATGGCCCGCAGCCTGGGCCTCGAAATGATCGCCGAGGGCGTGGAGCACAGCGAGCAACTGACCTTCCTCGAGCACCAGGGCTGCCACCTCTATCAGGGCTACCTCTACAGCAAGCCGCTGCCTCTGGGTGAGTTCCGCGCCATGCTGGCCCACAGCCTGCAACGGCCGTCACCGGTCTGAAGCTGGCAAGAAAAAGGGCGCCCCTTGGGCGCCCTCCTCTTTCCGGCTTGATCCGGAGATCAGTTTTCCAGCGCTGCACGCTGCCCGTTGATCGGAATGCGCTTGGCCTTGGCTTCCTCCGGCACCACGCGCACCAGGTCGATGTTCAGCAGGCCGTTCTGCAAGCCGGCAGCCTTGACCTCGATATGGTCGGCCAGGCGGAAGGACAGCTTGAACGCACGCTGGGCGATGCCATGGTGCAGATAAGTGACGGATTCGTCGCTCTTCTCGCGCTTGCCGCCGGCGACGGTCAGCACGCCGCGTTCAACCTGCAGGTCCAGGTCTTCTTCCTGGAAACCGGCCGCCGCAATGACGATGCGGTAGCGGTCGTCGCCATGTTTCTCGACGTTGTAGGGTGGGTAGCTGCTGCCGGATTCGTTGCGCAGGGCCGACTCGAACAGGTCGTTGAAACGGTCGAAGCCTACGGAATGGCGAAACAGGGGCGCGAGGGAAAATGCAGTGCTCATGGTGATCTCCTGAATAATCAGCAAGTGTTTCAATCGCGGGACCCGACTTCGGCATCCCGCAGTAACCTAGATAGGGACGCCCGACACCATTTCAAGCCCCCGAGGATTTTCCATGCACAAAGTCATGCTGATCACCGGCGCCAGTCGCGGCATCGGCGCCGCCACGGCGCGCCTTGCCGCACAGCGCGGCTACGCCTTGGGCATCAACTATCGCCAGCAGCAGGAAGCAGCCGAGACCCTGGTGCGTGAGATCGAATCCGCCGGTGGCCGCGCCCTGGCGCTGTGTGCTGACGTAGGGGACGAGTCCCAGGTGCGACAGATGTTCGAACGACTGGACCGGGAGTTCGGAAGGCTGGATGTGCTGGTGAACAATGCCGGCATGCTGGAACGCCAGATGCGCCTGGAGGACATGGATGCGGCCCGGCTGGAGCGTGTACTGCGGGCCAATGTAGTGGGCAGTTTCCTCTGTGCACGGGAAGCCGTCCGACGCATGTCCACCCGTCACGGGGGCCAGGGCGGCGCCATCATCAACCTGTCCTCCATAGCCGCGCGCATTGGTGCGCCCAACGAGTACATCGACTACGCAGCGGCCAAAGGGGCCATCGACAGCATGACCCTGGGCCTGGCCAAGGAAGTGGCGGCCGAAGGCATTCGCGTCAATGCCGTGCGCCCTGGCGTGATCCGCACCGAAATCCATGCCAGTGGCGGCGAGCCTGACCGAGTCGAGCGGGTACGAGTGGCGGTGCCCATGGGGCGCGGCGGAGAAGCGGAAGAAGTCGCCAGCGCGATTCTCTGGCTGGCCAGCGAAGAGGCGTCATACACCAGCGGGGCGTTGCTGGATGTGGCGGGAGCGCGCTAGCACCCCTGCCTCGCACAGAAGCCTCAGACGGCTTCGGCCCAGTCCCGCTGCAGATCGGGCACACCGAGCAGCGCATCGATGCGCGAACAATCGTTCTCGCGGCGCACTTCGGCGAACAGCGCGACGGCCTCGGGGTAGCTGCGGGTGAGCATCCCCAGCCACTGCTTCAGGCGCCCCGGCGCGTAACGCGGGGCGAGTTTCTTGCGGGCCTGTCGCCAGAAGTCCTGCAGCATCGGCTGGAGTTCGCCCCAGGTCATTTCCTGCACCGGCTCGCCGGCCCGGGCAGCAGCGATCTGCCGAGCCAGGTCGGGACGCGACACCAGCCCTCTGCCGAGCATGATGTCCTCCACCCCGCTGACTTCGCGGCAGCGGCGCCAGTCGTCCAGGGTCCAGACCTCGCCGTTGGCGAATACCGGCACCTTGACCGCTTCCTGCACCCGAGCCACCCATTCCCAATGAGCCGGCGGTTTGTAACCTTCCACCTTGGTCCGGGCGTGCACCACGATCTGCTCGGCACCGCCTTCGGCCAGGGCCCGGGCGCAATCCAGGGCGCCATCCGGGCTGTCGAAACCGAGACGCATCTTGGCCGTCACGGGAACGGCCGCCGGCACCGCGCGACGCACCTCGCTGACGATGGCATGAAGCAGTTCCGGCTCCTTGAGCAGAACCGCCCCGCCACGGGACTTGTTCACCGTCTTGGCCGGGCAGCCGAAATTGAGGTCAATCACCGGCGCGCCCAGCTCACAGGCGAAGGCGGCATTGTCCCCCAGGCAGACCGGGTCGGAGCCCAGCAATTGAACGCGCATGGGCGTACCGGCGCGGGTGCGCGCGCCCTCGGCCAGTTCGGGGGCCAGTTTCTCGAAGGTACTGGCCGCCAGCAGGCGGTCGCAGACCCGGATGAATTCGGTCACGCACCAGTCGATGCCGCCGACACGGGTCAGCACATCGCGAAGGATCTCGTCGACCAGTCCCTCCATGGGGGCCAGGGCGATTTGCATGGATGACAGGCTCAACAGAAAAAGGCGGGTAGTTTACGCAGCATGACGGACGGCGAATATCCCAAGGAGCATCCGGCTGGACTGGTGGTCGAAAAATCACCGATTCGGTGCAGGAGAACTGCCAGAATGAATTCCTTCATTCCCGTACTTGCCGCGCTCATGCTGGTCACCACCGAGGTTTTCGCCGCCAGCCAGGCAATCCTTTCAACCCCCGCGCAGCCATCACCCGAAGCCTTTGGCGAGCTGCTGGTCAGCCGAGATGAGAACGCGCCGAACGCCTGCGATATCGACCTTTACGTGCAGAACGAGCTGGTGGCGCAGATCGCCCCTGGGCAGTCGGTGAGCATCCCGGTGCCGGCGGGGGAAGTCGCCCTGCGGGTCGCCCAGAACGGCAACGGCTATTGCGACGGCGATGAAGCGGGCAGCTTCCAATCCGCCATCATCCAGCCCGGCGAAGTCCGCCACCTGCGCATCGTGCAGAACCAGCGCGAGGTCTTCCTCGCGCCGGCGGCGGACTGACGGCTACAGCTCCAGCGGGAACGGCGGCTGCAATGCGCGCCCGTAGCCCTCGACGAACTCGGTCGGCATGCGCCTGGGCTTGCCGCTGGAGAGTTCGATGCAGACGAACGTGGTTTTCGCCCGTAGGAGGGTGGTGCCATCTTCCGGCCGCACCAACTGGAAGCGGCGGTCCATCTTCAGGCGCTGGTCCGATTCGACGATCCAGGTGGCCATCTGCAGCTCCTGGTCTTCGTACGCGGCCAGCAAGTAGTCGATCTCGTGACGCAACACGGCCATGGCACGATCGAGGCGCCGGTATTCGGTCAGGTCAAGGCCCAGGCTCTGGGAATGGCGCCAGGCGCAGCGCTCCAGCCAACTGACGTAAACGGCATTGTTGGCGTGGCCGAGGCCGTCGATGTCTTCGGCGCCAACCTTGATGTCGATGACGAACGGATCGGGCATGTCCCAATTCATGAATGGTGCTCCAGGCTACTGGCCAGTTCGCGGGCTTCGGCGGCAAGTTGGGTGATCTGGTCCCAGGCGCGGGCACGGATCAGGCTCGACGGTGCGATCCAGGTGCCACCGACACACGCGACGTTGGGCAGGCGCAGGAAGCTCAGGAGGTTGTCCGGGGTCACGCCGCCCGTGGGGCAAAAGCGGATGCCGGTAAAAGGCCCTTTCAGGCTCTTCAGCATCTTCACGCTGCCATTGCCGGCAGGGAACAGCTTGAGTGAACGGTAGCCATACTCCAGCGCCAGCAGCACCTCGGACGGCGTCATCACCCCGGGCAGGTACGGCAAGCCGGAATCCTCGGCAGCCGCCGCGAGTCGTTCGGTGCAACCGGGGCTGACGGCGAATTGCGCTCCGGCGTCGCGCGCCTCCAGGAATTGTTCGGTATGGATCAGGGTGCCCGCCCCTACCAGCAGGTCTGGGAACTCCTTGCGGATCGCTGCCAAGGCATCCAGCGCCCGCGGTGTGCGCAGGGTCACTTCCAGCACTTCGATGCCACCGGCGCTCAACGCCCCCGCCAGCTCCACGGCCAACCCCGTATCCTCGATCACCAGCACGGGCAGAACCGGTCGCGCCCGCTGCAACACCACATCCATCGTCAGGCTCATGTCAGTTCTCCCATCGCCAAGTTCCCGGGCCCGACTCGCAGCCGACCACGCCGGCCCGGTGAACCTTGGAAGTAGAGCACTGACGACGGGTCACCTGCCAGCCCCGCAACGGCGCGCAGCCCCCTGCTCAGGAGGCGACTTCCGCCAAGGCACTGCGTTCGCCCACCTCTGCCAACAGGCTTAGCACGGCCGTTACCAGACAGGGATCGGCCAGCAGGCGCTGGTGACCACCCTGCGCCAATCGAAGCAGCTGGCTGTCGAACCAGAAGTCGTGGATGACGTCCGCTTCACTGGCGGGAATCACCGGATCATCCTCGGCGTGCACCACCAAGCCGGGAATCTCCAGCTGATAACGCCTTACATCGAGATGCGCCGCCGGAATCCCCGCATGGCTTTCCACCAGGCTGATGAAGTGTGCCCGCGCCCTTGGTGGCAACCCCATGAAATTGGCGAAGCTACGCAACGGGCCGAGGATACGGCTGGGGGCGGAGATGCTGACCAGCGCCCTGGCCCGCAGCCCCATCTGACTGGCCAGCATCGCACTGGCAGCGCCCATGGAATGGCCGATCACCGCATGCAGTGGCGGCAGCTCGCCGGCTGCCTCCAACAGGGCGCGAGCAAACAGCACCACATTGGCTTCTTGTCCCGGCGAGTGGCCATGAGCCGGGCCGTCCAGTGCCACCACGCCGTAGCCGGCCTCCACCAGCGCTTCGATCAGGCTGGCGAACTGGGTTGGGCGCCCTTCCCAGCCGTGCATCAGCAGCACCGTGGGGCCACTCCCCCAACGCAGGGCGGAGAGTCCAAAACGCAGGGTGATGCGCTCGGCACTGCCCAGCAGCGGCATCTCCCAATCCCGGGGCGGCAGATTGCGCGGTGTCATGAACTGGCGGCGCATACGGCGCGCAACCGTCTGCGGTGCCAGCCGGCCGAGAGTGGCGTGGAGACCGCGAATCAGGCTCAGGTTATTCATGGTCAGGCTCCTTAGATGACCGCTGTCTTGGCGGCGCGCAGTACTCGGTCGGACAGGTCACTCTGGCCCAGGGCGCGGGCCAGGGTCAGGCCACCCACCATCAGGGCGATATCGGCGAGGGCCTTGTCGGCATCCTCGGGGCGGTCGCACATCCTCGCGCTGAGCACCTCCAGGTGCTCGATCAGCCTTTGCCGGTAGGCCTCCGGCAACTGCGACATCAACCCCAGGGAGCTGGGTAACGGGCAGGCGGAATCCGTCGTATCGCGGTGCTTGCGCGACAGGTAGAAGCCCGCGGCCAGGGCACGGCGCTCAACGCCGGGCAGAGTCGGATCGATAAGTGCCATCAGGTCCCGGCGCTTTCGCAACAACTGCTCGAAGACTTCCAGCATCAACGCCTCCTTGCTGCTGAAATGGGCATAGAAGCCTCCCACCGTGAGCCCAGCGGCCCCCATCACATCTGCCACACCGGGCTCGTGGGGTCCCCGTCGCAACAGCGCGGAACCAGCGGCTTGCAGGATGCGTTCACGGGTCAGGGCCTTCTTGTCGCTCATGGCAGCCTCCAATTGAATTACACTCATAATATTATTTGCATAATACAAATTGGCAAGACGCACGGCTCGCCGCTCGTCGGCAGCCGCGATTTACAGGAGGGAGAAAAACAAAAGGGCCATCCCAAGCTGGAATGACCCTTGAAAAGCCCGCAGAGCGGGAAACTTGAAAGTGGCGTCCCCTAGGGGACTCGAACCCCTGTTACCGCCGTGAAAGGGCGGTGTCCTAGGCCACTAGACGAAGGGGACAGAACCTTCGAACAGCAGGGCCAGCGCTAGGCTGGCCCTGAGTAGTGATTGGTGGAGCTAGACGGGATCGAACCGTCGACCTCTTGCATGCCATGCAAGCGCTCTCCCAGCTGAGCTATAGCCCCGAACTGCTTCGGCTGCATCGGCGTTACCGATGCTGCTGGAAAGTGGCGTCCCCTAGGGGACTCGAACCCCTGTTACCGCCGTGAAAGGGCGGTGTCCTAGGCCACTAGACGAAGGGGACATAACCTTCGAACAACGGGGCCAGCGCTAGGCTGGCCCTTGTGATGCGTGGCGCATCGTGTTTGGTGGAGCTAGACGGGATCGAACCGTCGACCTCTTGCATGCCATGCAAGCGCTCTCCCAGCTGAGCTATAGCCCCGAAACCGCTTCGGCTGCACCGGCATTGCCGATGCTGCTGGAAATTGGCGTCCCCTAGGGGACTCGAACCCCTGTTACCGCCGTGAAAGGGCGGTGTCCTAGGCCACTAGACGAAGGGGACGAAACCTTCATGCCTTTTCGCGACCCACTCTTGAAGGAGTGGTGGAGCTAGACGGGATCGAACCGTCGACCTCTTGCATGCCATGCAAGCGCTCTCCCAGCTGAGCTATAGCCCCGTCGCGAGGACGGGGCGCATATTAGGGGCGCCCCCTCCCGCTGTCAACACTATTTTTTCAACAACACGAACTTTTTTATCTGGAAGAACAAACACTTACCCGCCGCCGGCCGATGCAGGGGCCTCCCCGCACCGGCCGCAGCGCCATCAGGCGATGGCGGCGAGCAGCTTCTCCCACTCCTTGGTTTCCTTCTTCGACACGCCACCGAGCAACTCGATGGCCTGGCGCAGGCGGAAGCGGCTGAGATCAGCCCCGAGGATTTCCATGGCATCCAGCACCGAAACCGAACTAGCCTGACCGGAGATGGCCGGGAACATCAGCGGCATCACATCGCGCAACTTCAGTTCCAGGTGTTCGGCCACAGCCTGGATGCAACCGGTAATGCGGTCTTTCTCCCACTGACGCAGGGACTCCAGCTTCCACAGCACCAATTGCATGACCTGACGCACCTGATCCGGAGTCAACTTCTTGTGCTCGAACAGCTTGGCGTCCAGCGGCACACCGCCGGAGAAGAAGAAGCCGGCCAGCGGCGCGATCTGGCTGAAGGTTTCCACCCTGCCCTGCACGTGCGGCGCGATGCGCATGAGGTAATCGGGGTTGAGGGCCCACTTCTGCACCTCGGCGGCGAAGCGCTCCACCGGCAATTCGCGAATCCACTGGCCGTTCAACCAGGACAGCTTCTCCAGGTCGAAGATCGGGCCGCCTAGGGAAATACGGGACAGGTCGAAGTGCTCGATCATTTCCGCCAGAGAGAACTTCTCCCGCTCGTCCGGCATGGACCAGCCCATGCGGCCCAGGTAGTTGAGCATCGCTTCGGGCAGGAAGCCCATGCGCTCGTAGAAGGTGATGGAGGTGGGGTTCTTGCGCTTGGACAGCTTGCTCTTGTCCGGATTGCGCAGCAGCGGCATGTAGCAGAGCTTGGGCTGCTCCCAACCAAAGTATTCGTAGAGCTTGATCAGCTTGGGTGCCGAAGGCAGCCACTCTTCGCCACGCAGCACATGGGTGATGCCCATCAGGTGGTCGTCCACCACGTTGGCGAGGAAGTAGGTGGGCAGGCCATCGGTCTTCATCAGCACCTGCATGTCCATGCGGTCCCACGGGATTTCCACATCGCCGCGGAGCATGTCCGGCACGACGCAGACGCCTTCGCTCGGCACCTTCATGCGCACCACGTGGGGCTCGCCGGCGGCGATGCGCTTGTCGGCCTCGTCTCGGGACAGGTGCATGCAATGACCGTCATAGCGCGGGGTTTCCTTGCGCTCGGTCTGCTCGGCGCGCAGCTTGTCGAGGCGCTCGGCGGTGCAGAAGCAGGGGAAGGCATGGCCCTTGTCCACCAGCTCCTGGGAGTACTTCTTGTAGATCTCACCGCGCTCGCTCTGGCGGTACGGGCCGTGGGGGCCGCCAACATCCGGACCTTCATCCCACTCGATGCCGAGCCAACGCAGGGCTTCGAAGATCTGCTGCTCGGACTCCCGAGTGGAGCGCAACTGATCGGTGTCTTCGATACGCAGAATGAACTGACCGCCGTGCTGGCGCGCGAAACACAGGTTGAACAGGGCGATGTAGGCGGTGCCCACGTGCGGGTCACCAGTGGGCGACGGCGCGATACGGGTACGGACGGTGGTCATGGGGTGCTCTCGGAACTGAGGGACGATCAAAGGCGCGATCTTATCAGGCTGGCCGCCGCCGGCTCCAGCAAGTGTCCTTCCTGGACTGGCAGGCTGCGCATCAGGAAGTCGAGGAAGGCCTTGACCTTCATCGCCTGAAAGCGCCGCGACGGATAGACCGCATAGATTTCGCCGCTGGGCAGGCGAGCCTCCGGCAGGAGTTCGATCAGCTCGCCTCGCTGCACTGCGGGCTCGGTGAACAGGACCGGCAGAGCGGCAATGCCAGCGCCGGCCAGCACTGCCTCACGGGCGAATGTGATGTTGTTGCAGTAGAGGACACGCTGGCAGGGCACGCTTTCACCCTGAATCATCCAATAGCGCTGCGAGTCCTGCGGGAGCAACACGGCACGGTGCCCCGCCAGCGCCTCCGCCGTGCGCGGCGTACCATGGGACGCCAAATAGGCCGGACTGGCGCACAAGCGACGGTCGCTTTCAAACAATTTGCGAGCGATCAGCGTGGAGTCCTGGGGCTGACCGATCATGATGGCGATGTCCACGCCCTCTTCCAGCGGATCGACGTTGCGTGAAGTGATCTCCACTTCAGCTGTGATCTGCGGGTACTGGCGCATGAAACTGCCCAGCACCTTGCCGAGGAACAGCTGTCCAAACTCGATCGGTGCGGTGACCCGAAGCAGGCCAGAAGGCTCCTGCTGCAACTGCATCACCGCCTGCTCCGCCTCGGCGAAGTCCAGCATGATCTGCCGGCAGCGCTCGTAGTAGGCCAGGCCCACTTCAGTCAGGCGCAGTTTGCGGGTGGTTCGGTTGAGCAGGCGCACGCCGAGCCGCTCTTCCAGCAGCGCGATGCGCCGACTGACGGTCGACTTCTGCATGCCGAGGCTCTGGGCCGCCTGGGTAAAGCTGTGGCACTCCACCACGCGGGTGAAGATCAGCGCATCATCCAGCCCCATTATTGTTCCCTATAAGCAACAAAGTTTCTGAATTGTACTGGCTATTTGCGAGCACGGAACACTGATAGATTCGCAATATTCTGCAAAGACTTCGAGCCACGTTTTGCCATGCCCGCCAAACTGCAACGCCGCCTGTTCATTTTCATTGCCCTGGTGGCACTGGTCGCCACCGGCCTCTTCGCCCACTGGCTGTTGATCGGCCGCTTCGTCGAGACCACCGATAACGCTTACGTCCAGGGTGAAATCACCCGAATTTCCAGCCAACTGGGCGCCCGCATCGAAGAAGTGCTGGTCAACGACAACCAGCAGGTGAAAAAAGGCGACCTGTTGATTCGCCTGGAAGCCGACGACTTCAAACTCGCCCTGGAACGCGCCCGCGCCCAACTCGCTACCCGCGAGGCGGAACTGGCCCAGGCGCAGAGCAAGCTGACCCAGCAATCCAGCCTGATCGCCGCCAGTCAGGCCGACGTAGCCGCCAGCCAGGCCACCCTGGGCCGCACCCAGATCGACCTGTCCCGCGCCGAGACCCTGCGCAAGCCGGGCTTCATTTCCGAGGAGCGGGTTACCACCTTGTCCGCCGACTCCCGAGTTGCTCGCTCCCAGGTCGCCAAGGCGGAGGCTGACCTCAAGGCTCAGCGCCAACAGGTAGACGCCCTGAATGCCGAGATCAAGCGCCTGGAAGCGCAGATCGCCAACGCCCGCGCGGAAGTGTCCCAAGCCGAGCTGAACCTCGGCCGCACTGAAATCCGCTCTCCCGTGGATGGACGGGTCGGCCAGCGCGCCGCCCGCAACGGTCAGTACGTCCAGGTCGGCGCACACCTGCTGTCCCTGGTACCAGATTCGGATATCTGGGTCCAGGCCAACTTCAAGGAAACCCAGATCGAGCGGATGCAGCCGGGCCAGACCGCCGAACTGATCTTCGACAGCTTCCCTGACACGCCGGTCGAAGGCCGCATCGACAGCCTGTTCGCCGCTTCCGGAGCCCAGTTCAGCCTGCTGCCACCGGACAATGCGACCGGCAACTTCACCAAGGTGGTACAGCGCATTCCGGTGAAGCTGACCTTTGCCGCGGACAACCCGCTCAAGGGCCGTATCCGCCCGGGCATGTCCGTACTGGTCAAGGTGCGCCTGAAGGCCGAAAACCATGGCGGCTGACGCACTGCTCCGCCCCATGGGCGAGCCCAGCCGTCGCGACTGGCTCGCGGTGATGAGCGCCATGCTCGGCGCCTTTATGGCGGTGTTGGACATCCAGATCACCAACTCCTCGCTCAAGGACATCCAGGGCGCGCTATCCGCCACTCTGGAAGAAGGTTCATGGATTTCCACCTCCTATCTGGTGGCGGAGATCATCATGATTCCCCTCACCGCCTGGCTGGTGCAGCTGCTCTCAGCCCGGCGCCTGGCCGTCTGGGTCTCCATCGGTTTCCTGATTTCCTCCCTGCTCTGCTCCCTGGCCTGGAGCCTGGAAAGCATGATCGTGTTCCGCGCCATGCAGGGCTTCACGGGCGGCGCACTGATCCCCCTCGCGTTCACCCTGACCCTGATCAAGCTGCCCGAACACCACCGCGCCAAGGGCATGGCGCTGTTTGCCATCACCGCCACCTTCGCCCCCTCCATCGGCCCCACCCTGGGCGGCTGGCTAACGGAGAACTTTGGCTGGGAGTACATCTTCTATATCAACGTACCGCCGGGCCTGCTGATGATCGCCGGCCTCATGTACGGCTTGGAGAAGAAGGCGCCCCACTGGGAGCTGCTGAAACGCACCGACTACGCCGGCATCGTCACCCTGGGCATCGGCCTCGGCTGCCTGCAGGTGTTCCTCGAGGAAGGCCACCGCAAGGACTGGCTGGAATCGAACCTGATCGTCGGCCTGGGCAGCGTCGCACTGGTGAGCCTGATCCTGTTCGTGATCCTTCAGGTGTCGCGGCCCAATCCGTTGATCAACCTGGGCATCCTGAAGAACCGCAATTTCGGGCTGTCGAGCATCTCCAGCATCGGACTGGGGATGGGCCTGTACGGGTCCATCTACGTGCTGCCGCTCTATCTCGCACAGATCCAGGGCTACAACGCGCTGCAGATCGGCGAAGTGATCATGTGGATGGGTGTCCCGCAGCTGTTCCTGATCCCGCTCGTGCCGAAACTGATGAAGGTGATCCCGCCGAAGCTCCTCTGCGCCTTGGGCTTCGGCCTGTTCGGCTACGCCAGCTTTGCCTCCGGCGTGCTCAATCCGGACTTCGCCGGACCTCAGTTCAACCAGATCCAGCTCCTCCGCGCCCTGGGCCAGCCCCTGGTGATGGTGACCGTGTCCCTGATCGCCACGGCCTATATCCAGCCCCAGGACGCCGGCTCGGCCTCCAGCCTGTTCAACATCCTGCGCAACCTGGGTGGAGCCATCGGCATCGCCCTGCTCGCCACCCTGCTGGACGCCCGGGCCAAAGTCTACTTCGACTACCTACGCGAATCCCTGGTACCAAGTAACCCGCAGGTAGCCGAACGCCTGGCACTGCTGGCAGAGAAACTCGGCAGCGAACAGGCCGCATTGGGCAAGCTCAGCGAGATCGCACACCAGCAGGCCAACATCATGGCCTACAATGACGCCTTTCATTTCATCGGCATCGCCCTCGGCGTCAGCATGCTCGCCGTGCTGCTGACCCGCGCCCTGCCCGCCGGTGCCACCGGTGGCGCAAGCGCCGCCGCCCACTAATCCCTCGCCGGTCCAACCGGCGAGCCTCGTTTCAGGCTGTACATGTCTTCCCACGCTTCATCCCGCCGCACCCTTCTCCTGATCGGTGCCTTCGCCATGATTTACATCGGCTGGGGCACCACCTACCTGGCCAACCACTTCCTCCTGCGCGAACTACCGCCCTTCGTCATCGCTACGCTGCGCTTTCTCTTCGCCGGCATCCTGGCCTTGGGCTGGGTCCTGGCCAGCGGCAAGGCGCAGGTGCAACGCAGTGACCTGGGCGGCGCACTGATCGGCGGCATCCTGCTGATCGCCGTCGGCCAGGGTGCCCTGATCTACGCCAACCAGTTCCTGCCCACCGGCATGCTGGCGATGCTCTACACCACCCTGCCCCTCTGGAGCGTCGCGCTGGAATGGCTTCTGGATCGCCGCCCACCGCTCTGGGTCCTGTGTGGCCTGGCACTGTCCAGCGGGGGGATCGTGATGTTGATGGGAAATGCCCTGGGCAGCGAAGCCGGCTTCCAGCAGTGGTTCGCCGGCGGCCTGGTGGTCACCGCTACCCTGCTCTGGGCCGTCGGCGCCTGGTTGCTGCGCCAGCGTCCGCCGTTTCGTTCCAGCTGGATGGGGCTCAGCCTGCAGATGCTGACCGGCACCCTCACCCTGGCGATCTTCGGACTGTGGCGCGGAGATTGGCAAGGAATGGATCTGGGCCACCTGAGCACCAGCGCCTGGCTATGGATGGCCTATCTGGTGATCCCGGTCAGCCTTGGGGTCTATCCCGCCTACTTCTGGTTGTTGCGGGAGGTGAAGCCGAGTCTGGTGTCGACCTTTGCCTTCGTAAACCCGGTGGTCGCGCTCCTGCTGGGCTTGATGATCCTTGGCGAACGACTGGAAGCCGCCGCTCTGCTGGCCTGCCTGGCCACATTGGCAGGCGTGGTGATGATCATCTTCGGCCGTCGCTGAAACGGCATGAAAAAGGGCGCCAATCGGCGCCCTTGCTCCATCAGAGCTGGAGCAGCCGCTCTCGCAGCTTCTGTATCTCGTCGCGCAGCTGCGCCGCCGCCTCGAACTCAAGGTCGCGGGCGAGCTGGAACATCTTCTCTTCCATCTGACGGATGCGCTTGGTGATTTCGCTCGGCGAGCGCAACTCGGCTTCGTAACGGGCACTCTCCTCCGCCGCCTTGGCCATGGCCTTGCGCTTGTTGCTGCGCGAACCAGGCACGGTGGCGCCTTCGAGGATGTCCTGGATGTCCTTCTTCACGCCCTTCGGCACGATGCCGTGGGCTTCGTTGAAGTCCATCTGTTTGGCGCGGCGCCGTTCAGTCTCGCCAATGGCGCGCTGCATCGAGCCGGTGACGTTGTCCGCGTAGAGGATCGCCTTGCCGTTCAGGTTCCGCGCCGCGCGGCCGATGGTCTGGATCAGCGAACGCTCGGAGCGCAAGAAGCCTTCCTTGTCCGCATCGAGGATCGCAACCAGGGACACCTCGGGCATGTCCAGGCCTTCCCGCAGCAGGTTGATCCCCACCAACACGTCGAAGGCGCCAGTGCGCAGGTCGCGAATGATCTCCACCCGCTCCACGGTGTCGATGTCCGAGTGCAGGTAGCGCACCTTCACATCATGGTCGGCCAGGTAGTCGGTAAGGTCCTCGGCCATACGCTTGGTCAGGGTGGTGACCAGCACACGCTCCTCGACGGCCACGCGCTTGCGGATCTCCGAGAGCAGGTCGTCCACCTGGGTGGTGGCAGGACGCACTTCCACGTCAGGGTCCACCAGGCCAGTGGGGCGCACCACCTGCTCGATCACCCGGCCGGCGTGCTCGCCCTCGTAGGGGCCCGGCGTGGCGGAAACAAAGATGGTCTGCGGGCTGATGGACTCCCACTCGTCGAAGCGCAATGGGCGGTTGTCCAGCGCCGACGGCAGGCGGAAGCCGTATTCCACCAAGGTTTCCTTGCGCGACCGGTCGCCCTTGAACATGGCCCCGACCTGGGGAACCGTGACGTGGGATTCATCGATCACCAGCAGCGAATTGGCCGGCAGGTAATCGTAGAGAGTCGGTGGCGGCTCGCCTGCAGCGCGGCCGGACAGGTAGCGCGAGTAGTTCTCGATGCCGTTGCAGTAGCCCAGTTCCAGGATCATCTCCAGATCGAATCGGGTGCGCTGCTCCAGGCGCTGCGCCTCAACCAGCTTGTTGGCTGCGCGCAGTTGTTCCAGACGCTCCTTCAGTTCTTCCTTGATCTGATCCACCGCCCCCAAGAGCACTTCGCGGGGCGTCACGTAGTGGCTCTTGGGATAGAAGGTGAAGCGCGGCAGCTTGCGAATGACTTCACCGGTAAGTGGATCGAAAGCGGCGAGGCTTTCCACCTCATCGTCGAAGAGCTCGACGCGAATCGCTTCCAGGTCGGATTCTGCCGGGAAGATATCGATGACATCGCCTCTCACGCGGAAGGTGGCGCGGGCGAAATCCATGTCGTTACGGGTGTACTGCAGCTCCGCCAGGCGCCGCAGCAGGGTGCGTTGGTCGATGCGATCACCGCGGTCGATGTGCAGGACCATCTTCAGATAGGAAGCCGGATCGCCCAGACCGTAGATGGACGACACGGTGGCAACGATGATGGCATCGGGCCGCTCCAACAGCGCCTTGGTGGCTGACAGGCGCATCTGCTCGATGTGGTCGTTGATCGATGCGTCCTTCTCGATATAGGTATCGGAGGACGGTACGTAGGCTTCCGGCTGGTAGTAGTCGTAATAGGAAACGAAGTACTCGACCGAGTTGTTCGGGAAGAATGCGCGAAACTCACCGTAAAGCTGTGCGGCCAGCGTCTTGTTAGGGGCCAGCACCAGAGTCGGACGCTGCACTTGGGAAATGACATTGGCGATGCTGAAGGTCTTCCCGGAGCCCGTTACGCCGAGCAATGTCTGGTGCGAAAGGCCGGCTTCGAGTCCTTCCACCATCTGGCGAATGGCCTCCGGCTGGTCGCCGGCGGGCTTGAAGCGGGTGACAAGCTGGAACTCCGACATGCTGACCTCGACATTGGATGTGACACCTTTGCAGAACGGGCGTCATACCTGGCGGAAAGCCTGTTCGCGATGTCGCCGCAGGCTGCCTGGGCCGCTATAATACCGGCCCGATTGCGCAACCCCTAGCGCGCATCGTTCGGGGTTGCATTCCATCCTCACCTTTCTCCTCCGAGCTGCCGCATCATGAGTCTGTTTTCTGCCGTCGAAATGGCTCCGCGCGACCCCATCCTGGGTCTCAACGAAGCGTTCAACGCCGATACCCGCGCCACCAAGATCAACCTGGGCGTGGGCGTCTACTACAACGAGCAAGGCCGTATCCCGCTCATGCGCGCTGTAGCGGAAGCGGAAAAGGCCCGCATCGAGGCCCACGCCCCGCGCGGCTACCTGCCGATCGAAGGCATCGCTGCCTACGACCAGGCCGTGCAGAAGCTGCTGTTCGGCGCTGACTCCGAACTGCTGGCCCAGGGCCGCGTGGTCACCACCCAGGCCGTTGGTGGCACGGGCGCGCTGAAGACCGGCGCTGACTTCCTCAAGCGTCTGCTGCCCAACGCTGTCGTGGCCATCAGCGATCCCAGCTGGGAAAACCACCGCGCCCTGTTCGAGTCCGCCGGCTTCCCGGTGCAGAACTACCGCTACTACGATGCCGCTACCAATGGTGTGAACCGCGTCGGCCTGCTGGAGGACCTCAAGTCCCTGCCCGCTCGCTCCATCGTGGTCCTGCACGCGTGCTGCCACAACCCCACCGGCGTGGACCTGAGCCTGGATGACTGGAAAGCCGTCCTGGAAGTACTGCGCGAGCGCGAGCACGTGCCCTTCCTCGACATCGCTTACCAGGGCTTCGGTGAAGGCATCGACGAGGACGCGTTCGCAGTGCGCCTATTTGCCGAATCCGGCTTACAATTCTTCGTGTCGAGCTCCTTCTCCAAGTCCTTCTCCCTCTACGGCGAGCGCGTCGGCGCCCTGTCCGTGGTGACCAGTTCCAAGGAAGAAGCCGGCCGCGTGCTGTCCCAGGTCAAGCGCGTGATCCGCACCAACTACTCCAACCCGCCGACCCACGGCGCCACCGTGGTCGCTTCGGTGCTCAACAGCCCCGAGCTGCGCGCCATGTGGGAAGCGGAGCTGGGCGAAATGCGCACCCGCATCCATAGCATGCGCATCGCGATGGTCGAGCAACTGGCCGCTCAAGGCGCCAAGCGCGACTTCAGCTTTGTGGCTCGCCAGCGCGGCATGTTCTCCTACTCCGGCCTGACCGCCGAGCAGGTGGAGCGCCTGAAGAGCGAGTTCGGCATCTACGCCGTCAGCACCGGCCGCATCTGCGTTGCCGCGCTGAACAATAGCAACCTGGAAAGCATCACCCGCGCCATCTCCCAGGTGCTCTGAGAGGAAAGAGGAGAAGTTCGGGCGAAGGCTTGACTTCTCCTTTCTAATCAGTAAGATACGTCGCATCCGATCCGCGATAGCTCAGTCGGTAGAGCAAATGACTGTTAATCATTGGGTCCCTGGTTCGAGTCCAGGTCGCGGAGCCAAATTGAAAAGCCCTCAGCACACGCTGAGGGCTTTTTCTTTGGGCAATAGAAAAGCCGGCCTATAGGCCGGCTTTCTGATTAGTCGTGACTTTTACTCCACACTCACCCTGTCGCGATTCCTATCCAGCGTCTTGAGGCCAATTCCCTTGACCTCGAGCAGATCGTCCACCGAAGAAAACGGGCCGTTCTCTTCACGATACTGGACGATGGCCTTGGCTTTTGCAGCGCCAATAGCAATCAACTGCGCCTGCAGTGCAGCTTCGTCTGCAGTATTGATATTGAGCTTGCCGGCCTGCGGCGCAGCGCTCGTCACCACGGGCGCTGCCTCCGCCTTGGCAGCAGGCGCTGCCTGGGCGTAGCCAAGGAAAAGCGAGCAAAGAACGAAGAACAGTGGGGCAAATCGAACGCGATTCATCGCGAACACTCCTTGTCATCAGTAAGGGGAAGGGCGGTACATCCTGATCCGCCCTGCCACCCTAGTGCCTGGACTACGAGGGCTCAATGCGACGCTGCTGATGGATCCAGTCAACAATTTCCTCTTCTGGGGTGTAACCGTTGACCGTTTCGCGTAGGAGCTGTCTCACGCGCACGTAGTCGTCATTCTCGACTGAGGCGAACAGCTCGGAAAGCACGCGTTTGAAGACATCCCATGACAGGTGCTCTTCATTGGCCCGCATGATCATCGGATGCTCGGTGGGGCTGACGTTGTCGCCGATCAGCAGTTCTTCATAGAGCTTTTCACCAGGGCGCAGACCGGTGAACTCGATGGCAATGTCGCCGCTGGGATTTTTTTCGGAACGAACAGTCAGGCCGGATAGATGAACCATCTTTTCGGCCAATTCAGCAATCTTTACCGGTTGCCCCATATCCAACACGAACACATCACCACCCTGCCCCATTGAACCCGCCTGGATAACCAACTGCGCCGCTTCAGGAATGGTCATGAAGTATCGCGTGATATTGGGATGCGTAACGGTTACCGGCCCGCCGCGCTTGATCTGCTCGCGGAACAGCGGAATCACCGAGCCGGAAGAGCCAAGCACGTTGCCGAAACGAACCATGGTGAAGCGGGTCTTGTTGACCCGGTGCACCGCTTCGCTGTCGCCGAACATCACCGGAGCCGTCTCGCGACTCAGAGCCTGCAGGGCCATTTCGGACAGACGCTTGGTACTACCCATGACATTGGTAGGACGGACCGCCTTGTCCGTGGAAATCAGCACGAAGTTCTCCACCCCAGCCTGCAGTGCTGCTTGCGCGGTATAGAGCGTGCCCATCACGTTGTTCAGCACGCCTTCGGCAATATTGTGCTCGACGATAGGGACGTGCTTGTACGCCGCAGCGTGATAGACGGTATCGACACCCCAGGTCCGCATCACATCCACCAGGCGCGACGAGTTCCGCACCGAACCGAGAATAGGAATCAGCTGGACGCTATGGGACTCGCGAGCGATACGCCGCTCGAGTTCGATCTGAATGTTGTAAAGGTTGAACTCACTATGCTCGAACAGCAGCAGGATTCTAGGCCTCGTCCCCAGTATCTGGCGGCACAATTCGGAACCGATGGAGCCGCCAGCGCCGGTGACCATCACCACCTTGTTCTGGATGCAGCGCTCAAACAGCCCCTTGCGGGGCGGAACCGCGTCACGCCCAAGCAAATCGGCGACGTCCACTTCCTGAATATCGTCAACCTTGACCCGGCCACTGGCCAGATCCATAAAACCAGGAATGCTGCGCACGTGCAGCGGGAAGCCTTCAAGGGTCGCCAGGATCTCACGACGTCGAGTCCGCGACACGGAGGGAATCGCCAACAGCACTTCTTGTGCGCCGGTCTGGTCAATCATCTGCTGGATGTGCTTAGGCTTGTAGACCTCAAGCCCGGCGATGGTCCGAGTGGCAATATTGCTGTCGTCGTCGATGAAGGCGACCGGCCGCATGGCACGCCCCATGCGCAGTGCCGTAACCAGTTGATTACCGGCCGCCCCCGCGCCATAGATCGCCACGCGGGGTAGGCCGTTATCCTTCGAGCCGAAGGGTATTGTATGACTGGCTAGATACCAATCCCCCAGAAAATACTGGCGCATGGCTATTCGCGTACCGCCGATCAGCACCAGACTCAACCACCAGTAGTTGAACACCACCGAGCGGGGAACGTTGACCACAGGCTCACGATACCAGTAGACCACCAGAGCCAGGAGCAATGCGGATAGAGTTACCGCCTTGATGATGGCGATCAGCGCGTCATTGCCGAAGTACCGCATGACGGCGCGATACATGCCGAAGCGGATGAAAATCGGCACCGCCACAAACGGAGCCGCGACGAAAAGCCAGGAGTGGGTCAAGAAGGGATTGAGGGGGGCACCGATACCCAGACGAACCAGGAAGGCCAACCAAAGAGCAATAGTGACCAAGACGATATCCACCGAGACCTGAATCAATCTCTTGTATCGCCTTGGCAGACTCAGCAGCCATTTACGCAACTTGATGGTCATCCCGTCCTCTTCCAATTACAACTTTCACCATAACCGAATAACCCATGACCGCCTCGAGATTCCAGATATCGAACAACTCGCGCGAACAATCTCCTTGTTCTGACACCAGACTAGCGTTAAATCTCACTGATCAAACTTACTCCCGCTCCCCTGCCCTGAACTTGATGGCCAGCCCGAGCAGGGGGAGATAGGCAATGGCAAGCCCGACGCCGCCATCCAGCACCCCCAACCCCACGAGCGAGGCCAGTGGCAGCAACCAGAGCAGGTTAATGGCTCCGATAGCCAGGGTCACCGGTAGGTGCCTGCCGAATCGTCGCGAAGCGAATTGGTACGCATGACTCCGATGGGCCTCGTAGACCTTATCCCCTCTGAGCAGGCGCCGGAACAGCGTCCAGGTGGCATCGGCGATGAATACACCTAGCAGGATGAGCCAGCTCCAGAGGAGTGCGGATTCGGTCCAAGCGGCCTGCAATGAAAGAACGCCTAGGCACATGCCCAGGAACCCGCTCCCTGCATCGCCCATGAAGATCCTCGCCGGCGGGAAATTCCAGTACAGAAACCCCGCGACCGCCACCGCCAGCAGCAAGGGAGCTGTAACCAGCTCACCATGGCCAGTGAACCAGTAGATAAGCGAAGCCCCTACGCAAGCGGTAATGGCTTCGACACTGGCAATGCCGTCGATCCCGTCCATAAAGTTGTAGAGATTTAGGAGCCAGACCAGATACAGCGCGGCAAGCACATAACCCAACACACCCAATTGCACCTGGGCGCCGAACAGCTCGATTGGAGGAAGTCCGCCAATGATCAGCAGCGCCCAGATCGCAGCGCCAAAGTGCGCAAGGAGCCGCCACCTAGCCGCGACATGCCCATGATCATCCAGGAAGCCAATGACGGCCACAGAGATTCCGGCGCCCAGCAGCGCCCAGCACAGGGCCTCGCTGATCGCCCCCAGCAACGCCAGAAACGGCAATGCGACGATGAACGACGCAACGATTGCCACACCGCCGCCCCGCGGGGTCGGCACCGAGTGCGAGCTTCGGGCGTTCGGCACGTCCATAAGGCTGCGACTCAATGCGTAACGACGCAGTGCGCCAGTCATCAGCAGCGATACGACAACCGCTGCGGCAAGCACCAGAAGGGTCATTTTTGTTGATATTCCAGAAAATATTTGGCGGTTCTTCTTAGCCCTTCGTCCAAGCTGACCGGGGGCGTCCATCCCAGCAGCGCCCGGGTCTTGCCGATGTCCACCTGCAAAGAGCCACAAAGGCGCTGCGACAACGACCGTTTTCCCAAGGACATGGCAGCGAGTTCGAGGAGTCCGGCGGGGACCGGGAATAAACGAGCCGGCCGTTCGAGTGCCTTACTCATTCGACGCAGCAGATCGGTGGTGGACACATCCAGGCCATCGCTGACCAGGAAGGCCTGATTAGCTGCGGCAGGATGGTCGATGCAGGTAACCAGGAGGTCTACCAGGTTGTAGATTGACACCAGGCTCCTGCGATTGTCGATTGCACCGAACGGAAGCGGAATGCCCCTGTGCAGCCAGCGCATCATACTAAGGAAGTTAGCCTTCACACCCGGACCATACACCAGGGTCGGACGGACAATGACCACCTCCATTCTGGATTCTTCGGCGATTTGCCGAAGGCCATGCTCTGCCTCCAGCTTGGATATGCCGTAGGGGTCCACAGGCTCAGGCGCCTGATCGGCGGTGTAGGGCCTACCTGGCTCGGTGCCTTCGCCATTCACCTTGATAGAGCTGACGAAAATGAATCGCCGCACGCCGGCATCCCTGGCCTGGCGAGCCAGGTTCAGGGTGCCCTCGACATTGACTCGGCGGAAAGCTGCTAGCGGATCCGCCTCCGAATCGCTCATCACATGCACCCGGGCAGCGCAGTGAATTACCACATTCACATTCGTGAGCGCCGACTCCCAGTTCGTTCTGGCATCAAGACCAGGAACCTGCACGGTAGTCGCCGCACCGGAAAAGCATCGCTCAGTACGGCGAGCACTGGCCACAACCTCAAAGCCAGGGTCATCACCCAATCGACGCAAAATCTCTTGGCCGACAAATCCACTGGCTCCGGTCAGGAGTAGCCTTTTCATCTGGCAACACCACTTGGTCGTTTCAGCAATTCCAAGAGCTTGAAGGGGATCTTGGAAAGAACGAACAACAAGTTGGTATAGATACCATTGCTGCGACAAGCCCTGACTATTTCACGATTAAGCCGGATGCTACTTCTGATTCCAGCAGTACTCGCACCACCGGAACGCATTCTAACCAGGACTTTTTCCAGTCGTGAAAAAGATAACTCACTCACGAGCAGCAGGCGGACAAACATCTCATAGTCGGAGGAAATCTTATAATCAAGAGAATACTTCCCCACCCTCTCATAGGCTTCACGCCTCACAAAGGTAGCGGGGTGAGGCGGCATCCAACCAAACCTCAACTTCCATGCCCTGAAGTGTCGAGAAGAATAGTAGCGCACGACCTTCTCGAGATTATCGGGATGCACAAAAACGACATCACCGAATATCACTTCACAATCAGGCGACTTACGGGCGTGAGCGACTACCGCTTCAATAGCGTCCACGGACTCGAAATAGTCATCCGAGTTGAGGATACCGATAATATCGCCATTGGCCATAGCGATTCCCTTGTTCATCGCATCGTATATGCCTCTATCGGGCTCACTGACCACGCGATTGATCCGGTCTCGGTACTCATCCACGATCGATAACGTCGCGTCCCTCGAACCGCCATCAACAATGATGTATTCAATATCCGAATAGCTTTGAGAAAAGACGGACTCGATCGTGTCCCTGATGGTCGAAGCACTGTTATAGCAAACAGTCACTATAGAAACTTTCAAAACAACTCCTTTACAGTGCCGGACTAGACTCGCCCGTATACATCCTCAAGTCTCACGATATCGTCCTCCCCCAAATACGAACCGGACTGCACCTCGATTAGCTCCAGCGGAATCTTCCCCGGATTTTCGAGAGCATGCACCTGGCCAATCGGGATGTAGGTGGACTGATTTTCAGTGACCAGATAGGTTGTTTCGCCATTGGTCACCTTGGCGGTTCCGCTAACCACTATCCAGTGCTCGGCCCGATGATGGTGCATCTGCACGGAAAGTCGGGCACCGGGTTGTACCGTGATGCGTTTGACTTGATAACGAGGCCCACTGTCAATGCAGTCGTAAACCCCCCACGGGCGGTAAACCTCGCGATGATTGATATGCTCGTGGCGACCGTCCTGCTTGATCTGATCAACGATCTTCTTGACGTCCTGAACCTTATCTTTGTGTGCAACCAACACCGCGTCCTTGGTTTCGACTACCACCAGGTCATCGACACCAACTGTTGCCACCAGCCTGCTGTCAGCATGGACAAAGGTATTGTGCGTACCTTGTGCAAGGACGTCGCCCTTGAAGACATTCCCCATGCCGTCCTTGCCACTGACATCCCATAGCGCGGACCAAGAGCCGATGTCGCTCCAGCCCACATCCAGGGGCACCATCACGGCATCGGCGGTCTTCTCCATGACGGCATAGTCGATCGAATCTTCAGGGCAGGAAGTGAAGGCGGCCTGATCGACCCGAGTGAAATACATGTCCTGAGCCCCGCCAGCCAATGCCAAGCGACAAGCAGCAAGAATATCTGGCCGGAAGCACTCCAGTTCCTCCAGATAACGGCTGGCACGAAACATGAACATTCCACTGTTCCACATATAGCTGCCGTCAAGCACATATTTTTCCGCTGTCTTGAGATCAGGCTTCTCTACGAAGCGATTCACTACAAAACCGCTATCACCAGCTGCTACGCCTTTCTCGATATAGCCATATCCGGTCTCAGGTCGATTCGGCACTATGCCGAACGTGACCAGCTTGCCCTGCTCGGCCAGTTGTAGCGCCGCATGAACACCAGCGTGAAACGCCGGTACGTCCTGTATCAGATGATCGGCGGCCAGCACCAGCAGGATTGGGTCATCCGCTTCGCCGAGACTTTGCAGTGCGGCCAGCGCAATAGCAGGAGCGGTGTTGCGTCCAACAGGCTCGAGCATTATCTGGGCCTGCTCCAACCCCAACTGACGAAGTTGCTCGGCAGCCAGGAAGCGGTGCTGTTCATTGCAGATCAATCGAGGCACCGCTGCATCCAAGCCGTCGAGGCGTCGAATCGTGGCCTGCAGCATGGAAAAGGTGTCATCAGCCAGCGGCAGAAACTGCTTGGGGTTGAGCTGACGCGATAATGGCCACAATCGTGAGCCAGAGCCACCAGCCATGATCACCGGAAAAAACATGTTCATCTTCCTATGAGTAAATCGCTATTCAGCGCAGTACGCGGAGATAGGCCCGTGTATTTTCATGCACTTCTGCACTGCTCTGCATTTCCAACAAATTCCACCATCCATACTCGCCATGCTGGGTATCAGGTAGGGACAGAACGACATCGCCAGACAAAATCAGTTGGTACGCCAATACGACGTAATGAGTATCTGGCCCCGTCTCACCTGCGCCAAATACGCTGTCTTTGTAAAAGTGCTCGAATATGCCAAGAAAATTGCCTTCGGAGCGCTCGAAAAGCCTGCCCAACTCTCCAAACGTAAGTCGACGAAACGCTTCATCCAGGCTTTCACCTTTCAGAATCCGACCACCTGGCACGAACCAGAACCCTTGAGCGGGACGATTCAGGCGTTGGCCCAGCAGAACCTCACCCCCCTCGTTTTTCACCACTAGGTCAATCGATACCAAGGGTGCAGACGCGACCACCGTTCGGAACGTTTCATTACTCAACCACATGCCGCCTCCTGGTGCGCCGAGGTCAATGTGAGCGGTAGCGCATACGTCGCACGCAGTAATCCGGAAAGAGTCAGCTGCGCGCCTTTTCAACGTTATCGATATACCAGGCATAAGCGTCTCGCAGGCCATCCTGCAAACTGATACTCGCCTCCCAGCCAAGGCGCCGCAGGCGCGATACATCCATCAGCTTGCGGGGAGTACCGTCGGGCTTGCTGGAGTCGAAAATCAGGCGCCCGCTGAAGCCGGTAACATTAGCGACAGTCTCCGCCAGCTCACGAATCGTGCAATCGATGCCACTACCAACATTGATATGCGAAAGCATAGGCTGAGTATGTGATTCATAGGTTTCTCTATCCAACTCCATCACATGCACGCTGGCTGCTGCCATATCGTCCACATGCAGGAATTCGCGCATAGGTCTGCCGCTGCCCCAAATGACAACCTCCGCATCCTCGCGCTGCTTGGCTTCGTGAAAGCGTCGAAGCAATGCAGGAATTACATGGCTATTTTCGGGATGGAAATTGTCATTCGGGCCATAGAGATTGGTCGGCATAACACTACGATAATCTCGACCATATTGCCGGTTGTAGCTCTCACAAAGCTTTATGCCCGCAATCTTGGCAATCGCATACGGCTCGTTCGTTTGCTCAAGAACACCAGTGAGCAGCGCACTCTCCTCAATTGGCTGATCGGCATGCTTGGGGTAAATGCACGAAGACCCGAGAAACAAGAGTCGCTGAACGGCTTTGGAGTGCGCGGCGTGAACAATGTTGGTCTGTATTACCAGATTCTGATAGATGAATTCCGCCGGAAAACTGTTGTTGGCGTGTATTCCACCGACCTTGGCCGCAGCCAGATAAACCTGATCAATTCGGGCCTTTTCAAAAAAATCCCGAACCGCGGATTGATCCAAAAGATCAAGCTGGTCACGATCAGCAGTAACGATATTGTTGTAGCCAACCGCCTTCAGGCGGCGAACGATGGCAGAACCAACCATGCCACGGTGCCCAGCTACAAATATGACCTGATTCAAATCACGCGCCATTTTCAAGTCTCCACTGACATCGACACGTCATGGCCATGCTGCTTCAGTAGGGCATGTCGCTGCGCTACCTTGAGGTCTTCCCGCACCATCTCTGCGCACATCTCTTGCACGCTGATCTCGGGAACCCAACCCAGTTTCTCCTTGGCCTTGCTTGGGTCACCTAACAAAGTCTCTACTTCCGCAGGGCGGAAATAGCGCGGGTCGACCTTGACGATTACGTCACCGACCTTGAGCGCTGGCGCCTTGTCGCCAATGACAGCCTCGACGACCGCCTCCTCATTGACTCCCTCTCCGCGGAAGCTCAAGGTTATTCCCAATTCGGCTGCAGACCAACGAATGAATTCGCGCACGGAATATTGCACGCCAGTGGCTATCACAAAATCCTCTGGCTGATCCTGCTGAAGCATCATCCATTGCATACGAACATAGTCCTTCGCATGCCCCCAATCACGAAGGGCGTCCATATTCCCCATATACAAACAGCTTTCGAGGCCTTGCCCGATATTTGCCAGACCACGAGTTATCTTTCTGGTAACGAAAGTCTCACCGCGCCGCGGTGACTCATGATTGAAAAGTATGCCGTTGCAAGCATACATGCCATAGGCTTCTCTATAATTTACGGTTATCCAATAAGCATAGAGTTTTGCAACAGCATAGGGCGAGCGCGGATAGAATGGCGTTGTCTCCTTCTGCGGAATTTCTTGGACAAGGCCATACAATTCGGAAGTCGACGCTTGGTAAAACCGCGTCTTTTTCTCCAACCCTAGCAGGCGAATGGCCTCCAGAATGCGCAGGGTCCCCATTGCGTCCACGTCCGCGGTGTATTCAGGCGACTCAAAACTCACAGCCACATGCGATTGAGCGCCCAGATTATAGATTTCGTCCGGCTCGACCTCTTTGATAATCCTGATAAGGTTCGAAGAGTCGCTAAGGTCACCATAGTGCAGAACGAAACGCTGCCCCTCGACATGCGGGTCCTGATAAATGTGGTCAATGCGCTGTGTATTGAAGGAGGATGCACGACGCTTTATACCGTGGACTTCGTATCCTTTCTCAAGGAGAAACTCCGCCAAATATGAGCCATCCTGCCCGGTCACACCAGTAATCAACGCCTTCTTAATGCTCATTCAACCACCTTGCTGTAAATTGAAGCGATAGCCTTCGAGTAATCCTCATAATTACAGTGGGATATCCTACTCGAACCCTTCATGTTACGGTCCTCGTTCTCTCGAACGAGTTCAATCATTCGAGAAAAATCACGAGGCTCATAAAATTCGACATATTCCTTGAAATCCGCCAGAACAGTATCCATCTCGAGATTTCGCTCACTGCCCGGCAATACTACCGAGGCTCCCGAGTAAAGGGCCTCATAAACAGTCCGACCAGTACAAAAAAACGGCTCTCCCCTGACCAGAAAGTCGATCTCACTAAAGAAACCGGACGCTTGGAGATTGTCGATTTGCCCCACATATCTCACGCATCCATTGGAATCGCTTTCAGCCTCCTTGATCTTCTGAACGTAGGGTTCGCTCCCCCCTCCAACGATCACCAGGAGCGAATTCCTCAGTTGAGACCTCGCGAATTCTTGGCAAATCTCAAGGACTCCTTTGCCATCTTCGATCCGCCCTGCGATCGCGTAGACAATACGGCTTTCACTTTTCAGAAACTGCAATGAGGTCGGCAGCTTATAGTCAGCACTTGCGCCACTAAACGGGTTTTGCACGACGTCACTTGCTTTCGGTGCTCCAACGACCTCGTGGAAGCGCTTCTCAACCGCATGATCAATAAAAACCAGATGATCGCAGACAGAAACAAGCCACTTCTGATAGGCGCTCATCTCAAAGCTGAGCATCTCTCTTACATGAGAAACAACAGCCACCTTTCTAAATACTTTATACAGTCCAAGCAACAACAAGAAATCGGACAATACCAAGCTATTCAGATGAACGACATCCGGCTTTATCCTCATCAACCTGAAGAAGACCAGGGGAGAACTCAGCCAGAATGCCAGCCTCGACCCACCCGACAATATGATTCGCCGAACAAACCCATGTCGCTCGTCATTATTATACGTTATCGGGCAGAAAAACTTGAAAACTCGCAACCCATTCGCCGGCGACTTAATTTTCCGATGCACAGGCAAGAGAATCGATACCTCTTGATCCGCCATCAGCTCCATGTGCTGACGCAAGCTTGAACCGGCCCCGTATATGGAGTCGGGAGTCACGTGCGTCACCAGCAAGATGTTATGAGACATAATAAACCTTAGACGTTATCTAATTTCACAGCCTCACTCCTCCTAGAGAGCACCAAACACAGCAGGAAGAAGACTGGATAAAAATACCTAGGCGAAAAAATTGGCGTTAAAACGAAAACAACACAGTAGATAATCGCAATAAAGACAAGATCATCCCTCAACTTCACCCTCCCCACAACCAGGGCAAAGCCAAACATTATAAAGAACACCCAGCAATGCAATGCAACAAAAACATCATTATATATGTTTGCAGGAGCAAATAAATCCCGAATCTTGAATATATAACCAAACATCGCATGCAACGACTTCGGGATAAATGCCAAGAAATAAAGACCTTTATCCTGAAGCGCTATGAGCGCCGAGTACACACCACTACCAGAATCAGAAAGTGCGCCCTGCTCAGCCACAACGTTAATATAACTAAAACTATCACGCACAAGAAAATAAACCAGAGAGACAGCAACAAGAATCAGCGAGACGTATACAAATCTCTTGTTTCTAAGCGGATTGACTGGAGTAATAGAAGCGACCACCAAAAAAATAAAAACAGACAACTGCCAACGCACGAAAAATGAAACTATTAACGCAGCGATCAGACACCAAGCACCGCGCCCAAAAACCCAGCCAACCAGCAGTGAAAAACAGAATATCGAAAGTATTTCCTTATTAATCGAAACGAGGCTCGACAGCGTCAACGGACTGAGAAAAAGAAAAATCAGAAACAAAGACCAATTATAGTTGTCGCTCACCTGAATTAGGCGAAGCGATGCAAATAGCAGAAACAAATTAAAACACAATACGAGAACTCTACCCCCTCCCAACAACTCAAGCACCAGTAGCGGCCCTAGGAAATTACCATCAACAGCAACCATATCGGAGAGAGAGTCGAAATACGTCTCCTTATACAACCGTTCATACGTCAACGAATCTGCATAAAACTGAAAATCGACATCTCCATCCAATGCAGACTTCCCAATCAGGAAGTAAAAGGCAATCGCTAGCATGGAGAAAAAGAACAACAGAAGAGTCGATTTTCGCACAAAAAACTTCATAAAGCGCCTTCTCGGAAAATTCCAGCACCCCTGCCAGAATTTAATTACAGCCGCCATTCAGGCGGCACATCCCAAGCCCTTAAGCACTCCGTTTCAGATAAGACTGATATGTCTTTTTCATCCAATCCCAAAGTGCGCGATCACTTGGATATGCATCATGCGGCTTTCCCGGCCGCTGCAGATAGCTCTCCAGATCAGACTCGCTCCAGCCCATCTTTTTCAGAAAATACTTCTTGTCAGTCTCAAGTCCTTGAGCAGTCGGATAGGGCGACTCTTCAAGTCTGTTCAACGCCTCTGCCCGAGTCATTTGGCCACTCATCACCAACGTCGCCAAATGGAGCTTTCGCTTATCAACGCCAAATTTATTAGGAAGTAGGTAGCCCTGATAGAATCGCGTGAATATTGATTCATAGTGCTTGTAGGGATATCTCTTATAGCTATACTTCTGCTCAAGAAGATCAAGCGCTTCGTCTTTTTTGTAGTCATAATAGTCCAGATACGGAACCCACTGTATCCGACGAATGACACGATTTATTACGTAGTCAGAGGTACCAATTGCAGGGAATGTACTGAGCTTTACTCCATTGCGAGCACCCAGCGCCTTGATATTGCGCTTATCCCACTTCTGCCAATTCCAACCTTCCGGCATAGGCATCCCTTCCGTAGCAGAATTGCTACCGGAAAGAATATACTTAACCCCATATTTTATGGATTGACTGTAGTTCACGGCCAGCATGGCATTGTCGTACAGGAGTTCGACATCGATCACATCGGCGTCGAAGAAGGCCTGCATGAGTTTCTTGTATTCTGGCCACTCAATTACATGCGTATAGAGATCCACCCCGAGGCCAGACACAAGATTTTTTATATTATTGGCAGCGAGTTCAGAATTCCAATTATTATCCATATGCACAGCCAGAGGACGCAATCCTTCTTCTACCGCGAGATGAAGGGCGTATGAACTGTCCACGCCACCAGAAAGCCCCATGACGCAGTCGTAGCGCTTGCCAGCCCCTGCTTCCTTAACTTTCTTAATGAAAGCATTGCGTCTTACAGCACGATCCTCTTCCGACTCAAACACGACCTTTTTTACTTGGTCCTCGAAGTAAGTGCAAAAATTGCATATACCCTCAGAGTCAAAAAAAATGTTCGGCGCAGAAGTATCCATTACGCAGCGCACGCAAACTTTATACTGATAATTATGCATTGGAACTCCTGAATAGCCCCTCTAGGACCGAATAACTGGGATAACTAATGAGCACCGCCCTGTGTGGTCCCTGCAAGACAAAAAGACTACCCGCGGCTACCGCTGAGGCCCCAGCGTTCACCGCATCGACAAAATGGACACAATTTCCGGCACCGCCAAGTGCAATGAGAGGTATATCGACCTCGGATGAAGCGGACCTGATCAGTTCCAGGTCATAGCCCGACTGCATACCATCCCTGTCAACAGAATTGAGAAGTACTTCACCCGCCCCGGCAGATGTAAGTTCTCTAAGTACGGCTAACCAATCGCCTGAGAGCTTCCGTCTTTCCGCAGATGACCAGAGTCTGGGTCGCCCGAACCAATCTCTTTTCACATCAAGAGAAATGACGATGCTTTGGCTTCCGAACCGGGCAGCCAACTCAGTGATTAGAGCTGGGTTCTCCAAGACAGAGGTCTGAAGCACTACTTTCTCAACGCCTAACGAAAACAGCCGCCTCGCCTGATCTACAGTACGAACACCACCACCGTATCCGAGAGGCATGAAGCACTCACTGGCAAACTCTGCTATCAGATCATAGTTCGGATGTCGTTTCTGTCGACTTGCATCGATATCAAGCACCACGAGTTCGTCGACTTCTTTCTCATTGAAGATCCGGATAGCGTTTACAGGATCTCCGACATACTTTGCCTTGCCAAAGCGCTGCGTCTTGACCAGTCCTCCATCTCGCAATAGGAGAGCCGGTATCACTCTATGGTTCAGCAAGTCACACCTCTAGAAATCTTCTAAACAGTTCCATCCCGAACCTGTGGCTCTTTTCCGGATGAAACTGTACGCCCCAAATATTTTCATGATGGAAGCCAGCTACAAATTCCTTACCATAGGTACAACTTAGCAGCACATCTTTCCGATCTGCGCATTCGACATAGTATGAATGAACGAAATAAAAGCGTCGCTCCGTAACATCGCAGGGAACCAGCAGATCATCGTGTTCGACCTGAACAGAACTCCACCCCATATGAGGCACCTTGAGGCTTCTTTCATTCCCGTCGAATTTGAAACGCCGGACTCTAGCGTCAATCCACCCCAGGCCAGGCTGCGTGCCTTCCTCGCTGGAGAGACACATCAGCTGCATTCCCAGGCAGATCCCGAGGATAGGAACCTTCCGTTCCATGACTGCGCCTTGGAGCTTCTCTGGCCAACCACCATTCCCCAGGCATTGCATCCCATGGTCGAAGGCGCCAACTCCAGGCAATAGCAGTTTTGTGGCCGACGTCAGCTGATCAGGAGAATCGATGACTTCTGCCTCACCACCTACGTGTCTGATCATGTTGACGACGGATGCGATATTCCCGGCGCCATAGTCAATTATGGATATCGTGCGACTAGTCATTCATCACCAACGTGTTCTTCAGCACCGATCTCAATCCATCGACTGAACCCCAATTACTCGGGCCCAACTTTTCTTCTTCGCTTAGTTGTTCATCCATCCAGGACTCAATCGCGTGCGCATCCTGCTCCACGAGGCTAGCAATCCCGATCTGTCGCTCATGCTGATACAGACTTTCCAACGCCCCGCCCTTGCGCAGGAGTGGATTCAGCAAGGCTGACGGGACACCCAGCCAAGCAGCCTCAGTGACGACAGTGCTCATATCGGTAATGTGCAGGTCCGCCTGGGCGAGCAATGCTGGCAAAGGCGCCGAGCTCGCTTGTTCCCACTCGACTTGTGCGCAACTACCGAAGGTTTCCTGGAGATAGGCCTCGCAATATCTTCCTTCCGCCCCCCGCCGCTGGACGGGGTGCAGCCGTAGCAGCCAGTTGTATCGCTCCTGGGTACACAGGATCGCCGCTTCCAACGCCTTGCACATCACCTTGTTGAAGTCAGTGTTCTGGTAGTAGTGGATGTGCAGCCCCCATTGCAATGAGACCAGGACAGTCGGCTTGCCGTTGTTGAACACCCGACCTCGCTGCAATGCTTCGGCGACAAGATCATCGGCAGAGGAAGGCGAACGAAAACGCTGGAACCAGGGATGCCCGACGACTTCGACAACTACACCGCGGGTCGGTGCCCACTGCTCCAGTACAGACGCGCTGGGCCGGTCCCAGCACAGGATACCGGTAGGCAGGTCGCTCTGGGGCACTGCATGGCGCAGGGCCTTGCCGTACCACCAATGATCCTCTGCGATCACCCCATGCTGGATGTCGTAGACGGGTATCCCCATTTCTCTGCTGGCTCTGCAGAGGTATCGATCGGGTTGTACGCCGATCACCAGCCTAGGCCGAACGCGAGACAACACTTCACGCCAGATCGACGCCCTGCGGTCCGCGCCTTGTTGACGCGCCCTCGACCTTCCAAGAGGAAGCGCCATCAGGCGGCTCAACAATGCAGCCACGAAGAATCGTCGATTCAATGTCAATGGCTTATTAAACGCATCTCCACCTTTTAGACGACTGTAAGGCGTCGCGACGGAAATAACGCTGAGGCCTTCACCAGTGCAAAGTTCAACTACAGAGTCGACGATTGGAGAATAGGCGGCACCTCGAAACTCATAGCCACAATCAGCATCATGGCGAACAGCCAACACGTCTGACTTGACAAAAGATCCCCAGCGATCGCACAAGGTAGCCGCCGCGGCGAGCTCCTTCAGTCTTACCAATTCATTCTTCATCTATTCTGTTCAAGCAGGAGTTCGCACAACTTGAAATCTACCCAGGTATCTATATCGATAGACTTTTCAACGGGCATTACATGCGCCCGGCTATTAGGCATGAAGAAACCTCTGGATCCGATGAACCTCTCGGTATCTGCCAGGTAGAGCGCACCGTTCAGCCGATAGTAGGTGGGAAGATCCTGACTACGAATATTCCGTAGTTCTTCACGAAGAAAATCGTCCATCTGCCCTTGTGGACCCAAAGTGTTTGACCATAACGGCGAATGCTCGCAGGGACAAACACTGACCACGCTGTCAGCATCCGACTCATCCATTTCAGTCACAGCGCGCGCGATCTCGGTCGAATCCCGAAGAGGCGAGGTGGGTTGCAGGAGCATTAGCCGCCTAGGGAAGACCTGTTCGGCAGCCAAGGTATCCAGCACATGCATCAGCACGTCAAAAGTCGACGCCGTATCACTTGCCAGTTCAGCAGGGCGTTCAATACCTCTGACTCCTAGGGCGCTAGCCTCGTCAAGTACCCGGGAGTCATCGCTGCTTACGACTATCCTGTCGATCACCTGACTCTGGATAGCCGCCTCCAACGTCCACCGGACCAAAGGCTTGCCGTTGAGCGGCATGACATTCTTGCCGGGTAGGCGTTTACTTCCGGCCCTGGCGGGTATGACAGCCAGAATATCGACCTGGTCACTCATTGAACAATTGACCCACGTCTGTCTGCGCACGCTGGAAGTCTTCCATTCTTCCGATGTCCAACCAGTACTCGTAGACAGGGAAGCTGTTGACATCCCGCCCAACGCCAATCTGTTGCTCCAGCAACGTCGGCATGTCGACTCGAGTGCCCGGAGACACACTTTTTACCAGCTCTGGAGAAAGGACGTAGATCCCGGCATTGATGAAAAACCTGTGGGTCGGTTTTTCGACCATTGAAACAATCTTGTGCCCTTCACTCTGGATGACGCCGTACGGTACGCAGTGCTCATACTCGCGCACGCACATGGTGGCCACCGGAGAGTGCTCTTCATGAAATTCGAGGAGCTTTTGGAAATTCAACGTAGTCAGCAGGTCGCCATTCATCATGAACAGAGGAAGGTCGATCTCTTCACGAGGTAGCAACCCCAGCGCCCCCCCAGTTCCCAAAGGGACGTCCTCGTGAACGTAGCGAATACTTACGCCCCACCGGCTGCCGTCCCCGAAATGCTCTCGGATCATTTCGGGCATGTAGTGCGTCGAGACGAAGAAGCGGTGAAAACCCGCGCTGATGAAGCTTTCCAGGATCAACTCCAGAATCGGTTTCCCGCCAACGCAAAGCAATGGCTTCGGGCAGTTCTGCGTAAGGGGACGCAAGCGCGAGCCGAAACCACCTGCCATCAGGAATACGGGATTGTCCTTGATCTTCTTGTTCAGCAGGCCATGAAGGGTTTCCAGGCCGACGATACGCTTGCCTGCGTCAACGACAGGAAGATGAAGCAACTGATGAGTTTCCATTGCAGCAAGGATTCGGGTCTTGCTCCAGTCCCGCGTAGCCATCAGCGGTGTCGAACACATAATCTCGCTGGCACTGCAGTTCAGTGGCACATGCCTCAACAATGCACGACGGACATCTCCATCAGTGATGGTGCCCAGTAGTCGTCGCTGCTCATCGACCACCACCACGATCCGCAGCCCTCCTTTATCGAGAACGGCGATTGCTTCCTCGATAGTGGTTTGCGGACCTATCAGTGCAGACTCCCAAGCTTTCATCAACGAACCTTCCAAATAATTATCTATCAGACCTCAAAGGCCTGATCCTTCCTGGCCCGAACGAAATCAGACCGGCTGCCAGATCCTTCGTCAGCGTCGTACCCGCGCCAACCACCGCTCCCTCTCCAATCAGAAGCCCCTGAATTACAGTAGCGCCGCTGGCGACAAATGCCTGATCAGCGACCCTTACACCGCCGCAAACGGTTGCTCCTGGCGCGATGTGAACGTCATGACCGACAACACAGTCATGATCGATACTTGCCTTTGTATTGACAATCGAGTTTGCACCTATCCGGACATCAGCCTGAATCACCGCACCAGCCATCACCTGTACGCCTGGTGCCAGTTGGACGCTGAGGTCGACCCAGGCAAATGGATGTATCAATGTCGGGAAATCGAAGCCTCTTGCATGCCACAACTCGAATATCCGCTGCCGCGCTCTGCCACCGACAACCTGACCCACTCCATTAACCAACGCAACACCTGCAGGATCTAGAGCCTCCAGCACATTGTCCCCTCCCAGAACAGGCAAACCACGCCATTCTCGCAGGCCTTGCGACGCCAACTGCGGATCGCACACGCCGGCGATGTTCGCTCCCAGGTCACGAAGAAGCCCCAGAAGCACCTTAGCGTGTCCTCCTGCCCCCAATATGACGAGCGAGGGCAATGTCGCGACATCAATCATGGTCACGAATCAATTCTCTCGCCGCAGCGATAGCTGCGAACCGCCTGGCGACCAACGAGATCCCAGATAGCGGTAGGGGCCAACCCTCCCCCACAACGAGCGGTGGTGAAGTCATCCAGACACAGGGTCGCGCCACATTCGATATCGCGAGCCGCAAGGACCTGCTGACGCGCAGCGATGCGCGTATCCCACTCGCTGGGTTGCGGCGCCTTCTGGCCATTCCCCATCGCCAGTTCAAGACTGCGGATGTCCGACACCATCCTCGCCAGCTCTGCGGGCTCGAGGGAGGCCGCGTGATCGGGGCCCGCCATGCTTCTATCCAGCGTGAAGTGCTTCTCGACCAGCCTCGCGCCTCTCGCGACTGCGGCCAAAGGAATTAGGCATCCCTGGGTGTGGTCGGAATATCCGACATCCAGACCAAAGGCCGATGCCAGCGTGTCCATTGCACGCAAGTTCACTTCTTCAAAGGGCGTAGGGTACTGAGAGGTACAGTGGAGCAGCGTGACATGCCCATTCAGACGCGCTCGCGCCTCGGAATCAGCCCAGTTTCGCCAGACTTCTTCCATGCCGTTGGGCTGCCGGTCGAAACGCAGCGCATGGGCGATAATTGCCAGCCCCTGTTCCACCTCGGCCAGCGTAGCCATTCCGGTCGAAACGACCAAAGGCTTACCCGTTTTAGCGAATTGCCACAAAAGCGGCCCATTCGTCAGCTCGCCCGATGGCACCTTGAACAGAGGAAGGTTCATTCCGACAAGAAACTCGAGGCTTTGACTATCGAACGCTGTCGACAGGAACTCGATACTCCTGCTTGCCGCATACGCCTGCAACTCAGAGTGCCAAGCCCTAGGCAGCTCGAGCTTCTTCAACATGGCGAGCTGGCTTTCTTGCGCGTCCGTGCTCGCTTTCTGGTAGGCTGCTTTGGGCGCATTGCGGGAAGCCAGCCGTTCAGCATCGAAGGTCTGGAACTTCACCGCGTCCGCACCAGCGGCAGCAGCTGCATCGACCAAGGCAAAGGCGAGCTCACGTTCACCGTTATGGTTCACACCGGCTTCAGCAATGATGTAGACCTTGTCCATCTCACACCAATTCTTGTTGATCAATGTCATAAAACGTCTTGACACCCGAGATATTGAAGTTGGCCAGAACGTCTACTATCGACTTCGAGGCGTTTCCTTCGCCATAAGGATTGGTAAACCCCTTGCAGGCGTCTCTGAACTCTTCAGAGAGCGCCTTGCGAATGCTGTCGGTGATTTCATCCTGCGAAGGCTCGCAGTGAATGACCGAAGCCGATGCCAGGCGCCCCTTCTGGCGCGCGCCGATGTTTACCGTGGGTACAGCAAATGCCGGGACCTCGATAATTCCGCTGGACGAGTTCCCAATGACTGCCGCAGAGGCGGATACGGCGCTTAGATAGCGTTTGTATCCAAGGGAGGGAATGGCAAGGACTCGCTCAGGCCGCTTCCTAGCGTACTCTTCCAGCAAAGGGATGATCGCGCGACCGCCATTGTCTGCGTTCGGGTAAGTCAGAATGATCTGATGCGTTGGAAACGCGTCAAGTGCAGCAAGCAACGCTTCGAAACTCTGCCGAGGCGGTTCTTCCATCAATGTGACAGGGTGATAGGTCACAAGAAAGAACGGCTGCTTCAGAGCAAACCCCAGGCTCGCAGACAACTCCGCGACATCCATCCGAGCACTGCGACGCAAATGATCAAGCCCGACCGCGCCTACATTGAACACGCGCTCCGGGGATTCCCCCATCTGTATGACCCGATGCCTATAAACCTTCGTTGCTACAAAATGTAGATGCGACATCTTGGTTATCGCATGGCGGATGGCATCGTCATATGCTCCCTCGGTGATTTCGCCGCCATGCAGATGTGCGACGGGGACTTTCATAACTAGCGCTGCCTGTACGATCGCAAGGGCCTCGAACCTGTCCCCCAGGACAACCAGCACATCCGGGCGCAGCCGATCTAACGCCTCCGCGAATCCAAGAACTCCGATGCCCATGGACTTAACAACGCCAACGTCGGAGTCCGAAGACAGCAGCATTTCAACCTTTGCGTCGATCCGGAATCCATCTGCCTCTATCGCGCGCCATGTCTCGCCGAACTCCGGAGAGAGGTGCATGCCGCTGACAATCAGTTGAAGATCCAGATCCGGCCGCTGGTTGATATCCGACATCAGCCAGTAGAGAAGCCCATACTCCGCCCGAGTACCGGTAAAAACGGCAATCCTGCGTTTCACGCCAAGGGCTCCTGGGGAACGCTGCTGGGCAGGTTGACTACTCGCGCCTCCAACCATTCGGAATTTGCGAGATCTCCTCGACGACAGTGGGAGAAGCTAGGCAAATGGCTCATCAACTGCCATATGGGACGACTCATGACACCGTTTTCATTGGTGGCCTTGAGCAAGGCATCACGTTGCTCGCGCCCTTCGCAAACGACAGCGTTGAGCCAGTAGTTGGAGCGGCAGCCAACCGGTTCCTGGATCAATTCGATATCCGATCCGCTGAAAAACTCCGCGTATCGCGATGCCAACGCGCGCTTGGCATCAATGAACGCATCCAACTGCAGCATTTGCGCGCACCCCAATGCAGCATTGATGTTAGGCAACCTGTAGTTGTAGCCGATTTCATCGTGTACATATTCAAAGGGATGCGGCTTCTTGGCTGTCGTGGTGAGATGCTTTGCGCGCGCACCAAGTTCTTCGCCAGCCAGTATCATGCCTCCGCCGCCGGTGGTAATGATCTTGTTTCCGTTGAAACTCAGAATTCCGAGCAGACCGAAGGTTCCGGTGTGCCTACCTTTGTACAGGCTGCCAAGGGACTCCGCTGCGTCCTCCACGAGCGCCAGCGACCAGCGTTGGCAAATCGCAAGCAAGCCATCCAGATCAGCCGGATGACCAAAAGTATGCATCGGAAGGCAGGCACGTACGACCCGAGACCCATCCTTCAGACGGCATACACCATCGCCATCTACGTGTGCATGTTCTTCGAGCCATGCCTCCAACGCAGCCGGTGAGAGCCCCAGGGTCTCGCGATCCACATCGACGAAAACCGGCTCCGCGCCGCAATACGCAATTGCATTGCAGGTCGCCACGAAAGTCAGAGGCTGAGTGATCACCAGATCGCCCGAACTGACGCCGGCCAGTTGCAGCGCCACGTGCAGCGCTGCAGTTCCATTGACCGTAGCGATGGCTCGGGGGCTTCCGGTGTAATCCACCATCTGCTGCTCGAAGCGCTCCACGAAAGCACCGACGCTCGAGACAAATGTCGACTCTATGGATTCAACCACGAACTTACGCTCGCTCCCCCTGAAGACCGGCGCGTGAAGTGGAATGAACTCACTCGTACGATAGAAATCACGAACGAACTGAATAAGAGAGTCGAACATAATATCCCTCATACGTTGTAGATATCGGCTTTATACTTGGCGAGGTTCCGCGGCTCACTGAACCATTCAATGGTACGCCGTAGGCCCTCCCGAATCGAATATTCTGGCTCGAACCCCGTCAAGGACTTGATTTTGGTGTTGTCGCACCAGAGCCGGAACACTTCGGACTTTTCCGGACGGATCCGCTGGTCTTCCACGAGGAACTCGACATCACTACCCATCAGTTCCCGAATCAACTCAAGCGTATCCCCGACGGAAATCTCAAAATTTGACCCGATATTCACCGTCTCACCAATTGCACTATCGCACTTGGCCAGTTGCAGGAATCCCTTGCAGGTGTCAGCGACATAGTTGAAGTCCCTAGTCGGCGTGACATCACCAAGCTTGATCTGCTTCTTGCCATTGGCAATCTGCGTGATGATGGTCGGAATCACCGCTCGAGCGGACTGGCGCGGGCCGTAAGTATTGAACGGGCGAGCGATTGTGAGCGGCAGGTCGAAAGCATTGAAGAAACTCATCGCCATTGCGTCAGCGCCAATTTTGGAAGCACTGTAGGGCGACTGCGGCTGAAGCGGATGGTTCTCGTCAATAGGAACATACTGAGCGGTTCCGTAAACCTCACTGGTAGAAGTGTGAATTATTCTCCCGACTCCGTTATCAAGTGCTGCCTGACAAATATTGAGAGTACCTTTGACATTGGTATCAACGTAGCTATCCGGAGCCACATAGGAGTACGGGATAGCTATGAGCGCAGCCAGGTGGAAAACCACATCCACATCTTTAGTGATGTGCTTGCAGTAGTGAGGATCTCGGACATCGCCGTTCAAAACCTCGATTTCGGAAAGGCAATTCACATCTTCCAACCACCCCCAGTAATTGAAGGAGTTGTACTGGGAAAGCGCCTTGACTTGAAACCCCTCCCTGACCAGTAACTCGACCAAATGAGACCCAATAAAACCGTCAGCGCCTGTAACTAAAGCCTTCACATCCCCTCCTTAAAACCTCAAGAAGAATAATTCTTCTTCCGAATAAACTTTGCAGGCACACCGCCCCATATCTCGTCAGGCGGAACATCCTTCGTCACAACAGAGTTCGCACCGACCACCGAATTCCTGCCTATTTCAACTCCAGGATTGATGAGCACATTGGCTCCGACCCAACAATAGTCACCAATTTTCACATCACCAACCTTACTTGGAACAGGTTTTATGGAGAAATCCGAATCTGGAAGCGCTGATTGAGTATAGATCCTGACATTATGAGACACATGACACCCACAACCAATACTGACAACCGCACCTTTGGAGGCCTGAATTGTCGATAGTTCCCCAATGTAGCTACCTTCTCCCGCTACAATCTTCCCTTCACCATATAGCTGAATCAATCTGCCATTGAAGCGGAAACGATGATGAACATCATACCTCTGACGATAAACCCAATAATTAATTTTCCAATAGGAACTCGCAAGAAAACTCAATAATCTTGAAACAAACCAAACAAGGATTTTGTTCACACTAACCCCTTATCCTAGCAAGAGCACCACGTATGGTTCCCCATTCGAACCAGGGCATTTTGCATACCCGGACGGACAAACCCCACGCAATACAGAAAGCCACTACCTGCGCAATAAAATAAGAAATTGCAGCACCTTCGAGGCCTAAAAACTTGCAACCGATAATAGAGCCAACAATCGACACCCCACCGGAGGTCGCTGTTGCAACGGAAACCAACGAGGTCCTAGCGGTAAAAAAGAAAAAACCAGCCACAGACAAATACATCCCCTGGAACGCCTGCCCGAGGAAGAACCAGATCATGAGTTCCTTGGCCCCAAGGAATCCCGAACCGAAGAAAAATGAAAAGGCAAAATTCAGGAAAAAGTAGGCCAGCACTGAAACAACAAAAAACGCTATCCATGCCAGATAAGTGACACCGACTATTTCTGCAGAAGCCTCATCTGCGCCACTATTCAACTTTGAATTCAGCCATGGCCCATAAACCTTTACAAAGGCATCACTGACAAGACCAATCATCAAGCCCAGCTGAAGTCCAAGCATGTAAATCCCAGCGGACTCCACCCCCAAAATATTTGTAATTACGAACCTGTCGGCGGTTGAGATAGCCAGCGCTCCTAGCGCGTGCGGTAGCAGCGGTACACCAAATCGCAAGCAATCGGCCAGATGGCCTTCACCGTGCCGAGGAAAAGTCACCACCTTGGACATGACCAAGGACAGTAGCGCAACGATAGCGAAAATCACCACGGCCAAGCCTTGGCCAAACACACGCCCCTCCCCGGCCATCGCAAACCCGAGAACCAGCAGAAGAGAAAGCCCTGCATTGGTGCCAGCTTGAAGAACCTGGAAAACCGCATAAGGGACGGCGTGCCCCCCAGCTTGCCAGAGAGCAAGCCTGATGTTTATCACATTTGTGCATAGCGCCAGAAAAAGAACAATCGCCAACCATCGAGACGGGAGCCCAATAAACGGCGCCATCCAGTTCCCAAAAAAGAAACCGAAGGCTGATAGGACTAGGAAAATTGCTACTGAAATCGCAATGCAACAACCAACGTACCGAGAGAGAGTCACCGAATCCAACTGGTGAAAGCGAACACTGATTGCACCATTCAAGCTCAGTCCGGTTAGCGCGACGAAAATGCTGAGCATTACCGAAAACATCGCCACCAAACCATAGTCATGTGGCGCCAGAACTCTGGTAAGAATGGGCAGCAACAGGAAGGGGATACCAACACTTATCATGTTGGCCCCCATGAAAACGCCCGCACTGCGAACTACATTGATCGCCATTTCAGCAACCTGAAATCAATAATTCGCAAGCTTTTCGCCCAACACTTCGGTTATAGAATGAATGCTCTCACAACTGAGGTAAGGATGCATCGGCAGACTGAGCACCTGCTTTGCCAGTCCATCACCGACTGGTAACTCCACGGAGTCTTCAGCGACTGCAGGTTGCCTATTAAGCGGAATCGGGTAATGAACCGCGGTTGGTATTCCTGCATCATGCAATGCCTTCTGCAAGACATCTCGCTCGCGCACTAGAATGGTGTACTGAGCGAATGCACTTTCATTGAACTCCTCCACGAAAGGAGTAACGCACTGGCCTGTTTTGGCCAAGGCGTCGCTATAAAGCTTGGCTGCATTTGCTCTGAGTGCAAGCTCTTCCGAAAATATTTCTAGTTTTGGCAAAAGTATTGCAGCTTGAATAGTATCAAGCCTGCTATTAACCCCAACTCTAACGTGATGATATCGACGGTCCTGACCATGACGCGCTATTTGCCGCAGAACCTTCGCGAGCTCATCGTCATTGGTAAAGATCGCCCCACCATCTCCGTAGCAGCCCAGTGGCTTACTCGGGAAGAAGCTGGTGCAGGCAATTGTGCTGAGGTTGCAAGAACGCCGCCCCTTGTAGCTGGCGCCAAAGCTCTGCGCAGCATCCTCAATCACGGGGATGCCATGCCTTCCAGCAATTGCATTGATTGCGTCGAAGTCTGCACATTGACCGTACAACGACACCGGAACTATCGCTTTGGTGCGCGGCGTGATGGCAGCCTCTAGCAACTCCGGATCGAGGTTGTAGGTGCGCGGGTTCACGTCGACATATACGGGCTTCGCTCCCAGGAGCGCAACGGTTTCCGCAGTGGCTATGTAGGTGAAACCAGGTGTGATGACTTCGTCGCCCGGTCCTATCCCCAAGGCCATCTGGGCAATTTGCAGCGCGTCAGTGCCATTGGCACAGGAGATGCAGTATTTTGCACCAACGAACGCAGCCAGCTTTTCTTCGAGCTCGGCCACCTCCGGGCCCAGGATATATTGGCCGTGGGCCATGACGCGCTGGATTCCAGCGTCAATCTTATCCTTGATACGCGCCTGTTGGGCTTTAAGGTCTATGAACTCGATCATTTCTCATGCATCCAATTTGCTGAGTAGTCGCCCCAGAAGCTGATAGCGTGCTCCCGTGTGCTGGCAACGGGCTTCGGCCTCACCTTCTAATGGCAGGCCCAGCTGTTCGCCAAACTCGCTCATCCAGCCGATCTGCCGTGCCGGCACACCCACCACTAGGGCGTATGCCGGCACATCGCGATTCACCACGGCGCCAGCCCCCACGAATGCGAACTCGCCAATGGTCACGCCACAGACCACAGTACAATTCGCTCCCAGTGTCGCGCCGCGCTTCACCAAGGTGTCACGGTATTCACTCTTGCGCTCGATCAGCGAGCGGGGATTGTAGACGTTGGTGAAGACCATACTCGGCCCGCAGAACACGCCTTCTTCCAGAATGACGTTGTCATATACGGACACGTTGTTCTGAATCTTGACGTTGTCACCGATCACGACCTTGTTTCCGACGAAGACATTTTGACCGAGCGAGCACTCACGCCCAATCCGCGCGCCAGCGCAGACATGCACGAAGTGCCACACACGGGAGCCTTCACCGATCACCGCGCCATCATCAACAATGGCACTAGGATGTACTTGGTAGCTCATGGCCATCCTCAGCGCGCGAGGGTCCGGAGGAAAGGGTGACCTTCGCTGTTCTGCGCGGCACTCTTTGCAGTGGAACGGATGGTATTCACTGTCTCGACGCAGTGACGTGCGTCTTCAATGCCAAATCCACGACCCGCCATGATTTCTTGGTAGCTGATAGTGTGCAAGTCAGTGAAACCCTCAGAGAATTCTACTTCCTCACCATTGACAGTGATGGAGCGGTAGGTTGGCTTCTTACCCCTTACCGCATCCGGCAAGTCGCGCGCATCAATCGAAAGGAACCAGCGCACGCGTGCCTGCTCGTATTCCAGATAACCGGCAGCCTTGAAGTCATCACTGTAGTGCACGACGTTGCGCTGCAGCTTGCCGAAGATAAAGTGGAGCATGTCGTAGAAGTGCACGCCGATGTTGGTGGCAACGCCGAAGGACTTGCGCGGGTCCCCCTTCCAGCTCTCCATGTACCACTTGCCACGAGAGGTAATGTACGTCAGTTCAACTTCGTACTTGTGCTCAGTGCGAGCACTGCCGACCTTATCCTTAAGAGCGAGAATGGCGTGGTGATGGCGCAGCTGCAGGATGTTGAAGACGCGGTGACCGGTCTCACGCTCCACTCGCGCCAGCTCATCAAGTGCTGCGGGGGTCGGGACCAGCGGTTTTTCGCAGATCACGTCACAGCCAAGACGCAGACCGGCAGCGATGTGCGGCTGGTGCAGGTAGTTAGGCGAGCAGACACCGACGTAGTTCAGCGCGGTTTCCGGGCTGTACCTCAGACTCCAGGCATGGTCGTAGAAGCGCTCGAACTCAGTGAAGAACTCACTCTGAGGCGAAATGCTGTCAATAATGCCAACAGAATCGTTGATGTCGTAGGCGGACACCAGCTCGTTGCCGGTGTCCTTGATTGCACGCATGTGTCGGGGAGCGATGTAGCCTGCGGCACCAATCAGGGCAAAACGTTTCAAATCCGGTTCTCCAGGCAATTCATGCCTTGATGATGTGCGCTTGCGGAGCGCGATACTTGCCACGGCTGTCCACCAGCAGACGGGCATGCTGCCTGATGGCGTCGTAGTCAAAACGATCATGATCCGTGGCCAGAATCACGGCATCAAATCCAGCAATGCTCTCCGCGCTCAATGGCTCGCTAGAAAGCTCGAAGTGGTGCTCGCGCATTCTCGGGAATACGGGCACATGTGGATCGCTGTAAGCGACGATGCCACCCTTGGCCTGGATAAGCTCCATAATCTCTACAGAGGGCGACTCGCGCATGTCGTCGACATTTTTCTTGTAGGCGATTCCCAGTACAAGCACACGACTGCCTTTCAGCGCTCTGCCAAGCCCGTTCAGACCATCCACAAGCTTGCTCACCACATACTCCGGCATCGCCTGGTTTACCTCGCCCGAAAGCTCGATAAATCGGGTGTGCAAACCATATTCGCGCGCTTTCCACGTCAGATAGAAGGGGTCGATCGGAATGCAGTGTCCGCCAAGTCCAGGACCTGGATAGTAAGGCGTGAAACCAAATGGCTTAGTCGCAGCCGCATCCACAACTTCGAAAATGTCAATTCCCATGCGGTCAGCGACTATTTTCATTTCATTAACCAAGCCGATGTTGACCGCACGATGGATATTCTCGAGCAACTTGGTCATTTCCGCGGCCTTCGTGGAACTGACAGCCACCACTTTGTCAATGGCCTGTTCGTACAGGGCAATACCTACCTGCAGGCAAGCCGGGGTATGCCCGCCGAGAACTTTTGGAATGGTGCGGGTCTCGAAATTTGGGTTACCTGGATCTTCACGCTCCGGCGAGTAGACGAGAAAGATGTCTTTACCAACCGTCAATCCACCTTCTTGAACACGCGGGAGCAGTTCCTCCTCCGTGGTTCCTGGATAGGTGGTACTTTCTAGAGAGACGACCTGACCTCTCCTCAAATATGGTTTGATAGCGTCGGTCGTATTAATCACGAAACTCATATCCGGTTCGCGATATTTATTCAGCGGCGTAGGAACACAGAGAACAAGCGCATCACACTCGGAGACGCGAGAAAAATCCGTTGTAGCCTCGAACCCCGAACTTCTGGCCGCCGCAATTTTGTCAGCCGGAATATGCTCAATATAGCTCTCCCCGACATTCAGCCTAGACACTTTTTCAACATCAATATCAATGCCAAGCACTCGAAAGCCGACGGCACTGTATCTCAACATCAATGGTAGGCCGACATAACCAAGGCCAACAATACCAACAACAGCCTCTTTATTCTTAAACCGAGCAATACTCGCAAGATCAACATTCGAACTCATGGCAACCCCACCAAACTAAACTCTATGAGCACAAAAATTCTTCAAGACTGAAAATTTGCATTTTCCCTATGCACGCACTCCAAGTCAGTTGAACACGTCCCACAACCAAAGACATCGTTGACAGCCAAGACTCAGCTCACATTTCGAAGAAAATCAGCCAGATCAACCGGAAGCGCACAAAACCTAACTCAACGCCATTTTGCGCTGAATCAGAAGTTTCGAAAAAGCAAGAAAAACACCCGAAATCAATCCAGCACCAACCCCAATGAGCAGAATCAACAGTTTCTTCGGCCTTACAGGAAACTCAGGAACGGTTATTTGCCCATCCATCTCAAAAACCTCAACTGCTTCTGCATCGACATTAATGTCTCGATAAAGCGCAAGTCGCTCTTCAAGCCCTCGCAGCTCAGAGATGAAAGGATCATCAGATGAGCGAGATTCCAAGGACTTGATTTCCGCCCTCAGAGCGCGCGAACCACGCATATACATAAGATCCCCCTCCATAATGGCGGAAAGCTGATTCGCCATTTGACTGACAATTACCGGAGGATTTTCTAGGCCGATTGACTCTGCAACACTAAGCGCTTCCATCAAGCGTATAATTCGGTCACTTCGTCTCACTTTCGCGATTTCGCGCAACGTGGCGATTTTTCGACGCACGCTCTCACTTTTCATGCCGAGCTGGCTTTTCGTGTTCATCAACATGCCATCAAGAGCGGTTCTTGACACTCTATCGATGTACGCACTCAATAAACGCGCAGCCGTCTCCGGATCTGGCGACTGGAAAGTCAATGTATAGCGCCACGGCTGAGCCTTATCAGTGGCTTGAATTTTCAATGCACCGACAAAAGCTCGATACAAGGCCTCTCTTGAGCCGAGAGAAGCCTCCTTAGCCAGACTCGGAAGATAAACCTCGTCGAAAAACTGTCGCTTCGTGGCATCTGCCAACAAGTTCCTAGTGAATACGCCATAGGCGTCTTCTGGCTTTATTGGCTCCAAGTCATCACCCGACTCTCGCCCAAGATTGAAGCCTTCTACGTCGCTCAAAGCAGGAGGCATCACAGACACCTGCGCTTCATATACAGGAGGACTCAGCCACGCATACATTGCTGCGCAGGCAAAAACCACTAACGCAACAAGCGCTATTAGAACCCTCTGTCCCCATAACCCCCCGACAAATTCAATAAGATCAATTTCGTCAACAACACGCAAAGACTGTGGCACAGACTTACTCACAATATAAAAATAAAAATCCAAAAAACAAAATCACTTTAATAAGCGATTTCCTAGAATGGAGAGAATTCAAAACGTAAAAATCAGCAACAGCAATTTCAAAAAAAGCAAAAAACCGCCTTTAGCAAAAAAGGCGGAACAACGTGATCATTGACAACGTTTTCTACGGCTCGTTCACTCGATCCCGGAGCTCCTTCCCCGGCTTGAAATGCGGAACGAATTTTCCATCCAGTCGCACGGACTCCCCCGTCTTGGGGTTCCGGCCGACCCTCGGTGCGCGGAAATGAAGAGAAAAACTACCAAACCCACGGATCTCGATACGGTCCCCCGTGGCCAAGGCCTGGGACATCTGCTCAAGCATGGTCTTGATGGCAAGCTCGACGTCCTTTGACGAAAGCTGGCCCTGATGGGTAACGATTCGTTCGATCAACTCCGACTTGGTCATGGTTTTCCCTTCTAATTCAAGCGGCTAGATCAGCTCAATGAGTTTTTAGCACGCCGGAGTGGCTTTGAACAGCCCAATGCCCGGAAGGGAAATCGCAGACAACAAAAAGGGCGGCCTAGGCCGCCCTTTTTGCTGATGGAGCAGGGTGATTAGCCCTGGTTCTCCATCTGAGCACGGATCAGGTCACCAATGGTGGTCGGGCCGGTGGACTCGACTTCCTGCTTGCGCAGTTCCTTCATGGCGTCCTTCTCGTCATCAACGTCCTTGGACTTGATGGAGAGGCTGATTACACGGCTCTTGCGGTCGATGCTGATGATCTTGGCTTCGACTTCTTCGCCTTCCTTCAGCACGTTGCGCGCGTCTTCAACGCGGTCACGGCTGATTTCGGAAGCCTTCAGAACACCTTCGATCTCGCCGCCGAGGCTGATTACAGCGCCCTTGGCGTCAACTTCTTTCACGGTGCCGCGAACGATGCTGCCCTTCTCGTGCAGGGAGGCGTAGCTGGAGAACGGATCGTCTTCCAGTTGCTTGATGCCCAGGGAGATGCGCTCACGCTCCGGATCAACGGACAGGATGACGGTTTCCAGCTCGTCGCCCTTCTTGAAGCGGCGTACGGCTTCTTCGCCAACTTCGTTCCAGGAGATGTCGGACAGGTGAACCAGACCGTCGATGCCACCTTCCAGGCCGATGAAGATACCGAAATCGGTGATCGACTTGATGGTGCCGGAGATCTTGTCGCCCTTGTTGAAGCGGCTGGAGAAATCTTCCCACGGGTTGGACTTGCACTGCTTGATGCCCAGGGAGATACGACGACGCTCTTCGTCGATGTCCAGAACCTGAACTTCCACTTCGTCGCCAACCTGAACGACTTTGGACGGGTGGATGTTCTTGTTGGTCCAGTCCATTTCGGAAACGTGCACCAGACCTTCCACGCCCTCTTCCAGCTCGGCGAAGCAGCCGTAGTCGGTGAGGTTGGTAACGCGGGCGGTCACACGGGTGCCTTCCGGATAACGGGCCTTGATGGCGACCCACGGATCTTCGCCCAGTTGCTTCAGACCCAGGGATACGCGGTTGCGCTCGCGGTCGAACTTCAGGACCTTAACGTCGATCTCGTCACCAACGTTGACGATCTCGGACGGGTGCTTGATGCGCTTCCAAGCCATGTCGGTGATGTGCAGCAGGCCGTCTACGCCGCCCAGATCAACGAACGCACCGTAGTCGGTGAGGTTCTTGACGATACCCTTGACCTGCTGGCCTTCCTGCAGGGATTCCAGCAGGGCTTCGCGCTCGGCGCTGTTCTCGGCTTCCAGGACGCTGCGACGGGAAACGACAACGTTGTTGCGCTTCTGATCCAGCTTGATGACCTTGAATTCGAGCTCTTTGCCTTCCAGGTGAGTGGTGTCGCGCACGGGGCGCACATCCACCAGGGAGCCCGGCAGGAACGCGCGGATGCCGCTGACGTCGACGGTGAAACCGCCCTTGACCTTGCCGTTGATAACGCCCTTGACCACTTCTTCGGCGTTGAAGGCGGCTTCCAGAACCAGCCAGGACTCGGCACGCTTGGCTTTCTCGCGGGACAGCTTGGTTTCACCGAAGCCGTCTTCCACCGCGTCAAGCGCTACGTGGACCTCGTCACCCACCTTGATGGTCAGCTCGCCCTGTTCGTTGTAGAACTGCTCGACCGGGATGACGCCCTCGGATTTCAGGCCAGCATGGACGGTGACCCAGTCACCATCGATGTCGACCACGATGCCGGTGATGATTGCACCCGGCTGCATGTCGAGGGATTTCAGGCTTTCTTCAAAAAGTTCTGCAAAGCTTTCGCTCATGTTCATACCTGTAGTCAAAGGCCAGGAAAGGCCCTATTCCGCACTCCAGCCAATGCGGTCAAGTCATCAATAGAAGCGACGAGGATCGAAGCTGGTATCCCGCGCCGCCCCAGTGGCGCCGCTCTCAGCCGAAGCCGTTAGCGACGCAAATCTCGGGATTGACATTGGCATTTTCAACCTCCGGACGGAGGAATCGAGCCAATACAAGGGCTGGAATGGTAGCAACGGGGTACTCGCCCGTCAATTGCACACCCCAGCCATCGCTAAAGAGGTGCGGCAGTCTACAGCAGACGGCCCGCGTCCTGCAGATAAAGCGCCAGGCGGCGCAGCATGGCGTCGCAGTCAGACAGTTGCTCAACGCTGATGAACTCATCCGGCTTATGGCCCTGATCCATGCTTCCCGGACCGCAGACCACCGTGGGAATACCCGCCGCGTCGAACAACCCGCCCTCGGTACCGAAGGCCACCGTGCCGAACTCGGTCGAGCCACTCAGCAGCGCCAGCAATCGGGCCGCCTCGCTGTCCGGCGGTGTGGCCAACCCCGGATAGGCGCTCAACGGGGTGAGACGAATGCCGGTATCCGCCTGCACCGCCCGCATCTGCGGCTCCAGCTCCGTCTCGGCGAAGCTCTGCAGCTCGTCCGCCACCTGCTGGGCATCGAAATCCGGCAATGCGCGCACTTCGAAATCGAATTCGCACTCTGCCGGAACGATGTTCAGCGCCCTCCCCCCCTGGATGACGCCCGTCTGCACCGTGGAGAACGGTGGATCGAACCGCTCGTCGTGGAGTTCGGGCCGCGCCAGCTTCGTGCCAATCTCCCCCAGTCTGCCGATCAGTCGCGCGGCGTACTCGATGGCATTGACGCCATAGGGCGCATAGGCCGAATGGCACGCCGCCCCCTTTACCTGGCAGCGCATGGCGAGCTTGCCCTTGTGGCCCAGCACCGGCTTCAGCTCGGTGGGTTCGCCGATCAGACACAAACGCGGCCTGTTCGGTCGCTTCTCCAACTCCGCCAGCATGGGACGCACGCCCAGGCAGCCCACTTCCTCGTCATAAGAAAAGGCCAGGTGCACCGGCAGCGTCAGCGGATGCTCCAGAAAAGCCGGCACCGCAGCCAGGACAGATGCAATAAAGCCCTTCATGTCCGCCGTGCCGCGCCCGTACAACCGCCCTTCCCTTTCTGTGAGACGAAATGGCTCCACCGTCCAGGCCTGCCCGTCCACTGGAACCACGTCGGTATGCCCGGACAGCACGACGCCACCCCGGTCACGAGGACCGATGGTGGCGAACAGATTGGCCTTGGTGCGCTCGGGGTTATAGAAGAGCTCGCTCTCCACCCCCAGTCCCGTCAGGTAATCCCGTATGAACGTGATCAGTTCAAGGTTGGAATCCCGACTGACGGTGGCAAAACCGATCAGCCGCTCCAACAGCTCGCGACTGGATAGCTCACTCATCACCCGGCACCCCGTAACTGGGCGCCGCCGTCGGGTCCAGTGCCCGGGTCACGTAGTCCTGCATCTGCGGCCGATAGGCCTGCCACAGCCCATCCAGCTCGCCGATCGGGTCCTCCTCGGCCCAGTCCACCCGCAGGTCGACGATGGGCCAGGTGAGATCCCCAACGACCTTGAGTGCGGCCGAATGTACCGGTCCAGCCTCGCCACCGGCCGCCATCGCGGCGTGCATGGCGGCCAGCAGGCGGTCCGCCAGCATCCCCGGCGCAGTCTCGAAGGCCTGGACCATGTCCTCGATCACCTTGGTGCTGGAGAGCAGATTGCCTGCTGCGGCGCACTGCTCACCCGCGACGGCGTTGTGGACGCCCAGAGCCTCGCTACCACTGAACAATGCGATGCGCCCCTGGCCATCGATTACCGTCACCTGCCGGTACTGACTCCAGCCGTTGGTACTCAGCGCTCGATCCAGAGCCGCCGCGGGCTCCAACTGCTGCGAGTCGAGCAGGTCGAGGATCTGCGGGCCCAGGGCCGGCAGGGTGACGTTCTGGGTCGCCACCGCTCCGACCCCGGCCCGTACCCACGGGCAACGAGCTCCGACAGCAATGCTGGACGAACTGATGGCGATACCGAGCTGCCCGGTTTCAGGGCAACGACCGATGATGGAGAACGTCATACCCCTGCTCCTTATGCCTGCGCCGGCTGCCAATCGTCCGGAATCACCGCGATCACATCGATTTCCATCAGCCACTGGGGCTGGCCCAGGGCCGAGACCACCAGGCCGGTGGAGATGGGAAACACGCCCTTCAGCCACTTGCCGACTTCCTGGTACACGGGCTCGCGATAGCGCGGATCGATCAGGTAAGTGGTGGTCTTGACGATGTGGGACAGGTCGCTGCCTGCCTCCTCCAGCAATTGCTTGACGTTCTTCATCGCCTGCTCGGCCTGGGCACGCGGGTCGCCAAGACCAACCAGACGGCCTTCGAAATCGGTCCCCACCTGGCCGCGCACATAGACGGTGTTGCCGGCGCGCACCGCCTGGCACAGGTCATTGTTCAGCGTCTGGTTCGGATAGGTGTCTTTGGTATTGAACATGCGGATGCGGGTATGGGTAGGCATCGACTGGATTTCCTTTATTCAAGCGTTCGGAGATTGCGAATCGGGGCAGCTGCCGTCAGGACGTTTCTTTCGATCAGTCTTTCGCACTGCGCTGCGAAGCATCGCGATAGGCGAGGTACTTGCGCTGCGTGGCGATGTGGTCGGCAATGTGCTTGGCATCGTGCCAAACGCCCCAGATGAAGGTGGAACCGCGGCGGGACAGCCATGGCAGCCCCAGGAAGTAAACGCCGGGCTCACCGGACACGCCGCGCTGATGCTTCGGCTTGCCGCGTTCGTCGAAGGCGTTGACTTTCAGCCAGCTGTAATCGACCGAATAGCCAGTCGCCCAGATGATCGAAGTGATGCCAGCCTTGGCCAGGTCGAGTTCCAGAATGGGATTGGTCACGCAATCCGGATTCGGATAGGTGGCGCGGGCTTCGGGCTCTTCCGGCAGATCAAGCCCATTGCGAGCGATGTATGCGTCAGCGGCATCCAGCAGCGACAGGTAGTTCTCGTCGCCACGGGCGATGTTCTCGGCAAGGTCCGCCTGGAAGGTCACGACACCGTCATTGAATGCCTTGGTCAGCCCCACAAGCGTCACCCCCTGATGAGCCAGACCACGGAAGTCGACGGTGTGCCCGCCACGCGCGCCACTAACCGCGATGGTGACGTGCTCCTTGCCCGGCTGAGCGGCTTCCGCATCCCACAGACCGAGCACACCCAGCCACCAGCAGAAATCGCGATTTCGATAGGCGCGCGGCGGGCGGTCGTGCGCCCCAACGGAGAGGTAAACGTTCTTGCCGGCACGCTGCAGTTCGTCTGCGATCTGCACCCCCGACGATCCGGCGCCCACCACCAGTACGGCACCTTCAGGCAGCTGCTGGGGATTGAAATACTGAGCAGAGTGGATCTGGGTGATGCTGTCGTCTTTCGGCGCGATCGGTGGAATGACAGGACGCTGGAACGGTCCGGTTGCAGCCACCACACGATTGGCCTGGATCACACCCTCAGAGGTTTCGATGGTAAACCCCGGCCCTTCGGCATTGCGCACCACCTTCTTCACTTCCACGCCGGTGCGGATGGGGGCGTTGAACTGCTTGGCATAGGCTTCGAAATAAGCCGCAACCTGCTCTTTCGAGGCAAAGGCGTCGGGATCGAGGCCTTCGAACTCCAGACCGGGGAAGCGATCGTGCCAGGCCGGACCATTGGCAACCAGCGAATCCCAGCGACCCGTACGCCATGCTTCGGCAATGCGGTTGCGCTCCAGGACAAGGTGGGGCACCCCGAGCTTGGTCAGGTGTTCGCTCATGGCCACGCCGGCCTGACCGGCACCCACGACCAGCGTATCGATTTCAATTTTCTCAAGCGCCCTGTCTGCGCCCTTCTGCAGCGCGGTTTGATTCAGGTCGGTCATGGCCTGCCTCCTCTGACTCCGATCATTGTTGTTCTGCTGTTGCGGCTATATGGGGTGGTGATGGCCGCATTCTGTTCAGAGGCAGGGATTCGCGAAATTATGATTTTTGTAGTCGCTGGCTAGGAAAAAGCTGCCAGCTCGGACAGCACGGGGCCCGCGCGGCAGAAGGGCGTGGATATAGTTTTTTTAGCTTCAGGCGCGACAATTTCGGTAATGCCACCCATCTCGGCACCCGCAGGCACAACGTGCTTGCGTCCCACTGATCGAAATCCATTTGCCGCCGTCCGGCCAGGCCTGATATCTGTATAAATTCACAGTAAAACCCGACCTTTCCCACCATGCCTGCCGCCCTCGAAGACCCGTTCTATTACCTCCAGAATTTCCACACCCTCCTGGACTGGATCAGCGGGCGCTACAGCGACCTGCTGGTCGCCGAAGAGCGGGCCTTCATCGACGATTTCCGCGCCCTGCCCCGCGTCTCCCAGGCGCTTCTGGTGCGAATGGTCATGCGCAAGGGCACGCTGTTCCGCGCCAGCAAGCTGAACTACACGGAAATCGGCGATACCCGTCAGGCAGCCGCGCCACTGGTGGAGCTGGGCTGGGTGAATGCAGATCCGGTACTGGACCTCTCGCAGCTCTTTGGCCTACTGACCCTGGGAGAGGTGGACGCCTGCTTCGGCAAGACACCAGGACGCAAGGCCGAGCGGCTTGAGGCCTTGCTTGCCGACCATCCACAGCCGCGCGCCTTCGCCGACTGGCATCCGACCAGCGTCGACTGCGTCTACGCGCTTGGCCTGATGGGCATCTGCGACCGATTGCGGTTGATGTTCTTCGGCAACCTCTACCAGGACTGGTCTGAATTCGTCCTCGCCGACCTCGGTATCTACCAGTACGAAAAAGTCGAGATCGACGCCTCCGCGCGGGGATTCCGCGAGCGCGCGGACCTGGACTACTACCTGCGCCTGCACCACTGGCGGGAGCGCTTCGACGCTGGCGAGCCCCTGGATCAGCTCCTGCCCGAACTGCCCCTGGAATCCCACGCCAATCCCTGGCTGGACGCGCGTCGACGCAAGCTGCTGTTCCAGGTGGGCCAGCATTGCGAACGCTGCGAGCTGCCGGAAATCGCCCTGGGCCTCTACGGCCTGTGCGACTACCCCGGCGCGCGAGTGCGGCGCATCCGCGTGCTGGAGCGGCAGGAAGCGCACGAAGAAGCCTTTGCCCTGGCCCAACAGGCGTGCGCAACCCCAGAGAATGATGAGGAAGCGCAGCATCTCACGCGAATCCTGCCGCGACTGCGCCGCAAACTCGGCCTGCCCAAGGTGCCGCCTGCCAGCAGCGCACCCGTACAACGCATCGACCTGGTCCTGCCCCAGCCTCCGAAACCACTGTCGGTGGAGCAAGCGGTGCTCCTGCATCTCCACGAAGACGGCGCGCCGGTGCACTACGTGGAAAACACCCTGCTCAATTCCCTGTTCGGGTTGCTCTGCTGGGACGCGATCTTCGCCGCGCTGCCTGGCGCCTTCTTCCACCCGTTCCACAACGGCCCGGCAGACCTGCTCAGCCCCGACTTCCATGCCCGCCGCGCAGGGCTCTTCGATGCCTGCCTGGCACAACTGGACAGCGGCGAGTACCAGACCAGCATCCGCCGCGCCTATGCAACCAAGCAGGGCCTGCTGTCGCCCTTCGTCTATTGGGGCAACCTGGACGAAGCCCTGCTGGAACAAGCCCTTGCCTGCCTGCCGGCGACGCAGTTGAAAGCCTGCTTCCAGCGCATCCTTGCCGATATCAAAGCCAACCGCGCTGGCCTGCCGGACTTGATCCAGTTCTGGCCCGAAGAGCGCCGCTACCGCCTGATCGAAGTGAAGGGGCCGGGCGACCGCCTGCAGGACAACCAACTGCGCTGGCTGGAATTCTGCGCCCAACACGGGATTCCCGTGGAAGTCTGCTACGTGCAGTGGGCGGACACCTGCCAATGACGTACAGCATTGCGGTCCGTGCGCTCTGCGAGTTCACCGCCAAGGGCGGCGATCTCGACTTGCGTTTCACCCCTGCCCCCACCGCCCAGGAAGGCATCGCCGGCCACGCCGTGGTGGCCAGCCGCCGAGGCGAGGGCTACCAGTCCGAACACCCTCTCGAAGGCGAATTCGGCCCCCTGAAGGTGCGCGGTCGCGCCGACGGCTACGACCCGATCCGCAATCGCCTGGAAGAAGTGAAGACCTACCGGGGCGACCTGCAGCGCATGCCGGACAACCATCGGCAGCTGCACTGGGCCCAGGTGAAGGTCTACGGCTGGCTGCTCTGCCAGCAGCTGGATCTGCCGGAAGTCGAATTGGCGCTGGTCTATTTCGAGGTGGGCAGCCAGAAGGAAACCCTCCTGACCGAGCCCTGCACGGCCGAGGAACTGCGCCTGTTCTTCGAGAAGCAATGCGCGCACTTCCTGGCCTGGGCCCAGCAGGAAGTGGCCCACGGCGATGCACGCAACAAAGCCCTCGAGCACCTCGCATTCCCCCACTCCAGCTTCCGCCACGGCCAGCGCCAACTGGCCGAAGCCGTGTACAAGGCCGTCAGCACCGGTTGTTGCCTGATGGCCCAGGCCCCCACCGGCATCGGCAAGACCCTGGGCACCCTGTTCCCTCTGCTCAAGGCGGTGCCGCGCCAGCGCCTGGATAAGGTGTTTTTCCTCGCCGCCAAGACACCCGGCCGCCAATTGGCCCTGGACGCCTTGCAGCAGTTGCGCACCGAGCCCCTGCGGGTGCTGGAGCTGGCGGCCCGCGACAAGGCCTGCGAGCACCCGGAAAACGCCTGCCATGGCGAATCCTGCCCACTGGCCCGAGGGTTCTACGACCGCCTGCCGGCCGCCCGCGCGGCGGCTGCGGAACGCCGCTGGCTGGACCGCGCAGCCTTGCGCGACGTGGCCCTCGCCCATCAGGTCTGCCCCTACTACCTGGCCCAGGAAATGGCCCGCTGGAGCGACGTGGTGGTGGGCGATTACAACTACTACTTCGACAGCAGCGCCCTGCTCCATGGCCTGGCTGCCGCCAATCAGTGGCGCATCGCCGTACTGGTGGACGAAGCCCACAACCTGGTGGACCGGGCGCGAAAGATGTATTCGGCCGAGCTCGACCAATTCGCCATCAAGTCCCTGCGCAAGAGCGCGCCAGCGGTGCTGAAGAAACCCCTTGAACGAGTCGGGCGCCTCTGGAGCGAGCTCAACCGGGACCAGGCCGAGGACTATCGCGCCTATGACGCACCACCGCAGAAGCTGCTGAACGCCCTGCAAGGCGCCGTCACCGCCATCACCGACTACCTGGCTGACAACCCCACGGCCCTCGACGCCGCGCTTCAGGACTTCTACTTCGAAGCCCTGCAGTTCGGCCGCATGGCCGAACAGTTCGACAGCCACTCGCTGTTCGATATCAGCAAGCGCCCCGCCAAGGGCAGCGGCTGTCTTTCGCGCCTCTGCCTGCGCAATCTGGTGCCGGCGCCCTTCCTCGGCCCGCGCTTCTCCGCCAGCCGCTCAACGGTGCTGTTCTCCGCCACCCTCAATCCACGTCACTACTACAGCGACCTGCTGGGGCTGGCACAGAACACACCGTGGCTGGAGGTGGACTCCCCCTTCCGCGCTGAACAGTTGCAGGTACGGGTAGTGGCCGATGTCTCTACTCGCTATCAGCATCGCAGCGCCTCACTGGCCCCCATCGCGGCACTGATGGCGCGACAGTTCGAGGAGCGCCCCGGCAACTACCTGGCCTTCTTCAGCAGCTACGACTACCTGCAACAGGTGGCCGACCGCTTTGCTCGGGAATATCCGCACGTCCCCATCTGGCTACAGGGTCGGCAAATGGATGAAGCCGCACGCCAGGCATTTATCCAACGCTTCGAAGCTGGCGGCGAGGGCATTGGCTTCGCAGTCCTGGGCGGCGCATTCGGCGAGGGCATCGACCTACCCGGCGAACGCCTGATCGGCGCCTTCGTCGCCACCCTTGGGCTGCCGCAGCTGAACCCGGTGAACGAACAGCTCAAGCAGCGAATGGCCGAACTCTTCGGCGCAGGCTACGACTACGCCTACCTCTATCCGGGCCTGCAGAAGGTGGTCCAGGCCGCTGGGCGAGTGATCCGCACGACCGAGGACCAAGGCGTGGTGCACCTGATCGACGACCGCTTCGCGCGGCAGGACGTGCAACGGCTATTGCCGAACTGGTGGTCGATCGAAGAACTCCGGCCTTCGCTGTAGGGTGCGCTCTGCGCACCGGAAACCTCGTACCGGCTCTACCGCCGGCAGGCGTTCATATCCACCTTCCCCACGAACGGATTGCCGTGGCCCATCACGCACGCCAGGCGCTGGTTCCTATTGCGCTCCCAGGCCTCCACCGGGTACTGGCGATTCCAGGCGTTGTAGAGCTTGCGGTCCTGGCTGGAGAGGCGCAGGCCGTAACGGTCACTCATGTAGAAGTAGGTGCGCGCGATCATCCCGCGCACCTGCTGGCGCGGCATCGCCTTTCGCGCCTTGAAGTCCACCACCATGGGGCAAGCGCCGTACTGGCCGGGCTTCTGCGACAGCCAGCCAAAACTGAAATTGCTACGGTCGCCGTTCACCTCACCAATGCTCGGCACCAGGTTGTGCAGGTCGGCCTCGGCGCGCTGGTAGGTGGGGTCGTGCTCGGCGCAGTTCTTGCGCCCACCCTTCTGCCAGCACTGTCGCTGATGACCGATCACCCAGGCCGGCACGATGTGTTCCCACTCGATGCGCTTGGCCCGCTGCGGAGCTTTCCGCGGCACGTAGCCGCAACTCTTCAGGTCGACCCGGTTCCCCTCATAGCGGCAACCGCAATAGAACTCCACTGGATGGGTGGCGTAGAGCTTCCAGGCGACCTTCTTGGCTTCGTTGAACGTGCGGGGAGCGGAGGCTTCGGTTGCGGCGGAAAACAGCAGGAAGGCCAGCAGAATAGAGCGGATCATCAGGATTCTTGTTCTCGGTACTGCGTCAGGGGGAAATGACTGACAGCAGATTTTTCCTTTGGTTTGGTTGCCATCAGACGACGGCAGCTGATATGTGTATAAATATACAGTATTTCAGGAAGAATCCTATGCCTGTATCAGCCCCGATCCGATTGCCAATTCCCGAGCAACCCGTTCCATCGAGCATCCCTGTGCCCTATCAGTTGCCGCTGCCCTTCCCGCCCCGCGGCCAGGTGCAGCCCCTGCTAGCCAGCCGGCGGCTGCACTGACCGCGCCGGAGGAGGCCCAGATGCTGGATGTACGCCAGTTGAAATACACCGTGAGCCGCATGGCCCCGGAAGAGATCCGCGAAGCGGTGGAAGAACTACGCCTGGAAGGCCTGGTAACCGACGGCAAGACGCCCTTCGGCCGCCTGCACTTCAACACCTGCCTGGCGGAGATCGAGGCCCTGTTCCAGCGCGCCGGCTATCACCGGCAGTTGGACGTGGTGGGCTACCAGGGCCAGGCCTACGCCCTGTTCGACCCCGCTCGCTGGGAGCCCGTGCAGGTACTCAGGTGGTTGAAGGACTACGTGGATTCACGGGAGGCTGAGACGGCGTAGGGAACGCAGCGCGGGACCAAGTCCCAGAGCCGCTAGCGTCTCTGGGCGTAGGCCATGAACAACCCGCTGCCCACGATGACTGCAATGCCCAGCAGCCCCATCTGGTCCGGCGCATGGTTGAACAGCAACAGTCCCAGCGTGCCGGCGAAGACGATCTGCCCGTAACCGAACGGCGCCAGCAGTGGCGGCGAGGCGTGGCGGAATGCCTGGGTCAGCAGCATGTGCCCGCCCATGCCGCACGTGCCCACGGCCAGCATCAGCAGGCCGTGCCCGAGAGTCTCCGGCAGGTGCCAGAAGAACGGCACCAGGGCACTCATCACCAGGGTGTTCGTCAGGCCGGTGATGAAGTTGCTGGTGGCCGAACTGTCGGTACGGGTCAGGATGCGCGTCAGCAACTGGTAGAAGGCGAAGCAGACTGCCGCTGCCAGCGGGAAGAAGATCGCCGGAGTGAACAACGCACTGCCCGGCCGGACGATCAACAGCACCCCGCCAAAGCCCACCAGCACCGCCACCCATTGCCCCCGGGATACCCGCTCCTTCAGTAGCGGCACCGACAAGGCAGTGACCAGCAACGGCGCCAGGAAGATCACCGACGTGGCCTCGGCCAGGGGAATATGCCGTAGCCCCGTGGTGAACAGCAGGCTCACGCCAATCAGGCAGAGCGCCCGCGCCACCTGCAGCAGCGGCCGCCTGGTACGCAACACCCGCGCCCCTTCTCGCGGCAGCAGAAACCCCGCCATCAGCAGGGTGTGCACCAGGTAACGCACCCAGACCACCATCACGATGGGATAGAAGGCCGAGAGGTACTTCGAAATCGCGTCGTGGCTGGAGAAGAAAAAGGTGGCCAGGCAGACCAGGACAATACCTTTGAGCGGCTGGTCGACACGTTGCGACAGAGGGTTTTGGGAACTCATGGAGGATCCGGGACGCCTGCGGGAAAAAGCCTGATAGCAGACTAATGATTAGGCGACTCAAGATATCGGCTAAGCCCGCATGGCTCAAGACTCACCTGGCAGGGCCGATGGAGCGGCGACTGGCGGCAGCCGTTGCATCAATAGTTAAATTACACACGTCATATACAGCGATTTGAATGATGGATATCATGCAAACACATGTCGCCCGCCCCACCCCGAGGAGCCTTACATGCAATCCATCGTCATCGCCGGTTACGCCCGCTCGCCCTTTCAATTCGCCAAGAAAGGCAGCCTGATCAACCTTCGTCCAGATGACCTGGCTGCCCAGGTCGTGAAGGGGCTCGTGCAGCGTCTGGATATCGATCCTCGGGAAATAGAGGATCTGATCCTGGGTTGCGCCTACCCGGAAGCCGAACAGGGCATGAACATCGCGCGCATCACCAGCTTTCTCGCCGGACTGCCGGAAACCGTCGCAGGCGCCACGATCAACCGCTTCTGCGGTTCCTCCATGAGCGCCATCCACTACGCTGCCGGGCAGATCCAGCTAGGCGCGGGAGAAGCCTTTCTCTGTGGCGGCGTGGAATCCATGACCCGCGTGCCCATGGGTGGCTTCAACATCTCCCCCAATCCGAAGCTCGTGAACGGCTACCCGCAGGCCTACATGGCCATGGGGCACACCGCAGAGGTGGTCGCCGATCGCTACGGCATCCCCCGCAGCGACCAGGAAACCATGGCCGTGGAATCCCACCGCAAGGCCACAGCAGCCCAGGCAAATGGGCTACTTCAGGATGAAATCATCGCCATCGAAACGCCCGACGGCCTGGTGACCGAGGACGGCTGCATTCGCCCGGGCACTACCCCGGATGCCCTCGCCCAACTGAAGCCGGCCTTTGGCGGCAGTGTCACCGCGGGCACCGCCTCGCCTCTGACTGACGGCGCGGCTGCGGTGTTTGTCTGCACCGAGGGCTTCGCTGCGCGCTGGAACCTGGATGTCCTCGCACGCATCAAGGCCGTGGCCGTGGTCGGCTGCCCACCGGAGATCATGGGCATGGGGCCCCTCTACGCCACCCGCAAACTGTTGCAGCGCACTGGCCTGGAGGCACTCGACATCGACCTGTTCGAGATCAATGAAGCCTTTGCCAGCCAGGCGCTGGCCTGCATCCGGGAACTGGACCTCGACCCGGCGAAAGTGAATCTGGATGGCGGCGCGATGGCCATCGGTCACCCCCTGGGAGCCACCGGCGCGCGTATCACCGGCAAGGCCGCCAGCCTGCTCAAGCGCAGCGGTGGCCGCTATGCCGTCGCCACGCAATGCATCGGCGGCGGACAGGGCGTGGCCACCCTGCTGGAAAGGGCCTGATTCATCGGCCACGACACGCCCGTCGGCGTCGTGGCCGAATCACACTCGCGCAACCGGGGATGTGGAATTACAATCGCCATATCAACCCTCCCGTGAGGCGACCTCCATGCGCTATCCCGAAGATCACAAAGCCGAGACCCACCGACGCATCGTCGCCGAGGCGTCCCGCCGTTTCCGCAGCGATGGCATAGACGCCACCGGCCTTCAGCCCCTGATGAAGGCCCTGGGTCTGACCCACGGCGGCTTCTACGCCCACTTCAAATCCAAAGACGCCCTGGTGGAGGAAGCCCTGCAAGCTGCGGCGCATGACGCCAGTGCCAACTGGGACAAAGCGTTCTCCAAGGACCAACCGCTGAAGGCCTTCTTCGAGCGCTACCTCTCGCCACAGCACCGCGCCCACCCCGAGCAGGGTTGCCCGCTGCCCACCATGTCGGCGGAACTGGGTCAGCGCGGCAATGCCAGCCCCATCACCGACAAAGTGCTGACCGGCCTGCTGGGACACCTGGAGCAGGCAACCGGCAATACCGAGCAGAGCCTTGCCATGCTCGCCACCTTGGTGGGCGCCCTGAGCCTGTCCCGCAGCGTCGCCAGTGAAGAACTCTCCGACCGTATCCTCGACAGTGCGCGCCAGAGCCTGCTGACCCAGCTCGACGCCCTGCAAAGCGCCAAGTCCTGATCCCCGCTTGCCCCTCCCTTTCCCCTCGGCATCCGCCGAGGGGCGCCTATGCTTTCCTGATCCCGATTTAAACCGGCTGCACCCAGGGTTGCACCATCGGTAATTGAGTCCTGCCTGCCTTTGAGAGATCACGGCAGGCCTGCCCTTCGAGCTCAACAGGTGCAACCCCGAACAGCCATCGCACCGACCTTTCATCAGGAGAATGCGCTGCACCCCGCAACCTTTGGTTGCACCAGGTTGCACCCCATGTAGGACATCGCTACTCTTTGCGCCGCTATTGCCGCGGACGACGGCTGAAAAGAGGACAAGAAATGGCTACGAGCACCACCCTTGGCGTGAAACTGGACGAGGCAACCCGCGACCGTCTCAAGGAAGCTGCGCGCAGGATCGAGCGCACCCCGCATTGGCTGATCAAGCAAGCGATCTTCAGCTACCTCGAGGCACTGGAAAGCGGCATGACCCTGCCCGAACTCCAGGGCATCGCCCAACGCCTGGCCGAGGGTGACCATGACGCGCTCGAGGCCCTCCCCGAGCCCGTTCACCAGCCGTTCCTCGATTTCGCCGAGAGCATCCTGCCGCAGTCCGTGCTGCGTGCGGCCATCACCGCCGCCTACCGCCGCCCCGAGCAGGAAGCCGTACCCATGCTGCTGGAGCAGGCCCGCCTGCCCGCCGAGTTGGCCGACGCCGCCTACAAGCTGGCCTACGGCATCGCCGAAAAGCTGCGTAACCAGAAGAGCGCCAGCGGCCGCGCCGGCATCGTCCAGGGCCTGCTGCAGGAATTCTCCCTGTCCTCCCAGGAAGGCGTGGCACTGATGTGCCTGGCCGAAGCCCTGCTTCGCATCCCGGACAAAGGCACCCGCGACGCCCTGATCCGCGACAAGATCAGCACCGGCAATTGGCAGCAGCACCTGGGCCAGAGCCCGTCGATGTTCGTCAACGCCGCCTCCTGGGGCCTGCTGATCACCGGCAAGCTGGTATCCACCCACAACGAATCCGGCCTCTCCAGCTCGCTGAACCGCATCATCGGCAAGAGCGGCGAGCCGCTGATCCGCAAGGGCGTGGACATGGCCATGCGCCTGATGGGCGAGCAGTTCGTCACCGGCGAAACCATCGCTGAAGCCCTGGCCAACGCCACCAGCTTCGAAGCCAAGGGCTTCCGCTACTCCTACGACATGCTCGGCGAAGCCGCGCTGACCGAGGAAGACGCCCAGCGCTACTACGCCTCCTACGAGCAGGCGATCCACGCCATCGGCAAGGCCTCCCACGGCCGCGGCATCTATGAAGGCCCGGGCATCTCCATCAAGCTCTCCGCCCTGCACCCGCGCTACAGCCGCGCCCAGTACGAGCGCATGATGGGCGAGCTGTATCCGCGCCTGCTGTCCCTGACCCTGCTGGCCAAGCAGTACGACATCGGCCTGAACATCGACGCCGAAGAAGCAGACCGCCTGGAAATCTCCCTCGACATGCTCGAGCGCCTCTGCTTCGAGCCGTCCCTGAAAGGCTGGAACGGTGTCGGCTTCGTCATTCAGGCCTACCAGAAGCGCTGCCCGTACGTGATCGACTACGTGATCGACCTCGCCCGCCGCAGCAACCATCGCCTGATGATCCGCCTGGTGAAGGGCGCCTACTGGGACAGCGAGATCAAGCGCGCCCAGGTGGACGGCCTGGAAGGTTTCCCGGTCTACAGCCGCAAGGTCTACACCGACATTTCCTACATCGCCTGCGCCCGCAAGCTGCTGGGCGTGCCAGATGCGATCTATCCGCAATTCGCCACCCACAACGCCCACACCCTGTCCGCCATCTACCAGATCGCCGGTCAGAACTACTACCCGGGCCAGTACGAGTTCCAGTGCCTGCACGGCATGGGCGAACCCCTGTACGAGCAGGTGGTGGGCAAGGTGGCCGACGGCAAGCTGAACCGTCCGTGCCGTATCTACGCACCGGTCGGTACCCATGAAACCCTGCTGGCCTATCTGGTGCGCCGCCTGCTGGAAAACGGCGCCAACACCAGCTTCGTCAACCGCATCGCTGACCACAGCATCTCCATCAAGGAGCTGGTGGAAGACCCGGTCGCCAGCGCCGAAGCCATGGCCACCGTGGAAGGCGCACTCGGCCTGCCGCACCCGCGCATTCCGCAGCCCAAGGCCCTGTATGGCGACGCCCGCGTCAACTCCAGCGGCATCGACATGGCCAACGAACACCGCCTGGCCTCGCTGTCCAGCGCCCTGCTGAGCTCCGGTCACGCCGACTGGCGCGCCCAGCCGATGCTCGGCTGCCCGGCCAGCGAAGGCCCGAGCGAGCCCGTGCTGAACCCGGCAGATCACCGCGACGTGGTCGGTCACGTACAGAACGCCACCACCGCTGACGTGGGCAACGCCGTACTGGCCTCCATCACCGCCGCGCCGATCTGGCAATCCACCCCGCCGGTGGAGCGCGCCGCCGCCCTGGATCGCGCCGCCGACCTGATGGAAGCCGAGATGCAGCCGCTGATGGGCATCCTCGTCCGTGAAGCGGGCAAGACCTTCAACAACGCCATCGCCGAAGTGCGCGAGGCCGTGGACTTCCTGCGCTACTACGCCGCCCAGGCCCGCCACGACTTCGCCAACGACACTCACCGCCCCCTGGGGCCGGTGGTCTGCATCAGCCCGTGGAACTTCCCCCTGGCAATCTTCACCGGCCAGGTGGCCGCGGCCCTGGCTGCCGGCAACACCGTGCTGGCCAAGCCCGCCGAACAGACCCCGCTGATCGCCGCCCAGGCCGTACGCATCCTGCTCCAGGCCGGCATTCCGGAAGGCGTGGTACAGCTGCTGCCGGGCCTCGGCCACACCGTCGGTGCCGCCCTGGTGGCTGATGAGCGCGTGAAAGGCGTGATGTTCACCGGCTCCACCGAAGTCGCCGGCATCCTCGCCCGCAATGTCGCCGGTCGCCTGGACGCCCAGGGCCGCCCGATCCCGCTGATCGCCGAAACCGGCGGCCAGAACGCCATGATCGTGGACTCCTCCGCCCTTGCTGAGCAGGTGGTGACCGACGTGATCGCCTCCGCGTTCGACAGCGCCGGCCAGCGCTGCTCCGCCCTGCGCGTCCTGTGCGTGCAGGAAGACGTGGCCGACCGCGTGGTGGAAATGCTCAAGGGCGCCATGGGCGAGTGCCGCATCGGCAACCCCGAGCACCTGAACGTGGACATCGGCCCGGTGATCGACGCCGAAGCCAAGGCCAACATCGATCAGCACATCCAGGTCATGCGCAACAAAGGCCGCAGCGTGTTCCAGATCGCCCGCACCGAGGGCGATGTGATGCAGCGCGGTACCTTCGTGATGCCGACCCTGATCGAACTGAACAGCCTGGCTGACCTGGAGCGCGAGATCTTCGGCCCCGTCCTGCACCTGCTGCGCTACAAGCGCGAAGACATGGACGCCCTGCTCGACCAGATCAACGGCACCGGTTACGGCCTGACGCTGGGCGTGCACACCCGCATCGACGAAACCATCGCCAAGGTCGTGGACAAGGCCCACGCCGGCAACCTCTACGTCAACCGCAACATGGTAGGCGCCGTGGTGGGCGTGCAGCCTTTCGGTGGTGAAGGCCTGTCCGGCACTGGCCCGAAGGCTGGCGGTCCGCTGTACATGTACCGCCTGCTGGCCACTCGCCCGGCCGATGGCGTGAGCCGCACCTTCCAGCGCCTGGACGGCGCCACTGCCGCCGATGCCATGCATCGCACTGCCCTGCACGAGCGCCATGGCAAGCCCCTGGAAGCCCTCAAGGCCTGGGCCGTGAAGAACGGCAAGGACGGCCTGGCCAGCCTCTGCGACAGCTTCGCTGAGCAGTCCCAGAGCGGCCTGAGCCGCGTGCTCCCCGGCCCGACCGGCGAGCGCAACACCTATGTACTGCTGCCGCGCGAGGCCGTGCTCTGCCTGGCTGACGATGAAGGCGATCTGCTGACCCAACTGGCCGCCACCCTGGCCGTCGGCAGCAGCGCGCTGTGGGCCACCAGTGAGCTGACCGGCAAGCTGCGTGGCGCCCTGCCGAAGGCCGTGCAGGCACGCATCCAGTTGGTGACGGACTGGGCCCAGGCCGACGTCGGCTTCGACGCAGTGCTGCACCACGGTGATTCCGACCAACTGCGCGGAATTTGCCAGCAGGTCGCCGCCCGCAAGGGTCCGATCATCGGCGTCCAGGGCCTGTCCCAGGGCGAGACCGCGATCCCGCTGGAGCGTCTGCTGATCGAACGCGCCATCAGCGTCAACACCGCCGCCGCCGGCGGCAACGCCAGCCTGATGACCATCGGCTGACACCCGCCGCGCCTCCGGGCGCGGCCCGCTCCACCCCGGCACGGCTCACAAGGCCGCGTCGGGCGCAACACCGGAGGCCCTGCCTCCAGGCGGACCGCCTTACCGGGCGCCTCCGCCCACTCTTCTCTTCGACGGTTGGCTGTCATTCACTGACGGCAATGGGGGCACGCCACAAGCGTGCCCCCTTCTTTTTTCGTGCACGAACATCGCGCATCGCCCGGCTACTCACCCCGCGACTTACAGCTTCAGGGCCGCACCCGGCCTGCATCCGTACGGTTCAAGAATCTCCCAGATGTCTCCCCGATCGAACAGACGCCACCCCTGCGCCGTGAACCGCGTCAGGTCGTCCTCCGAGGGAAACGAGTAGTAGGCGCCAGCCGTTGCATCCTGCGGCTCGCCAACGACGGGAGCGCCATCTTCCAGGCGGCGGATAGCACTCAAGATCAAGTCGGCTCCCAAGGGGTAGAGCGAAAGAATGTGCCAGAACAAGGAGCGATCCTTCACCACCGGCCTCCGCGCCTTGTCGATAACGGCCCCCCTGTCGATGCTCGGACTATCGATCCAGTGGAGCGTGCAGCCGATCTCATCGTCGCCATTCAGCAAGGCCCGGAACGTAGCGAGCACGCCCCGGTATTGAGGCAGCAGGCCCGAGTGCAGGTTCAGGCAGCCGCACTGGGGAATCCCCAGCACATTGACATCCAGGATCAAACCGAAGCGAATCGAGACGAACAGGTCGGCTCGCATGTCGTGCAGCTGCTGCAGCGCTGCCGAATCTTTCAAGGTCGAGAGTACCTGCAGCGGAATACCGAAGCGTCGCGACAACTCACTGAAACCGGCATATCGCCCGCCGCCAGGACTGGTCAGCTCGATGAGGGGAAAGACCAGCTCGCCGAACAGGTCCTGCTCGATAAAGGCCAGCTGGCCCAGCATCCGCGCCCGTACCCCGCTGCTCGCGCCAACCCGCTCGGAAAGGAAAATACCGACGGTATGCCGATGGAGCTCGGGCAACAGCAGATTGAGGATGTAGTTGCTCTCGATGTCCCGATTGACCAGAAAGACAATTCTCATGGCGGCACCACCAGCCGGCTTGAGCACAAGCGTTGATCTCAAATGAGATTAGCAGCACCCAAGCAGCGATCTGGCCGGGCGAGCGGCGCACCGTGGTCGAGATTCACGGCATGCCAATGCCCGGACGGCCTTGAGAACACGCAAGCCGGCCAATCTGCAGGCGGCGCCTACTTGCCCCCGAGGATCAGACAGGTCGTGGAGCCGGTCGCATACAGCTTGCCGTCCACGTCGTAGATGCGTCCCTCGGCCAGGGCGGTGGAGCGGCCGACATGGATGATCCGCCCTTCGGCACGTACCGGGCCGGTCTTGGTGGTCAGCGCACGGATATAGCTGATGCGCAGGTCAGTGGTGGTGTAGCCCTGGCCTTTCTCCAGGTGAGTGTGGATGGCGCAACCCATGGCCGAGTCCAGCAGGGTTGCGGCATAACCGCCGTGCACCGAACCAATGGGGTTGTAGTGCTGCATCTGTGGCACCCCCTGGAAAATGAAACGCTCCTTCGACCACTCGACCGGCACGAAGCCCATCAGCTCGCCGATGGGCGGCGCAGGCAATTCGCCGCGGCCGATGCCGTCGAAGAACTCCAGCGGACTGAGGGCTGCCACTTCGGCAATGCTCAGAGTGCCGGGTTTGAGGCGCGCACGAATTTCGGCCTCGGCAGCCAGCCAGATTTGCAGTTTTTCTTCACGGGACAGATCGCTCATCGGGTTTCTCCTGGGTCATCCTGCTCAGTTAAATGATGGTCGAAATATATACGAACCAAAGAAAACCGGAACTCCCGTTCGGAAGCTCCTGCGTCGCTCAAAGACCCATTTGCTTGGCGATGATCTCGTTCATGATTTCCCGCGTGCCGCCACCGATGGAGAGGATGCGGTTATCGCGGTAGAGCCGCTCCACCAGGCTCTCGCGCATATACCCCATGCCACCCAGCATCTGTACGGCGTCGTAGGTGATCCGGTCGGCAATATCGGTGGCGAAGTTCTTCGCCATGGAGATTTCCTTGATCACGCTCTTGCCCCCCGCCATCTTCGCCGCCTGGCGATAGGTGAACTCGCGGGATACTTCCAGCTGGGTGGCCATTTCTGCCATGCGGTGGCGCAGTACCTGGAAGCGACCAATCGGCTTGCCGAAGGCTTCGCGCTCGGCGGCCCATTTCAGCGACTCCTCCAGCGCGAGCTGTGCGGTCATGTTGGCCATGATCGCCAGGGCCAGGCGCTCGCTCTGGAAGTTCGCCATGATGCAGGCAAACCCCATGTTTTCCATGCCGATCAGATTCTCCACCGGCACCTTGCAGTCATCAAAGAACAACTCGGCGGTGTCCGAGGCCCACCAGCCCATCTTCTTCAGCTTGCGTCCGACGGTGAAACCCGGGGTGCCCTTCTCCACCAGCAGCAGGCTGACACCGCCGAACCCTTCGCCGCCGGTGCGCACTGCCACGGTGTAGTAATCGGCGCGTACGCCGCTGGTAATAAAGGTCTTGCTACCAGTGATGCGGTAGAAGGCGCCATCACGCACAGCCCGGGTCTTGAGGTTGGCAACATCCGAGCCACCGGAAGGCTCGGTGACGGCCAAGGCCATGATCTTCTCGCCCGCCAACACTTGCGGCACGATCCGCTCCCGCAACTCGGCGCGGCCCCACTTGATCACCGGTGGCAAGCCGATATCCAGGGAGCCCAGCCCAGCCACCAGACCGCCGGAACCACAGCGCATCAGCTCCTCGCTGGCCGCTACCTTGGCGAACAGATCGCCCTCATGGCTGCCGCCGAGCGGCTCGGGGTAGCCGATCCCGAGGATTCCGGCTGCGCCAGCCTTGAGATAAAGCTCACGCGGAAACTCTTCGGCCTCTTCCCATTCAGCGATATGGGGCAGGATTTCTCGCTCGACAAAGCGACGCACCGAATCCCGCACCAGTTGGTGGGACTCGTCGAAGTATTCCTGATAGGCAGACATGGCAAGACTCCCCGGTAAGATCGAATGAACTTACCGAGCGCTTGCTTGGTTTTCAAGGCGAGACTTTTGCCATCGGCAAGGTCGTATCAGCCGAAACAGAACCCGCTCAGGATCCAATCGGCCGGCGCCCGGCCAAGGCGTGGGCCAACGTACCGCCGTCCACCAGCTCCAGCTCCCCTCCCAGCGGCACGCCGTGGGCGATTCGAGAGACGACGATGGACTTCGGCGCCAGCAACTGGGCGATGTAGTGGGCGGTGGCCTCGCCCTCCACTGTGGGGTTGGTGGCCAGGATCACCTCGGCAAAGCTGCCGGCCTCGATGCGCGCCATCAACTCGGGAATGCCAATGGCCTCAGGGCCGAGCCCGTCCAACGGGGACAAATGCCCCTTGAGCACGAAGAAGCGCCCCCGATAGCCCGTCTGCTCAACGGCGAAGACATCCAGGGGACCCTCGACCACACAGAGCAGCGAGTCGTCCCGGCGCGGGTCGGCGCACTGGGGACAGAGCGCCTCTTCGCTCAGGGTCCGGCACTGCTTGCAATGCCCCACCCCTTCCATCGCCGCCGTCAGCGCCTGGGCCAGGCGCAGACCACCACTGCGATCACGCTCCAGCAACTGCAGCGCCATGCGCTGTGCAGTCTTCTGGCCCACACCGGGCAGGATGCGCAGGGCGTCGATCAGTTGGCGAATCAGCGGGCTGAAGCTCATGGGCGTCTCAGGATGGGGGGAGATTGAGGTTGGAGAAACTCCGGTGCCGCCCCATTGCTATCGATCGGGGCGACCAGGCGGTATGCCGTGCAAGGCGCGAGCGGCCGAGGGCACCGGAGTTTATGTCTGTAAATGCGGACGCCCGCGGCCGCGCGCAACGCAGTAATGCGTGCCGGCTGGGCGTCACCCACTCAGAAGGGCATTTTGAAACCAGGGGGCAGCTGCAGACCAGCAGTCATGCCAGCCATTTTTTCCTGGTTGTTCTGCTCGATCTTGCGCACGGCATCGTTCACCGCAGCGGCGATCAGGTCTTCAAGGATCTCCTTGTCTTCCTGCATCAGGCTGTCGTCCAGGGTGACGCGCTTGACGTCATGACGACCGGTCATCACCACGCTCACCAGACCGGCACCGGACTGACCGGTGACTTCGGCATTGGCCAGCTCTTCCTGCATCTTCTGCATCTTTTCCTGCATTTGTTGGGCCTGCTTCATCAGGCCTGCCATGCCACCCTTCATCATGGTGATTGTCCTCAGCGGTCAAGGGGTTCAATGGTGTCGGCGCGCACCTGGGCGCCGAACAGTTCGATCATTTTCAGTACCAGCGGATCGCTGGCAATGGCTTCCTCGGCCTGACGCTGACGAGCGGCGCGCTTGCGTGCAGCAGCCTGGGCCGGAGTTTCCTGTTCCGGGCGACGCACTTCAACTTCAAGCTTCAGGGTACGCCCGTGATACTGATTCAGCGCGTCGTTCAGGCGACGCTGCTGGTTGGAATTGAACAGCGCGCTCTGCGCGGGGTCCAGGTGAAGCCGCCAGACGTCGCCCTCTACCGCCACCAAGGTGCAGTTGGCGCCGATGTTGCCAGTCATGCCGGACAGCCCCAGGCGCGGGAACAGGTCGAGCCATTCGGCAGCCAGACCGGTGGCCGGCTGAGCGGCGGGCAGCACTTCCGGCGCAGCGGCCGGTTCTTCCGCCGGACCCAGGTCATCCAGGTAGGCGATGCTGTCGCCATCAGCGGAGTAGTAATCCTCGTAGTCGCCGAGCGGCGGCTCGTCATCGGCATCGTCATTGGCCGGAGCCGCATCGGGCAGGGACGTCGCCACGGACTCGGCCACAACAGGTGCGGACTCAGCAATCGGCGCGGGTTCCGGTTCCGGCTCAGGCTGGGGCTCCACGACGGGAGCAGCCGCCGCAGGAGCAGAAGGCTCTTCCCAAGGCAGATCTACCACCTCGGCCGGAGCGTCCTCCACGACAGCGGGAGCTTCCATCACGGGCCCAGGAACAGGCTCGGCAACGGGTTCGACGACCGACGCCGGCGGAATGTCCTCTTTCACGGGAGCAACGACCGGAACTTCGGCCGCAGGCGCAGGCGCCTCGACGACCGGAGACGGAGACGGAGACGGAGACGGAGCCGCGACAGGCTCGCTCGCCACGGGAGCGGAAGCAACGGCCGGTGCAGGCGTGGTCGCTGCAACGGGAGCGGGTGCCGGTGCGGAAACGGCAACCGGAGCCGACACGGCGGCTCCGGCCACTGGGTTGGTCCGGGGATCAGCTGTGGCCTGGCTGATCCCCGGGTCCTTTAGCACCACCTTTGGCGCGCCTTCGGCATCGGCCGGGCGGAACGCCAGCATGCGCAATAGCACCATCTCGAAACCGCTGCGCGGATCCGGCGCCAGGGGCAGGTCACGGCGACCAATCAGGCCCATCTGGTAATAGAACTGCACGTCTTCGCCAGGCAGCGCCTGCGCCAGGGCCAGAACGCGCTCGCGATCACCCTGGCCATTGTCGACGGCATCCGGCAGCACCTGGGCAATGGCCACGCGGTGCAGCACGTTGAGCATCTCGGAAAGCACGCCATTCCAGTCCGGCCCCTGCTCCGCCAACTGGCGAACGGCCTCCAGCAGCGCACGGGCATCGCCCTGCAGCAGCGCATGGAGTACGCCGTAGACCTGACCATGATCGAGCGTGCCCAGCATGGCACGCACATCGGCAGCCAGCACCTTGCCTTCGCCAAAGGCGATGGCCTGGTCGGTGAGGCTCATGGCATCGCGCATGGAACCGTCGGCGGCGCGGCCCAGCAGCCAGAGCGCATCGGTTTCGAAGGGCACATTCTCAGCGCCCAGAACGTGGGTCAGGTGCTCGACCACACGCTCCGGCGGCATGTTCTTCAGGGAGAACTGCAGGCAGCGCGAAAGGATGGTGACTGGCAGCTTCTGCGGGTCGGTGGTGGCCAGCAGGAATTTGACGTGGGGCGGCGGTTCTTCAAGGGTCTTCAGCAAGGCGTTGAACGAGTGCGTGGAGAGCATGTGCACTTCGTCGATCAGGTAGACCTTGTAACGGCCTCGGCTGGGGGCGTACTGCACGTTGTCCAGCAGTTCGCGGGTGTCTTCAACCTTGGTGCGGCTGGCGGCGTCCACTTCGATCAGGTCGACGAAACGCCCTTCATCGATCTCCCGGCAGACCGAACACTGGCCGCAGGGAGTGGAGCTGATGCCGGTCTCGCAGTTAAGGCACTTGGCGAGGATGCGCGCGATGGTGGTCTTGCCCACGCCACGGGTGCCGGTGAAAAGATAGGCATGGTGCAGGCGCTGGTTGTCCAGGGCATTGATCAAGGCTTTCAGCACATGGGTCTGGCCGACCATTTCGCGGAACGAGCGCGGACGCCACTTACGTGCAAGTACCTGATAACTCATTGAAAACCATCGCGTCTGGGGAAGCAGAAGAAGCTAATGCTAGCGGAGCGATGCACAAATTGCATCCGATGCGATTTGCGCACTGTTCAATCCGTCCTGCAACGGGCATTGTGAAGCACCGTCCACCCAGACGAGGGAGCCCAATGCGCTCATTTGTCCTCGCCCTTCTTCTTTGCTGGAGCGCTTTTGGCAGTGCTGCGCCCTCCACATTACGCTTCTCGGCAGTGGACAGCTGGGCCATGCCGCTGGCCAGGTTCAAGGAAAACCGCCTGGTGGGCGGCATCATCCACGACGTGATCCAGCGCCTGTCGCAGAAACTCGGCATTCCGGTCAAAGTCCTGGTACTGCCTCGCAATCGAGTGGAACTGGCCCTGAAACAGGGCGAGATTGATGTTCGGTGCTATATCAGCCCAAAGTGGATCGGCAACAGCGACAGCTACCTCTGGAGCGTCCCGATTCTCCACCAGCGTGATGTGATCGTGGCCCGCCAGGGCAGCGAACCTCTAACGAGTCCCGAAGCCATATCCGGGCAGAGCATTGGCACCGTCCTTGGCTACTCCTATCCGCGCTTGCAGCCATTGTTCGACCACGGTGCCGTGCAACGGGACGAGGCACGCAATCAGGACCTGGTGCTGCAAAAGCTGCTGGCGGGACGCTACCGGTACGCGGTGAGTAGCGAAATGGCCTTGGGCTGGTTCAATCGCGATCTGCCGGACGGCGATCGCCTGATTGATGTTGCCACGCTGGAAGAAGAACCCGTGAGCTGCCTGGTACGCAATGACCCGACGCTACCCGCACAACGCATCCTGCAAACGCTATTGCAAATGAAGGAGTCAGGGGAGATCGAGGAGATTCTGGCGCGCTACCAGTAAGGTTCGGCAGCGAGGGAGAGATTGGAGGTGACCCCACCAGCCACACCCCGGCACACGATTTCACCGCTGCGGCTGCTCCCTTCCGGGCCTGACCGGGTTCACGGCTGATCGTTGCGGGGGGACCGGCAGGGCCACCATCACGCAGCTCGCCAGATCGGCGAGCCGCGCCATTGTACCGGCTCTTCGCCAACTTACAACCGGTAAAACCGGTTTCCTTACAAGCACTTGCGAATCAGACCCGGAAGCGCCCCACCAACTGGGCCAGACCAGTGGACAGTTCGGAAAGGTGCCGGCTGGCCTGGGTGCTCTTTTCCGACGTCTGCGCGGCCTCGGTGGAGAGGTCACGGATATCGCTGATGTTGCGCGCGATCTCCTCGGTGACGCTGCTCTGCTCCTCGCAGGCCGTGGCGATCTGTGCCGCCATGTCATTGATCCGCTGTACCGAGCCGCCGGTATCGGTAAGCGCCTGGTCCGCGCCTGCCGCGCGCTCAACACTGTCTCGGGCCTTCAGGCTGCCCGAGCGCATGGCCAGCACCGCCTCCTGCACCCCGGCCTGGAGGCGTTCGATCATCAATTGGATGTCTTTGGTGGACTCCTGGGTCCGGGCCGCGAGGGCCCGCACCTCGTCCGCCACCACTGCGAAACCCCGACCCAGCTCGCCGGCACGCGCCGCCTCGATGGCGGCATTCAGGGCTAGCAAGTTGGTCTGGTCGGCAATGCCCTTTATCACCGCCAGCACCGCGTCGATCTTCGAGGTCTCCTGCTCCAGGGTGCCGATGGTGCGCGATGCGCTCTCCACCTCCTGCGCCAGCTGCCGAATGGCATCGATGGTCGCCCCCACCACCTGGGCACCTTCACGGGACTGTTCCTCCGCAACGCGCGCCGCATCTGCGGCACTCTGGGCATTGCGCGCCACCTCTTGCACCGCCGCGGACATTTCCGTGGCGGCAGTGCTCACCTGGTCCACGGCCGCGTGCTCACTGCTGATCAGCCGGTCATTGGCCGCAGCCAGTCCCGCCAGGCTGAGGGCCGAGTCCGCAACCTCGCCGGTCACCCGACTGACCTCGCGGATCAGCGGCTGCAGCTTGTCGAGGAACCTGTTGAAGGCATGGCTGAGCTTGCCCAGTTCGTCCCGTGACATCACATCCAGCCGCACTCGAAGATCACCGTCGCCGTCGGCGATCTGCTCGATGCGTTCGAGGAGGTTTTGCAGCGGACGGGTTACCAGCAATGGGAAACCGATCATCAACACCAGGCACAAGGCCAGGCCAACCGCGATGACCACGCCCTGCTGCCAGCTGCGCGCCTCCCCGAGGGCGATAGCGCCCTGCCCTTCGCTATTGGCGGCCTTGTCTTCCAACTCGCCAAGCTTGTCGATGGCATCGCGCATGGCCTCGAACTGGCGCTCGCCGTCGCCGAAGCTGAGCGTGCTGGCCGCCACCGGGTCCCGGGTCGACAACTCCAGGACCTGCAGCGAGGTCGCCTTCCACTGGGCGAAGCCGCGGTCGAATTGCTCCACCAGTTTCCGGGCTTCCGCGCCGGGGCCAAGGGCCGCGTACTGGTGCACACGGTCGTACGCCTGCTGCATGTTTTCCCCGTGGGACGCTTTGAGCGCCTGCGCGTGGTCGCCAGCGGCCTCGTCCAGCAGACTGCGTTCGGCAACGAAGGCCTGGTACAGATCACGATCGGCATTTAGCAGCAGGCTGATGGCAGGCAGGTAGCGATTGGTCAATTGCTTGCTGGAATCAGCCACCTGAGCGATGCCCTGCATCCCAAGGCCGCCCACCAGTATCAATAGCAACGCCAGCAGCATGATGGGCAGAGCGACTTTCCAGCGAAAACCCAGATCAGCAAAGGCACGTAGCATGGCGTCTCTCCTTGCGCGTAGCGCGTACAGCCAAGCGTAGCCGGTCCACCCCCTGGAGCCAGAGCCCGCATCGGTCGACCACTTTTCTTGATTGTTCCCGGCCTTGCACAACAGGCCGCGTGATTTCTGCGTAAAACCCGCTCAACCACCCGAGTCAGCCGGCGCATTTGTGCTAGCTTCGTCCGGGTTCCGGCCCTCGGTCGCAACCGCCACCCGCACTTCCAGGCTCGCCGCTTGTCTCACCAGGGCCGGCGCGACCGGCCAGGCCACAAGCCAGTCATTCACTCAATGGAGCAACACCATGGCAATCACCAAAGACCAGCTGATCTCTGACATCGCAGAAGCTACCGATACCACCAAGGCCGCCGTGCGCGCCGTGCTGGACCAGCTCAGCGAGATCGTCAGCGATTCCCTGGAAAACAGTGATGAGATCACCCTGCCGGGAATCGGCAAGCTGAAGGTCGGCGACCGTCCCGCCCGCACCGGTCGCAACCCGCAGACTGGCAAGACCATCCAGATCGCCGCGAAGAAGGTGGTCAAGTTCGTACCGGCGAAAGGCCTGAGCGACGCGGTCAACAAGTAATGAAAGAAGGGGCAGGCCAATGGCCCGCCCCTTTTTTGTCCACCGTCAGGGCGCAGGCGCAGGATTCACCTGTGCAGCTGGCACTACCGCAACCGGCACAACGTCTGCCGAATTGCTCCCCAGACCACGCAGTCGGCGAATCTGCTGTACCCGATTCAGATTCTCCCAGGCCGTCTCGTAATGGGCCGGCGACTGCTCGATGGCGCTGCGGAAGAACTGCTCAGCCTCTTCCAGCTTGCCTTCCACCAGGCAGATGTAGCCGACATCATTGCTCGCCTCTGCGCGCTTCTCGACCTGTTCGAAGGCCGAGATCGCTTCCTCATAGCGCCCCATCCGCGCCAGCAGCAAACCGTAATTCCGCCACAACGGGTGGTACTCGGGCTCAAAGCTGATGCCCTGCTTGTAGGCCCGCTCCGCATCGGCCCAACGACCCGCCAGGTAGTAGGAATAGCCCATGCTGTTCTGCACCAGCCCCGAACGGGGCTCGATCTGCATGGCCAGGCGGTAGAAGCCTTCGGATACGGCGAAGTTTTCGCGAAGGTCCATCAGCACGCCCAGGCCGTTGTACACCCTTACTGGGGACTTGCTGTCCACCTTGAGCGTAGCCACATCGCCAAGTGCTACCTTCGAGGCGCCGCCCAACCTCTGCTGATCACCACCCAGAGCCTGGAGCAGGAACTCCTCCGCCTTGTCGTAGCGGCGGAGGGCGAGGTTGAGCAGGCCCATTTCGGCCGAGGCGTGGAGATTGCCCGGGTCGTTGTCCAGCACCTCGGAGAACGCCATTTCTGCCAGTTGCGTATTACCCCGTTCCCGATGGATGCGCCCCACCCAGACCAGGGCTTCATAGCGCTTGGGGTCCAGTTCAATGGCGCGCAGGTACTGGAACAGTGCCTGGTCCATGTCGCCGGCTTGATAGGATCGGGCGGCCAGCTGCATGGCCTGGTCAGGAGAGTTGACCTGGGTCTGAACCTGATAGAGCACCGAGTTGTCGCCGCGGTAGATCGACTTGATCCCCCCGGACGTCTCCGGCCCCATGTTCTGGCATCCCGACAGCACAGCCATCATGGCCATCAGCAGACTGATTTTCTTCATGTCACAGCTTCCCGAAGGCTTTGAGTACCCCGACGATGACGGGCCCAATGGCCACCAGGAAGAAGCTTGGCCACAGGCAGAAGATTAGTGGGAATACCAGTTTGGTGCCGATTTTCGCTGCCCGCTCTTCAGCAGCCTGGGTCCGCCGGTCGCGAAACTCCTCGGCATAGACGCGCAAGGTGTCCGCCACGCTGGTGCCGAAACGGATGCTCTGCGACAGCAGACTCACCAAACCCTGCAGGTCGTCGAGGCCAGTGCGTTCGGCCAGATGCTTCAGCGCCTTGGTACTCGGAATGCCCGCGCGGATTTCGGCATTGACCAGCGCCAGCTCCTCAGCCAGTTCTACCTGGCTCACAGCCATCTCGTCGGCCACCCGCTCGATGGCTTGCGGCAGGGCCAGGCCCGACTCGACGCAAACGACCATCAAGTCCAACGCGTCCGGAAAAGCCGCCCGCAAGCGATTGATGCGGGCTTCCTTGCGCTTCTCCACGTGCAGAGCCGGCGCCAGCCAGCCAACACCGACGGCAGCCGAAGCAATCAGCAGGCCAACCGTCACAGATATCTTGGGCAGGAACGGCATGGCCAGCACCGCTACACCCAGCGTCAGCAAGGGGAAGAGCAGACGAATGGCCCAGTACATCTGCACGGCCGAATTCGAGCGATAACCGGCGTGCATCAGCAGGACGCGGGTGGCAGACAGATTGCGCTCATCCTCGGGGGAAATTCGCTGGCCAACCCGCTCCAGCAGCAATTGCAAGTTGCTGGGCGGGCGCTGTCCATTGACCAGCTCGCCCTGTCCACGCTTGATCAGGGCCAAGCGGCGCTGGACCGGGTCCTGCATCCCGAGCACCAGCAGCCCCACGGTGACTGCGGCAAGCATCGCGCTGATGCCCACTCCAAGGAGAAACAGGAGACGCGCGATTTGCTCGTCGCCTACTGCGCCATTGATCAGACCAAGCAGATAGTCCATGACACACTCCTTCCGTCAGGTTCGTGAACCTCAAACCTGGATTCGGATGATCCTGCGGATCCAGAAAATGCCCAGCAGCATGGCAACGAAGGCGGCCATCACCAGTTTCTGGCCGAGCGTCTCCTTGATCAGCAAAGGCAGATAGGTCGGGGTGGTAAGCATGATCGCCGAGGACAGCACGAAGGGTATGGCAACCAGGATCCAGGCCGACATGCGCCCTTCCGCCGACAGCGTCTTGACCTTGCGCTGAAAGCGGAAACGCCCACGAATGAGGCTGCTCAGGCGCTCCAGAACCTCGGTCAGATTACCGCCGGTTTCCCGGTGGATCAGGATGGAGGTCACCAGCATCATCACCGTCATGCTCGGCATGCGCTCCAGCAGGCCGAGCATGGCCCGGCGCACATCGTTGCCGTAGTTGATGTCAGCGAAGGTCAGACCAAACTCGTGAGCCACGGGCCCCTTGTGTTCTTCCGCCACCAGACGCAGGGTCTCGTTGAAGGGGTGCCCGGCACGCAGGGCTCGGCACATGGCCTCCAAGGCATCCGGCAGACCTTCTTCAAAGGCAGCGAATCGCTTGGCACGATCGCTGGAGACTTTCAGGATCGGTATCCAGAACACCACGGCCCCCAGAATCAGGGCCGCCCACCAAAGTTTCAGCACCATCCACATCCCGCCCGCCGCCACCAGGGCCAGTACTACGCCAAGCAACACAACCCGATAGGCACGGTACTCACGCCCCGACTGCTCGATCATTTGTGCCAGGCGTTCCATGAAAGGCATCTGCTCCAGTGCCGCTTCCAGCGGAGACAGGTGCTTCAGGTATTTCTGCCGCAAGACGGTCTGCATGTTTGGCAGGTTGCTGGCATGTTCCAGCAGATCCAGACGTGTCCGGATCCTCTTGCGTACCTTGCTCGCCTCACCGAATACCGGCACCACCAGCCCCTGGCTGAGCAGGAAGACGGCGACAAACACCATGCCCAGAAAGGCCAGGATGAACTCCGAGGGAATCTGGCTCATGACTGCTATCCCTCCATCCATTCAGGCCGGAACAGGTTGAGCGGCAACTCGATGCCGCGCTTGGCCAGGACATCGCGGAAAGCCGGCACCATGCCCGTCGGGCGGTAATCCCCCAGCACCTCGCCGTGCTCGCCTATGCCGCACCGCTCGAAGCCGAATATCTCGGTCATGGTGATGATCTCGCCCTCCATGCCGTTGATCTCCTGCACGCTGACCAGACGCCTCCGACCGTCCTCCTGGCGCTCCAGTTGGATCACCACGTCGATCGCCGAGGCGATCTGCTGGCGCAGGGCTTTGATCGGGAAGGTGGCTCCGGTCATGGACACCATGTTCTCGATCCGCCCCAGGGCATCGCGGGGCGTGTTGGCGTGGATGGTGGTGAGCGAACCGTCGTGGCCGGTGTTCATCGCTGTGAGCATGTCCAGCGCCTCTGCGCCACGCACCTCGCCGATAACAATGCGGTCAGGGCGCATACGCAGGCTGTTGCGCACCAGTTCGCGCTGGTTCACCTCGCCGCGCCCCTCGATGTTCGCCGGCCGGGTTTCCAGCCGCACTACATGGGGCTGCTGGAGCTGCAATTCGGCGGAGTCTTCGATGGTAACGATGCGCTCGTTATGCGGGATGAAGCTGGACAGCACGTTGAGCATGGTGGTCTTCCCCGTGCCAGTACCGCCGGACACCAGGACATTCATCCGGCCGCGCACTATGGCCTTCAGCACCAGAGCAATGGCTGGGATCAGGGTGCCCATCTGGATCAGGCTCTCGGCATTGAGCAGGTCAACCGCAAAACGGCGGATCGACAGGCTCGGCCCGTCAATGGCCAGCGGCGGAATGATCGCGTTGACCCGCGAGCCATCCTTCAGGCGCGCGTCCACCAGCGGCGACGATTCATCGATACGCCGCCCCAGGCTGGAGACAATCCGGTCGATGATGTTCAGCAAATGCTGGTCGTCGCGAAAGCGCACATCGGTGCGTTGCAGCTTGCCATGGCGCTCGACGTACACCGATGCGTGGCCATTGACCAGGATGTCCGACACGCTGTGGTCAGACAGCAACGGCTCCAGGGGGCCAAGTCCGAGCACTTCGTCGGTGATCTGCTTGATGATCAGCTGACGGATGTTGGCGGTAACCGGTGCGGCAGCCTCATCCAGAAGGCGCAGGCAAATCTCGCGTATCTGCCGCGCCGCTTCAGCCGGCTCAAGGGAATCCAGCAGGGACAGGTCCATGATCTTGAGCAACTGCTGGTAGGTCTTCTCCCGACACTCGGCCTCCACCTGGTTGAGGTGCGTCCTGGTCTCGTAGGGGGTGTCCGGCGCGCAGGTCTCCCAGGCCATCAGCGGATTTTCAGCTGCAACGCCAGATTGCTCCTCCCCAGGAGAAACAGTGCTCTTGCTGGTGTTCTGACGCAGGCGATTGCGGAACTCGCTGAGCATGATCTATCTCCCAAACAGACGGCCGAAAGCACGTTTGAGCAATCCCTGATCTGTTTCTTCGGTGCCGAGCAATTCCTGACTCAATTCGCGCATGGCCAGCGTCAGTGGTGCCCGAGGTGCATGAAGCTCCAGCGGCACGCCGGTGTTCTGGCTTTCAGTGACCACCGCATAGTCGTTTGGCAGTCTCTGCAGGACTTCGCAGCGCAACGCCTCGGCGATGTCGTGAAGGGTCACGGGCGACGCCTTGTTGTAACGATTGACCACCACCTGAAGGCGGTTGCCCTGCAGCCCAAGGTCATCCCGCAGGATGCGCACGAGCCGAGTGGCATCCTTCAAATGGCTGAGACTCTGCTGCACCACGATGTACACCCGATCGGCCTGTTCCAGAGTGATACCCGTGAGGTGGTCAATCTGTCGTGGCAAGTCCGCCACCACCCAGTCGTAGGTACTGCGCGCCAGCCGCAGCAGAGACTCCAACTGCTCCAGGCGAACGTCCTGGGATAGGCACAGCTCGCTGGAGCGGCCGCCCAGCACATGCAGGTCAGCGCTGAAGTGACTGCAGAAACCACGCAGCGCCACACTGTCCAGTTCGTCGACTTGCTGCAGCACATCCAGATGACTGTGGGCGGTCGGCACATCCAGGTAATGGGCCACACTGCCGAACTGCAGGTCCAGATCCAGCAACAGGGTGTTGCCCCCCAGGCTGCTGAGCTGATGGGCCAGATTGCAGGCCAGCAGAGTGGCGCCAGAACCACCCTTGGCATTGATCACGGCGACCAACTTGCCATTGTTGGTCGTACTGCTGGAACGCACTTCGGCCATCATGCGTCCCAGCGCCGCCAGCAGTTCCTCCTCGGCTACCGGCTCCGGCAGGAAGTCCCTGGCGCCGGCCTGCATGGCCAGGCGCATGCCTTCCCGTTCATCCAGTGGGCCGCAGACCAGCAAGGGCGGGCGGTCATGGGCCGGACGCTGCAACAGGGCAGCCAGTTCTTCACGCCACAGGTGACTGACCCGCAGCAGCAGGAAGTCGGGCACTTGTTCGAGCCCATAGAGTGGATCGGTGTGCCCATTGGTCACCAGGCGCGTGTTCACCAGCAGCCCAGGAAGACGCTGACAGCCGCCCTGCAGATGACGCAATGCCGCTGCATCACGACTGCTGATCAGCAAACGCAGCCCCTGGCGGGCCGTGGAGGACGAGGTAATGGGAACTTCCCGGTTGTTCAGCATGGCGTAATCCCCGGCAATACCCCCGTCTCTGCATGGCGGCCGAGGCTTTCACGGGGCAGGACCGACCTGAAGACCGGGAGCGTGATGGTGCCGCCGAGCACTGGAATCATCAGGTCGAAGGTGAAGTTGGCCACCTGCACTTGCACATAGCGGATGGCGCGAAAACCGTTGGCGCTGGCCAGGTCGCTCGGGTTGGCCACTGTCGCGCCATTTTCGTCCAGGTAGGTCAACGTCAGGTCGGCCGTATCCAGGTTGGCGATCAGGCTGCTGGCACCAGTGTCCGCGGCAGTGTTGAAAATTGCCCGACGCAGAATGACGGGGTCGCTGATATTGCACACTGAGGCCAGACGAGCGCCGCGCCGCACGGTTTCATTCAGCGCATTCACGGTGAAATAGAGGCGCCCCAGCTCCAGAACACCAAACAACACGATAAACAGCAGCAGGCCGATGACGGCGAACTCCACCACGTACACCCCACGCATCTTCCTGGCGTTCATCACAGGACCCTCATGATGGTGGTGGCGACCAGGGGAAAGTTCAGCGGTATGGCGCTGCTGAGCAGAGCCGGGATGCCGGTGCCCACGATCGGCACGAAGGTATAGCTGGTGGTGACCCGTATCTGGTTGAGCCCTACTGCAACGATCTGCACATCCCCGGTGGTCAATCCTGGAACCAGGGGCTGGCCGCCCGACGGCACCACGGGCAAGCCATACACGGCAAGGTTCTTGGTCTCGGCCTGCAACTGCAGGCTCAGATCCACCGTGCCAAGCGTCGGGTTCCAGGCCTTGCCCGCCACATAGCGCACCGCATCGCGATTGGCCTGCAGCAGGGTGTTGTACTGAAACAACATCCGTCCGATTTCGCCTATGGCGAGCATCAGCAGGAGCAGGAACGGCAAGGTGATTGCGAACTCCACCATGGCTGCCCCGCGTTCGGCCTGCGTCCGCCTGAATTCAAGACGTCCCATGACGCCTCCTACGAGTCGCCGCTCGGCGTCTGGTTGTTGTCGATGTAGGTCTTGTACAGCTGGATGATCTGCGGCCCGAGCGCGTTGGCCGGATTGGAGACGGGTACGTTGTCGCCTTCGCACTGGCGGACGAACTGACCAAGAATCCAGGCCTGCCCACCCTGCTGCTCCATGGGTTGCAGCACGAAGAAGCAGCCGAAGCCCAGTACGGGTACCGACGCGGTGCCCCCGTCGGTGCCAGTGCATTGGCCTATGACGATCTTCAGCATGCGCCGCTCAAAGACCCCGTTGCTCTGGCAGCCTGCGCCGGAGGAATTGCCGACACACCCGGTCACCTGGCTTTTCCAGTCGTTGTAGTCATAGAGCGCAGTGCCATCAGCGGTACTGATGTTGCCGGAAGAGTCCGTGCTGACCACTCCACCACCGGGACCGGTATAGGACACGGCGTCGGTATCCAGATCCGGCGCCAGAGCGGGCTTGCCGTTGTCCAGCTTGTTGTAGTCGATGACAAGATCCGGGGGGTAGTCCTGAGCGCTGAGCGGGCCGCTGTAGTCACCGAAGCGCGTATTAAGGCCTTGCACAGAGGGCCCCGCAGTGTTGCCGGGCTTGGTACTCACGTTGTTCCCGATATCCGGGCAGAGGAATCCCCCACCTGCCAGTTCCTCCCTGACCGTTTTGCCGCCTGCACCGAAGTCGAGCAACTGGAAATTGCCAGGACCGATTCCTGACGTGCTGTTCTTCGCGGCTTTCAAGAGTTCCAGGTCGCCGAAGCGATAGCCCCAGAACAACCCGTTGGTCGGGTCATTCTGGCCAGGTGCGGTGTCGCCGCAAACCATCAGAGGCGACAGGTCGCAAGGGCTGGTCGGACTGGGGCCCGCAGTGGCGACTGCCGCTACCGCCTTGTCTGGCGTGCCGGCGCCCGTGGCCTGCAGGATGCCCCAGAAAAATCCGGCCAGGGGGTAGTTCGGGACGGTCACACGGACATAGCGGGAATTGGCCGGCCCCGGGAATGAGAAGGGGCCGTAGACACTGTTCGACAATTCCACCGTGGCAAATCCCGCATTGCCGGCCATGGCGTCGGCCAGCTCTCCGTTCCCGGAGGCGGCAGCGTTGAGACTCAAGGTTGCCAGTGCCGCAGCCTGCACCTGGGTGGACGCGTTGGCCGCTCCCATTACCTGGCTGAGGGTCTTGGCGCCACTCAGGGCCGCCGCATCCACTGCATTTTGCAGCCGTGTCTTGTTCACCAGCATGTGGCCGCCATCCAGCGCCAGCGCAGCGACGGCCAGCAGTGCCAGCAGGGCTACCACCACCAGGACCAGGACTGCGCCCCGTTGGTGTCGAAGCGCTGGCAAGCAAGATCGCCGAATTGGCTGGCTCATGACGCTGCCCTCAATCGCCGATGTTGATCTCGATAGGCTGTCCCACCTGCTCTGCCTTGCCGGAGGCGTTCCGATACCCCTCCATCGACTTTTCGACAAGCGGGCCATCCATCCCGGCGGACGAGACTTCAGTACCCGGATGGGCCGCCCGCTCCTTGTCGGCGATCTGCTGGTAGGTGGTCTGGTAGACGGTGTAACCCAGAGTGCCGACCCGGCCCTCCTCGTAATCCATGACGCAACCGCAGCACAGCGCCATCAGGCAGCACGGAATGATCAGTTTCATGGTCATGCCTCCGGTTACTTGAGATCGTGGCCAAAGCGGCCTTCGCTGACACCGAGACTGACGGGTACCGTCCTTCCGGGCTCACGGCCCTTGGTCTTGCCCAGCAGATAGAAGTCCATGTCACTAGGCTCGACGAACTTCTCGGTAGGCAGGCGCACCGTCTTGGCATCGATGGGCTTGGCCAGGTGTGGGGTGACCAGGATCACCAGTTCGGTTTCCCCGTTCTGGAACTGCTGGCTGCGGAACAGGTGGCCCAGTACCGGGATGTCGCCAAGGCCTGGGAAGCGACTGACAAAGTCTCGGGTGTTCTCGCTGATCAGGCCGGCGATGGCGATGGTCTGGCCGTTGCCCAACTCAACCGTGGACTGGGCACTGCGCTTGGTCAGCGACGGGATCACCTGGGCCACGCCTCCACCCAGGACGCTGTCCAGACCGGTATCCAGTGCCAAGGCATTGGCGTTGGACAGCTCGCTGACCGAGACATTGAGGTTCAGGTTGATGCGCCCGTCATCCAGCACGACCGGAATGAACTTGACCCCGACACCGAACTCCTTGAACTCGACGGTGATGCCATCGTCCTCGGTGATGGGCACCGGGAACTCGCCGCCCGAGATGAACTCCGCCTGCTGTCCGCTGAGGGTGGTCAGGGTCGGCTCGGCCAGTACCTTGGCCGAACCATTGTCCTTGGCCGCTTCCAGCACCACGTTGAAGAGGAAGTCATCCGAGAGGAACTGGCCGAAGAAGCCCTTACCAGATCCGAACAGAGAGGTCGGGTTGACCACGCCATCCTGGTCGAAGCCCAGGCGCTGGCCGTTATTGAAGCCTCCCAACGACCAGTTACCGGTCAAACCAACGGCATTGAAGCGTACGTCGAGGCTCTTCAGCAGGTTGCGCTGCATCTCCGCCACCTTGACCTCCAGCATCACCTGCTGGCTGCCACCGACGGTGAGCAGGTTGATCACCTCCAGCGACTGGGTCGGCGTTGACTTGGCCTCATCGCCCTCCCCCTGAACCACGCTGGCAGTCTGGGCGGCATAGGATTTGGCCACCTTCACGGCGGTATCCACTACCGAGGCGCTGCTGACCTGGCCACGCAGCACCAGCGAGCCCTGGGAGCTGAAAACCTCGATGCGCTCATTGGGCATCAGTTGGTGCAGCTTTTCCTTCAGACCGCCGAGGTCATGCACCACATCCAGGTCGAGGCTATCGATCAGGCGATTGCTGTTGTCCCAGAGCAGCACGTTGGTGCTGCCGAGGGAACGCCCCAGCAGATAGAGCTGGGTAGGGCTGGTCATCAGGAGATCAGCGACTTCCGGATTACCCACCGAGATGCGTTTCACCGGTGCGCGAGTAGTGAGCACCCGCGCCTTGTAGATGGGCACCTGGATACGGCCAGTACTGGCCGACGACATGGGGGCCGCAACCACTGCTGGCTGCGCAGCATCCACAGGAGCCGGATGCAGGGTCCAGGCGATCAGGACCAGTGCCAGGGTTCCAACATTCCAAATGCTTTGCATAACCCTATCCTCATGTGATTGGTCGCTTCCCTGACCGCCTTTGCACCGACTGACGCAAGTACCGACCTAGAGCTGAGCCTTTGCCACTTTCACTTCCGTACCACGAATGATGATCACGCCGTAGCCGCCATCATTGGGGCGGACAATGGGTCTGGGGGCGGCCGGAGCAGGCGCAGGAGTCGTCGGTTTCGCCGCGCTGGCCACTGGGACTTCCGGCTTCTTCTGATCATCCAGCGGGTTGCGCAGGGCCAGCTGCAGACGGCCTTCGCTCATGGCCTTGACCAGGACTTCCGCTTCCTTGGGGGTCATTTCCAGGGTCACGGCACGCACCACCACCGGCTGGGTCTTGTCAGTACTGGCGGTCTGGTCCACGGCCAGCACTCGCAGGTCCTGAAGGATGGTCCTGGACTCGGCAGTATTGTTTGAACCCGTTTGCTTGGTAGCCAGCACGTCGACCCGGTTGCCGGGGAGGAGGAACCCGCCGACACCCACCACATCGTCGACCCGTACCGAAACCGCACGCTTGTCCGCTGCTATCAGCGAGGCCAGGGTGCTGCCACCCAGATGTTCGGCAACCCGGGCACTGCGCAGGATGTCGCCCTGGAGGTGGGAGAAGGTGGCGATCTTGCCGATCACCTGGTCGGTGGAATCGAAGGCGTCATCCGGCACCGTATCCTTGGGCATGCGCACAACGGTTACCTGCTGCGCCTCGATCATCTGCCCGAAGGGGATCTCAACCGTGGCAACTACCACGGCACGCAGGTCGTCGTCAGGGTTTGCGTTGAGCTTGTTGCTCAACCAGTTGTTGGCCATCCAGGCCGCACCGAGCCCGAGGATCAGCGACAGGGTAATCAGGGTGAGGGTACGAGCACTCATTTCGGCATCTCCTTATCCAAGGCTGTCGAGCTGGACGAAATAGTTGTGCCAGGCCCACTTCATGTCGCTATGCGAGAGAGGGCCTGATTCCCCCAGGTAACGCTGGCGATCCTGGGCCATGCCGAGCAGGTCACGTGGATGACAGGGCACCAGCGGCATGCCCTGCTCCTCATAGAGTCCCTGCAGTACGTAACGCAGCAGTACTGGGTCAAAAGCGAGGCCCAGACGCTCAGTTTCCTGGCGCCAGATGCGCTCGTACTCTTCCGGCTGCAGATAGGTGAAATGCAGCTTGTATCCGATGCGTCGGAGAAAGGCTTCGTCTGCCAGCTCCAGCGGATTGAGGTTGGTGGAAAACACCAGCACCAGATCGAACGGCAGCTCACAGTGGCGGCCACCGCCCAGATTGAGAAAGTCGCGTTTCTCCTCCATGGGCACGATCCAGCGGTTCAGCAGCTCCGCTGGCGCCATGCGCTGACGGCCCATGTCGTCGATGATGAACAGGCCGTTGCTCGCCTTCAGTTGCAGCGGGGCCTGGTAGAGACGGGAAAAGGGGTCGTAGCGGATGTCGAGCTGTTCCATGCTGAGCTCGCCACCGGTGATCACTATGGGCCGCTTGCAGCACACCAGGCGCCTGTCGATACCTTCGTCCAGCAGTAGCTTGTTCGGCTGTGTGCAGTCCTCCAGGCGCTGGTGCACCTGGGGATCAAAGATCTCCACCACCGACTCGTTGATGGCGATGGCATAGGGCACCCATATTGCCTCGGCAAAGAGACGGATCAGCCGGCTGCTGATATAGGTCTTACCGGTACCAGCCGGACCGTAGATCATGATGGCGCGGCCCGAATTCATGGCCACTCCCAACTGGTCCATCATGCTTGCCGAGAGCACCACGCCATGAAAGGCGGCTTGCATATCACGGGCGGTAATGCGCCCGTGGTGGATGGTCTGGACTTTCAGCAAGGAGCGGTAAGCGCTGACCGGAAAGGGGGCGGCGCCGATGTACCCACTGCGCGACAGGGCATCACGCGCCGAGGCGCGGCCACGCTCGGTGAGCCCATAGCGCAAGGCCTGCCCACCGGTCTGGCCCAGCACTTCGATACGGCCATCCTTGCGCAGGAAGGTAAGGATTTCTTCCAGAACAGCGCCTGTCAGCGCCAGGCGCTCCACCAGCCGCGGCATATCCAGCACGCCGGCATCATGCAGGTGCTTGCAGACGAGGTCGCCAAGGAAATTGTCCGCCAGACCGGTTTCCCGAATATTGCGCGGTTGAGGTGCAAGCCGCTGTACGGCTTCTCGCTCGCTGGGAAAGGCTTCGCTTTCGCTGACGGCATACATGATTCATCTCCCACAAGCTACTGGCCGAATGGCTGCCAGAAAATGCTGATCAAGGTTCCGAGCAGAATTGCTATTGCATAGGGAAGTGGCTTGCCAGCTATCTCGTCCGCCTCCGGGGCCAGGTAGCAGCGCGCTTTCACCATCAACCAGTAGCGCCCGAACGTCCTCAATACCTGCCCACGAGAAAGGACCCAGATTGCCCCCCACAATCCGCCCACCATCAGGCTGAGCGCTGCTGCCCAGAGTGTGCCCCCCGGCGTGAGAAAGGCGCCGGTCATAGCCATCAGCTTGACGTCGCCAGCGGCCATCCCGCCAAAGGCATACAGGGGCAGAAAGATCGCGAAACCGATCAGCAATCCTTGCAAGCCCTCACCGACCGAACTGCTACCGCCGGTAAAGAGGCGCAGGCCCAGCGCCAATGCCAATCCAAACAGGATCAGCAGGTTGGGAATACGGTGGCGACGCACATCCGTCACCACCGCACACCCCAGCAGCCCTGACAGAACTACAAGCAGAATCTGCTCCATGGGCATGACGGCCTCTTTCTCCACGATTGGTCCAATCAGCACGCGGCAGCCTGGGTTCCTGCGCGAGACTTGACCGCACCACACAGACCTCTGATGTTGGTATCCACCGCACCACCCAACAGAGTGAACGCAGCGACCACACCCAAGGTGATGATGCCGCCGGCAACGGCATACTCGACGATGGTCAGGCCACCCTCGTCCTTCACGAACTTCGTCACCGATGCCTTGATTGCTTCAATCATTTCGCCCACCTCATTCAAGTGATTACTCCAGGACAGGCGATGCTTCTCGCCCGCCTATCTCGAAGCTAGTCAGCCGCCAGCCATTGCCGTTAGGAGTTTTTTGCTGATTGCTAGGACTTTTTTGTCCGCTGATGCGTCGCAGGGCCTATGGCCTGGGCTGGAAGCACCGCACAGCAAGGCATACGGGCGAGAATGGGGGACTTGTCTGTCCATCGGAGACAAACGGCAAGCTATCCGGGGCTACCGCATGGGACGGCGATTCTGGAGGGTCCGGACGCGGTGGAGAGCGACGTGCAGCGTTGAAGGGAACCAAGCACCGAAGCATCAGGAGCACTTCTGGCGCTTTCTGAAGGGGGGAAAAACAAGACTGGCGCGCGGTGGCGAGACTGTCGCACACCACCGCGCTACTCGGCCGCCCAGACTGTACGGCGAACCACTTCCAATCCGGGCGTGAGACGGGAACTCCCTTTGGATATCGCTCCGATCAGCACGCTGCAGCCTGGGTCCCCGCACGGGATTTGACCGCGCCGCACAACCCTCTGATGTTGGTATCCACTTCTGTGCCCAGCAAGGTGAAAGCGGCAACCACACCCAGGGTGATGATGCCGCCGGCAACGGCATACTCCACGATGGTCAAGCCATCTTCGTCCTTCACGAACTTGATCATTGAACGCTTGAGCCCTTCAAAAGCCATTTCGCCCACCTCGCTAACGTTGTACCTACAACCAGAATTCGGCGGTACTAACCAATCCACCTGAGTCCACCCTAGTGCTCCCCCAGAACGGCCAGTTAGGAGTTTTTTGCAGACCAGTAGGACTTTCTTGCAAATCGCCCTGAACGGTCGATTGATGTATCTGGACGGAGCGCCCCAGTCGTTGCGCCACCTTGTCGGGAGGGGAAATCACGGTGATTGATCGGATGACGAACGGACCGGCTACCAGTGGAACCCCCAGAATTGGGGCTTCCAGAACAGGGCACAACAGCTGGTTATGAAAACAATAAGTGCTATAGGGATCGGTTCTTTAATGTAATAGCAGAATGACAATACTCCTGATCACAGAAGCACAATAAAATTCTGGGGTCAGAAGATGCAGTCCATCTCGGCCGGAAAACCGAATCTACTCTGGCTCGATCTGACTCACGACAGGTCGACGCAGAGGCTCATCGAGCAATTCGACGGCCGTTGCAACAACAGGTTGTGTGGAGCCTGGCCTGATTCGGGAAAGGACCAGTACCAACAAACCGACATGATCTGCGCTCATTTCGACCACCCTGATGCGAACGGTCTCAATTTCCTGCTGGGACTAAAACGCTCTTACCCTTCAATCCCGATTACCATGTTCACCGTGCAACACTCGGAAGAGCTCGCGGTCTGGGCGATGCGCGCCAAGATGTGGGAGTACCTCGTACTTCCCCTCGATTCCGGGGAGTTCAACCGATATCTCCTCATTCTGAAACAACTCATCGAAGCACGCCGCGCCGTCACTAGCCTGGGTCGAAGGCCGCTCCTGGATTGCGATCTGCCACTGCCCGACAGTATCCGCCTCACCGCAAATCACCAGAAGCACAAGGCACTGGGCGTTGTAATGCCCTACATCGACCAGAATTTTCGCGACAGCGTGGACCAGAAGGAGCTGGCCCGGAGGTGTGGTATGACACCCTTTCGCTTCAGCCGGCTGTTCAAGGAGGTCAACGGCGTCGGCTTCATGGAGTACGTTCTCGGCAGGCGCATGGAGTACGCCAAGCAGCTACTGGAGAACAGCCAGATGCCGGTGACGAGCATCGGCTACGAGGCGGGTTTCAAGGACCCCTCTTACTTCGCCCGCGCCTTCAAGCAGCTGGTCGGCTGCACGCCCAGCGAGTACCGCCAGCACCTGTGCCAGGAGGGCGCGGCGAGTGCTGTCCAGCCGGACACCACCGCCGCGGAGATTGAGCAGGTGGTGCTCAGCCTGGAGGCCTAGCCCAACCTGGCCAATTCAGCGAGGAATTGCTCCTCGTCCAGCACCCGAACACCCAGTTCATTGGCCTTGGCCAGCTTGGAACCTGCACCCGGTCCGGCCACCACGCAGTGGGTGCGTGCCGACACCGAACCCGCCACCTTGGCCCCCAGCGCCTCCAGCTTTTCCTTGGCCACATCCCGGCTCATGACCTCAAGAGTGCCGGTGAGCACCCAGGTCTGACCCGCCAAGGGCAGGCCTTCCACGGCCTTCTTCTCGCTCTCCCAGTGCATGCCGAAGGCGCGCAGCTGCTGGTCGATTTCCATGGCACGACCAACGTTGTGCTCCACCGCGAAGTATTCGCGCAGCGCCTGTTTCGCCTTTTCATTCAGGCCCTTCATGACGCTCAGTTCCAGCCAGTCGCGGCTGAGGGCGATGAGGCCTTCCAGGTTGCCGGCCTTCTCCGCAAGGTTCTTCGCGCCAGTGGCTGCGATACCGGGAATATTGAGCTTGTCGATCAGGCCAGCGAAGGTTGCGCAGGCAGCGAATTCAGGGCTGAGGCCGCCCTCCTCCTGCAGCTCGACCCCACGCTCCAGCAGGTCGCGGATGACTTTCCGGTTGTGATCGTCGGTGAAGAAGGCGTGGATTTCGTGGGCCACTTCAAGGCCTACGTCCGGCAAGTAGGTCAGCACGTCCGGCAGGGCCTGCTGGATGCGCTCCAGGGAGCCCAGGGCTCGGGCCAGCAGCTTGGCGGTTTCCTCACCCACATCGGGGATGCCCAGGGCGTAGATGAAGCGTGCCAGGGTTGGTTTGCGGCTGTCGGCGATGGCACCCAGGAGATTGCGGGTGGACAGGTCGGCGAAGCCTTCCAGTTCCACCACCTGCTCGTATTTCAGGGTGTAGAGATCAGCCGGCGAAGCCACCAAGCCGGTATCCACCAGTTGCTCGACGATCTTGTCGCCCAGGCCTTCGATATCCAGCGCGCGGCGCGAGGCGAAGTGGATGATTGCCTGCTTCAGTTGGGCGCCGCAGGCCAGGCGGCCGACGCAACGATAGACAGAGCCTTCGCTGGTGGTTTCCTTGCCTTTGCCGCGCTTGATCAGTTGGGTGCGCTCCACAGCAGAACCGCAGACCGGGCACTGTTCGGGGATATGCACCGGGCGCGCGTCGGCGGGACGGCGCTCCGTCACCACCTGCATGACCTGGGGAATCACGTCGCCAGCGCGACGAATCACCACGGTGTCACCAATCATCAGGCCCAGGCGCGCCACTTCATCCATGTTGTGCAGGGTGGCGTTGGACACGGTGACACCCGCCACTTGCACGGGTTTCAGCCGTGCAACCGGGGTTACGGCGCCGGTCCGGCCTACCTGGAATTCCACGTCCAGCAGTTCGGTGAGCTCTTCCCGCGCGGGGAACTTGTGGGCCAAGGCCCAGCGCGGCTCGCGGGCGCGGAAGCCCAGTTCGCGCTGCCAGGCCAGGTTGTTGAGCTTGTAGACCACCCCATCGATCTCGTAGGCCAGGCTGTCACGGCGCTCGCCAATATCGCGGTAGTAGTCCAGGCAGCCCTGAGCGCCGTTGACCAGCTTCAGCTCGCGACTGATGGGCAGGCCCCAGGCCTTCAGGGCCTGGAGGATGGCGTACTGGTTGTCCAGCAACTCGCCCTCCACCCGGCCGAAACCATAGGCGCAGAACTCCAGCGGGCGGCTCGCAGTGATCCTGGAGTCCAGCTGACGCAGGCTCCCGGCGGCGGCGTTGCGCGGGTTGGCGAAGGTCTTGCCGCCGCTTTCCGCCTGGCGCGCATTCAGTTCCTCGAATCCGGCCTTGGACATGTAGACCTCGCCCCGCACCTCCAGCACCGCCGGCCAGCCCTCGCCCTGTAGTTTCAGGGGCACATTGCGGATTGTTCGCACGTTGCTGCTGATGTCCTCGCCCGTGGTGCCATCGCCCCGGGTGGCGCCACGTACCAGCACGCCGTTTTCGTACAGCAGGCTGACGGCCAGGCCGTCCAGCTTGGGCTCGCAGGTGTACTCCACCTCAGGGCCAGCGCCGAACAGGTCACCCGCCGGCAACAGTTCGCCCAGCCCTTCTCGCACCCGGCGGTCGAAGTCCTGCAGGTCCTGCTCCTCGAACGCGTTGCCGAGGCTGAGCATGGGCACTTCGTGGCGCACTTCACCGAAGGCCGCCAGGGCGGCACCGCTGACCCGCTGGGTGGGCGACTCGGGGGTCACCAGCTCAGGGTGCTCGGCCTCCAGGGCCTGCAGCTCGCGGAACAGGCGGTCGTACTCGGCGTCGGGCACGCTGGGCTCGTCCAGCACGTAGTAGCGGTAATTGTGCGCATCCAGCTCGGCGCGCAGCGCGTTGATGCGTTCGGCGGCGGTTTGGGCATCAGTCATGGTTCTGGCTCTTTCTCTTCAAACAAAAAGAGCAGCCGGGGCTGCTCTTTCGGTCGACTGCACGCTGGATCAGCGCTTCTGGGTCATGTGCTTGCGCTCGAATTCGACGATGCGCTGGCGATAGTGCTCGATGGTCTGCGCAGTCATCACGCTGCGCTGGTCGTCCTTGAGCTCGCCGTTCAGTTCCTGGGACAGCTTGCGGGCGGCGGCGACCATCACGTCGAAGGCCTGCTTCGGATGGCGCGGGCCCGGCAGGCCGAGGAAGAAGCTCACGGCGCGGGTGCTGAAATGGTCGATGTCGTCCAGGTCGAAGGTGCCTGGCTTGACGCCGTTGGCCATGGAGAACAGCACTTCGCCGTTGCCGGCCATGCTCTCGTGGCGATGGAAAATGTCCATGGCGCCGAAGCGCAGGCCGCTTTCCAGGATGTTCTGCAGCAGGGCCGGGCCCTTGAAGCCGTCTTCGTCGCGGGCGACCACGTTGATCACCAGGACTTCCTCGACCGGTACTTCCTGAGGCTGGGCTTGGGGATGGACCTTGCCGTTCTTCTTGCCGCCCTCGTCCACCGGAGTCAGCAGGGTCGGCACGGGTTCATCGAGGTTCAGGTCGCCCTGATGGGGCTCGCCACGACGTTTGCTGGGCTCGCGGGAGCTCAGGGATGGCAGGTCGGCCTCATCCAGGGACGGTTCCTGGTGTGAGCGCTGCTCCTTGAGCCGTGCCGGGCCGAGCAGGTTCGGATCTTCATCATCGTCAGGGAGATTGGAGAAGCTGCGATCCAGCTTGAACTTGAGTTTCCCCTTGCCGCCACTCATGCGGCGCCAGCCATCGAACAGAATGCCGGCGATTACGATGATGCCAATGACAATCAGCCACTCGCGCAGACCGATATCCATGTAGTCCTGTGTCCCCTAGTGAAAAAGTGCAAACAAAGGTGAAGAAAGGACATCCCGTCCCCTGAAACGTGGCGCCCAACTCCATGTTCTGACTGGCGTTTTCCACGTGCGACAAAATTGGGCATAAAGCTAGCACGACCAGCCCAGCAGAGAAACCTCTGATAGAGGCTTACACCAAAGGCGATGCGAATTTGAGCCCTTACCCGGCTCGGAGTTCGCATCGGGCTTCCCCGTCAGGCCTCGACCATCGACATCGCCTCCTCGACATCCACCGCCACCAGGCGCGAGCACCCCGGCTCGTGCATGGTCACGCCCATCAGCTGGTCGGCCATTTCCATGGCGATCTTGTTGTGGGTGATGTAGATGAACTGCACCTTTTCGGACATTTCCTTCACCAGCCGCGCATAGCGACCGACGTTCGCGTCGTCGAGGGGCGCATCCACCTCGTCGAGCATGCAGAAAGGCGCCGGGTTGAGCTGGAAGATGGCGAACACCAGGGCCAGCGCAGTCAAGGCCTTCTCGCCACCGGACAGCAGGTGGATGGTGCTGTTTTTCTTGCCCGGTGGCCGCGCCATGATGGCCACGCCGGTGTCCAGCAGGTCTTCGCCGGTGAGCTCCAGGTAAGCGTGGCCACCACCGAAGACCTTGGGGAACAACGCCTGCAGGCCGGCATTGATCTGGTCGAAGGTTTCCTTGAAGCGGTTGCGGGTTTCCTTGTCGATCTTGCGGATGACGTTTTCCAGCGTCTCCAGGGCTTCCACCAGGTCGTCGTTCTGCGCGTCCAGGTAGCGCTTGCGCTCGGATTGCTGCTGGTATTCGTCAATGGCCGCAAGGTTGATCGGGCCCAGGCGCTGGATGCGCGCGGCGAGGCGTTCCAGCTCCTCTTCCCAGCCTGCTTCGGTCGCTTCGGTCGTCAGGGTGGCAAGCACACCGTGAAGGTCATAGCCGTCTTCGTGCAATTGCTCCTGCAATGCCTTGCGACGCACGGTCAGGGCCTGCCATTCCAGGCGCTGCTGCTCCAATTGGCCGCGCAGCAGCTGCGATTGCTGCTCGGCCTGGCTACGGCGTTTCTCGGCGTCGCGCAGTTCCCGGTCGGCATCTTCCAGGGCCAGTCGCGCCTGCTTGAGTTCTTCCTCCACGCCCATGCGCCGTTCCAGCAGGTCCTCGAGCTTCATGCGCAGCTCTTCGAGGGGCGCGGCGCCCTCCTCCAGATTGAGGTTGAGCTGTTCGCGTCGCTCGTTGAGGCGCTCAAACTGGAGGGTCAGGCGCTCCAGGGCCTGGCGGGTGGAATCGTGTTGGGCCCGCAGGGAGCCGACGCGCACGGCCAGTTGGTGGGCGTGATCCTTGTGCTGGCGGGCTTCCTGGCGAATTCGATCGAGGCGCTCGCGCTGGCCGTCACGCTCTGCCAGCAGTTTCTCCCGCTGCTCAGTGTCAGTGGCCATGGCATCCAGCGCGTCCTGCAAGGTCAGGCGGGACACGCCCAATTGTTCGTGTTCGAGGGCTCGCTGCTCGTCCAGCTCGCGAAGTTCCTCTTCCAGGCGACGGCGACGCAGCGCCAGCTGTTCCACCTTGGCCTGCTGGGCGGAGAGCCGGGCCTTGAGCTCGCCGAGGCTGCGTGATTCGTCCTGCAACTGACGGCGCTGCTGCTCGCGAGCCTCTTCGTCATGGCGTTGACGATCGCGCAACTGCTGCAGGCGTTCCTCCAGCTGTTCCAGGGCGGCTTCGCGCTCTTCACGCTCGGCGTGCAGGCGCTCCAGTTCCTGGCCACGGGCCAGCAAGCCACTTTCCGCCTCGCTGGCGCGGCGCACGCGCAGGAAATTGCGCCCAACCCAATAGCCATCGCGGCTGATGAGGCTTTCACCATCTCCCAGGCTGGCGCGGCGGGCCAGCGCCTGGTCCAGGGTTTCCACGGGCAGGACCTTCGCCAGCCAAGGCGCCAGGTCCACCGGAGCCTCTACCTTGTCCAGCAGGCTGCCAGGCGCCCGCGCCCCACTTCTGCCGGCGCTGGCCAGGCGTAATTCACCCTGGCTGAAGCCGGACAGGTCGAGCCCGCTGAAATCGTCCAGCAGCACCGCCTGCAGATCGGCGCCCAGCACGGTTTCCACCGCCAGCTCCCAGCCCTGCTCGACCCGAAGCCCTTCGGCGAGGCGCGGGCGATCGGCCAGTCGCTGTTCGCGGAGCCATTCGGCGGCGCCCTTACCAGGATTCAGTGCGGCCTGCTGCAACGCTTCCAGGGAAGCGATACGGCCGTTCAGGCGCTGAAGCTCGCCTTGGGCCTGCTGCTGGGCCTGGGTAGCCTGCTGCAACTCTTCCCGCACAGCATCCAGTCGCTCGGCCAGCGCCTGTTCGGCGCCTTGGAGCTCCTCCAGGCGCATTTCGCCAAGCGCCAGCTCCTCAAGCATTTCCTGGATCGCGGCATCTTCCGGGTCAGCGGACAGCTGGGTGCTTTCATCCTTCAGACGGCGCTCGCGTTCCAGCAAACGCTCCAGGCTCTGCTCCAGCTGCTGGATACGCGCCTGCTGCACCTCGGCCTGGCGCCGCGGCTCGGCGCTGCGCTGGTTGAAGGCATCCCAGTGCTCCTGCCAGGCGTGCATGCCGGTTTCGGCTTCTTCCAGCTGGGCAGCGGCTTCCTCGGCGGCAGCGGCGCTCATTTCCTGTTCCGGGCCGAGCATGTCCAGCTCTTCGCCCAGGGTGGCGAGCAAGGTGCGGTCATGGCCCAGGTGGGATTCGGTTTCCTGGCGGGCGCGCTCGGCGTCGCGCAGGTCGTCCTGCAATTGGCGCAGGCGCTGTTGGCCGTGCTGAATGCTCTGTTCCACGCGGGCGATGTCGCCGCCCACGGAGTAGAAGCGGCCCTGTACCTGATTGAAGCGTTCGGACAGTTCGTGGTGCCCGTCCCGCAGGCGTTCAATGCTGGCGTCAGCATTACGCTGCTCGGCCACCAGGGCCTCGAAGCTGACTTCCTGGTTGCCGATCACCGCCTCGCGCTGGCCGACCTGGTCGTTCAGCGCCCGCCATTTCAGGGCGGCGAGCTGAGCCTTGAGCTGACGCTCCTCGGCCTTGTACTCCTGGTATTTCTCGGCGGATTGGGCCTGGCGGTGCAGGCGTTCCAGTTGGCGCTCCAGCTCTTCTCGCAGGTCCGTCAGGCGCGCCAGGTTCTCCTGGGTACGACGGATGCGGCTTTCGGTCTCGCGACGGCGCTCCTTGTACTTGGAGATGCCCGCCGCTTCCTCGATGAAGTTACGCAGATCCTCGGGCTTTGCCTCGATGAGCTTGGAGATCATCCCCTGCTCGATGATGGAGTAGCTGCGCGGGCCCAGGCCGGTACCGAGGAAGATGTCGGTGATGTCGCGGCGCCGGCACTTGGTGCCGTTGAGGAAATAGGTGTTCTGGCCGTCGCGGCTGACGCGGCGGCGAATGGAAATCTCGGCGAACGCGGCGTACTCGCCCACCAGGGTGTTGTCGGAGTTGTCGAAGATCAGCTCGATGCTGGCCTGGGCCACCGGCTTGCGGGTGTTGGAGCCGTTGAAGATGACGTCGGTCATCGACTCGCCACGAAGGTTCTTCGCCGAACTCTCGCCCATCACCCAGCGAACGGCGTCGATGATGTTCGACTTGCCGCAACCATTGGGACCGACCACGGCCGCCATGTTGCTGGGAAAACTGACAGTGGTGGGATCGACGAAAGACTTGAACCCCGCCAGCTTGATGCACTTCAGCCGCATCGGTGCGCTCCGCTCAACGCTCGGCCAGGGCCGCGAGCACCAGCTCGCAGTTCTGCTTGCAGTAGCCCAGCAACACTTCGCGGACCTTCACCTGGTCCCGGGCGATCACCGCCTGCAACAGGTCGTCGAAGACCGCGCCGAACTGCCCCATCTGACCACGGCGGCGTTCCAGGGCGATGTAGTAGGTACGGGCGATGGCCGGCTGCAGGTTGTCCAGGGTCTGCTGCAGGAACGGGTTGTCGGCGAAGGGATAGGCGGCCTGCATGATGGCGAAGCTGGCGTCGACGAACGCCAGGATGTCTTCCCGCTCGCGCGCTTCGGCCAGGCGCTCCTGGATCGCGCGGAACGGCAGGAGGTCTTCCTCGCTGCGCCACTGCTCGGTTACGGCGTAGCCCAGCAGGATGTAGAGCTCCATCACCAGGGTATAGAGGCTGCGCACGTGCTGCTGGGTCAGCTCGGACACCTGGGCGCCGCGACGCGGCAGGATGGTGATCAGATGACGGCGTTCCAGGATCAGCAGCGCTTCGCGCACCGACCCCCGGCTGACATTCATGGCCTGGGTGACTTTCTGTTCCTGAATGCGCTCCCGCTCTTTCAGCTCGCCGCGGATGATGCGCGCGGCCAGGTGCTGGGCGATCTGCTCGGAGAGGCTGTCCGATGCCTTGAACGTCATGGTTTTCCTTCGAACTGGAAGACATTGTGGGCTGCGCCGGGAAATTCCGCGCAAAAGCTCAGGCGCCGACAGTACTACGGGTACGGGCAGTGCAGGCAAGAGCAATGGGGGAAATTTCCGGCTCTGCCGCAGGATAGGGCAGGCGACGCAGTCTACCACAAGGCGCCAGGCGCCCCGCCCGCGCTTTCCTACACTTATGACAAGAGGCATCAACGGCGCCCACGCCCGGAGACAGAGCGGGCGCAGCGGGCTAATAACCGAAAGAGATGACACTTTCCTGACTTTTGAGTCAGAAATTTATTGACCGGAAAGTCAGGTCGCTCTAAATTTGCCCCCATACGAGCCCTCGTAAAAACAATAAAGTGCCTGGAGGTCGTCCTTGATCCAGTTTTTACTCAATCGGGAGCTGCGCACTGAGCAGGCCCTCGATCCCAATGTCACGGTGCTCAACTACCTGCGTGAGCATGTCGGCAAACCCGGTACCAAAGAAGGCTGCGCCTCCGGCGACTGCGGTGCGTGCACCGTTGTAGTCGGCGAGCTGGAGGGCGACCGCATCCGCTACCGCACTCTCAACTCCTGCCTGACCTTCGTGTCCTCGCTGCACGGCAAGCAACTGATTACCGTGGAAGACCTGAAGCACCAGGGCCAACTGCATTCCGTGCAGCAGGCCATGGTGGATTGCCACGGTTCCCAGTGCGGCTTCTGCACCCCCGGTTTCGTCATGTCCCTGTTCGCCCTGCAGAAGAACAGCGACGGCTTCGACAAGGCCCAGACCATGGAAGCCCTGGCCGGCAACCTGTGCCGCTGCACCGGCTATCGTCCGATCATCGACGCCGCCGAGCAGGCCTGCTGCCAGAAGCAGCCGGACCAGTTCGACGTAGCCGAAGCCCAGACCGTCGCCCAACTCAAAGCCATCGCCCCGCGCGCGACCGCCGAGCTCAACAGCGGCGACAAGCGCTGCCTGGTGCCGCTGACTGTGGCCGACCTGGCTGATTTCTACGTGTCCAACCCGCAGGCCCGCCTGCTGGCCGGTGGCACCGACCTGGCTCTGGAAGTCACCCAGTTCCACCGTGAACTGCCGGTGATGATCTACGTCGGCCATATCGAAGCCATGAAGCGCATCGAGGAAAACGGCGATTTCATCGAGATCGGCGCCGCTACCCCGCTGTCCGACTGCTACGAAACCCTGTCCCGCGAGTACCCGGATTTCGGCGAACTGCTGCACCGCTTCGCCTCGCTGCAGATCCGCAACCAGGGCACCCTGGGCGGCAACATCGGCAACGCCTCCCCCATCGGCGACGCCCCGCCGCTGCTGATTGCCCTGGGCGCCGAGATCGTCCTGCGCAAAGGCAACCAGACCCGCATCCTGCCGCTGGACGAGTACTTCCTGGACTACAAGGTCACCGCACGCCAGGAATCCGAGTTCATCGAAAAGATTCGCGTGCCCCGCGCCCGCAAGAACCAGACGTTCCGCGCCTACAAGGTGTCCAAGCGCCTGGACGACGACATCTCCGCCGTTTGCGCCGCCTTCAGCCTGGTGATCGAGAATGGTGTGGTGCGCAAGGCCCGCGTCGCCTTCGGCGGCATGGCCGGCATTCCCAAGCGCGCCAGCGCCTGTGAACAGGCCCTGATCGGCGCCGCCTGGTACCCGGGCACCGTCGAACGCGCCTGCGAGGCCCTGGCCAAGGACTTCACGCCGCTCTCGGACTTCCGCGCCAGCAAGGAATACCGCCTGCTGACCGCCCAGAACCTGCTGCGCAAGTTCTTCCTCGAGCTGCAATCCCCAGAAGTCGAAACCCGGGTGACCGCTTATGTCTAACCATTTCCACCACAAGACCCAGGAAGAACTGGCGGAACTGTTCCGCGCCGACATCACCACCGGCGTCGGCAAGAGCGTCAAGCACGAGAGCGCGCCCAAGCACGTCACCGGCGAAGCCGTGTACGTCGATGACCGCCTGGAGTTCCCGAACCAGCTTCACGTTTATGCCCGCATGAGCGACCGCGCCCATGCCCGCATCACGCGCATCGATACCACCCCCTGCTACCAGTTCCCGGGCGTGGCCATCGCCATCACCGCGAAGGACGTGCCCGGCCAACTGGACATCGGCCCGGTCGTCGCCGGCGACCCGCTGCTGGCGGATGGCAAGGTCGAGTACGTCGGCCAGGTGGTACTGGCCGTGGGTGCCGACAGCCTGGAAACCGCCCGCAAGGCGGCCATGGCGGCCATCGTCGAATACGAGGACCTGGAGCCCGTTCTCGACGTGGTCGACGCCCTGCGCAAGAAGCATTTCGTGCTGGACAGCCACCAGCACAAGCGTGGTGATTCCACTACCGCACTGGCCAACGCCAAGAACCGCGTGCAGGGCACCCTGCACATCGGCGGCCAGGAGCACTTCTACCTGGAGACGCAGATCTCCTCCGTCATGCCCACCGAAGATGGCGGCATGATCGTCTACACCTCCACCCAGAACGCCACCGAGGTGCAGAAACTGGTGGCCGAGGTGCTGGGCGTCCCGATGCACAAGATCGTCATCGACATGCGCCGCATGGGCGGTGGCTTCGGCGGCAAGGAAACCCAGGCAGCCGGCCCGGCCTGCCTGTGCGCCGTGATCGCTCACCACACCAAGCGCCCGACCAAGATGCGTCTGCCGCGCATGGAAGACATGAGCATCACCGGCAAGCGCCACCCCTTCTACGTCGAGTACGACGTGGGCTTCAACGATGACGGCCTGCTCACCGGCATCGAACTGGAACTGGCGGGCAACTGCGGCTATTCGCCCGACCTGTCCGGTTCCATCGTCGACCGCGCGATGTTCCACTCGGACAACGCCTACTTCCTCGAAAACGCCACCATCAACGGTCACCGTTGCAAGACCAACACCGCGTCGAACACCGCCTACCGCGGCTTCGGCGGCCCGCAGGGCATGGTCGCGATCGAAGAAATCATGGACGCCATTGCCCGCCACCTGGGCAAGGACCCACTGGACGTCCGCAAGCTGAACTACTACGGCAAGGACGAGCGCAACGTCACGCACTACTACCAGACCGTCGAGCACAACATGCTCGCCGAGATGACCGCCGACCTCGAAGCCAGCAGCGAGTACGCCAAGCGCCGCGAGGAAATCCGTGCCTTCAACGCCGCGAGCCCGGTGCTGAAGAAAGGCCTGGCGATGACCCCGGTGAAATTCGGCATCAGCTTCACCGCCACCTTCCTCAACCAGGCCGGCGCGCTGGTGCACGTCTACACCGACGGCAGCATCCACCTGAACCACGGCGGCACCGAGATGGGCCAGGGCCTGAACACCAAGGTCGCCCAGGTGGTGGCCGAAGTCTTCCAGGTCGATATCTCGCGCATCCAGATCACCGCGACCAACACCGACAAGGTGCCCAACACCTCGCCGACCGCCGCATCAAGCGGTACCGACCTGAACGGCAAGGCCGCGCAGAACGCTGCCGAGACCATCAAGGGCCGCCTGGTGGAGTTCCTCGCCAATCACTTCAAGGTGACCACCGAGGACGTGCAGTTCAAGAACGACCAGGTGCGTGTGCGCGACCACTACCTCTCCTTCGAGGAAGTGATCCAGCTGGCCTACTTCAACCAGATCTCGCTCTCCAGCACCGGTTTCTACCGCACGCCGAAGATCTTCTACGACCGCGACAAGGCCTCCGGCCGCCCCTTCTACTACTTCGCCTATGGCGTGGCCTGCTGCGAAGTGATCGTCGACACCCTGACCGGTGAATACCGGATGCTGCGCACCGACATCCTCCACGACGTCGGCGCCTCCCTGAACCCGGCCATCGACATCGGCCAGGTGGAAGGTGCATTCGTCCAGGGCATGGGCTGGCTGACCACCGAGGAACTGGTGTGGAACGCCAAGGGCAAGCTGATGACCAATGGTCCGGCGAGCTACAAGATCCCGGCCATCGCCGACATGCCCATCGACCTGCGGGTGCACCTGGTGGAGAACCGCAAGAACCCCGAGCAGACGGTGTTCCACTCCAAGGCCGTGGGCGAGCCGCCCTTCATGCTCGGTATCGCGGCCTGGTGCGCCATCAAGGACGCCGTGGCGAGCCTGGGCGACTACAAGGCGCAGCCGCAGATCGACGCGCCCGCCACCCCGGAGCGCGTGCTCTGGGGCGTCGAGCAGATGAAGAAACTCCAACAGCCGGCCAAGGCCTCGACCCCGACGGAAACCGAACCGGCATGACCCGTGGCGGCCCGTCCACCGGGACTGGCCGCCACACGAAACCCACGGTGCAGAACAATGACAACATCCACCGATCGTTCGAAGAACACGCAGCAAGGCAGCGATGCCGTGCTGCTGGAAACGTTGCCGGCACTGGCTCGTCCCAGAGACGACTGGCGCCTGTCGCGTACCACAAGGCCCCTGCGTAGCTGGAGACTGAGCAAATGAGCTGGATCAGCGCCCTCGCCGACCTGCAGCAACGCGGAGAACCTTGCGTGCTGGTGACCATCATCGAAGAGCGTGGCTCCACGCCACGCAATGCCGGCTCGAAAATGGTGGTCACCGCAGAGCGCATCTTCGAAACCATCGGTGGTGGTCATCTCGAGTTCAAGGCGATGGAAATCGCCCGCCAGATGCTCGAGGAACGCACCCTGGACACCCGCCTGGAGCGCTTCAGCCTGGGCGCCAGCCTCGGCCAGTGCTGCGGCGGTGCCACGGTGCTGCTGTTCGAACCCATGGGCCAGCCCCAGGCACACATCGCCGTTTTCGGCGCTGGCCATGTCGGCCGCGCCCTGGTCCCGCTGCTCGCCAGCCTGCCCTGCAAGGTGCGCTGGATCGACTCGCGGGAAAATGAGTTCCCCGAGCAGATTCCTGCCGGCGTGGAGAAGGTGGTCAACGAAGAGGTGATCGACGAAATCGCCGAGATGCCCAAGGGCAGCTACTTCATCGTCATGACCCACAACCATCAGCTGGACCTGGAACTGACCGCCGAAATCCTCAAACGCAACGACTTCGCCTATTTCGGCCTGATCGGCTCGAAGACCAAGCGTGTCAAGTTCGAGCACCGCCTGCGTGAACGCGGCTTCGCCAGCGAAACCGTGCAACGCATGCGCTGCCCCATGGGCATCCAGGAAGTCAAAGGCAAACTGCCGGTAGAAATCGCCATTTCCATCGCCGGTGAAGTGGTCGCCACCTACAACGCCAACTTCGGCCAGGAAGTGAAGAAGGGTGAGACGGTCGCCAAACTGATCCCCTCTTCCCGCCGAGAACAGGCCTGACATCCCTGTAGGTTGGCGCTGAGCGGAGCGAAGCCCAACCGTTCCGGACGTTGGGCTTCGCAGGCTCAGCGCCAACCTACGACGAATTCCGCCTTCGGGCGTCGAAATCACGAAAGAACGAGACTGACATGACCAGCCACGTAACCGCCTACCGCTCCGCCATCCTGCACAGCATCGCCGATCCCGCCCAGGTGGGCGTCGAGCAGTCCTACCAGTATTTCGAAGACGGTCTGATGGTGGTGGAAGACGGCCGCATCAAGGCTGTGGGCGAGGCCAAGGCGCTGCTGCCGGGCCTGCCGGCCGGCGTCCAGGTGCGCGAGTACCGCGACGCCCTGATCACCCCCGGCTTCATCGACACCCATATCCATTTCCCGCAGACCGGCATGATCGCGTCCTACGGCGAACAGCTGCTGGACTGGCTGAACACCTACACCTTCCCCACCGAGAAGCAGTTCGCCGACAAGGCCCATGCCGCCGACGTCGCCTCCATTTTCATCAAGGAACTGCTGCGCAACGGCACCACCACCGCGCTGGTATTCGGCACCGTGCACAAGGAATCGGTGGACGCCTTCTTCGAAGCAGCCCAGGCCCTCGACCTGCGCATGATCGCCGGCAAGGTGCTGATGGACCGCAACGCCCCGGACTACCTGACCGACACCGCTGAATCCGGCTATGCCGACAGCAAGGAGCTGATCGAGCGCTGGCACGGCAAGGGCCGCCTGCACTATGCGGTGACCCCGCGCTTCGCCCCCACCAGCACGCCCGAGCAGCTGGAGCTGGCGGGCAAGCTGTTCGCCGAATACCCGAACCTGTACATGCACACCCACCTGTCCGAGAACCGCAAGGAAATCGAGTGGGTGAAGGAACTGTTCCCGGAGCGCAAGGGCTACCTGGACGTCTACGACCACTTCAAGCTGATCGGCGCGCGCTCGGTGTTCGCCCACGGCGTGCACCTGTGCGACGACGAGTGCAAGCGTCTGGCGGAAACCGGCTCGGCCGTGGCCTTCTGCCCCACCTCCAACCTGTTCCTCGGCAGCGGCCTGTTCGACCTGCAGAAGCTGGAAGCGCACGGCGTGCGCGTGGGCCTGGGCACCGACGTGGGCGCCGGCACCAGCTTCTCCCAGCTGCAGTCGCTGAACGAGGCGTACAAGGTGATGCAGCTGCAGGGCAAGAAGCTCGACCCGTTCAAGTCCCTGTATCTCGCCACCCTGGGCGGCGCCCGCGCGCTCTACCTGGACGACAAGATCGGCAACTTCCAGGCCGGCAAGGACGCGGACTTCGTGGTCCTCGACTACAAGGCCACGCCGCTGATGGACTACCGCATGCAACAGGCGAAGACCCTGGCGGAAAAGCTGTTCGCCCTGACCATCCTCGGCGACGACCGTACCGTGAAGGAAACCTTCGCCGCCGGCCGCAGCGTGCATCAGCGCGGCTGATTGGGTTGAACAAAAAAAGCCCCGCTTCGGCGGGGCTTTTCTGTTTCTGCGGATTGCACCCCTACCCCCCTACGCACTGGTTGACCGTAGGGTGCGCTGTACGCACCAACCGCGGGACCGGCACCGCGCGACGCTCGACCACCGATGCGCACGGCGCACCCTACCGGCCCGCTCCGTCGTTCCAGAATGAATTCGCCCTCACAATCGATCTCTCCGCATCATCCAAACGAAAAAGCCCCGCATTAGCGGGGCTTTTTGCTGGTGCCGGATCAGGCGCTGCGGTTGGTGCCGCGGCCGGGCTTCTTCTTGGTCTGCAGCAGGTGCGAGAACACCGCGTGCAGGTCATCTGAGGCGCCGCCTTCATCCAGGTTCAGCTTGTCGTCGATGTGGTCCATGTGATGCATCATCAGCATCACCGCGCGCTCAGCGTCGCGGGACTCGATGGCGTCGATCAGGCGATTGTGCTCGTCGAAGGAACAGTGGGAACGGCTGCCGCTTTCGTACTGGGCAATGATGAGCGAGGTCTGGGACACCAGACTGCGCTGGAAGCTCACCAGCGGGGCGTTCATCGCCGCTTCGGCCAGCTTCAGGTGGAACTCGCCGGAAAGACGGATACCGGCGCCGCGGTCGCCACGGGAGAAGCAGGCCTGCTCCTCGTTGACCATCTGCCGCAGCTCTTGCAGTTGCTCCGCAGTGGCATGCTCCACGGCCAACTCGGTGATGGCGCGCTCAACCAGACGGCGGGCATAGAAGATCTGCCGGGCTTCTTCGACGCTGGGGCTGGCCACCACGGCGCCGCGATTCGGACGCAGCAGCACCACGCCTTCATGGGCGAGGCGCGACAGGGCGCGACGAATGATGGTGCGGCTGACACCGAAGATCTCGCCCAGGGCCTCTTCACTCAACTTGGTGCCGGGGGCCAGGCGCTGCTCGAGAATGGCATCGAAAATATGCGCGTAGACAACGTCATCCTGCGTGCCGCTGCGGTTGCTTTTGGCGGTGCGCGGCTGCTTCTTGAGTGGCTGCAACTGTTCGTTCATGGGTGCTCACGTCAGTAGGGTCGGCGGTGTTCCAGGGCCCTTTTTGCCCCTCTCCGCCGGGCTGAGCAGGTGTGTCAGCAAGGGAAATCAGGGAAAAATCGAGGGATATTGTACACAATCAACCCGCCTTGAACAGTTTCGATGCAGCTCCAATCCCATTCCTGACCAGTTGCACAGCTTTTTCCGACAGATCCCCTCCCCGCTTTTGCCCCGGGTAATCGAGGGAAAAATCAGCGGCTTCCCTACATTTTTTTGTCATAAGCACGCCTATCTCAGCGCCAATCAGTGCTTTCAACCCGCACCACCGGCGCCTCCCCGATTTTCTTAAATTTTCATAACTCATTGTTTTATAACGATTTACAAAATTCGTTAGGTTGCAAATTGTCGCGACATTTTTTGTCTTTCCGGTCAGGTTTTTGCGATTGGTGCGTTTTATCGAACATTGAAAACATTATTTGTTTTTTTTGTATACAAAGGCATAATCGCGCCGTGACTTCCTGACCCTGCGGTCAAGTATTTGAGGAAGACCACCACTCACGCCATCCGCCTCAGTCAGTCCGGAGCCCACTCCAGGCTCTGGGTGAACAAAACAAAAGAGATGAGGAGTACCACGCTGTGGAAAGCATCAAACAACAAGAACAAGGAACGTACGCCGCAACACCGCCCGCTAACGGTCTGCTTGAACGTCTCTTCAAGCTCAGCCTTCACGGCACCACCGTGAAGACCGAACTGGCTGCAGGTCTGACGACCTTCATCACCATGGCCTACATCATTTTCGTCAACCCGAACATCATGGCCGATGCCGGGATCGATCATGGCGCAGCCTTCGTTGCCACCTGCCTCGCCGCAGCCTTCGGCTGCCTCCTCATGGGCCTCTACGCCAACTGGCCGGTGGGTCTCGCCCCGGGCATGGGCCTGAACGCCTTCTTCACCTACACCGTGGTCAACACCATGGGCTACAGCTGGCAGATCGCGCTTGGCGCGGTGTTCCTCTCCGGCGTGCTGTTCATGATCCTGACCTTCTCGCGCATCCGCGAATGGCTGCTCAACAGCATCCCCAGCAGCTTGCGCTTCGCCATGGGTGCGGGTGTCGGCCTGTTCCTCGGACTGATCGGCCTGAAGACCGCCGGCATCGTGGTTGCCCATCCGGCCACCCTGGTGCACATCGGTGACCTGACCTCCCCCGGTCCGCTGCTGGCCGCCATCTGCTTCCTGATGATCGCGGTGCTGGAATACCGTCGTATCTTCGGCGGCATCCTGATCAGCATCCTGACCGTGACCCTGATCGGCGTAGGCATCGGCATCGTCAAATTCGGCGGCGTGTTCTCCATGCCCCCGAGCCTGGCCCCGACCTTCATGGCCATGGACATCAGCGGCGCCTTCAACGTGACCATGGTCAGCGTGATCCTGGCCTTCCTCTTCGTGCACATGTTCGACACCGCCGGCACCCTGATGGGCGTGGCCCAGCGTGCCAACCTGGTGCAGGAAGACGGCCGCATCGAGAACCTGTCCAAGGCCATGAAGGCTGACAGCGCCTCCAGCGTGTTCGGTGGCGTGCTCGGCGTACCGCCGGTGACCAGCTACGTGGAAAGCGCCGCCGGTGTTGCCGCCGGTGGCCGTACCGGCCTGACCGCCGTGACCGTGGGCATCCTGTTCATCGCCGCCATGTTCTTCGCCCCGCTGGCCGGCATGATCCCCGCCTACGCCACCGCCGGTGCGCTGATCTACGTCGCCATGCTGATGATGGGCGGCATGGCCCACATCGACTGGAAAGAACACACCGAAACCATCCCGGCCATCGTCACCGTCATCATGATGCCGCTGACCTTCTCGGTCGCCGACGGCATCGCCCTGGGCTTCGTGACCTATGTGGCCATGAAGGCCTTCACCGGCAAGTACAAGGATGTGTCGGTAAGCCTGTACGCCCTCTGCGCCATCTTCGTCGCCAAGTTCATCTTCCTGTAACTGCTCCACGGCAACGACCGGGCCCTGCCGCATTGCGGCAGGGCCTTTTCATTTGGGCGCGGAGTCGCTTTGGTGTACTTCGTAGGATGGGTCGGGCGGCGTTCCGCGAGCGGAGCGATACCCATGCGGACGAGGCTGATGGGTATCGCTCCGCTCCACCCATCCTACAAGTCTGCCGGTACCACTCGCGCTGCTTCCCTGCTCTCGCGCTGACGCCCTTCCTCCCTCGCACAGCTGTCCCTTCCCGTATCCGGTAACGACGCGCACCTTCGATTTCCGACCGCTGGCCAGCGAACTCGTAAATGCCGCCTAGACTCTCCCCTATTCCGAAGAGGTTCCCAGACACAGGTACAGCCCTATCCGGCTGCGTAGAGCTTTTGCCCGCTGGATCGACACACTCCCTTGCGCATCTCCCCGTGATGCGTTTAAGCCCGGCCTCGTGCCGGGCTTCTTTTTGGTCCGGGAACGCCCAGCGGCGTCTTCGCACCACTTTTCTGCAGGCGAAAAAAAGGCCCGCAGTGTGAACGGGCCAGGAAAGACTCCAATGAGTCGAGGGTAACGAGATCCGGAAACTAGCTACCGCGATAGGTGGAGTAGCTATAGGGGGAGATCAGCAGCGGCACGTGGTAGTGATCCTGCTCGGCGGAAATGCCGAAGCGCAGCACGACCACGTCCAGGAATGCGGGTTCGGGAAGCGCAACGCCACGGGCGCGGTAGTAGTCACCGGCATGGAAGTGGATCTGGTAGACGCCACTCTGGTAATCGGCGCCCTGCAGCAGAGGTGCATCGCAGCGCCCGTCGTCATTGGTGGTGGCGGTAGCGACCAGCTCCATGCCTGCGCCTTCCACGCGGTAGAGCTCGATCTTGATGTCACGGCCGGGGCAACCGTGGGCGGCATCCAGTACATGAGTGGTCAAACGTCCCATTGCTCGCTGGGCGTCCTCCGGGCCATTGCGCTGGCCGCGATCGGAACGCCACACCTCCTCTGCTTGTTCAAATCGGTGTGTGATGAGGGCTGAGGCCCCGGTACGGTTCGCAGAATAACATGCGACCGACGAAATGTAAGACATAAACTCAAAAAATTGTACACAATCTCGCCATCGAATTCTGCTGAGCCGCCTACGGTCCCCACCCAATCTTGATTTGCACGAAATGGCCAGCCAGTGTGCCCTGCGGCCAGAACTCCTGACCAGTCGGACAGGATGCGCAATCACTTGCCGATTCACGACTTCGACAAAGTTTTGATTTACAAAACGCAAGACAGTTTGTATACAATCACCCCATCCACGGTCGCGCACCACTTCTCAGGCTGTCGCGGATCGCCCAATAGACAAGAAGGAAGACTGCAGTGAGCGCTGAGTACCCACGCGACCTGATCGGTTACGGCAACAATCCTCCCCACCCGCAATGGCCGGGTGAATCCCGCATCGCCCTGTCCTTTGTCCTCAACTACGAGGAAGGCGGCGAGCGCAACGTGCTCCACGGCGACAAGGAATCCGAAGCCTTCCTGTCCGAGATGGTGGCCGCCCAGCCGCTGCAGGGCGTGCGCAACATGAGCATGGAATCCCTCTACGAGTACGGCAGCCGCGCCGGTGTCTGGCGCCTGCTGAACCTGTTCAAGCAGCACGACATCCCCCTGACCATCTTCGCCGTCGCCATGGCCGCCCAGCGCCACCCGGACGCAATCCGTGCAATGGTCGAGGCCGGCCATGAGATCTGCAGCCACGGCTACCGCTGGATCGACTACCAGTACATGGACGAGGCCCAGGAGCGCGAGCACATGCTCGAAGCCATCCGCATCCTCACCGAACTGACCGGCGAGCGCCCGGTGGGCTGGTACACCGGCCGCACCGGCCCGAACACCCGTCGCCTGGTGATGGAGGAAGGCGGCTTCCTCTACGATTCCGATACCTACGACGACGACCTGCCCTACTGGGACCCGGCCAGCACCGCCGAGAAGCCGCACCTGGTCATCCCCTACACCCTGGACACCAACGACATGCGTTTCACCCAGGTGCAGGGCTTCAACAAGGGTGATGACTTCTTCGAATACCTCAAGGACGCCTTCGACGTGCTCTACGCCGAAGGTGCCGCTGGCGCGCCGAAGATGCTGTCCATCGGCATGCACTGCCGCCTGCTGGGCCGTCCGGCACGCCTCGCCTCCCTGGCGCGTTTCATCGACTACGTGAAAGGCCATGAAAAGGTCTGGTTCGCCCGCCGCGTCGACATCGCCCGCCACTGGCACGCCACCCACCCTTTCAAAGAGCAAGCGAAATGAGCCGCTTTCAGACCCTGACCCCATCCACCCTGTCCCGCGAAGCCTTCGTCAGCGCGTTCGCCGACATCTACGAGCACTCGCCCTGGGTTGCCGAGAAGGCATTCGACCTGGGTCAGGATGACCGCATCAACGAAATCGACGGCCTGCACCAGCGCATGGCCGACCTGTTGCTCAGCGCCAGCCATGACGCCCAGCTGGCGCTGATCAACGCTCACCCGGACCTGGCCGGCAAGGCCGCTGTCCGTGGCGAGCTGACCGAAGCCAGCACCAGCGAACAAGCCGGTGCCGGCATCCATGAGTGCACGGCTGAAGAGTTCGCGCGCTTCACCGAACTGAATGACGCCTACAAGGCCAAGTTCGGGTTTCCTTTCATCATGGCGGTGAAAGGCAGCAATCGGCACCAGATCCTGGCGGCCTTCGAGGAGCGGATCCACAACTCCCCCGAAGCCGAGTTCACCAGGGCCCTGAACGAGATCAACAAGATCGCGCTGTTCCGTCTGCAGCAGATGTAAGCCGCAGCCGCACCGCCGCTTTTGACGACCGGGTGGGCTTCGGCCCGCCCATCGGCTCTCCGCCGAATCGGAGAGCCTGGGGGGAGGATGGATTGACCACCTCCACTCCCGGCCCCGCCCCCACCGAGGGACGGGAACCAGCAACGAACCAGTAGAACAGCCATGCGAACCCTGAAGATCGAGCCCCTGACCAAAGAAGCCTTCGCCCCCTTCGGAGATGTGATCGAAACCGACGGCAGCGAGTACTTCATGATCAACAACGGCTCCACCCGCCGTTATCACAAGCTGGCGACGGTCGAGACCGCCCAGCCCGACGACAAGGCGATCATCAGCATCTTCAGCGCCGAATCCCTTGAGATGCCCTTGCGCATCCGCATGCTTGAACGACATCCGCTGGGCAGCCAGGCCTTCATTCCGCTGCTCGGCAACCCCTTTCTGGTCGTGGTCGCGCCACTTGGCGATGTACCTGTACCGGGCTTGGTCCGTGCCTTCATTTCCAATGGCAGGCAGGGCGTTAATTACCATCGCGGCGTTTGGCACCACCCGGTGCTGACGATCGAAAAGCGGGATGACTTCCTGGTGGTTGATCGCAGTGGTTCTGGCAACAACTGCGACGAGCATTACTTCACCGAGGACGAGCAGCTCCTCCTCGACCCCCACCACTAATAAGAGAAGCCCAATGATCGGCGTGCCGGTCAGCGGGAAAGAGGTAACAAACTGTGGAAGCACATTTGACCGAATGGCTGAACCTGAGCATTCGCTGGGTTCACATGATCACCGGCATCGCCTGGATCGGCGCATCGTTCTACTTCGTCTGGCTGGAGAACAACCTTAACCGTGCGAACCCGCGCGACGGTCTTTCGGGTGATCTCTGGGCCATCCACGGTGGCGGTATCTACCACCTGGAGAAATACAAGCTCGCTCCGCCGAAAATGCCGGAGAACCTGCACTGGTTCAAATGGGAAGCCTATTTCACCTGGATGTCGGGCGTCGCCCTGCTGACCGTGGTGTTCTACCTGAACCCGACCCTGTACCTGATCGCACCCGGCGTGGACATCGCCCCGGCTGCAGCCGTCGCCATCGGCATCGGCTCGCTGGTCGCAGGCTGGTTCATCTATGACTTCCTCTGCGACTCGCCGCTGGGCAAGACCCCTGCCCTGCTCGGCCTCGTGCTGTTCGTGCTGGTTGTTGGCGCTGCCTGGGGCTTCACCCATGTCTTCAGCGGCCGTGGTTCCTACATCCACGTCGGCGCGCTGATCGGCACCATCATGGTCGGCAACGTGTTCCGCATCATCATGCCGGCCCAACGTGCCCTGGTTAAGGCGATCGAAGAGAACCGCACCCCCGATCCGGTACTGCCGGCCAAGGGCCTGCTGCGTTCGCGCCACAACAACTACTTCACCCTGCCGGTGCTGTTCATCATGATCAGCAACCACTTCCCGAGCACCTACGGCAGCCAGTACAACTGGCTGATCCTGGCGGGGATCGCGGTGATTGCAGTGCTGGTGCGCCACTACTTCAACACCCGCCACGACAGCAACAAGTTCGCCTGGACCCTGCCGGCCGGCGCCCTGGGCATGATCTGCCTGGCCTTCGTCACCGCGCCGAACTACAAGGCCGCCGAACCCAGCCTGGCCGTGGAACCCGCCCACCAGGAACAGGCCGCTCCGGCTGCCACCGAGAGCAAGCCCCAGGCTGCCGAACAGGCCGCTGCCCCGTCGCAACCGGCTGCAGCCGCACCGGCCCAGGCCAGCGCTGCCGGCGATAGCTTCGAGAAGGTCCACAGCGTCATCAAGGAGCGCTGCGCCGTCTGCCATTCCGCCAAGCCCACCAGCCCGATGTTCACCGCGGCGCCGGGCGGCGTGATGTTCGACACCCCGCAGCAGATCCAGATGCTCGCTCCGAAGATCCAGGCCCAGGCTGTCGCCAGCCAGATCATGCCGCTGGGCAACATCACCCAGATGACCCAGGAAGAGCGTGATCTGATCGGTCGCTGGATCGCCCAGGGTGCGAAGACCAACTGAGCATCGGCGAGAGACTGGGGCGTAGCGTCGCTCCAGCTTCTCGCGCACGACCACGGCGGGCGGTGACCCCAAGCAACGCCCGCTCTTAAGCCTGCCCCCAGGCGGGCTTTTTTTATTCCTCGCAGTACCGTAGTACCCGGCCGGGTGTCCGCACCCGGCCAGCAACATGACTACCCGGCAGGCCGCCCCCACGAAGCGCGGCCTGGCCAAGCGACTTACAAGAACAAAATCGCCAGAGGTGTTGCATGACCACTCCGACAGAGCGGGATACCGCCCTTTCGCCTGCTGACCAGCGCCTGCCCCTGATGCAACTGCTGCTCGTTGGTTTCCAGCATGTTCTCCTGATGTACGGCGGCGCCGTTGCCGTCCCCCTGATCGTCGGCCAGGCCGCCGGTCTTTCCCGTGAAGAAATCGCCTTCCTGATCAATGCCGACCTGCTGGTTGCCGGCATCGCCACCATCGTGCAGTCCCTGGGGATCGGCCCGATGGGCATCCGCATGCCGGTGATGATGGGCGCCAGCTTCGCCGCCGTGGGCAGCATGGTGGTGATGGCGGGGATGCCGGGCGTGGGTATCCAGGGCATCTTCGGCGCCACCATCGCCGCCGGCTTCTTCGGCCTGCTGCTCGCCCCCTTCATGTCGCGCATCGTGCGCTTCTTCCCGCCGCTGGTGACCGGCACGGTCATCACGTCCATCGGACTCACCCTGTTCCCCGTCGCGGTGAACTGGGCCGGCGGCGGTAGCAAGGCGGTTCAGTTCGGTGCCCTGGAATACCTGTCCATCGCCGCATTGGTCCTGGGCGTGATCCTGCTGGTGAACCGCTTCCTCAAGGGTTTCTGGGTCAACGTCTCGGTGCTGATCGGCATGGCCCTGGGCTATGCGCTGGCCGGCGCCTGCGGCATGGTGGACCTGGAAGGACTGGAGCAGACGCCGTGGTTCCAGATCGTGGAACCCCTGCATTTCGGCATGCCCAAGTTCGAATTGGCGTCGGTGCTTTCGATGTGCCTGGTGGTGGTGATCATCTTCGTCGAGTCCACCGGCATGTTCCTCGCCCTGGGCAAGCTCACCGGCCGCGACGTCTGCCCCAACGCCCTGCGCCGAGGCCTGCTGTGCGACGCTGGCGCTTCCTTCCTGGCGGGCTTCTTCAACACCTTCACGCACTCGTCCTTCGCCCAGAACATCGGTCTGGTGCAGATGACCGGCGTGCGCAGCCGCTACGTGACCGTAGCCGCAGGGTCCTTCCTCATCGTGCTCAGCCTGCTGCCCAAGGCGGCCTTCCTGGTGGCCTCGATCCCGCCGGCGGTACTCGGCGGCGCAGGTATCGCCATGTTCGGCATGGTGACCGCCACCGGCATCAAGATCCTCCATGAAGCGGACATCGCCGATCGACGCAACCAGTTGCTGGTTGCCGTGAGCATCGGCATGGGCATGGCCCCGGTGGTACGCCCCGAGTTCTTCGCTCAGCTGCCCCACTGGATGGAACCGATCACCCACAGCGGCATCGCCATGGCCACCGTGAGTGCCCTCACCCTGAACCTGCTGTTCAACATCCTGGGCGAGAAGGACCGCAGCCAGCACTGCGCCGCCCACTAACCCTATTTGCTCCCATCCTGCCGTGCCCATGAGGCGCGGCGGGAACTCCACAGCCCGTCTACCCGACGGGCTCTTTTAAGCACTTTCCTGGTACCGGCCCGCATCTGCGCAAGGCCGCTCAGGAGGCGTTCACCCACGATTTCGGCAGTACAACAACAAGAAGGAGTCATTGAATGCTTCGCTATCCCGCCCTGGCGCTCGGCGCCGCCCTGCTCTCCACCAGCCCGACCGGCTTTGCCGCCGAAGACGGCAAGTTCTTCGAGTGGACGAGCAACAGCGTCGGCTTCCGCTACGGCCAGCAATTCACCAACCCGAACAACCCGGACAAGTTTTCCAAGCGCATCTACAACTTCACCCACGCCGACGGCTACCGGTACGGCAGCAACTTCTTCAACCTGGATGTGTTCCTCTCCGACAGCCGTGACCCGCGCAAGGGAACGGACCATGGCGGCAGCGAAGTCTATGCGGTCTACCGCCACCAGCTCTTCGCTTCGCGGGTGTTCGACCAACCCCTGGGCACCGGCCTCGTGAAGGACTACGCCTTCACCTTCGGCTTCGACGCCAACCGCAACAACAACCGCGCTTCGGCCAAGAAACGCGCCCTGGTATTCGGCCCGACCCTGAAGCTCAACGGTGCCGCCGTGCTGGACCTGAGCCTGATGTACTACCGGGAGAAAAACCATTCGGGCATCCCCGGCGCCAAGCACCCCGACCACACCTTCGACGCCACCTACATGGTCAACCTGACGTGGCTCAAGCCGTTCCAGCTGGCTGACCACGACGCCAAGTTCCAAGGCTTCGTCAATTACGTCGGCGAGAAAGGCGAGGACTACTTCGACAAGGACACCGCCCCGGAAACCCTGATGCGCACGTCCCTCATGTTCGCCACTCTGCCCGGCGCCAAGCGCAAGCCGAACCTCTGGCTCGGCGTTGGCTACGAGTACTGGCACAACAAGTTCGGCGTGGACGGCGGCCGGGGCAGCCGTACCTCGACGCCGACGGTGAACCTGGAATTCACCTTCTGATTCCGCTCGGACCGCTATCTGCAGGAGCGAATTCACTCGCGATCGCCCGCGCATGAAGGGCAGGCCTTCGGCCTGCTTCGCGAATGAATTCGCTCCTACAAGAGCCCGCGACATGTTCCATCTCCCCTTCTAACCGAGGGAAAGGCGCACCGCGCCCTCCCCCGGTCTTTTTCCCGATGGGATCAGAAGTGCACCTTGACCAGCAGGCTGGCGGTGTTCTGGTCGGTGCCACCCAGGATTTCGTCGCCCAGGAAGCTCTCGCTGTCGATGCCGTACTTGTCCTTCCAGTAGTCGTACTCGACACCGACGTAGAGCTGCTTCTCGCCCCAACCCATGGCCTTGCCCAGGTCGTACTTCACCTGCGGATTGAAGTGCAGGTTGGCGTGGTAGGTGCCGCGATCGTTCTCGTCGTTGTCCACCACCCAGTCCATGAAGCCGTCGATCAGGATGTCGGAGTTGCCCACCGGGATGGTGTAGCTCCACACCGGAGTGATCTGCCACACGTCGTCGCCGGGACGGCTGCCGTCGGTCTGGCGGTTGTAGAAGTTGACCTGGAAGTAATCGAAGCCGGGGATGGCGAGGTCGAAGCCCGGACCGATCAAGTACGACTCGACGTCGCCTTCACCGAACTCGTAGGTCATGGCCAGCAGCACGTCGGTCACCGGGCCGAACTGGATCTTCTGATCGAAGATCTTGCCCAGGGAAAGGCGCGGCTGGAATTCGCCGTAGTAGGTGTTGTCGCCGACCATGGCGTCCTTGTCACCGTTGTAGAAAATCTTGTCGAGGAAGAAGAAGTTATCGCCGTACTTCCAGCCGTCGGCGTGCTCGAAGGTCACGGTCTGCTGGATCTCCGGATTGACCTTGTAGTCCTGGCCATAGAGGTAGGTCAGGCTGTTGTTCTGCCAGAACAGCAGGTCACCGGCGATGGCCTGGCCGCCCCCGAGCAATCCAGTCGAGAGGGCGAGGCAGTGCGGCAGATACTTGGCATTCATGGTTGTTCCCTTGTTGTAGTTGGCTTTCAGGTTTTTCCGCGCCGCACCCACCCGAAACCCGCCCTGGAATCAGGGCAGGCTGCAGAGGGGTTCGGAGCTGGAGGGGGTTGCGCGCGCCAGGCGTCAGCCGGTCAGGCCGAGGCTGGAGTGGCGGGCGATACCGGACGGGCTGTCTTCAGCGTTGCGCTGTTCGGCTGCATCCAGGGAGTTCTGCAGGACCTCATTCATCAAGGCCCAGGGTTTGATTTCTTCTGCTTGTACGCACGCGAGTACGAGGCCCGGCAGCCCGAACAGCACACCGGCGATTACCCCGGGCGTGCTGGTGCCGGCGAGCAACAGATGGAGAACCGAGAAGCGGGAACGCCTCGACACGGGAGGGTCTTCAAGGTCGTATCGGGGGACGGAGCGAACCCCGGATTTGTCGGATGAACTCATGGGTAAAGCCTGCCTATTGTTTTTGTCGGTCGTGGGCTTACAGGGTGGCGATGAACACCCCATGCAGTTACGTCATCAGAAAAAGCTGATCTGGCGGTCAGGATTTTCCAAATTATATACACGCTGTGAACAACGCAAACAACACTTTCTTTCAGAATTGTGTACAAACCGCCGAGCGGAGACTCCTCGATTCAAGCCCGACGTGCCTGCCACGGGCGTTCTGGCGCGATGCCGATCAAGGGGTGCCCTTCTCTTTCTGGCGCTTGAGGAAGTCGATCTTCCACTGCTCCATCCCGAGGTATTCGGAGTCCAGGTTGGCTTCCACCTGGTAGCGCGCCTTGAGCGCATCCACCTCTTGCCGGTGCTCGGTGAGGAACCGGTCGAAGCGCTGGATCAACTCGGGGTATCTCAGGCTGGACAGGTTGAAGGTGCCCCGCGTGTGCGGCAGCTTCGGGTCGAACACCAGGGCGCCTGGGCGCGCACGGATGTTGTCGAGGTAGTAGGTGGCAACCACCACGTTGTAGTAGGCGCCATCGGCCTGCTGTTTCATCGCTTGCTTGATCATCTGGCCAAGGTCGGCGCTGCGCACCACCTGGGTCTCGCCGGCATCGATGCGGCCCTGGTAGGACCAGGGCGTCCAGCCGTCCACCACCGCCAGCCGCTGCAACTGCTCGACACCCTTGCCCTGGCGCTTGGGCGCTACCAGCACCCCGTCGACGTACTGCACCACCGGCAGGCTGTAGGCGATGCCCTTGCCGCCCTTCAGATCCCCCGCCCAATTGGGGTTATCCGGGTATTTGAAGTCGACACTGCCATTGAGCAGATGCTGGGTCAGCTGATTGACCGGCAGCGGCTGGTATTGGAAATCCAGGCCGGCACTACGGGCGAACAAGTCCAGCAGATCACGGGCGAACCCCTGGTATTCGCCCTGGTCACTGACCCAGTAGTGGGGCTGGAAATTCTGCTTCTCCACTCCGATCACATAGGTCTGCGCCGAGGCGCCGTTCGCGCACAACAAGCCGGCAGCCAGCCAGCCTAAAACCTGAGGCTTCATTACCTTCTCCTTGTTTTCCGGGGGTACTGACAGGCAGGCGCGAGCGTGCTCGCGAACGGGCGTGCGCCAATTTTCGCGAACAAGCTCGCTCCTGAGGGTGTTACTCGCCCAACACCAGTTGCCGCGCCAGGCGGTTGTGGCGCTCCAGCACACGGGGCAGGTCCACGGTGACCAGTTGGCCGTCGCGGACCACCACCTTGCCGTTGATCACGCTGGTGGAGACATGGGTCGGGGTGCAGAAGACCAGCGCCGCAAGCGGATCGTGCAGGGCGCCGGCATAGGCGATGTGATTGAGGTCGAAGGCGACGAAGTCCGCCACCATACCCGGCGCGAGGGCGCCGATATCGTTGCGGTTGAGCACCTTGGCACCGCCCAGGGTGGCGATTTCCAGGGCCTCGCGAGCGGTCATGGCGTCAGGACCGAAGCCCACACGCTGGAGCAGCAGTGCCTGGCGCACCTCGCCGATCATGGTCGCGCCGTCGTTGGAGGCGGAACCATCCACCCCCAGCCCCACGGGCACGCCGGCATCACGCATCCGCCGTACCGGTGCAATACCAGAGGCCAGGCGCATGTTCGAGCAGGGGCAGTGGGCAACGCCGGTGCCGGTACGGGCGAACAGCTCGATGCCGTGCTCGTCCAGCTGCACGCAGTGGGCGTGCCAGACGTCGTGGCCGACCCAGCCCAGGTCCTCGGCGTACTCGGCCGGCGTCATGCCGAACTTCTCGCGGCTGTAGGCGATGTCGTTGACGTTCTCCGCCAGGTGAGTGTGCAGCGACACGCCGTAGTGGCGCGCCAGCACGGCGGCTTCGCGCATCAGGTCACGGCTCACCGAGAACGGCGAGCACGGCGCCACCACCACCCGCAGCATCGAGCCATGGGAGGCGTCGTGGTAGTCCTCGATCAGGCGCTGGGACTCCTTGAGGATGTCGGCCTCCTTCTCCACCACCGAATCCGGCGGCAGGCCACCCTGGCTGCGACCGACGCTCATGCTGCCGCGCGCGGCGTGGAAGCGCATGCCGATCTCCTTGGCGGCATGGATGCTGTCGTCCAGCTTGCAGCCGTTGGGGTAGATGTAGAGGTGGTCGCTGGAAGTGGTACAGCCGGAGAGGATCAGCTCGGCCATGGCGGTCTGGGTGGAGACCTCGATCATCTCCGGGGTCAGTCGCGCCCAGATCGGGTAGAGGTTGGTCAGCCAGTTGAACAGCTCGCCGTCCTGAGCTGCAGGCACTACGCGGGTGAGGCTCTGGTACATGTGGTGGTGGGTGTTGACCAGGCCGGGAATGACCACCTTGCCGGTCATGTCCAGCACCTCGTCGGCGGACTGCGGCAGTTCACTGCTCGGCCCCACCTGGACGATGCGGTTGTCCTCGATGAACATCCCGCCCTGCCGGATTTCCCGGCGCTGGCCGTCCATGGTCACCAGCAGGTCGGCGTTCTTGATCAAGAGTGTCTTGGCCATACAGGGCTCCTTGTTGGGTGCGCCTCGCGCACCGGTAGGCGGACAGGAAGTTGTCGGTGCGCACGGCGCACCCTACGCATAAGCGTATGTACTGCTTGGAATTCGGAATGCGAGGGCGATCAGCCGCCGGTCATGCTCATGAAGCGCACGACTTGCACCTGCTGGTCCGAGTCGAAGAAGTGCCGCTCGGGCTTGAGCCTGAGGGCATCGATCAATGCCGAACGCAGCCTCTGGCCATCGCCGGGATGACGGCGGATCAGCGCCTTGAGGTCCAGCGCACCTTCATGACCGAGACAGAGCACCAGCTTGCCTTCGGCCGTCACGCGCACGCGGTTGCAGTCGCCGCAGAAGTTGCGGCTGTGGGGTGAGATGAAACCGACCTGGGTCTCGCTGCCGATTACCTGGAAATAGCGCGACGGCCCGCCGGTGCGGTAGCTGCTGGGCAGCAAAGGGAAGCGCTGCTCGACGCGCTCGCGCACTTCTTCCGATGTGCACAGGGTGACCTTGCGCTCGTGGCTGGAGATGCTGCCGAGCGGCATCTCCTCGATGAAGCTGATGTCCAGCCCCCGCTCCACCGCAAAGGCCACCAGGTCCTGGACCTCGTCGTCGTTGCGCCCTTTCTGCACCACGGTGTTCAGCTTGATACGACGGAAGCCGGCTTCGCGCGCAGCCTTAATCCCGGCCAGCACCTGGTCCAGGCGATCGCGACGGGTGAACGCGGCGAAGCGGTCGCGCTGCAGGGAATCGAGGCTGATATTCAGGCGCGTGACTCCGGCCCGGCGCAGGTCGGCAGCCATGTGCCCGAGCTGGGAGCCATTGCTGGTGATGGCCAGGTCTTCCAGTTCCTCGCGGGCACCCAGGCGAGCCAGCAGCGAGGTCAGCCCCTTGCGCACCAGCGGTTCGCCACCGGTGATGCGGATGCGTTTCACGCCCAGACCAATGAAGGCGTCGGCGACGGCATAGAGTTCTTCGAGGCTGAGAATCTGCGCCCGGGGAGCGAAGACCATGTCCTCGCTCATGCAATAGGTGCAACGGAAGTCGCAGCGGTCAGTGACCGAGAGACGCAGATAGGAAATTCGACGCCCGAAGGGGTCGAGCAAGTGGTTGTCTTGCATGGGTGAAGTCTGCCGCAGCACGCACTGGACAGGGCTCCAGTGACATGGACGGATGCCGAATGGAAACAGAATCAAAACATTTTGTATACAGGAAATTCATCCAGTGGCTCGCTTGAGAGCGCTACAAAGCGGGTGATAACATGCCCGACCTCTCGCCGGCCGGCCTTCCTGGCGCCCCGACGAGCCAAAGAAGGAGCCGATGTGAGCAGCATTCGCGAGCGCAACAGAGACCTGATCCTGCGCGCGGCCAGCGAGGAATTCGCCGATAAAGGGTTCGCCGCCACCAAGACGAGCGACATCGCAGCCAAGGCTGGCCTGCCCAAGCCCAACGTCTACTACTACTTCAAGTCAAAAGAGAACCTCTACCGCGAGGTCCTCGAGAGCATCGTCGAGCCGTTGCTGCAGGCATCCTCGCCGTTCAACCAGGGCGGCCACCCCTTTGAGGTGCTCACGGCCTACATCCGCTCCAAGATCCGCATCTCCCGCGACCTGCCCTACGCCTCCAAGGTGTTCGCCAGCGAGATCATGCACGGTGCTCCGCACCTCTCCCCGGAGCAGACCGAGCAGCTGAACCTGCAGGCCAAGCACAACATCGAGTGCATCCAGCACTGGATCGACCAGGGACTGATGGCCAAGGTCGACCCGCACCATCTGCTGTTCAGCATCTGGGCCGCAACCCAGACCTACGCTGACTTCGACTGGCAGATCTCCACCGTTACCGGCAAGGCCAACCTGAGCGACGCCGACTACGACGCCGCGGCGGAAACCATCATTCGCCTGGTGATCAAGGGTTGTGAGGTCGAGGAGAAGGCTCAGGCCTGACCCTACAAAACGCATTCACCCCAAAAGCATTTCGCCCCCACAAGATAGGCGCCGGCCGGCACCTACCCTGTGGGGGCGAATTCATTCGCTGAGGGCTGCGCAGCAGCCCCCGCCTGATATCAAGCCGCGCCGGCGTCCGCCTTCAGGCCAACGGCTTCCACTGCGCTCACGGCGCACTGCTCATCGATATCCGACGTATCGCCACTGATGCCAATGGCGCCGATCACCTGGCCCTGACCATCACGGATCAGCACCCCACCGGGGGCGGGAACCAGGTTGCCGTCCGCCAGATTGTTCACCGCGCCGATAAAGGCCGGGCGCTGCTGGGCGTCGGCGGCGATCAGGCGCGACCCCTTGCCCAGGGCCACTGCGCCCCAGGCCTTACCGATAGCGATCTGCGGACGCAGCATGCTGGCGCCGTCCTGGCGCTGCAGGGTGATCAGGTGCCCGCCGGCATCCAGCACGGCGATGGTCAGCGGCGCAGTGCGCAGCTCCCGTCCAACGGACAGTGCGTGATTGGAAATGCTCACAGCGGTTTCCAGGGTCAGGGTGGTCATTTTCAAGCGTTCCTCGTGAGTGGTTGAACCTTGTGCGGCGTCGTCCGGGCCAGGGCTGGCGCGTCCCTGGGTCCACGCGGGCATTTTCCAGCCCGTCCTGCGGCGCATCCGAAAGCTGTAGACCACTATCCCACCGAACACAAAAAAATCAACAGATAGATACAATCACATTATTTTTTGTATACAGTATTTCCATCAGCGTTTTGAAAGCCCTTGTAGAGCCCCGTGAAACGGGCGTTTTAAAAGAGGCGCCGCCCTGCGACGTTTCACCTCACAAATGGCCTTGACCCCCCAGTCAGCTGATGAATAGAATCCAGCCACGTAGCTTGTATACAATTTTCACAAGAAAGAGGCACAAAACATGGCCAAAATGAGAGCAATTGAGGCTGCCGTCCTGGTGATGCGCCGCGAAGGCATCGACACCGCGTTCGGCATCCCCGGCGCTGCCATCAACCCGCTGTACGCGGCCCTGAACAAGATCGGCGGCGTTGACCATGTACTGGCCCGTCACGTCGAAGGCGCCTCGCACATGGCTGAGGGCTACACCCGCACCAACCCGGGCAACATCGGCGTCTGCATCGGCACCTCCGGCCCCGCCGGCACCGACATGGTCACCGGTCTGTACTCGGCATCCGCCGACTCCATCCCGATCCTCTGCATCACCGGCCAGGCCCCGCGTGCACGCCTGCACAAGGAAGACTTCCAGGCCGTCGACATCACCAGCATCGTCAAGCCGGTCACCAAGTGGGCGACCACCGTTCTGGAACCGGGCCAGGTGCCCTACGCCTTCCAGAAGGCTTTCTACGAAATGCGCAGCGGCCGCCCCGGCCCGGTGCTGATCGACCTGCCGTTCGACGTGCAGATGGCCGAGATCGAATTCGATATCGACGCCTACCAGCCGCTGACGGTACAGAAGCCGTCCGCCAGCCGCATCCAGGCCGAGAAGGCCCTGGCCATGCTGAACGACGCCGAGCGCCCGCTGCTGGTCGCCGGTGGCGGCATCATCAACGCCGACGCGTCCGCCAAGCTGGTTGAATTCGCTGAAATCACCGGCGTACCGGTCATCCCGACCCTGATGGGCTGGGGCACCATTCCTGATGACCACCCGCTGATGGCCGGCATGTGCGGTCTGCAGACCTCGCACCGCTACGGCAACGCCACCCTGCTGGAATCCGACCTGGTATTCGGCATCGGCAACCGCTGGGCCAACCGCCACACCGGTTCCGTCGACGTCTACACCCAGGGTCGCCGCTTCATCCACGTGGACATCGAACCGACCCAGATCGGCCGTGTGTTCACCCCGGACCTGGGCATCGTTTCCGACGCCGGCTCCGCACTCGACGCCTTCCTGGAAGTCGCCCGCGAGTGGAAGGCCGCCGGCAAGCTGAAGGACCGCAGCGCCTGGGTTGAATCCTGCCGCGAGCGCAAGCGCACCCTGCAGCGCAAGACCCACTTCGACAACGTGCCGGTCAAGCCGCAGCGCGTGTACGAAGAGATGAACGAGTTCTTCGGCAAGGACACCTGCTACGTCAGCACCATCGGTCTGTCCCAGATCGCCGGCGCCCAGTTCCTGCACGTGTACAAGCCGCGCCACTGGATCAACTGTGGCCAGGCGGGCCCGCTGGGCTGGACCGTTCCGGCAGCCCTGGGCGTGGTCAAGGCCGACCCGACCCGTCCGGTCGTGGCCCTGTCCGGCGACTATGACTTCCAGTTCATGATCGAAGAGCTGGCCGTGGGTGCGCAGTTCAACCTGCCCTACATCCACGTGCTGGTGAACAACTCCTACCTGGGCCTGATCCGCCAGGCGCAGCGCGGCTTCGAGATCGACTACTGCGTGCAGCTGTCCTTCGAGAACGTCAACGCACCGGAACTCAACGGCTATGGCGTGGATCACGTCGCGGTGGTCGAGGGCCTGGGCTGCAAGGCGATCCGCGTGCACGACGCCAACGACCTGCAGGCCGCCTTCGCCAAGGCCAAGCAGCTGATGGAAGAGTTCCGCGTACCGGTCGTGGTCGAGGTCATCCTGGAGCGTGTCACCAACATCTCCATGGGTACCGAGATCAACGCCATCAACGAGTTCGAGGAACTGGCCCAGAGCGGCGCCGACGCTCCGACCGCCATCTCGCTGCTGGATTGATTGCCGTCTTCCCCTCTCCTATTCGTGGTGGGAGAGGGGCTTTCACCTCCCCCTCCCGTTCGCGGGAGAGGGGAACCAGAAGGAGACACTCATGCCCCGTTTTGCCGCCAACCTGTCCATGCTGTTCACCGAAGTGGACTTCCTGGACCGTTTCGCCGCTGCCGCCGAAGCCGGCTTCAGCGGTGTCGAATACCTCTTCCCCTACGACTTCCCGGTAGAGGAAATCCGCGCCCGCCTGGACGCCAACAAGCTGGAACAGGTGCTGTTCAACCTGCCGGCCGGTGACTGGGGCAAGGGTGAGCGTGGCATCGCCTGCCATCCCGATCGCGTGGAAGAATTCCGCGCCGGCGTGGACAAGGCCATCGCCTACGCCAAGGTACTGGGCAACACCCAGATCAACTGCCTGGCCGGTATCCGCCCGCAGGGTTACGACTGCGCCACCGTCGAGCAGACCTTCGTCGAGAACCTCAAATTCGCCGCCGAGAAGCTCGAGGCCGCCGGCATCAAGCTGGTGATGGAAGCCATCAACACCCGCGACATCCCCGGCTTCTACCTGAACAACACCAAGCAGGCCCTGGCCATCCGCGAGAAAGTGGGCAGCGCCAACCTGTTCCTGCAGTACGACATCTACCACATGCAAATCATGGAAGGTGACCTGGCGCGTACCGTCGAGTCCAACCTGGCCGCGATCAACCATGTGCAGCTCGCCGACAACCCGGGCCGCAACGAGCCGGGCACCGGTGAGATCAACTACCGCTTCCTCTTCCAGCACCTGGACCGCATTGGCTACCAGGGCTGGGTCGGCTGTGAATACAAGCCGGCTACCACTACCGTTGCCGGCCTGGGCTGGCTGAAAACCCATAACGCAGTTTGACCGTTTGCTGTTCGTAGGATGGGTGGAGCGAAGCGATACCCGTCGTGCCAGGCCTGGCCCCGATGATGGGTATCGCAGGCTCCACCCATCCTACGAAGTTCGGTTCCACAACAGACATCGCGACACCAGGAGACTCTCTCATGGCAAAAATCGGATTCATCGGCACCGGCATCATGGGCAAGCCCATGGCTCAGAACCTGCAGAACGCCGGCCACACCCTGTTCTTCTCCGAGCACTTCGACAAGGCTCCGGCCGACCTTCTGGGCAACAACGGCGTTGCTCTGGCCAACCCGAAAGAAGTGGCCCAGGAAGCCGAGTTCATCATCGTCATGGTTCCGGACACCCCCCAGGTCGAGGACGTCCTGTTCCGCAAGGACGGCGTGGCCGAAGGCGTTGGCGCCGGCAAAGTCGTGATCGACATGAGCTCCATCTCCCCCACCGCCACCAAGGCCTTCGCCGAGAAGATCAAGGCCACTGGCGCCGCCTACCTGGACGCCCCGGTTTCCGGCGGTGAAGTAGGCGCCAAGGCCGCGACCCTGAGCATCATGGTCGGTGGCTGCCCGAACGCCTTCGAACGCGCCCTGCCGCTGTTCCAGGCCATGGGCAAGAACATCACCCGCGTGGGTGCCAACGGTGACGGCCAGACCGCCAAGGTCGCCAACCAGATCATCGTTGCCCTGAACATCCAGGCCGTTGCCGAAGCCCTGCTGTTCGCCGCCAAGAACGGCGCAGACCCGGCCAAGGTACGCGAGGCCCTGATGGGTGGTTTCGCCGGCTCCAAGATCCTCGAAGTTCACGGCGAGCGTATGATCAAGGGCACCTTCGATCCGGGCTTCCGCATCAGCCTGCACCAGAAGGACCTGAACCTGGCACTGTCCGGCGCCCGCGAACTGGGCCTGAACCTGCCGAACACCGCCAACGCCCAGCAAGTGTTCAGCACCTGCGCGGCCCTGGGTGGCAGCAATTGGGACCACTCCGCCCTGATCAAGGGTCTGGAGCACATGGCCAACTTCTCGATTCGCGAGGAGTGATGCGTTACCCACTGCAAGGTTGAGCTGAAATACCCCGTATGTGGGTGCTGAGCGAAGCGAAGCCCAACATCGAGCCGGCAGCTCCGATCGTTGAGCCTCGCAGGCTCGGCACCCACCTACCAAAGCCCGACCTTGCCGGTGGGCCCCTTTCGACCCTCCTGGCCCGCGGTGACACGGCGCCAACGACCAGGAAGGTCGATTCCAGTCCCGAGCCGCTGCGCGCGGCGGTTCGGGACTGAAATCGGCCAGACACGCCCGGCGACTCCACTCGCCGGCATGCCGTCCTACAAGAAGCATCCGGCCACCTGGAGCCTGCCATGTCCCTCGATCCCAAAGCCTTCCTGCGCGACCTGTTCGCCACCGCAATCGCCGCCGCCCACCCACGCCAGGTGCTGGCCGACCACCTCCCCGCCGACCGTTCCGGCCGCGTCATCGTCATCGGCGCCGGCAAGGCCGCCGCGGCCATGGCCGAAGTGATCGAGCGCGAATGGCAGGGCGAGATTTCCGGCCTGGTGGTGACCCGCTACGGCCACGGCGCCGACTGCAAGAAAATCGAAGTGGTGGAAGCCGCCCATCCGGTACCGGATGCCGCCGGCCTGGAAACCGCTCAGCGCGTGCTCAGGCTGGTCAGCGGGCTGTCGGAATCCGACCGGGTGATCTTCCTGCTCTCCGGCGGCGGCTCCTCCCTGCTGGCCCTGCCCGCCGAAGGCCTCACCCTCAAGGACAAGCAGGCGATCAACAAGGCCCTGCTGAAGTCCGGCGCCTCCATCTCCGAGATGAATTGCGTGCGCAAGCACCTCTCGGCGATCAAGGGCGGCCGCCTGGCCAAGGCCTGCTGGCCGGCCACCGTTTACACCTACGCCATTTCCGACGTGCCCGGTGACGAGGCCACCGTGATCGCCTCCGGCCCCACCGTGGCCGACCCGACCACCTCTGCCGAAGCCCTGGCCATCCTCGCCCGCTACAAGATCGAGGTGCCGGCCCATGTGCGCGCCTGGCTGCAGGACCCGCGCTCGGAAACCGTGAAGCCCGGTGATCCCTGCCTGTCGCGTAGCCACTTCCAGCTGATCGCCACGCCCCAGCAGTCCCTCGACGCCGCCGCCGAGAAAGTGCGCGCCGCCGGGCTGACCCCGCTGATCCTCGGCGACCTGGAAGGCGAATCCCGCGAGGTGGCGAAGGTCCACGCCGGTATCGCCCGCCAGGTGGTGCTGCATGGCCAGCCGATCAAGCCGCCCTGCGTGGTCATCTCCGGCGGCGAGACCACCGTGACCGTGCGCGGAGATGGCCGCGGCGGGCGCAACGCCGAGTTCCTGCTGAGCCTGACCAACACCCTGAAGGGCCTGCCGGGCGTCTACGCCCTGGCCGGCGACACTGACGGCATCGACGGTTCGGAAGACAACGCCGGCGCCATCATGACCCCCTGCAGTTTTGCCCGCGCCGCCAAGCTCGGCCTTTCCGCCAGCGATGAACTGGACAACAACAACGGCTACGGGTATTTCGCCGCCCTCGGCGACCTTATCGTCACCGAACCTACCCGCACCAACGTGAACGACTTCCGCGCCATCCTGATCCTCGAGAGCCCTGAAAAATGACGCCTGACAAGAAAGTAAAAATCCTCGCCACCCTCGGTCCGGCAATCAAAGGCATCGACGACATCCGCCAGCTGGTGGAGGCCGGCGTCAACCTTTTCCGCCTGAACTTCAGCCACGGCGAGCACGCCGACCACGCCCAGCGCTACCAGTGGGTGCGTGAGGTAGAGCGCCAGCTGAACTACCCCATCGGCATCCTCATGGACCTGCAGGGCCCGAAGCTCCGCGTAGGCCGCTTCGCCGATGGCAAGGTCAACCTCGAACGCGGCCAGGCCTTCCGTCTGGACCTGGACAGCACGCCGGGCGACGCACGCCGGGTCAACCTGCCCCATCCCGAGATCATCGAGGCGCTGGAGCCAGGCATGAACCTGCTGCTGGACGACGGCCGCCTGCGCCTGCAGGTAACCGCCAAGCACGCCGACGCGGTAGAGACTCAAGTGATTGCCGGCGGCGAGCTGTCCGACCGCAAGGGCGTCAACGTGCCGGAAGCGGTGCTGCAGCTCTCCCCGTTGACCGCCAAGGACCGCCGCGACCTGGACTTCGGTCTGGAGCTGGGCGTTGACTGGGTGGCCCTGTCCTTCGTACAGCGCCCTGAAGACATCGTCGAAGCCCGTGAGCTGATCAAAGGCCGCGCCTTCCTCATGGCCAAGATCGAGAAACCGTCGGCCGTCGTGCACCTGGAAGAGATCGCCCGCCTCTGCGACGCCATCATGGTCGCCCGTGGTGACCTGGGCGTCGAAGTACCGGCCGAGAACGTGCCGCGTATCCAGAAGGACATCATCCGCACCTGCCGCCAGCTGGGCCGGCCGGTGGTGGTAGCCACCCAGATGCTGGAATCCATGCGCTTCTCCCCGGCGCCGACCCGTGCCGAGGTGACCGACGTCGCCAACGCCGTGGCCGAGGGCACCGATGCAGTCATGCTGTCCGCCGAAACCGCCTCCGGCGACTACCCGCTGGAAACCGTGCAGATGATGAGCAAGATCATCCGCCAGGTGGAGAACGGCCCGGACTTCCAGAGCCAGCTCGACGTCAGCCGACCGCAGGCCGAAGCCACCGCCTCGGACGCCATCAGCTGCGCCATCCGCCGCATCAGCAGCATCCTGCCGGTAGTCGCGCTGGTGAACTACACCGAGTCGGGCAGCTCCAGCCTGCGCGCCTCCCGCGAGCGGCCCAAGGCGCCGATCCTCAGCCTCACGCCGAACCTCAACACCGCGCGTCGTCTGACTGTGGCCTGGGGCATCTATTCGGTCGTCAATGAACGCCTGCACAAGGTCGAGGAGGTCACCAGCACTGCGCTGGAGATCGCCCAGGCCCAGGGCATGGCGAAACGTGGCGATACCGTGGTAATTACCGCCGGCGTGCCTTTCGGCCAGCCGGGCAGTACCAACAGCCTGCGGATCGAAACCCTGATTTGATGTGAATGACCCGGAGCGCCGGGGTCCGAAGAGAACCCGCGCTCCCCGCACCGGCCAGTCCGGACGGACTTGAGCATCCCATCTGGCCACTGCCAGTTAGTCGGCGCCCTTTCACCGGGGCGCCTCTTTTTTTCAAACAGCCATGCATCGACTGCCTCTACGACCCGAAGTCCGCAGCTGGGCCTCCGCCCAGTTGAACGGTTTCAGCCAGATCTTCCTCCAGCGCCACCCCGGGTGCGGTGCCCTGATCCTGCTCGCCATCGCCGTGGGCGCCCCCAGCCTCCTGGGCGGAGCCCTGCTCGGCGGTGCCGCCGCCTGGCTTACGGCGGTGCGCCGGCACTACGCCCGCGAAGACATCGAAGCCGGCCTCTATGGCTACAACGGGGCACTCCTGGGCCTGCTGCTCAGCGTGCGCTTCGAACCGTCGCTCTATCTCGCGCTGCTGATCCTCTGCGCAGGCGGCCTGTCGAGTCTGCTGCTGAACCCGCTGCTCAAGGCGGTGCGCCAACGCAATTGGCTGCCGGCCTACACCTCGCCCTTCGTCGGCCTGGGCTGGCTGCTGCTGGCCCTGGGTGGTCCGCTGGAGCTGACGCCGTCCGCCGCCGCTGCCGTTAGCCTGCAGCCCAGCTGGGTCGAGACGCCGTTGGCGGTCGTGCGGGGTATCGGCCAAGTGATCTTCCTCGACCAACCCCTGGCCGGCATCCTGGTGCTGGGCGCCCTCTTCCTCGCGGGTTGGCGGGTGGCGCTCTGGGCGCTGCTGGGCTCGGTCACCGCCCTGGTCCTCGCCATGCTCCAGGGCATGCCTGAACAGGCGGTGCTGGAGGGCCTGTTCAGCCTGAATGGCGCGCTGATCGCCCTCGCCCTGGGCAAGGATTTCCGCCGCCCCTGGTGGGTGCTGGCCGGCATCCTGCTGGGCGTGACACTGCAACCCTGCTTTGCACTGGTCGGCCTGCCGGCCATGACCGCGCCCTTCATCCTTGCCTGCTGGCTGGTGCTGGCGACCAAGCGGCTGCCGGGCCTGGTGCAGTCAGCACCGTCGCGGCCGTTGTAGGAGGCCATATAGAGCACCAAGGCTTCACTCGAAAACAAAAAGCCCGGACCAGGTCCGGGCTTTTTCATTCAGGCTGAGAGGCTTCAGGCGATCTTCGCCAGCAGATCCCGAGCTTCCTGCTTCTGCTCGTCGTCGCCTTCGCTGATCACCTCGTTGAGGATGCTGCAGGCCGCCTCGATATTGCCCTGCTCGATGTAGGCCAGAGCCAGGTTGAGCTTGATGATGTTCTCCTGGCGGGCATCCAGCTTGTCCAGCTCTTCCAGGCTGACCATGGGGTCTGCGAACTCGTCGGTCAGTTCATCAAGGGCCTCGGCCTGGGACAGTTCGGGCAGTTCGCCGAACGGGCTCAGCATGTCGGCATCCAGGGTCAGCTCGAAGACTTCCGGCAGTTCCTGGAGGTTGGTGGGGAACGCCAGGTCCTCTTCCACGGTCGGGAGTGCCTGGGCCGCAGCAGCCTTGCGCTTGGGCTCGGCAATCTTGAAGGGGCTGACCTGATCCCAGTTGGCATCGAGCGGGTAGCCATCGAAATCCGCAGCCAGGCTGTCCTGGGGCTGTTCGCTCGCTTCGACCAACGCCGGGGCAACGTCGTCCAGAACGAACTCGGGCTCGGCCAGGGCCTGCGCCGAACCGACGTCGACAAAGCGGGCGCAGATGGCGGCCAGACGCGCTTCGTCGGCATGAAGGTCGCGCAGTGCGGCCGCTTCCAAGGTGAATGCCACCGGATCACGCAATTCGCCCAACACCTCCAGCAGGCGGAAGCGCAGATCGACGCGCTGGGGTTCCTTGGCAACCGCCGGGGTCAGCACAGCCTCGGCCTCACGCCAACGACCATAGGCGATGTAGATGTTGGCGCCTTCCAGGGCGTCGGGGCTGGCCTTGGCGCTCGGCGTCGTAACCAGTTGCAGCGGTACGGCAACCTTGACGGCCACTGGAGCCGGCGCGGGCATTGCCGGGGCTTGCGGTTGAACGTCGTGGTGGCGATGCAAGGAGACCTTGGCCTTGCCGGTGGTTTGAGCCTCTTCCAGCTCCTGTTGCTGGGCCTCGCGACGGGAGCGGCGCAGTAGCACCCAATCCAGCAGGAACAGCAGGAACAGGCCGGACACCATGACCACCCACCACACGGGGCTGATGCCGGAATTGCCTTCCGTCACCGGTGCCACCCGCTCGGCAGCCTGGACCGCCGGAACGACCACAGGTGCAGGCTGGGTCTTCTCAGGCTCGCTGACAGGTGCGGTGGCCGCCTGCTGAACCTGGGCCTGCAGCGCAGCCATCTGCTGGTCGCTGCCCTTCAACTGCTCCTGCATGGTTTCCAGTTGGGCTTCCAGGGCGGCGATGTCCTGGCGTAGCTGGGCGCGCTCGGCTTCGCTCTGGGCGAGGCGGCTGTCCACGCTCTGCTGCACCTGGTTCAGCTCAGCCAGGGACGGGCCCGCGGGAGTGGCAGCGACTGGAGACTCGACGGGTGCTGCGACAGGAGCCACGGCTTCAACGGTCTCCGCAACCGGCGCCGGGGCGCTGGCCAGGACGGCGTCATCCGGCAGAAGCAACGACTGGCCGACGTGCAGGCGATTGATGTCGCCGCCGGGGAAAGCCTGGGTATTGAGTGCGTGGATGCCATCCGCCATCTGCTTCTGAGTCATGCCACTGCCGGCACTGAGCCGCTTGGCGATAGCCCAGAGACTGTCGCCGCGAACGACCTGGTAACGCTTGCCTTGGGTGGCTGCCGGCGCGGCCTTGGGCGACACAGGCGCCTGGGGCCGGGCTGCCACGGGAAGCGCTGGCATCGAGCTGACCGGCGCGGCGCTGGCGGCATAGGCGGCGGACCCCGGGGGATCCAGAAGCAGCGTGTATTCACGCAACAGGCGGCCGTTGGGGCGCGCCACTTCAACAATGAAATTCAGGTAGGGCTCGACGACCGGCTTGCTGGACACCACACGAATGCGGCTGGACGAGCCACGGATCACCGGGCTGAAACGCAAGTCGTTGAGGAAGATGTAGCGATCGACGCCAGCACGCTGGAAAGCGTCGGCAGAGGCCAGGCTGACCTTGATCTCGCTGTCGTTGAGGTCACCGACCTCGAGGAGTTCGATTTCGGCATCCAGCGGCTGGTTCAGGGCGGAGTGCAGGGTAATCTCGCCCAGCCCCAAAGCCGGTACCAGGCCTGAATAAAGCGCAGAGCCGGAAGCAAGCGTCAGAAGGAGCTTGTGAACCCTTGCCATATGTCCTCCCCAGTCAATCGCACTCACGTTCCACGCTTCTGATGCCACGTCCGGGCACCCTTGAAACGACGCGAAATGCGTTGACCTAAAAACCGCGATGATAGTGGGACGTCACTCCTTATCCATCCCACTGCAGATCAGTAATGGCGGGCTTCCTGCTCCCTCATCCGCCATAATGGCAGCTGGCCACAAACTTGCTGTGTAGCTTACTCCACTATAGGAAAGATTTCGCTAGGGACTTGACAAATTTTTCATCGTGCGATTTGCACGCTCAAGTCCTTGCAGGACGCACGCCCCGGGCCGGAATAACGGCCATCAGGAAGAGTAGCGCAACCAGCCAGAAACTCTGCTCGAAGGCCAGGAATTCGGCCGCCGCGTCACCTCCGGCGGCGGCGTGACGCCACTCGAGGAAGAAGGTCAGCAGATTGACCCCGAAGGCACCACCCAATTGGCGCACGAACGTGATGGCGCCTGCTCCCAGGGCCAGCTCATCCGGGTTGAGAACGTCCAGGGCTCCGGTACTCATCGCCGGTAGCAGCAAGCCGAGCCCCAGGCGGCCGACGCAGGTCCAGCCACAAAGCGCCAGGAATGACGCGCCCGTCCCCGCCATCCCCAGGGCCGCCGAGGACAAGGCAAAGACCAGCAGACCGACAACCAGCATCGACGCTGCCGACAGCCGATCACTGGCCCAGCCCCCCAGGAACGACGCCAGACCCAGCACCACGCCAGCCGGCAGTAGCAGGAGCCCCGCTTCGCCAGCGCTGTAGCCTTCGACTGTTTGCAGGTACAGCGGGATCAGGTAGGTAGAACCGTAGAGTCCCAGGCCCAGCACCAGGGCGACCCAGCTGGCCTTGCGGAACGCCGCATGACGCCAGAGCGGCAACGGTAACAGGGGCCTCGCAGAGGTCCGGCTGCGGCGCAGGAACGCGGCAGCACTGGCCAGGCCGAGCAGCCCCGGTATCCAGGCGCTCGGGGCTAGCCAGCCGAAGCGCTGCGCCTCCGCCAGAGCGCCCAGCACGGCGAAGAGCGCGATGCTCAGCATGGCGAAGGCCGGCAAGTCGACGCCGGGGGTGCTGCGGTTACGGTCGCTGGGCATCAGCCACTGGGCGCCCAGCAGTGCCAGCAGGCACAAGGGTAGCGGCAGCCAGAACACCGCTCCCCAGCCGAAATGGTCGATCAGGAAGCCACCTACGGTCGGCCCCAGGGTCGGCGCCACCATGATGCCCAGCCCATAGATGCCCAGGGCCATGCCTCGCCCGCCGTCGGAGTAGACGCGGAAGATCAGCACCATGGCCAGGGGCTGGATGATGCCGGCGCAGGCCCCCATGAGGATGCGCAGGGCGATCAATTGCCAGGCGGAGCTCGCCACCAGTGCCAGAAGCGACGCCAGGCTGAACAAACCCAGACCGAGCTGCACGGTACGCCGCGCCCCCAGTCGCGCCTGGCACCATGCAGCCAGCAGCAGACCGGCCGTCATGGCCGCGAGGAACCCGGTGGAAAGCCATTGCGCCAGCGGCCGTCCAACGTGGAAGTCGGCCATGATCGCCGGCAATGCGACGTTGATGCTGGTGGAGGCAAGGATCATCGCCATGCTGCCGAGCATCAACAGGCCCAGCAGCCATTGCGGATAGCGGGCGCCGAAGCGCCCGTGCAGCGCTTCCAGGTCCTGCCCCATCAGAGCCGGTCCAGGTTCGCCAGTATCCGCGCGTGGACCTGTTGGCAGTGGCGCAGCTCCTCGTCGTCAATGCCGGCGAAGAGTTCCTGGCGCAACTGACTGGAAATGGCTTCGATCTTCTCGATCAGCGGACGGGCCGGCGGGCACAGGGAGATCTTCTTCGCCCGGCGATCCTCAGCCACCGCCATGCGCTGGATCAGGCCCTGGGCTTCCAGACTGTCCAGCAGGCGCGCCAGGGTCGGACCTTCGACACCGACACTCTTGGCCAGCTCACGCTGGGTGGGCAGTTCACTGAAACGGGAGAGGTGCAGCAGCACCAGCCAGCGAGCCTGGGAAAGGCCCATGCCGGCAAGGCGGCGGTCAAGTTCGGCACGCCACGCGCGTGACATCTGCGCGAGCTGCATCGCGAAACGGTGTTGATCGGGGTAAGACATCGGAATGACTCGGACTTCTTATACTAATTATTAGCCAGCTAATCATAGCCGATTGCCGCGAGCAAGCCCCCTCTGTCTTACCACTTCACATACTGGTCCTCGACGAAGCCCCACATCTCGTCGATCACGACTGGAGGACGCCCAAACGGCCGCAATTCGCCGCAAAACCGTCCGAATACCTGTTTGAAATTGCTGGCGATGACACCAAGGTTCAGACGCTCCTGATGCAGGCCCTCGCCTTCGAAGGTCAGCGCCACCTGGCCGTCCTGGGACGTGATGGTCCAGGTATGCAGCGGCCGATCGCGATCGAACTCGAAGCGCACGCTGTCCACCTTGAGCAATTCGCCGTCCAGCCAGAAGCAGTTCTCGGTGAAGCTGGTCTCGTTCACCCCACAGGACAGGTTCAGGCCTACCCGCCGCCCATCGGCGAGGCCGGACAGACACGCCCAGTTCCAGTTGGTTTCCGGCCGCATGTAGCCAGCGGACCAGTCGTGATGGGCGAAGGCGCCTATCTGGCCGAGGTCGAAATTCCCCAGCTCGCTCCTCACTTCACCTCGGCAGGCGACACCCGCGACCTTCTGCGCATAGACCCAGCCGTTCACCGCCGTCGGCGTGCAGATGCACATGGGCTGGAAGGCCGGTTCCCGCTCGCTGAAGCAGGCATCGATGCGCGTGCCGTCGTCCAGCTCCACCAGCAGGCGCTTTTCCCGGGTGGCGGCATGGTTCTCGAGGCGCAGCAGATTGCCGCCCTGGCGCAGTTCGCAGACGCCGTCATCCGGGGTCTGGGAGAACCTGGTGCCAAATCCCAGAGGCAGTTTGAACTGGCGCTCGATCATGCGCCCGCTGCTGGGATGGAAGAGGTAGACGAAACCCACCCCCACCAGGCTCAGGTTGGCCAGGGCGCAGCCTCCGATCAGTTCGTCGCTGAGCAGGCCGAAGTACTGAAACTGGTGGAAGCGCCGCCATTTCGCCAGCGCGCCAAGGCGACGCCCCATGGGTGAGCGGAAATCGAAGTCGCGGTAATTGATGTGGCCCGGCGCGGCGGGAAAGATGCCGTAGTGGGGCTGGCCGTCGGGCTGGATCAGCTTATCCATGCGCAGAGCTCGTGGCGGGAAAAGCCGCGATGCTAGCACCGGCCTCCGTGCCGGACAGTCACGGTGTGCGCCATCTGGAGCGACGAACTAGGCCACCACCCGATTGCGTCCGAACGCCTTGCCCTCGTACAGGGCGCGATCCGCGTGCTCATACAACTCATAGAGCTTGGCCAGCGGCATGCCCGGTAGCGGATGCACGCAGGCGACGCCGATGGACATGGTCAGCACCGGCGCGGTGGGCGAAGCCTCGTGGCTGATGGCCTGGTTTTCCAGCGCGGCACGCAGTCTTTCGGCGCACATACGGGCTTCCGATTCGCTGATGCCATAGAGCAGCACGGCAAATTCCTCGCCCCCCAGGCGAACCGCCATATCGAGGGGACGCCGGGCGGTTTCCTCCAGCACCCGGGCCACTTGCTGGAGCGCCTGGTCGCCAGCCTGGTGGCCATAGCGGTCGTTGTAGGCCTTGAAGTGGTCCACGTCGCAGAGCAGCAGCGCCAGGCCATGCTGCTCACGCTGGGCCTGGCGCCACAACCGTTCCAGCTGACGATTGAAACTGCGTCGGTTGTAGAGGCCGGTAAGGCTGTCGTGGTCGGCCAGGACGCGCATCAGGTGGCTGATGAGGAAATGCTCGCGGGACTTGAACTCCAGCAGGTAACAGCCAACGGCCCCGGCCAGATTGCCGAACAACAGGAACAGCAGATTGCTGACCAGGCGCGGCCAGGGCAGCCCGGCCCAGAGTTCCAGGCCCACATAGGCCAGCAGTATCACCAGTGAAACACCCAGCGCTTCCACCAGGCGCAGCCCCACCAGGAAGTAGGCCGCCATGCACACCAGCAACAACCCTTCATAGGGGAACGAGGGGTCACTGCGATGGGCGATGGCCACCACCGCCCCGGCGCCTATGCCGAGGGCACCGATGCAGACCAGGCTCAGGGGCGCCAGCAGGTGGCGGTGGCGGCGCTGGACCATGAGCACGCCACACACCAGCAGCAGCCCCAGCACGCCGATCCGTACAGCGAGCATTCCCCAGCGGGCGTCGCTGCTGATCAGGTAGAAATCGAGCACGGCAAACGCCACCCAGATCAGCAGACCCACGCTGAGGGCGATGCGCTTGAGATCGAAATTCTCTTCGAGGAAATAGCTGCGGTATTCGCGCTCCAGGGAACGCGTAAATCGCAAATGACGGAATCCCAGGACCAACTGGTCAGCGTACGGACTGGGGCGCGCGTCATTCAGCCATGCGGCATTATTGTTGTAGGGCACGTCTACCTCTTCTGTCGGAGGCCTCCGACGCACATTAGCCGCTAGAGAAGCACGTCACAAGTTCGTCGTTTTGCCCCGTCATATTTCCGACAGCCCGCATCCGCATTCGGCCTCCATCCTCGAGGGCGCGCGACGCGCCGGCGGTCAGGCTTCGAACTCTGCCTGCAGGGCGGCGCGCACGCAGTGCAGGACGCCATCAGGAACGCGGCCGGCGAAGAGCTCGGCGATTTCCGCCACCGGCGGCAGCTCGCCTTCACCGTCGAGGAAGGCGTCCTGAATCTCACCCAACAGGTCCTCGGGCAGATCCAGGGCCTGTTCCAGGCTCAGTTGCTGGCCGGCAATGGTTTCGGCCAGCAGGCTGTAAACGTTCTTCTCGCTGCAATTCAGCTGGCGGGCGATCTGCGCCGGCGTCATGCCGGCACGGGCCAGGCTGACCAGTTCGTGGCGCAGGTCAGTAACCGCGCGCGGGGCCTCCCCTGCGCCATTGAGCACTTCGAGGAAGGCCTCGCCATAGCGGTCGAGCTTGCGCGCGCCCACACCGCTGACCCGCGCCATCTCGGCCAGGCTGCGGGGTTGGCTGCGGAGCATTTCCAGCAGTGTGGCGTCGGGGAAGATGACGTAGGGCGGCACGCTGTGCTCTTCCGCCAGCTTGCGACGCAGTGCCCGCAGGGCTTCCCACTGCTCGCGCTCCTCGCTTCGTACCAGTTGGCTGGCTGCGCTGGCAGCCGGCTTGGGCGCCTTGGTGGACAGATCACGGCGCAGCTCCAGGCTCACTTCGCCCCGCAGCAGCGGGCGACAGGTTTCGGTCAGGCGCAAGCCGCCGAAGACTTCCAGGTCAACGTCCGCCAAGCCGCGCGCGACCAGCTGGCGGTAGAGAGTGCGCCACTCGCCTTCCGATAGATTCTTGCCGGCACCGAACACCGACAGGTGCTGATGACCCGCGGAGCGCGCCTTTTCGTTGTCGCGCCCCAACAGCACATCCACCAGATGGCCAACGCCATAGCGCTGGCCGCTGCGGTAGATGGCCGACAGCGCCAGGCGCGCCGGCTCGGTGGCATCCCAGGTCTGCACGCCGTCGGTGCAGATATCGCAATGACCGCAGGGCTGGGGCAGTTCCTCGTCGAAATAGGCCAGCAGGGTCTGGCGACGGCAGCGGGTCTCCTCGCAGAGGGAGAGCATGGCGTCCAGCTTGTGCTGCTCGATGCGCTTGTGGCGTTCGTCGCCCTCGGAGTTGCTCAGCATCTGCTTGAGCAGCAGCACATCCTGCAGGCCGTAGGCCATCCAGGCATCCGCCGGCAGGCCATCACGGCCAGCGCGGCCTGTCTCCTGGTAATAGGCTTCGAGGGACTTGGGCAGGTCCAGGTGAGCGACGAAACGCACGTTGGGCTTGTCGATGCCCATGCCGAAGGCAATGGTGGCGACCATGATCAGCCCTTCCTCATTGAGGAAGCGCTTCTGGTGGTACGCCCGCAGGTCGTTGGACAGGCCCGCGTGGTACGGCAGCGCCGGGAATCCCTGCTCGGAGAGGAAGGACGCCACCTCCTCCACCTTCTTGCGCGACATGCAGTAGACGATGCCGGCATCCCCGCGGCGCTCGGCGAGGAACCCCAGGAGCTGCTTGCGCGGCTGATCCTTGGCGACGATGCGGTAGAAAATGTTCGGCCGGTCGAAGCTGGAGAGGAAACGCTCGGCATTCTGCAAATGCAGGCGCTGAACCATCTCCTCGCGAGTACGCATATCGGCCGTCGCGGTCAACGCCATGCGCGGCACACTGGGGAACAGCTCGGCCAGTTGGCCCAGCTGCAGGTATTCGGGACGGAAATCGTGCCCCCACTGGGACACGCAGTGGGCTTCGTCAATGGCGAACAGGCCGATGGGCAGGCGCTGCAGGAATGCCAGCATGCGTGGCTGAACCAGGCGCTCGGGTGCGAGGTAGAGCAGCTTGATCTCCCCCCCGCGCAGACGATCGGCGATATCCCGCTGGGCCTCGGGAGACAGCGTGGAATTCAGCGCAACGGCCGGCACGCCCAGTTCGTCCAGGGTGGCGACCTGGTCTTCCATCAGGGCGATCAGCGGCGAGACCACCACCGTCAGCCCATCGCGCAGCAGCGCCGGCACCTGGTAGCAGAGGGACTTGCCACCGCCGGTGGGCATCAGCACCAGGGCATCGCCCCCGGAGGCCACGCGCTGGATGATCGCGGCCTGATTACCGCGGAAAGCGTCGTAGCCGAATACGTCTTTGAGGATGCGCAGTGCCTGGTCGAGCATGGGGGTCTCCGGAGCAAGCCGCGCATTATACGTCAGCCGCTCCGGCAAATTGCCCTCGCCTATCGGCCGTGCCTTTTGCCGCAGCCCTCGCACTCGACTAGAATTCAGCGTCGTTTATTCCTCAAGGTAGTCCCACGATGTCCTTCGCTGAGCAACTGTCCCGCCTGCAAGCCTTTCTCGACGCCGATGACCTGCACGAGGAGGCTCTGGACTACGTGGCCACCCACGGCTACCTGACCGCCCTGTCGATCTGCCCGGACCAGGTGCCCGAGCGCGAGTGGATCGACGCCCTGTTCGCCGAACCGCCGCACTACCGCAGCGACGCCGAGCGCGAGGAAATCGAAACTACCCTGCTGGCCCTCAAGGCGCACATCGCCCGGCAACTGGCCAGCGACGAAGATCCGGAAATGCCCTGCGACCTGGACCTGGGTGACGAGCCGGACGATTCCGACCTGCGCGGCTGGTGCATCGGCTTCATGGAAGGTGTCTTCCTGCGCGAGGAAACCTGGTTCGAGAACGCCGAGGAAGAAGTCAGCGAGCTGCTGCTGCCGATCATGGTGGGTTCCGGCCTGTTCGACGAACAGCCCGAGTTCGCCGAGATCGCCAAGGATCGCAACCTGGTGGACGAAATGATCGAGCAGATCCCCGAGCTGCTGACCGCCCTCTTCCTGCTCTGCAACGCCCCGGAAGAAAAACCCGCCCTGCTCAAGCCCCGCCACCACTAAGGCACCGCGCGCATGGCGCACAGCGACATCCAGCAGCAGCGCCACCCGGCGCTGCGCATGGTTCTCCTGATCATTGGCTGGCTCAGTGTCGCCCTGGGCGTGATCGGCATTTTCGTACCAGTACTGCCCACCACGCCCTTCCTGCTGCTCGCCGCGGCCTGCTTCGTGCGCAGCTCGCGACGTTTCTATGTCTGGCTGGTGGAGCACCCCAGGCTCGGCCCCTGGATCCGCGACTACCTGGAAGGCCAGGGCATCCCGCTCAAGGGCAAGGTGTACGCCCTGGTGCTGATGTGGGCCAGCATCACCCTCTCCTGCTTCCTCGTGCCCCTACCCTGGGCGCGCGGCTTCATGCTCACCAGTGCCGTGCTGGTCAGCATCTACATCCTTCGCCAGAAGACCCTGCGCACCCACTGAAACCGGGAAAACCCCCGGCAAATCCGCCAAGTCCTGCCTAGACTCTGTGCATCCTTGGGGGAGAGAAGGCTGATGGGGCAAGGGAGGTTGGCAAAGGGACTGCGACGCCCCTCGTGGCTGGCTTGGCGAGGCGGCTGCCTGCTCGTCGGCCTGCTGCTGTGCCTCGCCAGTGTCCTGGCCAACTGGGACTTCGACCTGATCATCCAGAATGCCGAGCAGCGCTACGGCAACCTGGGCCCCGCCAAGGCGCGCATCCTCGCCTGGAGCGAACTGATCCAGGCCAGCATCGAACTCCCCGAAGCCGAGAAGCTGAGCGCGGTGAACCGCTTCTTCAATCGCCAGATCCGCTTTACCGACGACATCCGCACCTGGCGCGATAACGACTACTGGGCCACCCCGGTGGAAGCGCTGATCAAGGGGGCGGGTGACTGCGAAGACTACGCCATCGCCAAATACTTCACCCTGCGCCGCCTCGGCATTCCCGCCGAAAAGCTGCGCATCACCTACGTCAAGGCCCTGCGCCAGAACCAGGCCCACATGGTGCTCACCTACTACAAGAGCCCCACCGCCGATCCCCTGGTGCTGGACAACCTGATCGGCGAAATCCGCCCCGCCTCCCAGCGCACCGACCTGCTGCCGGTTTACGCCTTCAACGCCGAGGGGCTCTATACCGGCAGCAAGCGGGCGGGTGACACCAAGAAACTGTCGCGCTGGCAGGACCTGCTGAAAAAGATGAGAGCCGAAGGCTTCGCCATTGGAGAGGGTTAGCCCATGTCGTTACTCAAGCAACTGTTCCTGGCCATCTGCCTGTTGCTCGCACTGGCCTTTGCCGGCAGCTTCCTCGCGGGGGTGGAAAGCTCACGCGAGCAGTTGCTCAGCCAGCTGCGCTCCCATGCCCAGGACGCCGCCACCGCCCTCGGCCTGTCGATGACGCCGCACGTGGACGACCCGGCGATGATCGAGCTGATGGTCAGCTCCATCTTCGACAGTGGCTACTTCGCCAGTATCCGCGTGGTAAGCATTCCCGATGGCAGCCTGATCGCCGAGCGTCGCACCACCGCCAGCACCGAGAACGTGCCGGCCTGGTTCGCCCACCTCGTGAACCTGCGCCCCCAGGGCGGGGATGCCCTGATCATGCGCGGCTGGCAACAGGCCGCGCGGGTGGAAGTGTTCAGCCATCCCCAGTTCGCCCTCGCCAAGCTGTGGGACAGCGCCATCGGCAGCCTCGCCTGGCTGATGCTTTGCGGGGTCATCAGCGCCCTGGTGGGCGCCTGGCTGCTGCGCACCCAGCTGCGCCCGCTGGACAACATGGTGCAACAGGCGGAAGCCATCAGCCGGCGGGAATTCCTCGCCCTGCCCAAGGTGCCGCGCACACCCGAGCTGCGCCGCGTGGTGCTGGCCATGAACCAGATGGTGGACAAGCTGCGCAACCTCTTCGCCGAAGAAGCCGCACGCAGCGAACGCCTGCGGGAGGAGGCCTACCAGGACAGCCTCACCGGCCTCGCCAACCGCCGGCAATTCGATATCCGCCTGGCCAACCAGCTGGTGCCCAACGAGCAGAACGCCGCTGGCTACCTCCTCCTCCTGCGGGTCAATGACCTCGGCGGCCTCAACCAACGCCTCGGCGGCCAGCGCACCGACGCCCTGATCCGCGACGTCGGCGAAATCCTCGGCGGCCTGATGCATCAACGCGGCACCGCCGACTGGCTGGCCTCCCGCAGCCGCGGTGGCGAATTCTCGCTGCTCACCCCCGGCCTGACCGGCGACGACGCCGAGCAACTGGCCCGGGAACTCTCCGACCAGCTGGAAAACCTCTACAGCACCGGAGCCAGCGACCGCAGCCCGGTTGGCTTCCTCGGCATCTCCGCCTACCGCCCCGGAGAGGCGGCCCAGCAGGTGATGAGCCGGGCGGACCAGGCCCTGGCCCAGGCTTCGCAGAACCCCGATCAGCCGTGGCTGCGCCTGGACGACTACGACGCGGCGCCGGGCCAGAGCCTGCACGACTGGCGCGACTGGATCGACGACGCGCTGAACAAGGGCAAGCTGCGCCTGTATTTCCAGCCGGTGGGCCTGTGCACCAACCCCGCCGAAGCCCTGCACCAGAAGGTACTGGCTCGCCTGCTCGATCCCCAGGGCGAAGCCGTGGCCGCCGGTCGCTTCCTGCCCTGGATCGAACGCCTGGGCTGGGGCCCGCGCTTTGACCTGGCCATGCTCGAACACTGCCTGGCGCACCTGGAACAGCACCCTGCGCCCATCGCCCTCAGCCTGTCGGCCGCCAGCCTGCGCGAAACCAGCAACCGCGAACGCCTGCTGGCCCTGCTCAAATCCCATCCGCAGCAGGCACCCTTGCTCACCCTGGAACTGGACGAACGCCACCTGCCGCCGGCTGCTGAACTGGGGCAGGTCTGCCAGGCCATCCGTGAAACCGGCTACAGCCTCGGCCTGCAGCACTTCGGTGGACGCTTCAGCCTGATCGGCAACCTCGCCCACCTGGGCCTGGCTTACCTGAAGATCGACGCCACCTATATCCGCGCCATCGACCAGGAGAGTGACAAGCGCCTGTTCATCGAAGCCCTGTTCCGCGCCACCAACAGCATCGACCTGCCCCTGATCGCCGAAATGGTGGAGACCCAGGGAGAACTGGATGTGCTGCGAGAGCTGGGAATCAAAGGCGCGATGGGCCGCCTGATCGGAGCACCGGCGCCGTGGAGTGGCGAGTGATGGAGACCTGCGGAGCGCCTGGAGGCGAGCCGTCCCGGTCGGGTTAGAGCCTGCGAGGCCTGACAACGCACGGGGAATCGTTGGGCCTCCCCCGCCAGGAACGCATCCCCGGCAGGACATTGACCGGCACGGCCACGCTCATGCCGGAGCGAAGCGAACAGATTCAGTACGGCAGCCGCGACTCATCCGTGACCAGGCCATCCAGGTCACCCACCTTGGCGCGGGTGACGGCACGGTGCTGAAGCTTGTTGCGGGCGGCACCCGGCAGGTCGGTGTAGTTCATCACCCCCTTGCTCACCAGCACCTGAACCAGATCCTCGATCACTCGAATCAGCTCCAGGTCTGAATGCTGCAACGACATCAGGTGGTCATGGAGGCTGCGGCTGGCAAACCAGGTCCGCACCTCCGGGTCGTTGGAAGACATGCTCTGGGTCATGCTCTCGAAGGGTTCGTGCTCCACCCGCAGAACCCTGCCTTTCTCGTCGCGTTGCACATAAACCATGGTTCCCTCCCTCCCCTCTCCTATCTGGCGCCAGGCCCGCTCCCAAGGAGGAGCGGGCCGTCTCGCAGCTTTCGCTAGGCGTCCACTTTCAAAGTACCGTCATTGAGCATATGCGTGATCACCGAGGCCGTGTCCGGCGCCGAATAGGCGGCCTGCAGGTTCACCCCTTCCAGGACGACACTCTGCCCGGTTCCCCCCGGATTGGCGGTCGAGTTGCTGTCCACCGTGATGGTGGTGTTGGTGCCGAACGACATCGTCAGGAAATCGTCCAGACTGCCCGCATTGCTGTGTTCACCGGTCAGCAGCTGCGACAGGTCCAGCTTGTCCACACCCGGCGTGAAGTCGGTGATGGTGGTGGTGCCCGTGTCGCCCAGCAGCCACTTGAAGGTGTCCGCCCCGGCACCGCCGGTCAGGTGGTCAGAGCCGCCATTACCCACAAGCAGGTTGTCGTTGCTGTTGCCGATCAGTGTGTCATCCAGCCCCGAACCCTTCAGGTTCTCGATATTCACCAACGTATCCAAACCGGCGCCGACGGTGTTCTGCTGGCCAAGCAGCGAGAGGTTGACCGTGACACCCGCCGTGGCCCCTTCGTAGGACGCGGTGTCGATGCCCGCGCCGCCATCCAGCGTGTCGTTCCCCAATCCGCCCACCAGCACATCGTTCCCTCCATTGCCCTGGAGGGTGTCATTGCCGGTGGTGCCATGGATCACGTCGGCGGTGGCGGTGCCGATGAAGGTGCTGCCCGCCTCCATCGTCACATGCAGCACCTGGGTCGGCGCCGTATCGCCGTCGGCATCGCGAACGCCTACCTGGAAGTCCAGATCGGTGTCCACCGTGTTGCTCTCGGTGGTGATGAAACCGATATCCGACACCTTGATGACATCGTTATCCGTCTCACCGGCCGTGAAGCTGATGCCATTGGAAACATCCGAGGCGCCACTCTCACCGAGTCCCGAGTTGAAGTTGATGGCGCTGGAGGTGGTGATGCCCTCGACGCTGGTGAGAATCTGCGCGCCGTAGATCTGCCAGTTCTCTCCGGGGGCGTTGAAGTCGTTGCCCTCGATGATGATGGCCCCGTCATTGTTGTCCAGGGTGATGCCATAGGCGGCCAGCGCCACGCTGTTGGCGGTGATGATGTCTGCGCTGTTCACCACCAGTGCCCGGGTGGTCGGGACCCCACCGGGGCCGATCAGCTTGAGCACCACCACGATGTCCTCGGTATTACCGATATTGTCGAACTTGAGGAACATCCCGGCGGCACGGGCATCGGGCGTGACGCCCAGCGCGCCCTTGGGATCGGAGGTGTAGAAGTTGAGGTCCAGCACCTCACCCTTGCCAATGGTGTCGCCGCCCACGCCGTTGGCCGTGTTGCTCACGCTGACCCAGGAAGGCGACTGGCTGAACAGCTCACCGTCGCTGAACTCCGTGGGGTCGACGTTGCCGGCGCGGAGATTGTTGTTACCGGTACCGCCGCCGGGTTCGGCAGAGCTGGTGTACTGGACGAAGAAGTCGTTATCCAGTTTCACCACCGACACATCCGGCTGGCTACTGTCCGGCACCGTACCGTTCGCCTCGTAGCCGGTAATGCTGATCGAGTTGCTGGTCTGGAAGATGGTGAAACTCTGGATGGGCTGGTCCAGCGACACCGAGTAGGTGCCGTTGACCTTGTCGAACACCAGGGTGCCATTGGCCTCTGCCAGCGTGTTGGGGTTGGCCGGATTGGGGGCATAGCTGAAGGTGATGTCGAAGGTCGCCGTGGTCGCGGACTCCGATACCCAGATCACCGAAGACGCCGAGATCGCGTTCCCACCCACGCTGCCGCTGAGGCCGATCGGCGTGAAGTCCGAGTCGGAGGCCGAGTACGGCCCGCTGCCCCGGGTATCGGCACCGGTGCTGTAGAGGAATATCCCCGTCCCGCCGCCCGGATTGGCGCCGTTGGAGTAGACGAGGTTGGAGGCCGCGACGATCGCCGGCACATCATCCTCGACCTGGATCAGCAGGTCCCCCGCCAGTGGCAAGTTGCCCGAGCCATTGCTGGCCTGCAGCGCGCCAGTGAGGTTCAGGGTGAGGAGCTGTTCGTCGTTGCCCACGCCAGCGGGGTGATCCAGCGGGCCGAGCAGGGTGAAGGTGTAATTGCCGTTGCTTTCCACCTTCAGGGTGAAGACGGTATCGCTGCCGGCCTTGGCCACCAGGGTATCGCCCTCCCGCGTATAGGTGACCGTCACCCCGTCCGAGGTGAGCGCCGGCATGGCCAGCGGCGTCGCGGCGATGCCGAACTGTGGCGCCGCAGGCGTACCCACCAGAAGCTCGCCGAGACTGCCGCTCACCACGGTGGTCTGGGCATCGCCATCGGTGATACCGCCTGGCAGTTCATCCTCATCCACGCTGCCGATGACCGGCGAGGAATCCTCGATGCTGATGGTCAGCGTCGTGGTGCTGAAATCACCGTCCGCATCCCGGATCGTGTAGGTGAAGGTGTCCACCGCGTCCTGAGTGACGCTGGCGCCGTTGCTGGCGTAGGTGTAGCTGCCGTCGGCATGCAGCGTCAGGGTGCCCAGGGCCGTGCTGATCGCCACGCCCACGCCGCTCAGCACCGGGGTGCTGGTATCCCCGCCAACCCGCACGCCCACCACACCCGTGGTGGGGGTAGTCGGGCCATCGGCGCCGAACACGTCGGCCACCGAACCGGCTCCGGCGCCCGTGACCACGTTACCGTTGACGCTGGCGCCTTCGACGACCAGGGCAGTATCGGCATGGGCCTCGGGCACGTCGTCGGTAATGTCGACGGTCAGGGTGCCGGTCCCCGTGTTGCCATTGGCGTCCGTCACCTGGAAGGTGAACGTCTCGGTGAACTGCACGTTGTTGCCGTTATTGCCCGGGTTCACCTTGGGTGCCGAGGTCAGGGTGTACTGGTAGTGGCCATTGCTGTCGACAGTCAGTGTCCCGTACTGCCCTGCGCCATTGGCCAGGCTGAAGCTGTACGGCCCTGAGCCGCCGTTGCCCTGCAGGTTGCCCTGGGCAATTTCGTCATTGCTGCCCGGGTCGCTGCCGAAGCTCAGGGCGGCCTCGCGCACGCCCTGGTCGGAACCGGCCTGCACACTACCGGTCACCGTGACGTTGGCCACGTTGATGGTCAGCGTGGTGGTGCTGAGATCGCCGTCGGCGTCGCGGATCGTGTAGGTGAAGGTGTCCACCGCGCCCTGGGTGACGCTGTCGTCGTTGCTGACGTAGGTGTAGCTGCCGTCGGCATGCAGCGTCAGGGTGCCCAGGGCCGTGTTGATCGCCACGCCCACGTTGCCCGACGCCGGAGTGGCGGTATTTCCACCGACCCGCACGCCCACCACACCCGTGGTGGGGGTCGGCCGGCCATCAGCGCCGAACACGTCGGCCACCGAACCCGCCCCGGCGCCGGTGACCACGTTGCCGTTGACACTGGTGCCTTCCGTGACCGAGGCGGTGTCGGCACGGGCCTCGGGCACATCGTCGGTAATGTCGACGGTCAGGGTGCCGGTCCCTGTGTTGCCATTGGCGTCGGTCACCTGGAAGGTGAACGTCTCGGTGAACTGCAGGTTGTTGCCGTTATCGCCCGGGTTCACCTTGGGTGCCGAGGTCAGCGTGTACTGGTAGTGGCCATCGCTGTCGACGGTCAGCGTCCCGTACTGCCCGGCGCCATTGGCCAGGCTGAAGCTGTACGGCCCGGAGCCGCCGTTGCCCTGCAGGTTGCCCTCGGCAATCTCGTCATTGCTGCCCGGGTCGCTGCCGAAGCTCAGGGCGGCCTCGCGTACCCCTTGGTCGGAACCGGCCTCCACGCTGCCGGTTACCGTGACGTTGGCCACGTTGATGGTCAGCGTGGTGGTGCTGAGATCACCGTCGGCGTCGCGGATCGTGTAGGTGAAGGTGTCCACCGCGCCCTGGGTGACGCTGTCGTCATTGCTGACGTAGGTGTAGCTGCCGTCGGCATGCAGCGTCAGGGTGCCCAGGGCCGTGTTGATCGCCACGCCCACGTTGCCCGACGCCGGAGTGGCGGTATTTCCACCGACCCGCACGCCCACCACACCGATCGAGGCCGGCGGAGCGTTATCAGCGCCGAAGACGTCAGCCACCGAACCGGCTCCGACGCCGGTGACCACGTTGCCATTGACACTGGTGCCTTCCGTGACCGAGGCGGTGTCGGCCTTGGCCTGCGGCACATCGTCGACGATCTCGATGCTCACCGAGCCTGACACCGGCGGCGCTGTCCCATCGCTCACGGTGATCTGGAAGCCGTCGGTTTCCGGACCCGCACCATCGGTGGTAGCCCCGGTCAGCGTGTAGCTGAAGCTGTAGGTGCCGTTGTTATAGCCGGTGATCTCCACCGTGCCGTGGGCGGTGTTGAAGGTCTCGCCCACCAGACTGGCGAAGCCGCTGGTGGTGAGATCAACAGTCGCCAGGCTGCCAACCTTGAGGGAAACCAGATCGTCCAGCCCGTCCGCATCGGCGACGGTGAAGCTGCCGCTGACCACGTTGCTGCCGTCCCCGGCGCTGCTGCCATTCGGCAAGCCCTTCTCGTACACCAGAGCCCGATCGCCCTCGGCATCCGGGGAGCTGACCGTCACCGAGGGGCCGTCATTGCTGCCATTGATGGTGATGGTCAGGGTGGAGTCGCTGGGATCATTGTCGCCGTCGTGCATGGTGTAGGCGTACTGCAGCGTCACCACCTGCCCATCGTCCAGCGACTGTACGGCCGACGCGCCGTTGGCCAGGGTGAAGCTGTAGCTGCCATTGGCGCCCAGGGTCACCTGTCCATAGGGGGTATTCACCAGCAGGCTGCCATTCGGGCCAGGGGTGGCGTCTGCGACGCCATTCCAGCTGGTGAACGCTTTCGGCAGGTCCGCCCCGCTCACGTCATTGCCCAGCACGTTGCCATTGACGCTGGAGGGGCTGCCGTCTTCGGTCAGGCTGCGGCTGTCCGCCTGGGCCTGCGGCAGGTCATCGATGATTTCGATGCTGACGTTGACCGAGTCACTGCCCGTCCCGTCGCTCACGGTGATCTGGAAGCCATCGGTCTCCAGCCCCGCACCATCGGTGGTGGCCTCGGTCAGGGTGTAGCTGAAACCGAAAGTGCCGCTGCCGTTGTACGAGGTGATTTCCACCGTGCCATGGTCAGTTGTGAAGATCTCACCCACCAGGCTGTTGAGGCTGCGGCTGGTCAGGTCAAAGCTCAGGCCGTCAAAGCTGATGGACGTCAGGTCGTTCAGCCCATCCGAATCGGCAACGGTAAAGATACCGTGGACCACGGTGCTGCCATCGCCAGCGCTGCTGCCGTCCGGTTCCAGCCCTTTTTCGTACACCTTGGCCAGGCCACCTTCGGCGTCCGGGAAGCTGGCCTCCACCGTGGGGCCGTCGTTGCTGCCGATGATGGTGATGGTCAGCGTGGAACTGCTGGGATCATTGTCGGCGTCGTGCATGGTGTAGGCGTAGTGCAGCGACACTTCCTGCCCTTCATTCAGCGCGTTCACCGCCGCCGCACTGTTGTCCAGGGCAAAGCTGTAGCTGCCATCGGCGTTCAGGGTCACCTGCCCGTACGCGGTATTCACCAACAGGCTGCCATTCGGGCCGGGGATAGCACCGGCCACACCGTTCCAGCTGGAGAAGGCCGCCGGCTGGTCCGCCCCGCCCACGTCGTTGTCCAGCACATTGCCGCTGACGGTGGAGGGAACAGCGTCTTCGGTCACGCTCTGGCTGTCCGAATGGGCCTGCGGCACATCGTCGACGATCTCGATGCTCACCGAGGCCGATACCGGCGGCGCCGTCCCGTCGCTCACGGTGATCTGGAAGCCGTCGGTTTCCGGACCCGCGCCATCGGTGGTGGCCTCGGTCAGGGTGTAGCTGAAGCTGTAGGTGCCGTTGCTATAGCCGGTGATCGCCACCGTGCCATGAGCAGTGTTGAAGCTCTGGCCCACCAGGTCGGCAAACGCGCCTCCGCCAGCGAGGTTCAGGGTCAGGCTGCCGACGTTGAGGGAAGCCAGGTCATCCAGGCCATCCTTGTCACCGACACTGAAGGTGCCGGTCGTCTCGGTGCTGCCGTCCCCGGCACTGCTGCCGTCCGGCGACAGGCCTTTCTCGAACACCTGGGCCAACCCGCCCTGGCCGTTGGGGGAACTGACGGTCACCGTGGGAACGTCATTGCTGCCATTGATGGTGATGGTCAGCGTGGAACTGCTGGGATCATTGTCGGCGTCGTGCATGGTGTAGGCGTACTGCAGTGTCACCACCTGCCCGTCGTCCAGCGCGTCCACCGCCGCCGAACCGTTGGCCAGGGTGAAGCTGTAGCTGCCGTTGGCGTTCAGGGTTACCTGCCCATAGGCGGTATTCACCAGCAGGCTGCCGTTCGGGCCGGGGGTTGCGCCGACCACGCCGTTCCAGCTGCTGAAGGCCGCCGGCTGGTCCGCCCCGCCGACATCGTTGTTCAGCACATTGCCGCTGACGGTGGAGGGGGCAGCGTCTTCGGTCACGCTCTGGCTGTCTGCGTTGGCCTGCGGCACATCGTCGACGATCTCGATGCTCACCGAGGCCGACACCGGCGGAGCCAGGCCGTCGCTCACGGTGATCTGGAAGCCGTCGGTTTCCAGCCCCACACCATCGGTGGTGGCCTCGGTCAGGGTGTAGCTGAAGCTGTAGGTGCCATTGCTATAGCCGGTGATCGCCACCGTGCCGTGGGCGGTGTTGAAGCTCTGGCCCACCAGGTCGGCAAACGCGCCTCCACCAGCGAGGTTCAGGGTCAGGCTGCCAACCGTCAGGCTCTTCAGATCGCCCAGCCCGTCCGGGTCACCGACACTGAAGGTGCCGGTCGTCACGGTACTGCCGTCCCCGGCGCTGCTGCCGTCCGGCGACAGGCCCTTCTCGAACACCTGGGCCAGGCCGCCCTCGCCATTGGGGGAACTGACGGTCACCGTGGGGGTGTCATTGCTGCCATTGATGGTGATGGTCAGCGTGGAGTCAGAGGGATCACTGTCGGCGTCATGCATGGTGTAGGCGTACTGCAGCGTCACCACCTGCCCATCGTTCAGCGCGTCCACCGCCGCCGAACCATTGGCCAGGGTGAAGCTGTAGCTGCCATCGGCGTTCAGGGTCACCTGCCCGTACGCGGTATTCACCAGCAGGCTGCCATTCGGGCCAGGGGTGGCGTCTGCGACGCCGTTCCAACTGGTAAAGGCCTTCGGTTGGTCCGCCCCGCCGACATCGTTGTTCAGCACATTGCCGCTGACGGTGGAGGGGGCAACGTCTTCGGTCACGCTCTGGCTGTCCGCCTGGGCCTGCGGCACATCGTCGACGATCTCGATGCTCACCGAAGCCGACACCGGCGGAGCCAGACCGTCGCTCACGGTGATCTGGAAGCCGTCGGTTTCCAGACCCGCGCCATCGGTGGTGGCCCCGGTCAGGGTGTAGCTGAAGCTGTAGGTGCCGTTGCTATAGCCGGTGATCGCCACCGTGCCGTGAGCAGTGTTGAAGCTCTGGCCCACCAGGTCGGCAAACGCACCTCCGCCAGCGAGGTTCAGGGTCAGGCTGCCAACCGTCAGGCTCTTCAGGTCGCCCAAGCCGTCCTTGTCACCGACACTGAAAGTGCCAGTCGTCACGGTGCTGCCGTCCCCGGCGCTGCTGCCGTCCGGCGCCAGGCCCTTCTCGAACACCTGGGCCAGCCCGCCCTCACCATTGGGGGAACTGACGGTCACCGTGGGAACGTCATTGCTGCCATTGATGGTGATGGTCAGCGCGGAATTGCTGGGATCACTGTCAGCGTCGTGCATGGTGTAGGCGTACTGCAGTGTTACCACCTGCCCATCGACCAGCGCGTCCACCGCCGCCGAACCGTTGGCCAGGGTGAAGCTGTAGCTGCCATCGGCGTTCAGGGTCACCTGCCCGTACGCGGTATTCACCAACAGGCTGCCATTCGGGCCGGGGGTTGCGCCGACCACGCCGTTCCAACTGGTGAAGGCCGCCGGCTGGTCCGCCCCACCCACATCGTTGCCCAGCACATTGCCGCTGACGGTGGAAGGGGCAACGTCTTCGGTCACGCTCTGGCTGTCCGCCAGGGCCTGCGGCACATCGTCGACGATTTCGATACTTACCGAGCCCGACACCGGCGGAGCCGTCCCATCGCTCACGGTGATCTGGAAGCCGTCGGTTTCCAGACCCGCGCCATCGGTGGTGGCCTCGGTCAGGGTGTAGCTGAAGCTGTAGGTGCCGTTGCTATAGCCGGTGATCGCCACCGTGCCATGAGCGGTGTTGAAGCTCTGGCCCACCAGGTCGGCAAACGCGCCTCCGCCAGCGAGGTTCAGGGTCAGGCTGCCAACCGTCAGGCTCTTCAGGTCGCCCAGCCCGTCGGCGTCTCCGACACTGAAGGTGCCGGTCGCCACGGTGCTGCCGTCCCCGGCGCTGCTGCCGTCCGGCGCCAGGCCTTTCTCGAACACCTGGGCCAGGCCGCCCTCGCCGTTGGGGGAACTGACGGTCACCGTGGGAACGTCATTGCTGCCATTGATGGTGATGGTCAGCGTGGAGTCAGAAAGGTCACCGTCGGCGTCATGCATGGTGTAGGCGTACTGCAGCGTCACCACCTGCCCGTCGTCCAGCGCCTCCACCGCGGCCGAACCGTTGGCCAGGGTGAAGCTGTAGCTGCCATCGGCATTCAGGGTCACCTGCCCATAGGCGGTGTTCACCAGCAGGCTGCCATTCGGGCCGGGGGCGGCGTCTGCGACGCCATTCCAACTGGTGAGGGCCTTCGGCTGGTCCGCGCCGCCCACATCGTTGCCCAGCACATTGCCGCTGACGGTGGAAGGGGTACCGTTCTCGGTCAGGCTCTGGCTATCCGGATTGGCCTGCGGCACGTCATCGACGATTTCAATGCGGATATTGGTCGTTACGGGCAGACCCAGGCCATCACTCAGACTGAGGAGGAAACTATCCGCCTCCGCACCGGCGGGGAGGTCGGTGATGGGGCGGGTCAGCGTGTAACTGAAGCTGAAGGTGCCTGTATCGGGATCGAACCCGGTGATCTGCACCCGGCCGAACGCCGCATCAAAGCCCCGCCCGATAAGGCTTGCCAGTGGATGTGCCGAGTCGATTTGCAGGCCCAGGCCACCCACGGCCAGGCTCTTCAGCGTATCCAGCCCGTCCGGGTCGGCAATCTTGAAGGTGCCGTGCACCACGTTGCTGCCATCGCCAGCGCTGGAACCGTCGGGTAGGCCGCGTTCGAACACCTGAACCACGCCGCCCTCGGCATCCGGGAAGTTGACCTCAATGGTGGGAATGTCGTTCTGACCGATGATGGTGATGGTCAGCGACGCCGAGCTCTGGTCGCCGTTGCCGTCCCGGATGGTGTAACCAAAGTTGAGATCGACCCGCTCGCCTTCCGCCAGCCCCTCGACCGCTGTCGTACCGTTGGCCAGCTCGAAGCTGTAGGTGCCGTCCGGGTTCAGCGTCACCTGGCCATAGGGCGTCGTCACCAACAGGCTGCCGTTGGGGCCTGCGGTAGAACCGGTGGCCTGCCACGACACGAACTCGGTGGGCACGTCCGGACCGCCATCATCATTGTCCAGCACATTGCCCTGTATGCCGTCGCTGCCCTCCTGGATCGTCTGGGCATCGTCCCGCGCCAGCGGCACGCCATTAATGGGTGCCGGTTCTTCGGCAGGTGCGGCCACCTCGGGTGCGGGGAATTCCGGCACGAAGCCGATGGGGCCGGTGGGGAAACCGATGTTGGGATCAACCCGGCCGGCAGTCTCGCCCAGCAGCACGAAGGAGTGGCCGCCGCCCGCATTGCCGCCGCCCGCGCCGCCACCTGCGCCCGGCCCGGCTGCGGTCGCTTCGCCAATCTGGCTCGGGTCGGCGCCCGCCTGGATCGCGGCCTGCAGCTTCTCGACGTCGGTGAGGTCCTGCTGACTGGGGGCAGCCGGCGCGTGGTCCGCGCTGGACTGTGCAGCGCCTGAGTCGCCAGCCAGCATGGCAGTGTTGAGCGGCACGCTGCTGTCGCGTCCGAGCACCAGCTCCTGGCCGTTGGCCAGGGCCACGGCCACTGCACCGTTGTCGCCCGTGACCAGTTGCTCGCCTGCGAATACCCGGTCGCCTTCGGTAAGCATGCGGCGTGAGCCGTCCGCGCCCACCGCAAAGACTTCACCCACGACCTGCCGCACGACCCCGATTGATCTTGCCATG